>NZ_LR134483.1:1192500-2290000 GCF_900638015.1 Listeria grayi
AAGTGAGAATGCCGGTATGAGTAGCGAAAGAAGGGTGAGAATCCCTTCCACCGAATATCTAAGGTTTCCTGAGGAAGGCTCGTCCGCTCAGGGTTAGTCGGGACCTAAGCCGAGGCCGATAGGCGTAGGCGATGGACAACAGGTTGATATTCCTGTACCAGTGCCGTTTGTTTGAGCAATGGGGTGACACAGAAGGATAAGGAATCGCACGAATGGAAAGGTGCGTCCAAGCAGTGAGTGTGAGAAGTAGGCAAATCCGCTTCTCGCGAAGCATGAGCTGTGATGGGGAAGGAAATTAAGTACGGAAGTTCCTGATTTCACGCTGTCAAGAAAAGCCTCTAGTTAGAACTGTACTGCCCGTACCGCAAACCGACACAGGTAGATGAGGAGAGAATCCTAAGGTGAGCGAGAGAACTCTCGTTAAGGAACTCGGCAAAATGACCCCGTAACTTCGGGAGAAGGGGTGCTCTATTAGGGTGAAAGCCCGAGAGAGCCGCAGTGAATAGGCCCAGGCGACTGTTTAGCAAAAACACAGGTCTCTGCAAAACCGTAAGGTGACGTATAGGGGCTGACGCCTGCCCGGTGCTGGAAGGTTAAGAGGAGCGCTTAGCGCAAGCGAAGGTGCGAATTGAAGCCCCAGTAAACGGCGGCCGTAACTATAACGGTCCTAAGGTAGCGAAATTCCTTGTCGGGTAAGTTCCGACCCGCACGAAAGGCGCAACGATCTGGGCACTGTCTCAACGAGAGACTCGGTGAAATTATAGTACCTGTGAAGATGCAGGTTACCCGCGACAGGACGGAAAGACCCCGTGGAGCTTTACTGCAACCTGATATGGAATGTTTGTACCGCTTGTACAGGATAGGTAGGAGCCTAAGAGCTGCGCGCGCCAGCGTGCAAGGAGGCAATGGTGGGATACTACCCTGGCTGTATGACCATTCTAACCCGCCACGCTTAGCGCGTGGGGAGACAGTGTCAGGTGGGCAGTTTGACTGGGGCGGTCGCCTCCTAAAGAGTAACGGAGGCGCCCAAAGGTTCCCTCAGAATGGATGGAAATCATTCGCAGAGTGTAAAGGCACAAGGGAGCTTGACTGCGAGACTGACAAGTCGAGCAGGGACGAAAGTCGGGCTTAGTGATCCGGTGGTTCCGCATGGAAGGGCCATCGCTCAACGGATAAAAGCTACCCCGGGGATAACAGGCTTATCTCCCCCAAGAGTCCACATCGACGGGGAGGTTTGGCACCTCGATGTCGGCTCGTCGCATCCTGGGGCTGTAGTCGGTCCCAAGGGTTGGGCTGTTCGCCCATTAAAGCGGCACGCGAGCTGGGTTCAGAACGTCGTGAGACAGTTCGGTCCCTATCCGTCGCGGGCGCAGGAAATTTGAGAGGAGCTGTCCTTAGTACGAGAGGACCGGGATGGACGCACCGCTGGTGTACCAGTTGTTCCGCCAGGAGCATCGCTGGGTAGCTATGTGCGGCAGGGATAAACGCTGAAAGCATCTAAGCGTGAAGCCCCCCTCAAGATGAGATTTCCCATTTCTTCGGAAAGTAAGATCCCTGAAAGATGATCAGGTAGATAGGTTTGGAGTGGAAGTATGGCAACATATGGAGCGGACAAATACTAATCGATCGAGGACTTAACCAATAAAAATGATTATCGGTGAAAACTTTACAACCTTTCTTCTCTAGTTTTGAGAGAATGTTTTTCTCTTATATTGTCTGGTAGTTATGGCGAGAAGGTCACACCCGTTCCCATCCCGAACACGGTAGTTAAGTTTCTCTGCGCCAATGGTAGTAGGGGGTTTCCCCCTGTGAGAGTAGGTCGCTGCCGGGCAGTAATTTGGAGGTTTAGCTCAGCTGGGAGAGCATCTGCCTTACAAGCAGAGGGTCAGCGGTTCGATCCCGTTAACCTCCACCATTTTTGCCGGCTTAGCTCAGTTGGTAGAGCAACTGATTTGTAATCAGTAGGTCGCGAGTTCGACTCTTGCAGCCGGCACCATTTTTCTTGTTTGAGCCGTTAGCTCAGTTGGTAGAGCATCTGACTTTTAATCAGAGGGTCGATGGTTCGAGCCCATCACGGCTCACTTTTATGCGGGTGTGGCGGAATTGGCAGACGCACCAGATTTAGGATCTGGCGCCGCAAGGCGTGGGGGTTCAAGTCCCTTCACCCGCATTATATTTGTTATAAGTTGCGGAAGTAGTTCAGTGGTAGAACATCACCTTGCCAAGGTGGGGGTCGCGGGTTCGAACCCCGTCTTCCGCTCCAATTTATTCCAAATATTGCCGGGGTGGCGGAACTGGCAGACGCACAGGACTTAAAATCCTGCGGTGAGTGATCACCGTACCGGTTCGATTCCGGTCCTCGGCACTTTTATAAATCTATATTGTTTTTGCGCCCGTAGCTCAATTGGATAGAGTACTTGACTACGAATCAAGCGGTTAGAGGTTCGACTCCTCTCGGGCGCACTTCTTTAGTACGGGAAGTAGCTCAGCTTGGTAGAGCACTTGGTTTGGGACCAAGGGGTCGCAGGTTCGAATCCTGTCTTCCCGATTTTTATTCTTTCTTTTTGGGGCCTTAGCTCAGCTGGGAGAGCGCCTGCTTTGCACGCAGGAGGTCAGCGGTTCGATCCCGCTAGGCTCCACTTTACAGGTAAATATACTCATATTTAGAGTAGATAGCACCATTATTATTATGGCGGTGTAGCTCAGCTGGCTAGAGCATTCGGTTCATACCCGAAAGGTCGTGGGTTCAACTCCCTCCGCCGCTATCTCTTTATGGACCTTTAGCTCAGTTGGTTAGAGCAGACGGCTCATAACCGTCCGGTCGCAGGTTCGAGTCCTGCAAGGTCCACTTATCACGTTATTGCTATATTGTAATGGAGGAATACCCAAGTCTGGCTGAAGGGATCGGTCTTGAAAACCGACAGGCGGGTAAGACCGCGCAGGGGTTCGAATCCCCTTTCCTCCTTTTTTGTTGTGATTGGTGGACAAAAATTTTATATTATTATCGCGGGGTGGAGCAGTCTGGTAGCTCGTCGGGCTCATAACCCGAAGGTCGCAGGTTCAAATCCTGTCCCCGCAATTCGGTTCCGTGGTGTAGGGGTTAACATGCCTGCCTGTCACGCAGGAGATCGCGGGTTCAAATCCCGTCGGAACCGCCATTTGGCTTGGTAGCTCAGTTGGTAGAGCACTTGATTGAAGCTCAAGGTGTCGGCAGTTCGATTCTGTCCCAAGCCACTTTTACATGCTTTTGCCATGGCGGATGTGGCGAAGTGGTTAACGCACCTGATTGTGGTTCAGGCATTCGTGGGTTCGATTCCCATCATCCGCCCTTTGTTAATCCGTTTTATATATGCGGGTGTAGTTTAGTGGTAAAACTACAGCCTTCCAAGCTGTTGTCGTGGGTTCGATTCCCATCACCCGCTCTTTGTTAATATTCTATTTATCTGTGAAGGGCCTATAGCTCAGCTGGTTAGAGCGCACGCCTGATAAGCGTGAGGTCGATGGTTCGAGTCCATTTAGGCCCATTTTATTCCACAGTAGCTCAGTTGGTAGAGCAATCGGCTGTTAACCGATCGGTCGTAGGTTCGAGTCCTACCTGTGGAGTTATTCTTTAGAAGAATAGATTTTTTAAAACATTTGGGGAAGTACTCAAGTGGCTGAAGAGGCGCCCCTGCTAAGGGTGTAGGTCGCGAAAGCGGCGCGAGGGTTCAAATCCCTCCTTCTCCGCCAGATGTAGGCCCGTTGGTCAAGCGGTTAAGACACCGCCCTTTCACGGCGGTAACACGGGTTCGATTCCCGTACGGGTCATAATTTTAAAAAGGTAATGCCAACTTTGGTATTACTTTTTTTATGTATGTAGAAAGAAGGTGTCTTCATGACGGATAGATTCCGATTTTGGGTCTTAACTACAGTAGTTGCAATATCAGGATTATCTCAGGGGTTATTGTTGCCTTTGATTGCAATTATTTTTGAAGAAAAAGGTATTTCTTCGAGTATCAACGGATTGCATGCCACGGGAATTTATATTGGCGTGTTGCTAGTATCACCTTTTATTGAGGCACCTCTTCATAAATATGGCTTTAAACCAGTTGTTTTAGTCGGAGCAGCGATAGTAGGGGTCGCCATTCTTTTATTTCCGATCTACTTTAATCTTTATTTTTGGTTTTTACTGCGCTTACTAATTGGAGTCGGTGATCATATGCTTCACTTTTCTTCACAAACCTGGATCGGGGCGATAAGCGACCCTTCTAAAAGAGGAAGGAATATGTCCATCTATGGACTGTTTTTCTCCGTAGGGTTTGCCGTGGGACCACAGTTAGTTAATCTAGCAAGTTTCTCACAAAATTTGCCATTTTATTTGTCTGGACTATTAATTTTAGTCACTTGGATCATTCTGTGGAAATTAGATAATGGTTTTATTTCCTCGGGCAAAAAAATCCGAGCGATTTCTTTCTTTGATAGTTTTAAACGGTTTTCCAGCGTGCTGAAAACAAGCTGGGTCGCAATGATTCCGCCATTTCTATATGGCGTATTGGAAACAGGATTGAATGCTACTTTTCCAGTTGTTGGCCTGCGTGAAGGGATGGGGACGGCTGTTATTACCATTATTATATCCTCATTTTCAGTAGGGACGATTCTATTTCAACTGCCGATCGGGATCTTTAGCGACCGGGTAGGAAGAGGAAACTTATTGCCGTTTCTGACGATTGGGGGAGCATTTTTGTTTTTAATACTTGCTTTTGTTCATCACACGCTACTTTTTATTCTCCTGTTCTTTATTCTAGGGATTTTTCTTGGTTCGCTGTATTCCCTCGGCTTATCCTATATGACAGATTTAACGGCATTGGAGCTATTGCCGGCTGGAAATATCCTCGTGGGGATGTGTTTTAGTGCTGGGAGTATCGTGGGGCCGATCTTTACAGGAAATTTGATTAGTCACTTTGGTCCGGCTAGTTTTTATTATACGGTGGCCGCCCTATTGTTGGCCGGTACAGTGTTGCTTTTTAATGGAGGAAATAATAAACAAAATTCAGTTAATTTCTAAAAAAGGGTTGCTTTTCATGATATGGCTATGTATAATTATGAAAACAATACAAGTTAACACCAACTAAATATTAGCTCTTATTATGAGTGGTAGAGGGACTGGCCCGATGAAACCCAGCAACCTTTCAATTTTTTATTGAAAAGGTGCTAATTCCTGCAAAGCTTCAGTAAGCTTTGAGAGATAAGAGAGATGCGATATTATTTTTTCAGTGATAAATCAACCTCTCTAATTCTCTAGGGAGGTTTTTTCGTGTGTTGGAAGCTCGGAGAAAGGAGAAAAGATATATGGTAAAAGCAATTAGTTCAAATTTGGGGTATCCGCGTTTAGGGGAGAAAAGAGAATGGAAGCGAGCATTAGAGCGCTATTGGAATGGTGCGATCTCGCAAGAAGAATTGGAAAAGGAAACGAAACAAATTCGATTGCAGTCATTGAAGAAACAACAGGAGAAGGGTGTAGAACTAATTCCTGTCGGCGATTTTAGTTATTATGATCATATTTTGGATACAAGTTTGACATTCGGCGTTATTCCGAAGCGTTTCGAAACGGATCAACCTTCCTTAGATACATATTTCGAAATTGCCCGAGGACGGGAAAACGCAGTTGCTTCAGAAATGACGAAATGGTTTAATACGAATTATCATTATATCGTGCCGGAATTAAAAGATGCAGCACCGCATTTAGCTTTCAACCGCCCGTTAAAATATTATTTGGAAGCAAAGGAAGAGCTTGGGATCGATGGTAAACCAGTTGTGGTGGGGCCGATCACTTATTTAAAATTAGGGAAAGGAAGCGAAGGCGATTTTGAAGGGTTATTAGATCAATTTATCCCGCTATATACTCAATTGATCAAAGAACTGGAAGAAGGCGGCGTGAAGTGGGTACAGATCGACGAACCTTATCTAGCAACAAGTTTTCCGAAAGAAGAGCTGGGACTTTATAAAAAAACATATGAAGCGATCCGTGCTGCGGCACCAGAAATAAAAATCGAGCTCCAAACTTATTTTGAAAGTTTGGACTATTATGAAGATATTGTTAAATTGCCTGTCGATGCGATTGGTATCGATTTTGTACATGATCATGGGGAATCCTTGGAAGCACTTGAGAAATTTGGCTTTCCAGCTGATAAAATTTTGGGTGTCGGTATCATCAATGGGCGTAATGTATGGCGGAGTGATTTGGCAAAACAAAAAGCATTGCTTGAAAAAATCGTTACACTTGCAAAGGCCGAAACCATTTTTGTCCAGCCGTCAAACTCTTTACTGCATGTACCTGTAACTAAAAAGACGGAACCTGATCTAGAAGAAGTATTGTGGAATGGTTTATCATTTGCTGATGAAAAACTAGATGAGATCGTTCTTTTGACAAAAGCACTGAATGGTGAAGAAACTGCTGATTTCGCGGCTTCTACCAATGCAGTTGCAGCACTGAATGCTTCCTCGCACCGTAATAATAATGAAGTCCAAACAGCGATCAAGAATTTAGAAAATGTCACGGTAGAACGGGACTTACCATTTGCAGAACGTATCAAACAGCAGCACGAATGGTTAAAACTACCATTACTTCCGACGACGACGATCGGTAGCTTCCCACAATCACCTGAAGTACGGAAAAAACGAGCAGAATGGCTGAAAGGTAATTTATCCGACAGTGATTATGATACGTATATCAAAGCAGAAATCAAACGCTGGATCGAGATCCAAGAAGATCTAGATATTGATGTATTAGTACATGGTGAGTTCGAACGTACGGATATGGTCGAATATTTCGGTCAGAAATTAGCTGGCTTTAAGGCGACAAAATTCGGCTGGGTACAATCCTATGGTTCCCGCGCGGTACGTCCACCACTTATTTACGGAGATGTCGCTTTTACAGAAGAAATCACTGTAAAAGAAAGTGTATATGCCCAATCGCTGACAGATCGTCCTGTAAAAGGAATGCTCACTGCACCGGTAACGATCATCAACTGGAGCTTTGTGCGTGACGATATTCCAAAAAGCGAGGTCGCGAATCAAGTTGGTTTGGCACTCCGTACAGAAGTAGAGGCGCTTGAGGCAAATGGCATTCGGGTCATCCAAGTTGATGAGCCGGCACTTCGCGAAGGACTGCCGCTTAAAGAATCACGTTGGAAAGAATATTTAGATGATGCCGTTTACTCATTCAAGCTAACAACGACTTCTGTCAAAAATGATACGCAGATCCATACGCATATGTGTTACTCGGATTTTGATGATATTATCGATACGATCAGCGCACTAGATGCCGACGTGATTTCGATCGAGACCTCGCGAAGTCATGGTGAGATCATCTCTACGTTTGAAGAAGTAACTTATGATAAAGAGATCGGTCTGGGTGTTTATGATATCCACAGTCCACGTGTTCCAACCGTTGAAGAGATCCAAGACAACATCAAACGTGCGCTTCGTGCAATCGATGTCAAACAATTTTGGATCAACCCAGATTGTGGACTGAAAACGAGAAAAGAGCCAGAAACGATTGCAGCTTTAAAAGACATGGTCAAAGCGACTAAAGAAATTCGTGCGGAATACCAAGTAACGGAAAAGTAGAAAAGGAGGAGATAGGATGACTAAGCTAAATAAAGAAACAATAGTGGCGCAAATTGGAAATCGAAAATGTGAAACGACTGGTGCAGTTAATATGCCGATTTATTTTTCTACAGCTTACCGTCATACAGATCTCGGCGTTTCTACTGGATATGATTATACCCGCACTGGTAACCCGACTCGAGATGTGCTGCAAGAGGCACTTGCCAAGCTGGAAAATGGGAAACACGCTTTTGCAACGAGCTCTGGAATGAGCGCCATCCAGCTTGTATTCCAATATTTTAAAAGCCACGACCACATCATTACGAATCAAGATCTATATGGCGGGACTTTTCGCTATTTTAAACAATTGGAAACTCAATATGCCATTGATTTTTCTTATTGGAATGGCGGTGTAGAGGAGTTAAAAGAAATTGTCACGGATCAAACAAAAGCCATTTATATTGAAACGCCTACTAACCCATTGATGCAGGAAACGGATATCAAAGCAGTAGCCGCATTCGCACATACGCATGATTTGCTAGTAATCGTTGATAATACATTCTACACACCTGTGTTACAGCAGCCGCTAAATGATGGTGCGGACATCGTCATCCACAGTGCAACGAAATATCTTGGCGGGCATAATGATCTGCTCGCTGGGGTCGTTGTAGTAAATGATGATGATTTAGGCGCGTTTTATTTTGATCAGCTGAATGCGACGGGGGCTGTGCTCTCTCCGTTTGACAGTTGGTTATTGATCCGTGGTTTAAAAACACTGGTCTTGCGAGTAGAACGACATCAGGAGAATGCGAGAAAAGTTGCTTCTTTCCTAGAATCACATCCGCTTGTGGAAAAAGTACTTTATCCCGGGAAAGGTGGGATGATCAGTTTTTACATCAAAAACGAAAAACAAGTTTCTCCACTTCTAAAGGCCTTGGAATTATTTTCGTTTGCAGAAAGTTTAGGCGGCGTGGAGAGCCTGATCACTTATCCGGCAACGCAGACGCATGCTGATATCCCCGAAGACTTGCGAAAATCATATGGACTTACGAATGAACTTTTGCGTATTTCGGTAGGTATCGAATCCAGCGATGATCTGATTCACGATCTCAAACAGGCATTTGATACCCTCACGAAAGAGGTGACGCAAAATGTCTGATAAAAAACAGCCAGCAACAGAAGTGATCGAAGCAGCTCTTGGAATCGATGAACATACCGGTGCCCTCAATACACCGATTTATTTGTCCTCGACATTCCACCAGCATGACTTTGATGATTATCATGAATATGATTATGCCAGAAGCGGGAATCCGACTCGAGCGGCTGCTGAAAAAGCGGTTGCAGCTCTGGAAGGTGCCGAACATGGTTTTGCTTTCGCCAGTGGAATGGCAGCGATCTCTGCCGCTTTATTCACATTATCAGCCGGCGACCACTTTATTATTTCAAAAGATGTGTACGGTGGGACGTATCGCTTGGTCGAGCAAGTATTGCCACGCTTTGGGATTCGTTATACATTTGTTGACACGACGAATCTGGATGAGGTAGCAGCAGCGTTTGAAGTCGAAACAAAACTGGTCTATGTGGAAACTCCTTCCAACCCACTGCTTCAAGTGACAGACATCGCGACGGTCGCCAAGCTAGCAAAGGCACATGACAGCTATTTATTTGTGGATAATACCTTTTTAACGCCAATCATTCAAAAACCGCTTGAACTTGGCGCAGACCTGGTTATCCATAGTGCGACGAAATTTTTGTCGGGGCACAGTGATATTTTAGCAGGAGCTATTGCTACCAATCGCCCGGAATTAGCGGAGCAGATCTACTTTTTGCAAAATTCAACGGGCGGTGTGCTCGGTGCGCAAGATGCCTGGTTATTACTGCGCGGTATCAAGACGCTTCATGTGCGAATGGAAAAAAGCGCCGAATCGGCATTACAGCTGGCTACTTTTTTAGAAAGCCATCCAGCAGTGGAAAGTGTTTATTATCCAGGGCTGATCTCTCATTTAGGCTATACTATCCAGGAGGCGCAAGCTAAAAACGGCGGAGCGGTATTGTCCTTCGATCTTGGTAGCGAAGAAAATGCTCGTAAATTTGTTGAACAAATCAAGATTCCGGTCTTTTCTGTGAGCCTTGGAGCAGTAGAAAGCATTCTTTCCTACCCAGCGAAGATGAGTCACGCAGCGATGCCGAGGGAGGAACGACTTAATCAGGGGATAACGGATGGACTACTGCGTTTCTCTGTTGGATTGGAAGCTATTTCCGATTTGCTTGCTGATTTTGAGAATGCTCTTCAAGTACTTTCAGAAGGGTGTGAAGTGAAATAATGAATCTTCGTAGAGATTTGAATGAAAAAGTATTGATCGCTGACGGAGCAATGGGGACGTTGCTATATTCCTATGGGATCGACCGTTCGTTTGAAGAATTGAACCTTTCTCATCCGGATGATGTCAGCGGTATCCATCGTGCCTACATCGAAGCTGGTGCAGATATTATTCAGACCAATACGTATGGCGCGAATTACATCAAGCTTTCTCGATATGGTCTGGAAGATGAAGTGAAAAAAATCAACCAAGCAGCGATCAGACTTGCGAAAGAAGCTGCTAGAGGGACTGGGACATATATCCTAGGAACGATGGGCGGTATCAACGGCTCAAGCGATACGAAGTTGCCGCTTGCTTCCGAAGAAGAAGTCAAACGCAGTTTTAGAGAACAGCTTTACTGTTTTTTATTAGAAGGTGTTGATGGTTTGCTGCTCGAAACTTTTTACGATGTCGATGAGCTCAAAACGGTACTCAAAATCGTACGAGAAACGACCGATCTGCCAGTTATCGCCAATGTTTCGATGCATGAACCAGGACTTCTCCAAAATGGCCAGCAGCTGCCGGAGGTCTTAAAGGAACTTGAAGCACTTGGCGCGGATTGTGTGGGTATGAATTGCCGATTAGGTCCTTATCACATGGCGAGAGCCCTTGAAACAGTACCGATTTTGCAAAAAAGTCATTTAGCCGTTTATCCGAATGCCAGTCTGCCAGAAGTTCGCGGGGGAAAAGTCGTCTATCATACGGAAACAGAATATTTCCAAAACTATGGAGAGATTTTTCGCCAAGAAGGTGCAAGGATCATTGGCGGTTGTTGCGGGACAACCCCAGAACACATACGAGCATTGCGCGAAGGTCTGAAATCCTTTGAACCAGTAACAAGTAAAAAAGTCCGACCGATCATTGAACTGGTTCCTGCTGAAAAATTAGAAGACGATGGCGAAGAGCGTTTGTTGGATAAAGTGAAGCGCGAGCATACGATCTTGGTAGAACTGGATCCGCCTCGGACGTTTGATACCGATAAATTCTTTGAGGGAGCAGAAGCGCTGCATGAAAATGGTGTCGATGCCATTACGATCTCCGATAATTCACTCGCTTCTCCGCGAATCAGCAATATGGCGCTGGCTTCGATCTTAAAACACCAATACGGCATCAAACCCTTGGTACATTTAACGACGCGTGATCATAATCTAGTCGGTATGCATTCTCATATCATGGGCTTCCACAAGCTAGGCCTCCATGATGTTTTAGCGATCACTGGTGATCCGACGAAGGTAGGCGATTTCCCTGGAGCTTCTTCCGTTTTCGACCTACGCTCAGTCGAACTTGTCCAGCTGATCAAAAAATATAATGCCGGTATTTCCTATACTGGAAAATCGTTAAAAGAAAAGGGCCGTTTCCATGTAGCAGCAGCTTTTAACCCGAATGTATTGAATGTGGAAAAAGCAGTCAAGTTGATTCAGCGGAAAGTGGAGTACGGCGCGGATTATATTATTACGCAGCCAGTCTACGATAAAGAAAAAATTGCGATCTTAAAGGATGCACTGCAAAAAGCAGATATCAAGGTGCCACTTTTCATTGGCGTCATGCCGCTTTTGTCAGGTAGAAATGCCGAATTCTTACACAATGAAGTTCCGGGGATCAGACTCCCAAATGAAGTAAGAGAGCGGATGCGGGAAGCTGAGGCGGCGGATCGTTCCAAAGAAGAAGGTATGAAGATCGCGAAGGAAATTATCGACAGTATCTATACCGAATTCAATGGTATTTATATCATCACACCTTTTCTTCGCTATGATTTGTCGGTGGAACTTGCGACATATATCCAAAACAAAAAAGAGACCCATGTGCTTGGAAAATAGCAGGGTCTCTTTTTTTAATTCAATAAATTGCGTGACAATAATCCTAATAAAAATCCAACGGCAAGCATCACGCCGAAAATCGTGATCGCTTTCGAGGTAGCTTTCATTCCCGGCATCATGGAAACTGGTTCCGATTTGCCGATGTAAGCAACAACCGCTTTGATGGCATGAGGCAGACTGAGTAAGATCAAGAGGATCCACCATGTTGCCTGATGCGTAAAGATCAATGAGATCTCGAAAATATAGGCAAATAGGAAAGCGGCAGCGAATAAAAAGGTTGCAGCTTTGCGTCCTAAAAGAATAGCCAGTGTCAATCGACCATTTTGTTTGTCAGGAACAAGGTCTCGCAGACTATTGGCTAGCAGCAAGTTGCCGACGAGTACCATAATCGGGATCGATACATAGACGATAAACGGACCGACAAAACCGGTTTGCAGGAAAAAGGAAATGAAGGTAATGATGCCTCCCATGAAAAAACCGGCCATGATCTCTCCGAATGGTGTATAAGCGATCGGATAAGGTCCCCCTGTGTAAAGAAAGCCGACGATCATACAAATTGCCCCAAGTAGACCTACATACCAGGTCGTTTCCAAGGAAAGATAGACACCGCCTAGAATCGATAATGCATATAGGAAAATAGCTAAGAAAAGAACAAAGCCAGGACGCATGCCGTTCCGGACGATCGCACCGCCATTTCCGACTGAATGTTCATCATCATGGCCTTTGCGGTAATCATAATATTCATTGAATAAATTTGCTGATGTTTGAATGAAAAAGCATGAGATCAACATCACGAGAAAACGTGTGAAGTGAAAATTAGAGTAATTCATTGCTACTGCTGTTCCTAAAAAGACTGGTACAAAAGAAGCAACAAGTGTGTGTGGTCTGAGGAGCTGCCACCATTTTTGGAATCCAGTTTGTTTGGCAATGACTGGTTTTGAAGCTGTCGCCATTAATTCTCTCCCTTTCTATGTCTGTTTTTGAACAGACGCTCTTCTTTACATTTTAGAGAATAACGGGTTCGTAGTCAATGAATATCGCTCTAAAGGAAAATAAACACAAATCAAGCAGCATCTGCCGATTTTTGATATAATGGAAGATGTGAACGTTAAAGGAGAGTTGAAAAATATGAGCGTAAAGGATGCCCTTGAATTATTTGAGCAAGCAAAACAAGTCGCTGCGACGAAACAAAATACCTTACTCAGCTGGGTGACAGAATTGCCTGCTGATACAAATGTAATAAATGTTTTTGAAAAAGCAGCTTCTTCTTTTCGGGGAGAACGGTTTTTTTGGCAAGACCCTGAGCAAGGGTTTACGTATGTGGGTCTCGGCGTAACGAACCGTTATACAGCCGAGGAAGAAGATTCTTTCCAAGGATTAAAAGAGCGAATGGCAGAGCTAAAAAAACATCTTGTGACTAATAAGGTCGAAGTGGGCACAGGGCCATTATTTATGGGCGGTTTCCGTTTTGATAAAGAAAAAGCTGTGGCAAAGGAATGGCACAGTTTCCGTAAGGCGACTTTTTACTTGCCGCTTTATTTGTTGAGCGAAGTAGGTGGGAAAGTATATCTGACCGTCAATACCTTTGTTTTTCCAGATGACAGCACTAAAAAATGGGCAGCAATGAAGGAACAGTGGGAAAGAATCATTTCCAGTGATGTGCCGAAATTACAAGCACCGGAGCTCACTTTGACGAAAGAAATAGATAAGGATTACTTCTTGCAATCAACACAAGAAGTGATCGATTTGATCAACCAATCCGAAAAGGTCAATAAAGTAGTCATGTCGAGAAGAATGTCCCTTAAATTCGGAAAACAAGTCGATAATAATTATGTCTTAGAAAAAATGTTGGAAACACAAGAAAACAGTTATTTCTTCATTATGGAAAATGGCAATACCAGTTTCTTCGGTGCTTCGCCGGAGCGATTGATCGCTATCAACGACGACACATTGATGTCTTCTTGTGTAGCTGGTTCAACGCCGCGCGGGAAAACCCCAGAAGAAGATGAAAAATTAGGAAGCGTTTTATTGCAGGATGGTAAAAATGTCAAAGAACATCATTATGTCGTAGATTACATGCAGGAGAAATTAGCACCATTTACAAATGATCTTACGTTGGCAACTGATCCGATCTTGCTTAAAAATCGTGATATCCAGCATCTTTACATTCGGATCGAGGCAGAGAAGAAAGCAGAAGCAGAGTTGCTTGATATCTTGCAAACGATCCATCCGACACCCGCACTTGGAGGCACTCCGCAAAAAATGGCGATGCAGATCATCCGCTTAAAAGAAGAATTGGACCGCGGCTTTTACGGCGCTCCGATCGGTTGGATCGATTTTGACGGGAATGGTGACTTTGCGGTTGCGATCCGTTCAGGTTTGATCACGGATGCAAACGGTTATTTATATGCTGGCTGCGGAATCGTAGCAGATTCTGTGCCAGAAGAAGAACTGCAAGAAACTGCAGTGAAGTTTCAGCCAATGTTGCGCATTATGGGAGGATTGAAAAATGACTGAACATCAGAAACAAATGACAGATTATTTAGCAGCTTTTGTAGAAGAAATTGTACAAGCAGGCGTTAAAGAAGCCGTTATCAGTCCTGGTTCAAGGTCAACGCCGCTTGCGCTATTAATGGAAGAACATCCAACGTTAAAAACATTTATCGATGTGGATGAGCGTTCTGCCGGCTTTTTTGCACTGGGAATCTCAAAAAACTCCAAGCGTCCGGTCGTTTTGCTTTGCACATCGGGAACAGCAGCAGCCAACTTTTTACCGGCGATCGCGGAAGCAAATCTTGCGCAAGTGCCGTTGATCGTGTTGACAGCTGATCGCCCGCATGAATTACGTCAAGTTGGCGCTCCGCAAGCGATCGACCAACTGCATTTATACGGTTCGCATGTAAAAGACTTTACGGACATGGCACTGCCGGAAAACAATCCAGAAATGTTGCGTTATGCAAAATGGCATGGCAGCCGTGCTGTGGACATCGCGATGAAGACACCGCGTGGACCGGTCCATATCAATTTCCCACTACGGGAACCATTGATGCCGCTTTTAGATCCTTCTCCTTATACAATCAGCGATACGCCAAGACGTCATGTACATATCTATTATACGCATGAAGTTTTGGAAGAACGTGCTGTCAAAAGAATGGCAGAACAATTAAACAATAAGAAAGGGGTCATCGTGGTCGGCAGTTTGGATAAAAAGGAACTGGAACCTGCGCTGATAAGCCTAGCAGAAAGACTGCAATGGCCAATTCTGGCTGATCCATTATCGGGACTTCGCAGTTATGGCGATACCGATGATTTTGTATTAGATCAATATGATGCTTTCTTGAAAAATACGGAACAACTAGGCCAATTAGAGCCAGAAGTGATCGTCCGCTTCGGGAGCATGCCCGTTTCCAAACCACTGAAAAACTGGATGGAAGCTTTGACCAATACACGCTTATTTGTTGTAGATCCAGGAGCAGCATGGCGTGATCCTATTAAAGCCGTAACAGATATGATCCATTGCGACGAACGTTTTTTGATCGAAGCACTGCTAAAAGAAATTGCGGAAAGTGCTCCGGAAGCGTGGTTAGCGGATTGGCAACAAACGAATGCCATCGCCAGCGAAGTCGTTCGGGAAGTTATGGAGAATGCTACAAGCCTTGATGAGGGAAAGGTAGTAGACGTTCTTCGGACAGCTTTGCCAGATCATGCCGGCTTGTTTATCGGAAACAGCATGGCGATCCGTGATGTCGATACGTACTTTGCGCAAACGAAAAAGAAAATCAAAATGCTTGCTAATCGCGGAGCAAATGGGATCGATGGTATCGTTTCTGCAGCATTAGGCGCAAGTACCGTGACGCAACCGATGTATCTGCTGATTGGCGATCTATCCTTTTATCATGGGATGAATGGCCTTTTGATGGCTAAAAAATATCAGTTGAATTTAACGATTGTACTGATCAATAACGATGGCGGAGGTATATTCTCTTTCTTACCGCAAAATGATTATCCTAAGTATTTTGAGACGCTATTCGGTACAAGTACGGACCTTGATTTCACGCACGCAGCTAAGCTATATGGTGCTGATTATCAGCAAGTTACAGAAATCGATGCACTTAAAGATGCATTAGACCAAGCAGCTTATCATAAAGGGCTTGATATCATCGAGATCAAAACTAGTCGTCAAGCGAACAAAACAAACCATTTGGAACTATGGGAACAGATCGCTGCTAAAATGGCAGGTGAGTAAGTTTGCAAATAAATGGTGTCGCCTATCATGTAGTGGAAACAGGCGAGTCATCTCCGAATAAACCGACATTAGTGTTTTTACATGGTTTCACAGGAAGTTCGAAAACATATGCAGCATGGATGTCAGCATGGTCGGAAGCATATCATTGCCTAAGTTTCGATATGATCGGACATGGCAAAACAGATTCGCCCGCGACTAGCAGCCGTTATCACATGGAGAATGTTATTGCTGATATCTGGCAGATTCTCCAGGAAAAAGCGATTCGTCAAGTGGTACTGATCGGCTATTCAATGGGTGGTCGGGTAGCCATCAGTTTTGCCAGCCGATTTCCAGAAATGGTAAATGGCTTAGTCCTTATGGGGAGCTCGCCTGGCTTGCCGACTGCTGAAGAACGTGAACAGCGCCGGGCAAGTGATGAAAAGCTAGCTGCCTGGATCAAAACAGCTGGTATCGAAGAATTTGTTGATTACTGGCAAGAGCTGCCATTATTTGACTCGCAAAAGCAGCTGGAAGTAGAAAAGCAGAAAGCCGTCCGGAGCGAACGCCTTAAACAGCAATCGCTTGGTTTGGCAAACAGCTTGATCGGGATGGGAACGGGAGCACAGGAAAGCTATTGGGAGAAACTGCATCGCTTTACTTTCCCTGTTTTATTGATCACCGGAGAATACGATCAAAAATTCCAACAGATCGCGGCAAACATGCATACATTGTTGCCGATATCTGAGATCGCAATTATCGAGCGGGCTGGGCATGCTGCTTACTTAGAACAGCCAGAAGTGGTACAATGGACAATAAATAATTGGTTAATGAACCAAATAGGAGGAAAGTTATCATGACAATCCAATGGAAAACAGAAAAAGAATATGAAGAAATCAAATATGAAAGCTACGAAGGAATCGCGAAAGTAACTATCAACCGACCGCATGTACATAATGCTTTTACCCCGAAAACAGTTATGGAAATGATCGATGCTTTCAACTTAGCACGTGATAATACGAATGTTGGCGTGATCATCTTAACAGGAGAAGGTGAAAAAGCATTCTGTTCTGGTGGTGACCAAAAAGTTCGCGGTCACGGCGGCTATGTTGGCGATGATCAAATCCCTCGCTTGAACGTCCTTGACTTGCAACGCTTGATCCGCGTGATCCCGAAACCAGTGATCGCGATGGTAGCTGGCTGGTCGATCGGCGGCGGAAACGTCTTGCAATTGGTTTGTGACATCACGATCGCAGCAGACAATGCGAAATTCGGACAAACTGGACCAAACGTTGGTAGTTTTGATGCTGGTTACGGCTCTGGCTATCTAGCACGTGTCATCGGACACAAAAAAGCAAAAGAAGTTTGGTTCATGTGTCGTCAATACAATGCTCAAGAAGCGCTTGACATGGGCTGGATCAATACCGTTGTTCCACTTGCCGAACTCGAAAACGAAACAGTGAGCTGGGCAAAAGAAATGTTGAAGAAAAGTCCGACTGCTCTGCGCTTTATCAAAGCTGCTTTCAACGCAGATACAGACGGCTTGGCTGGTATCCAACAATTGGCCGGCGATGCAACTTTGCTTTATTACACAACGGACGAAGCAAAAGAAGGACGCGATGCTTTCAAAGAAAAACGCGATCCTGATTTTGATCAATTTCCAAAATTCCCTTGATTTAGGGGTGGCTTAAATGGAACTAACAAATTGGCTTGAAAAACGAGTGCGGCTTTCTGGAGAGAAGACCGCGCTTGTTTTTCAAAATAAAAGTGAAACATTTAATGAAGTTTATCAGGTTGTACGTCAATATGCCGACCGCTTATATGCGATCGGTATCCGCAAAGAGGATTATGTAGCGCTGATCGGGAAAAATGATCGTGCTACGTTTATGTTGATCCACGCACTACAGCAGTTGGGAGCAGTAACTGTTTTCTTAAATAATCGGCTTACTGCACGGGAACTTGCCTATCAGATCAAACAAAGTGATTCCAAATATGTCCTAGCGGCTGATGAATTTGCCGAGAAAATAACCGTGCCATTTCTTTATCGCTTTTCTGAATTACAGGCAGAACAAGCTGCAGAATTGGTGGCTGTTTTTGAGATGGAGCGACCTGCTTCGATTATGTACACTTCCGGAACAACTGGAAATCCAAAAGGCGTGATCCAGACTTATCAGAATCATTTTTGGAGTGCGATGGCTTCTGCCCTTAATTTAGGGATTTCTGATTCCGATAGTTGGCTGTGTACCGTCCCGATTTTTCATATCAGCGGTCTGTCGATTCTTATGCGTTCAGTCATTTATGGGATCCCTGTTTATTTGGAAGAAAAATTTGATGAGCGACGGATCAATGAGTTGCTCGTACATGGGGAAATTACAACGATTTCCGTCGTTACAACAATGTTGCAGCGGCTTTTAGCTATTCGCTCGGAAGCATATTCGTCTCGATTGCGAACTGTTTTACTTGGCGGTGGTGCTGTTAGTGATACTTTGCTGGAAGCATGTGCGAAGTATGATATTCCCTTGATCCAATCTTATGGGATGACAGAGACAGCTTCGCAGATCGTGACATTGTCAAAAGAGGATGCAGCTCGGAAACGCGGTTCATCAGGGAAAGCTTTATTTCCTTCTGAGGTGAAAATCGCAGCAGACGGCGAGATCTTGCTGAAAGGGCCGAGCATCATGGCAGGCTATCTGAATAATCGAGCGGCTACGGAAGCTGCTTTTACAGATGGTTGGTTTAAGACAGGCGACATCGGCTTTCTTGACGAAGAAGGTTTTTTATACATTCAAGAACGGCGTAGCGATTTGATTATTTCCGGCGGAGAAAATATCTACCCGACCGAGATCGAACATATTCTGAGCGCCCATCCCAGTATCCATGAAATTGCAGTGGTAGGTAAACCTGACGAACAGTGGGGCCATGTGCCAGTTGCTTTTATTGTAGGGGATGAAACGGCAGAGGCAGCTATCAAGCAGTTTGCCGAGACGGAGCTTGCTTCCTATAAAGTGCCGAAAGCTTTCTATTTTATCAAAACGATGCCGCGCACCGCATCCAATAAGGTCCAGCGTCATCGGCTGATAGAATCTATGCACAAAAAAAGCTAGCGACGAATTTTTTTCGTTTCTAGCTTTTTTTATGATGATGATGCGAGCAGGCTTGTCCTTTTTGAGGAACAAAATCAATGCCGCCTTTATGAAAGGGATGGCATTTAGAAATTCGGATAATGGAAAGCAGCAAACCCTTGAGGGCACCATGTTCTTGAATCGCTTCTACACTGTAAGCAGAACAAGTTGGATAAAAGCGGCAAGTCCGCGGTGTGAAACGAGAGATATATTTTTGATAAAGCCGGATCGCTCCGATCAAGATATGTTTCAAAATCGTCACCTCTTTGATATGTTAGTTCTAGCTTATCATAAATTTTGAAAAAGAAAAGGAAGAAGAATCCATGTATAGATATCAAGATGAATTCCGCAATCAGGTAACGATCTCACTAAAAGCACAAACAAAGGAAGCAGACGACTGTTTAGTGATCCCTGTTTATCAAGGGAAATTTCTCTTTACGATGCACAAGACCAGAGGAATCGAATTTCCGGGGGGGAAAGGCGAGCACGGTGAAACAACGCTCATGGCTGCTCATCGGGAGCTATTAGAAGAAACAGGCGCCCGAGCAGAGGAGCTTTATTTTGTGGCAGATTATTTAGTAGAAGGAAAAGAGCGAACGTTTACAAAGCGTGTGTTCTGTGCAGAGATAGCGACCCTAGAAGAACGAACCAATTACCTGGAAACAAATGGTCCGCTGCTGCTTGGCGGGGAACTGCAGAAATTGATCAGACAGCCGGAATACAGTTTTTTCATGCGGGATGCGGGAATGCAGTTTATTGCTGAAGCTGCTGTCAGACTTTTGCTGGAAAAAGGTATTCTGGAATAAAAAGATTGGTAGGCAGCAGCGTTATTTTTTGCTATGATAAAGGTAATGGAGGTGAGAGCGATGGGAATGCCACTTGAAGTCAATACCATCATTGTCACAAAAGGAAAAGAAAAACGATTAGATGATAACTTTTTTGAATTGACGAAAGCAGGATATCGGATCTATCCAATCGACATCCCGGTTGATGTACGTAAAACAAAAGACGGGGAAACAAATGGGCAAGGGATCGCACGCAAACTGATTTGGGAAAATAACCAAACGATTATTAAATATGAATTGATGACACTTAATTCAAGTAATTAGAAAGAGGAGGCGAGGGCATGCGGAAACTTGGAATTATCGGAGTAGGTCATGTCGGAGCAGAAGTTGCTTTTTCCGTAGTGACGCAAGGCATTTGTGATGAAATCGTTTTAATAGACAAGAATCAGGAAAAAGCAGAAAGCGAGGCGATCGAACTACGCGATATGGCTTCGCTGACAGCTTTTCATACCACTATACATACACAGGATTATCATGAACTTCGCACGGCAGACGTTATTGTCATTGCTGTTGGGCAATCAGATCTGCTTCATGAAGATCGAATGGAAGAATTAAAAGCAACGAGTAAAATCATTAAAGAAATCGTTCCTAAAATCGTTGCGAGCGGATTTAAAGGGATCATCATCAATATCACAAACCCATGTGATGTGATCACGATGATGATTCAAGCGGAAAGCGATTTTCCAAAGGACCGCGTCTTTGGAACAGGAACTTCCTTGGATACGGCGAGAATGAAACGTGTTGTCGGAGAAGCACTTGCGATCAATCCCAAGAGTGTAGATGGCTATGTTTTGGGTGAACACGGCGAATCGCAATTTATCGCTTGGTCAACTGTCAACGTGGCGGGTACAGCAATCCAATCGCTTCCAGAAGCGAAAGACTTTGACCTGCCAGCATTAAAAGACAGTGTGCGGGGTGGTGGCTGGAAAATTCTGCTTGGTAAAGGTTGGACCAACTTTGGAATCGCTACGATTGCAGCGAAGCTCACAGCAGCAGTTTTCAATGACGCCAGACAAGTTTTCCCGTTGTCTGTTTACGATGAAGCACTAGACGTCTACATCGGCAAACCGGCATTACTTGGGAAAGAAGGAATTATTCACTCCGTAGCGATGCATTTAAAAGAGAGCGAAACAGCAGCGCTAGAAGCATCAGCGCAAGTGATTTCCGCTGCTTATCAAACTGTAAAATAAAAAGACCGGACAGTTCCGGTCTTTTTTATTTTGTATACGAATAAATCGTTTCGGCGATATCATTCAAGTTAGCATGAGCTGTTTGATTACCTAGGAAAATCACAAATTTTCCTGTGTCCGGATCGCCGTAGATGACTGAACCAAAGCCGCCTCGTTGTCCATCTGCCGAAATATTTCCGCTAAATCGGATCTTATCTGTATCCGGATCCATAAATCCGGAAACTAGCAAGATCTTTTTCGTTGTTTGCGCAGTCAGCAGTTTATTCGTTGTCAACAAACTTTGAAAACGCCAGAGATCCTCGACATTGCTGTATAAATTACCAGCACCGAGCAGGCTACTCATTAATTTCTGAGAATATTGCAGTTCTTTCTGTGTATATTCTTGCTTGGTTGCTTCATCATATCGGTACTCATTCGGGAGAAAGGCAGTAGCAGGAAGTTCATCCCAGAAAAGGGTATGGGCGAGTTGCCATTTATCGAGCAGTCGCTTGTGAACGACCGCTTGATAACTTTTTTGTTCTAAATCAGCAATGATCGCTGCTAAATAGGTATAGTTGACATTAGAATAGGCATACGTCTGTTTATCCGAAAAAGTCGTATGCTGGATTGCATTCCTCAATTCAGTAGATTCGGTAGTCAATAGAGTGCTTGGCGCGGTTTCCGGCATGGAATAGCCTGAGGTATGGCTCAGTAACTGCTCGACAGTGACCTTATCAGCTTGAGGGGCAGTTTTTACAAAATCGGATAATTTGCTATCATAACGAAGCCGGTGTTCTTCAATCAATTGTCCGACAATTACCGCCGTATATAATTTCTGCAAGGAGGCAATTGGATAGAGCTGCGCTTTTTGGTTCGCCTTATTTGTCGAATGATTCGCATCTCCATAAGTATGTATCGAGGTGACTTTGTGATCAGCGGCAAGCAGAAGCGTTCCACTCACATGTTTTTGTTTTATAAGATTGGAGATTTTTTTATCTGTTTTATCAGTTTGCGCTCGTTTTGGCTGGGCAGTTTTGTAATAAAAAAAGAATACCAGCAAAATTCCCAGAAAGACGATGCAAAACCAAAGCTGTTTTTGGTATCTTCGCATGCTTGTATCTCCTTTCAATAAAGAGCCCACTCTACACAGAATGGGCTCATCTTCGTCGTTAAAGCCTGCGTTCCGGTGCTCACGTACAGAAGTACGCTCCGCTTCGGTACTCAGCTTTGCCTAGAATCTAATCATTTTTTACCAAGCTGAAAACAGTAAGATAATGATTGAAATGGTGTTTTTCTTCAGTCTAAGCCCACTCTACATAGAATGGGCTCAGATTTTATGCTTTGGTTGCTTTTTTCGGCTTAGAGCCGCTCCGAACAAAGAGGTGGATCAGGCTGAGCAGCAGGGAAAAGATATAAGCTGCAAGTGTTGCTAAAAATAATGAGATCGCGATTTTGGTTTGACTTAAACCAGCCCCGTAAAAGCTGAAGAAAAAGATCACGCCACTTGCGATCAATGCGAGCGTCACGATCAAGTATTTGAACCAGCGCCATTTTAAAATAAATTCAAATAAACAAATCACTGCAAAAAAGCCAATAAAAATAATGCCTGCTAGAGGAAAAATATCCATAAAAAAACTCCTTTATACATCTTGCCAAATTAAAATCAGTTTCCGTTCAAGCAATGACTTGCTACTACCACGCTCGATAACGGAACTATATTTCTATTTTCCTATCATACCATATGTTTAAATTAATGATAAGCGGAAAAAGAAAAGTAGGAGGGGTTATGATGAAAGATATTGTCTTGTATGATGGAAACTGCGGGTTCTGCCGGCTTTCCAAAAATATGGCGAAAAAATTAGATTGGCTGCGAAATTTGGAATGGATCGAACTAGAGCGCTATCAAGGTGTTCTGTTTTCACAAGAAGAACTGGAATCAGAGATCCATCTAGTGACATCGAGTGGAAAAGTCCTGCGTGGCTTCAGCGCGATCAGAAGGATCCTTTGGCAGTTGCCACTGACAACGATTCTGTCTTTACTACTATATTTGCCTTTTGCAAAATGGTTTGGCGACCGCGTCTATGCTTTTGTGGCGAAGTATCGTGGCAAGATCATGGAGCTTTTAAATGCGATCGGAGTGGCGACTCCGGCTGTTTAAATCAAAATCTTGTAAGAACCCAACATTGTTTGATTTTCATATTGCTTTTATCCACAGTTTAATTTATAATTAGTTTTATCACTGATTGAAGAAGCGCATGAATTCTTCTAAAGATGTGGAAGTACAATCAAATATTAAATTTAATCTTATCCAGAGCGGTAGAGGGACTGGCCCTTTGAAGCCCAGCAACCTACATGAAATTGATGTAAGGTGCTAACCTGTTGCAGGAAAGTGATTTCCTGAACGATGAGAGCGAAGGTATACAAATTCTGCCTTTTCTCTGTGCGCCTATGGCCATATTAGAGAAAAGGTTTTTATTTAGCCCGGACGCCTTGTAAGATTTAAAGGAGGAAATACAATTGGCAAAGAATCGTCACTTATTTACATCAGAATCCGTTTCTGATGGGCATCCAGACAAAATCGCAGATCAGATCTCTGACGCGATTTTAGATGCAATCATTGCGAAAGATCCAGATGCACGAGTTGCATGCGAAACGACAGTTACTACTGGCCTTGTGCTTGTAGCAGGGGAAATCTCCACTTCTGTTTATGTAGACATCCCAAGAATCGTACGGGATACGATCAAAGGGATCGGATACACACGTGCTAAATACGGGTTCGATGCAGAAACCTGTGCGGTATTGACAGCTATTGATGAACAATCACCAGATATCGCGCAAGGTGTGGATGAAGCACTAGAAACGCGAGGGTTGACAAAGGATGAAGCAATCGAATCGATCGGCGCTGGAGACCAAGGGCTGATGTTCGGTTTTGCAACGAATGAAACAGAAACGTTAATGCCACTGCCGATTTACTTGGCACATGGCTTATCACGGAAAATCGCCGAATTGCGCAAAGATGGGACAATCGATTATTTACGTCCAGATGCAAAAACACAAGTTACAGTGGAATATGATGAAAATGATCAGCCTAGCCGTGTCGATACCATCGTTATCTCGACGCAGCACCATCCGGACATCGAGCAAGCGCAAATCGCAAAAGATCTGCATGAACATGTGATCAGTGCTGTTATTGATCCAACTTTATTAGACGAAGATACAAAATACTTCATCAATCCAACCGGCCGTTTCGTCATTGGCGGACCACAAGGGGATGCCGGGTTGACTGGCCGGAAAATTATCGTAGATACATACGGTGGTTATGCAAGACATGGCGGCGGTGCGTTTTCCGGTAAGGATCCGACCAAAGTAGACCGTTCCGGTGCATACGCTGCTAGATATGTAGCGAAAAACATTGTAGCCAGCGGTTTGGCGGACAAAGCAGAAGTGCAGCTTGCTTATGCGATCGGTGTTGCTAAGCCAGTGAGTATCTCCATCGATACTTATGGAACAAGCAACTATTCGGAACAGGCTTTGATCGATGCGGTGAACCAATTATTCGACTTACGTCCGGCAGGAATCATCCAAATGCTTGATCTAAGACGACCGATCTACAAGCAAACAGCTGCATTCGGTCACTTTGGCCGCGCGGATATCGACTTACCATGGGAAAAAACCGATAAAAAAGATGCTTTGCGTACCTTAGTAGAAAATGCTTGATTCAATGTCTCTTGCCAAGTGACCGGCAAGGGACATTTTTGCTTGTAAAACTATTCATTGTTTCACTATTCAAATACCGCTTTTTTATGATATGATAGACGTTGTGATATAACTAGATTTAAGAATTATGAAGATGAGGAGAATGAGCATGTGTGGATTTATCGGATGCGTGCATGACCGCATCGCCGAGATTACAGGCGAAGAAAAAGACGTATTTAGAGAAATGAATAAAATGATCACTCATCGTGGTCCAGATGACGAAGGCTATTATACAGATGAACATATCCAATTTGGATTTAGACGATTGAGTATTATAGATGTAGAAAACGGGCATCAGCCGCTTACTTATGAAAACGAACGTTATTGGATCATTTTCAATGGCGAGATCTATAATTATGTAGAGCTACGTGAAGGATTGGTAAAAGAGGGTATGCACTTTGAAACAGAAAGTGATACAGAAGTCATTATCGCAATGTATGCTAAACATAAAGAAGAAACGGCAAAACACCTGCGCGGTATGTTTGGATTTGTCATTTGGGACAAAGAAACAAACCAAGTTTATGGTGCGCGCGATCATTTTGGGATCAAACCATTTTTCTATGCAGAAGAAGACGGCAAACTGTATGTTGGTTCTGAAAAGAAATCGATTTTGCATGCGCTGAAAAATCAAACATTAGACGAAGTTTCTTTGCAAAATTATATGACATTCCAATTTGTTCCCGAACCAGATACATTGACGACTTCTGTGAAAAAATTATTGCCAGGTCATTATTTCACGAAGAAAATCGGAGAACCGATGCAGATCACAAAATACTGGCAAACAAGTTTTGCACCCGTGAATACGGCTGAGCAAACGTTGATCAAAGAAATCCGCGATGTGCTGTATGACTCTGTCAACGTACATATGCGTTCTGATGTACCAGTTGGTTCATTTTTATCCGGCGGGATCGATTCTTCGATCATTGCCTCGATCGCCAAAGAATACCACCCAGCCATCAAGACATTTTCTGTCGGTTTTGAACGCGACGGCTTCAGCGAGATCGATGTTGCGAAAGAAACGGCTGATAAATTAGGCGTGGAAAATATCAGCTACGTGATCTCACCACAGGAATATATGGATGAATTGCCGAAAATCGTTTGGCACATGGACGATCCATTGGCTGACCCTGCTGCGATTCCGCTTTATTTCCTATCTCGTGAAGCACGCAAGCAAGTTAAAGTTGCATTGTCGGGAGAAGGTGCTGACGAATTGTTCGGCGGTTATAATATTTATAATGAACCCAATTCATTAGCCGGCTTTAACAAAATGCCAAAAGCACTGAAAACAATGCTTAACCGCGTTTCCCGCATCATGCCAGAAGGAATGAGAGGAAAGAGTTTCTTAGAACGCGGAACAACGCCGATGGAAGAACGCTACATCGGAAACGCTAAAATGTTTACCGAAAAAGAAAAACGGATCTTGTTGCCGAAATATCAAGAAGGCCATGATTATACCAACATCACCGATCCATTTTATGCCGCAACAGAGGGCTACAATCCAGTGGAACGCATGCAGTACATCGATATTCACACATGGTTGCGCGGCGACATCTTGCTGAAAGCAGACCGTATGACGATGGCCAATTCGCTAGAAGTACGTGTACCATTCTTGGATAAAGAAGTATTCGATGTGGCAGCAAAAATTCCAGCATCCTTAAAAACAACCCAAGGAACAACGAAATATATCTTGAGAAAAGCTGCAGAAACATTTGTACCGGAACATGTACTGAACCGCCGCAAGCTAGGTTTCCCAGTTCCGATCCGTCATTGGCTGAAAGATGAAATGAACAGCTGGGTGAAAACGATCATCCGCGAATCTGCCACGGACCACTTGATCAACAAGGAATATGTCTTGCAATTGCTAGATGATCATTGTGCTGGCAAATTTGATTACAGCCGTAAGATCTGGACAGTCGTTATCTTCATGATCTGGTATTCGATCTATGTAGAAGATAAGTATGACTTTGGTAAATAATAAAAAAATAAACGCTCTCTGCATTTCCCTGCGGAGGGCGTTTTTTTAAAATGAGGTGAATAGATTTGCTAGGATTTTTGATTGTACTTATTGTTTTTGTGATCACGGCAATTATCTTGATCCAGATCAGTAGCGCTAAACGGTCCAAACTTACTTGGGTCGAGACTAATGCAGAAATAACTGCCAGTGAATTTTCAAGCCATACATCAGGAAATGATATCAGCCGTGCTCGCGGTGAATCAAGTCGTAAAGTAAAACTGACAGTGACTTTCAAACTTAAAAACGGAGAAACTTATCAAGCGACCAGAAAAGTTTGGACCGCAACGAAAAACCGTAGCATGTTTGAGCAGGGCAAATGGGTCAGCATCGATTATGCGGAGGAGGATCCGAAAATATTCCGGCTGCATTATCAGTTATAAAAAATCCCTCAATCATGATTGAGGGATTTTGTTTATTTACTTTCGTTAGAAGCATCATACGTTTTATGAATACCTGGGATCTTCGCACGTGATAAGAAGATAGAAACGATCAATCCTAAAATCGTAACAAGGGTAGCAACGATGAAAGCGTCGTTGATGCCTTGTACAGCGGAATGACGGGAAACATAGGTCACGATTTGACCGATGATGGTTTGCTGCGCTTCTTGTGCACTGATACCCATGCTTTGCATGAGGTGCATGATTTTTTCTTGGAGACTTTGCATAAAATGCATATTGTTCGTGGTGTAAACACTATTTGCAATCTCACGGTGAACATTAGTACGTGTACTCATTACCGTAACAAGAATGGCTGTTCCTAGTGAACCAGCGATTTGCCGTAGTGTGTTGAATGTCGCTGTAGCATGAGCCGAAAGTTCACGTGGTACGCTGTTAAGAGCTTCGGTCATGATCGGCATCATAACAAGTGAGATACCAAATGAGCGGATCGTATATAATGTTCCAATATAAAGTAAGGAATCATCTAGTGTTAGATTCCCGAATTCCCATGTCGTAAAGATCATGACCAAAAGGCCAACGATCGCAAGCGGGCGGGCACCGACTTTATCAAAAAGGGCACCGGCTATCGGGGACATGATCCCCATGATGATCGCACCTGGAAGTAGCAAGAGTCCGGATTCTACTGGCGTAAAACCACGGATGTTTTGCAAGTAAACAGGTAGTAAGATCATACTTGCGAATAAAGACATCGTCACGATCAAATTGATCACAGATGCAAGGGTGAAAATCGGGAACTTGAAGACCCGTAAATTGAGCAGCGGATGATCCGTCAAGAATTCTCTGACGACGAAGGCGATTAGGAAGATAACCCCAATGGCAATCGTCACTTCCACGGTAGTGCTTGTCCAGCCGTCATTACCAGCTTCACTGAATCCGTAAAGTAGGGAACTAAGACCGATCGTGGAGAAAATGAGTCCCCATACGTCCAATTTCGGATAAGATCTTTCACCAACATCTTTAAAGTAGATCAGCGCTAGAATAATATCTAAAAGCGCGATTGGAAGCACGACCCAGAAGAGTAATCGCCACGTAGAATATTCAACGATATACCCGGAAAGTGTTGGTCCGATCGCAGGTGCGAAGATCATCGCGACTCCCATGATCCCCATGACGGAACCACGTTTTTCTGGTGGGAAAAGCACCATGAATAAAGTAGTCATAAGTGGCATGATGATACCAGCACCGACTGCTTGAACCATCCGTCCGATCAATAGGATCGAGAATGTAGGTGCGACCCCAGCGATCAAAGTACCGATCCCAAACATACTCATGGCAAAGATGAATAGTTTACGTGAACTGATCGTTTCAATCAAGAAAGCACTAAAAGGGATAACGACACCATTTACAAGCATATAGGCTGTAGAAAGCCATTGCGCTGTATTCGTGGTGACATTGAAGCTGTTCATGATTTTTGGTAGGGCATTATTTAGTAAGGTTTGATTCAAAATAGTAACAAAGGCACCCAAGATCAAAACCATCAATAAGGTGACGAGATGATCGGGGTAATTGTTGTTTTTGCTAGGTGCTTGTGCTTTTGGTTCTTCAGAAGGAGCGGCAGGAAGCAGCTCTTCTGTTTGATTTTGCTGTAGCGTTTCCTCTTTTGCCAGCGCAGTATCTTTCTCAGCAGCAGCTGGTTTCCTCGTTTTCTTAGGTCTGTTTTTTAAGGTATTGTTTCTGGACGAACGTTTCTTTAGAAGTAAGTTGAAAACAATCAGAAAAGCTAAGGCAGCAAGAGAGTAAACCAAAATAAATGTCATTTTTTTCAGCTACCTTTCTGTATAGATTCGATTTGCTTCATTAGATGTGTACCTTGACAGAAACATTCATACCTGGGCGAAGATCAAAGCCTTGCGCGTTATCGATCGAGATTTTGACCGGAACGACTTGACCGACTTTTGTATAGTTCGCATCAGAATTAGAAGAAGGAAGCAAGGAGAAAGAGCTAGCTGTGGCATTGGTGATCGTTTCGATATGACCAGTAAAGTCTTTATCTGCGAAAGCATCGATCTTGATGTCTACTTTTTGCCCTTTTTCAATTTTTTCGATTTTTGCTTCGTCGATATTTGCTGTGATGTACATGTCATCTTTATTGTATGCTTGGCCGATAGAAGCGCCTTGTTGTACTAATTGATCTTCTACATCATTGGCTTGTACGACTGTACCTTCTTGTGGTGCTTTAACAGGGACTTTTTTGGCTTTTCCAGAAGCATCTTGTGTAGTGATTTCTGCGATGGTATCATCTTTGGAAATATGTTTGCCGACTGTTAGGTCATAAGTGCTGAGCGTACCGGATGCAGAGGCACTAAGTGGGATGACTTTGGCATCGATCATAGCGTTATCTGTTTTTACAAAATTGGTGGATTGGTAATAGTAGAAGTAGCCAAGTGCTCCGCCTCCAACTAACACCACGATGATGATGATATTTAAAATAATTCCTTTTACTAAACGACTCATTATTTCTACTCCTTTATTCGTTGATTATTTTTCCTCAGTTTGCGCACAGTGCTTTTCGATAAGCGACTGCTCAATTAATTTTACGGAATGGATCAAGTTTTCCAATTGGGTCTCATCAAGAGGCGAGACCAATTGTTCCGTCAATTCATCCATTTGTTTGGTTACTTCTTGAAACAATTCTTCGTACTTGCTAGTTGTACGGATCAACTGCGCTCTGCGGTCATGCGGGTTATCTTTCCGAATGATCAGATCGCTTTTTTCCAAACGATCTAAAATCCCGGTGATCGTCGAACGCAATACATTTGTCTTTTCAGATAAAACAGCAGGCGAAATTCCATCAGGATAGGTTGTTTGATTCGCTTTGATTTCTTTGAGGATAATAAATTGCGGCAATGTCAAATTTTTCTCTGCTAACACTTTTGCAAATTCGATTTTTGCCAAGCGACTAACATTTCGGATGATTGGAATTAATTCCCCAGGGCTATTCATGGCGTGCTCCTTTCTTTAATTTTATAAATAGTTTCTGTAGTAATTATTTCTAGGGTAACTATTATTTTAACTTTTTCTATGTAAAAGTCAACATAATTGTTTGGATTTTTTAAGTTTAATTTTAGTAAGCGTTATCAAAGAAGGGAGAGCCGTTAGCGATATTTTTGAAAAAAAAACTGACCTTCTAAACAGAAGATCAGTTTTCAGAAAAAGGAAGAGGTGGTTATTTTCTTTTTTCAATCACTAAAACATAGGGCGGGTTATTTTTCTGATTTACATAGCGATACTGCAACACATGAAATTCCTGCTGAGGTAGCTCGGTAGTGAACGCTTCAAGTTGTTCTTTTTCGATTTTTCCTTCAGGATGACCGTGATACACCACGATGATCAAAATGCCGTTCGGTTCGAGCAACGCTAGAATCTGTTCCACACTCTTAATTGTAGAGCTAGCTCGCGTCGTGATTTGTTTATCGCCGCCTGGTAGATAACCGAGGTTGAAGATAGCAGCTTGGATGGGTGTTTTGACGTGCTCGGATATCTGGTCGTGCGAATCCTGGATCAAGGTAACGGGAGCCAGCAGATTTTGCTCAGTCAATTTCTGTCTGGTCGCTTCGATCGCCTGCGATTGGATATCGAATGCAAAAACTTGACCATTTTCCCCAACTAATTCGGCTAACAGAACGGTATCATTGCCATTTCCACACGTGCCATCAATGACCTGACCACCCGGACGAATTGCTTTTTTTAAAAGATCATGTGCAAAAGGGAGAATGGGTAATAATGTCATCTCAGCTTTCCACCTTTTGCTTATATTTAGCGCCTTGATAGCTGCCGCGCTGCACGAGTTCCGCATCGATCGCATTCAATACTTCAAATTTACTCAAACTCCAGATTGGTCCGATTAAATCTTCGACCGCACCGTCTCCAGTGATTCGATGAATGACCATTTCGGGAGGGAGGATCTCCAACTGATCTGCAACCAAGCTGACATAGGCTTCTTTTGAAAGAAAAGTCAGATCACCATTTTGATAATCTTTTACCATCGGTGTTCCTTTTAATAGATGAAGTAAATGGATCTTGATACCATCTACGCCACTGTCCACGACCTTACGTGCTGTTTCCATCATCATTTCCGGCGTTTCTTTTGGTAGGCCATTGATGATATGCGTGCAAACACGGATCCCGCGGGCTTTTAGTTTTTGCACACCTTCTAAATAACACGCATAATCGTGAGCCCGATTGATCAAGATCCCGGTTTCATCATGAGCGGACTGAAGGCCGAGTTCGATCCAAAGATAAGTACGCTCATTTAATTCTGCCAAATAGTCTACCACATCATCAGGCAGACAATCGGGGCGAGTGGCGATGGACAAACCGACAACGCCGGGCTCATTCATGACTTGTTCATATTTTTCTCGCAGTTCGCTCACTGGCGCATGCGTATTAGTAAACGCTTGAAAGTAAGCGATATAACTCGCCTTTTTCCATTTTTGATGCATTTGATCGCGTACCACTGCGAATTGTGTCTTTAAATCAAGCGCGCGATCGCCCGCAAAATCGCCTGAACCGGCAACGCTGCAGAAAGTACAACCGCCTTTCGCAACTGTACCGTCACGATTCGGACAATCAAAACCGCCGTCTAATGAAACTTTAAAGATCTTTTCACCGAAATGTTCGCGCAGACAATAATTCCAAGTATGGTAGCGTTTATTGTCTTTGCTGTATGGGAAGGGATTGGTAGTCATCAATTTTTTCGTCTCCTTTTGCAAACTGTTTTTATTTTAACATAAAGTGCGTAATTATTCTTGTGAAATCGCTATTGGCAGATGTCGATAGAATAGACAAAGAAAAGGAACATTTCTAGGAAGCATTGTTTAGAAAAGCAAGTTGATTTCACTTTTCCCAAAAACAAAAGAGGTGATATTCTTCTTGAATCTGCGTTGATTCTTGAGATAAATATAGATTGCCAATAACCGAATGTATTCGTTCCGAGAGTGAATTGTAAGATCTACAGTATTGCAAGCATCTAGGAACAATGACCTACAAGTTATATAACTCCGTATACAGAAATTATAATTTTACAACTGTTTTTTTATTGTTTAGGACAAAATATAGACCTTTCACGATAAGAATGTTGAAATCCTATTTCTATTATTTTAAAATTTTGTTAGTTGCGCAACTTAGATTATACAAAAATGGAGCTGACTATCAAATGAAAAAAGAGAATAAAAAAAGGTGGATTAAGTCCGTATGCGCATCCCTTGCTTTAGCAATGGGTATGTCTGTTGTTACACCTTCTATTGGGGTATATGCGGTTGAAAAAGAACAAATGCAAACTTCTGAAAAAGAGGAAGTAGGGTATCAGCCTAGTTATGACGAATTAAAAGAGCTTGGCCTGACTGATGAAGAGATCAATGAACTTAAAAATATTAAAGATACTGGAATTACCCTCGAAAATGGTGTTGCTTATAAAGATGGAAAAGTTTTAAAAGACGGCAATTCTATGCAGAGAGGAAGGATGTCATGGGCAGTAAAGGCTTTAAGAGCAGTATGGAAAAAAATTCCTAAAAAAGTTAAAAAGACGCTTGGAGGAGTTGCTGGATTTGAAACCTTATTAGGATATATCGATCATTTTACTGGTAGTGTAGAGAGCAATATGCAAAAAGGACTTAGAAAAATGGGATTTGGAAAAACTACAGCATGGTGGATCACAAAAATATTAACGGCTATAGCATTTTGAGTAGGAGGTTAGAATGAAATTCAATAAAACTACTTGGATAGTTATTATTTTATTTATAATTTCATTTATTGTTCTACCATTACTTTTCCAGGATAGCTTGATAGTATTAATTGTTAATACTATTTTCTTTATCTTAATAATCATTGGGATTATTTATGATTTATTCGAGGAGAGAAGGACGAAAAAAAATAAATGAAGTTAAAACTTAAACCCCGCTTCTGCAGAGTGTTTATTTTTTAAAAGAGCTTGGGGGCATAAATCAGTTCCTTGCTTGGAATAAAGAATAACGGCAAAAAAGAATCGCTTAAAACAGCAAATGGATTTTAAGCGATTCTTTCGTTATTTCGGCTTATTTCTCAGTCTCATTAACTTTCCTTCATGCCCCTAGTAATAGTCTTCTTTAGATTTATATAGATTTTTACACAAACTTGCTAATTTCCGTGAAATCAGCTACAATTGGGGTAATATAAATTGGCGTTGAAGAGGAGTAGTAATCTTATAAGTGGATGAGAAGAGAGTCAGCGGGTGGTGCAAGCTGAACATCGACTAAGATGAACTTGCCTTGGAGCTGGGCATTGCCCCGTTTTCCGCGTTAAGGAAAAATAAGTTGAGTGGTAAAACACTAATGTGGGTGGTACCGCGGGAGATGTCTCTCGTCCCATGGCCGAAGGAAGGCTATGAGATGGAGGGCTTTTTTTATGCAGAAAATGAAAGAGAGGACTAGAAATGACATTCAATCATCAAAAAGTAGAACCGAAATGGCAGCACTATTGGGAAGCAAATCATACTTTCCGCACAACTGAAAAAAATGGGAACAAGAAGTTCTATGCACTGGACATGTTTCCTTATCCATCAGGAGCAGGACTTCATGTTGGACATCCAGAGGGGTATACAGCAACTGATATCCTATCCAGAATGAAGCGGATGCAAGGTTTTGACGTTCTTCATCCGATCGGCTGGGATGCATTTGGGCTTCCTGCTGAACAATATGCGATCGATACTGGGAATGATCCAGCAATCTTTACTGAAAAAAACATTGCTACTTTTAAACGCCAGATCAAATCACTGGGTTTCTCCTATGATTGGGAACGTGAGATCAATACTACCGATCCGGAATACTATAAATGGACGCAATGGATTTTTGAAAAACTGTATGAAAAAGGCCTTGCCTATGAAGCGGAAGTGGCAGTAAACTGGTGTCCGGCTCTGGGAACCGTACTTGCGAATGAAGAAGTTATCGACGGCAAAAGCGAACGCGGCGGCTTCCCAGTCTATCGTAAGCCAATGCGCCAATGGATGCTTAAAATCACCGCGTATGCAGATCGTCTATTGGATGATCTGGAATTAGTCGACTGGCCGGAAAACATCAAAGACATGCAGCGCAATTGGATCGGTAAATCAGAAGGTGCCGAATTAGAATTCCACATTCAAGATACTGACGAAAGTTTCACGGTCTTTACTACTCGTCCAGATACTTTGTTTGGAGCAACTTACACAGTGCTTTCACCAGAGCATCCGCTGATCGCGAAAATCACTACTCCTGAACAGCAAGCAGCTGTTTCGGCCTATCAAAAAGAAGTAGAGCTGAAAAGCGAACTAGAGCGCACCGATCTTTCTAAAGAAAAAACAGGTGCTTTCACAGGCGCATATGCCGTCAATCCTGCTAATGGCGAACCGATTCCAGTCTGGATCGCGGACTATGTACTTATGAATTACGGAACTGGTGCAATCATGGCTGTTCCTGCTCATGACGAACGTGACCATAAATTTGCGAAACAATTTGCTTTGGATATTCGTCCTGTTTTGGCGGGAGGAAATGTCGAAGAAGCTGCTTTTACCGGTGACGGTGAAATTATCAATTCCGAGTTTCTAAATGGTCTTGATAAAGCTTCTGGTATCGCGAAAATGATCGACTGGTTGGAAGAAAATCATCATGGCACCCGCAAAACGACCTATCGTTTGCGCGACTGGCTGTTCAGCCGTCAACGCTACTGGGGTGAGCCGATTCCAGTTATCCACTGGGAAGACGGTGAAACAACGCTTGTTCCGGAAGAAGAGCTACCGCTATTGCTTCCAAAAACAACCGAGATCAAACCGTCCGGAACTGGAGAATCACCACTTGCGAATTTGTCAGACTGGGTAAATGTGGTGGATGAGAATGGTAGAAAGGGACGTCGTGAAACGAATACGATGCCGCAATGGGCTGGTTCGAGCTGGTATTTCCTTCGCTATATCGACCCTACTAATCAAGAAGCCATAGCCGATAAATCGAAATTGGAACATTGGTTGCCAGTAGATGTCTATATCGGCGGGGCAGAACACGCGGTGCTACATTTGCTTTACGCGCGCTTCTGGCATAAATTCCTTTACGATATTGGTGTCGTACCAACGAAAGAACCATTCCAAAAACTATTCAACCAAGGAATGATCCTCGGTGAAAATAATGAAAAAATGTCTAAATCGCGTGGTAATGTAGTCAATCCTGATGATGTTGTTGCAAAATACGGTGCAGATACACTTCGTCTGTATGAAATGTTCATGGGACCACTAGAAGCATCAATCGGTTGGAACGACAACGGTCTAGAAGGAGCACGCAAATTCTTGGATCGTGTATGGCGTTTATTTGTTACTGACGCGGGCGAGATCAGTGACAAGATCACAGCGGAACCAAATCACGATTTAGAAAAGAGTTATCATCAAACCGTCAAAGTAGTGACCGAACATTTTGAAAACCTTCGTTTCAATACAGGGATCTCACAATTGATGATTTTCATCAATGATGCTTATAAGCAAGCACATTTGCCAAAAGACTATGTAGAAGGATTCGTTCGTCTGCTAGCACCGATCGCACCACATGTTTCCGAGGAACTTTGGCAACTGCTTGGCCATACGGAAAGTTTGGCGTATGCCGAATGGCCGACTTTTGATGAAAGCAAACTGGTAGAAACCGAAGTGGAGATCGTCTTGCAAGTAAATGGCAAAGTCAAAGATAAAGTCCACGTAGCAAAAGACAGCAGTAAAGAAGAATTGGAGAGAATCGCGAAAGCAAATGATAAAATGCAGGCGGCTATTAGCGGAAAGACCATTCGTAAAGTAATCGTCGTTCCAAGCAAACTTGTTAATATCGTTGCCAATTAAAGTCCTAGGTAGAATGGAGAATCGACATGAGCCAAGCAAGTATTCTTAATCGTATCGAAACGCTTTTTAAGGATTTGCCTAAATCAGAGAAGAAGGTCGCGGAAATGGTATTGCAGGACCCGGCCTTTGCCTCAGCTTCTTCGATCCACTCATTAGCCAAGCGAGCGGACACAAGCGCTGCGGCGATCATCCGTTTTTGTAAATCGCTGGGATTAAAAAGTTTTCCCGACTTTAAAAGACAACTATACTCCGAGCTGTCTTCGCCGGTCGCCTCTGGTTATTATGACTTTGAAGAAGATGAATCTTTTGATGGTATTTCGCAAAAATTGCTGGCAAATTATTTCCAGACTCTAAACGATACTGCGGGGCAAATCAGCGAAGCGAAAATCCGAACGGTTTCTGAACAGCTGGAAAAAGCCGACACGATCTATACCTACGGGGTGGGAGCTTCTTGGCTAGTCGCACAAGACATCGCGCAAAAATGGCTGCGGGCTGGTAAACAAGTCGTTATTAGTCAAGATGAACATGTACTTGCGATGGCATTCGCTGCCCGAAAGTCTGGTGTGTTCTTTGCCGTATCCAACAGCGGCGAGACCACTTCGGTCATCGAGTTGGCCGAACAGGCGAAGCAAAATAATTTGACAGTTATTGGGCTTACACGTTTTGGACCAAGCAAGCTGAAAGCGAAAGCCGACTTCCTCTTAGAGACTTCCAGGGCACCAGAAGCAAAATTCCGTAGCACCGCGACCAGTTCCAAGCAAGCGCAATTCTTTATCATTGATGTCTTGTATTATCATTATGTTTCCAGACATTATGACCAAATGATCGAACAGATTCGCGAATCGCGTCAGGCAACGGATCGGTTCCGACAATAATAAAAACGGTTTGAAATCAAGGCTAGTGGATTTCAAACCGTTTTTTTCATTCTTGCAATAAAAAGCGAATCTTTTTCATTTGTGCTGCATATGGCAGACAATCGTTAAATGCCGGATCGATATAACCAATGATATTGGTCTTAGGTTCGGGAGGAAGCGTTTTTTTGCTGATCATTACTTCACCTTGATATCGCCCGAAAAGCGAATTATCCATTGTAACGGCACCTGTTTCCCGAACTGGACTTGAGTCTTGCGGCGGGATCAACTGATCTTGAAAATAACTTCTGCTATTTCTAAGTCGGACAAAGTCGGCCGCTGTATCTGGTCGGTCACAATCGCCGTTAGTTAAATAGGTTGCCAACTGCGGGGAAATCGGATGAGCAAGTTTCAGCGGCAAAACAAGTTCGTGCTGACGAATATTTTTCCAAAAATAAAATCGCTCCGTCTTCATTTCCGCATCGCCGATATAAACATCATCGATCCCCAGCGACTTTAGTTCTAAGAAAGCCGCATAGGGCGAGGCATAACGGTGAGCTTCTAATGTCGGTAGCCCCTCATGAAGCGGAAATCGTTTTGCAGCATCACCGGGAATAAAAGCAGATATTCGCAGGTCATGCTCTTTTAAAAAAGCATTTTTGGCAGTGAAAAAGGATTTGCTAAGGCCTGTTCCTGGTTTTGGGTAATAATTATGAAATGCCTCGATTGCTTCCATTCGCGGATGATAGTGGGCCAATTCCTGAAGAAACGAAGCCGTGATGGTACTGGCGTTCAAATAAACATTTAGCTGCTGCGAAAGTGAAGCAATATCAGCCGCCGTGACCCCGTCATCAATGCGCAAGCCGGTTACGCCAAGTGTCGTTAACGGCGTTGCATGCCGATAATCCGCCTTTAAATAATGCAATGATTTTTCCGAAATATCCATAATCAGCTGCATGTTATGTGAGTTAGCAAGAGCACCTAAGGAAGAGAGTGTTTGAAAATAAGTTTCAGGATCACCTTCCGGAATGTGCAGCGAGCTGAAAATAAGCTGAAAACCATTTTCAGCTGCCTGCTTGATTTTTTGAGGAGCTGCCGAGAGATCTTGCAAATAAACACTGATTCCAAGCATAAAGGATCTTCCTTTCTAACGATAGTTTCTACTTTTATTATAAAGGAATAAACAGCGACAAGCCACTGAAACAAAAAAATATTTTAAAATTAAATAAAAGTATTGAAATTATGTTTCAGTAGTTTTATAATAGTGGCATAAGGAGTGATCATCATGTTGGAAAATTTAGCAACAGAAAAACGAAACAGCAAAACATTGCGTTTAGATGAACTAACCACTGTGGAAATCCTTGCGATCATGAATGAGGAAGATAAAACTGTCCCGCAGGCAATCAAACAAGTGCTACCAACGATCGAAAAAATAGTAAACGGTGTCATTTCTACTTTCCAAGTCGGAGGTAGGTTGATTTACCTCGGTGCCGGAACAAGTGGTAGACTTGGCGTACTCGATGCGGTGGAATGTGTGCCGACATTCGGCGTTGAGCCTTCACAAGTAGTTGGTTTGATCGCAGGTGGCGAAAAAGCTTTTGTCCAAGCAGTAGAAGGCGCCGAAGATTCCATGATTCTCGGAGAAACAGATTTAAAAGAATTAGCGCTTACGGAAAATGATTATGTGATCGGTATTGCAGCAAGCGGCCGAACGCCCTATGTCATTGGAGCGCTAGACTATGCAAAGCATATCGGAGCTAGAACGGCCGCTGTTTCTTGCAATGCGGATGCTGCTATTTCCAAACATGCAGAGCTAGCAGTCGAAGTGGTGACAGGTCCAGAAGTTTTGACCGGCTCAACACGCTTGAAGGCTGGAACAGCACAAAAGTTGGTCCTCAATATGATCTCCACTGCTTCGATGATCGGGGTAGGCAAAATTTATAAAAATTTGATGGTCGATGTCAAACCGACCAATGAGAAGCTAGTCGAGCGCGCCAAACGCATTATTATGGAAGCAACCGATTGCGATTATGAAACAGCCGCTAAATTTTATCAATTAGCAGATACCCATGTCAAAGTAGCGATTGTCATGCTTTTAACGGATTCAACGAAGTTAGAAGCAATTAAAAAGCTTGAACAAGCAAATGGTTTTGTAAGAAAAACTTTATAAAAGGGAGTGTTCAGCATGACAAAAGAACAAGAAATCGCAAAACAGATCACCAGTAAAGTCGGCGGACTTGGAAACATTTCACGGATCGCTCATTGTATGACGCGTGTTCGTCTGGGCATCAAAGATCCTGCAAAAGTTTCTTTGGAAGAATTGAAAGCGATTCCCGGCGTTTTGGGAGTTGTAGAAGATGAAACCTTGCAAATCATCGTCGGACCGGGAGTAGTAAATAAAGTAGCTAAAGAAATGGCTGACATGGCAGGTGTTAAGATCGGCGATACGATTCCAGAAAATTTGGACCATGAACTGACCGACACCAATAAATCTGGAAAAGAATTAGTAGAGGAACGTGCAGCTGCTACTAAAGCAGAAATGAAAGCCAAACAAAACAATACTTCCAGCTTCAAAAAATTATTAAAATCTGTTTCTAATATTTTTGTCCCATTGATCCCTGGTTTTGTCGGAGCCGGACTGATTGCTGGGATTGCCGCTATCATAACAAATAATATCCTTGCTAAAAATCTAGATGCCGCAACATGGAATCAATTTGTCGACATTTTAGGTGTTTTGAATAAAGGGATCTTTGCTTTTCTTGCCATTTATGTAGGTATCAATACCGCCAATGAATTCGGTGGAACGCCAATTTTAGGCGGAGGCGTTGCCGGTGTGACATTGCTTCCTGGCCTTTTAGACGGGCATATCATCAAAAACATCTTTACAGGTGCGCCCATAACGGCAGGTCAAGGCGGAATCATCGGCGTTTTGTTCGCAGTATGGCTAATGTGTGTGCTCGAACGTAACTTGCGCAAAGTGATCCCGAACGCAATCGATATCATTGTCACACCGACGATCATATTGCTTGTTATCGGCCTAATAACGATCTTCTTGATCATGCCAGTAGCTGGACTAGTTTCGACATGGTTGGTTACCGCAATCAATTGGGTCATCAGTGTTGGCGGCGTATTTGCCGGGTTCGTACTGGGGACACTATTCCTACCAATGGTTATGCTAGGGCTTCATCAAGTTTTGACCCCGATCCACGTAGAAATGATCAATCAAACCGGCTATACAGTTTTACTGCCGATCCTTGCCATGGCAGGCGGCGGACAAGTAGGAGCAGCAATCGCGCTTTGGATCCGTTGCCGTAAAAACAAACCGCTTGTTACTATGATCAAAGGTGGTCTACCAGTCGGCATCCTCGGCATCGGGGAACCACTTATTTATGGGGTAACGATCCCACTCGGTCGCCCATTCATCACCGCTTGTATCGGTGGCGGTATTGGCGGGGCAGTCGTCGGCTTCTTCGGAAACGTCGGCGCGATCGCGATCGGTCCAAGCGGCGTTGCACTGATCCCGCTCATTGCGAATAATATGTGGTTAGCATATGTGATTGGTTTGATTGCTGCATATATCGGTGGCTTTATTTTGACTTATCTATTTGGAACACCGAAAGACGCGATGGAAGCTGTGGAGAAATAAGAGGGAAGAGCACTGCATGTGGTAGTGCTTTTTTTGTGGGGAGAGTTAAATGGGGATTGAAAAAATGGATCCTAAATAAAAGTTCAAGATGCATAATGGTATGAAAGTGGCTTAACACAGAAACAAAATTTAGCGGATGTATACCGATTTAAAAATTACTTTAAAAATCAAGCTAGAACGTTCCGAATTGTTATCGGCTTCTAAGTGGATAAAGGCAAAACACGTTTTGGGGAATGTTCACACAAGTTCTTTTAAAATTAAATAATTAAAAAGCTCACATTTCTTGGCTGGTTGTCTAGCAATTTGATATAAGTAAAATAACAAAGACAGCCCTGTAAAAGTCGGGCTGTCTTATAAATTATTTAGCAAACATATCTTTGTTTAGATCACCAAAGAATACATGAAATGTGAGTTCTTCTTCGTAGGTTTCTTTTACATAAATAGGATTTTTTATCGTTTCTAGCACGTTTAAGTATAAATCATTCGGAATGTTCTCTATGACTTCCCAAGTTTGAACTTCTGAGTTACGATTGAAAAATTTCGCATATCCATATGATTTATCTTGATTTTCGTTCGTATCAAATATAAAGATTTTGGAATTAGAAACGTTTTGTAAATCTATTTTACCAACGATTTTTTCATTTGATTTAGCAAAAGATTGTTTTTTCTCTGAAGCAGCAATTAGCCAAGATAAAAGTTCTTCTTTATTAGAGCGATTTATTTTTCTATTCCAATAGCTAAAATCATAAAGCACAGAAATCTCATCTACTTCAGAATCTGCTACTTGCATTTCAATATCTTTTTTTACTTGCTTCCATTTGTTCTTTAAACCTCTTAATTTAGCCATACATACACACCTTACTTTCTTTATGTCCGTCTTTATCTTTTTCGATAGTCCAACTTTTTGGTTCTTTATAAGCAGTTTTACCTTTTACTCTGTAGTTAAACCTTTTAACTTTAATTTCCCATTAGGATCAAGTAAGCGTTGCAGTATATCATATTTTGCGACATCACTTTGCGGGGGATTAGAAAAATATTCCTTAATCCTTTTACCTATTCAAGATCCTGCTTTAATTGTAATTCCTCCGAAGATAATTGCGCCTGTTGCGGCTCTCCAAGTACCGGAATAAAATTACTATCTGTAGTATCTCACTTTTTATAATACATACATGCTACTCTAATTACTTTAAGAGTACAAAGATGTGGTTACTATAATAAGACGATAGGAGAGGGATAATAAGGAAACTATTTTCAATTTATCCAGCCAAGACACCTACACAGACAATAGTAGAAACACCAAATAGAAATGAAACAAAAGTAAGTGAACCAGTCCGGTGTCCGAATAATGTTATTGAAATGAATTTTTGTTTGTGGTATACTGTTTCGAGGATAGAGGTAAGACATATCTGTAAAGGTATGTAGTACGTTATCACACACGCATGGTGACAAGCGAAAGGGTGCTTGATGAATTTCAAGTCTTTCATTTTGGATGACCTATGCGGAGGGCGATTAGTCGCAAAAAAATAAAACCAATAGGAGGGAATAACATGCCTGTTATTTCAATGAAACAATTGCTAGAAGCTGGTGTTCACTTCGGTCACCAAACACGCCGCTGGAACCCAAAAATGAAGAAATATATCTTCACAGAAAGAAACGGAATCTACATCATCGATTTACAAAAAACAGTTAAAAAAGTAGACGAAGCGTTCAATTTCATGCGCGAAGTTGCTGCTGACAATGGTACTATCCTTTTCGTAGGTACTAAAAAACAAGCACAAGACTCCGTAAAAGAAGAAGCAGAACGTTCTGGTCAATACTACGTAAACCATCGCTGGTTGGGTGGTACGTTGACTAACTTCGATACTATCAAAAAACGTATCCAACACCTTAAAAAAATCGAAAAAATGGCTGAAGACGGCACTTTTGAAGTACTTCCTAAAAAAGAAGTTGTCTTGCTTAAAAAAGAACAAGAAAAACTAGAACGTTTCTTAGGCGGAATCAAAGAAATGAAAGGCATTCCTGATGCTATGTTCATCGTTGATCCACGTAAAGAACGTATTGCAGTTGCAGAAGCTCGTAAACTTAACATCCCGATCATCGGTATTGTAGATACAAACTGTGATCCAGATGAAATCGATTATGTTATCCCTGCAAATGACGATGCAATTCGTGCGGTTAAACTATTGACTGCTAAAATGGCAGACGCAATCATCGAAGTAAACCAAGGCGAAGAATTAACAGAAGCAGACGTTGCTCCAGCTGAAGAAGTAAAACCTGAAGCTGCAGAAGAAACGAATGCAGAAGCTTAATTTTTCATTTTAAACAGACAAGGTGATAAGGCAAAAATCTTATCACCTTTTTTAAAGAATTTAATCTTGGAGGGAATATTAGATGGCAAATGTAACAGCTCAAATGGTTAAAGAATTACGCGAAAAAACTGGTGCAGGTATGATGGATTGTAAAAAAGCATTAGTTGAAACAGACGGCGATATGGAAAAAGCTGTTGACTTACTTCGTGAAAAGGGAATCGCAAAAGCTGCTAAAAAAGCAGACCGCGTGGCTTCTGAAGGTATTACACGTGTAGTAAGCAATGACAAACATGCGATCGTATTAGAAGTTAATGCAGAAACAGACTTTGTTTCTAAAAACGATAACTTCTTAAACTTAGTTAGCGACTTAGGTGATCACTTGCTTGCAGTGCGTCCAGACAACTTGGATGAAGCACTTAAAACAGAAATGTCGAACGGCAAAACTGTTCAAGATACGATCACAGAAGCAATCACTAAAATCGGTGAAAACATTTCCTTGCGTCGTTTTGAAATCAAAGAAAAATCAGAAGGCTCTGCTTTCGGTGAATACATCCACATGGGCGGACGTATCGGCGTATTGACACTTCTAGAAGGAACTACCGATAACGAACTTGCAAAAGATGTTGCAATGCACATTGCAGCAATCAACCCTAAATACATTTCGCGTGACGATGTCGATGCAGAAGAAATCGCACACGAAAAAGAAGTGCTAACACAACAAGCGCTTAACGAAGGCAAACCAGAAAAAATCGTTGAAAAAATGGTGGAAGGCCGCCTAACTAAATGGTTGAGCGAAATTTCCTTATTAGATCAACCATTTGTTAAAAACCCTGACATCACTGTTGGCCAACTAGTAAAAGAAAAAGGCGCAACAGTTGCTTCCTTCGCCCGCTTTGAAGTTGGAGAAGGTATCGAGAAAAAAGAAGATAACTTTGTTGAAGAAGTTATGAATCAAGTTAAGAAATAAATCATTTTTTATATGATTTTATATGATTACAAATGACCCACAAAGCTTATGCTTTGTGGGTTTTTGAATTTTTACTCAATCAAATATAATCAAATAAAGTCAAGTGGGGGTGGGAGAATTGTGGGAGAAATTTATAAATAGAAATGCTCCCACAATTTTTATTTTTGAGATAGTTTTTCTTGCATTATATTGAATAATTTTTCTGTACCTGTCGAAGTACTATGTGTGTAATATTCTGTCATAGCACTATTTTTATGGCCAATAAATTTTTGAAGGTCTGCTTTATTTACTCCCGAAAGAGCTGCTTGTGTTGTAAAATTGTGCCTCAACATATGAGGATGGACCTTTAAACCATATGCTTTATTTATCTTATTTAAAATATCGTTCATTCTAGTTACTGCCCAAGGCTTATTAGTAAAAGGACTTCTAAAAACAAAGTCTTTACTATTTAATATCATTCCGAAGTCTTTAGCTATTGATTTAGCTTTATTTAGAGAGTAAAGGAGTAGGTCATATCCTTCGCCACTAAAGGTTAACGTGCGAACTCCCGAAATAGTTTTAGTTCCTTTCCCTTCTGGAGTATTTAATGTTCTACTTGAATTGATATGAACTTCAACTATTCTATTTTTTGTATCAAATTTTAAATTCTCAACTCTTATGCCCATTACTTCTCCACGCTTTAATCCCCAAATAGCAAGATGGATCATTGTGTAATCGTATTTGGAAAGAGACTCTTTGCAAGCTTTAGTAAAGAGTCGAAATTCTTCGTCCTCTAATATTTGAGTTTTTACTACATAGTTATCAGAGCTTTCTTTTAGCTCGATATTTTTCAATCTATTTTTATCTATTTTTTCATATTTCACTGCTGCATTCATAATTGCTTTCATGGTTCTATGAATACCTAATACGGTATTTCGCGAATAGCCTTCTTTTAATTTTGACAGTAAATACTTTTCATAATAATCTAAAGCTATTTTTTGAAGGGGGATATTCCCAAACTGTTCTTTGATATGATTTTTATACATAGTTTCCTTGTTTTTTATTGTGTCTTTACTATAATCTTTAGCTCTGAAAATTTCCATATATTCTGAATGCCATTCATTAAGTGTTAAATTCCCATTTTCAAAAACATACCCTTTTTTAATCTGAATAAGGTTTTCATACTCACTCTTTTTCGTTTTAGCAGCAGCTATTGTTTTAAAACCAGCCTCAGATTTTTCGGCATATTTACCATTTTTCTTGTATCTTAAGCGAATCGAATATCTCTTACCACTTTTAATCGAATACTCATAAATACCTGGATAATTTGTAGGTTTCCAATTTTTTGTCGCCATCATAAATCACTCCCAATATATTTTATTTGTCACTTGAAAAGTAGTAATCTCTAATTTTAGAACTTATTTCATTGTAAACTGAACTATTTTCTTTCAAAAATTGCTTTGAATTCTCGCGCCCTTGGCCTATACGTTCTGCGTTATAGGAGAACCAAGATCCACTTTTTTCTATATGTCCAAGTTCGACAGCTATATCTAATAATTCACCTTCTCGAGAAATACCTTCTCCATACATGATATCCACTTCTGCCACGCGGAAGGGAGGGGCAACCTTATTTTTAATGACTTTCAATCCAGTCTTATTACCAATGGTGCTAGTCTTATCTTTTATCATTTCTTTCCGCTTAACTTCCAATCGAATCGTTGAATAAAATTTAAGAGCGCGACCGCCAGGAGTAGTTTCTGGATTACCAAAAGGGACACCAATCTTTTCGCGAATTTGATTAATGAAAATTGCAATTGTCTTGCTGGTATTAATAGCACCAGAAAGCTTACGCAATGCTTGAGACATTAAACGCGCTTGTAAACCAACATGAGAATCTCCCATTTCGCCTTCGATTTCGGCGCGTGGAACTAATGCAGCAACAGAGTCAATAACTAATATATCTATGGCATTACTTCTTACAAGTGCCTCGGCAATCTCTAAAGCTTGTTCGCCGGTATCTGGTTGAGAAAGGAGCATTTCATTAATATCGCAACCTAATTGGTGCGCTGGTGTCGGCGAAGGTGGGAGTAGACCGACACACATTTAAAATGCCTCTGCAGAGTGTATTAAACAACTAAAAAGGAGATTGGCAAATGAAAATTGTAAAAGTTTTAGTGTTGACGCTAATGTTTTCGGTTATTTTGAGTACAATGTTTGCTACTGTAAGCACAGCAAGCAAACCAAATTTAGACATTCATGCAAGGCAAGTGAACAGTATGTCTGGCGATCAAAAACTTGGCGCGCGAGTTCGTATCTATAATCACGATAATCGCGACTGCGATTCACGTTTCAGAGTTTTCAAGAAGGACAGCAAGGGAGTATTTCATGAACTGGATAAATATAAGTTCACAGGTGATTATTTCCCCGCAAAATATAACACTTGATTATAAGTTCTTCTTTAATAAGAAGCCTAGCACATACAAGATTCGATACGCGATCTTTTATAAAGGTGAACACCTAAGCACGATTACGAGCAATGAATTCAAAGTCATTAAATAGTTTAAGCATATCATATTTCTAAATCAAAGATTATTTTCATTTTTTTCATTGAAAAGAATAACATATAACTGTATTCTTTTTATGAAAGGGATGATTTTATGAAAGTCATAGAAGGTATAACGAGTATCGTAGGGGTAATATCCTTTGGGATTTTAATTATCCCTATGATAGTAATAGCGTTTCATTGGAACAAAAATATGTATGCTTTTGCAAGTGTTGATGAAAAAAGTAAGGTTTTTGCAGGAAATGTATTTGTTACTTTTGGGATGTTTCTTGTAGCAGGGTTAGCACAGGTATGGGCAAGTACTAGCAAGGATGAAACAACTATAAATTTATATTTTGTATTAATGATATTAGCATTTATAGAAGGAGCAGCAATATGGATTCACTATAATATAATGAGAGCTCGCGCACCTCTTTGTTATTTCATTATCAATAATGAGCTTTATCGTGTGATAATAATATCTGGAAGTATAATTTATTTGAAGTCCGAAAGAAACGGTAGCGAGGAAATTATTGTTAGAGAAAAATCAATTTTGTTTGAGGATAGACATATATTAATGAACAATACACAATATAAACAATTTAAGACTTTTCGCCCAGACTTATTTTGTAAAGAAAATCGAAATACATATTGGAAACTATAAACCTAGCAGATGCTGGGTTTTTTATTTTGGGGGTATATTCAGTGAATCTTGAACATTTCTTAGGGAAAAATTTAGAAAAAGGGTTGCGAGCAGGAAATACGGATCCAGTACTTAATAAGGAAAAATGCTCTTCTTGCAGCGGGAGAGGATACATAAAACAAGAGCAGCTTAAGCAGGACGTCAATTTAAATACACTTGTTTTAGTAGCTAAGCAATGCCATAGATGTAAAGGAAAGGGAGTGATCTATTTATGATGATTCAAGAAATCGAGACAAGCCGAATCAATCCGGCAGCGTATAATCCACGAGTCGACTTACAACCAGAAGATCCAGAATACGAAAAATTCAAACGATCCATTCAAGAATTTGGTTATATCGATCCTCTCATATGGAATAAGCGTACAGGTAACTTAGTAGGTGGACATCAGCGTTTTAAAGTCCTTATGGAAACCGCACCGGAAAAATTGACAGTTTCTATCGAGGATCTCGATGATCACAAAGAAAAAGCATTGAATATTGCATTGAATAAAATTGAGGGTGATTGGGAAGAAAATCAATTAGCTGGATTGCTCGAGGAGCTTAAAGGAAATACTTTAGCTTTAACAGGATTCGATGATAAAGAAATAGATGATTTACTTAAAAGCTTCGTAGACTTACCTAGTGACACCAGATTTGATAACGCTGAGTTATCTTTGTCCGATTATGATGAATCGAAGTTTGACTGTAAGTGCCCCAAATGTGGTTATCTTTTTAATAGGGGTGATTTTGATGCCTGAATGGGATTGGAAATTAAGTGACTTGAAACAAATGACTAAGCACCAAAATAAGGTGTTCAGCTGTTTTTCTTGTGGGGGCGGCTCCTCAATGGGTTACAAACTAGCAGGATATGAAGTAGTTGGTAATGTGGAAATAGACCCGCAGATGATGAGTATCTACAAGAAAAATCATTCTCCAAAGTTTCCTTTTGAAATGCCAGTGCAAACCTTTAAAGACATTCCGAACGAAGATTTACCGAAAGAATTGTTTGACTTAGAAATATTAGATGGATCTCCTCCATGTTCAGTATTTTCTATTTCTGGAAAAAGAGATAAGAAATGGGGAAGCGCACACCGATTTAGGGAAGGGCAAGCGACGCAAAATCTTGATGATTTGTTTTTTGACTTTATTGATATAGTTGATAAGCTAAAGCCTAAAATTGTTGTTGCAGAAAATGTTAAAGGCCTTATAACTGGAAAAGCAAGAGGGTTTGTAAATTTGATACTCAAGAGGTTTGAAGCAGCAGGATACGATGTCCAAATTTTTCTATTAAATTCGGCAACGATGGGAGTTCCGCAGAAACGCGAACGGGTATTTTTTATTGCTAGGCGCAACGATCTGGATTTAAGTAAACTAGAATTACAGTTTGAAGAATCTCCGGTTACCTATAGGGAAATAAGAAGTGGCCACGGTAGGCCTATCAATACAGAAACTGAAACTTATAAAAGATGGCTAAAGCGTCGGCCGCAAGATCGTAATCTAGGAGATATTACATCGAGAAAAGGCGGAAAAGCAACAAGTTTTAATACAATCCTTCTCCATAACCATAGAGTAGCAAACACGATTGCAAGTGGCTCCGGTCTTTTGAAATACGATTCCCCAGAATATGCTACCAATACGGATATTATTCGCATGCAGACGTTTCCAAGCGATTATGATTTTTCGGATGCAAATGTTCAGTATGTATGTGGCATGAGCGTTCCACCCCTAATGATGAAAAAAATAGCAGAACAAATTTATTTGCAATGGCTTAAATAAAAAGAGAGGTGCGAAAACACCCCTCCACATAACGCCGTCATCGACGTAGAGATAGCAAAAGACCACGCGTGGTCTTTTGCTATCTCTTTCTCTATTCTATTTGAAAAGGATCGGTGACGGCAATGAGTAATAAGTATGAAAATAGTCACGAAATTAGTCCAGAAGAACTACTTGAATATGAATTGAAAAAGGCTGAGGAAACCTCAAAGACAAATGAAGAGTACCGCAAGATCATTCGAGCTGCATTAGGTAAGTGGCTGCAGAACCTTCAAAATGGTGTTATTAAACTCGAATCTGTTCAGGATTTAAAGATTCTTATAGAAGCAGATCGATTATTAAGAAATTAATTTTTATCACGTTTTTCAATATGTTTTTTTGCACCTTCAGGAAGTTCATCAAATAAGCTATCAATCATATTTGGTGTTGTTATTTGATGTTCAACTATAACATTGAGAAGTAAGAGCAATGTCTTAGCAGTTTCTTTGTCATCATGAACATCTATTTGACCAGGGTGAACAGAGTTATTGCCTATTACTCTAAGTGTATCCATTGCTTTTTGGATTTTTGGAGAGAGGCCTTGCTCTACAGCTTTCTTTATTGAAGAATCAATAGATTTTCCATGATAGTTTAAATGATGTAACAACATTTCCAGTCCTAACCGGCTTAAAGCAGCAGAACTTTTAGGTGAAATAGACAGAACACTGTTCGCTTCATTAAATATTTTTTTTATATCATCAGGCATTTCTTCAATAGGATGGACATGGTTTATTTCTGAGGGGTATATTAGTACTTCATCTTTATAAAAAGAGATGCTTTCGCAAGAAGCACAAACTGTCATGAAATATTTGAGTGGTCTTATCAAGTTTTCTATTTCTAATACGGTGGTTGGAAAATGGCAAAGCTGATTAACACCCAATTTATATTGGTAACCTTCAACATTATACCATGCTTGTTGAGCTTTAGCGTTACAGTGCGGACAAATACTTGCTTGATTTCGCGTTTCAAATCCAAAACGACCATTTGTGAAACCAGCATAACCGGGCTTAGCTATAAATTTATTAAGATATTCTTCTTCATTTAACATTCAAAAAACCCCTTTTTATAAAAAGTATATATCTAAAACAAACACAACACAAGTGAGGTGGCTAATGTGCTATGTCAAGAAAACGAGATCCGCGCAGGGACGAAGCAAAAAGATTCTGGCTAGAAAGCCGGGGAGAAATGAAATTGGTTGATATTGCAGAAAAACTTGTATGTTCTGCTGGTCAGATCAGAAAGTGGAAATCTACCGATAAGTGGTCGCTTGATGATCCTATTGAGAGCGTTCCTAAATCGAATAGTAGCGTTACTAATGAAAAGGAACGTTACCAATCGTTAAAAGGAAACAGTAACGCTATTGGAAACACTGGAGGTGCCCCGCGAGGCAATAAGAACGCAATAGGTAACGTAGGCGGTGGCGCTCCGGTTGGTAATAGTAACGCTGTGACCACGGGCGAATATGAATCAATCAGCTGGGAGTTTTTAACTGACGAAGAGCAAGCACTTTATGCAGGGCTGGACGGCAATTTATTAACTTCTATTTCCCGCACGATCCGCGAGCTTGAGATTCGCAAGCTGAATGCCGAAACCGATGAAAAATACATTGTTAATGGCGTACTAGGCCCAGATACTGTTTTTGATAAGCGTTTCGGAAGATTCGACGGTCAAGACAACTCAACTAAAAATGATGGGGTCACACAAGAGGATATCGACCTCATGGCTAGTCATGTTTTAGATGCCTATAATCAAAAGGTAGCTGATTCTAATGACTAGGATTCCAAAAACAAGATACCCTCTTAATTTAGAAAAGAGTTACGAAAAAAGTTTGCTCTCGCTAGTTCAGCAGTTGTCTGAGGTTGTTTTGAAAGAGTTTGATGTGTAAATGTATCAGATGAATTAAACGGTCTTAAAAACGCTTCTGAGGCTTTTAAAACAGATAGCATTTCAAGTGCTGTTCAAAATATGTTAAACCGTGTCAGGGCTTTAACCCTTGGCATTTTTAGTTCCAAAAACAAAAAAGAAGTCGTTTCAAAACACTTAGCAGCAATCGACAATACTAATAAAAGTCAATTTAGAAGCCAAATGAAGGCGAGCGGTTTTTCTCCGGCTGATACAGAACCCTGGATCAGCAACTATAATTTTGAAACCCCTTCTGTCGATAGAAATATTAAGTACACAGTCAAAGAGGGAGATAAAATCCATGAGATTGCTACGCGGTTTAATATAAGCGTGGGAAAATTGTTAGCTGCTAACGATCTTACTTCACCAGAGTTGACAACAAATCAAGAATTAGTAATTAAATAAATTATTACCGCCGATCTAGTTAATTTAGATCGGCGGTCTTTTTTTATGGATTGATAAATACATAATCTTATTTCATGTAAATAGATTACAAAATGATTACAGTATGATAAAATCTATTTTGGAAGGAGGTTAGAAATATGAGAATAGTAGAAATAATAATCAAGATAGTCTTAACTGTGGGATTTGCTTATTTAATAAACGAATTTATATTGGCTCCACTAGGTAATAGTTTGCCTTTTGATTATCCCACAGCTGCTGGATTTATTTCAGGAATGGTGATAATTGCGTTAGATTTCTTATTTGGTTACATATTGGTAGAATTGTTGTTTAAATTTATTAAAAATACTAAAAGCTAAAAGGAGAAACAAAATGAAAAAACTACTAAGAAACACTATTGTTACTTTGATAGCACTCACTTTATCCATTGCTTTTATTTTTAGCGCCCCACATAAGGCTGAAGCGGGTTGGGGAAATGGGTAGGGAAAGGCGTTTTTTATGTACTAGCTAAAGTCAGTAATAAATATTATAAAGTCAATGCAAAATCTAGTAAAGGAAGCTACGGAGAGACAATAACACCAGGAACTTATAATTTTAACTCAGGTAAAACCGGTACCAGTGTAAAATTCCCTATATATGCACAAAAAAAAGGACATTCAGTGGCACTCTATATGGATAGTTCTCCTTTTTACTGGTTGAAAAAAGTAGCTCTAATATTAACAAATTCAAAAGGAAAAGATGTAATAAATAAATCGGTTAATCCAGGACAAATCAAGGGTTATAAATTTCCAAAAAAAGAAAGATATGTTGCAAGATTTGTTGTGGTTGATAAAATGAAAGCTACGCCGTTCATTGCATATAGATATGATGGAGCAAACGGCGTTTTCCGATCTGTTTTACCTAAAGAGATAGATACAGAAGATGGTGTGGAAAATCTGGACGGCTATGGAGAGGTTCTTAAAGCGAACTTTGCAGATAAATCAGATGCTAAGAAAACACTAAATATATATGATCTTATAAATGAAATGAAAGACGACTCTGACAATTATGTATACAGTATGAGAAACTTTAAAGCTGGGGATTCAATTGACTTTAAAGATACTATTCATAGTGTGGAATACGATGCAGAACAAAATATAAGCACGTTTAAATTTGAAAGTAATACCGGTGATGATTATGGTATTGTGTTTGCTAATAACCTGACTGATAAGTATAAAGCTGGGGAAACTCTAAGTTTACGTTTTAAGGTTGAGTATTTAGATAATAATAACAAAGAATATAGCATTCCTGATTATTACAAAGCACTTCTTGATACTAATGGAGATGCTCCGAATATTGATAAGTATTTAAGTAATTAAAATATAGAAAATATTAATTTTTTATTTGGGATTTTTCCGGGATTTAAGTATTATTATTTTGATAACCGTTGTAAGGCAATGAGTTGCAAAGTTTATTATTTTTCAAGTTAAAAAGTAGAAGTCGATTTCTATACCTTTATATGATTTTTAAAAACCCGTTAATCCTTGCGATTAGCGGGTTTTCTTTGATTATCGATGTGTTAAAAGGTATGAAAGAGTATTTAAAAATGGGAACTAAATGGGAACTTTTTCTAGTTAACAAAAGTTCCCATATTAATTAAATTTTTTATCCATAATATCAACGAGCTTTTGTTTTCCTTCTTTTGTCGAGTGCGTATAGTAATCTGTCATGCTCATGTTTTTATGGCCAATAAAATTTTGCACTTCTGATCGATCTATTCCGGATAATGCAGTTTGTGTTGCAAACGTATGTCTTAACATATGTGGATGGACGTGAAAGCCAGTTTTTTGCTCTACTTTTTTTAGTAATTCATTTAATCTAGTAATGGTCCAAGGCTTTCCAGAAACGGGATTCAAACTTACAACACGGTGGGGTTTTTTATTATAATCAATTAGGTCTTAGTGCCTTTAAATTACATATCTCTGTATGCAGAAATTGGAAATTTACATCCATTTTTGATCGTTTAGGACAAAATATAGACCTTTCACGACGTTCCTATACAAATTAAACACTCATTTTGTTATCCTAAAGGGGATATTATATAATGGAGTGTGAGAAAATGAAATTAAAGCATCTACTGTACATATTAGCAGCTAGTTTAATGTTATTTTCTGTAAGTGTATCAGCGACTGTAGCAATAGCAAAAGAACAAACTGCTAGCCCTGCGGCAAATCAGACAGATGGGAGTGCACCTTCACCGGGTGGTGGAGTAGGACGTGCACCTGCATCGGGCGGAGGGAATGCAAAGCCAGCTCCGAAACCAAAGCCAAAACCAAAATCGAACAAAGGAAAAAAGAAGAGTAAAAAGAAAAAGAAGAAGAAAAAGAAAAAGACTAAAGCTCAAAAATACAAGTCAGCTAAGAAAAAAGGTAAAAAGGTTAAGGGGAATAATAAGAAAGTCACGAGCGAGAAAAACTTTCCGAGAAGGTATAAAAAATATTCTTCAATTGATTACTATAAAAATGGCAAACTTATGAAGAGGCGTTACTATGGGAAAAATGGAGAAGCTCAAACAGACATCCATTACACGGACCATAATAATCCTAAGCAACATCCAAAAGTACCGCATCGGCACGATTGGTATAAGGATAAAAAAGGTGAACTGAAATTGAAAAAGAAATGGTACTAATGAGGAGGAAAACAGTTGACAAAAGAAGAGTGGAAGCAATTTAGAAAAGAAATTGAAGAGCACGATCAAGAACTTTCTTTTGACTATAAGAACGAGGAGTGGTGGATTAGCCGAGTGCCAGAAGAAAAAAGTTTCCTTCTGTCCGCTCCTAATTCAGATACACAATACTTTGAAACCGCAGAAGCTTTATTTATGCAAGGTATAATTGATGGGAAAACATTCATTGAGCAAGTTCCAAACTTAGAGTGGAACTAAAATAAACCTCGCTTCGGCCCGGAATTATTATTTTTTAGATCATAGACCATTTTATGAGCCGAATCTATAAACAATTTAAAATCAATTATGAAGGCGACTTTCGGACGTTTAAAGGTTTCTTTGCTGATCTTATTGGTAAGAATAAATTTAGTCTTACGCTATTAGGGCAATGACCTTAAAAAATTCCTTAAGTAGTTAATATAGTATTTACTTTTTATAAAAGCCTGGAAAGAAAATCTAGATTCATGATTTTCTTTCCAGGCTTCTTTGTTTCCATGTGCTTTTTAAATTCTAACTTGAAAATTATTATTGACCGTTGCTTTAACAATCGGGTGCCGTTTAAGGTAGTCAGCAATCAGTTCTGTCATATCTATTTGGATCTCGCGGATGATCTTACTGGCATCAAACATAGGATAATCACCGCCGCCGACCGCTCGATATTGGTTGATAACGATTTCCAGCACATCGTCAGGTTGAACTTGTTTTCCCTTGTAAAGAAGCGGAGAAACGCGTTCGCCGATTGCTTGCTGAACGTGGATCGTATAGTTGATGCCTTCGTACATATCGTAATTATAATATTGGGGTTTAGGACTGATGAATGTTGGATTGATACCAATCGAACCGTCAGCTTCCATTTGAAAGAAGGAAGCGGAACGCTCTAGAGCAGCGCGTAGATCCGCGCCAGTAACTTTTAAAACGGCCAATGTATTTGGATAAATATAATTGGTCACAACGTCACGCATGGTAATGGTATGACCAAATCCAGTTCCTTCGTTATTAAATAAAGCTGTCCCGGAAATGGCTGCACCGCTTGCCTCCATTTGTACTTTTTGGATAAATTCCACGTACGGATGTTCAAAGAGGCGGGCTTTATCGGGATCTGTGATACGCATATCGCCGCTTACTGTCCCCAGGGGGGCATCTAGCCAATTCTCTACTTCGGCAGCAATTGGCGCGATTTGTTCGCTGACGGTCTTATCCGGTATAGCATCTTTTGTCGCTAATAGGGAAGGCGTGGCACTTGTAATGCTGTAATTGCCGTTATCAGCTGCCAATCCTAAAACTATCTGCCCGACATATTCTCCGCGAAAGCCTGGCTGGATAATGGGGACGCCGTTGATAGTATCTGCGATCACGCGATGCTGATGGCCGGTAATGAGGGCATCAATGCCTGGGACTTCTTCCAAAAGTTGGTAGCCTTGATTTTCTTTGGTCAGCGCTTCGGTTGGTTCGCCACTTATTAAATCACGCTCAAAACCGCCATGGTAGCTAACGATCACGATATCTGCCAGTTCGCGAAGCTTGGGAATATATTTTTTTGCAGTTGTGGCTACATCTAAAAACTGCAGGCCCTCAATATGGCTAGGATGTTCCCAGTTTGGAATATAGGAAGTCGTCAGGCCTAGAATAGCGATCTTGAGACCTGCTTTTTCTAAGATCGTGTAGGCTTTGCCGAATGCTGGTGAACCATTTGCATCAATGATATTTGCGCAAAGGATGGGATAGTTGTAAGCTGCTGTCGCTTGCTCTAGATAATCGCGACCATAGTTAAACTCATGATTTCCTAAAATGCCGGCATCATAGCCAATTGCATTTGCGACATTCGTCAACAGTTCAGGAGATCCAGCTTGCTGCTTAGCAATATAATAACTCAATGGTGAGCCTTGGATAAAATCGCCGTTTTCAATGACAACTGTAGGTCCGTCCGCATGATTTCTAGCCGCTTCGATGACTGCTGCAGCTTTTGCGGCACCAAATGGCTGGTTCTGTCCGCGGCTGCCGAAATTGGTTGGTTCGATATAGCCATGTAGGTCACTTGTTGCTAAAATAGTTAGTTTCATCTTCTTATAACCTCACTTCTTAAACTAATTTTTTGCGGAGGGCGCCTGAAATCAGATCAATACAGGTAACCATAACAATTATTCCGATCAAAATAATGCCGACACGGTCCCAAGAACGGCCGTCGATCGCAAAGATCATCGGCGTCCCGATCCCGCCGGCGCCAACAATACCTAAAATCGAAGCGGAACGAACAGCGAGTTCGAATCGATAAAGGGTGTAGGAAATAAATTCAGGAATCAATTGCGGCAAAGTAGCAAAGAACAGAATGTTTACTTTACTACCACCAGAACTCATGACCGATTCACTCGGGCCATGATCCATATTTTCGATTGCTTCGCTGTAAAGTTTTGCCAGCATGCCGATCGAATGGATACTCACGGCTAAAACGCCGGCGTAAGAACCTGGTCCAACCATTTTGATAAAGATGATCGCCAGTACGATTTCTGGGAATGTCCGGATCGCGGTCAGAATGATCTTTCCAGAACCAGAGATTGCTCGGTTGCTTTTCCGATTTCGAGCAGCCCAAAAAGCAAGTGGCAAACTTAAAATTGCGGAGATGAATGTTCCTAGGAAGGCAATTGCCAGCGTTTGGATCAGCATACTGATCAAATCTTCGCCGTCACCTGTATAAATATAGTGCCAATCCGGATGAATGATTCCGGATAAAATCGATTTTGTTATCTCACCAGCGGAATCTTTGATACCAACAAATGGTGTGCCTGCGATTGCCCAAACATAGATCAAGGCGATGATTATAATGGTGGCAATCATTTTATATCTATTTTTTCGCGGTTCAAGTGGTAACATTATAATAATCGCTCCCTTAATTTATTACTGATTGTATCGATAATAAGTACGACGACAAAAATTACGATAACAATAATAGAGGTACGGTCATAACGGAACTGGCTGAGTGACCGTTGTAAGAAGATCCCAATCCCGCCAGCGCCGATGTAGCCAAGTACCGTGGAAGCACGAACGTTGATTTCAAACGCATATAGAAAATAGCTGAAGAAATGGCTACTTACTTGAGGAACAACTGCAAAGCGAATAATCTGCCATTTGTTAGCGCCGGCAGCTGTCATTGCTTCGATCGGTCCTTCGTCGATAGTTTCGATAGCTTCGTAAAATAGTTTCGAGATCATTCCGAATGAAAAGATCGCAAGGGTGATAATACCAGCCACAGGGCCAATCCCGACGATCGCCACAAACATAGCGGCTAACATCAAATCAGGGATCGTACGAATGATATTTAAAACAAAACGCAGTACTGCGTTGATTATTCGATTTTTAATGATATTACGCGCGGCTAGGATCGAGAAAGGCAGCGCGACAATTGCACCGATCGTAGTACCTAGGACCGCCATGCGAATCGTTTCTAATAAAGGTTCGATAATGATTGTAATGTATGCCCAGTCTGGGTGTGCCATTTTGGAAAGGATAGATGTGATCTGATTGCCATTTGTCAACAAAGAGGCGATATCTACGCCGGAAAGATCGGAACTGTAGAGCAAAGCAACGATAAAAATCGCCAACCACAGCCAATTTTTCCATTTGCTTTTTGGCTTCGGTAAAAGTGTAGCGTTTTCTTTCATTATTCCACTCCCTCATTTTCTTCGAGGATTTTTTCTCCATAGATTTTTCGAAGGGTCTCATCTGTCGCCGCAGCAACAGGTCCATCAAAAACCAGTTCGCCATCGCGCAGACCAATGATCCGTGTCCCGTATTCTCTAGCTAATTCCACGGAATGGAGGTTGACAACGACAGTGATATGTAGATCTTGATTGATACGCTTCAAGTCATTCATTACTTTTTGAGTCGTAAGCGGATCAAGTGAAGCGACCGGCTCGTCAGCCAAAATGATTTTCGGCTCTTGTGTCAAGGCGCGGGCAATGGAAACACGTTGCTGTTGACCACCGGAAAGTTCGTCGGCGCGTGTATAGATCTTTTCTGCAAGGTTTACGCGCTGTAATGCTTGATAAGCGAGTTCTTTATCTTTAGTGGGGAAGAGGTTGAACATTGTTTTCCAAGTTGGATGATACGCGACACGCCCAGTCAGCACATTTCGCAAAACAGAAGAGCGCTTAACTAGATTGAAACTTTGGAAGATCATCCCAATATCACGGCGGATCAAGCGCAGTGTTTTGCCTTTTGCTTTTGTGATCGAATTGCCATCGATTTTGATATCGCCTTCAGAAATCTCATGCAGCCGGTTGATCGCACGAAGCATGGTACTTTTTCCAGCTCCAGATAATCCGACAACAATGACGAATTCACCTTTTTCGATTTCAATATTGATATTTTTTAATCCTTTAACCCCATTTGGATAGATTTTGCTGACATTTTTAAATGAAATAATCGATTGTTTTGCATTTAGTGCTTCCATACAATTATATTCCTCCAGTAGATTGCGTTTCTCTTTTTGATAGCAGAAAAGGTTATCTCCCGCCGAAGCAGAAGACAACCTCATTCTATCGGTTTTCTTACTTAAACTGCGTATCGGTTATCATTGACCGACTTCTTTAGCGTATTCACGAACGATATCAAAGTTGCTGTCTTTTGATTTTTTATAGCCTTCATGAGAATAAACAGAAGAAATGATATCGTGACCTTTTTTCGATTTACCGATTTTGATAAAAGCATCTTGGATTTTTTTATCCCATTTTTTGCTCATATCCGAACGGACAGTGATTGTATCGTTAGGAATCGGTTTTGTGAAATAAACGGGAACTACTTTGTCAAAGATATCTGGAACATCTTTTGCTACTGTATTACGAGCATCTTCAAAAACAAAAGCGGCGTCCACGTCACCATTCAATACGGAAAGAACGGCTTGGTCATGGCCTTTGACTTGTACTGTCTTGATGCCGTCTTTTTCAATATCGACACCAGCTTTTTTCATTTCTGCAACTGGCCATACATAGCCAGCAGAAGAAGTTACGTCTTGCGTCGCGATTTTTTTACCTTTCAGATCTTTCAAGTCTTTGATTTTGCTGCCTTTTTTGACAATTACCATCGAGCGATAAGAGTCTGTTAATTTATCTGTCGATTTTCCGCCTGGTTGTTTGATACCGAAACGTTCTGCTTGAAGAAGCACTTTCGCATCGCTTTGTTCATGTGCCAAAACATAAGCATTTGGAGGTAGGAAACCTACATCGACTTGTTTCGAGTCCATAGCTTCGATGATTGTATTATAATCTGTTGAGACGCTTACTTTTACTGGAATATCCAGTTGATCAGACAATAGTTTTTCTAAAGGTTTTGCTTTTGCTTCAAGCGTTTCTGCGGATTGCGATGGAACAAACTGCACCTTTAACTCTTTCGGCTCATAGCCGTCTTTGCTGCTTGCTTGTTTGTCGCCTCCACATGCTGTCAGCACGATGGCAAGGATTAATCCAAGCGCCATAATGGTTGCCTTTTTGAAACTATTCATGAATAAATTTCCCCCTTTGGAATGTAGGAAAGATTTCTTTCCCATCACAACTATGTAATTTTATGTAATAAAATCACTACTCAAATCTTACCAAAATTTAAAAGAGATAGCCAGTTTTTTATTGTAAATTTTCGATGAATAGTTCGTGTTTTTGTGTAAATTATATTAATTATGGTAAATATTGAGCAAAGTAACCCTTTTCATTTTCTTCGGCGTGCGATATGTGATAAAAACAACGTATTTTAATGAATAATATAACATTGAATGTTCGCTTTTTAGAAACGGAGTTGGAGAAGCATGACATCTACACAACAAATACGCTGTCATCACAATGACATCTGCGAATATCATTTTCTTCTATATTATGTGCGCAAAAATACGTTTATTCTGTTAAAATAAAAAAGGACATGTAAAGTTAATTCAACTTTTTTAAGTAAAATGCTTTTGCTAATGCTTTTTTTTTAGTAAAATAGATACGATGGATAGAGCGTAGCCTTATCTATGTAGTAGATTATAAAAATGGAGGTTATTATGGATACCCCGAAATACAAACGTGTAGTATTAAAATTAAGTGGTGAAGCCCTTGCTGGAACAGATGGTTTTGGAATCAACCCAGGTGTTGTCAATTCGATTTCAGCACAGGTGAAAGAAGTAGTGGAACTAGGTGTAGAAGTTGCTATCGTCGTTGGCGGCGGAAATATCTGGCGCGGCAAATTAGGCAGCGAGATGGGAATGGATCGTGCGGCAGCGGATTATATGGGAATGCTTGCAACGGTCATGAATTCCTTATCCCTTCAAGATTCCTTGGAAAATATTGGGGTAGCAACACGTGTACAAACTTCTATCGATATGCGCCAAATCGCTGAACCTTATATTCGCCGGAAAGCAATCAGACACTTGGAAAAAGGACGTGTCGTAATCTTCGCTGGTGGTACGGGAAATCCATATTTCTCGACAGATACAACTGCAGCGCTTCGGGCAGCAGAAATTGAAGCAGACGTGATTTTAATGGCGAAGAACAATGTGGATGGCGTTTATAATGCAGATCCGAAATTAGATGCTAACGCTGTTAAATATGAAGAGCTTTCCTATTTAGATGTTATCAAAGAAGGACTGCAAGTGATGGACTCTACCGCTTCGTCGCTTAGCATGGATAATGATATCCCACTTATTGTCTTTTCGTTTGAAGAGAAGGACAATAATGTCAAACGTGTTATTTTAGGTGAAAAAATCGGTACAACTGTCAGGGGGAAATAAAAATGTCAAACGAAGTTATCACACAATCAAAAGCAAGAATGGAAAAAGCGGAACATTCATTAAGTAAACAATTGGGAACTATCCGTGCCGGACGGGCAAACGCTTCTTTGCTTGACCGCATCACAGTAGATTATTACGGTGCCCCAACACCGATCAATCAAATCGCATCGATCAGCATCCCAGAAGCACGCCTCCTTGTGATCACACCATTTGATAAAAATAGTTTGGAAGATGTGGAAAAAGCGATCTTAAAATCAGATCTTGGGCTATCCCCAAATAATGATGGTACAGTTCTACGCTTATCGATCCCACAACCAACAGAAGAACGCCGTCGCGAACTTGTAAAAGAAGTGAAAAAAGAAGCAGAAGAAGCAAAAGTAGCGATTCGTAACATTCGCCGTGATGCCAATGAAGAGTTGAAAAAACTAGAGAAGAGTGGCGAGATAACAGAAGACGATCTTCGTTCTTACGGAGAAGACGTTCAAGCGATCACAGATGAAAGCATCAAGCGCATTGACGAAATCGCGAAAAATAAAGAAGCAGAAATCATGGAAGTTTAATCTAAACAGATAGACGTGGTCCTGAGAAGCAAACAATTGATCACCGTAAAGCATTCCGGTTTCTTTCCATTAAATAATGGGAAGGGAATGCTTTTTCTTTTTTAGATTTCTCATAGAACTCTAATGGATCACAGCAAATTTTTAGTACATTAATCACTGGATTTTTGGTATGATAGGGTTAGACATGCTTTGAGAAAAAGTGGCGTAGCACGAAACGCTCAAAAAGATAGTGATGAAGCATTCTCTAATTGGAGGATATGAAATGTTTAAAAAGTTATTTCGACAAGACGATTTGATAAATATAGAGCTTTCCAATGAATTGCCGATGCCGAAACACATTGCGATCATTATGGACGGCAATGGCAGATGGGCAAAAAAGCGATTTTTGCCGCGGATAGCCGGACACAAAGAAGGCATGGAAGTAGTCAAACGGATCACGAAATTTGCAAGCAGATTGAAAATCGACGTATTGACGCTCTATGCTTTTTCTACGGAAAATTGGAAACGACCGGAAGAAGAGGTGGATTTCTTAATGAAACTGCCGGTAGAGTTCTTTGATACTTTCGTTCCCGATCTGATCGACCATAATGTTCGCATCAATGTGATGGGCTATCGTGAAAACCTGCCAGCCCATACGCTGCAAGCAGTGGAGAATGCGATTCGGGATACCGCTCACTGCGATGGTTTAACATTGAATTTTGCGCTCAATTATGGCGGCCGGTCAGAGATCGTTTCTGCGATGAAAGCAGCAGCAACAGAAATGCTGAAACAAGGGAAAAGCATCGACTGTCTGAATGAAGAAGACATTGAAGCGCATTTGATGAGCAATGGTCTTGGCGATCCCGATCTATTGATTCGAACCAGCGGAGAACTACGATTAAGTAATTTTATGTTATGGCAACTTGCGTACAGCGAATTTTATTTTACGGAAACACATTGGCCGGATTTTTCAGAAGACGACTTGACGAAGGCAATCATGGAATACCAACAGAGGTCTCGCCGTTACGGCGGTCTATAGGAGGAAAAGGGAATTGAAAACACGAATTATCACAGCGGTTGTAGCATTGATTGTTTTTTTACCATTTGTGTGGATCGGGGACCTGCCATTTGAGATGATGAGCATTCTACTGGCAACGATCGCCATGTATGAAGTGCTTAAAATGGCAAAACAAACCGTTTTTTCAGTAAATGGTGTGTTAGCCTTTCTGTTGATGTGGCTCGTTACTGTGCCGGATCATTATCTCGATTGGCTGAAAGATCTTTATATCACAAAATGGGAAATCTTGTTTTTACTAGTTGCATTGCTTTTAGCTTATACTGTTTTTTCTAAAAACAAATTTCATTTTGATCAAGCAGGTGTTGTTTTTATCGCCGCTTTTTATGTAGGTTTTGGCTTCCATTATCTTGCACCAACAAGAGAGGCAGGGCTAAGCTACGTTATTTTTGCACTATTGATCGTTTGGTCGACGGATACAGGTGCGTATTTCATCGGACGCGCGATCGGGAAAGCCAAACTGGCACCACATGTCAGCCCGAATAAAACAGTTGCTGGTTTTGTCGGTGGAATCGTTTGTGCAGTTGTTATCGCGGGTGGTTTTTATTACTTTGCTGATCTAGGTATCAGCTGGGTATTGATACTTATCCTACTCATTATTCTTTCTGTCTTCGGACAATTGGGCGACTTAGTGGAATCAGCACTGAAACGCTATTACGATGTGAAAGACTCCGGGAAAATACTGCCAGGTCATGGCGGGATCTTAGACCGGTTTGATAGTTTGCTTTTTGTATTGCCGCTATTACATATACTTCAAATTATCTAAATGGAGCGATGAAAAATGAAAAAAATTATTTTACTTGGAGCAACAGGTTCGATTGGCACCCAGACACTAGAGGTCATTAGAGAACATCCGGATCTTTTTCAAGTTGTCGCTCTATCATTTGGCGGCAACATTCTATTAGGAAGAAAAATCATCCAAGAATTTCGCCCCACATTAGTAAGTGTTCAAAATAAAGCGGATGCAGAAACATTAGCCAGTGAATTCCCGGAAATCAAATTCGTATACGGAATGGAAGGACTGCGCGAAGTAGCGGTTCATCCAAATGGCGATGTTGTCCTCACAGCAGTTATTGGAAGCGTTGGTTTATTACCAACGCTTGATGCGATCGAAGCCGGTAAACAAATCGCGATCGCCAATAAAGAAACATTAGTTACAGCGGGACATCTTATTACGGAAGCCAGCAAACGTAAGGGCGTGACACTACTGCCGGTAGATAGTGAACACTCGGCCATTTTCCAGTGTTTGCAAGGCGAAAATAATCAGTATGTGGAAAAACTGATCTTAACGGCAAGCGGTGGCAGTTTTCGCGATAAAACGCGGGAAGAGCTTAGACGCGTTACGGTAAAAGAAGCATTGCAACATCCGAATTGGCACATGGGAAATAAGCTGACGATCGACTCAGCGACGATGTTCAATAAAGGCCTCGAAGTAATCGAAGCCTATTGGCTATATGGGATTCCATATGATAATATAGATGTTGTTATCCACCGAGAAAGTATCGTGCATTCCATGGTCCAATTCGCAGGTGGTAGTATTATGGCACAGCTTGGAGCAGTGGATATGCGGGTGCCGATCCAGTACGCACTGACGTATCCAGAAAGAGCACCCTTGCATTTCGATTCCGAATTCGATATCACGAGTTTGACTGCACTGCATTTTGAGAAATTAGATTATCAGCGGTTTCCAGCGCTGCGATTGGCGATCGATGCTGGGAAAATTGGTGGCACGATGACAACAGTCTTGAATGCTGCTAATGAGATCGCAGTGGCAGGTTTCTTGAATGGCCAAGTTGCTTTTCATAATATCGAAGCATTGGTTGAAAATGCGATCCACAATCATCAAGTAATCGATTCACCAAATTTGGAAACGATTTTGGAAGTTGACAAAGAAACGAGAGCTTACGTGAAAACACTATTTTAGAGGTGAATTTATTTGATAACTATCATTGCGTTTATATTTGTCTTTGGTCTGATTGTCTTTTTTCATGAATTTGGTCATTTCTTATTTGCGAAACTATCAGGCATCATGGTGAAAGATTTTTCGATCGGTTTTGGACCGAAAATATTTGCTTACCGAAAAAAAGAAACCCAATATACGATTCGTCTTTTGCCGATTGGCGGTTTTGTTCGTATGGCGGGGGAAGACGGTGAATCTTTAGAATTAAAGCCAGGTACCAGAGTTGGCTTAGAACTTTCACCAGATGAAAAAGTTACCAAGATCATCGTTAGTGGACGCGATCAGTACGTGAACGCGCAACCTTTAGAAGTATCAGCGAGTGATCTGCAGAAGAACCTTTTTATTGAAGGCTATGAAGATTATGACGAAACGAAATTGGTTCGCTATTCGATCCAAGCAGACGCAACGCTTATCGACGGTAAATTAGAAGAGCAGATCGTTCCTTATGAACGCACGTTTGGCGCGAAATCGCTTGGCAAACGCGCAATCACGATTTTTGCCGGTCCGCTATTCAACTTTGTTCTTTCAGTTTTGATCTTCACGATTTTAGCCTTTGCACAAGGCGGTGTCGTGAAACAAGATAACGAACTTGGCAAGATCACGCCAAAAAGCCCGGCAGCAGCCGCGGGCTTGAAACAAGGCGATAAAGTCCTTGCGATCGATGGTAAAAAAACAAAAGATTGGCAGGCGGTCGTTACAGAGATCGCGAAACATCCAGACAAGCAAGTCGCTTTTGACATCAAACGAAGCGGGAACGATCAAACTATCGCTGTTACGCCGGAAAAAGTAAAAGCAGATGGCAAAGAGATCGGTAGGATTGGTGCGGAGGTTCCGATCGATCATTCTTTTGGAGCTAAAATCACGCATGGCGTTACGCAAACGATCTTTTGGATCAAACAGATCTTTACGATCCTGGGCAATATGATTACAGGCGGGTTCTCCTTGAATATGCTGAATGGACCAGTTGGTATCTATACCAGCACGCAACAAGTCGTCCACTACGGCTTCTTGACCGTACTAAATTGGACAGCCGCTCTGAGCATCAACTTAGGGATCGTCAACTTGCTGCCTTTACCGGCACTAGATGGCGGAAGATTATTATTTTTCTTGTATGAATTGATCAGAAGAAAACCGGTCGATCCGAAAAAAGAGGGAATTATTCATTTTGTCGGATTTGCTTTACTGATGATCCTAATGATATTGGTGACCTGGAACGATATCCAGCGAGCCTTCTTTTAAAAAGTTAGCTAACAAAAAAATGGGGTGTGAACATGCGTCAGTCAATGACATTTATTCCGACGTTAAAAGAGGTACCAGCAGATGCTGAAGTGAAAAATCACCAACTGCTTTTACGTGCGGGTTTTATTAGACAAACTGCCAGTGGTGTTTATAGTTATTTACCGCTTGCAACATTAACATTACGAAATATCGAACGAATTATTCGCGAGGAATTAAATAAAGTCGGTGCATCGGAAATTTTGATGCCGGCATTACAACCCGCTGAATTATGGGAAGAATCAGGGCGTTGGGCGGATTATGGTCCGGAACTCATGCGTCTGAAAGACCGTAACAATCGAGATTTCGCTCTTGGTCCGACCCACGAAGAAGTGATCACTGCATTGCTGCGCGATGAGATCAAATCATACAAGCGTTTACCACTGACACTTTATCAGATTCAAACAAAGTTCCGGGATGAAAAACGTCCACGCTTTGGTTTGCTCCGTGGGCGCGAATTTATCATGAAGGATGCCTATTCCTTTCACGCTGATCTTGAGAGCTTGGATAAAACCTATCAAGATATGTATACCGCTTATTCCAATATCTTTACGCGTTGCGGGCTTGATTTCCGTGCGGTAATTGCTGATTCTGGTTCAATTGGCGGAAAAGAAACCAAAGAATTTATGGCTTTATCAGCAATTGGCGAGGATACGATCGCATACAGTGATACGTCGGATTACGCAGCTAATATCGAAATGGCGCCTGTTCTTTATATGGAAAAGAAATCGCACGAATTACTGGCAGACCTAGAAAAAGTGGCTACACCGGATCAGCGTTCGATCGCAGAAGTCGTAACGTATTTAGAAGTGCCAATCGAAAAAACGATCAAAACACTTGTTTACCAAGTAGATGAAGAAGTCGTAGTGGCGCTTGTGCGGGGAGACCATGAAGTAAACGATGTGAAAATCAAAAACGCATTGGATGCAACAACAGTGGAAATCGCTTCCGAAGAGGCTGCCAAAGCATTGTTTGGTGCTGATTTCGGATCACTGGGACCAATCGGTCTACCGGAAGGAACCAAGATCCTTGCAGATAATGCTGTCCGTGATATGACAAATAGCGTAGTGGGTGCTAATGAAAATGGCTATCACTATAAAAATGTTAACCTGGATCGAGATTTTACAGTTTCCAACTTCTTGGATCTACGAATGATCCAAGAAGGCGACCTTTCTCCAGATGGCGAAGGAGTTATTCGATTTGCGGAAGGAATCGAAGTAGGCCACATCTTTAAACTAGGAACGAAATATAGTGACGCGATGAAAGCTAACTTCTTGGATGAAAACGGACGTGCTAATCCAATCATCATGGGTTGCTACGGAATCGGCGTTTCGCGTGTGCTTTCTGCGATCGCCGAACAAAATGCCGATGAAAATGGTCTGGTCTGGGATCGTGAAATCAGCCCGTTTGATCTGCATTTGATCCCAGTCAATATGAAAAACGAAGAGCAGGCTTCTTTCGCGGAAGAACTATATGTTTCCCTACAAGAATCTGGATTTACCGTCTTATTCGATGATCGTGCAGAACGTGCCGGCGTTAAGTTCGCCGACGCTGATCTAATCGGCTTGCCGATTCGTATCACAGTAGGTAAAAAAGCTGATGAGGGAATCGTAGAAGTGAAAATTCGTAAAACAGGCGAAATGATCGAAGTGAAAAAAGAAGAACTGTTGAACACATTACCAATTTTATTTAGATAACAGGACATTATAGATGCCAGATGCTTTCCAGCTTTTTTGGAGATCATCTGGCTTTAGAAATAATTCGTCTTATGCCGATGAAAAAGGAGTGACAGAGATGGCTGCCTCAGAAAATGAAAAAAAAGAACGTTTTAAGCTGCTCTTACAACAGATCGGCTTATCAGAACTGACGACCTATCAAGATTTCACGGATGAAATGAAAATCGACAAATTAGTGGCTGATAAAACAAATAAAAGCTGGGAATTTCATATCGATGCTCCGCGTATATTGCCAGCAGATTTTTTCCAAATGTTGGATCTAGGTATTACACAAACATTTCGGGAGATCGCTGCGACAACACTTAAATTGCAAACTGCTGACAGCCAATTATCCGAAGAATTGATCCAGTCTTACTGGAATATGATCGTCGAACCGATCTTCAAGCAGTCGCCCATGATCGGCCAACTGCTTTTAAATCAAAAGCCAGAATTTGTGGAGCCGCATTTTATTCAGATCGCGGTGCATAATGATATGGAAGAAGATACGATCAAGCAACGCTTTCAAGCTACCTTATTGGAAAGCTATGGAAGAATGGGCTTCCCGCGGTTAGCACTGAAAGTAAAGAAACTAGATCAATCAGAGACTGAGGCTTTCAAAGCATTTGCAGAAGCGAAGGAAGCGGAAGATGCTGCCAATGCTGCCAAAGCGGTGGAAGTCATGCAAAAACGACAGTCTGAAGTACAAAATGGCGATGTTGCAATCAAAACAGGACCATTCCAAATCGGCTATAAGATCAAAGACGATGAAGAAATTAAACGTCTTGGTGATATTTATGATGAAGAACGGCGCATAACCGTGCAAGGCTATGTTTTTGCCACTGAAATACGTGAACTTCGCAGCGGAAGAAGTTTGCTGCAATTTAAGATCACTGATTATACTAGCTCGATCATTATCAAAATGTTTTCCCGGGATAATGAGGATGCCGCGATGTTTGCCCAAATGAAAAAGGGAATGTGGGTAAAAGTCCGAGGCAGTGTCCAAAATGATACCTTTGTCCGTGATTTGATCATGATGGCGCAAGATATTAATGAGATCAAAGGTGAAATGCGCCCAGATACCGCGGAAAACAAACGTGTGGAATTGCATTTGCATACGCCAATGAGCCAAATGGATGCGACCAGCTCGGTAGATAGTTTGTTCAAACAAGCGGCTGATTGGGGACATAAGGCAATCGCCGTAACGGATCATGCTGCAGTGCAGTCTTTCCCGGAAGCTTATAATGCTGGTAAAAAATACGGTTTAAAAGTAATTTACGGGGTAGAAGCAAATTTGATCGATGACGGCGTGCCGATTGCGTATAATGATCAGTCTATTGATTTAAAAGAAGCGACCTACGTTGTTTTTGATGTCGAAACCACTGGTCTATCAGCTGTTTACGATACGATCATTGAACTTGCGGCTGTAAAAATGGAGAACGGACAAGTCGTCGATACATTTGAGTCTTTTATCGATCCTGGGCGTCCACTCTCGGCAACGATCATTAATTTAACAGGGATCACTGACGATATGCTGAAAGGTTCGGACGATATCGAAACCGTTTTAAAGCGGTTTAAAGAGTGGTGTGGGGACGCTGTCCTTGTTGCGCACAACGCATCCTTTGATATGGGGTTCTTGAACACAGCGTATTCCAAAGCAGGAATCGATAAAGCAGAAAATGCCGTTATCGATACACTAGAATTAGCACGTTTTCTATATCCGCACTTTAAAAATCACCGTTTGAACACATTGACAAAGAAATTTAATATTGTATTAGAACAACATCACCGTGCCGTTTTCGATGCGGAAGCGACCGCCTATTTGGCTTGGAAACTGATCAAAGATGCGAATGAGATGCACGAGATCACCAACCACAATCAATTGAATAACTATATGGGAGAGGGCGAGGCTTATAAACGAGCACGACCTTTCCACGCAACGATCTATGCACAAAATGCAGTTGGCTTGAAAAACCTATTCAAGCTGATTTCACAGTCGAATATCAATTATTTCTTCCGTGTACCACGAATCCCGCGTTCGCAGCTTAAAAAACTGCGAGAAGGCTTGATCATCGGAACTGCCTGCAACCAAGGGGAACTATTCGAAGCGATGATGCAAAAAGGGATGCAGGAAGCAGAGCGTGTGGCCGAATTTTACGACTTTATCGAAGTGCAACCTAAACCGGTCTATGCACCATTGATCGAACGCGAATTAGTACGTGATGAAAAGGCGTTAGAAGAGATCATCAAAAATATCGTAAAAGTAGGCGAGAAAACAGGAAAACCAGTTGTTGCGACGGGAAATGTCCATTATAAAGATCCACATGACAAAATTTATCGCAAAATCTTGATTTTCTCGCAAGGTGGGGCTAACCCGCTGAACCGCGCCGAACTTCCAGAAGTCCATTTCCGTTCGACAAGCGAAATGCTGGAAGAGTTTGCCTTTCTTGGCGAGGAAAAAGCAGAAGAGATCGTTGTGACAAATTCTAATTTGGTCGCTGATTGGATCGAAGACGTCAAACCGATCAAAGACGAACTTTACACACCGAAGATCGAAGGAGCCGAAGACGAAGTAAGGAATATGAGCTACGACATGGCGCATCATCTTTATGGAGAAACTTTGCCGGAGATCGTTGAAGCAAGGCTTGAAAAAGAACTGAAAAGTATTATCGGACACGGTTTCTCCGTTATCTACTTGATTTCGCATAAGTTGGTTAAAAAATCACTGATCGATGGTTATTTGGTTGGTTCACGGGGATCAGTTGGTTCTTCTCTAGTCGCCACGATGATGGAGATCACCGAAGTAAATCCATTAGCGCCACATTATTTATGTCCAGAATGTAAACATGCCGAGTTCTTTGATGACGGCTCGATCGGTTCTGGTTTTGATTTACCGGATAAAAAATGTCCGCATTGCGGCGCAGAATATCAAAAGGAAGGGCAGGATATTCCGTTTGAAACTTTCCTTGGATTCAAGGGGGATAAAGTTCCCGATATCGATTTGAACTTTTCAGGGGAATACCAACCCGTCGCCCATGCCTATACCAAAGAACTCTTCGGGGAAGATTATGTTTATCGCGCTGGAACGATCGGAACAGTTGCCGAAAAAACTGCCTTTGGTTTCGTCCGCGGTTATGAACGCGATAATGGTCTCACGATCCGCGGCGCAGAAGTTGATCGGCTAGTGGCTGGTTGTACAGGAGTAAAACGAACGACAGGACAGCATCCGGGAGGTATCATTGTTATTCCGGATTACATGGATGTTTATGATTTTTCGCCAGTCCAATTCCCAGCAGATGCCACTGATTCTGAATGGAAAACGACCCACTTTGATTTCCACTCGATTCATGACAATGTATTGAAACTCGATATTCTGGGACACGATGATCCGACCGCTATCCGGATGCTACAGGATCTAAGCGGTATCGATCCAAAAACGATCCCAACTGATGATGAAGAAGTGATGAAATTATTCGGCTCCACTGAATCGCTTGGTGTAAAACCAGAAGATATCGACTCGAAAACAGGTACACTTGGGATCCCAGAATTCGGGACGCGCTTTGTCCGACAAATGTTGGAACAAACAAAACCGACGACTTTCTCAGAACTCGTACAGATCTCCGGATTATCGCATGGTACTGACGTATGGCTTGGAAATGCAGAAGAATTGATCAAAAACAAGATCTGTGAATTACCGGACGTTATCGGTTGTCGGGATGATATCATGGTGTTCCTGATCTATCAAGGACTTGAAAGTTCTTTAGCCTTTAAGATCATGGAATCTGTCCGTAAAGGGAAAGGCTTAACAGAAGAAATGGAACAAGCGATGATCGAGAATAAGGTGCCGGATTGGTACATCGATTCTTGTAAAAAAATCAAATATATGTTCCCGAAAGCCCATGCAGCAGCTTATGTTCTAATGGCTGTTCGGATCGCTTATTTCAAAGTCCATCATCCACTGTTTTTCTATGCTACTTACTTCACCGTTCGTGCTGACGATTTCGACCTGACCGCAATGGTCAATGGTCGGGAAGCGGTCAAAGCACAAATGAAAGAAATCAATAGCAAGGGAATGGAAGCTTCTACCAAAGAAAAAAACCTGCTTACTGTTCTTGAAATCGCCAATGAAATGCTAGCACGTGGTTATCATTTCAAAAAAGTGGATCTTTACAAATCATCCGCAGATGAATTCATTATCGATGGTGATGCACTTATCCCGCCATTCAATGCTGTTCCAAGCTTAGGGACCAACGTTGCTAAGCAAATCGTTGCAGCTCGTGAAAATGGTGAGTTCTTATCGAAAGAGGACTTGCAACAACGCGGAAAAGTTTCAAAAACAATTATTCAATACTTGGATGATCAAGGTTGTTTGGAAGGTCTGCCAGATCAAAATCAACTATCCTTATTCTGATCATTTAAAAAGAGCCAGAAGGCCAAGTTAGCTTAAATCTAACTTGGCCTTCTGGCTTTAAATTGGTCTGCGTGCAATCTTTTCTTGGTCGAATGAGTTTTACGGTTCTGGTATGAAACCAACATCTGTGGAGAGTGTGTAAGTGATAACAGTATTTGGTTGTGTGACTGTCCCACTAACATTAGTGGGGACTCTACTGCCATTACTTAAACTAAAGATCTCATGACCAGCACTATTTTCATCGTAATAATGTAATTCGTCTACACGATTCCCATTTGGATCCAAGATATAAAATCTTACTTTATCAGGAAGGGTATAGCTGTCACCAATTTTTGTAGGCACAGTTATATCTGGAATCGTGCTATTTTGTAGATGAATGGATTGATCATAATCTAATTGATAACTGTATTGTTCTAGATTTGGATATTCCGCAGAGAGGCTTCCATCGCCAAACGTGGTCAAATCATATGCTTGGTAAGGATTGCCGTTTACATCCGTAAATCTGATCGTAATAGTAGCATCTTCGGCCTCATACACATAAGTGACCGTTTGGGGCTGATCTGTCAATGTGCCAGTTGCATTATTAGGCAATTGAGTTTGGTCTAGCGTATAGCCGTCGATTGCAAGTTTATACTCGGAAGTGGAGGCATCGTAGTTATCTCCGACATTTCCGCTGATAGTTTTAGCATCATGGATCGTATTACCGTCACCGTCAATGTAGCGAATGGTGACATCGCCAGCAGGAACAGGATCTTGCTCATACACATAAGTGACCGTTTGCGGCTGATCTGTCAATGTGCCAGTTGCATTATTAGGCAATTGAGTTTGGTCTAGCGTATAGCCGTCGATTGCAAGTTTATACTCAGAAGTGGAGGCATCGTAGTTATCTCCGACATTTCCACTGATAGTTTTAGCATCATGGATTGTATTGCCGTCGCCGTCGACATAGCGAATGGTGACATCGCCAGCGGGAACAGGATCTTGCTCATACACATAAGTGACCGTTTGCGGCTGATCTGTCAATGTGCCAGTTGCATTAGTAGGCAATTGAGTTTGGTCTAGCGTATAGCCGTCGATTGCAAGTTTATACTCAGAAGTGGAGGCATCATAGTTATCCCCGACATTTCCGCTGATAGTTTTAGCATCATGGATCGTATTACCGTCGCCGTCGACATAGCGAATGGTGACATCGCCGGCAGGAACAGGATCTTGCTCATACACATAAGTGACCGTTTGCGGTTGATCTGTCAAGGTGCCAGTTGTATTAGTTGGTAAACGATCTTGATCCAATGTGTAACCATCAATGATCAATTTGTACTTGGAAGTAGAGACATCAAATCCTTCGCCGATATTTCCTTTCAATGTTTGAGCGGCATGGATTTCTACCCCGTTTTCATCGACATAACGAACGGTGATACCTGCAGCTGTGACTGGGTTCTTTTTGTATACATAAGTAACGGTTTGTGATTTATTTGAAAAAGTACCTGTCGCATTATTTGGCAATTTGTCTACATCCAATGTATAACCATTGATTTTCAATTTATAGGCAGTAGTAGAAGCATCGTATTTCGCTCCGTATTCGCCCTTCAGTGTTTGGGGGTCATGAATATGTTTGCTATTTTCATCCACATAGTTGATCGTAACAGGTGCAGCTAGGTCTTTGTCACTATTAAATATCGGGATATAGCCAACATAATCAAAACCGTTTATTTTTTCTGGTTGCTGGGTGAAGGGTTGATTTTGCGGAACCGATGCGGATGTAGCTGATTTTATAGAGGAAGTTTTCTCTGCATCAGCAACTGGACTGATAAAAAAGAGACTGGAGAAAACAACGAAAGCAAGCAGATAATGGAACCATTTTCGTTTCCGCAATCCAATGAATAAAGCAGAGACGATGAAAACCAAGCTAAAAATAAGCAATGGAAGAGAGCGTGTGCTGTCTCCCGTAGCTGGTAAGAGATGGTGGCCATTTTGATTTGTACCAGCAGTGCTTCCTTGTTTTTGATACACAAGTTGATATGTTTCGTTCTCATGGGTGGCAGAAATCAACGGTTTTTTGGGGATGATCTTGGCTTTTTCTGCTGCCGTCAATTCTGCGTAATCTACATATTCATAGGTGAGATGTGTTGTTGCTGCCGAGGCATGGAGCGTTTGTGAGGTAGAGATACTAAGGAGTGAAAAAAGTAAAATAAAACCAACTAACCATTTTTTCATAGAGACCCTCCTAAACTTTTTTAGGGCTGCACGCCGACCACCTACACATGATAGGAGTAATGGTTAAAGTGTGAGTCATAACGAATGTTAAGAGTAGCCTGATTGCGATCGAAATAATCGATTTCCCTTACAGCATTAATACCCTAAATATTACTTTCATAACAACGAAAATATAAAAATAATACTTTTTGTTTGCAGGAAATAGGCTTGTTTGCTAAAAAGGGAATAGTATGGTACTATAAATATAGAAAAACGTCGATAACTCAGCCAAGCGTGGGCCAAATGCCCACGCTTTCGTTATGCGAATGAGCATAGGAGTGCTTGATGTTATCCCCAGTAAGGAGGCCAGGTATGAGTAAAGTCACCGACCAAGTCGAAGCAATCGTCTTACCGATCACAGAGGAACTAGGTGTAGAGTTAGTAGATATCGCTTATGAAAAAGAAGGTAAAAATTGGTTTCTACGTGTATTTGTAGATAGACCAGGCGGGATCGATATCGATGAATGTGCTGCGGTTAGTGAAAAGCTAAGTGAAAAAATGGACGAACAAGATCCAATCTCGGAGAATTATTTTCTTGAAGTTTCTTCACCAGGAGCGGAACGACCATTGAAAAAAGAAAAAGACTTTGAAAATGCAGTCGGCAAGTATGTTCACGTAACCAGCTATGAACCAATCGACTCACGCAAGATGTGGGAAGGTACGCTGGAAGCTTATGACGGCGAATATCTCACAATTACTGTAAAAGATAAGACGCGCACACTGACATGCAAAGTGCCAAAAGAAAAAGTGGCGAAAGCAAGACTTGCAATTCAATTTTAAAATCGAGATAAGGAGTGGAAAAAATGAGCTCAGAACTTATGGAAGCTCTCTACGTATTAGAAAATGATAAGGGGATTTCGCGCGAGGTTTTAGTAGATGCGATCGAAGCAGCACTTGTATCTGCTTATAAACGCAACTTCGATAAAGCAGAGAACGTTCGTGTCGATTTAAACATGGAAAACGGCTCGATCCGCGTTTTAGCTAGAAAAGACGTTGTCGACCAAGTATTCGATTCCCGCTTAGAAATTTCACCAGAAGAAGCGCAAAAAATCAATCCCGTTTATAATGTCGGGGACGTGGTAGAATTAGAAGTAACGCCGAAAGATTTTGGCCGGATCGCCGCGCAAACGGCAAAACAAGTTGTAACGCAACGTGTTCGCGAAGCAGAACGCGGCATTATCTACGATGAATTCATCGACCGTGAAGACGATATCATGACAGGGATCGTAGAACGTCAAGATTCCCGCTTTATCTATGTAAACTTAGGGAAAATCGAAGCGATCTTATCTCAAAATGAACAAATGCCGAATGAAACATACCGCGCACATGATCGTATCAAGGTTTACTTGACGAAAGTAGAAAAAACAACAAAAGGCCCGCAAATCTTTGTTTCACGTACGCATCCGGGATTATTGAAACGCTTATTTGAAATGGAAGTACCTGAAATTTATGAAGGCTCCGTTGAGATCAAGTCTGTAGCACGAGAAGCAGGGGATCGTTCAAAAATCTCTGTTTATACAGCAAATAAAGAAATCGACCCGGTTGGGGCATGCGTTGGACCAAAAGGTGCACGTGTCCAAGCGATCGTCGATGAACTAAAAGGCGAAAAAATCGACATCGTGGAGTGGTCAGAAGATCCATTCACATTTGTGGCCAATGCACTTAGCCCTTCTAAAGTACTAGATGTTATCGTGAATGAAGCAGATCAAGCGACGACAGTTGTCGTTCCTGATTATCAATTATCGCTTGCAATTGGGAAACGCGGTCAAAATGCTCGTTTAGCAGCAAAATTGACTGGTTGGAAAATCGATATCAAGAGCGAAACTGTTGCTAGAGAACTGGGTATCTTCCCACGCGAAGCTGCTGAAGAATTAGAAGTAGAAGAAGAACCGGAAGAACAAGAATAAAAGGAGAAAATTGTCATGCGAAGTAAAAAAATACCACTTCGGAAGTGTATCGTCACAAATGAACGGTTGCCAAAAGGTGAACTGCTTCGAATCGCATACACAAAAGATGGAGAGCTAACAATCGATCCAACCGGCAAAGCGCCAGGACGAGGTTTTTATATCAAAAAAGATGTAGGAGTCTGTGAAAAGGCGAAAGCAAAAAACAGTGTTTTTCATCAGTTGAGAATTCCTGAACAGCCTGGCTTCTATGATGAACTCATTGAATATGTAAAGAAAATCGCAGGTAACGAAAATGACTAAGAAATTTCTTTCATTACTAGGACTTGCTAATCGAGCTAGAAAACTCACTACTGGTGAGGAGCTAACATTAAAGGCAATCAGAAATGAGCAGGCTAAACTTGTTATCATTTCAGAAGATATATCTGAAAAGACCGAGAAAACAATCCAAAATAAATGTAAGTACTACAATGTGACCTTGCTGAAAGTCGGTACCAGAGAAGAGTTAGGAGGTGCCATTGGCAAAGAGTCGCGCGCTATCATTGCAGTGCTTGATAAAGGATTTGCGAAACAATTAGTCGCATTACTCGGTTGAAATCTATCGCGGAGGTGTAAGACATGAGTAAAGTACGCGTATATGAATATGCAAAAAATAATCAAGTATCTAGCAAGAAAGTAATCGAAACACTTAAAGGTCTAGGTATCGAGGTCGCGAATCATATGTCAATGATCAATGAGAACGCGCTGAGACAGCTGGACAATACGTTTAAACAATCCAATAAACCGACGACATCTGAGAAGAAACAACCAACTACAGAAGCAGGTAAAAGTAAGGGGCAAGACAAACCAAATATGACGAATTCTAAAAATACAGGAACTTCAAAACCAGCAAATAAACCAAGCACGACAACGCCAACAAGCACAAATACGTCACAACGTCCTGCTGCTAAACAAGAAAATAAAAAACCAGCCGGAAACAACAACAATAAATCCAATTTCAACAATAAACGCGGTCAATCCGGTGGTAATCGCAACAACAATTTCCGTAACAAAGGAAAAAACACCAAGAAAAAAGGTAAAGTAAACTACAGTACAGTAGCGCCTACACCGCCAAAACCAAAAGAATTACCAGCAAAGATCGTTTTCAGCGAATCCTTGACTGTTGCTGAACTTGCGAAAAAATTATACCGCGAGCCTTCAGAAATCGTAAAAAAATTATTCATGCTTGGTATCGTAGCGACAATCAATCAAAGTCTGGATAAAGATGCGATCGAACTTATCTGTGCCGATTACGGTGTAGAAGTAGAAGAAGAAATCAAAATCGATATTACCGATCTAGATGTATTCTTTGAAAACGAAAATGAAGAAGTCGATACTTCTAAATTAGTTGAACGTCCACCAGTTGTTACGATCATGGGACACGTTGACCATGGTAAAACGACACTACTGGATTCACTAAGAAATACCAAAGTGACGCTTGGTGAAGCAGGCGGTATCACGCAACATATCGGTGCTTATCAATTAGACGTAAGTGGCAAGAAAATCACTTTCCTTGATACACCAGGACATGCTGCATTTACGGCAATGCGTGCACGTGGTGCGCAAATCACAGACATCACGATCTTAGTCGTGGCTGCCGACGACGGTGTTATGCCACAAACGATCGAAGCGATCAACCATGCGAAAGCAGCTGGGATGCCGATCATCGTTGCAGTCAATAAGATCGATAAACCACAAGCAAATCCAGACCGCGTGATGCAAGAATTAACAGAATATGAATTAGTTCCAGAAGCATGGGGCGGCGATACGATTTTCGCTCCGATCTCTGCAAAATTCGGAGAAGGCTTGGATAACTTGTTAGATATGATCCTGCTTGTATCTGAAGTAGAAGAATTAAAAGCAAACCCAGAACGCCATGCAATCGGCACAGTCATCGAAGCAGAACTCGACAAAGGGAAAGGCCCTGTAGCGACCTTGCTTGTTCAAGACGGTACGCTCAACATCGGGGATCCAATCGTTGTCGGAAATGCTTTCGGACGTGTTCGTGCGATGGTAAATGACTTGGGACGCCGCGTAAAACGTGTTGGTCCAAGCACACCAGTGGAAATCACAGGGCTTAACGAAGTTCCACAAGCCGGCGATCGTTTTGTTGTCTTTGAAGATGAAAAAACAGCCCGCAGTGTTGGGGAAACTCGTGCGAGCCGTGCATTGGTCGCACAACGTTCAGCGACTAACCGCGTAAGCTTGGATAACTTGTTTGAACACATGAAAGCTGGCGAAATGAAGGAAGTCAATGTTATCATCAAAGCGGATGTACAAGGTTCGGTAGAAGCGTTAGCAGCCTCCCTTCGTAAAATCGAAGTAGAAGGTGTCAACGTCAAGATCATTCATACTGCCGTTGGTGCGATCAATGAATCAGACATTACGCTGGCAGCTGCATCGAATGCGATCGTAATCGGGTTCAACGTTCGTCCAACGCCACAAGCACGCGAAGCAGCCAACAGTGAAAGCGTAGATATCCGAACTCACCGCGTTATCTATAAAGCCATCGAAGAAATCGAAGCAGCGATGAAAGGTATGCTTGATCCAGAATTTGAGGAAAAAATCATTGGTCAAGCACTTGTTCGTCAAACTTTCAACGTATCTAAAGTTGGTACGATCGCCGGCTGTTTCGTAACAGACGGAAAAATCACGCGTGACAGCGGCGTTCGCTTGATCCGTGACGGCATCGTCGTTTTTGAAGGCGAGCTATCGACATTAAAACGTTTCAAAGATGATGCCAAAGAAGTAGCAAATGGCTACGAATGTGGGATCACTATCGAGAACTTCAATGATATTAAAGAAGACGATACGATCGAAGCATTTGTAATGGAAGAAATCGAAAGAAAATGATCTATCACGTTGAGGCAGAATTTTTTCTGAGTACCCCTCAAAATTTGAAAGAAAAACGAGCAATTTTACAGCGAATTCTGTCCCGCACGAAGCAGAAATTTAATGCTTCAATCGCGGAGACAGGATTTCAAGATAAATGGCAACGTACAGAAATAAGTTTTGTGATTATTTCTGGCACCTCCACTCAGTCAGAAAAAGAGGCTTACCAGGTACTTGATTTCCTCGATTCTTTCCCGGAATGGGAACGAACAAATACGCATATGGAGCATATATAAACGAGGTGAAAGGTAATGAACGTAAGAGCTAATCGAATAGCTGAACAAATGAAGAAAGAACTTGGGGATATTTTGAACCGCAAACTCAAAGACCCAAGACTTGGATTCGTAACGATCACGGATGTAGAGATCACGGGTGATTTACAGCAAGCAACGATCTACATTTCCGTCTTAGGAGAAGAAAAAGAACGTGAAAACACATTATTAGCTTTGGAAAAAGCACATGGTTTTATTCGTTCCGAGATCGGCAGCCGAATCCGCCTTCGCAAAGTTCCTGAATTGCAGTTTGCACTAGATGGTTCGATCGAATACGGTAATCGTATCGATGAACTGCTACGCGATCTTCATAAAGGGGAATAAAACAACTAAGGATAGAGCAGCACTTGCTCTGTCCTTTCTTTGCGTCATGAATGATCCAGAATGGAGGAAAAGGGTATGGAAGGCATTATCCCCTTGTGGAAAGAGCCGGGAATGACAAGTCATGATTGTGTTTTTCGACTGCGAAAGATACTACACACTAAAAAAGTCGGACACACAGGCACATTGGATCCTGACGTGGCTGGCGTCTTACCGATCTGCATTGGTCGGGCCACCAAGCTGGCAGAATATGTGACAGCAGAAGGAAAAACCTATATCGCCGATGTTTCTATCGGCACAGCAACAACGACAGAAGATGCCTCGGGAGAAATCATTGCAGAAAAGGCCGTCTCCGAGATATCCGCCGAGCAAATAGAAGAAGCGATCCATCAGTTAGAAGGCGAGATTACACAAGTACCACCAATGTATTCTGCGGTTAAAGTGAATGGCAGAAAACTTTATGAATATGCGCGCAAAGGGGAGACGGTGGAACGTCCCACACGCAAAGTACAGATCCACGCCATCAAACGCTTAGACGCCCCGCGATCGATTACAGCGGAAGCGCCTACTTTTACTATTGAGATCAGTTGTGGGAAAGGCACTTATATCCGTACCCTTGCCGTCATGATCGGCGAGATACTTGGCTATCCGGCCCATATGTCTGCCTTAAAAAGAACCCGCAGCGGATACTTTGAAACCGAACACTGCTTTCGACTAGCCGAGATCGAAACAATGATGAAAGCAGAGGATCAGCATTTTCTGCTCCCACTTGAAAAGGGAATCGCAGAAATGCCCCGTATCGAAGTAAATGCAGCCGTTCATAGTGAGATCCTAAACGGCAAAGTGATGCCAGAACGTTTATTCGCTGCGGTTAATAACGAAGCTCGTGTAGCCGTTTTCCATGAAGGAAAGCTCGTGGCGATCTATAAACCACATCCTGAAAAAGCCGCATGTTGGAAACCCGAGAAAGTCATCGAACTACGGCCAGGAAATTTAAATTAAAATAAAGGAATGTGAAAGCAAGCTATGGAAACGATTTATTTGCATGAACCTAATACGATTCAAGTAGAACAAGAACCAAAAGTCATCGCGCTAGGTTTCTTCGACGGTGTGCATCTTGGCCACCAAGCTGTTATTCGTTCCGCAAAAAGTATTGCAGATGCATCAGGGATCAAAACAGCCGTATTGACGTTTGATCCGCATCCTTCTGTTGTACTGAGTAAAAAGCGGAATAAGGCGAAATACCTTACACCAATCGAAGAAAAAGCTCGCAAAGTGGAAGCAATGGGCGTGGATTATTTTTACGTCGTCCGCTTCACTACGAAATTTTCCGAACTCGAACCAAAAGATTTCGTTCAAAAATACTTACTTCCGCTCGGCGCTGTGCATATCGTAGCCGGATTTGACTACACCTACGGCCGCCTTGGAGCCGGAAAAATGGCAGATATGGAAGCTTATGCAGAAAACAAACTGCAAGTTACGATCGTTGATAAGCAAGAAGCAGACAATCAGAAAATCAGTTCGACTGCGATCCGTCAAGCAATTGAAGAAGGCAGCATGGAAGAAGCAAACAAACTGCTAGGCGAACCTTATACAACTAAAGGAACCGTTATTCATGGCGATAAACGCGGTCGCACGATCGGGTTTCCAACGGCAAATATTTTAGTGGAAGAAGACTATCTCATTCCCAAACTAGGCGTTTATGCAGTTAAATTCAAGATCGGCAACGAAACGCATCTTGGCATGGCAAGTATCGGCTATAATATTACATTCAAAGATGATCAATCCTTATCGATCGAAGTCTACATCCTTGATTTCAACCGCGAGATATATGGCGAAGAGGTGGAAATCGAATGGTTCCAATATTTCCGCCCAGAGCTAAAATTTAGCGGGATGGAAGGCTTGATCAAACAATTGGAAAAAGACGAACAAGATACTCGCGAATATTTCCAAAAAAACAAGTAAACAGAGATTAAGACTTGCTTTTAAGCGGCAAATAGTGTATCTTTAAATCTGTACGAAATGAACCTATACTTGGCTGATCTGCGAATCACCAACGCTTAGCTCAGTATATGGGGATAGAATAGAAGGAGGTGGAAAGAATGGCATTAACAAAAGAACGTAAAAACGAAATTATTGCTGAATACCGCGTACACGATACAGACACTGGTTCTCCAGAAGTCCAAATCGCTGTATTAACTGCAGAAATCAATAGTTTGAATGACCACGTTCGTGTACACAAAAAAGATCATCATTCTTACCGCGGATTAATGAAAATGGTAGGTCACCGTCGTAACTTACTTACTTATCTGCGTAAAAAAGATGTTCAACGTTACCGCGAACTTATTGGGCGTTTAGGTTTACGTCGATAAAAACCAACCAAAAGCGGGATGATATGTCCCGCTTTTTTTTAAAATCATCGGAAAGCTGGCACAGGCAGATAAACTTTATCGCATGAATCCAAAAACGTGATCCAAAGCAATTTGACTTAGGTTTTTGGATTTATGTGTGCCTTTGAATGAAGGTGTGCGTGAAGCATATTATGCAAGATAAAGTTTAGACCGTGAGCCATGCGTTTCCTAAAGGAGCGTAAAAATGACAAACGAAAAACAAGTTTTCAGTACAGAATGGGCAGGCCAAAAACTGTCCATCGAAGTAGGACAACTAGCAAAACAAGCAAGCGGCGCAGCACTTGTCCGCTACGGCGACACTGTTGTTTTAACAGCAGCAGTAGGTTCTAAAAAACCAAGACCGGGCGATTTTTTCCCACTTACAGTCAATTATGAAGAAAAAATGTATTCCGTTGGTAAAGTACCAGGCGGATTTTTAAAACGTGAAGGACGTCCAAGCGACAAAGCAACATTGACGGCACGCTTGATCGACCGCCCGATCCGTCCATTATTTGCAGAAGGCTTCCGTAACGAAGTACAAATCACTTCTACAGTTTTCAGTGTGGATCAAGATTGCTCACCAGAAATGGCTGCTATGCTTGGATCATCTATCGCCTTATGCATTTCCGATATTCCATTTGATGGTCCGATCGCAGGCGTTGATGTTGGATTGATTGACGGGAAATACGTGATCAATCCGACCCCAGAACAATTTGAGAAAAGCGATATCAATTTAACAGTTGCCGGAACATACGAAGCAATCAACATGGTAGAAGCTGGTGCAAAAGAAGTTTCCGAAGAAGCAATGCTAGAAGCGATCATGTTTGGACATGAAGAAATCAAACGTCTATGCAAATTCCAAGAAGAAATCGTTCAAGCAGTCGGTAAAGAAAAACGTGAAATCGAACTTTTTGTCAGCGATCCAGAACTTGAAGCAGAAGTCAAAACAGCGAGCGAAGCTAAAATGAAGACTGCTATCAAAACAGAAGAGAAAAAAGCACGCGAAGCAGCAATCGAAGACGTCAAAGAAGAAATTTTAGAAACTTATAAAGCAAAAGAATTAGAGGATGAAGCTGCTGTTCTTGCTGAAGTAGCTCACATCCTTGAAATGATCGAAAAAGACGAGATGCGTCGTTTGATCTCTCAAGACAAAATCCGCCCCGACGGCCGTAAAGTAAATGAAATCAGACCATTATCTTCCGAAACCGGTCTGCTTCCACGTGTCCACGGCTCCGGTCTATTTACTCGCGGACAAACCCAAGCGCTTAGTATTTGTACCTTGGCACCGTTACGCGAACATCAAATCATCGACGGACTCGGTACAGAAGAATATAAACGCTTTATGCACCATTATAACTTCCCGCAATTCAGCGTAGGGGAAACAGGACCAAGACGAGCACCAGGACGTCGTGAGATTGGTCACGGAGCTTTAGGAGAACGCGCACTTCAATACGTTATTCCTTCCGAAGAGGAATTCCCGTATACGATCCGTTTAGTATCCGAAGTATTGGAATCAAACGGTTCAAGCTCGCAAGCAAGTATTTGTGGCTCTACACTGGCAATGATGGACGCAGGTGTTCCGATCAAAGCACCAGTAGCAGGTATCGCAATGGGACTTGTAAAACTTGGTGATGACTATACGATCTTGACAGACATCCAAGGGATGGAAGATCACTTCGGCGACATGGACTTTAAAGTTGCTGGGACAAAAGATGGTATTACCGCCTTGCAAATGGATATCAAAATTGATGGTCTAAGCCGTCAGATCCTGCACGAAGCATTGGAACAAGCAAAAGAAGGTCGTTTGCACATCCTCGAGCATTTAAATGAGACAATCGCCGGCCCTCGTGAAACATTGTCACCATATGCACCGAAAATCGTTACGCTATCTATTAAACCAGAAAAAATCAAAGATGTTATCGGACCAGGTGGTAAACAAATCAATAATATCATTGATGAAACTGGCGTAAAAATCGATATCGAACAAGATGGTACAGTATATGTAGCTTCTCAAGATGAAGAAATGAACAAAAAAGCCATCCAAATCATTGAAGATATCGTCCGCGAAGTAGAAGTAGGCGAAATCTACACCGGTAAAGTCCGCCGTATTGAAAAATTCGGAGCTTTCGTTGAACTCTTCAAAGGGACAGATGGCCTCGTTCACATCTCTGAATTAGCTCACGAACGTGTCGGAAAAGTGGAAGACATCTTGAAACTCGGCGACGAAGTCAAAGTTAAAGTCATTGAAGTCGATCACCAAGGTCGCGTCAATCTTTCCAGAAAAGCATTGATCGAGAAAAAAGAAGGCGAAGAAACAAAATCGGACAGTAAACCATTTACGAAAAAGCCTCCTTATAAAAAAGAATCGAAATAAATGTCAAAAAGCCTGCATGAAACAATTACGCTCATGCAGGCTTTTTATAATGTTTGTTTCGACAATGAAAACCATAATAAAAGCTGCCAACAAACGGAATACTCCGTGCTCATTGGCAGCTTTTCAATTAATTTTTATGCGCTAAGATCTTCGCGATTTTTTCATAACTCATATCACTGGATAGTTTATATTTACCATCGCGAACATATTTTTCATAGTCATTTTTACGCAAGAATTTATCGAAATCCTTAGCACTCTTGATGATTCCTTCACTTTCCAAAACTTCTCCAGCTTTAGAAGAAGGGTCACCTTTGGCAATTCTAAGGGTATATTTTTTCACTTTATTTTTTTCAGCTTGTTCTTTTTTTGCCGCATCTTGCTTTTTAGCATCCGCTTGTTTTTGTTCTTCTTCTTTTTTAGCAGAATCTTCAGCTTGTTTCGTTTTTTCAAGCTCTTGTTTTGCTAATAAATCCGAATACTTTTGTTTCCATTTTTTAACTTCTGTACTATTAGCAGTATCTTTCTTTTGATTGGCTTGCGTATCTGTAGAGAAGAACTGCACATAGACAAACAGTAGCAAAGCAGAAATCAAAAAACCCAATGCTAGCATTTGTAGATTTTTTTTCACGCAAGGATCCTCCTTTTTAATATTTATCTTTTACTATCAATGCCGCAAATATTCTTCTATAATCTCATCTACTTCTTGCTTAGAAAGCTCGGATTGTTCAGCGATTTCAGAAGCAATCACGCCAGAAGTATACAAGGTAATAACTTGTTTTTTTAATAATTCACGAACACTCGGAGTGATTGGCGTCTTATCAGGAATAATTTCTTCTTGTGATTCCAATTTAAGCGCCTTTTCTAAATCAGTTACTCTTTTTCTGAGTTCAAAATTCTCAAACATCCATTGGCCAGCAATTTCATCTATCTTGTCATCTATATGTTTGTTCTCGTTCTTTTGGAAGAATGATAGAATGAAAAAGAGAACAGCTGCTACCAACAAAATAATGATTACGGAAGTCATTTTTATTTACACCTCTCTTCCTTAAACCCTAATACTAGTTATAGCATAAATCAGTAGAAAACGCTATCTGAAATCTAATTTATAAAAAAATTGAAAAGAAAGTTATAGAGTTCTTGCATGAACGCAATAAAAATGATATTATAATACAGGTTGAATAATATATACAGTCAGAGTTGGAGGGGAAAAGCATGCGTGTCAATATCACATTAGAATGCACAGAGTGTGGCGATCGTAATTATATCACTACTAAAAATAAACGTGAAAATCCGGAACGTATTGAACTTAAAAAATATTGTCCAAGATTACGTCGTGTAACATTACACCGCGAAACAAAGTAAGCAACAGGAGAACCAGCCTGTTGTTTTTTTGTAGAAGGAGATAATGATGAGCGAAAAACAAGAAATAAGAAATTCCGTTCTAGAAGAACTGCATAAAATCGACAGGCATCTACATAGAACGCGCAGTTTACATTTAGTCGGGCAACTCTTCGCCACGGAAGAATGGAAAGAAGCACAGACAATTGCAACGACCCTAGCGAGACATCCCGAAATTGCGACAGAAGCTATTATTTTGAAAGCGCTACAAGAAGGAAAACAAATCGTGTTGCCAAGAACATATAACGCCACGAAAGAAATGATTTTTAAAAAATATAGCGAAAATGATGCTTTAGAAAAAAAGAAACTTAGCTTGCTAGAACCACTTGAAACAGCTGAAACAGTCTCCCCAACAGATATTGATCTCGTTGTGGTACCAGGAGTTGTTTTTAACGCCGAAAACTACCGCATTGGTTTTGGTGGGGGATTTTATGACCGTTTTCTGGCAGATTATCAAGGGACCAGCATATCTTTGTGTTTAGATGAGCAATACCATTCTTTTCAACCGGAAGCTCATGATATCCCTGTGACCTTTTTAATAAGAGAAAATCAGTAGATGAAAGTTTACAAGCCTGTTTTTTTTGCGTATAGTATTAATAGGTAAAGTAGCAATAATATAAGAAAGCAGGTAATTTTTTGAGCTTCCAAGATCAATATATTTTTTGGCATCTAACAAATTATTTTTTAACTAGTGAAAATTATCGTTTGATTCATTTACATGAAGAAAGCCAAGAATTATGGTTGGATAATCCTACTAAAAAGACGCGCCCGATTATTAGGATGCAAATGAAAGAGCTGAGCTGGGCAAACGCTGCAAATCGAGATGTTTTTCAAACGCTCCGTATTGCAGACAATATCCGAAAACAATTAGGTAAACCCAAGATCTCATTATTTAATGTATATATTACACCTTTTCCACCACACGGTGATACGGGAGAATTATTTCATACACAAGTGCAATCAAAAAATAAAAAAGTAACTGCTGAAAATATTTTGATAACCCAAGAGAACACCGACCAGCAATTAACTGACTTCGCTGAGAAATTAGGAATACCAAAAGAACAGCTCGCGATTCCTGAAACTATTACAGAAGAAATGGTAGAAGAGGCAAGAACACAAGTTATCAATTATATTACGATGCGTGTTCAAGAGGAACAGCATCAAGCACGGAAAGAGAAGCCTTATGTGACATATACCTTTATCGGCTTACTCGTGCTGATGTTCCTTGTTTTAACATTTACAGGCGGTTCCACTAATTCCTTTAATTTAATCAAATGGGGCGGTAAATTCAATCCTCTGATATATGCTGGAGAGTGGTGGCGGCTTATCACGCCGATGTTTCTTCACAATGGTTGGATGCACATTGCCGCAAATGCAGTAATGCTCTATATCGTTGGACCTTGGGCTGAAAAAATCTATGGGAAATGGCGTTTTGCTCTAATCTTGTTGATCGGCGGTTTTGCAGGGAACCTTGCTAGTTTTGTATTAAATAACCATTTATCGGTTGGCGCAAGTACATCTGTATTCGCAGTTTTTGGAGCCTTGCTTTATTTAGTTGTTTTAAAACCCAACCTTTATGCCAAAACAATTGGTACCAATGTTGCAACACTTGTCGTGGTAAACATTTTGATCGGGTTGTTTTCAGCTGAGATCGATATGATGGGCCATATTGGCGGCTTAGTAGGTGGATTCCTGATCGCCGGCAGTATATCCTTGCCAAATCAATATTTCAACTGGAAGCGGGCGTTATATAGCCTGAGTTCTTTGGTACTGATCGGGCTATTTCTTTATGCAGGCTATCAAAATGGTACAAAGCCATATGATCCAGCCCTGAGCAATGCTGTTATCCAAGACGACCTTAATAAAGGCGAGTATAAGAAAGCAGATAGACTAATTAATACATTGATCAGCAGCAACAGTGCAGATGAATATACGTATGTGTTTGCTGGTGCTATTGCCCAACATGAAAAGAATTCAGAGTCACTCGGGATTTATGCGAAAAAATCCATTGAGCTGAATCCAGAAATGCCAAATAGCCATTACTTGTTGTCGCTCCACTATTTAGAAACAGGTAACCGAAAAGCAGCATTACGCGAAGCAAAACGCGCAAATCAACTTGCTGATAACGATATCTATAAATCCTATTATGAAAGCTTAAAAAATACTGAAAAATGAGGCAATGCCAATGCGAACGGTTTATGATGTAGCTCAATTATTAAAAAAACATGGTATCATCGTTTATCTAGGAAAAAGAGAATATGATATCGAAATGATGGAGTTTGAACTGACAGAACTTTTTAAACATAATATTCTCGATCGAGATCTTTATGGTACAGCACGTGGTATTTTGAAACAAGAATTGTTAAAAGAGAAAAAGCAAAACAATCATATAAAACATTCATTAAAAGGAGAATAGTGGTATGGACAAAAAAATCATTGGAGTCGACTTGGGTGGAACAACAGCTAAAATAGCTATTTTGACAAAAGACGGTGATATCGAAAAGAAATGGACAGTAGATACCAATATCGATAATGGCGGCGAAAATATCGTAAAAAATATTGGGGAAAGCATCAATAAGGCACTTTCTGAAGCTGATATTCCCAAGGATTCCATTTACGGAATCGGGATGGGAACACCTGGAACTGTCAATTATGAAACGGGTACTGTTAAAGGAGCCTATAATCTTGGCTGGGCCGAAGAGCAAAATGTAACAGAAGATTTATCAAAATTAACTGGACTACATGTACTGCTTGATAATGATGCGAATGTGGCGGCGCTGGGTGAACGTTGGAAAGGCGCTGGAGAAGGCGGCGAGAATGTCGTTTTTGTTACATTAGGTACAGGCGTAGGTGGAGGAATCTTTGCTGAAAATCAGATTTTGCATGGTGTTCGTGGTGCTGCTGGTGAAGTAGGTCATATAACAGTGGAAGCCCATAATGGTTACCAATGTACTTGCGGAAAAACGGGTTGCCTAGAAACAGTAGCATCCGCCACAGGAATCGTGCGCGTCGCAAAAGATATGGCCAAAGAATTTGCTGACGATTCTAAACTAAAGCAAAGTATTGAGAGCAAAGAAAAGATTACTTCTAAATTAGTATTTGAATATGCTTCTGAAGGCGATGAATTAGCCAAAAAAGTCATTGATCAAATCTCTTTCTATCTAGGATTAGCTGTTAGCCATATCGGCAACATGTTAAATCCTGAAATGATCGTTATTGGCGGCGGTGTATCTGCTGCTGGCGATGCACTCTTAGGACCAGTTAGAGAATATTATGAAAGCATGGTTTTCCCAACTGTACTTGAGTCGACAAAATTGTCCATCGCAACAAAAGGAAATGATGCCGGCGTTATTGGGGCAGGTTGGCTTGTATTACCTAAAGAATAAAATTTTCAAAAAGCGGTGATAGCGGTACAAGGCTATTGCCGCCTTTTTTTGTTTTATTTCCTCTTCTGACGGGTAAAAAAGAATAGCATCAAAATGGGGGGCGTAAGCAATGAAGAAGAAATGGCTATTACTTACGCTTGTTGTATGCAGTTGTACATTGTTTTTTTTTAGCGGATGTTCCAAGGAAAGAGAGAAACCGAAGCCTTCGTTACCTAAAAAAGAAAAAAGAATACAATCTTTTAAGACGAATAATGTGAACTTTAAGCGAGTTATTGGTTGGTTATCTAATAGCACTGTACTGATACAAACAAGTGAGAAGAATACTACAAAACTATACACGTATCAGCTCTATACGGGAAAACAGGAGCAAATTTATCAAACGAAGAACTTAGTTGCAGATGTTAAAATCAGCCCTGATAAAAGTGCTCTATTGATTTATGATTCTGCTAATAAAGATACGTCTACTATCCGTATTATTGATATTCATAGTAAAAAAGAGATGGCTTCCAAGGAATTAAAACCAACAAACAATACTTTTATTTGGAATGCGGAGTCACCGAACAAAATCTTATTGATAAATTACGACCAAAACTGGGGATTTAAGGCCTTTTTATGGGACTATAATTCTAATCTAACAAAACATATTTATGCAGGGTCGCCTTTTTTAACCTGGTATACGGATAATCTTGTTCTATATAATAGCAAAAAACAACAAGAAGATGAGGGGGACCTATATCTACAAGACATCCGAGATACATCTATCAAAAATTTGATTGCCGAAAATGTGTTGGAATTTGCTAGTAATAAATCGAGCTTGGTCACTGTTAGTAATTTTAGTGATGATAAGCGATTGCTTTATGATTTTAAAAATATTGGTTTTGAAACATTGAGTGAATATAAACCACCTCGTACCTATGACGAGGCAGGGAGTTTTGTTCCTTATTTTGATATCAATTTCACCTCCGATCTTTTCTTGACTTTTACACCCTATGAGAGCGGAAAAATGAAAAATGGATTGGAAGAATATCAATTGGTACAAGTGGATCCTAAGACAGGGAAGCACCGGAAGTTGCTTGACCTAATGGATAATGCTCCTTTATTGTCAAATGAGGATAAGCATCTCGTTTTATATGGGTATGATTATGGGAAAATAATAGATCTGAAGACAAATAAGGTATATCAAATCTTAGAAAAAGATAGCGATAAATTTTAATCAAAAGTGAATAACTTTTTTGTTTTTATCCCAATAAAAGGTTAGATTAACGGACTGTTCTTTTGGGAGTTTCACGATAGCCTGGAAAGTATAATACTGTTCGGTACTATCTTCTAGCTGACATCGGATAATATTTTTGGCATACTCTACAGTGAAATTTGTGGTGCCAGTGGAAAGCTGTTTTTGATGGTTTTCTAAACCAAGTCGTAAATGGCTTTTTGCTTGGTACTGTTTTTGGATTATTTTCTCGGTGCGATATTGAATTTGAAATAGTTGAGCAGTGCCCTGAAAAGCAATTAGCAATAGAAGAAGTAAAAAGAGCGTTAGTGGCAAAGAAAAACCATTTACTTTCATTAGCTTCCGCCCTTTCTTATTGGAGTGTGATAGCGTGTCAATCGTTCCTTTCCGTTAGCCATGGTGATTTTTAAGAGTAAATAATTATCAATATGTTGAAAATAGATGGCTTGCACATCCAGCAACAAAGGTTCATGGCCTTTTCCTTCTGATTGCTTGCGAAATGTCGTTTTGTGTAAATTATATTGAATAATTTTATTATCAGGCTGCGTAATGAATAATTGATTGTCTTTCACTTCGATCTTTTTATGAAACTGCATGTCTTTTTGAGATTGTTGCAAAAATAATTCCCATTGAGCAGTTAGATCTAATTCTGATTGTTGTACGACCCGTTCGAATAGATGGTGAATAAGCGGATAGAAAGATAGTAACAGAGCTGTGATCAAAAGAGCAAGTAGTGCTTCGAGAAAGGTGAAGCCATTTGCTTTTTTATTTTGTACAGATTTTCTTAGTGGGTGTTGCTGCACAAAGCACCAGCTCCTTTTCTATTTGTTCGCTAGTGATTTGCAGTTCTACCGACTTAAATGATTTTTGAGGGAGCAGTAAACTATGCTCGTATAACTGCTGATAGAGATAAGTGCTTTGTTTTTGATCGCTGATCTTATTAACGGTATGGATGGAGAAAGATAGGAATAGTGTTAAAAAGGTTGTTAGTAAGAAAAGAGAGAATAAACTTTCCAAAAGTAAGAAACCATTATTTTTCTTCAATTCTAAATCGTCCTTTCCCGATCTGAAAGATAAAGCGATATTCCCGATTATGGCCGTGAAGCTTTATGCTACCAAACTTGTTGATATTTCCATTTTGACCAGAGAACTTCATAGAAACAGCATTATTGGTAGTGAGTTTTAAGTGTGGGGACAGGGCGATAGTGTTTAAAGTGGTTTGTTTGCCTGAGGCAGAAAAACAATTTGCTTTATTATCAAAGATTATGGTTGCATCTTCCTTTGAAGAAAGCGCGTAAAGTTGCGTATAAATGATAGTGCTCCGGATCTCGCTGATTAATTCTTTTTCTGCCAATCTTCCCAGTAAATCTGCGGCAGGAAAAAAGGAACAAATAAAAATGATACTTACTACTGCTAAAACAAGCAAAGTTTCTATTAGAGTAAAACCATTCTTATTAAGAGGCTGTCGACACGCGGCCGTCTTTGTCAATGATGATATTGTTCCCGTTAGGACATGTTTGTTGTTCATCCTTAATGTATCCTCCTTGTACAAGTTCGCTGAGAGAGGGAACTCTATTTTTTTCTAGCTTATAGGTCTGTACTTGCCCCTCCAACATAGTAACTAATGCTTTGCAGCCTTTATTATTGATCGATTTACTTTGGTTAACGATATTTGGAAGCATTAATAAAAGAAGAACACTTACAACTAACAGAACAATCAGCATCTCCACTAGCGTAAAACCATTTATTTTTTTATGTTTCATTGTATCACTCCTCTAAAGTTGATCTACTAAGCTGAACATTGGAAAAAGAATTGCCAAATAAGTTAGAACAATGAATGTTCCTATCAGTAAAAATATGCTCGGTTGGATGTATGTGAAAAGGCGTTCTAGTCGGCGAGTGCTATTTTCTTGACTGTGCTTATAATAAAATAATAATTCTTCTGCAAGTTTCCCATTAGTTTCGCCATGCTGAATGATATAGATCAGTTCTTTTTCGAAAAATAAAAATTGACTGCACACAATATGAATCGGAACACCGGAATCAAGCGCTTTTTTTAACGACTGCGATAATTGCTGTAGAAATAGTGGGGAATGGGTTTCTGTAAAAACAGCTAGGATATCATGAAGTGATAATCCGCATTTGCTCAAGTAGCCGATTTCTCTTGCGAATATTTGGGAATGCTGTGCTTGAATAAAGCGTTTCAATATAGGTATGTGTGATAAGAGAGTGATTTTGTCTAAATAACTTTTTCGTTTTTGTTGAAAAAATAAAAATGTAATCAGTAATGCGGATATAAACATGATAACTCCAATTAGAAGTGGCAGTTTTTCTAATAAAAAATAGAGGAGAGAAGTTGTAGCTGTATCCTGCTTTTGAAGTTGATTAAAAAGCAGGTCGAATTTTGGCAGCAAGAATAAGCGTAAAAGAATAAAGACAGTGGAGAGCGTCACGCAAAGAATCACAGGATATTGAAATGTTTTTCTAAGCTTCTTTAATTCATCCGCTTTTCTGAGCATATGCTCACCAGTTTCGCGCAATGTAGTGATAAAGTAGCCGTGCCGATTAGAATAAAAAATCTGTGCACAAATAAAGTCAGGGAACGAGGCGTTTTTCAATGAAACAGCAAATTCCTTGCCAGCTCGCAATTCCGCGATTATATATTGAAATCGTGCTCTTTCTTTTGGTAAAGTTATACTCAAAAAACTGATTGCTGTTTCTAATGGCAGTCCTTGTTCCAATAATTTGGCTATCCGAATCAAGAAATCTCCACCTGTTTTCCAGCTGATTTTACGAAAGATAGCCATATGTAACTCCCTTCTGGTAGGTGAATTTTAGAGAACCTTGCTCATATTGCTGAAATCCATTTCCAATGAAGTCTTGGATTTCTTTGTTCGTTAAGCATTCATAGAGGACGGTTTGTTTATTTGGATAGTGATTACAAAGGCGATGACACTTTCCATTACAAAGTGGACAAAAAAGAGCGTATATCTTTTGATAGCTTACTCCTAATAAGACCTGCCCGATTTCTTGTTGCGTGATACCTAGCTCTAAGAGACGTAGAATAATTCCGTAACGATTATTAGCATGGAGCGTGGTAATAACAAGTTGCCCAGTCAAAGCGGCACGAAAAGCCATTCTTGCGGTATTTAAATCTCTTATCTCTCCTATTATCAATAAGTCGGGATCGTGTCTTAATGTTGCTTTAATGGCAGTTTCGTAATTTAAACCGGTTTTCTCATTGGTATTTATCTGCAAGTAACCCGGACAAAATTGTTCCACAGGATCTTCAATCGTAATAACTTTTGTAGATTTTTTATCAGAAACAATCTGACGGATAAGGCTATACATTGATGTAGTCTTTCCGCTTCCTGTGCTCCCGGCAAATATATACAAGCCAACTTTATCAGTGCATAGTGTTGAAATGAGATTGGGCTGATGCGCAAAAATGGAAGAATTTCCGAAAGAAATGGCTTTTTTGTGGGTGAAAATCCGCATAACTGCCGACTCATAGAAACGATAGTCTGGAATGATTGAGATCCGCAACGATACTTCTTGTTCTGCTAACTGCATTTTATATATTCCGGTTTGAGGAAGTTTTGCTTCCCCAATCTCCATACCGGATTGGAATTTAAAATGAGCAATCAACTGCTTGGCATCTGGTTTAGATAGGGTCACTAGCGTAGTAAGCTCACCGTGTATTCGTAATTGTACGGAATAGCGTTGACCATTTAATTGGAGATGGATATCACTTGCCTGGTAGGCGAGCGCTGCTTGAATAATAAAGGTAATTAATTCTTCCCACATAATCATGCCTCCTTGCTTATTATTTTCTCCTTTGATAGCGAAATTCCTTTTTGAATAAAACCAAGATATTATGTTGATTTATTTAGGAGAGACTCGTTTTATCGGGATATGCTTTTAAAAAACAAAAGTAAAGTTGAAAAAACAGAAAATAAAAATAAAAAAGTTTTAAAAAGCATTTAATTTTAAACCGTACGATATATTCATAAAATGCCAATTAAACCCCTTACAAAGCGAACCAAATGCCAGAAAAAAGCGATAAAATAGGTATGAGGAAACAATTGCCGAACGATGCGAGACGTGGTACTCTATATTTAGAGGCGAAACATACTACATATTGGCGGATGAAGATAATCAGAGAGACTGTTTGTAACAGCGCCGACGGGGAAAGCACGATAGTGTGAAACTCTCAGGCAAAAGGATGATTATTGGACGCGACTCTGGAGGTTTTCGACAGGGCTTATTTTCTATACATAAGCCTTTTTCTTATGGAAACTTTTAGGGGGGATCATGAATGAGTGAGCGCAAACAAACACCGTTATTTCCTATTTATGCGAAATACGGGGGGAAAACAATTGATTTCGGCGGATGGGATCTGCCAGTCCAATTTACAAGCATCAAAGACGAACATTTAGCTGTGAGAAATGAAGTAGGACTTTTTGATGTTTCTCATATGGGAGAGATCGAGATTTCAGGAGAAAAAAGTGTTGCTTTTTTACAGCATTTATTGACAAACAATATTGAAAAATTAGCAATAGGGAGAGCGCAGTATACGATTATGTGTTATCCCGATGGCGGGACAGTGGACGATCTCGTTGTCTATCGTCTTGCAGAAGATAAGTTCTTAGCAGTTGTGAATGCAGCCAACATTTCGAAAGATTGGGAATGGATGATTGGGAATAACGGAATTGGCGCTGAGTTAAAAAACCGGTCTGGGGAAATCTCTCAACTGGCATTACAAGGACCAAAAGCGGCGGAACTATTGCAAAAAGAAGTATCTATTGACATCGCTAAGATCCCATTCTTTGGTTTTCAAGAAAATGTAGAGTTATTCGGCTGTCAAGTACTGCTTTCTAAAAGTGGATATACAGGCGAGGATGGCTTTGAGATCTATTTGAATAATGAAGATGCGATTTCTGTTTGGGAAGCACTTGTTGCGAAAGGAGCAAAACCGATTGGTCTTGGTGCGCGTGACACCCTTCGTTTAGAAGCAGTTTTGGCGCTATATGGCCAAGAACTATCGCAAAACATTTCACCACTAGAAGCAGGGCTCTCCTTTGCTGTAAAATTGCAGAAAGAAGCAGACTTTATTGGTAAAGAAGCCTTAATAAAACAAAAAAATGACGGCTTAAAGCGTAAATCAGTCGGGATCGAAATGATTGATCGGGGGATCGCACGCCATGGCTATCCAGTTTATGATGCAGCTGGTGAAAAAGAAATAGGTGAGATTACTTCTGGGGGACCATCTCCTAGCTTAGATAAAAATATTGCCCTAGCATTGATTGAAAGCGACTATGCACAAGAAGGCGAAGAATTAGTGATAGGAATACGTGCTAAAAAATTGAAGGCGAAAATCATACCAACGCCATTTTATAAGCGTTCAAAATAAGGGGGATAAAAATGAGTGTACATCGTTATTTACCAATGACTGAAGCGGATCAAAAAGAGATGATGGCAACGATCGGTATTGATTCGATAGAGGAATTATTTGCGGATATTCCGAGTTCCATCCGCTTCGATCGCGAATTTGATTTGCGGCCGGCTAAATCAGAACCGGCGTTATTAAAAGAATTGACGAAATTAGCTGCTAAAAATGTAAACACGATGGAGGCGACATCGTTTTTAGGTGCGGGTGTCTATAATCACTATATCCCAACGATAGTTGATCATGTGATTTCAAGATCCGAGTTTTATACGGCTTATACTCCTTATCAACCAGAGATCTCGCAAGGTGAATTACAGGCGATTTTTGAGTTTCAAACGATGATTGCAGAATTGACAGGTATGGATTTAGCAAATTCTTCTATGTATGATGGCGGAACAGCACTGGCAGAAGCGGCTATGCTGGCAGCAGGGCATACCAAGCGGAACAAGATATTAGTTGCCGCTACCCTACATCCTGAAACTAAAAACGTCATTAAGACCTATGCGAAAGGCCAGCACATCCGTGTTGAGGAAATACCTGAAAAAGACGGACTTACAGATATAAGTGCCCTTGAGTCAGCAATATCTGACGAAGTAGCAGGGGTAGTTTTGGGGTATCCTAATTTTTATGGACAGATCGAACCGTTAGCAAAAGTGGAAAAAATTATCCATGCAAACAAAAGCCTCTTTATCGTAGCTTCCAACCCGCTGGCTTTAGGGATTTTGACGCCTCCAGGAGCATTAGGTGCTGATATTGTAGCAGGAGACACGCAGGTGTTCGGTATCCCTGAATCCTTTGGTGGACCACATTGTGGTTATTTTGCAGTTACTTCCAAACTGATGCGCAAGGTACCTGGCAGATTAGTAGGTGAAACAGTAGATGAAAATGGGAAAAGGGGGTATGTGCTGACGTTACAGGCTCGGGAACAACATATCCGTAGAGATAAAGCAACTTCCAATATCTGCTCCAATCAGGCTTTAAACGCACTTGCTTCCTCCGTAGCAATGGTAGCATTAGGTAAAAGTGGTTTACAGCAAATGGCGAAGCAAAATCTGGATAAAGCGCATTATGCAAAAAATAAATTCAAAGAAAGCGGTTTTGAGGTTTTATTTGCTGATAGCTTTTTCAATGAGTTTGTGGTTCGACTGGCAAAACCGATTTCTGAGATCAATAAAGAACTCGTTCACCACGATATTATTGGTGGCTATGATTTAGGCCGCGACAATGCCAAATATGATCATCATATGCTAGTTGCAGTGACCGAAATGCGTACAAAAGAAGAAATAGATGAATTTGTGGCTAGTTTGGAGGGGTTCAAATGAATAAAGAAGAAGTAATGCCATTAGTATTTGAACGTTCTGTTGCAGGACGAATCGGGTTTAGTTTGCCGGAAAGTGATGTCCCAGAGATCGACCTGAGTAGTGTGGTCGATGCGGCTTATATTCGCAATGAACCTGCAGACTTGCCAGAACTTAGCGAGCTCGATATCATGAGACATTATACGAATCTTTCCAATCATAATTTTGGGGTGGACTCAGGCTTTTATCCGCTAGGCTCCTGTACCATGAAATACAACCCGAAAATCAATGAGAAAGTGGCACGTTTTCCTGGATTTGCACACATTCATCCTCATCAGCCTGAAGAAACAGTCCAAGGTGCCATGGAATTGATGTTTGATCTACAAACAAGCCTGAGAGAAATAACGGGAATGGATGAAGTGACCTTGCAGCCCGCTGCCGGAGCACATGGAGAATGGACGGGATTAATGCTGATCCGAGCATTTCATGAAGCTAACGAAGACACCAAACGAACAAAGGTGATCATTCCGGATTCGGCACATGGAACTAATCCAGCCTCCGCAACCGTGGCAGGATTTGAAGTTGTAACAGTGAAATCAAATGAAAAAGGACTAGTAGATGTAGAAGATTTGAAACAAGTGGTGGGTGAAGACACTGCAGCACTCATGTTGACCAACCCAAATACGTTAGGGTTGTTTGAAAAGGACATAGTAGAAATCGCAAAAATCGTTCATGAAGCTGGCGGAAAGCTATATTATGATGGCGCTAATCTGAATGCGATCATGGCGAAAGTTCGTCCTGGGGATATGGGATTTGATGTTGTCCATTTGAATCTGCATAAAACCTTTACTGGACCACACGGAGGTGGGGGACCAGGTTCTGGACCGATTGGCGTGAAAAAGGATTTACTACCGTTTTTGCCGACTCCGGTATTGAAACAAACCGATATAGGTTATACCTTTGATTATAATTACCCGCAATCCATTGGAAGAGTTAAGCCGTTCTATGGTAATTTTGGGATCAATGTGCGTGCTTATACGTATATTCGTTCCATGGGACCGGATGGATTGAAGAAAGTCACTGAGTATGCGGTGCTGAATGCGAATTACATGATGAGACGCTTAGAAGAAGCTTATGACTTGCCGTTTAATCAGATCTGTAAACATGAGTTTGTGCTTAGCGGAAACAGACAAAAAGAGCTTGGCGTGCGAACGGTTGATATTGCCAAGCGCTTATTAGATCATAATTTCCATCCGCCAACGGTTTATTTCCCGCTGATCGTCGGAGAGGCGATCATGATCGAGCCAACAGAAACTGAGTCGAAAGAAACACTCGATCGTTTTATCGAAACGATGCTCAAGATAGCGAGAGAAGCGGAAGAGAATCCGGAAATCGTCCAAGATGCGCCATACGATACTTATGTCAAACGGCTAGATGAGACGAGGGCGGCGCGAAAACCGGTTTTACGTTATCAAAAATCTTAAAAGGGTATAAAAAACACCAGCTGATTAAGCTGGTGTTTGCTTTATTTCTTTTTAGTCTTGCCTGTCCATTTTTTGTAGCCGCCTTTTAATTGATAAATCTCGTGGTAGCCGCGACGGTAAAGCATGACTGCTGCTCGAGTGCTCCGTTGAGCGCTTTGGCAATATAAATATACAGGTTGATCTTTGCGAATCTCGCTTGTGCGTTGTTTTAATTGTGTCACCGGGATGTTTCTTGCTCCAAGAATGTGACCGGCGTTGAACTCATTAGGTTCACGTACATCAATCAATTGTGCCTTGCGATATCCTTCTTTAAATTTTTCTTCGTTCAATACCTTTAATGCTTTTCTACGCATGATGAATTGATAGGTTTCATAACCAAGTAGAACAAGCAAAATAAGGACAGCGATTATCCAACTAGCCAAAGTAGTATACCCCTTTCTTTCTATAAACATTCGTTTCTATTATACCTTATTTTTTCCCACCTTCAATAACTTTGAAAGGAGATTTCTTTTTTTTCGCTTTTGTTTGTTGTTTTTGTTTTTTCTTCTGTTGTTTCAGAGCTTTTCGATAGGCGGGATCCGGTCCTTTTCGGATAAAGAAAAACCAGAAGATGCTGGTCAAAATAACCGCCACAAAAAGAATCTCCAAAAGAAATAGTAAAAAACTAGAAATGCCATTTAGAAAAATCCCGATCACAACTAATGCTAAAAGAATGATGATAATAAATGGTGTACGTTTCAAAATTAGCCTCCTAATCTAACAGTTCTAGGTTCTCAGGGAGTTTTTCGGTGCTTTTTACAGGAACGCCTTCTTTTTCCACGCGAAGCAGTTCTTGGAAAGATGCAATGGCAACTTCCACTTGGCTATCGTCAGGCTCTTTTGTGGTCAGCAGCTGCAGCCATAATCCTGGATAACCGAGAAAGCGCAGTACAGGAATATTGCGGCATTTATTTGTTAGTTGCAAAACTTCAAAGCTAACGCCGAGTACTACTGGGATCAGTAAGATCCGGTCGACGATTCTGAGCCAGAATGGATCAGTAGGGACAAGTAGGTAAATAAACATACCGACAAGAACAGTGAATAAAATAAAACTGCTGCCGCAACGATAATGCAGGCGTGATTGCTTTTGAACATTAGCGACTGTTAAAGGTTCGTTTGCTTCGTAACAGTTGATTACTTTATGCTCTGAGCCATGATATTGAAAAACACGTTTAATGAGTGGTGTTTGCGAGATGGCATAAATATATACTAACAGTAACGTTAATTTAAAGGCGCTTTCCAGCAATACTTGGGCTACATCGCCCGGCAAGAGAGGACGAAACAGTTCAGCTAGAAAAACCGGGATGAGCGTCATTGCAAACTTCGCAAAAATAAATGAGATGATTCCAATAACGGCAACTCCAAGCCACATGGCTAGTTTAGATTCCTTCTTTTCTTCTTTCGGTGCTTCCTCCTCCTCTTCTTCGGCATAATGATCCGTAGCAAAGGAAAGATGTTTCGAACCAATCGCGCTCGACTCCACGAGTGCAACGATCCCGCGTAGGAAAGGAATGCGTTTTAGTCGTGTTACCCAAGTAGGGGAGGTTTTTTCCAAATAATAATATTCTAAAGAGCCATCTTTTTTACGGATCGCAGTAACTGTTTGCTTTTTGCCGCCAAACATGACGCCTTCAACTACTGCTTGACCGCCATAAGTGGCCTGTCTGTTATTTACCAAATTTTCACACCAGCCTTCTAAATTTCTACTTTACATTTTACGCTAAAAGAGCGGTTTCGTACACAAAAAACATTTCATATCAGTTATTTTCAAAAAATTGTGTTAAAATAAAGTGGATGAGCCATTGGGCTAAATAAAGTTATCTATAGACTGTGAGGTAGAATAAATGTCAAAATTAGAAAAAATCCAAACGGAGCTTCAGGCTAAGCATATTGAAGCTGTTTTAGTAACTAGTGAATATAATCGGAGGTATGTTTCCGGTTTTACAGGAACAAGCGGTGTGGCGTTGATTCTGCCGAATAAAGCATATTTTGTCACTGATTTCCGTTATACGGAGCAAGCTGCTAAGCAAGCACAAGGGTATGAAGTGGTGCGTCATGTAGGTCCGATTTATGAAACCGTAAACCAACTGCTTGAAAAAGATGGGGTCTCGCGTCTAGCTTTTGAAGAAGCGTATGTGACTGTTGCTGAATTCCATCAATTAGAAAAGCAGATCCAAGCGAAATTAGAACCGATCGCTGGGTTCTTTGAAGAAATGCGCCATTTCAAATCGGAAGAGGAACTTCAAGCGATTCGTAAAGCTTGTGAAATCGCGGATGCGGCATTTGCGCATATTCTTACTTTCATTAAACCGGGGATCACGGAATTAGAGGTTTCTAATGAATTAGAATTCTTTATGCGCAGACAAGGAGCAACTTCTTCTTCTTTTGATACGATCGTAGCTTCTGGGCTTCGTTCAGCTTTACCACATGGCGTTGCTTCTGAAAAAGTATTGGAAAAAGGCGACTTTATCACCATGGACTATGGTTGTTATTATGATGGCTACTGCTCGGATATGACGCGTACGGTCGCACTTGGAGAGCCTAGCGAGAAACTGAAAGAAATCTATCAAGTGACATTAGAGGCACAATTGAAAGTGATCAAAGAATTGAAGCCTGGCATGACAGGGATCCAAGCCGATAAAATCGCGCGGGACCATATCGCTGCTCACGGATATGGGGAAGCATTCGGTCACTCGCTTGGACACGGTATTGGTCTTGAAATCCATGAAGGACCTAATCTATCTGTGAAAAGTCCGGCTGCACTTCGCCCTGGGAATGTCGTAACGGACGAACCGGGAATCTATTTACCAGGGATCGGCGGGGTTCGGATCGAGGATGACCTTTTGATCACCGAATCCGGCAATGAAGTATTGACAAAAGCGCCGAAAGAATTGATTATTTTATAAAATTCCTTTGTAAGTTGGCTGTTTTTATGGTTAAATATAAAAGGAATATTGGAATTCTAGAAAAAGTATCCGTGAAAAATGGATTACAGGAGGAATAATATGATTTCAGTAAATGACTTTCGTACAGGTCTTACTATTGAAGTAGATAATGGTATTTGGCGCGTTTTAGATTTTCAACATGTAAAACCAGGTAAAGGCGCGGCATTCGTTCGTTCAAAACTTCGTAATTTACGTACTGGTGCGATCCAAGAAAAAACATTCCGTGGTGGCGAAAAAGTAGCAAAAGCGCAAATCGACAACCGTAAAATGCAATATCTTTATGCAGATGGCGATAACCACGTGTTCATGGATAACGAAAGCTATGAGCAAATCGAGTTGCCAGCTAGTCAAATCGAATATGAATTGAAATATTTGAAAGAAAATATGGAATTATCGATTATGATGTATCAAGGCGAAACGATTGGTGTAGATCTTCCGAATACCGTCGTGCTTGAAGTAACAGCAACCGAACCGGGAATCAAGGGAGATACTTCTTCTGGTGGTTCCAAGCCTGCAACTTTAGAAACTGGTTTAGTGGTACAAGTACCATTTTTCGTTAACGAGGGTGACAAACTGATCATTAACACCGTCGAAGGATCTTACGTTTCCAGAGCTTAAAATAAGACACCGAAGTGCTTGTTTATTATTAAACAAGTGCTTCTGTTTTTTTTGTGCAAAGCAGGGGTATCCTCTTTCCCTTTTGATTGGAAAGTGTGATACAATTACATCATGCATTACTATATATTTTTTTAAAATGGTTGAAGGAGTGTAAAATAAAAATGCTTTCTATTGAAGAAATCAAACAACTGATCGAGCTAGTGGATGCATCAAAACTAGACGAATTAGAATTAGAGGTAAAAGATACAAAACTTAAATTAAAGAAAAACAAAGAAGTGACAGAGGTCGTTAGAAGCGCACCAGTTGCCGTTCCAGCTGCCCCGACGCCGCAGACAACAGCACCAACACAGGCTGCCGTTGAAGAAACGCCTGCCGCAGAATCGGAAAATTTAGAAGTCATTACTTCACCAATGGTAGGGACTTTTTATGCGTCTAGAACTCCGGAAGATGCACCTTTTGTCAATCCTGGTTCAAAAGTAGCAAATGATTCGATCGTATGTATTATTGAAGCAATGAAACTGTTCAATGATATCACAGCAGATATCGATGGCGAGATTGCAGAAGTATTAGTAACAAACGGAGAATTGGTGGAATTTGGCCAACCGTTATTTAAAGTAAGAAAAAAATAAGGAGTAGTGAACATGATTAAAAAAGTGCTGGTAGCGAATCGCGGCGAAATCGCTGTCCGTATTATTCGTGCTGCGAAAGAAATGGGAATTGAGACAGTTGCGATTTATTCGGAAGCAGATAAAGAAGCGTTACATATTCAACTTGCTGATGAAGCATATTGTGTAGGGCCTGCTTCGTCGAAAGAAAGTTATTTAAATATGTCTAATATCATTAGTGTCGCAGTTTTGACCAATTGTGACGCTGTTCATCCGGGATACGGATTTTTATCAGAAAATCCGGATTTTGCTGAACTATGCGAAGACTGCAATATCACATTTATCGGACCAAGTGCAGCAGCAATCGCGCAAATGGGAACGAAAGATGTAGCCCGCGAAACAATGCGAAAAGCAGGTGTTCCGATCGTTCCTGGTTCACAAGGAATCATTGCAACGGTCGAAGATGGTAAAAAAATCGCGAAGAAAATCGGTTATCCGGTTATCATCAAAGCGACTGCAGGCGGCGGCGGTAAAGGGATTCGTGTTGCAGAAGACGAAGAAAAATTGGTGTCCGGGATTCAAATGACTCAGCAAGAAGCAGAAGCGGCTTTTGGTGATCCAGGTGTTTATATCGAAAAATATATCCAAGATTTCCGCCACGTGGAGATCCAAGTACTTGCTGACAATCATGGCAATGTGATCCACTTAGGAGAACGTGATTGTTCCGTACAGCGACGTTTGCAAAAATTGATCGAAGAGAGCCCTTCTCCGGCAATCGACGAAAAAATGCGTCAAAAAATGGGGAAAGCAGCGGTAAAAGCTGCCAAAGCTGTTGATTATTCGGGTGCGGGGACGATTGAATTCATTTATGATCATCATGAGCATAAATTCTATTTCATGGAGATGAACACACGTATCCAAGTAGAACATCCGGTGACGGAACTGGTTACTGGTGTGGATTTGATCAAACAACAATTTTTAGTTGCCTCTAACGAGAAATTGGAGCTAAAACAAGAAGATATCGTGATGAAGGGTTGGGCAATGGAATGTCGGATCAATGCTGAAAATCCGGCGAAGAATTTCATGCCAGCACCAGGAGAAATCAAATTTTATCTAGCACCAGGCGGCCCAGGAGTTCGCGTTGACTCTGCCGCTTATCCGAATTACAAGATACCGCCATTTTATGATTCAATGATCGCTAAGTTGATCTGTTATGGTGAAACACGAGAAGAAGCAATCCAAAAAATGAAACGGGCACTTTCGGAATTTGCGATCGACGGTATTCCGTCTACGATTCCTTTCCATATGAACGTGCTGAACAATGATGTTTTCCTATCTGGAGACTTCAATACAAAATTCTTAGAAGAAAACGACGTCTTGAGTAGTTTATCTAAGGAGGGATAATATGTCTGAAAAGAGCAATTGGAAAGATACATCAGAAGAAGTATTGCTGGGGAAAATCGAGATCGCGCCGGAAGTTATCGGTGTGATCGCGGGACTTGCAGCCAGTGAAGTAGAAAGCGTAGCATCCATGCAAGGCGGATTTGCAACAGAAGTCCGCGAACGGTTTGGCAGTGTCAACCATCGTAAGGGTGTGAAAGTAGTTATTACAGAAGAAGGCATTGCAATCGAACTATATTGTACGATTGCCTTTGGCGCTTCTATTCCGCTTGTGGCGCAAAACATTCAAGATGCAGTCAGAGAAACACTTTACCACACAACGGGCCTCCAAGTAGCAGAAGTAAATGTGCATATCGTAGGGATCGAGTTCGATAAAACGGAAACCTTCTCACTTGACGATTTTAATTTGTAGCATAAAGGAGAACAAGGAATGAAAAGAAGAGAAGCCCGAGAGGTAGCACTTCAAGCGCTATTTCAAATGGAATTGAATGAAATGTCATTTGAACAGGCTGTCAGTAATGTAATGCCAGAAGAACAGGATGACTATGTCAAAAAACTCGTTAGGGGTGTAGATACGCATAAAGCGGATATCGACACGGCGATCGAAGCGCATTTGGACAACTGGCGGAAAGACCGTTTAAACAAGGTGGATCTTTCTATCTTGCGTCTAAGCGTCTTTGAAATGAAGTATTGTGAAGATATACCTGATCGCGTTAGTTTGAACGAAGCGATCGAGATCTCAAAAGTATATAGTGATGAAAAGTCTAGTAAATTTATTAATGGTGTTTTGGCAAATATCGTGCAAGAGAGCGATGACAAATAAACTATTTGAAGTAAAAATATTCTGGGAAACAGCCAAATACGAGTGATTCGTGGAGTGGGTTTCCCAGTTTTTTACTTTTCAAGGGGGGCATTTTGGTAAATGGGAAAAGTAATCGACGGTAAAAAAATTGCAGCGGAGATCCAAGCGAAAATAGAAAAAGACGTAGCAGTTTTAAAAGAACGAGGAAAACAACCAGGCCTAGCAGTAGTTTTAGTAGGCGATAATCAAGCGTCTCGTACATACGTTCGCAATAAACAAAAGCGAACAGAAGCAGTCGGAATGAAATCTGTCTTGATCGAATTGCCAGAGACGGTATCTGAAAAAGAATTGTTGGAAACCGTAGAAACACTGAATCACGATGATACGATCCATGGCATTTTAGTTCAATTGCCGCTCCCTAAACATATCTCTGAAGATAAAGTCATCGACACGATCAGCAGTGAAAAAGATGTGGATGGCTTCCATCCGCTTAGTGTCGGTAACCTTTTTATCGGAAAACCAACTTTCCTCCCATGCACGCCAGCTGGGATCATCGAACTTATTAAATCCACGGGCGAATCGATCGAAGGAAAAAAAGCGGTCGTGATCGGTAGAAGTAATATCGTTGGAAAACCAGTTGCGCAACTACTTTTACAAGAAAATGCCACGGTTACGATCGCGCACAGTCGTACGCGTGACCTGGAAAAAGTAGCCAGTGAAGCTGATATTTTGGTTGTAGCGATCGGGATCGCGAAGTTTATTAAAAAAGAAGCAGTCAAAGCAGGTGCGATCGTGATCGACGTCGGAATGGACCGCGATGAGAATAATAAGCTGTGCGGCGACGTGGATTACGATGACGTTGTTAGTAAAGCAGGCTATATCACTCCTGTTCCAGGCGGCGTAGGTCCAATGACGATCACGATGTTGTTAGCAAATACACTGCGGGCGGCCAAACAGATCTGGGAAAAAACAAACTAACTGGAAGTGAGCAAATGGAACAAGATAAATATTTAAGCGTCATTGCACTGACGAAATATATCGAGCGCAAATTCGATGCGGATCCGTATTTAAAGCATGTATATGTCAAAGGGGAAATCTCGAATTTAAAGAAACCGGCAAGCGGACACATTTACTTTACCGTCAAAGATGATTTAGCAATGATCCGCTGCGTGATGTTTGCTAAATCGGTAGCAAAGCTTGGATTTGATCCTGAAGACGGTATGAATATACGCTTACAAGGTCGTGTGAACGTCTTTACAAAAGCTGGACGCTATCAGTTCTATGCAGAAGAAATGGAGCCGGATGGCGTTGGTGCTTTATATGTGAAATTAGAACAGTTGAAAAGCAAACTTACTGAGGAAGGGCTGTTTGCGGATAGTCATAAAAAACCGCTGCCCCTTTTTCCGGCAAAAGTCGCAGTTGTCACTAGCCGGACTGGCGCAGCGATTCGGGATGTTATCACGACGATCCAAAGACGCATGCCGACCACGCAGATTTTGGTTTATCCAACCGTTGTTCAAGGCGACCACGCAGGAAAGACGATTGTCGCAAATATTGAGCGAATCAATCAACGCAATGACATTGATGTGATTATTACAGGTCGAGGCGGTGGTTCATTGGAAGAATTATGGGCTTTTAATGAAGAAACCGTCGTCCGAGCTGTCTATCATTCTGATATCCCGATTATTTCGGCAGTCGGTCATGAAACAGACTTTGCCTTAACGGATTTCGCAGCTGACGTCCGAGCCGCTACTCCAACTGCAGCGGCAGAACTAGCCGTTCCGGATCAGCGTGATCTGAAAGAAAGACTCCTGGAACGCCATTACCGATTAGTGAACCAAATGAATCGTGTGGTCGAGCGGAAAGAAGTCCAAATGAAACGTCTGCAAGACAGGCTAAAGCTATTGACCCCTAAACGCCAAATGGAGCAGCAAGCGGAAAAGATCGATTATTTTTCGGAACGCTTGGTCCGCGCTTTGCGAACACAAGTAACGCAGAAGAGGACAGACTGGCAGCAGCTTGCTTATCGCATCGAACACGTCGAGCTGGCAAAGGATATCCGCACCGAGCGAGAACGCCTAGAACTGCGGGAACAAAGTCTGAAGCGCGCCCTTCGTACTCAGATCGACCGCAAGCGGGAAAGCTTTTTCCGGCATGTGCAAGCACTGGAACATCTAAGTCCGCTAGCATTGATAAAACGCGGCTACGCTTTGCCGTATAAAGAAGGCCAAGTTATCCGTTCTGCAAAAGAACTGACTGTCGGCGATTCATTCTTGCTGAAATTGCAAGACGGACAAATAAAAGCAGAAGTGACAGCGAAGGAGGAAGACTAATGGCAGAGAAAAAACAAACATTTGAAGAAGCAATGAAGGAACTCGAAACAATCGTTGAAGCGCTTGAAAATGGCAATGCAACATTAGAAGAGTCTTTAGATATGTATCAAAAAGGTATTGAACTAACGAAATTATGCCAAGCAAAACTGCAAACGGCAGAAGAAAAAATGGCAAAAGTAGTTGGCGATGACGACGTAGAAAAACCTTTTGAAGTGGAAGGAGAATAGTTTTGCAGCCACTGGAGCAATTTTTAAAAACAAGCAAACAACTCGTTGATGAACAGCTGCTCGCGGAAGTTGATGCACGTGCGATCACGCCGACATTGAAAAAAGCAATGCGGTATTCTTTGGAAGCGGGCGGAAAACGAATTCGTCCGATTTTACTGTTCGCTACACTGATCTCCTTGAGAACAGAGCTGGAAAAAGGTAAAAAGACAGCGGCGGCTTTAGAAATGATCCATACCTACAGTCTGATCCACGATGATCTTCCAGCTATGGATAACGATGACTACCGTAGAGGAAAATTAACTAATCATAAAGTGTTTGGCGACGCTACGGCGATCCTCGCAGGAGATGGACTGTTGACTCTTGCATTTTCACTTTTATCAGAAGAAGAAGCGCTGCCCGCGGAAAGTCGTGTGAAGCTGATCCAATTGTTTGCGGAACATGCCGGTCCAGAAGGCATGGTCGCGGGTCAACAAGCGGATATCGAAGCAGAAGATCGATCCGTAACCTTAGAAGAATTAGCTGCTATCCACCGCAAGAAAACAGGAGCTTTGCTGAAAAGCGCAGTTTTGGCAGGCGCGATCATTGCTAATACCGATGCAGAAACATACGATAAATTGAATATTTATGCAGATAACATCGGAGTTGCTTTCCAAATCGCCGATGATATCTTAGATGTTGTGGGTGACGAACAGAAACTCGGTAAAAAGATTGGGATGGACGCCATTATGCATAAAAGCACTTATCCAGGCTTATTGACGCTGGTAGGCGCACAGGAAGCTCTAAACGACCATGTTTCTCGTGCAAAAGAAGCAGTTAGCGGACTCTCTTTGACAAGTAATTACTTGGTTGAACTGGCAGATTTGATTGCTGGAAGGGATCATTAATTTCCCTTTTTATCATTTAAAATTAAAAAGCGGTTGCAAAGTAGAAAGATTAGTGGTATATTTACATTAACATTATTTTTGTAGGTGAAAGATATGATTGTTATATACATTCCATCTCGTGCCGTTAAGCAAGAATAGTTAATATTTTGTGTGCAAAACACACGAGGAGGAATTTTTAAATGGAAACAGGTACAGTAAAATGGTTTAACGCAGAAAAAGGCTTTGGTTTTATCGAACGCGAAAACGGTGACGATGTATTCGTACACTTCAGCGCTATCCAAGGTGACGGGTTCAAATCTCTAGACGAAGGTCAAGCAGTTTCTTTTGACGTAGAAGAAGGACAACGCGGACCTCAAGCTGCTAACGTTCAAAAAAACTAATTTGATTTAACCATATAGATTAAGCTGTAAACAATTTGTTTACAGCTTTTTTATTGTCTTCATTTCCAGACAGGATTGGTTTATTTCCCAACTAGATGATATAATGACTACATTGATTTTTGCTTGGGATAAGAGGAAAGCGAGTGATGAATGTGGATCTTTTACAAATCAAGGATCCTTCCTTTATAAAAAAGATGAATCAGTCGGAAATGAAGGAATTAGCAGCAGAAATCAGGAAATTCTTGATTGAGACTACTTCCAAAACGGGAGGACATATCGGACCAAATCTAGGTGTTGTGGAACTTACGATCGCGATGCACCATGTGTTTGAGAGCCCTAAAGATACGTTCATTTGGGATGTCGGCCACCAATCGTATGTGCATAAGATTTTAACGGGGCGGGCGCCGGAATTTACCCAACTTCGTCAATATAACGGATTGGATGGATTTCCCAAGCGGAAAGAATCGGACCATGATATTTGGGAAACCGGTCATAGTTCGACGTCGCTTTCTGCTGCAGCTGGTATGGCGATCGCACGTGATATCAAGGGAGAAACATTTCATGTGCTGCCTGTGATCGGAGACGGAGCGCTTACTGGTGGGATGGCTTTAGAAGCACTGAATCATATCGGTGATTTAAACACGAACATGATCGTCGTTCTAAATGACAACAATATGTCGATCGCACCAAATGTAGGCGCCATTCACAATGTGCTTGGAAAATTACGCACTTCTGGTAAATATAAACATGCAAAAAAAGATATCGAAGCCGCTATGAAGCGAATGCCAGCGGAAGATCGATTGGCAACGACTGCCGAGCGAATCAAAGACAGCGTGAACTATTTATTAGTGCAGGGCACTTTCTTTGAAGAAATGGGCTTTACGTATTTAGGCCCAATCGATGGTCATGACTTGAATGACTTGATCGCCAACTTCGAAATCGCGAAAAAAACGAAAGGACCTGTGCTGATGCATGTTATCACGACAAAAGGAAAAGGTTATCATCCAGCTGAAACTGATACACGCGGAACTTGGCATGGCACGGGGCCATATAAGATCGATACAGGAGATTTCATTTCCGAAGAGACAAATACGCCGACATGGAGCGAAATCGTCAGTGAGAACGTCCTTGAGCTTGCTCGAACGGACAAACGGATCGTTGCGATCACACCAGCAATGCCAGTCGGCTCCAAACTAGAAAAATTTGCAACCGAATTCCCAGACCGTTTTTTTGATGTTGGAATCGCAGAACAACACGCGGTAACGCTGGCGGGCGGTTTAGCTGCGCAAGGGATGAAACCATTTTTGGCAATCTATTCTACTTTTCTGCAGCGTGCCTATGATCAAGTCGTCCACGATATTGCCAGACAAAAACTAAATGTATTGATCGGAATTGATCGTGCTGGTTTAGTTGGTGCAGATGGGGAAACACATCAAGGTATTTTTGATATCAGTTTTTTACGGAGCATTCCTCATTTAGTGATCGCAATGCCGAAAGATGAGAATGAAGCGGGTAAATTGATCCAAACGGCGTATGAATACGAAGAAGGACCATTTGCCCTGCGTTATCCGCGTGGGAATGGGAAAGGTGTGCCGGTAGAACCGCGCGAAAGTGTTTTGATCGGCAGCTGGGAATATATTCATCAGCCAGAAAAAATCCAGCTCGCGATCTTGACATTCGGTACCACGATTCCCATGGCCGTTCAAGCGGCAATGGCATTACAGGTAGAAGGTATTACTGTAGCAGTAATCAATGCTCGCTTCATCAAACCAGTGGATGAGGAGATGCTGACAGACCTATTAAGCCGAAAGATCCCAATCTTAACTGTCGAAGAGGCGTTATTGCAAGGTGGTTTCGGATCTGCTATATTGGAGTTTGCAGAACAAACAGGCTATACGCGTTCGCAGATCAATCGGATCGGTCTGCCGGACAAATTCATTGAGCAAGGCTCAGTGGAACAAGTATTAACAAATTATGGGATCTCAGCTTCAGCGATCCAAGCAAAAATAAAAGAAATACTCGCGCAAAGCGAACATAAAAGGGCGAAGTTATAATGACAATAAAAAAAGAACGCGTAGATATCCTGTTGGTAGAACAAGGACTCGCAGAAACAAGAGAAAAAGCAAAACGGGCAATTATGGCAGGAATCGTTTATAATGGCGAAGAACGTGTTGACAAACCAGGTGAAAAAATCCCCGTCGATAGCAACTTGCAAATAAAAGGCAAACAGCTGCCATATGTGAGTCGCGGTGGCTTGAAGCTTGAAAAAGCATTACAAGTATTTGATTTTGATGTAAAAGGTAAAAAAATGCTTGATATCGGTGCCTCGACTGGAGGATTTACGGATTGTGCGCTGCAAAACGGCGCGATTCATTCCTATGCACTGGACGTCGGCTACAATCAGCTAGCATGGAAATTGCGAAATGATGAGCGCGTAACCGTTATGGAGAGAACGAATTTTCGGCATACACAGCCTGCTGATTTTACAGAAGGATTAGCAGAATTCGCAACGATCGATGTATCCTTTATTTCCTTGCGGCTGATCCTACCTGTATTACGGGACTGCTTAGTACCCGGAGGAGATGTGATGGCGCTTATCAAGCCTCAGTTTGAAGCCGGCAAAGAACAAGTCGGTAAAAAAGGCATTATTCGTGATCCCAAAGTCCACTTTGATGTGTTGAAACAGATGACCAGCTTCATGCGGGAACAAGGATATCTACTTAAAGGCCTTGACTACTCGCCAATCACAGGAGGCGAAGGAAATATCGAATTTATTGCTCATTTAGTCTGGACAGGGGAAAAAGAAGCTGTTGAAGAAAATCTATTTCCAGATGAAAAATTGAAAGCATTGATCGATCATGCGCATCAGCAGTTGGATAAATAAAAAAAGACTTGATAGGGAAAAATAACCTATCAAGTTTTTCATTTCGCGCTGAAAATGGAATAATGCAATTATTTCGTGACTTTATGCATTATTTCGTATAAACTATAGGTAGTAAATACACGTGAGGTGAGAAAAATGAACAAAGGTCATCGTCATATCATTATTCGAGAATTAGTTACATCCAATGAGATCGAAACACAAGAAGAATTAGTCCAGTTGTTGCTTGACAGAGATATCCAAGTGACACAAGCCACGGTTTCTCGTGATATCAAAGAATTGCATTTAGTAAAGGTCCCTACACAGAATGGCGTTTATAAATACAGCTTGCCGGCTGACAATCGTTTCAACCCGCTGCAAAAACTAAAACGAGCACTGATCGATTGCTTTATCAGTGTAGATCGCGTCCAATTCATGATCATCATGAAAGTAATGCCGGGCAACGGCAACTCCGTTGGGGCACTTATGGATAACTTGGCATGGGAAGAAAAAGTCGGCACACTATGCGGCGATGATACTTGTTTGATTATCTGCCGTTCGGAAAAAGATGCGGAAATCGTAGCACAACGTTTTATTGAAATGCTTTAATAAGCGGAGGTGAAAGAAGTGCTTCAAGAATTAACTATTAAAAACTTTGCGATCATTGACTCGCTTGCATTGTCGTTTGAAGAAGGCATGACAGTTCTAACCGGGGAGACAGGAGCAGGGAAATCGATTATTTTTGATGCACTGGGACTTTTGATCGGCGGGCGTGGGTCTGCCGATTTTATTCGTCATGGTGAGCAGCGTTTGGAGCTGCAAGGATTGTTCTCGTTTCATGAAACGAATACAGCATGCAAAGAACTATTGGACGAAAATGGTATTGAATTCAATGACAATGAAGTGATTTTAGAAAGAAGTTTGCATAAAAGTGGCAAAAACACCTGCCGAATCAATGGTAAATTAGTAACTACCACTTTCTTACGTCAATTGGGATCACGGCTGCTCGACATCCACAGCCAACATGAACACCAAGAATTAATGGATGAAAATTATCATTTGCCACTATTAGACCGTTTTATTGGTAATAAAATAGCAAAGCGGCTGGAGAATTACCAAACAGCCTATGAAAATTATCAAGCTTTACAAAAAGAATGGCAAAACTGGACAAAAAATGAGCAGGAAATCGCGCGACGCATCGACATGCTCCATTTTCAGCAAGAAGAGATCCAAAATGCAGAACTCACTCTAGAAGAGGAAGAGCAGCTTTTGGAACAAAAGACACTTCTAATGAATTTTGAAAAAATCAACGACAGCCTGCAAGGGGCTTATAATGCCTTACTAGGTGAACCGGGCGGGATCGAATATATCGGCGAAGCGATGCAACAAATGCAAAGTGTCGCCGATCTGAATACCGATTATCAGGCACTTACGGAATCTGTCTCTTCCAGTTTCTATATTTTAGAAGACGCAGCCAGTCAGATCCGTCAATCGCTAGATCAACTCGAGTATCAACCGGGAACATTGGAACAGATCGAGGTACGGCTGAATGAACTAAATCAGTTGAAACGAAAATACGGTAAAACGATCGAAGCAATCATTCAATATGAAGAAACGATCAGCACCGAGTTAGAAAAACTCACCAATAGTGAAACGCATATCGATCAATTGGAAGAAAAACTTGCGAAACAAAAAGTGGCTCTGGAACAGCAAGCAGAAGAAATGACAGTGCTCCGCAAAAAAGCTGCGCTGGAATTAGAACAGCAGATTCAAGCCGAATTAAAAGAGCTTTACATGGAAAAAGCAGTTTTCCAAGTTCAATTTTTGGAAGGGAAGACACTTGGACCACTTGGTCAGGATCATATTGCTTTCTATATCACTACGAATCCGGGGGAACCACTCAAATCGCTTGCCAAAGTTGCTTCAGGCGGAGAACTTTCTCGCATGATGTTGGCACTGAAAACGATTTTTTCCAAACATCAAAGTGTCACCTCGATCATATTCGATGAAGTAGATACAGGTGTGAGCGGCCGCGTGGCACAAGCGATTGCAGAAAAGATCTACGGCGTATCGATTGGGTCGCAAGTGCTTTGTATCTCCCATTTGCCGCAAGTAGCAGCAATGGCAGATCATCATTATTACATCACAAAACATACGGAAAACGATCGGACATCTACCAAAGTAGAGATATTAGAAGAAAATGAAAAAATCGATGAGATCAGCAGAATGATCGCTGGTATCGAAGTAACCGAATTGACGCGCAATCACGCCAGAGAAATGATCAGCCAAGCGGGAAAAGTCAAAACCGCTGTTAAATAAAAAGATTTCGCTTGCAAATTTATTTGTTTTTGCTTAAAATGAATTGGTAATCAAGAATTATTACCAGGTCATAAAAACAACTACTAATAATTTTGCAAGCTTTTTTGTCTGCAAAACGAAATTTACACAAAAATTTGAATTAAAAGACTTTTTATTGACTGGACCAAACCGCTCTATTATCAAAAAAAGACATGTTACAATAATACAGAAAGCGGTTTATTTGAAACTGAAAGATTTGAAGGAGGCTATTTAATGGCTACGGAATATGATGTTGTCATTCTAGGGGGCGGCACAGGAGGTTATGTCGCGGCGATCCGCGCAGCAAAACTTGGTAAAAAAGTGGCTGTTGTAGAAAAAGACAAATTAGGCGGAACATGCTTGCACCGCGGCTGTATCCCCACGAAAGCACTGCTGCGATCTGCAGAAGTTTTGCAGACTGTCAAAAATGCGGGAGACTTTGGAATCGAACTAGGCACACAAGCTGTCGGAGTCAACTTTATCCAAGCACAACTGCGTAAACAAAAGGTGGTCGATCAACTTGAAAAAGGGATCCATCAACTATTCAAACAAGGAAAGATCGATCTATATGAAGGAACAGGGACGATCTTAGGCCCTTCGATCTTCTCGCCAACTGCGGGAACGATTTCTGTAGAGCCAGCTGACGGTTCCGAAAATCAAATGCTGATCCCCAAAAATCTGATCATCGCAACTGGTTCAAGACCACGCTCCTTACCTGGTCTGACAATCGACGAATCGCAAGTGCTCTCTTCGGATGGTGCACTTCGCCTTGAAGAACTTCCTAAGTCGATCGTGATTGTTGGTGGCGGTGTGATTGGAATGGAATGGGCATCCATGTTGCACGATTTCGGCGTTGAGGTTACTGTTTTGGAATATGCAGATCGCTTGCTTCCTTTAGAAGACAAAGAAATTTCCAAAGAGTTGACACGCCTTTATAAAAAGAAAAAAATGACGATCGTGACCAGTGCAGAAGTGCAAGCGGACAGCCTAGAAAAAACGGCTGAACACGTGACGATCAAAGCAATCGTTGGTGGTGAAGAGCAAAGCTTTACCGCTGAAAAAATGTTAGTTTCTGTAGGAAGGGCAGCGAATATCGAATCGATCGGCCTGCAAAATACAGATATCGTTGTTGAAAAGGGTTTTATCAAAGTAAATAGCAACTACCAAACTAAAGAAAGCCATATTTATGCGATTGGTGATTGTATCCCGACACTCCAGCTTGCTCACGTAGCTATGCACGAGGGAACAATCGCCGCAGAACATATCGCAGGCCAGTCACCGGAAGCTTTGGATTATGACTTGGTACCAAGATGTGTCTATACTGCGCCAGAAATCGCAAGCGTCGGCATTTCCGAAGAAGAAGCTAAAAAACGTGGTCATCAAGTGAAAAAAGGTAAATTCTTTTTCCGAGGTATTGGCAAAGCGCTTGTATTCGGTGATTCAGACGGCTTTGTAAAAATCATTGCTGATAAAGAAACAGAGGATATCCTCGGCGTTGCGATGATCGGTCCACATGTGACGGATCTGATCAGTGAAGCTGCGCTAGCACAAGTATTGGACGCTACTCCATGGGAGATCGGCAATACGATCCACCCGCACCCTACGCTTTCAGAGGCGTTGAATGAAGCTGCTCTGGCAGTAGACGGAAATGCGGTTCACGGATAAAGATCAAAGGAGGGACAGAAACAAATGAATTTGAAAGATATTGATTTATCAAAAGAAAAAGCCGTGGAAATGTATCGGGTGATGCTACTTTCACGTAAATTAGATGAACGGATGTGGCTGCTTAACCGTTCCGGGAAGATCCCGTTCACGATCTCCGGACAAGGACAAGAAATTGCACAGATCGGTGCTGCTTTTGCCTTTGACTTTGAAAAAGATTATGCACTTCCGTATTACCGCGATCTAGCTGTAGTACTTGCTTTTGGGATGACAGCTAAGGAATTGATGCTATCTGCTTTTGCAAAAGCAGCAGACCCAAACTCCGGCGGCAGACAAATGCCTGCTCATTTTGGTCAAAAGAAAAATCGAATCGTCACTCAAAGTTCGCCAGTAACGACGCAATTCCCGCATGCAGCAGGAATCGGTCTGGCAGCAAAAATGAAAAAAGAGGATATTGCGATCTATACTTCTACAGGGGAAGGATCTTCCAACCAAGGCGATTTCCATGAAGGGATCAACTTTGCGAGTGTACATAAATTGCCAGTCGTTTTTGTGATCCACAACAATAAATATGCGATCTCCGTTCCAGCAGAAAAACAATACGCTGCCAAAACATTAGCAGACCGGGCGATCGGTTACGGCATTCCTGGCGAAAGCGTGGACGGCAATGATATGGCAAGTGTATACAGTGCTTTCAGACGTGCCGTTGAACGCGCTAGAAATGGCGAAGGACCAACGTTGATCGAAACCGTCTCGTATCGATTTACACCGCATTCTTCCGATGACGATGATCGTTCTTACCGTTCCAAAGAAGAAGTAGATGCAGCGAAAACAAAAGATCCGCTTAAAATATTTGAACAAGAATTGATTGAAGCCGGCTTTTTAGATGAAGCAGCTATTGAAACAATGGAAAAGGCCATCAATCAAGAAGTCAATGAAGCAACAGATTATGCCGAAAATGCTGCCTATGCAGCTCCAGAAGATACACTACGTCATGTCTATGCAGAAGACGCGAAGTAAAGGAGGATACAAACAAATGCCTGTCATATCATATATCGATGCCATTACAATGGCGTTGCGCGAAGAAATGGAGCGCGACGATAACGTTTTTATTTTAGGAGAAGATGTCGGTAAAAAAGGAGGCGTCTTTAAAGCGACGGTTGGCCTTTATGACCAATTTGGCGAAGACCGCGTTTTAGATACACCGCTTGCCGAATCAGCAATAGCAGGGGTTGGGATCGGTGCAGCAATGTACGGATTGCGTCCTGTTGCCGAAATGCAGTTTGCCGATTTTATCCTACCAGCAGTCAACCAAATCATTTCCGAAGCATCGCGTATTCGCTATCGTTCTAATAACGACTGGAGCTGTCCGATCGTGATCCGTGCTCCATTTGGCGGCGGTGTCCATGGTGCTTTATACCATTCACAATCCCTTGAAAAAGTCTTTTTTGGGCAACCGGGTCTTAAAATTGTCGTACCATCGAATCCTTACGATGCGAAAGGATTATTGAAAGCTGCCATCCGCGACGAAGATCCTGTGCTTTTCTTTGAACATAAACGGGCTTATCGCTTATTAAAAGGCGAAGTTCCGGAAACAGATTATACGGTTCCGATCGGCAAAGCAAATGTAGTTCGCGAAGGAGACGACATTACAGTCATCACTTATGGACTAGCTGTTTCGTTTGCGGAGCAAGCCGCGGAAATTTTGGCAGAAGATGGAATCAGCAGTCATATTCTCGACTTGCGGACGATTTATCCACTTGACCAAGAGGCTATCATTGAGGCTGCTAAAAAAACGGGTAAGGTATTATTAATAACAGAAGATAATAAACAAGGAAGCGTCATCAGCGAAGTTGCTGCTATCATTGCAGAGCATTGCTTGTTTGAGCTGGATGCCCCAATAAATAGACTTGCAGGTCCAGATACACCGGCGATGCCATTTGCACCAACAATGGAAAAATACTTTATGATCAATCCTGAAAAAGTAGAAGCGGCGATGCGGGAATTAGCAGAGTTCTAATCGTGGATAGAGGAGTGAAATAACGTGGCAATTGAAAAAATAACGATGCCCAAATTAGGTGAAAGTGTGACAGAAGGAACCATCAGCAGCTGGCTGGTCGCTCCCGGAGACAAAGTCGAAAAATACGATGCCTTAGCAGAAGTTTTGACAGATAAAGTAACAGCAGAAGTACCATCTTCTTTCAGTGGTATCGTCAAAGAATTAATCGCTGCAGAAGACGAAACACTAGAAGTCGGTGAAGTGATCTGTACGATCGAAACGACGGAAGCAGGAACAACTGAGAGCACAGAAACCTCTGAACCGAAACAAGAACAACCAAAGGAAGCCCCGAAAACAGAAATAGCTAGCGAAAATTCGGCAGCAACTGGACGTTTTTCGCCAGCAGTACTTCGTTTAGCAGGGGAACATAATATTGATCTCGCGCAAGTTTCCGGAACTGGGAAAGGCGGTCGAATCACTAGAAAAGATATTCTTCGTTACGTGGAAAACCCACAGACCGAAACAGTTCAAGCAACAAAAGTCTCAGCATCAGAACCAGCTAAACCGGCTACTGTTAGCACTGTGGCAACTACTGAACAAGGTGATAAAGAGATTCCTGTAGGCGGCGTTCGGAAAGCAATAGCGAAGCACATGGTAACAAGCGTACAAGAGATTCCGCATGCATGGATGATGGTAGAGGCGGATGCAACGTCCCTCGTTCGTTACCGTGATAAGATCAAAGCGGGATTCAAAAAAGAAGAAGGTTACAACATTACCTACTTTGCCTTTTTCATCAAAGCAGTTGCACAAGCGCTGAAAGAATTTCCTGAACTCAACAGCACTTGGGCTGGCGAAAAGATCATCCAACGCAAAGCAATCAACATTTCGATCGCCGTTGCCACAGAAGACTTGCTCTATGTGCCAGTGATCAAGCATGCCGATGAAAAATCGATCAAAGGTATTGCCAGAGAAATCACCGAACTTGCCAATAAAGCTCGCAGCGGCAAATTGACCTCAAGCGATATGGAAGGCGGAACTTTCACTGTCAACAGTACGGGTTCGTTCGGCTCGATCCAATCGATGGGGATAATCAACCATCCGCAAGCAGCTATTTTGCAAGTAGAGTCTATCGTAAAGCGTCCGGTCATCATTGATGAAATGATCGCTGTACGCGATATGGTCAACTTATGTCTTTCCATCGATCATCGTATATTAGATGGGCTGATCGCAGGGAAGTTCTTGCAAGCTGTGAAAGCGAATATCGAAAAGATTTCCGAAGCAAATACAGAAATTTATTAAGGTTTGATTTATAGGCATGCGGGTAAAGTATCATACATCTAGATCCATACCCCTAAACTCCCTAGATGTTTTTGAGTAGTACGCTTTGTACTACTCTTTTTTTGCACCAGTAAAGCGCAAAAAGACCCACTCCTGGAGTGGGTCTTTTAAAACTATAAAAGCATTAAAACGCCAGTCATGACGCTAGAAGCCACGATTGCGACTAACATCAAGATAACCACAAAACGTACAAATTTTTTGTTAGACATGAAAGCATTTTGCTCCTTCCCGACTGAATCATTACCCTTATTTTACTGATTAATAAACGAAACTGCAAGTCATTTCTGCAAATTAAATAGGTTTATTGGTATACTAGAAAAAAGGAGGCAGCAAAACGTGATAGAAACAAACGCAATCGATTATTTTTTAACGATCGCCAAGATGGCAACTCCATCGGGTGGTGAAGATGAATTGATCGCTTACATAGAGACGAAAGCAAGAACATTGGGATTAAAGCTTACAGCGGAAGCGAAGGAATCAGGCTGTCTTGTAGTCCATCAAGAAGGAAGCTATGGCGATCATCCACATTTGTTTTTCTTAAGCCATTTAGATACAAGTACTTTTCTAGATCATCTTAATGGAGTTCGTAACACAGAAGGAGTCATTCGCGCTGAAGATGGGGGATATCTGGGAGCAGATGACAAAGCTGGGGTGGCAGCGATGCTTGCGGCAATGGAATATCTCGTAAAAGCAGAGGTGGCACATGGGCCAATAGACTGGATCTTTACAACAGAAGAAGAAGCCGGACTGATCGGGAGCAAACGTTTTCCCGCTGAGAAAATTGCTGCTGAATTTGGCTATTGTCTAGATGCTCCAGGAGATGTGGGAGGATACCAGTCCTACAGCGACAGCCTTTTTATCTGGACAATCGACATGGATTTGCCAGAGATGCAATCAAGAGCCACTTTAACCAAACGATTTTTGCAAATTTTAAAAGCGTATCCTGGCAAAATCACTTGGCAAGTCGAGCAGTTTTTTGGCAAGGTAGCAGCTAGTTTCACGCTTCAAGTCCGTATAGAGACACCAGAAGCAGTGACGGGATTGTCTACTTATCTCCATCAAGCTGTAACGATGCTACAACAAGAAATTCTAGGTGCTGTCAAAAGCGAGTTGGAAATTATTTACCCTGGTTTTGCACTTGAAAATGGGCATCCAGCGATCCAGTTATTACGCAAATCCACTAATATACCTTTATATGAAATGAAATTATCAGGCGGCACCGATGCAAATATTTGGAATGCAAAAGGAAAACCGACACTGCTTCTTGCAGCAGGCTTTGCCAACATGCATACAGCCGAAGAAAATATATCGATCCATAACTTGCAAACTTTAGCTGCATTAGTTTGCTCACTTTGCACAAAAGCGGTAGATTAAATGAAGAGAAACATCAAGCTGAAACATTGCGAGAGTTCTATTTCTTTGATATAGTAAATACTGTTGAAAGAATTAGCTAACATCACAAGAGAACAAGTAATATTGTTCAATTATATTGGAAAGGAAGAATAAAAACATGGCAAAACAAGAAATTGGCGTTATCGGAATGGGCGTAATGGGACGCAACTTGGCTTTGAATATTGAAAGTCGTGGACATAGCGTATCTATTTTTAACCGTTCTTCTGAAAAAACAAAAGCAGTAATGGAAGAAAATGCAGATAAAAAATTGGTTCCGACTTATAGTTTAGAAGAGTTTGTTGGTTCCCTTGAGATCCCTCGCCGCATTCTGATTATGGTAAAAGCTGGAGAAGCTACCGATATGATGATCGATGCCTTGAAACCTTTCCTTGATGAAGGGGACATATTGATTGATGGCGGAAATGCTTTCTTTGAAGATACGATCCGCCGCAACAAGGAACTTAGCGAAGAAGGATTCAACTTCATCGGCACTGGTGTATCCGGCGGTGAAGAAGGTGCGCTAAAAGGTCCTTCTATCATGCCTGGTGGTCAACGTCGTGCGTACGATCTAGTTGCTCCTATTTTACAAGAAATCGCAGCTGTAGCAGACGGAGAACCATGTGTCACTTACATCGGCCCTGACGGTGCTGGACACTACGTAAAAATGGTGCATAATGGTATTGAATATGGAGATATGCAATTGATCGCCGAAGCCTATCACATTTTAAAAGATGTTGCTGGTCTATCTCATGAAGAATTAGCAGATGTCTTTGAAGAATGGAATGAAGGCGAACTAGATAGCTATCTTATCGAGATCACTAAAAATATTTTAAAAGTAAAAGATCCAGAAACTGGCAAACCGATCGTTGATATCATCTTAGACAAAGCTGGACAAAAAGGTACAGGTAAATGGACAAGCCAAAGCGCATTAGATCTTGGCGTGCCGCTTTCCTTGATTACAGAATCTGTATTTGCCCGTTATATCTCAGCACTTAAAACAGAACGTGTTCATGCAAGTTCGATCCTAAAAGGTCCTAAAAAAGCGGCATTCAGCGGCGACAAAAAAGCATTTATCGAATCCGTACGCCGTGCCCTATACTTCAGTAAGATCGCATCTTACGCACAAGGTTTCGCACAAATGAAATCTGCCAGCGATGAATATAACTGGGACTTGCAATATGGTGAGATCGCGAAGATTTTCCGTGCCGGCTGTATTATTCGTGCTCGTTTCTTACAAAAAATCACAGATGCTTATAATAACGACAAAAATCTTAACAACCTATTATTGGATCCATACTTCACAGACATCGCGGATAACTATCAAGATGACTTGCGTAATGTCATTGCAGAAGCAGTCAAAGCTGGTATTCCAGTACCGACATTTGCCGCTGCAATCAGCTATTACGATAGCTATCGTGCGGAAGTATTACCTGCTAACCTTATCCAAGCACAACGTGACTACTTCGGTGCTCACACTTATGAACGTGTGGATAAAGAAGGCATCTTCCATACAGAATGGCCAGAAATCCAAGAATAATTATTGGAAAGAGCGCTTAGACGAACGGTGTCTAGGTGCTCTTTTTTTATGCATAAAATGAGAATTCCATGACAAAAAACGACTTATTCTGATAACTTGCTGAGTTTAGCAAGAAATGTTTATCATTCCGCCTATTTTTAGTTGTTTTTAACCAAAAGTTCGTTACAATAGAAATAGGAATGCTCGAAAGAGAGGAAGAGACTAGTGAGTAGAATTTTAATCATAGAAGACGAAAAGAATTTATCGCGGTTTATTGAACTAGAACTGCAACACGAAAATTACGAAACACAAGTTGCCAATGACGGACGCAGCGGTTTGGAACTTGCTTTGAATGAAGACTGGGATGCGATCCTGCTCGATTTGATGCTACCACATTTGAATGGTGTAGAAGTCTGTCGCCGCTTACGCCAGGTCAAACAAACACCGATCATCATGATCACTGCCCGTGATTCCGTGATCGACCGTGTTTCTGGACTTGATCATGGTGCGGATGATTATATCGTTAAACCATTTGCGATCGAAGAATTACTGGCACGTCTGCGCTCTTTATTGCGACGCGTAGAGCATGCGGAAGAAGCCGCAAAACAGACCACATTGGAATATCGGGATATCGTTGTTGAAAAAGAAAACCGTATCGTCAAACGTGGCGATGAGATCATCGACCTGACGAAGCGTGAATACGAGTTATTGTTGACATTGATGGAAAATATCAATATCGTACTGACTCGAGAAGTATTGTTAAATAAAGTTTGGGGCTATGAAACTGAGGTGGAGACGAATGTAGTCGATGTATACGTCCGTTATTTGCGGAATAAAATCGACCATCCTTCCGAAGAGAGCTATATCCAAACAGTACGCGGTACGGGATATGTGATGCGTACATGAAGCAGAGCGTATTCTCATTAAAAAGCCGCTCACTGAAATTTAAATGGACATTTGGTGCGAGCGCAGCGATCTTTCTGACATTTTTCTTGTTTTCTTACGCGATTTTTCAAGGGATCGGCCAAATGCTGCTAAACGAAGAAGAGAAAAAAGTAAACGACCTGTTAGCTTCTACGACTAGTTTGCTGAAAGCACGCAATCTTAATGATTCGCAAGCAGTCATGGAACTTTTTCGTGAAAACCTTAGTGTGAGCGGAAAGATCCAGGATCAAGTGTTGATCACGTACAATGCGAACGGCGATTTTATCAATAAATATATCTTCCTACAGAGTAAAGAAGTAGCAAAACATGATTTCAGCAAATACTTTATGAATAATACGGGCTTTTCTTTTTCAAGTAAACCAAAGATCGACGGTAAAAAAATGATCATTGCCCAAATGCCGATCGTTGGCCGTGATAATTCCACGATCATCGGCTATGCCCAAGTCGTCAATCCGCTCACTTCTTATAATAAGATGATGAACAAACTACTTATCACTATCATTGTGCTTGGCGCCGTTGCATTGTTTCTAAGTGGTATGTTAGGGTATTTGTTAGCGCAAAATTTCCTAAACCCGCTCACAAAAATGGCAAAAACAATGAATGATATTCGTAAAAATGGCTTTCAAAAACGGATCGAACCAAAAACAAATTCCCGAGATGAGATCGGCGAATTGACGGTTATCTTCAATGATATGATGACACGGATCGAAACGAGCTTTGAACAGCAGAAACAATTTGTAGAGGATGCCTCGCATGAATTGCGGACACCTGTACAGATCATGGAAGGGCATTTGAAGCTCCTCAACCGCTGGGGGAAAGATGACCCTGCCGTTTTAGACGAGTCGCTGCATGCTTCGTTAACAGAACTAGAACGAATGAAAAAACTAGTCCAGGAAATGCTGGATCTCTCCCGCGCTGAGCAAGTTTCACAAACAAAAGAACTACAAATATCAGATATCAACGCTACGGTCGAGCAAGTATGCCGTAACTTTGAAGTGATGTATGAGCAGTTTACTTTTCATCTCGATGAGAAGGTGAAGGGACTTAGCGCACTGATTCAGCTTAACCATTTGGAGCAGATCCTTATCATCATTATGGATAATGCGGTGAAATATTCTGGTGATTCCAAGCAAATCGATGTGGAGATCACTGCCAACAATGATAAGGCGGTTATTACCGTCCGTGATTACGGTGTCGGTATTTCCAGCGAAGAAATTGATAAGATCTTTAATCGCTTTTATCGGGTAGATAAAGCTCGAAGCCGTGAAAAAGGCGGCAATGGTTTAGGTCTTGCTATCGCGAAACAGCTAGTAGAAGGCTATCTTGGTACTATTTCTGCAGAAAGCGAAGTAGATAAAGGGACCTCCATCCATATCACATTGCCAATGATCGATCGGATCGAAAAGAAAGCTTAACAAAAAGCACCAATGCTTGCCATTGGTGCTTTTTTTAGAAAGGAGCAGTCAATATGAATAGCCAAACAGTTGAAGCGTATATCGCCAATACTCCTGCGGCAGTGCAACCAATCTTAGAGAAGGTAAGGAAGACGATTCGAGCAGCTGCGCCGGAAGCCAATGAAAAAATAAGTTACGGCATTCCGACATATCATCAAGGAGAAAATCTGATTCATTTTGCCGCAGCGAAAAAACATTTAGGGATTTATCCGACACCAAAAGCGATCGTCCACTTTCAAAAAGAGTTGGCCAACTATCAAACGTCCAAAGGAACAGTCCAGTTTCCATACGATCAACCAATTCCATATGATCTGATCACGAAAATGACGAAGTATCGTGTTGCTGAAACGGCAAACAAATAAAAGCCACTTATCGCTGGATAAGTGGCTTTTTCTTATTTTTCTTTATTTTTGTCGAGCATGTCTTGGATTTCTTGCTCTTCTTTTTCGATCTCTTTGATTTCCGGATGTTTATTCATATAAAGTTTTTTGGTCAATAATGTTTGTCCGGCTAAGAAAAGACCACCAACTGCCCAGTAAAGCGCAAGTGCTGACGGCGCTGAGAAAGAGATGAACAGGATCATCGCTGGGGAAATCAGTCCCATCACTCGCATTTGTTTCTTTTGTTCCGGCGTATTGCCGATCATGGAAACAAAGTACTGCAGCAAGTAAACAAGTCCGGCTAGGATCGCCAAAACCATATCAGGATGTCCAAGGTTGAACCACAGGAACGTATGTGTTGCGATTTCTTGAGAGCCACGGATCGCATAGTAGAATGCCATCAAGATCGGCATTTGGATAATCAGTGGCAAACAGCCCATTTGCAATGGATTGATGTCGTATTTTTGATATACGAGCGTCATTTCTTGCTGGATCTTGACTTGTTCTTCTTTCGTAGCAGCTCGTTTTACTCGTGCTTGGATATCATCGATCTCAGGTTTGGCAGCAGCCATCTTTGTTTGCATGCCCATTTGCGCTTTTGCCGTACGCAGATTTAATGGCATGATGATGGCACGGATGATGATCGTTGTGATAATGATCGCGATCCCATAGCTACCATCAAAGAAAGAAGCAAAGAATTTAATAACGCTTGCGAAAGGCTTGATCAAATAAACATTGAAGAAACCATCTTGATTTTGGGAAGGGTCTAAACTACAACCACTTAATACTAAGAGCGCTCCCAATGCGACTAACATGAGTATGACATATTTCTTTTTCACTATTACTATTTCCTCCTAATTAAAAAATCTATGTTCGTCAGTTAGAAAAGGAAATAGAGGCATCTTCATCCGTAAAGGTATGTTGCCGCTTCAAAAGACTTAACCAAACGATCAGCGAGTCCAGTAGAATCGGAAAGGTTTCCTTTTCCTTATTGAGCGGTAATTCGATCGCTGGAAAAAATCCCTGTCCCACTGTCATAGAAGGTTTCAGAAACGAAATGACGGTCCAATACCTTAGCACAGTAAGAACCAAGAGGAATGTGACTGTCATTGCGATGAAATCTGGTTCTTGGAATATTTGTAGGGTGGATAACAACATGAATTGTCGCTCCTTTATCATTATAGATTACTTCTCTAACTATAATCCAAACGACTTGTTAATTCAACAACTATTAGTAAATAATATCAAATGTACGGCGCTCTTCGACGGGAGCGTTCATATACATATAGACATGTTCGATGCGGGCACTTGGAGAAGGCCCTTTTTTGACAGCCTCAATAAATTGATCTAGCTTGGACTCCTCACCGAGCGCTTGGATCTCCACACTGCCGTCATCCAAATTTTTGACGGTACCGCTAATGTCGTATTTATACGCAATGTGCTTCGTCGTATAACGGAATCCCACGCCTTGCACCATTCCAGTAACACGTAGTATTGCTGTTTTCTGTGTCATGTGACTCACCATTCCTTTCGTATCTGCTATATCTCTAGTGTACCCGTTTTTTTACCCGCTTTCAAAACATAGAATGCGAATTTGTTAAATGTAGTATGTTATAATAAACCCATTAAGAAAAGTTAGGGGTTTTACCATGACACAGTGGCAAGTACTAGTAACAGAAGCTGATTATGAACCATGGTGGTTTTTTGAAGAATGGGAAGAAACAATAACAGAAACCTACGAATTTCAAGATAAAAACGAAGCGCTGGAAAAATATCATGCGATCGCCTCGGATTGGCGCGTAAAATATCCGGAACACGCTGTCAAAAAAGATATTCTTCTGGCAGCATGGAATCCAGAAGAAGTCGTCTACTGCGAAGATTGTGAAGATGATATCCAAAATTATCACGGACTCTTACTGCTCGCAGACGGAGAAGTATATCAGCCCAACGCAATGGAGAAAAAAACCTACTTTGAAAGAAAAGAAAAATGACAGGAGAAGAAAATGGATAAAAATGAAAACCTGCAAAGAGAACGAAGAAAAGACGAGCATGTCACGCTAGCGCTCAAACAAAATCAAGAGCTGGCGGGCGATACATTCAAAGAGATAGAAGTCATTGGCATGTCCGTTCCAAAATATGATTATGCAGATATTGATCTATCAACGACGATCGCAGACATCGCCATACCATTTCCGCTTTACATTAATGCAATGACTGGCGGAAGCAGACATACTAAGGAAATCAATGGCAACCTTGCTGAAATTGCCGCAGCTACTGGAATACCAATGGCTGTTGGCTCACAATCTTCTGCTTTGAAAAATGCCGAATTAGCAGACACCTTTCAAATCGCGCGGAAAAGGAACCCGAATGGCGTCTTATTTGCTAATGTCAGCCCAGAAATAAAAGTGGCGGACGGGCTTCGTGCGGTTGAAATGATCGAAGCCGATGCGCTGCAGATTCATATCAATCCGGTTCAGGAACTTGTGATGAAAGAAGGCGATCGCAATTTTGCCCATTGGCTTAAAAGCATCGAAGCGTATCAGAAAGAGCTTTCGATTCCGATCATAGTCAAAGAAGTCGGATTCGGGATCACGAGGGAAACAGCGGAATTATTGAAACGAATCGGTGTCAAAACGATCGATGTAGGAGGCAAAGGCGGAACTAATTTTGCAGCGATTGAAAATGACCGTCGGCGCGATCATGCTTATGATTATTTGACAGATTGGGGAATCACGACTCCACAGTCGCTGCTTGATTGTCAATTAGTCACAGATGTTGATTTTCTTGCCTCCGGCGGTGTGAAAAATCCACTTGATATGCTTAAGTCACTGATTCTTGGTGCAAATGCGGTTGGCATGTCTGGTCCATTGTTGCTGAAGTTAAAAGAACATGGGGTCGAAAAAACGATCGCGCAAATCGAAGCGTGGAAAGAACAATTGACATCGTTATTTTTGCTTGCCAATGCAAAAGATATCCAAGAAGTAAGACAAACACCGATCGCTTTATACGGGCATTTAAAAGAATGGCAGGAAAATCGCAGCAAATAAAAACGCGTGGGCAAAACCATCTACATGGTGCTCACGCGTTTTTTTATTAACGAGACGTTTCAGCTTGCAGAGTTTCGCCGATTGCTTCAAGGCGAGCTTCTAATTCTGCTTCGCTCAGTTCCTTTTTTTTCACATATAAATTATCGGGATGAACGCGGCATTCATGCGAACAGCTATGCAGATACTTTTCTTCATTTTCTTCCGAAGCAAGGATCTGCTTATTGCAGTACGGATTCGCACAATTGATATAACGTTCGCAAGGTGTACCGTCAAAATAATCATGTCCGACGATCGTTGGGTCGACTTGGTTGATCGGCACGCTGATACGTTCATCAAAGACATACATTTGACCATCCCAATATTGACCTTTCGTTTCTTCGTCCTTACCATAAGTTGCAATTCCGCCATGTAACTGACCTACATCCTCAAAGCCAGCTGTTTTTAGCCAACCAGAGAATTTTTCGCAGCGGATACCACCTGTACAATAAGTAACGATTTTTTTGCCATCTAATTGTTCGCGGTTTTCTTCTACCCATTCAGGAAGTTCCCGGAATGTTTGGATATCAGGACGAATGGCTCCTCGGAAATGACCTAAATCAAATTCATAATCATTACGAGCATCTAAGATCACAGTTTCTTCATCTAATAAAGCTTCTTTAAATTCAGCAGGGCTAAGGTAATCACCAGTCACTTCTAGTGGGTCGACATCTTCTGTCAACGAGAGTGAGACGATTTCTGGACGAGGCCGAACGTGCATTTTTTTGAATGCGTGCTTGTCAGCGGGGTCGATTTTGAATACCATGTCGTGGAAACGGCTATCGGCATGCATATGCTCCATGTATTTTTCTGTAGCTTCGATTGTTCCAGAGACTGTTCCGTTGATACCTTCCGTTGCAACTAAGATCCGTCCTTTAAGACCGATGCTATTGCAAAATTGGAGGTGTTCTTTAGCAAATTGTTCTGGATCATCAACCGTTGTGTATTTGTAATATAACAACACTTGATAATTATTCATTCTTTTATCACCCTTATTATTTATTCCTGTGAAAATTCTCCACAAGTTGCGCATAATATACTATACTATAGCCGCGATTTTGTGGCAAGTCCAAAGGAATTATACCTAGAAAAACAGCGCTTTCTTATGCTATAATAAGAAAAAGACATAGAAGAAAGGTGGGGATTCGGTTATTGTGCAGCTGAACGAACAGTATTTAGAAAAAATGGCGCTTCGTAATGTAAAAGCGCACCGCAGAAGACGGTTAAGCACATTCGTCTATCGATTCTTACTGATTACAGTAGGTGCTGTTTGCATGGGGATCGGACTGGAATTATTTTTAGTTAATAATCAGATCCTAGATGGCGGAGTCGTCGGAATCTCCATTATTATTTCGCAACTTACACCGCTACCGCTGGGAATATTGACATTTGTCTTGAATATCCCGTTTTTTATTATCGGCTACAAAAAAATCGGCAAATCGTTTGCCATCAGTACGTTATATGCCATTGCTGTTATGTCGGCAATGACATTGCTCTTACATAAAGTCGACCCTGTAACCGATGATTTACTGCTGGCTACCGTCTTTGGCGGGATCACACTGGGTTTGGGAGTGGGACTCGTCATTCGTAATGGCGGTGCTTTAGATGGAACAGAGATCGTTTCTATTATCGTCAACGGCAAAACGCCATTTTCGACAGGACAGATCATCATGGCCATCAATATCGTTATTTTCTTGATAGCTGGCTTGGTTTTTAACTGGGACAGAGCAATGTATTCACTGATCACCTATTTTCTAGCTTACAAAATCATTGATATCGTTATTCAAGGCGTCGATGAACGGAAAAGTGCCTTTATTATTAGTCGTTATTATGAAGAGATCGGCGAAGCCCTTGGCGAACAGCTTGGAAAAGGTGTGACCTATATCGAAACTTCGAGTAATTACTTAGAAGGCGGGCAAAAATTGATTTTCATCATTATTTCTCGTTTTGAAGAAGTAAAAGTAAAAGCGATCCTCGACGACATTGATCCAGATGCTTTTCTTGCAGTAGGAGGGAGCATGTCTGAAATCAAGGGCGGCCGAGTTATGAACCAAAAGACGCCGAAATTATAAAAACGACAGGTAAGGCGCCCAACGTCATCCTGTCGCCGGCGTTTTTATTTTTTGTCCAAGCGGCGAACGTATGTACTTTATTAGGACTAAAGAATGACGGAATACATATGGTTTTGTGGTATAATAAGCAAAAAAGGAAAGGGAGGAAATAAAGTGGCAACAAAACGAAAGAAGACGAATACCAAGCGAAAAAAAACTACACGCAGAAATGCAAAAAAAACCTCCTATTCTTATGAGATAACAGGCAGTATATTTGTTTTGGTCGGATTGATCGGTTTGTTCCGCCTTGGGTTTATCGGACGCTTTTTCTTCGCACTCGGAGAATTAGTAGTCGGATCCGCAAGTTATTTACTATTGCTGGCAGGAATCTTATTAGGCGGCTATTTATTTGTTAAGCGCCAAGCACCGACATTTTTCTCAAAACGATTGGTCGGTTGCTATGCGTTAGTAACGGCACTCGTCATTTTCTTACATATCCCGCTGGCGGATCACTACCGAGAAGCAGGTACTATTTTGACTTCGAGTGCCAAGCAATTGATCAGTCATTTATTCCATCCGGCACAGTCCATTTCAACCGGTGGAGGCATCTACGGCGCAGCATGGACGGCGCTTGGCTATTTTTTGATCGCAAAAATCGGGACGATCTGTTTGGCGCTCCTTTTCATTTTGATCGGGATTTCCTGTATCACGAATATCCCGGTGAGAGAGCAATTAGGAAAAATAGCCGGAGTGGGTCGTTTTATCGGTCAGAAAGCCCGCAGTTTTTTTGAAAAAAGACGCACCAACAAACGAGCAAAACAAGCAGAGAGAGCAGTTAAACCAGAACCAATCATTGAGGCAGAACCGATCTCTTCAGAGCGTTCCGAAGCGGTGCCACCAATCATTTCCGGTTTTAGACCTCCAACAGAAGAACGTCCGGCAGAAAAAGAACCAGTAGCCGAAGAAAAAGAGCCGGAGTTAGTATCGTTTGAACAAGAATCTTTTGAAAATGAGATCTATCAATTGCCTTCGATTGACCTGCTTGCAAAAGCCAAACCAACGGATCAAAGCGAAGAATACGCAAAAATCAAAGAAAATGCCAGTAAATTAGAGCAAACATTTGACAGTTTTGGCGTAAAAGCAAAGATCACCCAGATTCATCTGGGACCGGCGGTGACAAAGTATGAAGTGCAACCAGCAGTCGGCGTAAAAGTAAGCAAGATCGTTTCCTTAGGAGATGACATCGCGTTGGCACTTGCTGCGAAAGATATTCGGATCGAAGCGCCGATTCCCGGGAAGTCCGCGATCGGAATCGAAGTGGCGAATCAAAATGTCGCGATGGTCTCTCTGCGCGAAGTTTTGGAAAACAACCCACAAAACAAAGCGGATGAAAAACTTCAAATCGCCCTTGGCCGCGATATTTCCGGAGAAGCAGTCATGATCAGCTTGGATAAAATGCCGCATTTACTTGTTGCAGGAGCGACGGGAAGTGGTAAATCTGTATGTATCAATGGAATCATCACCAGTATCTTGATGCGCGCCAAACCACATGAAGTCAAAATGATGATGATCGACCCGAAAATGGTCGAACTAAATGTTTATAACGGTATTCCTCATCTGCTTGCACCTGTCGTTACGAATCCGAAAAAAGCAGCACAGGCACTGCAAAAAGTAGTAGCAGAAATGGAGCGTCGTTATGATTTATTCTCTCATACAGGTACGCGAAATATGCAAGGATACAATGAGCAGGTGCGCCGGCACAACGAAGAGAATGTGGAAAAACAGCCGGAATTACCTTACATTGTGGTGATAGTAGATGAATTAGCTGACTTGATGATGGTAGCTTCCAATGATGTCGAAGATGCGATCACTCGATTAGCACAAATGGCCCGAGCAGCCGGAATCCATTTGATTATCGCAACGCAGCGTCCTTCCGTTGACGTCATTACCGGCGTCATCAAAGCCAACATCCCGTCCCGGATCGCTTTTGCTGTTTCCAGCGCGATCGATTCCCGGACGATCCTCGATACGGGCGGTGCAGAAAAACTGCTTGGTCGCGGCGATATGTTACTTTTGCCTGTCGGAGCGAGCAAGCCGACACGGGTGCAAGGCGCCTTTTTATCGGATCAAGAAGTGGAGGACATCGTCAATTATGTTGTTTCTCAACAAAAAGCGCAGTACAACGAAGAGATGATTCCGGACGAGATCCAAGATGTCGAAGGCGAAGCAGAGGACGAATTATATCAAGAAGCAGTGGAGCTGGTAGTCGAAATGCAGACTGCCTCCGTTTCAATGCTGCAGCGGCGTTTTCGCGTTGGTTATAATCGAGCTGCCCGATTGATCGATGAAATGGAATCAAGAGGAGTCGTTGGCCCTCACGAGGGAAGTAAACCCCGAAAAGTAAACATCGAAGCATTTCCAGATAACGAATAAAGCTCAGGACACTTAGGAGATTTCACCGCTAAGTGTCTTTTTAGTAATTACATGAATTTTCAAAATAAACTGCTATTAGTAAAAATAGAAATTCGTTGTTTATTTATTTTTAGTTACATGATATATTAAAAACAGTTAGAAAACCTTTTCATTAAACAAAGCGGAAATCGCTTAACTCTTTACATAATTTCATACTTTTTCCACAATGTTCGTGAATTGGTGATTATAACCATACTATTTATCTCTTGGGAGGGGTTTAAAGGTGAAAAAGCGTACATTTGCTTTAGCACTATCATTGGTCCTAGCTACTGGGGTTATCCTAGGTGCTTGTGGAGCTAACAGTAAGTCCGGAAGTGGTAAGAAAGGTGATAATTTCACATTAGCAATGGTAACAGATACTGGTGGTGTTGATGATCGCTCATTCAACCAATCAGCTTGGGAAGGTATCACTAAATTTGGTAAAGACAACAATTTAACAAAAGGTAAAGATGGTTACAATTACTTGCAATCCGCTTCTGAAGCAGATTTCAAAACAAACTTGAACACAGCAGTTCGCAGTAACTATGACTTGATTTACGGAATTGGATATAAATTAAAAGATGCAATCACAGAAATCGCGAAACAAAATCCGAAAAAACACTTTGCTATCGTAGATGACCAAATCGACGGTCTTAAAAATGTTGCGAGCATTGGTTTCAAAGATAACGACGGTTCATTCCTAGTTGGTGTTGTTGCTGGTCTAACAACTAAAACAAACAAAGTCGGCTTTGTCGGCGGCGTAAAAGGTCCCGTTATCGACCGTTTTGAAGCTGGATTCACAAAAGGCGTAAAAGCAGTGAACCCGAAAGCGAAAGTAGAAGTACAATATGCAAATGACTTTGCAAAAGCAGATAAAGGGCAACAAATCGCTGCAACAATGTACAGCGGCGGTGCTGACATTATCTTCCATGCAGCTGGTGCAACTGGTAACGGTGTATTCGCTGAAGCAAAAAACTTGAAGAAAAAAGATCCAAAACGTGGCGTTTGGGTAATCGGTGTTGACCGTGACCAATGGGACGAAGGTAAAGTTACAGCTAACGACGGCAAGAGCTACAACGTAACATTGACTTCTGAAATCAAACGTGTTGACGTAGCAGTAGAAGATTTAGCGAAACGTGCAAAAGATGGTAAATTCCCTGGTGGCGAAAAAATCCAATACGGTCTTGACAAAGATGCTGTAGGTCTATCTGATCACCAAGAAAACATTTCTAAAGACGTTCTTAAAAAAGTAGATGAATACAAAGAAAAAATCGTAAAAGGCGACATCACTGTTCCAGAAAAACCTTGATCCGTTTTTAATGCTTAGTAAAACAATTTACGAAAGCCGAATTCAACGTTCGGCTTTCCTTTTCAATCAAATTTGAAAGCGCTTCCTGGTTAGGTAAAACCTTTTACTATTTAAAATTATCAAATAATTTCTTCTAAAACCAAAAATTAGATTGCAATAGGCCAGGTTTAGAAATAAAATAAAGTGATGTCGCAATTTTATATTGTTCACCACAGTTAAAAGAGACATTCTTTAAACGGATAAAAAACTCAAAAACTTTTAGTAAGCTGATTGAGGAGAGGCGGCGTTATTCGAGAGAATCACGCGTGTGGCTGTTTTTCCGTAATTCAAAAAGAATTAAGGAGCGTGAGGAAGTGGATTATGTTATTGAAATGTTAGGAATCAGAAAAGAATTTTCTGGATTTGTAGCAAATGATAACATTACCTTACAGTTAAAGCAGGGAGAGATCCATGCGTTGTTAGGTGAGAATGGTGCTGGTAAATCCACACTGATGAATGTTCTGTTTGGCCTTTATGAGCCAGATGGCGGCGAGATCCGTGTACGCGGAGAAAAGAAAATGATCAATAATCCGAACGTAGCAAATGATCTCGGCATTGGTATGGTGCATCAGCATTTTATGTTAGTCGACAAATTTACCGTCGCTGAAAATATCATGCTTGGAAAAGAGCCAACGAAACTTGGTATTATTGAGCGAAAAAAAGCTATCAAAGAAATCAGCGAGATCTCGGAGCGTTATGGATTGCGCGTTGACCCGAATGCAGTAGTTCGCGATATCTCGATCGGTATGCAACAACGAGTAGAAATTTTAAAAACATTGTACCGTGGTGCTGATATCCTGATTTTTGATGAACCAACAGCCGTACTGACACCACAAGAAATCAAAGAGTTGATTCAAATCATGCGAACCTTGATCAAAGAAGGAAAATCGATCATCTTGATCACCCATAAGTTAAAAGAGATCATGGATGTTTGTGATCGTGTAACGGTTATCCGGCGCGGTAAAGGGATGGGAACGGTAGATGTTTCCGAGACAAGTCCGCAAGACCTAGCTAATCGTATGGTGGGGCGCGAAGTTGTTTTCAAAACAGAGAAAAAACCAGCGACACCGGGCGAAGATGTACTAGAAATCAAAGATCTCGTGGTGAAAGAGAGCCGCGGCGTGGAAAGCGTACGTGGGTTAAACCTTTCCGTGCGTGCTGGTGAGATCGTCGGTATCGCGGGCGTAGATGGGAACGGCCAAAGTGAATTATTGGCTGCGATCAGCGGACTGACTAAAGTTGCCAGCGGCTCAATCAAGCTGAACAACAAATCGATCGAGAATAAAAAACCGCGTAAGATCACAGAAGCAGGACTTGGACATATTCCCGAAGATCGCCATAAACATGGCTTAGTATTGGAAATGTCGATCGGTGAAAATATTGCTTTGCAAACATATTATAAAAAACCGATTTCGAACCACGGCTTCATCAATCACCGCAGCATGTATGATTTTGCGAGAAAATTGATTGAAGAATACGATGTTCGGACAAGCAACGAATATGTGCCAGCTAAATCATTATCCGGTGGTAATCAGCAAAAAGCCATCATTGCTCGTGAAGTCAGCCGTGATCCGGATTTCTTGATCGCAGCACAACCGACGCGTGGTCTTGATGTCGGAGCGATCGAATTTATCCATCGTCGCTTGATCGAGCAACGTGATAAAGGGAAAGCGGTCTTATTGATGTCGTTTGAATTAGAAGAAATCATGAATGTCAGTGATCGAATCGCTGTTATCTACGAGGGCAAGATCGTTGCGATCGTAAAACCCGAAGAAACAACGGAACAAGAATTAGGACTGCTTATGGCAGGTTCTAAAACTGCAGAAGTGGGGGTAGAAGAAAATGTCTAAACGTGTACAAACGCTTGTTATCCCGGTGACAGCAGTTATTTTAGGACTGCTTTGCGGTGCGATCATTATGCTTGTCTTTGGTTATGATCCAATCGGCGGTTACTCCTCTCTAATTGAAGGTGTCGTAGGTCAACCGTTTTACATTGGGGAAACGATCCGTCAAGCAACACCTTATATCTTGATCGGACTTTCAGTAGCGATTGCTTTCAAAGCTGGTTTGTTCAATATCGGGGCAGAAGGTCAAATGCTGATGGGCTGGATCGGTTCTATCATTATTGCTACCAATTTCCATGATTTGCCAAAATGGATCCACTTGCCATTCGCAATTATCGTCGGCGCGCTATTCGGAGCTTTTTGGGCATTCATTCCCGGTATTTTAAAAGCAACATTGCGTGTGAATGAAGTTATTGTCACGATCATGCTCAATTATACGGCTCTTTATGTATTCAATTACATCGTGCAGTATCGATTGACAAAAGGACTGGATAAAACGAAAATGATTGACAGTTCTGCCTCTTTGCAATCTACTTTCTTACAAAACATTACTACCCATTCTTCTCTTCACTGGGGGATTTTGATCGCACTTGGCGTCGCGATCATCATGTGGTTTGTCCTTAAAAAGACAACATTCGGTTACGAAATCGAAGCGGTCGGCTTTAACGAAAATGCCTCCCAATATGCTGGTATGAGTGTTAAAAAGACAATCATAATGGCAATGGTACTAGCTGGTGCGTTATCGGGCCTTGCTGGTGTTATGGAAGGCCTGGGCAACTACGCTAATGCGTATGTGCTAAGTTCATCGCCAGGAATCGGCTTTGATGGTATTGCGGTAGCATTACTGGGCGGAAGCTCTCCAATTGGAATCATCCTGTCGGCATTGCTGTTTGCAGCACTTAAGATCGGTGCGTTGAATATGTCTGCTATTGCAGGTGTTCCGAACGAATTAGTCGACATCATTATTGCATTAATTATTTTCTTCGTCGCTTCTAGCTATATTATTCGCTGGGCAATGGCGAAATTCAAGAAAGGGGCGAATGTAAAATGACGCTTACAGTTATGCTTGCGACAATCGTATCGAGCACGCTCTTAATGGCTGGCCCACTAATTTTTACAGCGCTTGGCGGAGTTTACTCTGAACGCGGCGGTATTGTTAATATTGGACTAGAAGGAATGATGGTAGTCGGTGCGTTTTCTGCGATCGTCTTTAACCTGACATTCCAAAATGTTTTCGGAAACTTGACTCCTTGGATCGCGTTGATCGCTGCCATGGTCGTCGGAGCATTATTCTCACTGATCCATGCCGTTGCAACGATCAACTTCCGTGCTGACCATGTGATCAGTGGGGTTGCGATCAACTTGCTAGCGACAGGATTGGCGCTCTTCTTAGTAAAAGTATTTTACGATAAAGGGCAAACAGACCAAATTAAATATTACTTTGGCAAACCGGATATTCCTGGTTTGAAAAACATTCCTTTTGTTGGCGATATTTTCTTCAAAAATGTCCCAGTAATGAGTTATGTCGCGATTGCTTTTGCCATTATTTCTTGGTTTATCATCTATAAAACAAGATTCGGTCTTCGCCTTCGTTCTGTCGGCGAGCACCCACTAGCAGCTGATACAATGGGTATCAAAGTTAAATGGATGCGATATCAAGGTGTTATCATTTCTGGGATCCTAGGTGGACTGGGCGGAGCTGTTTATGCCCAATCATTTACACTTGATTTCGGTCACGCAACGATTTCTGGACAAGGCTTCATGGCACTAGCTGCCATGATCTTCGGTAAATGGAACCCACTTGGTGCAATGGGCGCGGCTATTTTCTTTGGATTCGCCCAATGTTTGGCAATTACTGGTGGTTCGCTGCCATTGTTCCAAAACATTCCAGATGTTTACTTGCAAATTGCGCCTTATGTCTTAACAATCTTGGCGCTTGTTGGTTTCATCGGAAAATCCGAAGCACCAAAAGCAGATGGCGTGAACTATATCAAAGGAAAATAAAGGGAACTTTCGAAGGACTGCGATCTTATGATTGCAGTCTTTTTTTGCGGTTATGATTAGATTTTTCAGTCGGAGTATTGTATGATGAAGCATATTGAAATAGAGACAACTGTATATAGAAAACCTACATAAAAGGGGAATTGCAAATGGAAATTTTTGAGAACATTTTATTGATGTTAAGCGCTGTGTTTTTATCTAATGTATTGAGCCGTTTTGTGCCAAATGTGGCTATCCCGCTCATTCAAGTTTTTTTAGGAGTATGTCTGACGATACCACTAGCAGCAAATGATCATTTGATTGAGATCAGTCCCGAATTGTTTTTACTGCTTTTCCTAGCACCATTGCTATTTAATGATGGAACGAATGCAGATAAAGTATCATTCTGGAAATATCGGAAATCGATCTTATCCTTATCAGTCGGATTAGTGTTTATTACAGTGGGCGTTTTAGGCGCCTTTATTCACTGGCTTTTACCGCAAGTTCCCTTAGCTGCATGTTTCGCGTTAGCTGCAGCACTTGCTCCAACTGATGCTGTCGCAGTATCAGCGCTTGCCGAGAAATTGAAGATCCCTTCTAAAATGATGCACACTTTAGAAGGAGAATCACTGATCAATGACGCTTCAGGCCTAGTTTCCTTCCAGTTTGCCGTTGCAGCACTTTTGACGGGGACATTCTCCTTTGTAAATGCTGGAACGAGTTTTTTGATGCTTTCGATTGGCGGTATTTTGCTTGGACTTGTCATGACTGCACTGAAAATCAAAGTAATGTCGCTGCTTCGTAGTGCGGGCATTGAAAATGCTGTGTCCTTTATTTTAATGGAGTTACTATTACCGTTTTTCATTTTTGTTACCGCAGAAAAGATCGGTGTCAATGGCATTTTAGCAGTTGTCAGTGGTGGTATGCTTCATTCTTTTAGTTATCGCAAATTAGATCCCGGTATCGCTCAATTAAACTTATTGTCACGCAATACTTGGGCGGTGTTGACATTCAGCTTGAATGGCTTGGTATTCATTCTTCTAGGAACACAATTGCCGCATATCATTCGTACCATCTGGCTCTCAAATAAAGTAAGCAATGTTACTGTTTTTCTTTATATTTTCGCCATAACAGCTATCTTGCTAGCGATTCGGTTTATTTGGATATGGCTTGCAAGGAATTTCGACGACACAAAAGTGGCGCCCGGTGAGCGACTGAAACAAGCGCTGCTATATACTGTTTCTGGAGTCAGAGGAACAATTACCCTCGTCAGTGCGTTATCACTACCATTTGTGTTGAGTGGAAATCAAGATTTTGTCGCCAGAGACTTGCTCGTATTTATTGCTGCCGGGGTAATTACAGTAACGCTCTTACTTGCTAATTTCACAATGCCATTGCTTGCCCCTAAAAAAGCTGAGGCACTGGGAGAATCCGATACTGAAATCGAGGCAGATATCTTGCGGGAAATAATCAATAAATTAAAAAGTTATCAAACCGACGAAAACAAGCAAGAGGTTGCCGGTGTGATCAGCATGTATAATGACCGGATACTCACACTTAATAATTTTTTCGATAATAATGAAGAAAATCGGAAAATACGCGCACTTGTGATGCAATGGCAATATGAAAATATCCTGCACATGCTATATAAAAGAGAAATCACCATGCAGGCAGCGTATCCTACTTTAAGGCGCTTGAAAAAACGACTTTACGGGCTTACTAAGAAAAAAGAGTATAAATCCAATCTTTTCTACGATAGAGCTTTCCGTAAAAACCTGCGAGCGCTAAATATACTGCCGCTTACTTTTGAAGAACGCAGAAAACAGCGGTATAAAATCATTCGTTCTAATAATACGTATATTATTGAACAGTTGGAAAAACTGCCAGCTAATGATTTTTCACAAGATTTGATCGACCGCTACATTTTTACTTACGAACGCATCGGCAACGAAAATCGAAACTTTTCGAGCGAATCTTTACAGGAATGGATGGATGTGGCGATTCAAGAGGAACGAAAACTAATCCAGCAATATTTTGAAACAGGCAAGATCGATCGTGCGGAAATGAAGAAGTTCCGCGATAATGTACTAGCTTTGGAAAACTCGAGTTCGTTTACCAACTAACAGCTATGCAATAAAATTGTGTATCGGGAATGCGTACGATACAATGAACAAGAGAATAAAGGAAGGGGCTTACCTATGGCAAATCCAGAAACGATTTCTAATCAACAGGTCGGGGCAATGAATGTAACGATCATACCGACAACTAAATTTAAAACCACAAAAATTGTATTCAAATTCCGTGCGCCGCTTGATCGTGCGACTGTGACAAAACGCTCCTTACTGGCGGTCCTATTTGAGACAAATAACGCTGCTTATCCAACGCAGACGGCATTTCGCCGTAAATTAGCTGAATTATACGGTGCCAGTTTTTATACTTCTGCAAGTAAAAAAGGCGATGAGCACATCATTTCAGCTGTATTCGACTTTGTCGATCCGCAGTACTTAATGGAGAAAACAGATCTGCTTCGGGAAGTTGTTCACTTTTTGAGAACGATCTTTTTCGATCCAAATGTCCGTGACAATCAATTTGAAAAGGCGACTTTTGAGCGGGAAAAAGAAAATTTGAAGTCCCAATTAGAAAGTATTTATGATGATAAGATCACATATGCTGCTAAGCGGACGATTGAAGAGATGTATCAATCGGAAGGTTATCAATATTCGGCAAATGGGATCATTGAAGATTTGGATAACCTTACTGCTGCTGAAACATACGACTACTATCAAACTGATTTTTTGAAAAATGACGTGATCGATGTTTTTGTGTGTGGGGATATAGATTCCAGCGTACTGCTCGATCATTTGCAACTGCTTCCATTTGCCGAAAGACCAAATCGGGCTTTCCATTCCGTTCCTAAGGTTGCTCCGGAAAAAGTGCATACGATCCATGAAACGCAAGCGATCAATCAAGGGAAACTCGTTCTTGGCTATCAAACTGGCATTCTCTTCGGGGATGAAAAGTTTGTTCCGTTACAAGTCGCGAACGGATTGTTGGGCGGTTTTGCTAACTCGAAAATTTTTATCAATGTTCGTGAAAAAGCTAGCCTGGCATATTATGCTTCGAGCCGGATCGATTCTTTTAAAGGATATCTATTGATCCAAGCAGGAATCGAAGAAACAAATTATGAGCAGGCCGTTGCAATTATTAAAGAGCAAGTAACAGCAATGAAACAAGGCGATTTCACCGACGAAGATATCGAACAGACTAAACAGTTGTTAGTCAATCAAATGCTTGAAGCAAGCGATCAAGCCGGCGGATTAGTAGAACTGACCTATAATAATATCGTGAAACCAAGCGATTTGGCTATTTCGGAATGGATCAGCAAAATCAAAGCCGTGACCAAAGCAGAAATCATAGCGGCTATGGCAGATGTTTTGCCAGATACCATCTATTTCCTAAGCAAAGGAGGAGAAGCTTGATGGAAAAAATCCAATTCGAGCAAGTAAAAGAGCAAGTAGTGCACGAAAGACTGGAAAACGGATTAGAAGTTTACTTGCTGCCTAAAGAAGGGTTCCATAAAACATTTGCGATCTTTACGACAAAATATGGTTCGGTCGATAATCGCTTTGTCCCGCTTGGTGAAAAAGATTTTACTACTGTTCCAGATGGGATCGCTCATTTTTTAGAACATAAATTATTTGAAAAAGAAGATGGGGATGTTTTTTTCAAATTTGGTGAAAAAGGCGCTTTTACTAATGCTTTTACATCCTTCACAAAAACGGCTTATCTTTTTTCCAGCACTTCAAATGTATCGGAGAATTTGGAAACGCTGCTCGACTTTGTCCAAGAGCCGTATTTTACCAAAGAAACCGTTGAAAAAGAAAAAGGGATCATCGGTCAAGAGATTCGAATGTATGACGATGATGCTGATTTCAGGGTGTATTTCGGAGCAATTGAAAACATGTATCACAACCATCCGGTGAAGATCGATATTGCTGGAACTGTGGAATCGATCGCTGAGATCGACAAAGATCTGCTTTACTTGTGTTACCATACTTTCTACCACCCGAACAACATGGTCTTATTCGTAGTAGGAAATTTGGAACCGGAAGCATTATTAGCAGAAATCAAAGCAAATCAATCCAGCAAGACCTTTGCGCCACCGACTGAGATAGAGCGTGAATTCCCTGAAGAGCCTGCTAGTGTAGCGATTCCTGAACGAAAATTGGCATTTCCTGTCAAGATTGCTAAAAACCTTATCGGTATCAAAGAAGACTTTGGCCCGTTAAAAGGAATTGCCGGTGTGAAGCATGAGATCGTTGCAGACATGGCACTTGAAATGCTGTTCGGAACGACTTCCGACAACTACCTGACCCTTTATAATGAAGGAATCATCGATGATACTTTCGGATTCGACTACACCAATCAAGACAGCTTCTCTTTTGTTTTGATCGGTGGCGATGCGAAAGATCCTGATAAGCAGAAAGAAGCCGTGCTCACGATCTTGAAAGAAGCTGCCGAAAAAGGCTTGGATCAAGCCAGTCTGGATCTGGTTCGTAAAAAACGGATCGGTGGTTTCCTCGGAGCATTGAACTCGCCGGAGTTTATTGCCAATAAATTTACACAATATGTAATGCGAGATGCCTCGTTATTCGATATCTTGCCGGCTTTAAACGAGGTCACATTGGAAGAAGTTAATCAGTTTTTAACTTCACTTGTAGCGCACGAAGACCGCATCACTTCGTTTCAATTAATACCGGAAGAATAATAAAAAACACGAAAATAAGGCGATTTCTTCGTTCTTATTTTCGTGTTTTCTACATAAAGTTTAATATTTTCTAAAAAAAATCAAATTAGCAAAGAAAAAATGGCAAATTCACACAAGACATGCTATCATGAAATAAATGGATCAGAAAGGTGTGCAAGCTTTGAACACGAAGGTGAAGTATGCCCTGATTACTGGTGCTAGCGGCGCGATCGGACAAGCGATTGCTTTGAAACTCGCGAAGCAGGGATTTCATTTATATTTACACTACCGGGCGAACAAGGACTCGATCGATCAGTTGATACCGAAGTTGTTAGCAGAAGGGGTCGATGTGATTCCGATTCAAGCCGATTTTTCGAAATCGGAAGATGTGAGTCATGTGGAGGCGCAACTTTTTCAAATCGATTTGTTTGTTCATGCAGCGGGAAATAGTTATTATCAGCTTTTTCAAGATACCGAAATGGCAACGGTTGACGAACTTTGGGATATCCATGTCCGTTTTCCGATGCAATTATTGCAAGGTATCCTGCCAAAGTTGCTTAAAAATAAAGAAGGACGAATTATTTTTATCAGTTCGATCTGGGGAGAAATTGGTGCGTCCATGGAAGTAGCCTATTCTACTGTGAAAGGTGCGCAGATTGCATTTTGCCGTGCTTTAAGCAAGGAAATAGCTTCCTCCGGAGTGACTGTAAATGTTGTTTCACCGGGTTATATCGAAACAACAATGAATCAAGGTTTTGATGAAGGGGAAAAGCAGGCGATCCAAGCAGAGATCCCGTTAAGACATTTTGGGAAAAGTGATGATGTCGCAGAAGCCGTCGCTTTTTTGGCAAGTTCGGATTCCCATTATATTACAGGACAAGTGCTACGGATCAACGGCGGTTGGCTGATGTGAAAAACGAAAAGAAAATAATGGCAGGTGTTTACGATTGACAGAATTAGGAGAGAAATTGAAACAAGCTAGACAGCAAAAAGGAATCAGTCTAGACGAATTACAACAAATTACCAAGATCCAAAAGCGGTATCTGATCGCGATCGAAGAAGGAAACTTCTCTGTTATGCCAGGGAAGTTTTACGCGCGGGCCTTTATCAAGCAGTACGCAGAAGCTGTGGATCTTAATAGTGCAGAACTGTTTGCGGAGTTTGAACAAGAAGTTCCGGAAACACCAAACGAACAAGGGGCAGAATTGTCACGTGCGACGCAGAAACGTGCTTCTATCGCCTCAAGACAAGTAGGCGCAGCAAGTGCTCATCGTAATCGCTTTTTAGATGTGCTGCCGAAGATATTGATCGCTGTTTTTATTGTATTCATTTTATTTATCGTATGGCTATTTGTTTTCAACCGTCCAGGGAACGACGCGCAGGAAGTGAAAAATAAAACGGCTGAAAATGCGATCAAAGTCGATAACAGTACGGAAGAATCGAATAACGATAAATCAAAAGATACCGCAAAAGATTCGAAAAAAGATACAGATGCTGACAAAAAAGAAGCGGACAAGGACGATTCTAAAGAAGCAGATAAAGACAAAGAAAAAGAGAAAAAAGAGGTAAGCGTCGATAAAGGACAAACGCAGGGAAACAGCACAACTTTCAACGTTAAAAACACCGACAAGTTGTCTATCTCGCTTGGTGCAACGAATGCCCAATCTTGGGTAAGTGTAACAGATGCGAACGGTGCAAGCTTATTCACAAAGACTTTGAATCCAGGCGATTCTGAGACCGTGGATGCCAAGGATAGCCAAACGGTAAAGTTGACGATCGGAAATGCTCCGGCTACTTCGCTAAAAGTAAATGGCAAGACACTTGAATTACCGGCAAACCTTGTGAAACAACTCGTAACGATCCAGTTGCAAAAAGATGAATAAAATGATGAAGAGTTCAGCTTCTGTTAAACGAGAAGTTGTGCTCTTCCATTTTTAAAAGGAAAGAAAGAGGGGATGAAAATGAATTTACCTAATAAATTAACTGTTTTGCGGATCTTTATGATTCCGATTTTTGTTATTATTACCGTTATTCCATATACATGGGGAACCGTGCACTGGATAGGCTCAGATATTGCAGTCACACATCTCGTTGCGACGATCATCTTTATTGTTGCGGCTGCAACGGATTGGTTCGACGGCTATTTAGCCCGTAAATATAATTTGATCACGAACTTCGGAAAATTTGCCGATCCAATGGCAGATAAATTATTGGTGGCTGCTGCCTTTATCATTTTAGTCGAAATGAACATCGCGCCAGCTTGGGTCGTGATCTTGATCATTTCCAGAGAATTGGCAGTAACAGGATTACGTTTGTTATTAGTAGAAGGCGGCGAAGTTCTTGCGGCTGGACAATTAGGGAAAATCAAAACATTTACACAAATGATCGCGATTCCGTTGATGCTGCTACATAATTTCCCGTTTGCTTGGTCAGGGATTCGCGTTGATCTGATTTTCTTATATGTATGTGCCTTTTTTGCAGTTTGGTCGGGAATCGACTATTTCTACAAAAATCGCGGTGTGTTTAAAGGCTCCATGTAAGTGGGTATAGTCATGCAGTTACGGCTTTACTCAGCTTATGACATGGATAGTATTTCAACTGGAGTGCAGCTTGTCCATAGCTGCACTATTTTTTATTTTTAGTGAGGATTCGGAAAGGGATGGAAACATGACACGAACAGAAATCATAGCAGTAGGAACAGAAATTTTAATGGGACAGATCGTCAATTCTAACGCGGCATTTATCTCTGAAATATTAGCCAATCAAGGCATTTATGTCTATCACCATACTGCCGTCGGTGATAATCCGGGTAGACTGACAGAGGTCATTAAAAATGCCGAAGACCGCAGTGATCTCATCATCTTAACGGGCGGATTAGGACCAACAGAAGATGATTTGACCAAACAAACTTTAGCCAAACATTTAGGAAAAAAACTAGTTGTGGATGAAGCACATATGCAAAAAATCGTCCACTATTATGAAGCGCAAAATAAGGTCATGACCGAAAATAATAAACTGCAAGCAATGGTGATCGAAGGAGCAACCGTGCTTAAAAATGAATTCGGTTTTGCAGCAGGGATGTATTTGGAAACGAAAACACACCGCTATGTATTGCTGCCAGGTCCACCTTCTGAAATGAAGCCGATGTTTCAAAATCAAGCGATTCCGCTTTTGGCGAAAGCAGAGGGGAACAGTCATCTGCAATCCAAGATCCTACGCTTTTTCGGAATCGGTGAATCAAAACTTGCTGATGATTTGAAAGATCTGATCCATCAACAAACCAACCCGACTTTAGCCACTTATGCAGGGGAAAACGAAGTGGTGATCCGCATAACCGCCACGGGTGAAACAAAAGAAGAAGCAGCAGAAAAAATTGCTGGACTTGAAGCTGAGATTTTGAGACGCGATGGGGAATTTTTATATGGTTATGGCGATAAATCACTTGCCGAAGTGGTGATTTCCAAGCTGTTAGAAAAAAATATCACGATCTCTGCTGCAGAAAGCCTGACTGCTGGATTATTTCAATCTTCATTAGGCGAAAAAACAGGGATCTCGCAAATTTTCCCAGGTGGAGTCGTTACTTATAGCTCAGAAGCTAAACAAAAACTATTAGGGGTTTCCGCTGATACGATCAACAAGTATGGTGTGGTCAGCAAAGCGTGTGCTAGAGAAATGGCAATGCAGGTGAAAAAACAGTTTGATACAGAGATCGGTATCAGTTTTACCGGAGTAGCCGGACCGGACTCGCTAGAAGGTCAAAAAGCCGGATCTGTGTGGATCGGACTCAGCACTCCAGATGGCAAAACCGATGCATTCTTCTATCAATTTGGTCGCGATCGCAACCATAATCGCCACCGCGCGGTCAAACAAGGATTTCAACTGATAAAAAACTATTTAGACCAACAATAAAGCTGCTTTTTTACTTGAAAGTCAGTTAGCGCTGCTAAAAAAAACATCGACATTTTGCCCCTACTAAACGTATACTAATGGTATGTACCGGTACAAATAAAAAAGCGAACATTTATTCGCTTTTTCCTTGCTTCTTGCTTTAAAATCATGTATAGTATGTGTAGGGTAAAAAAACAAAGAGAATAGTTACTCGTTATCTATTTGAAGGAGGCAAAATCGTGACTGATCGTCAAGTAGCTTTAGACCAAGCGTTAAAACAAATTGAAAAACAATTCGGTAAAGGTTCCATTATGAAATTAGGAGAACACTCTGATCAAAACGTTTCCACCGTATCCAGTGGTTCTTTGGCAATAGATGTTGCATTAGGTGTCGGCGGTTATCCGCGCGGACGTATTATTGAAATTTATGGTCCTGAAAGTTCCGGTAAAACAACTGTTGCGCTTCATGCGATCGCAGAAGTACAAACTCAAGGCGGTACCGCTGCATTTATCGATGCAGAGCATGCGCTTGATCCTACTTATGCCAAAAATTTGGGTGTCAATATCGACGAATTACTTTTATCACAACCAGATACGGGCGAACAAGCGCTTGAAATCGCAGAAGCCTTAGTCCGTAGTGGTGCGGTAGATATTTTAGTCATTGACTCTGTTGCAGCATTAGTTCCCCGCGCTGAAATCGAAGGCGAAATGGGCGATGCTCACGTTGGTTTACAAGCACGGTTAATGTCTCAAGCATTGCGAAAACTTTCTGGTGCTATTAATAAAAGTAAAACGATCGCTGTCTTCATCAACCAAATTCGAGAAAAAGTCGGCGTTATGTTCGGTAACCCGGAAACTACTCCAGGGGGACGTGCGCTTAAATTCTACTCAACGGTTCGATTAGAAGTGCGCCGTGCAGAACAATTGAAACAAGGCACAGAAGTTATTGGCAACAAAACAAAAGTCAAAGTCGTAAAAAATAAAGTAGCTCCTCCATTCCGCGTGGCAGAAGTGGATATCATGTATGGAGAAGGAATTTCTCGCGAAGGCGAACTATTAGACATGGCTTCCGAAGTGGATGTCGTGAATAAGAGTGGCTCTTGGTATTCTTATAACGAAGAAAGAATCGGCCAAGGTCGTGAAAATGCGAAACAATTCCTGAAAGAACATGCGGAATTGCTGGACGAGATCTCTAAAAAAGTAAGACGAGAATACGATATCGATGGTACAGCTGTAGTTCCTGCTGAAGAAACAGAGGAAACTCTCGATTTATTAGATGAATAAAAAAGCCAAGTGGATCGTTTTTAACTAGCTGAGTTGCGCGTTATTTATACGCGCAACTTATTTTTATACATAAAAGTTGAAATATATATAGCTTTCCTTGACAATGAACATTTTCAACTATAAAATTAAATTGTATATTTTATACGGCTGACTTACCCATTAAGTCAGTTTCAATTAGACCATTCTAATTGTTTCTAAAAATACACATTGTGTTAGCAATGGATTTGCTAACCACCGACATAATCAAAAGATAAATTGAATAGCAAAGGAGGTGGAAGGATGACGAATCTAATTATTTTCACCAGCATCTCCGGTTTGCTTTTCTTAATCGTCGGTCTCGTTGTTGGTTATGTATTCTTTAAGTCTAGTACAGAGAAAAAATTAGCAGCTGCCAGAGGAACTGCTGAATTGATAGTAGAAGATGCGAAAAAAGAAGCAGAAACTGCGAAAAAAGAGGCGTTGCTTGAAGCTAAAGAAGAAAACCATAAGTTACGTACTGAAATCGAAAATGAACTTCGTGGGCGAAGAACAGAGTTACAAAAATCAGAAAATCGCTTATTGCAAAGGGAGGAAAACCTCGACCGTAAAGATACTTCTCTAAGTAAGCGAGAAGCTGCACTTGAGAGAAAAGAGGAGAGTATCAGTAAACGACAACAACATATTGAAGAGGAAGAAAGCAAACTTGCTGAGATGGTTCGACAAGAACAGGTGGAATTAGAACGCATTTCTGCGCTTAGCAAAGAAGAAGCGAAAGGGATCATCCTGAACCAGGTAGAGGAAGAACTTAGCCACGATACAGCAATTATGGTGAGAGAATCAGAGGCGAGAGCAAAAGAGGATGCGGATAAGAAAGCGAAAAACATTCTATCCTTAGCCATCCAACGTTGTGCAGCCGATTTTGTTGCTGAAAACACTGTATCCGTTGTTACCCTTCCAAATGACGAAATGAAAGGCCGCATCATCGGTCGTGAAGGACGAAATATCCGTACACTGGAAACATTGACTGGTATTGATCTTATCATTGATGATACGCCGGAAGCTGTTATATTATCTGGCTTTGATCCGATTCGTCGTGAGATTGCTCGAATCGCACTTGAAAAACTTGTCCAAGACGGACGTATCCATCCTGCACGTATCGAAGAAATGGTCGATAAAGCGCGCAAAGAAGTGGATGAACACATTCGTGAAATCGGAGAACAAGCGACATTTGACATCGGAATCCATTCGATTCATCCCGATCTTATTAAGATCCTTGGTCGTTTGCGTTACCGTACAAGTTATGGTCAAAACGTCTTGAATCATTCGCTGGAAGTAGCGAGACTGGCTGGCATCATGGCTGGTGAGCTAGGCGAAGATGTGACACTTGCCAAACGTGCTGGTTTGCTTCATGATATTGGGAAAGCAATTGACCATGAAATTGAAGGAAGCCATGTCGAAATCGGCGTTGAGCTTGCTACGAAGTACAAGGAAAATGAAGTAGTCGTGAATAGTATCGCTTCCCATCACGGGGATACCGATCCAACTTCGATTATTGCTGTCATTGTTGCTGCCGCAGATGCACTTTCTGCAGCGCGTCCGGGTGCAAGAAGCGAAACGTTGGAAAACTACATCCGTCGTCTTGAGAAACTGGAAGAAATTTCCGAATCTTATGATGGTGTAGAAAAATCTTACGCGATCCAAGCTGGCCGTGAAGTTCGTATCATGGTGGAACCAGACACGATCGATGATTTAGCTTCTTACCGTTTAGCACGCGATATCCGCAAACGGATTGAAGATGAACTCGATTACCCTGGTCATATCAAAGTAACGGTCATTCGTGAAACAAGAGCAGTAGAATATGCCAAATAAAAACGTTGCCGCTAGCCGGCAGCGTTTTTTTGTGATTGCAGAACAGTCTGCTTTTCGGGTATAATCAGTTTTAAAAAGAGGAGGAAGTTATATGACCAAGCCGCTACTACGAAAGATGCAACCAGAAGATTATCCGGCTATGCAGGCCATCTATCAAGAAGGTATCTTGACGAAAAACGCGACCTTTCAAAAAGAAGTAATGGCTTTTGAAGAATGGGATCATAAATATTTATCCACCTGTCGATTAGTTGCGGTACTTGAAAAGGAAGTAGTCGGGTTTGCTGCGTTATTGCCATTTTCTAGTATGGAAAGCTACCGGGGCGTTGCCGAAGTCAGTATTTACATAAGCAGCCAAGCAAGAGGAAATGGTATTGGTTCGCTATTGATGCAACAGTTGATCGAAGCGAGCGAGGAAGAGGGCTATTGGACTTTGCAATCCTTGATATTCCCGGAAAATGTAGCCAGTATTTCCCTGCATCATAAAGCCGGCTTCGAGCTGCGGGCCAGACATCCTCGTCTAGGCGAGATGGATGGGATTTTTAGAGATGTTCTTTTATTAGAACGTCGCAGTCAGACAGTTGGACTAGATAGATAAAGAAAAATGAGCTATACTGGACGAAGATAGGAGTTTTAGACGTATGAAAATATTATTTATCGGGGATGTAGTTGGCTCATTAGGAAGAAATGCCGTAACTGAATTTCTTCCACAACTAAAAAAGAAATACAAACCGACGATCACTATTATTAATGGTGAAAATGCTGCTTCAGGAAGAGGGATCACTGAAAAGATCTATAAACAATTCCTTGAGCTAGGCGCGAATGCCGTAACGCTTGGAAACCATGCGTGGGATAATCGGGATATCTTTGAATTTATTGAAGAAGCAAAATATTTAGTACGACCGGCCAATTTCCCCGAAGACACTACCCCGGGAACTGGAATCGTATTTGTCAAAAGCAACCAAGTAGAGATAGCCGTCATCAACTTGCAAGGTCGCACTTTTTTAGCGGATCTCGACGACCCATTTCGAAAAGCGGATGAATTGATCGAAACAGCTAAAAAACGCACTCCGCTGATTTTTGTTGATTTTCATGCAGAAACGACAAGTGAAAAAGAAGCCATGGGTTGGTATTTGGATGGCCGTGTCAGTGCTGTCGTTGGCACACATACTCATGTACAGACTTCTGATGAACGCATCTTGCCAAATGGAACAGCCTATTTGACCGATGTCGGGATGACCGGACCTTATGATGGGGTGCTGGGAATGAACAAAGAGGCTGTATTACGCCGTTTCTTATCTTCCCTACCTACTCGTTTTGAAGTTCCTAAAGAAGGCAGGACGGTGCTGTCCGGCTGTCTGATCGACATTGATGATACAACTGGAAAAGCGAAAAAGATCGAGCGTGTCTTGATCAATGAAGATCATCCTTATTTGTTTGATTAGAAAGAAGGTTTGCGAAGTGACCTATTCAAAAGCAGAGATTCTGCAGGCAGCTGAAAAGCTGAAACAGCAGCTTGAAAATACAGAAGAGATCCAGTTTTATAAATTAGCGGAAGAAAAGATCAATGCCAACAAAAAAGTAGCAGCCAAAGTAGCGCAGATCAAGGCTTTACAAAAGGAAGCTGTTAATTTGGAGCATTATCAAAAGTATGAAGCTATGAAACTGACAGAAAAGAAAATCGATCAAGTGCAGGCGGAAATCGATAACTTGCCGATCGTTGCCGAATTCAGACGGGCACAAGCAGAAGCAAATGAATTGCTCCAATCGGTGACCAAAGAAATCAATGTGGAAGTTTCGGAATCAGCCGATTAGCCATTTTCTCCGGAAAGTGGCTTTTTTTGTGGAGCAAGACAAGAGAATTTACGGCGATTATGCTATAATGGAGAAATGAAAAACATAGAGAAGGACTGATGAGGGATGACAGAATATACACCGATGATGCGCCAATACCTAACGATCAAGGCAAACTATCAAGATGCCTTTTTATTCTTCCGGCTAGGAGATTTTTACGAAATGTTCTTTGACGATGCACTGAAAGCATCGCAAATTTTGGAGATCACACTGACAGGTAGAGAAGGCGGAGGGACGGAGAAAATCCCGATGTGCGGCGTTCCGTATCATTCTGCAAGCGGCTATATCGAAACATTGATCGATAAAGGCTATAAAGTGGCGATCTGCGAGCAAGTAGAAGATCCTAAAACCACCAAAGGCATGGTCAAGCGGGAAGTCGTCCAATTGATTTCGCCAGGAACGGTCATGGATGAAAAAGGGCTAAAAGAAAAAGAAAACAATTATATCTCGGCATTATACAGTGATGGCGATGCTCGTTTTGGTTTTGCCTACTGTGATCTTTCCACCGGAGAATTAAAAGCAACGACCTTGCAGGCAGAAACCAATAAGCTGCTAAATGAACTGACAACACTATCAGCAAAAGAACTGATCGTCGACAGCGCCAATCAAGCCCTTTTATCGAATAATTTAAAAGAAGAACTTGGACTGACGATTTCACTGGAAGAATCCACCGCGCTCCAAGCTGACTACCAGCATTTAGTTGACGGCGAATGGGGAGAAGTCGAGCAAAAAGCGGTCGCGAAACTGATTACTTATCTAGCAGAGTCACAAAAACGCGATCTTGGCCACTTGCAGCAAGCGGTTCATTATGAAACGAGCCATTTCATGAAAATGGATTATTATTCGAAACGCAATTTGGAACTTTCCGAATCGAATCGCGGGAAAGGTAAGCAAGGAACCCTATTATGGCTACTCGACCATACCAAAACAGCAATGGGCGGACGGCTGCTCAAGCAATGGATCGACCGACCGCTGATCGACAAAGAGATCATCACGCAAAGGCAAGATGATGTTGCCGCTTTTATCCGTGCCTTCTTTGAGCGCATGGATCTCGTCGAACATCTGAAAAATGTCTATGACTTAGAACGACTTGCTGGACGTGTGGCTTATGGGAACGTCAACGCTAGAGACCTGATCCAGCTGCGAAATTCCTTATATCAGATTCCGAAAATCAAAGCGATTCTTGCTTCGATCGAGTCAGATAGCCTGCAGACGCTTGCTGATAAATTAGATCCATGCGAAGAATTGATGACGATCTTAGAACAAGCGATCATTGACAGTCCGCCAATCTCGATCCGCGAAGGCGGCATCATCAAAGACGGTTACAATGAACAGCTTGACACTTATCGCGATGCCAGCCGCAATGGCAAAAGCTGGATCGCTGAATTAGAGAGTAAAGAACGAGAAATCACCGGAATCAAGTCACTCAAAGTTGGTTTTAATCGAGTTTTCGGATATTATATCGAAGTAACAAGAGCAAATACCCACCATCTTCCCGAAGGACGTTATGAACGCAAACAAACATTGACCAATGCCGAGCGCTATATCACGCCTGAATTAAAAGAGAAAGAAAAATTGATTTTAGAAGCCGAAGAAAAAAGTGTGGAGCTCGAATATCAATTGTTTATCGAAGTGCGTGAGCAAGTGAAGTCCTTTATCCACCGCTTGCAAGCTCTTGCGAAATTGGTTAGTGAGATCGACTGCTTGCAAAGTTTCGCAGAAGTCAGCGAAAAGAATCACTTTATTCGCCCAGTTTTGAGTGAAACAGGCAAACTTTCCGTCAAACAGGGACGTCACCCCGTAGTCGAACGCGTCATGGGGGCACAGAGCTATGTAGCGAACGACTGTCAAATGGATGATGACCGAGAGATATTATTGATCACCGGTCCGAATATGTCCGGTAAGAGCACGTATATGCGCCAAGTCGCTTTGACCGCGATCTGCGCTCAAATTGGTTGTTTTGTACCGGCAGAAGAAGCAACCTTGCCAGTTTTCGATCAGATTTTTACTAGAATCGGTGCAGCAGACGACCTGATTGCTGGTCAAAGTACATTCATGGTAGAAATGCTTGAAGCCCGTAATGCGATCGTTAATGCAACGAAAGACAGTTTGATCCTTTTCGACGAGATCGGCCGCGGGACAGCAACTTATGATGGAATGGCGCTTGCCCAAGCGATCATTGAATATATCCATGAAAATGTCAAAGCAAAAACATTATTCTCGACCCATTATCATGAACTAACTGTTTTGGATCAAGAACTTGCATCCCTTGCCAATATCCATGTAAGTGCTGTCGAAGAAAACGGCAAAGTCGTATTTCTGCATAAAATAAAAGAGGGACCCGCAGATAAAAGCTATGGAATCCATGTTGCTCAGCTGGCAGAACTTCCTGCTGATCTTATCAAACGGGCGAGCCAGATTTTGGCGGAACTGGAAGCGGAAAAAGAACAGACTGCTTCCCAAGTAGAAAAAACAGAAGAAGACATCCAGCTTGCGATGTTCCAAGTAGAAGATATCCCTGCTCCTAAAAAAGCAGATCGCGATCTCCGCAAAGAAATCGCGCAACTTAATTTGATGCAGATGACGCCAATGGAAGCAATGAACGTACTTTACAAGTTACAGCAAAAAACGATGTAAAGAAAAAGAAGGTGAGCCAAATGGCTAATAAAATTGTTGAATTGACAGAACTTTTATCCAATAAGATCGCAGCTGGGGAAGTAGTAGAACGCCCAGCTTCCGTTGTCAAGGAATTGACGGAAAACGCGATCGATGCCGGAAGTACCGTGATCGATATTTTGATCGAAGAAGCTGGTCTAAATAAGATCACCGTGATCGACAACGGTAGCGGAATCGAGCCTGAAGATGTAGAAACGGCTTTTCTGCGTCATGCTACTAGCAAAATCAAAAATGAGCACGACCTTTTCCGCGTGCACACATTAGGTTTCCGCGGGGAGGCATTACCAAGTATCGCCTCTGTCGCGCAAGTGAAAATCACCACGTCGACCGGAGAAAAGCAAGGCAAGCATTTAACGATCCAAGGCGGAAAAATTTTAGAAGAAATAAGCAGTGATGCTCGAAAAGGTACGGAAATCGAAGTCACACAATTATTCTATAATACACCGGCTCGCTTGAAGTACTTAAAGAGTCTGCCGACAGAACTTGGAAATATCACAGATATCATCAATCGCCTAGCGCTATCCCATCCGGAAATCAGTTTCCGACTTTCTCATAACGGAAAATCACTGTTGCAAACAAGCGGGAATGGAGATCTGCGTCAAGTGATCGCTGCGATCTACGGTGTGTCGATCGCCCGCAAAGCGCTTCCGGTAAGTGCTGAATCCCTTGATTTTAAAGTGAATGGCTATGCGATCTTGCCGGAGATCAACCGGGCCAATCGTAATTATGTCTCCACAATCGTTAACGGTCGTTATATCAAAAATTTTGCCCTTGTAAAAGCAATCCAGGAAGGGTATCATACGCTCCTGCCGATCGGTCGTTATCCGATCATTGTCCTGCAGATCGAAATGGATCCGATCATCGTGGATGTCAATGTGCATCCGGCTAAACTGGAGGTACGACTCAGCAAAGAAAAAGAATTAGGACAATTGATCACACAAATGCTGAAAGGAGCTTTCCACCAGCAACAGCTTATTCCAAGCGGTGAAGTTTCCAAAAAACAGAAACTCGCTTCCGAGCAACTGCAGATCGACTTTGATAAAAAACAGTCGGAACCGCCAAGACTTGATCAACCGTTTCATTACAAGCAGCCGCCCGAACAAGATAATTCCTATGTGGCCGAAGAAAATGCTTTATATGAAAGTTTAGATGCGCTCCTGGATCGTCCAGAAGAAAAGCAGGAAGAGCAAGAAGAAGTCACCATCACACCAACGGAACGCTTGCCAAAACTATATCCGATCGGACAGATGCATGCGACGTACATTCTGGCACAAAATGAAAAAGGCCTTTATATCATTGACCAGCATGCTGCACAAGAACGAATCAAATATGAGTTTTATCGCGAAAAAATCGGTGAAGTGGCAAGAGAATTACAAGATTTACTTGTTCCGATCGTGTTGGAATTTTCAACAGATGAATATGTGCGGTTAGAAGAGCAAAAACAGAAACTGGAAGAAGTGGGCGTTTTCTTGGAACCATTTGGTCAAAACAGTTATATCATTCGTTCGCATCCGAATTGGTTCCCGAAAGACCAAGAAGAGGAGACCTTGCGGGAAATCATTGACGAAGCGCTTAATGCGCCGAGCATCAGTATCCATAAATTGCGGGAAGATACAGCCATTATGATGAGCTGCAAAAAATCGATCAAAGCCAACCATTATTTGACAAAAGAAGACATGGAGGCTTTGCTGGATACGTTGCGCGAGGCAAGCGATCCATTTACCTGCCCGCACGGCCGACCAGTCGTTATCGAATATACCACTTATGAACTGGAAAAAATGTTTAAACGTGTTATGTAGCCAAAGGAGTGGACAAAAGTGTTTGGACAACAGAAAATCATCCCTGCAGCGCACCAAGAGCGTGACATTGAAAAAATAATCGCTTTAGATGGAGAATATCTCGTCATGCTGGAAACGCATATCGCGCAATTAAAATCGCTTGTCAATCTGGCTAAGTCTGCAAATAAAAAAGTCATCTTGCATGCAGATTTGATCAATGGTTTAAAAAACGATGATTATGGTGCGGAATATCTTTGTCAAGAGATTCGACCAGCAGGAATCGTTTCTACAAGAAGCAATGTTGTGATCAAAGCTAAACAGCAGCACATTATTGCGATCCAGCGCTTATTTACGATCGATTCAAGCGCGTATACAAAAGGGATTGCGATGATTGAGAAAACAAATCCAGATGCGATCGAATTACTGCCAGGTATTTTGCCAAATCAAATCGCACGCATGAAAGCGATGATGAATATACCACTCATTGCCGGCGGATTGATCGAAACGGAGGAACAAGTGAACGATGCGCTAGAAAATGGGGCTATCGCGATCACAACTTCCAATAAAAAATTATGGAATCTGTGAGGGGAAATTCTCCTCACTTTTTTCATGAAAAACAGTTTGATGAAAACGCTTGTTTATAGCGAATTTCGCTTGTGCCACAGTACACAAGCGTTTTTATCTGTATTATAACAATTTTCACCATTCGGCTAATACAGAACGCCACTTTAATAAGAGCAGTAAAAAAGTAATTGGGGCTATTAGTGACTTTTAGCCTATTTAATAATTTTTTCACAAAAAGTTTCTCAAAAACTGTAGCATTTTTTGAGAAATGTGGTATCATAACAGTGTAAACATTTACAAATAGTTATGCTCATTATTTAACGCTCAAAATTGAACAAAAATTGGAGGCTATTTAAATGAAAGAACAATGGAAAGAATTTGTCGGTGGAACTTGGCAAGAGGAAATCGATGTAAGAGACTTTATCCTAAAAAACTATCGACTTTATGAAGGTGATGATTCCTTCTTAGTCGGCCCAACTGATGCGACCAATAAATTATGGGAACAAGTAATGGATCTTACCAAACAAGAACGCGATAATGGCGGCGTCCTTGATATGGATACTAAAATCGTTTCCACGATTACTTCTCATGATCCTGGCTACCTAAACAAAGATTTGGAAAAAGTCGTTGGTTTCCAAACAGATAAACCATTCAAACGCAGCTTACAACCATTCGGTGGTATCCGCATGGCAGAAACAGCAGCAGAAGCATACGGCTTTGAGATCGATGCAGAGATCAGCCACATCTTCTCAGAATATCGTAAAACACATAACCAAGGCGTGTTCGATGCCTATACACCTGAAATGCGCGCAGCTCGTAAATCCGGTATCATCACTGGACTTCCAGATGCTTATGGTCGTGGACGTATCATCGGTGACTATCGCCGTGTAGCATTATACGGTATCGACTTCTTGATCGCAGAAAAGAAAAAAGATTTGAACAACACAGGTCTTCGCACAATGAGCGATGATATTATCCGTTTGCGTGAAGAACTTAACGAACAAATCCGTGCATTAGGCGAATTAAAAGTACTAGGCGAAAAACACGGATTCGATCTTTCCCGCCCAGCAGAAACAGCTCAAGAAGCTTTCCAATGGTTATACCTTGGCTATCTAGCAGCAATCAAAGAACAAAATGGTGCAGCAATGAGTCTAGGCCGTACCTCTACATTCTTAGATATTTATGTAGAACGTGATCTTAGAAATGGTGTATTAACAGAAGAACAAGCACAAGAAATCGTAGATCATTTCATCATGAAATTACGTCTAGTGAAATTTGCTCGTACTCCAGATTACAATGAATTATTCTCTGGCGACCCAACATGGGTAACAGAATCCATTGGTGGTATCTCAGAAGACGGCATCCCGCTTGTTACAAAAAACTCCTTCCGTTTCTTGCATACATTAGATAACTTAGGACCTGCTCCAGAACCTAACTTGACTGTTCTTTGGTCCACACACTTGCCATCAGGATTTAAAAAATTCTGTGCCAACATGTCGATCAAAACAAGTGCGATCCAATACGAAAACGATGATGTTATGCGTCCTAAATGGGGCGATGATTATGCGATCGCTTGTTGTGTATCCGCAATGCGTGTCGGCAAACAAATGCAATTCTTCGGCGCACGTGCTAACTTAGCGAAAACATTGTTATATGCCATCAATGGTGGTATCGATGAAAAATCGAAAGCACAAGTTGGACCTGCTTACCGTCCAATCACAAGCGACGTTTTAGATTACAAAGAAGTGCTTGAAAAATACGATGCGATGATGGAATGGATCGCAGAACTATACTTGAATACATTAAATGTTATTCACTATATGCATGATAAATATGCGTATGAAAGATTAGAAATGGCGCTTCATGATACACATGTCTTACGTACAATGGCAACTGGTATCGCTGGATTATCTGTAGCGGTCGATTCTCTTTCTGCAATCAAATATGCAACTGTAAAAGCAGTCCGCGATGAAAATGGCGTAGCAGTTGACTTTGAAATCGAAGGCGATTATCCGAAATACGGCAATAATGACGATCGCGTTGACCAAATCGCAGTCGACCTTCTAAAAACATTCATGACAAAAGTGAAAAAACACAAAACTTATCGTGACTCTGTTCATACAACTTCAGTGCTTACCATTACTTCCAATGTTGTTTATGGTAAGAAAACAGGGAACACACCAGATGGACGCCGCGCAGGCGAACCATTCGCACCAGGAGCTAACCCAATGCATGGCCGTGATACGAAAGGTGCATTAGCATCCTTATCATCCGTTGCTAAGCTTCCATATGAATACGGGCAAGACGGAATTTCCAACACATTCTCGATCGTACCGAAAGCACTAGGCCGTGATGACAGTGCGCAAGTCGACAACCTAGTAGCAATGCTAGACGGTTATTCTACAAAAATGGGACATCACTTGAACATCAACGTCTTCAACCGCGATACATTATTAGATGCGATGGATCACCCAGAAGAATATCCGCAATTAACGATCCGTGTTTCCGGATATGCTGTAAACTTCATCAAATTAACGCGTGAACAACAATTAGATGTTATTCACCGTACGATGCACGAATCCATGTAAGAATAGTGATCAAAAGCTGGAGGCGGACTTTCCGCCTCTCGATTGAAAAGAGAAGGGATTGGATAAAAAATGACAAACACAATTGGAAGGGTTCATTCGATAGAAACAATGGGGACAGTAGATGGGCCGGGAATTCGTTTTATTGTCTTTATGCAGGGATGTCTGCTTCGTTGTCAGTTTTGTCACAACCCAGATACTTGGAAAATCGGAAAAGGAACAGAACGCACCGCACAAGATGTATTTGATGAGGCTATCAAATATAAAGAATTTTGGGACGCATCCGGCGGCGGTATCACAGTAAGCGGTGGAGAGCCCTTGCTGCAAGTCGATTTTTTGATCGAATTATTCACGCTGTGCAAACAAGCAGGTGTGAATACGACTATTGATTCTTGCGGTGGCTGTTTCAGCAGAGATCCGGAATTTATTGAAAAATTGGATCGTTTGATGGAAGTGACCGATTTGATCTTATTAGATATCAAACAGATCAATCCGGAAAAACACTTGAAGCTCACAACGCGTCCAAATGCACCGATCTTGGACTTTGCAAATTATTTGAAAGAAAAAAATCAGCCGATCTGGATTCGCCACGTCTTAGTACCAACGAAAACAGATGATGTGGATGATTTGACCAACTTGCGCCATTTCATTGATACGCTTCCCAATGTGCAGCGGGTAGAGGTACTTCCTTACCACACAATGGGTGTTTATAAATGGAAAGAAATGGGGATTCGCTATCCGCTTGAAGGAATCGAACCGCCAGAAGAAGCAAGTGTGAAATTAGCAAAAGACATTTTAGAGTTTGCTAAATAATAAAAAACGCCATCTAACATAGATGGCGTTTTTTAATTAGCTCGATTGGCTAGCATACGCTCGCACCATTCCAACTCTACAACAAGCAATTCTCGTTTGCGAGCATATACTTGGTAGGGCATATCCTCTTGCCTAGCAGCATCCGTATCTAAATGTAGCAGTTTTTCAAAATGATGAAGTGTTTCATCGACCATTTCCAGCTGTTCTTCTAAATAGGTTTGACGTTCCTTCAGCAAACTTTCTGTCCGGCTTTTATTGACCCAATCAAGCTGTAACTTAATAATAAATTCATCTTTAGTGACTGGATTCTTTAAAGGCGTTTCTGACCATTCTGCCAAGGCATCGATCCCTTTTTCTGTAATCGCATAGATCTTCTTATCAGGAAGTTTTTCCTGTGCTTGCCTGTGGACAGTCAAGTAGCCATCTTCTTCTAATTTTGATAAAGCGGGATAAATCTGACTATGATGCGTGTTTTGCATGATCCGTAAACGGTGCACCAGCTCGTAACCATTTGTTGATTCCCTGGCAATCATCTGCAGAAGTGTATAACCGAGTAAATTAGGCATTATTTCCACCCTTTTGCTTTTTTTATTATTGTAAGCTTTTTCGGCCTAATTGTAAAATACTAACATATGTAAGTTTTTACATATGTATATATTGACATCTATTTACCGCAGGCGTACAATAATAGATAGAATTTGGAAAGGGAAGTGTATGAAGAAATGATAGAAGAAAACCCGAATCAAAATGGGGTAGCAAAATGGATCACAGCAGCAGGGTGTCTGCTTGCATTTATGGGAATCGGGGTAGTTGATCCGTTATTGCCTTCGATCGCAGCAAGTATTGGTGCATCACATTCGCAAGTAGAAATGTTGTTTACGGCTTATATCTTTACAATGGCGATCATGATGATACCAATTGGTATTATTGCAAATAAAATTGGAGATAAAAAATTGATTGTTACTGGCTTATTCGTTGTCACGATTTTCGCTTTATTATGCGGCTTTTCTAATTCGATTGGCGCATTGTCGATTTTTCGTGCAGGATGGGGATTTGGGAACTCGATGTTTCTAGCTACAGCGATGACTATGTTGATCTCCTTATCGAGAACACCTGGGCACGCGATCGGCCTTTATGAGGCTGCCATGGGACTGGGAATGGCATTTGGTCCTTTACTTGGTGGCGTACTGGGGAATGAATCTTGGCGTTTTCCGTTTTTCGCAACTGCTGGTTTGATTTTTATCGCCTTTTTACTTATCTTATTAAAAGTGAAAGAACCTGAAAAAGAGATACTTGCTGATCCAAGTGCTGTCAAACAACAGCCGATCAAGCAAATGCTGCACTTATTTACGTACAAACCATTTTTGCAAATCGCATTTAGCGGTATGTTTTATTACTATTGTTTCTTTACAATCTTAGCTTATTCACCGTTAGTACTTGGTTTGAGCGCTATCAAGATCGGATTCGTATTCTTTGCTTGGGGACTTTGCCTAGCATTAGGATCCGCAAAAATCTCGCACATGCTGGAAGTGAAATTTGATTCCAAAGCAATTTTACGAGGTTCGCTATTCATCTGTGCCTTGATTTTGATCGGACTTGGTTTCTTACCAGGTTTAGCCGTGAAGATCGTCTTGATCGTTCTATCCGGACTTGTGCTAGGTATCAATAACGCAGTATTCACAACGACCGTCATGGAGCACTCTCCATATGCACGAAGCGTGACAAGTGGGGCATACAACTTTGTCCGCTGGCTTGGCGCTGCCTTCGCTCCAATTTGTTCTGGTTTGATCAGCGAAGCATTTGGCTTCAATATACCGTTCGTTGTTGCAGCTGTGATCTGCCTTGTTGGTATGGGGCTACTGTTCCTCACATTGAAAACACCACATACATCTGAAGATACAACTGCTGTTACAGAATAATAAGTAATGGATAAACTCCCTAAAACTGCTATAGTTAAGAGGGGGTTTATTTTTTTTTACCTCATTACTGGAAAAAAATTAGGATTTGCAGAACGAATAAAAGAAGTTAGGATAAAACTATCAAGAAGGCCTTCTTGCATAGTTTTAAAAGTTGATAGGAATTCAGGTGAAAAAATGTTGAAGGAAAATCAGTATACGCTTTTAAAATTATTATTGAATGAACATGAGTACCAATCGGCCGAATATTTTGCGGCGGGACTGGATGTAAGTACAAAAACGATTCAAAATTACTTGCAGCAAATGGAGCCATACTTTGCGGCGCATCAATATCAATTATTGCGAAAAAGAGGACGGGGATTGAAGCTACTTTCCACTGTCAAAAAGGATCGATCAGAAACAAAAATGGAAGCGCTTCATCAAGATTCGGCATCGCTTCGCCGGGAAAACTCAAACTTTTTTTGCTCTTCAATTTTAATGGCTACACGCGCAAGACTTCGATCAAGCAATTAGTCGCTAAATACTTTGTGGGCAAGAATTCGATTGTAGCTGACCTGAATACGATCAAACCACAGCTAATGGAATATCAGCTCCAATTGATTCGTGATAAAGATGGCACACAGATCAAAGGACGGCGGAAAAATATCAAGACAGCGATCTTGGATTCGTTCCATCGTTTTCAAAAAGAATTACTATTTGATAATCTTGCTGAATTTCAAACAGATAATCCGCTTGACAAGATCATCTTCGACAACCATTTAAAAGAAGTCGTCCTGATACTGATCGAAGAAATGCAGAAGGATTACGGCTACCAATTTGACCGTGACTTTAAATATAGCTTTTTGATCAATTTAATGGTCGATATCAAATTGTTTGGGGCGGCAGACTGTAAAAAACTGGAAACACTAGACTATTTTCCAGATGAAGCTGCATATTTTCAATATTACCTTCAACAACGCTTGGGCTTCGTGTTTCAACCTGCTTATGATACAAATCGGATCGTCGAATATTTGATCGTTTTTCAAAAAGATGCGTCCAAGCAGCGCTATTTTACATCGATCACTCACGCTTACACAGCGGACCTGCTAGCAGATCTGGCAGAGATCCTGCATGAACGGATCGAAGTAGATGAAGAACTACAAGTGAGATTGACAGAGCACATCAATGATATGCTGCTGAGACAACGTTATCGGGTCAAGATCTTTCAAGATGATTTAGGAGAACTGATCGAAAAATTTCCTCAAGCATTTTTAGCGCTTGCAGCTTCAATGTGGCGTTTGGCACAGAAATATGGTTTGCAGATGCAAGATAATGATGAAATCGGTCAAGTTTTGGTGATTTTTCTTACTTTTGATAGAGAAAGACGACCGTCAAAATCCGCTGTGATCTTATATCATGCAAAACTAGAAATCGCGCGACTGACGGCAAAACTATTGGAGAAAGCCTTGCCAGAAATGAAAATCGAGCGGTTTATCAACCGAAATCAACAGAATCAAGCCGTTACGGCATCGGATGTTCTGTTTATAGTCGGCGAGCAGCAGCATGAACACACGCATCCCTCTGCTACAACTATTTACCTTACGAATAGTTTCCATGATATTGCGATCCAAGGAGCAGTAGAGCAGTTTCGGAGCATGCTGTTGAAAGAAAAATGGGATGCTTTGCAGAAGCGTGTGATGAAGCATCGAATTTGGCAGGAATCAGAAGAGCTTGATAAAGGAGCGCTTCTGCAAAGTGCCTATAGACATTTGCCTCCTATCGACCATGCGGAAACGACACAGCAAGCATTTGCAAATCCGATTGTCCTTTTCGATCAGATCGCTGTCGTCTTTTGCGCCACGTCTGTAAATACGGAGCCAGCAATTTATCTGCAGATTCCAGCAAAGACGGTGAAATGGACAGAAAGCAAACTGCCGATCCAATCGAAAGTTCGTTTGATTTATTACATTACAACTACTGAAGTAAAAGACTATCAGCTTTTTTTAGAAAGTTTGTTATACGGCTTACAGTTTGTTCAAGATGACAATACCTAAAATTAAATGACAGGAGTGGCTCAGTATGAATGGTTTGCTCAAATTCTTTGAAACAAAAATATCTCCGCCGCTATTAAAAATCGGAGAGAATCGTTATATCATGGCGATCAAAGACGGAATGATCGTGACAGTACCATTTACGATCATTGGTTCTATCTTTATGATTCTTGCTCAGTTTCCAATGGACGCCTATCAAAAGATCATTGCGCCCTATAAAGAAGCCATTAGTACACCAGTCAATGTTACCTTTGGAATGATCGGAATCATCGCTTTATTTGGGATCACGTATTATCTGTCTAAGATTTACAAACTAGATGGCATTCGAAATGTCGTCATGGCATTCACTTCTTTTTTACTCGTCCAGACCGAGCTGCTGAAAAATGGTAGCTACCAGATCAACTGGGATAATTTCGGCACAAAAGGGTTGTTTACAGCTATTGTTGTAGCCGTTGTCGTCGTGGAGATCAGCCGATTTTGCGACCGCTATAAATTGACGATCAAAATGCCTGCTAGTGTTCCAGAAGCAATTTCGCGGTCCTTTTCGATCTTGATCCCGCTACTTTTCTCGCTGACATTATTTTGGATACTCAGTATTTTATTCAAAGTTGATATCAATGCCATTTTAAATATGCTATTCAGTCCATTAGTATTCTCTTTGGGCACATTGCCGGGAATCTTTATTTTCTTCCTTGTCCGCTCATTGCTTTGGTGTATCGGGATCCACGGCGGTGCAGTCTTGGCCGTTGCTGATCCGATTTTCTTAGCCATGCTAGGGAAAAACGTCGATGCATATGCGAATGGACAAACACCGCCATATATTACTGCAGCAGGTTTTGAAACATTTGTCTTCATTGGCGGCGGAGGAGCGACACTGATGCTGGTCGTGTTTATGATGATGTCGAAAAATAAAGGGCTTCGTACTCTCGGAAGGTTATCCTTCCCGTCTGGTCTCTTTGAGATCAACGAACCGGTTGTATTCGGGGCACCAATCGTGCTGAATCCAGTATTGATGATCCCTTATATTTTAAGCAACATGACTTTAGTAGTTCTCACTTACACATTGATGTACTTTGATTTGATCGGTCGACCGGTAGTCATGGTCCCATTGACAATGCCACCGATCCTGATGCAATACCTTGCTTCCGGAGGCGATTGGCGTTGTGCCGTATATGGTGCCGCTGCACTCGTGATCACCGGGCTTATCTATTATCCATTCTTTAAACTGTTTGAAAAACAACGGGAAGAAGAGGAAGCACTTGAACGCGATGCGTCGTTTACAGAGACAGCTTCTTCTTGATTTAGAAAGGAGAGAATAGTAATGATCAATTTAATGAGTCATTATATCCGGCTACAATTCCAGCGCTTGCCGATCATTTGGGAAAAGCCGCTGGTTGTAGCGGAAACGGAGCTGATCAGCGAACTGATAGAACAAGATGTCCCAATCGTTCTGGTCGGTTCAGGAAGTTCTTTAAATGCAGCAGAAGCGGTAGAATCCTATTTCCACCAATTTACCACCAAAGAAATACGCCGGTGCTCGCCCTCAGAATACTTGGAAGTAGGCTGGTCGGCAAAACCTCATGTCTTGATCGCGATCTCGCAGACAGGAAGTAGTGTTGGTACGATGACAGTGCTGAAAGAAGCGAAACAAAATCAATACACCAGTCTATTATTAACAGCCAATCTTACGAGCGAAGGCAGCAAAGTCGCGGATCATGTAATCGACTTGATGTGTAGCGAAGAAACGATCGGACCAAAGTCAATCGGTTTTACCGCTACATTGATGCGCTTGATCCAGCTCGCATTGCGCATCGGAAAAGCAGAAGGAACTTTATCTACAGAAAAAGAAGCAGAGTTGAATGCCAGCATTCTCGCTAACCTAAGACAATTAGCCAATGCGGAGGAACAAACCAAAAAATGGCTGGCAGAAAACAGCCGCTGGTCAAAATTACCCTATGCAACAGTAACTAGTAATGCCTTTTCGGGAATCACGAAAGAAGGGACGCTGAAATTACTCGAAACATTGCGTGTACCGGTTTTGTTTTTTGAGATCGAAGAATTCACCCACGGCCCACATCGTCTGATTCATGAGGATAGTTTTCACATTCTTGTAATTGAAGAAAGTAGTAAAAAAGAAATGAGTGAACGCGTCGCTACTTATATTGAACAATTTCCAGCTAATCGCTTGATACTAGCCAGAGATCCTGAGTTGAGCGATATCCCTTTAGGAGAAATCGGATCGGCTTATGGTGCTGAGTTTATTTATTGCATCGTTTTCCAAGTATTAGCCAACGAATTTGCCTTGAAAACAGGCTTTAACCCAGATGAAAAAATCCATCCCGCTTTTTTCCAATTTGTCGGGTCCAAACAGTAGAATAGAAAGGATGAGCGTAATGAAAAAAATGAATATTGCAATTATCGGAGCAGGAAGTGTGTATACACCAGAAATTATTGAAGGGCTAGCAAAAGAACAAGCAAAATTACCGATCGACACGATCACGTTAATGGATATCAGCGAAGAACGTCTCTCTATCATGACCAAATTTCTCGAACGCTATACAAAATTCCATGATTTGACGATAAAAATCCGTCATACCTCAGACTTGGAAGAAGCTGTAAAAGGGCAAGATTTTGTTTTGACACAGATCCGAGTGGGCGGGAACAAGACTAGGACCTTTGATGAAAAGATCCCCTTAAAATATGATATCATCGGTCAAGAAACGACTGGACCAGGTGGTTTCATGAAAGCACTGCGCACAATCCCGGCAATTCTCGAAATAGCAAAAGCCATGGAGACATACAACCCTGATGGCTGGCTGATCAACTATGCAAATCCAACCGGAATACTAGCAGAAGCTGTCCGCAACTATTCGTCTATTAAATTTATCGCGCTGTGTGCCGGCGGGATGCGTCCACGAACATGGGTAGAAAAAGCGCTTGGAATACCATATAAAGAGGTCAAATACGATTTCGTTGGCTTGAATCACATGAACTTTGCCTACAATATTCGTGCCAACGGCCGCAAATTGACTGACGAGGAATTCGCAAAAGTTGCGGATATCCATGAAACGGTGAATCCTGAGATAGTGAAAGACATCGGTGCCTTGCCGAGTCTTTATACACAATATTTCTTCCATCGCGAAGATAAACTGACAGAATTAAAAAATGCTGAAAAATCCCGTGGAGAAGTGGTATTAGGGTTAGAAAAAGAAATCTATGAAGCGTTAGCAGATGAAAACCAACATGACAAACCAGAGGTCCTAAAGAAACGCGGGGGAGGCGGCTACAGTGAATTAGCACTGGAGGCCATCAGCGCTATTTATAATGACGAAGATATGTGGATCGTTGCAAATGTCTTGAATGATAGAGCAATTCCGTTCTTACCTGCAGATGCTTCTGTAGAAACACCTTGTATCCTGAATAAAAACGGCATTACGCCGCTTGTGCAAAATAATATCCCGGAAGCGATCTATGGACTTGTTGCTGCTGTGAAAAACTACGAGAGCCTAACTGTAAAAGCAGCTGTGACCGGAAATTATGATACAGCTTTAACTGCCTTACTAGCACATCCACTAGTCGGCGATTATAGTAAAGCAAAACCAATGCTTGATGAATTACTGGAATCAAGCCGCGAATATATTTCGCCAAATTTCTTTCTTTAAATAACAAAAAAGTCTGGTGCAAGACGCACCAGACTTTTTTGTTAAAATTCCTCATATACTGCGGGATCTTGATTTTTAATACGTCCATCTGGTTGTGTCAATTTCGCGATCGTTTCCATTTCTTCTGACGTCAATTCAAAATCAAAAATAGCAAGATTTTCTTTTTGCCGCTTATCGGAAGCAGATTTCGGAATCGGCAGAACACCTAACTGATAGTGCCAGCGTAATATGATTTGTGCCACACTACGATTCCGGTCTTTTGCCAGTTGTTTCAGTGTTTTATCATTCGTTACTGTCTTCGTCCGGCTAAGTGGGCTCCATGCTTCTGTTAAAATATCGTGCTCTTCGTTCCATTTGCGTTGCGCTGCTTGGGAAAAATAAGGATGCAATTCGATTTGATTAACGACCGGAAGTTCATCGGTCTCATTTTGCAAACGTTCTAGATGTTCCGGTAGAAAGTTGCAGACACCGATATTTTTTACAAGTCCAAATCGTTTTGCTTCGATCAATGTTTTCCATGCTTCTACATAAAGATCTTGCTTAGGATTTGGCCAGTGAAGTAGATAAAGATCGATATAATCCAACCGTAAGCGAAGTAAAGACTCTTGAAGTGCCGTAATCGCATTTTGCGGTTCATAGTGTCTGCCAGGAAGTTTCGAGGTGACAATGATCTCATTTCGATCAATACCCGAGCGGCGGATACCTTCGCCAACCGCTGCTTCATTTTCATAACTGAACGCAGTATCTAGCAACCGGTAGCCATTCTGTAACGCCTGTGCGATACTGTTGGCACCTGTTAGACCATTGAGATTGTAGGTTCCAAATCCGATTGCCGGTAGTTTGGTACCATCACGTAATGTATGTGTTGGAATAATTGTTTCACCCATTTTTTATCTCCTCCATTTTCTTGACTCCATATCCATGTTTCCTATTTTTGCCAATTCTAAACATTTGAAAAAAAAGAGGAGAAGTTATGCTATAATAATTTGATTTATATTAAGTAAGCTTTGTTAAAAGAGGAGGATGTTAAATGGTAAAAGTAATCATTGAAGCTGATGATTTTGGCATGTCAGAAGCAATCAATCTAGGCATTATCAAAAGTTTCCGCGATGGCATTACCACATCGACATTATTGATGCCAAATTTAGATGCAGCGGTGCATGCTGTCGCATTGTCAAAAGACTATCCGGAGCTGTTTATTGGGCAGCATACGAATTTTTTGCTTGGTAAGCCATGTGCAGATCCGAGAAAGATCCCTTCATTAGTAGATGAAAATGGACATTTCCATCGTTCTCGTTATTATCGTAACAATCCAGAGCTGAAATTTGTGTATGAGGATGTCAGGACAGAGACTTTGGCACAAATGGAGCGTTTCAAAGAATTAATAGGCCATTATCCTGCGCACATTGACTGTCATTCGATTGGTGATGAAATCGTGGATCAAGCTTTTTTTGACATTGCACGCGAATACGGTATCCATACAACATTAAAGTACAGCGGTGATAAAAAGTGGCCGGATTTGAAGGGGTATCATCGAGTTACTAATCTTTTAGAAGCGGGCGCATTACCGTATATCCATGAGGGAGTAAGTGTGGCTAATTTTCTAGACGATGATTTTGGGTTATTGGATCTAACAGCAGACGATATTGTGGAAATGCATTTTGATGTCGGCTTTTTGGATCAATTTGTATTGGATAATTCTTCCTATACATTGCTTCGCTGCCGAGAATTAGCAACGATCTGTGATCCACGCGTGCGCGATTGGTTTGAAAGCCATTCTATTGAGCGTATTTCTTTTGGCGATTTGAAACAATAGGACGACAAGTTAATGCGAATAGCTTGTTTACATTTACACAAATCGGGAATAGAAATTTATACAGATCAATGAAAGAAGGAATATACATGGAGCAACAAGAGAAGATTCAAATCTTAAAAGACATCATTGCAATTAATTCTACAAATGGAAACGAAGAAGAAGTAGCTGACTATCTTGCTAGCTTATTTCAGGCCCACGAGATCGACAGTCACAAAGTCCCCTATGCAGACAAACGCGCTAATCTAATCAGTGAAATGGGAGATTCTGCCGAACGCATCCTGGCCTTTTCTGGTCATATGGATGTCGTTGACGCAGGGAATCTAAAAAATTGGTCCTATCCACCGTTTGAGCCCACTGAGAAAGACGGTCGCCTTTATGGAAGAGGATCCACGGACATGAAAGCTGGCTTAGCTGCAATGGCCATAGCTATGATCGAATTAAAAGAAGAAAACACAGCGCTATCCGGCAAGATTCGTTTCTTAGCAACCGTGGGCGAAGAAGTGGGTGAATTAGGTGCGGAACAGCTGACCACACAAGGTTATGCAGATGATTTGGACGGACTTGTCATCGGTGAACCGAGCGGCCATCACATTGTTTATGCACATAAAGGCTCGATGAACTACACCGTTACTTCAATTGGGAAAAATGCCCATAGTTCAATGCCAGAGCTAGGTATCAATGCAATTGACAAGTTGCTTGCTTTTTATAATGAGGCCGAAGCCTATGTGGCATCGATCAAGCAGGAAAATGAGTTGTTGGGTGCGTTTATTCATAATGTTACTGTAATAAATGGTGGGAACCAAGTAAATAGTATTCCTGAAAAGGCAGAGTTACAGGGAAATATCCGCTCGATCCCAGAAGCAGATAATGAAACAATCAAAAAAGCATTTGCTGCCATTATTGCTAAATTAAATCGATCCTCCGGCACCAATCTGACGTTGACATGGAACTATGATAAACAACCTGTATTTAGCGATCGGACTTCTGATTTAGTAGCAGCCACGCAACGTGCTGCCAAAAAAATCATTGGTAACGAAATGCCGTTGCTTGGAATTTCCGGTACAACAGATGCAGCCGAGTTTACGAAGGCGAAACACACATTCCCTGTAATCATTTTTGGCCCTGGTAATGAGACTTCGCATCAAGTTGATGAAAATGTAGAGATCGCGAATTATTTAGAAATGATCCATGTCTATAAGGAAATCGCAACTCAATTTTTACAATAGAATAAAGGAGAGATTAAGATGAAAGCATGGCAACGAATTATTTTGATTGTATTAGGTTTATTTATGGTGATATCGGGATTTTACTTTATGTCCAATCCAATAAAAGTGGTATGGTTGCTCACCGTTTTGCTTAGCATTTATTGGTTAGTTTCAGGAATCAGTAAAGTGATTCTTTATTTTGCCGGCAATCGGGTATTGAGTGGTTGGGTGATGGCTGATGGGATCTTATCGATCTTGCTAGGTATCTTGCTTGTTAGCAATCAATTCAGTGGAATGGCTACGATTTTGTTCGTCTTCAGCTTTTGGGTCCTATTTTCAGGAATCATGCGGATCGTTGGTTCCGTTGAAGTGAAGAAGCTAGGCAGCAGTAGATGGTCGTGGTTGCTAGGAGTCGGAGTATTGGAAGCCGTTATCGGGTTCGCAACTTTATTCAATCCGGTCTTGGCCGTTATCGGGATCACAGCAATTATTGTTATTTTATTCTTAATGGAAGGTATTGCGACGATTGCGCTGGCTTTCCATAAATAAAAAGGATCTCTCCAAGCATTAAATTGTTTGGAGATTCTTTCTTGTTGACAATAAGTGAATAATCATTTATCATATATCTATGAGAATAAAAGATGAAGCGAAAGTTACCGCGATCAGTCAAGCTGTATTTCAAATCACGAAGCAAGAAGGGCTAAACAATGCCAGTATCTCCAAAATCGCCAAACTTGCAGGGGTAAGTCCTGCTACTGTGTATATCTATTATCAAGATAAAAGCGATATGCTCAGTAAAATCTATCTACAAGTAAAAGAATTGATGGATAGAGGGCTGGCGAAAAAATTACAAAGTGAAACAAATATCAAAGCACAGATACGAGCCGCGATGCAACACTTTGCCAGTCGTTTTAGAGAGTACCCGGACGAAGCTCAATTTATGCGTGCGATCCATTCCAATCCGCAATTTGTGACAACAGAAACGCATCAAATCGCGGATGAGATCGCTAAACCACTTAATGATGTCATCGAATATGCCATAACTCATAATTTGTTGGTGACCCAAAACCGAGATATCATTTACGCATTCTTTGCTGGCCCCCTTACTTATTTGCTTGAAACACGCCAAGTACATGATCGCGTGACGACGAATGAAGAAATAGAAGAATTGATCGAAATGGTGGTTCAATCTCTTTGCGCCGATTAAAATCGGCTTTTCTTCAACACTTCAATAAATGATTATTCACTTATAATTGAAAGGATGGTAAATTAAAATGACAGAAAAGAAAATTGCAATCGTTTCAGGAATATCTTCAGGAATCGGAAAGGCAACCGCATTGAGATTGGTAGAAGAAGGCTTTATCGTATATGGAGGAGCACGCCGGGTAGACCGTTTACAAGAATTGAAAGCACAAGGTGTTCGCGTGCAAGCACTAGATGTCACTGATGAAGCATCGAACCGAACGCTTATCGATCGGGTATTGAATGAAGAAAAACGGATTGATATATTAGTCAATAACGCTGGCTATGGAGAGTATGGAGCATTGGAAGAAGTGACTACAGAAGCAGCTAAGAAACAGTTCGATGTGAACTTATTTGGACTCGCAAATATCACTCAACTGGTTTTACCGACGATGCGGGCTCAGCAATCAGGACGGATCATTAATATCAGTTCAATTGGAGGAAGAATCTATTCTCCAGCTGGTGGTTGGTATCATGCATCTAAACACGCCCTGGAAGTTTATTCCGATGTACTAAGAATGGAAACTAAACTCTTCGGAATCAAAGTGATCGTGGTTGAACCATCAGGAACAAAGACCGAATGGGGGACGATCGCCTCTGATAATGCAAAAGCAGCAACTAGTCAAGGTTCTGCTTATTATGAAATGATCCATACTTACAGTAATTTTGAAAATGCTGCTGGAAGTTCTGACAGCGCAGAGGACATCGCTTCACTCATTTACAAAGCAATCTCGGATAATAAACCAAGATATCGCTATTTACCTAGTTTCAGCGCTAAAATGATTACATTTATCGCTCGAAAATTTCCGGTAAGCTGGTATGACCGTTTTATTACTGCTATGATGAAACGATTATTACGAAATAAATAAATATTACTTGTATTCCTCCATTTCAGGTCATTATAATAAAGGTAGTAATGCGGGATGGGGGAATTGTCTTTCTAATTCGCTCTTTACATATTGTAAGAATGCCGCAAAAAGGAGGAATACATATGAAAAAACGCTTTCAATTACCACTTATTGTACTTGTTATCTTAGCAATCGGCTATTTTCTCATGCAATGGTCTGGTTCTGGAACGCTAATTGTTATTTTAGGAACCTTAGTTGAAATCGTTGGGGTCATTATCACGATCCGTTTATTACTTTGGGATCGTCGCGTCACTACTTCAAAAGTTGCCTGGATTGCGGTTATCTTTATTCTTCCTATTTTCGGTGTTGTTTTCTATTTGTTTTTTGGAAGAAATCCGCAAAAGCGCATTTTTTTACCCAATCAAACTAGAGAAATGAACAAATTAACCGACAAGATACATCACTTGCCTAGTTATCATTCAGAAGGAGAACCGCCAACTTTGTCTAAAAGCATCGCACACCTAACTGGTATCCAGCCAATCAGCGGTAATGATGTCCAGCTTTTGACAAATGGGGAAGAAACTTTCCCTGCTATAATCGCTGCACTGAAAGAAGCGAAGAATCATATCCATATGCAATATTATATTTACAAGGCTGATGCGATCGGTACTGAGATTCGCGATATTTTGATCGAACGCGCGCAAGCAGGTGTCAAAGTCCGCTTTATGTATGACGCTTGGGGATCCGCCAAGCTCACACCAGCCTTTTTAGCACCACTCAAAAATGCTGGGATCGAGACAGTTGCTTTTGATCCGATAAGCTCATTGACGTTCGCCCGCACAGCCAATCTCCGTAATCATAGAAAAGTCATTATCATTGACGGGCAAACTGCTTTTACTGGTGGGCTTAATGTCGGCGAAGAGTATCGCAGTAATACGCCTGACTTTGTGATTTGGCGGGATACACATCTCCGCTTAGCCGGTCCGGCAGTTATGGAATTACAGGAATCCTTTTTGGTCGACTGGGTCTATATGCAAAACCGCGCTGGTTCGGCAACTGAATTTATCAGTAAAAATGGGATCGCTCGCTATTTCAGTCCCACAGCAGCCGGCGTGGACTGGGCACAGGTCATTTACGGTGGCCCCTATGATAAAGAGAAGTGGGTAAGAGATGCCATGCTAGATCTGATCGATTCTGCAAAAGAAAGCGTCTGGATTGCCTCGCCTTATTTTGTGCCTGATGAAGAGGCATTAGCCGTTGTAAGGCGCGTTGCCATGAGCGGTATCGATGTCCGAATCATCTTACCAGGAAAAGGTGACCGTGGCATCTCGTTCCACGGCAGCAATGCTTATATCGAAACACTGATTGAAGCAGGCGTGAAGGTATATGCTTATCGGGCTGACTCCTTTGTGCATAGCAAACTCTTGCTAGTAGATGGAAAACGCGCCGCTGTCGGAACGGCTAATTTTGATATCCGCAGTTTCCGCTTAAATCATGAATTGATGGTGTTTTTATATAACCGTGATCCAGCCATTGTCCAAATGGAAACTGATTTTCAGGCTGATTTTTTGGGAAGCACACTATATACCATGGGCGATATGCGAGCGAAATCATTATACGTACGGTTGAAGGAAAATCTTTCCAGCTTATTATCGCCGATATTGTAAACAAAAGCAGCTAAACTTTAGTATTCCTGAATATAAAGGGAGTTCTGGAGTTTAGTTGCTTTATAAAGAGGGAAAAGAAAGAAGTAACATTCTAACTCAGAGGTACCAGATTGATCGAAAAATATAGGTACGTCGAGAGGAACATGTAGCATGAATGGAAAAACAGAATATGTAAAGGCTTATAAAAATAATCAATTAATACACAATAAAGTGATTTTTTTCACAAAAGAAAAGGAAAAAGCTCAAGCACTATTAGCAAGTAATCTACATTTTATTGGAAAGAGCGTTTCTTATTCACAAGATATAACCACAAAAGAAGCTGCGATCGCTCTAGCTGAGGCAGAGTGGATTCTTTCTACAATAGAATTACCAACTTATTTTATCAAAAAAGAAAACCAAAATTACCTGCAAATCTTGCCTGAAGAAACATTAAATGCCAACCAATTACGACTACTATTGCACGCAGATTTTATCATGCAGGAAAATGCACCACAATCGCTCGCGCAGATCAAACCAATTCTCACAGCTGATTTCATTTCAGTTAAAGACTGGGCTCAATATGTTTTCACAAAAACACCTATACAACAAAAAGTGAAGAAAAATATCGTAATGTATTGTGGTGGCTTTAAAAAGAATGGAGTAACAACTTCCGCGCTGAATCTTATGCATAATCTCGATAAGGAAAAATATCAACTGATTGTTATAGAAGAAGATAATTTGGGTTACTATGAACACAAAAACTTTGACAAGATCCCAGCAAACGTTGTTAAAGTCCAAATTCCCGGCGATTGTAATATTTTCCCAGAAGAAACAGCAGCATTCACCCAATTTCATGAGGAACCACTGCCACATCTTATAAAAAATGGAAAAGCTAACTTTTTAACAGCAGATATCAAAGCAATCTACCAACGTGAACTTAAACGGATTCTTGGGCCAACAAAAATCGATATCGCCTTAGATTTTGACGGCTATTTCAAATATTGGACGCTCTTATTCGTTGCTTCACAAGATTCCAAGAAAATTATTTTCCAACATAATGAAATGATGCATGAATATAGCAAAAAAACAGCTGGAAATTATAAACATCGTGACGACTTAAATATTATTTTCCCGTTATACAACTATTTTGACCATGTTGTTTCCGTTGCTGAGCACACTGGAGATGTCAACAAAGATTTCTTGAAGCATCTAGTAAAAGATACGTCCAAAATGACTTATGTACACAATAGCATTGATTATAAGCGCATCTTAGAAGCCTCTGACGAAGAAAACGGCGTACAATTACCGGCAGATACTTTTAATTTCGTTACAATGGGCCGTTTAGCACCTGAAAAAATCAGAAAATGATGATTGATGCATTTTATCAGTTACAAGAAAAATACTCGGCTACTAGTTTATATATCATTGGTTCTGGTGAATTGGAAGCTGAATTAACGGAATATGTAGCTGATCCACGATTACAAGGAAAAGTGCATTTGTTAGGTCAGCTCGATAATCCGTTCCCAACAATAAAAGCTGCTGATGCGTTTGTTTTATCATCTGTACATGAAGGCCAGCCAATGGTATTGTTAGAATCTTTAGTATTGGATACAAATATCCTGTCCACAAATATCCCTGGTTGTTATAGTATTTTAAAAGATGGCTACGGTTTATTAGTAGACAATGATACAACAGGTTTGGTCAATGGGATGGAAAAAATGTACACGCACGAATTTAAACAAAAACGATTTGATTATAAGAAATATAATGAAGAAGCAATTGAAATGATTGAAAATATGCTGGATGACGTATCGATAGCCCAAATTAGTAAGATCGATATTGAGATTTAAGTTAAGCTAATACTTCCTATAATATATATTATGTAAACTAGAAAATTTTAGATTTATGAAGAGGAAGTTTGGCTTCCTCTCTTGATTTATAAACAGTTAATTGTATTCACTATTAAAGAACACAGTTAGCATACAATGAATGTAATTAACTGTTTATAGATTTTCTATATCAATATCTTATGTAAATTATTTATGATCTCTTTGGATTGAGACGGATTGATATATTATATCGCCTTCTTTAAAGCCCTTCTCTGCAAAAAAAGCTTTTATTTGAGCATCTAAATCTTCAAATTTAGTAGCAATGCTGTTAGATATTTTCTCCGAATTAAATCTTCTAGAACCCTTTTTCGTACTCACGTTTGTTTACCCCATTCTTTGTAAATGATCAGACACACTGTTTCAAAGCAGCCTCGTAAATTCACTCATTATCCAAGATCTTAAACTTTTCATTTAACTTCCTAAGTGCAATATCAATCAACTCTTTTTGTTGAAGCAAATTAGCGCGATGATTTTCAAAAATTTGTCGCCGCTCTTCTTTGGTGGATCGGCCTTCTTCAAATAACTCAGCGATTTTGCGAAGTTCTGTGATTGGCATGTGTGTAGAACGCATGCAGCGGATAAATTCCACCCAATAAACATCTTCTTCGGAAAAATTGCGATAACCATGTTCATCGCGGTCGATAAAAGGAAATAGTCCCTCTTTATCATAATAACGGATAGTATGTGTACTTATTTGAAGCATTTCTGAAATTTCTTTTACATTCATCATTTTCAACACCTTTAAATGAGATTGTCCCTCTATTTTAGCGACATAAAGAAGTAATTGCAAAAAAAGCCTCTCCAATTAATTTCTGAGAGGCTTTTTTTGTTATCTTGTTGTGTAACCACCATTTGCAAATATAGTTTGGCCATTGATCCACCAGCCATCTAACGTCAGAAACATGATCAGCGGAGCAATATCCTCAATCTTCGTGAGCTGATTGTGCAGCGCTTGTGATTTATGAAATGTTACCGCCTCTTCTTCTTCTTGTGGATAGAAGAAAGGTGTATCCATTGGTCCAGGCGCTACTGCGTTTACTGAGATGCCTCTCGCCATAAATTCTTTGGATGCTGCACGCGTATAATGTTCGATTGGTGCTTTTTCACCGGCGTAAGTGGAGTAAAATCCAGTATATGCTGCTAACAGCGAAGTAGCTAATGTAATAATCTTACCGTTGTCATTTAAATACTTTTCCGCATATTTAATGAAAAAATAAGCAGATTTAGCGTTGATATCGGACATGCTGTCGAATTCAGCTTCTGTCGTTTTCGAAATAGGCTTTTTCAATACTCTTCCAACTGTATTGATAGCAATATCTACTTTCCCGAAAGTTTTTTCAGCGTGGACGAAAAGAGCTTCTACATTTTCAACGATCGTGAGGTCTCCAGAAAATAAGCTACCTTCTGCTCCTTGTGCTTCGACTTTTGTTAAAGTGGCTTTTGCATCTTCTAGTGATTGGCCATCATGATGATGGATCACGACTTTAGCACCTTCCTTCGCGTACAATTCGCTGAGCAAACCACCTAAGTTTTTTGCTCCTCCTGCGATAACTACAACTTTGTCTTTTAAAGTATCCAATTTTGCCATGAATAAAACCTCCTTAAATGATATGACTCTAGTGTAAACCTTAGAGTGTCCTATCAAGCAAGGAGGAAAATGAAAGTTTTTACTTAATTGTAGCTAAAATCCCTTTATAGATATCTGCCTGTGTCAATGTCACGATTTGGTCTTTAACTAATTGTTGGTCTGGTTCAGCCAGCAGTCGGTCTGATTGGCTCTGAATGATAGCTTGTACGACTTTTTCAGGCCATCCGGCTTGGCTTTTAGCTGGAAAATTATCCATTACAGCTTGCTTTAAGAATGCGGTATCAAAAACAAACTGGAGATCTGTTAATTTTGATTGGATGATCGCTGCTGTGTCCGTTGCTGTAAAATCATCGAAAATCACTTGATGTCCAATTTTTGCGTATAGTTCGGGAGCGTTTTGGGCAAGCGCATGTACTTCTTCTTCTGTCCCGGTGAAAATAATCGCTCTTTCTTCCACGATACGAGTGATTTCTGTTAGAAAGGCTGTATCGCTCCAAACTCTTTCAAGCTGGTCGATCCAAAGTAAGCCATTTTTTGCGGTCTCTAGATAAAGAGAGGGATCGGTTTCCGATAAGCGATAAGTATTATCTTCGGAAATGAGGTTAGACTCGTAAAATGCTTGTTTTGTTTGCGCTACATAATCGATGACATCCGTGATTCCTTTTTCAATCCAAAGCATGGACCAGTTATGTGGTAGCGTTATTCCTTGACTAAGGCGGACTTGATAAAGGGAGGCCTGTTTTAACAAGCGTTGCATTGTTTCTTTATAAGCAGTTGGCCCTGCCAGCGAATAGGATGCTTGAGGTGGTAGTTCTGCTGGTGGCGCTGGATTTGTTTCCGGCAGTGGCGGCACTGGTTTTACTGCCGGATTTGTATTCGCTGTAAAATCATGTTGCACAATCGCATGTGCCGGCTTTAGCAAGTTGCTTTCCAATTTACTAGTCAGATCTTTAACATAGGAAATCGAATCATTTGGGTTATCGAATTGAACATTGGCGGTTGCATGTAGCAACAATTTAAAATGGATCGGTTCTTTTTCCAAATTGATAAACATAAGGTGTTCGGCTTGGAAATCGCTTTCCATATTAAAAACACCGCCGGATAGTCTAAGGGAGTTTCCTTGGAAACGACTTTGTTTTTGCAGGGAGATCGATGCCGTCTTGTCGCTGATAGTGAGATTCGTCGCGGAAACTCGAGCATTGATAATGGAAACCGACGCATCTACTTTCTTAGGGATCTCGGAATCCAGTTCATATTCTGGCTTGCTGAGCAGATTGTTGCTTTCGATGTGGCTGTTAGTAATAGTAACGGGGCTTTGCACAAAGAATGCCGCGTTTTTCAAGCAATTTTTGATGGTGATATTTTCAACGGAGAGCGGTGTTTTTTCTACATAGATACCGACGTCTGTGGCATCGATCGTCATGTCTTTCAATACGGCATTTTGAAGTTCAGCCATATAAATAGCATCATTCGCGGAATTACTGATGGTCGTCCCTTCTACATGCAAACTTCCTTGCTCGCGCATAATCACGACCGGATAGTTTTTATCATGTTTTCCAATGACACATTCATCAAAATGAGAGTCTTTGACAGTTACTTCTGCATTACCTGCGATGCTCAGGGCGTTAAAAACAGTTTGAGAAATATGTACCTTATCCAGGGTGACTTTGGCTTGTTCGCGAATGAAAATCCCCATATATACTTTAGAGATCTGGCTATCACTTATTTTTAATCTGGATTGATATACTTGGATAGCATCTAGCTTAGAATCGTGGATATTCACTTTTTCAAGAGTGACAGTGGAATTGTTTTTCACAAACACGGCTGGATAATTTGCCTTTTCATCGACATCTTTGATCTCGCAAAAATGTTGGATGTCGGCATCGGTCACTGTCAATTCACTATGATCGACGCGAAAAACGTCGCGATAAGTGTGATTGGTCGTGATCCCATGAATAGCCCCTTTACCGTCTTCCAGGATCGCTGCTACACCGCCGCCTGTCATTCTAGTGTCACGCATCTCGAAATGCCCTTCTTTTGCAAACACGCCATAACTGCTGGGATGACTGATTTTCAGACCATTTGTGGTCAGCTTAGCTTTTTGATAGACATAGATACCAAAGCCTTTGATGGTGCAGTTTTCTAGTTGCATCGTCGATTCTTGCAGATGAATGCTGTTCGAAGTATGTCCGATCAGCGTTGAATCTTGAATAAAAACAACCGAATCCAGCCCTACCCATAGCGCTGGATAAGTTGTTTTGACGTCTTTGTGATCCTCGCCTTCGATTGTACATGAATCGATCTTGACCTTAGAGTTTTCTTTTATATATACTGCGTTTGTGTGTCCTTTTTGGATAAACGTAAGTCCTTTTAACGAAAGTGTTGTATCAATGGTTGTGATCAGCGGATAATCTATTTCTCCTGTGACGGTTACATTTCCTTGACCAACCAAGGTCACATTTTTTCCGTCCAAGATTATTCTTTCTTGATAAACACCACTTTCAATATAGACAGTCCCGCCCTCATCCACATCATTGATTCCTTGTTGGATGGTGCGATATTTATTTAAGAAACCGCCTTTTTTTACCGTTATTGTCTCTTTCATTGCAATTTCCTCCCCACTAGAAATTGAATATATATACATATGATAGCGGAAATAAGGGAGTTTCGCTAGTTAAATAGTAAAGATAGCCCCTCTTACCTATAAAAAACAAACGCCCTGTAAATTTCGCAAGGCGTTTGTCCGGATATTCTTTATTTTGTCCATTCCGAAACTTCTTTTTTGTGTTTCTTGACCCAATCTGCTGCGGCATCTTTTGGATCTTTACCATCATTGATCTCAAGCATGACGTCTTCGATATCTTGTTTGGACCAGTTGAATTTATCTAGGATCTTATATGCTTTTGGATCGTCTTTTTTCAAACCTTGTCTTGCCATGGTATGAATCGATTCAGCATCGCCAAAGCTTTTCTTCGGATCTTCTAAATATTTCAGTTTATACTTAGCGAACATCCAGTGTGGTGACCAGCCAGTGATAACGATATCTTGTTTGTTTTTCAGTGCTTTTGCTAATGAAACGGTCATTGCGCCTGAAGATGAGGTATCAACTTCCCAGCCTTTTAGGTTCGAGTAATCTTTGGTTGCTTTTTCAGCAGCGCTCACGACCCCAGCGCCTGGTTCGATTCCAGTGATCTTTTTATTTGCTTGATTTTTCAGATCTTCAATGGAATCGACATTCATATATGCGGGAACGGTCAAGCCGATCTTAGCACCTTTCAGATTGACCCCTAGATCATCGACCTTGCTTTTATACTTCTTGTATTGTGCAGCGTGTGTATTGGGAAGCCATGCTGCTACCATAGCATCAGATTCTTTGTTGGCAACCGATTGCCACATAACAGAATTATCCAGTGGGGTATACGTCACTTTATAGCCTTGGTCTTCCAGTACTTTACCAATAACATGTGTAGAAGCAACTTCTGTATCCCATTCCACATAGGATAAATCGATTTTCTTATTCTTGTTAGAGGATGCTCCCCCAGCACCACAACCTGCCAGCACTAAAACTAGTGCTGCTACTAAACTAACTGCTAACTTTATTTTCTTCATTTTAACAAACTCCTTATTGGTTTTTTGTCTTCCGTTTGCGTGTGTTCAAATATTGTGTGAAGCGGTCCATGATGATGGCTAAGATAACAAGTGATACGCCGGCAACGAAGCCATTTCCGACTTGGGCGCGTTGCAATGCCTGTAGTACTTGTCGTCCTAAACCAGGTGCACCGATCATTGAGGCGATAACTACCATCGATAATGCCAGCATGACGGTTTGATTGATTCCCGCCATGATTGTTGATTTCGCGATTGGCAGCTCCACCTTGATCAGCTTTTGCCATCCTGTTGTTCCGTAAGAGTCAGAGGCTTCCACTAATTCAACCGGCACTTGCCGGATACCGAGATTCGTAAAGCGCACAGTTGGCGGTAATGCGAAGATCACGGAAGCAAATACACCTGGAACAACTCCAATGCCGAAAAAGGCGACGGCTGGAATCAAGTATACAAATCCCGGCATCGTCTGCATAAAGTCTAAGATCGGTTTGATAATACTTTCTGCGATCTTGCTCTTCGACATCCAGACACCTACGGGAACACCAATAATAATCGCAACTAAACTGGAGACGATTACTAAGGTGATCGTATTGACAAGTGCGTCCCATAATTCTTGGTCACGAATAAATAATAGCCCAATAATCACAAACGCGGTCAAGCCGATTTTTTTACCAGAAATAAAAAAGGCTAATACGGCAAGGATCAAAATAAATACGAGCGGCGGGATCAATCCCAATAAGTACGTAATATTGTCCATTAGTCCCTGCCCGATCGTTTGGAAAAAATCGAAGAAGGATGCGAAGTTCGTTGTCATCCAATCTGTCAAGTTTTCAACGGATTCAGCGACAGGGATCTTTCCTAATACAAATGTAGTTGTCATGATTCAACTCCCTTTCGCGCTTCGCTGTCTGCGGCATTTTCGCTCGTTGCAAGCGCCTCGATCACAATTCCTTTAACAATGACGCCAGCGATCTTTCCTCCATCCAGAACAATGACTGGGGAAGAAACTTGGTGAATGATGTTGAAAATATCATGGAGTTTCATATCTTTTTCAATGGTGGGGATATCTTGTTTGAGGAATTCGCGAAGTTCTTTTTTCTCTTTATTGGCTGTGTAGGCATCTTCGGCAGTAATATAGCCTACTAATTGTTTACTCGCATTTGTTGCGATCAATAGACTAATTTCTTCTTGGCGCATCCGATTGAGTGCTACTCTTGGTCCATCGACATCTATATTGATTGTCACTGCTGGAATCATAATGTTCTCTGCTGTCAAAATACGGGATTTATCAATATCTTCAATAAAACTTTCGACATAGTCATTTGCCGGGTTCGTCAATATTTCTTCACCCGTTCCGATCTGAACGATTTCTCCGTCCTTCATCAATGCAATTCGGTCCCCGATCCGCAATGCTTCGTTCAGATCGTGGGTGATGAAAATAATCGTCTTTTTAAGCTGATCTTGGATGTTGAGCAGTTCGGTCTGCATTTCTCTTCTTATCAAAGGATCCAATGCAGAAAAAGCTTCATCCATCAAAAGGATTTCTGGATCATTGGCGATTGCTCTTGCCAATCCTACGCGCTGTTGCATACCTCCTGAAAGCTGATTCGGATACTGATTCTGATAATCCAGTAGTCCAGAGTTTTGCAAAGCACCTCTTGCTTTCTCGATGCGTTCCTTCTTCCCAATGCCACGTGCTTCCAAGCCGAATTCCGTGTTCTCCAAAATCGTGCGATGCGGGAATAATCCGAAATTCTGGAAGACCATGCTCATTTTCTGCCTGCGGATCTGCAATAATTCTTTCTTACTGACAGAGGAAATGTCCGCATTGTCAATAAAAACATGGCCATTTGTCGGGAAAATCAATCGGTTCAATAACCGAATCAATGTGGATTTCCCACTTCCTGAAAGTCCCATGATGACAAATATTTCTCCCTCTTCCACTTCAAAGCTGACATCGTATACACCAACGGATGCACCTGTCTCTTTCAAAATTTCTGATTTCGACTTTTTGGCCTGGATCATTTCCAGTGCCTGCTTTTTACGCTTGCCGAAAATCTTAGTTAGATGTTCTACTTTTATTTTAGTCAACTTAGCTATCCTCCTTTTCTAAAGAAACAACTTCTTTTTTACAATAAGTTGCCTCTTAACAGACAATCCAATACTATCATCTGAGTTGTATGTTGTCAAACAGCTTTTTGTTTTTGCATACAAAAAAAGCGTTTCCTAATGAAACGCTGTTGCTAGCATTTGTATCATTTTTTGATGATAAAGACATCGCATGGAGCTGTTCGGGTAACATAGTCCGTGACGCTTCCTAAAAGAGCCTGCTCTGCCTGCGTTAATCCAGTAGCTCCCACAACGAGCAGATCGGCTTGGAAATTTTTTAATATTTTACGGACTAATGTAGATTTAGGGGTTCCAAAATGGACGAAGGTTTCGATATGTTGGACGCCAAAGCGAAGCGCTTCTTGCTTATAGATCTCTACCAACTCTTCGCCGTACGCCTTTGCTTTCTTTGCATATGTTTGTTCATAATCGATCAACGGAGCGATTCTGCGAACATCTGCAACAAAACCAATTCCCAGTACAGCATCCTCTTCTGCTTTGACAAATTGTACCGCACGTCTGAAAGCTGCTTCTGCTTCATTAGACCCGTCAACACCAACTAAGATACGTTTATAAAGAAACATCTTCCCCCACCCTTTCCCATTACTAAAATAACTTTCCATTCTCCATATACCCTTTTTTCATTGTTTAAGACCAATCAGATCGAAACAGAATCGAATGGCTTTATTCCAAATGTTTGAAACATGTTTCAACTTGTCGGAAAAGCGTTTACAGTGTGGTACCCTAGTGCTATATTTAACTAGAAAATTGCTAGAGAAGTAGACAAACGAGAGGAGCACGAAAATAGTGGACAAAAAATTTTTATGGGGCGGCGCAGTAGCTGCTCATCAAATCGAGGGTGCTTGGAATATAGACGGAAAAGGCCCCAGTATTGCAGATGTCATGACGGCAGGCGCAAATGGTGTAGCACGCGAGATCACTGACGGCGTGATACCGGGCAAAAACTATCCGAATCATGAGGCAATCGATTTTTATCATCATTATAAAGAAGATATTGCATTATTTGCGAAATTAGGATTAAAATGTTTTCGTACCTCCATTGCCTGGAGCCGGATTTTCCCAAATGGCGACGAAAACGAACCAAATGAAGCGGGCCTTCAATTTTATGATAACTTGTTTGATGAATTGCTAAAATACGATATTGAACCAATTATCACGTTATCTCACTTTGAGATCCCTTATCATCTTTATACCGAATATGGCGGTTTTCGTAATAAAAAATTAATCGACTTTTTTGTGCGCTTTGCAGATGTGGTCATGAATCGCTACAAAGACAAAGTTAAATACTGGATGACATTTAATGAAATCAATAATCAAGCAAATGGATCCGAACGATTACTCAATTGGACAAACTCTGCAGTGCAGATCAAAGACGGCGAAAATGCGGAAGAAATCATTTATCAAGCATCTTTGAACGAACTGATCGCCAGCAGCAAAGTCGTAAAATTAGGTCATAAGATCAATCCGGATTTCCAAATCGGCTGTATGATGGCCTATGTTCCTGTGTATCCATATTCTTGTAAGCCAGAAGATATGTTGGCTTCTGTCAAAGCAATGAACGAACGTTTCTTCTACAATGACATCCATGCCCGGGGCGAGATTCCTGCTTATGCTCTGAATGAATGGAAACGGAAGCAATATCATATCGATTACTCGGAAGAAGAGTTGCAGTCTCTTCGCGAAGGAACAGTCGATTACATTGGCTTCAGTTATTATATGTCGCGTACGGTTGCAGAAGAAAATGGCGAGATCATCACAAAGAAAAATCCATATGTGAAAGCGAGCAACTGGGGTTGGCAAATCGATCCAATCGGCTTGCGTTATACAATGAATGTTGTCTATCAGCGTTATAACCTTCCGCTTTTCATTGTTGAGAATGGTTTCGGCGAATATGATAAAGTCGAAGAAAACGGCGAGATCCATGATGATTATCGCATCAGCTACATGAAAGAACACATTATCCAAATGAAAAAAGCAGTCGAAGAAGATGGTGTAGATCTACTTGGCTATACGCCATGGGGTATCATTGATATCGTCAGCTTCGGGACCGGCGAAATGGAAAAACGCTACGGCTTCATCTATGTAGATAAAGACAATGCCGGTAATGGTACACTAAAACGTTCTGAGAAAAAATCGTTTGGTTGGTATCAGCAAGTGATCGCAAGCAACGGCGAAGAATTATAAAATAAAACGAGGCGCACCATGCGTCTCGTTTTTATATTAAAAATGGAAACCTGTTTCTCCCCTTAACTGAGAGCGTAACAGAGCGATCTGTTGGGTGACTTTCGATCCAGCCGTTATCTCGAAACGTCTGATATATAGCATTGCCAAGTTTTCCAGCAAGGTGGAAATCTCTTTCCGTCCAGTCTAAGCAATCTTTGCATAACGGATCCTGCAGTTTTTCCACCTCGATCCCCCAGTTGCGGAAAAATATCAGGCCTTTTTCGGTAACTATTAAATGTCCTTTTTGACGGGAAATCAGTTGCTGCTCGCATAGATACTTCAGTAGCGCTACTCCTAACTTTCCCGCGAGATGATTATAGCAAGTCCGCGCTTCTATCAGCCGCTCCATTTCCAAACTTTTCATCAAAGTCGTATGTTTTTTTACAGGAGCTAAGATAAGGAGCTGCTCCAATAGACCAGCCAACTGCTCATCCACTAGCCGATAATAACGATATCTCCCCTGCTTATGGGTTTCCAGCCAACCTATTTCCAGTAGCTTTGTCATATGAAAGCTTGCAGTGTTGGTTTTTACTTTGCAGTATTTAGCTAATTCACTGACGGTATGGAAACGACCGTCCATAAGTATTTCCAAAATCGCGATTCGAGTTTGATCATTCAATAATCTAGTAACAGCATAAAGATCTGCCTCTTTGATTTCCAAAAAAAGCCCTCCTTTTGACACTTCGATGTGCATCGATTCATTGAGATGATATGGTTGAGTTAGAAAGTGAGGATGATAGTTATGAAACATCAAGCAGTAAAAGCAAACAGTCTATACTATGGTTTTCCGGTCCTTTTACTAACGACCATTGATCCAATTACCGGCGTAGCCAATATCACCCCTTTGTCTTCTTCATGGACGCTGATCGATAAGATCGTTATCGGGATCGCCCAGCAAAGCCAAGGTTTCCGTAATATTCAGGCCGGATCGCAGGCAGTAATCAATGTGACGGCAAGTCATCAGTGGAACGAGGTCGAAAAAATCGCCCAAAAGACAGGAATGCTTGAAGTGCCGGCGTATAAACAAAAAATGGGCTATACCTATGATGCCGACAAATTTACAACAAGTGGCTTCTCGCCTAAACATATTCCTGATACAGCTGTACCGGCAATTGCTGAGTGCCCGCTGCAAATAGCTGCGGATATCGAAAATATAACGGAGCGAGAGCAGTTCGCGATTGTCGAACTTTCTATCTCGCAGGTCCTAGCTGCTGAATCCATTCTAGATCAAAACGGCCAAATCAATAGCGAGGCTTGGTCGCCGCTGATCTATCAATTCAGAGCTTACAAAGCTGCTGACACCTTGCTTGGTTATAATTTTCGATATAACAAGTAGCTGGTTTCTAAATATTTTTTGCCATTGTATGATCCGTATACTGAAAGCCAGCTTTTTCATAAACATGCACCGCCTGCTTATTATGCGCAAAAACATGTAGGGATAGCTTCACCGCACCTATCTGTTTAGCTCTTTGTTCTAGGCAGGTCATGGCTTCTGAACCATATCCTTTGTTTCGATAATCAGCGATAATCAAGAAGTCATAGATAAATGCTGCTTGGTCTTTGTAATGTAGCCATATGTGACCAATTGGAATATTGGAGCGGTGGATCGTATATAAATACTCGTTAGGTGTATCAATTCCTTGAGGTAATAAATCAGCAAATGCATCGTTTGCTAATCCAATTGCCTCGTCTTTCGTCCAAGTTCCAGCTGTTATTTTATCAGCCGCATAATCAATAACCGCATTTGATAGGTAATTCGTATATTCTTCTCTGGACATTTGTTGTAACGTCAGCATGACGTAGCCTCCTTTTCTGTATGAAAAATGACTTAGGGATGTCCTAAGTCATTTTTTTATTTCCACCAAGCTTTCCTTCCTGCCCTGTCACTTCTAAAACATCTAAGAAGAACATTACCACAGGGATGCCGACAATCAATCCCCATATCCCAAAGAAATGTTCACCGAAAATCAAAATGATGAATGTATAAAATACAGGCAGGTTTGTCTTTGCCGACATCAATTTCGGGTTAAGGATATACGATTCGATCGCGTGGATCACCACGATCAAAATAATCACATAAATAATATATTTGATGCCACCGATCGAAAACCCAACGATTGAAAGCGGGATCAATGATAAAACTACGCCGGCGACAGGTATCAATCCGAGTAAGAAGATCATGATCGATAGTGTAAGCAGTTGCGGGAAGTGAAGGAACCATAAGACGATCGTTGTCAGCACACAGTTGACTAATGCGATCAAAAATTGTGCTTCGATGACTTTTCCGAACGTCCGTACAAATTTCACGCCAAAGAATTTCATTTCTTCATAAATAAAAGCGATCTTGCTCGTTTCAAATTGTTTTGTGAATACTAATAGGTGTTCTCTGCCAAGTGAAAAGAACAGGCTCAACATCAGTGCGATAAAAATGTTCATCATTACCGTTCCCGTGCTTTTCAGCGAACTGAGCAGGAATGTAAAACCTTTATCTGTATATTTGGTGATATTGAAATCATTCCCCATTTTTACGATGTAATCAATGATTTGGTTATTACTTTTAGTTGTAAAGAAAGCATTCCCGAATTTAATCAGCTGATTCAGCTGTTCAATGATGATCGGAACATACTTGACAAGCAGCAACGTCAGACACACAACGATCAGCGCATACAAAATAATAACGATGATCGGTCTGTAGATCGACACGCGTTTTAAAATAAAGTTTTCTAACCGCGTGATCAAATAAGAGAAAATAAAGGTCATCAAAATAATATCAATCATGCTCCTAACTAGATAGAGCACGAATACTAATAGTAAAAACACTAAAACACGTGTAACACTTTTCTGCTTCACAAATCGAATTAAATCATTCACTCATTTGGCCTCTCTTCTCCGATGATTTTAACTTCCGTTTCTAAAATAACGTCAAATTTTTCTTTTATTACTTTTTGAACGTGATGAATGACATCCATATAATCTGTGGCGGTCGCATGATCTACGTTCACGATGAAACCAGCATGCTTTTCGGAAACTTGCGCTCCGCCGATCTGCAAGCCTTGCAAGCCGGCATCTTGAATCAATTTCCCAGCAAAATAACCAGGTGGCCGCTTAAAGACGCTTCCACACGATGGATATTCCAGCGGTTGCTTGGCTTCACGCAGTGCCGTTAATTCGTCCATTTGTGCTCGAATGACAGCCATTTCGGCAAGCTCCAGCTGGAAAACAGCTTCCAAAACTATATAATTTTTATTCGCGATCGTACTGTTCCGATAACTCGCCGTCAAGTCCTCTTTCTCCAAATGAAGCAGGTTCCCAGATTGATCAAGCACCGTTGCTTCCACTAAAACTTGACTGATCTCGCCGCCGTACGCCCCAGCATTCATATAAAGTGCTCCGCCGACTGAACCAGGGATCCCACAGGCAAATTCTAGGCCGCTGAGACTCTCATTGCAGGCAAATTCCGATACAGCAATGATTTTCGCACCACTACCGGCAATGACCTTTGTCCCTTCTCTTTTGATAGAAGAAAGCAAGTCAAAATGAACCACGATCCCTCTGATGCCTCCATCTCGAATAACAAGGTTAGAGCCATTGCCGATGACAGTAAGCGGGACATCATGCTGATCGATCAAGGCAATCAATGCTTTTGCTTCTTCCATATCACGCGGCATCGCAAAAAGATCTGCTTGTCCACCTGTTTTTGTATAACTATATTTAGCCAATGATTCCTTCTCTTTCAAAGGCATTAAAGGAAATTTCGACTGTAGCATTTCCGCAAATTTTTTCATATCCATTTGTTTATTTCAAACCTTTCTTTCTAGTTGCTATGTAGCTTAGTTTATTGTAACATGTAAAATTATAAATAAAAAGAAACATCAATGGTTTACCTCGCGATTCTAGGTGTAAAAACTAAAAAAGAGGGTAAAAGAACGAAGTGACTTACGCGCACGACACGCATTCGTTTTATACGAATAAAATCCATTCCATACAGGAGGTGCAGCATGATTAAATTTGAAGATGTTTCTAAAACCTATAAAGATGGCTTAGAAGCAGTAAAAAACATCAATCTTGATATCAAAGATGGTGAGTTTTTTGTGTTTATTGGTCCTAGTGGCTGCGGAAAAACGACGACACTGAAAATGATCAATCGACTCAATAAACTGACAAAGGGAACCATTTACATAGACGGCAAACGAATCAGTGATTATGATATTCACGAATTACGCTGGAATATCGGATATGTATTGCAGCAAATCGCACTTTTTCCACATATGACTATCGAAGAAAATATCGCGATCGTTCCGGAGTTGAAAAAATGGGATAAGAAAAAAATCCAGGAACGCATCACAGAACTGCTCGACAGCGTTGGCTTAGAACCGGAAAAGTACCGTCACCGCAAGCCAGCAGAATTATCTGGTGGCGAACAGCAACGTGTAGGCGTGGTTCGCGCCCTAGCAGCTGATCCAGATATTATTTTAATGGATGAACCATTCAGCGCGCTTGACCCGATCTCTCGTCAAAAGTTGCAGCAAGATATTTCTGATCTGCAAAAACGAATCAAAAAAACGATTGTGTTTGTTACTCATGATATGCAGGAAGCAATCGCGCTCGGCGATCGGATCTGTTTGATGCAAGATGGCGAAGTAGTACAGATCGACACGCCCGAAGAAATCTTACGTCATCCGGAAAATGAGTTTGTTCGTAATTTCTTGGATTCCGGTAATGCACATAGCCAATCTGTCTTGGGAAGTAGCTATACGGTTCAGGATCTATTAGATGAAAACCTGCATTTATCCTACCAAACAGATGACGGTAGCTTGTATGTGAATGCTTCTGATAGCCTTGATTCACTGATTCAAACTTTAGCAGACACAAAATCGATTCCTGTAAAAGATGCAGACGGCAATTTTATTGCCACTGTTACAAATCAGCACGTCTTGCGCTTCCTATCGATCGTGATGGAAAGGCAAGGTGAGCATGTATGAATAGCTTTTTAAATACGTTAGCGGATCGTAAAGGAGAGCTTCTGACAGCATTACTCCAACATGTGCAGATCTCCTTCATTGCTCTTTTTATTGCTGTTATCATTGCTTTGCCGTTAGGAATCTATCTAGCACGGCATCAGCGAATCGCAGAACCAATCATTCAAGTAGCAGCGATTTTGCAAACGATTCCCTCGCTTGCTCTGTTAGGTCTATTGATTCCATTAGTCGGCATCGGCATTTTACCAGCCATCATTGCGCTGTTCATTTACGCGCTACTACCGATTTTACGAAACACATATACCGGGATCAAAGAAGTCGACCCGGCGCTTGTCGAAGCCAGTGAAGCAATGGGGATGAACCGTAGTAAACGGTTGTTCAAAGTTCAGCTGCCCCTTGCAATGCCCGTTATTATGGCCGGTATCCGCACAGCGATGGTACTCATCATCGGGACTGCTACACTTGCTGCCTTGATTGGCGCTGGTGGCCTTGGGGATTTGATCTTACTTGGTATTGACCGTAATGACAACTATCTGATCCTCCTCGGTGCGATCCCGGCAGCTTTACTAGCAATCGTTTTTGACGCGATTTTGCGTTATTTAGAACGTGCTTCTTTCAAAAGTACCATTATTACAGTAATTGTTGCAGTCCTATTAGCTGCTTCTGTCATCGCGATCCCCTATTTTTCCGGACAAAAGAAAGAAATTACGATTGCCGGCAAATTAGGCGCGGAACCAGAGATCTTGATCAACATGTATAAATATGTGATTGAAGACGAAACGGATCTGAAGGTGAATGTCAAACCGAACATGGGTAAAACAAGCTTCTTGTTTAATGCACTCAAATCCGGAAATATCGACATTTATCCAGAATTTACCGGAACAGTCTTAGAAACTTTCTTACAGGAAAAAGCAAAATCACGGGACGAAAAAGCAGTATATGAACAAGCACGAGATGGGATCGCCAAGAAATACGATATGACTTATTTGCCTCCAATGAAATATAATAATACGTATGCACTAGCCATCTCTCCTAAATTTGCCAAAGCTAATAAGATCGAGAATATCAGTGATCTAGAAAATGTAACGGATCAACTGAAGGTCGGATTCACACTCGAATTCAAAGATCGCGGCGATGGTTATAAAGGGATCGAAAAATTATACGGCATCCACTTCCCTAATATCAAAACGATGGAGCCGAAATTGCGCTACAATGCCTATAAGCAAGGCGACATCAACTTACTGGATGCTTATTCTACGGATAGCGAGATCAGACAATACAAACTAAAAGTACTACAAGACGATAAGCACCTCTTCCCTCCTTATCAAGGAGCACCATTGATGCTTACGAAGACGATCAAAAAATATCCAGAACTCAAAAAACCATTGTCCAAACTCAGCAATATCATTACAGACGATGAGATGCGTCAAATGAATTATGAAGTCAATGTGAATGGAAAATCTGCCAAAGAAGTGGCAAAAAACTTTCTTGAGAAAAAAGGGATTATCAAATAGAACATAAAAAACGCTCTGCACTTGGCAGAGCGTTTTTTATTTGCGAACTAATGCTTTTACTTTCGCGATATCCGGTTTATAGAACTTCACGTAATTACCGAATTCTTTTTGGAACTCGGAGATTCGGGCTGCCTTAGAACGTTCCTTATCCAGCATTAAGTTTTCCTCTAAACGAGGGACTAATGAAAGGATATGATCAAAAACAAGGCCAGCGTTGGTATCACTAAGTAGCGTCAGCAACTTATTAAGCTCTCGTCGCTTGGCAGCCGGCAGTTGTTTTTGTTGCTCTGCGGTCCACTTTTGCAATGCTTTGCGCAAGGAGCGGTAATCCTGCAAGTAAATACTTTGCGCATAAGCAGAAGTACCAAAAGCAATTGCCAAGTCTTCAGCTGCTTCCCAATCTTCACTGGTGATCTTTTGTTGCAGTTTTATTTTTTCATTTAATAAGGAAATATCTTCTTGATAGACATCCATTTTACATTGCTGCTGATCAAACACATGTAGCATCGTCTTTAAGGCATCCGCTTTTGGCTGGATTTTTTCATCAAAAAGCACTTGTTCTTCTAAGATCGCGGATTGAACTTCGATTTTTTCTGCGATACTACTGTCTTTTTCTTTTACAAGAGCCAAACGCTTCCGCAAGTATTCAAAGTAAAAGTAATATTTTTGAAGTTGGAATAATATTGCTTCTGTTTCTTTTTCATCGGCAGTCTTCCCTGATTCATGTTGGATCACAATGCCACTGATTTTACCTAAGGTCGTATAAATAGTGACTTGATAGCCACCATTATCTGTGTAGAGTAGATATGGCAAAGTATGCTGTTGTTCTAATAATTTTTTCGCTTGTTTCGGCAACCGGTAGGTCATCTCATCATCACTCCTATGCGAAGCTATTTATACTCTTATTATAAAGGAAAAAAATGAAAATTTCGAGAGAAAGTCATAAGAATCTTACTTAGTTTACATAATATTATTATGTTATTCAAAAGAAAAGGAAGTGGTTTTAACCACTCCCTGTTTGAAACTATTATAGAACTTCCTGCATTTTTTTCTTCTTCGTTTTCACGGGGCTAAGAGCACGCTCTAGCCATCCTAACAGCAAGTCGGTAATAATGGCCATCAATGCTGTTGGAAGTGCGCCTGCGAGGATGATCGCCGTTCCGTTGGTAGCATTTGTACCGCGAACGATGATATCCCCTAATCCACCCGCACCGATAAATGTACCGATCGCTGCGACACCAATTGCAACTACAAGTGCATTTCTAATACCAGCCATCATAACGGATAAAGCAAGCGGCAGTTCGATCATCCGCAATACTTGGAATTTCGTCATCCCCATAGCTTTTCCGGATTCTAATAGCGCATTATCAACGTTTTGGATACCGGTATAGGTGTTTTTAAGTATTGGCAACAAGGAGTACAAGAAGAGTGCTACCACTACCGTTGTTGTTCCGAGACCCATAATCAGCATTAGCACTGCTAACATTGCTAGTGCCGGGATCGTTTGGATGATATTAGCAAATTGGATCACCCAGTTTGCCAGCCTTTTATGTCTAGCAATGTAGATGCCTACTGGAATGGCTATGATCGCGGCAAATAAGACACCGTAAATACTCATTAGAAAGTGACGCCAGAATTCAAATGCGACATATGATCCATTCGTTTGGTAATAATCGATCAGTTGTTGTAAAGTATTCATTTGTTATTGCCCCCTTCCTTGTCAAAGTAATTGTTTTTCTCTAAAAACTCTTTTGCGACAACGGAAGGTTCTTTTAATTTGCCATCTGCTTCATAATTCAAGCGCTGCATTTCTTCAGTAGAGATCTTACCTTTCAACTTGTTGATGATCTTGGTCAGTTCAGGATGTTTTTTCAAGATCTTGTCGCTTGCCATTGCCGAAGCATCATATGGCGGGAAGAAATGTTTGTCGTCGTTCAACATTTTCAAATGATAGGTCGGGATACGTCCGTCTGTCGAATAACCCAATGCAACATCCATTTGATTATTCTTGAGCGCGGTGTAGATCAAACCGATCTGCATGGGGAAAATCCGTTTGAAAGAAATATTGTAGGTTTTCGAAAAACCTTGATAGCCATCCCCTTTACGGTCGATCCATGAGTTATCGACACCTGCTACTAAATCACTTTGATGTTTTTGCATATCACTTACATTTTTTAAATTATATTTTTCTGCAGTATCTTTTCGTACTAAGAATGCATAGGTATTAGCGAAGCCATAAGAATCAAACCATGTTTGATGACGTTCTTTAAAGCCTTTTTTTACGGCTGCTAATGCTTTTTTAGGATCACTGATCGGTTCTAGTCCAAGCGCTGCTATGTCTGTACCGGTATATCTCGTTGCGGATATATCGATGTCACCTGAGCTCATCGCTTGCTGCTGAACGATGGAAGAACCTAAGTTATTGACAATATCTACTTTTAAATCCGAATCATGTTCGATCAATTGGCTTAAAATATTAGTGATGATCTGTGATTCGGTGGTGCTCATCGCACCTACTTTGATCGTATCTTTTGAACCACCGCCGAGCCCCGGTAAGGAACAACCAGTTAAAAGGACGGCGATCAGCATGATGGGTATGATTGATCGTTTTATAATCTTCATTTTATCTGCCTCCTCCTACCTATTATCCCTGGACTCACGAATTGCCTTCGGTGTCATTCGGTATTCTAATTTTCCAAGTGCAAATTCCACGAGCAATGCCAAAATCGTAACCGGTATGGCACCGCCGAGAATAAGATCCGGACGATATAGATTCAAACCATTGAAAATGAAATCACCAAGACCGCCAGCGCCTATGTAAGATGCAAGCGTTGCCCAAGCAATAATATATACTGCAGATAAACGAATCCCAGCCATAATAACGGAAATAGAATTCGGGATCTCCACATTGACGATCAGCTGCCAGTTAGTCATTCCCATTCCTTTACCTGATTCGATCAAATTCTTGTCGACGCCCTTGACACCGATAAATGTATTTCGCAAGATCGGCAATAAAGCGTAAATAAATAGGGAAACGACTGCCGGTAATGTCCCTACACCCAAGAATGGAATGATGAAAGCCAGGATCGCTAAGGATGGAACTGTTTGCAAGACACTGACGATTCCGATGACTATATTTGCTAATTTTGGCGAGCGTGTCAACATAATCCCGACTGGAACTGCGATCACAATCGCAAGCAAAACTGCTAATAAGGAGATATAGAGATGCTGCCATGTTTGCACAAGCAGACTATGGCCGTTTTCGCGAAAGAAACCAAAAAATGAATCCATTCTTTATTCCCCCTCACTTGTTACTGGAGAGGCATCCTTTGCTTCTGGAATTTCTACTTCTCCCCAAATAGAATCGTAAACAATGTCGACAAGACTTGCTCTCGTTACGATCCCGACCAGTTTTTTCTCATTATCTACAACTGGAACATATTTATAACCGCGTTTCAAGATACGTTGGATCGTATCACGTACTAATGTATCTTCCGTCACAGAGAATACATCTCTTTCCATGATATCGATAACCGATGTAGCTGTGCGACGATTATTATTGATTGCTTCAACGTCGATAAAGCCTTTTAAGTTATGCCGATCATCGACAACAAGTAAGGTATCGACCCGTTTGTCTTTCATGATTTGGATGGCTGCTTGAAGCGATTTATCCGCAGTGATCGAGATCGCATTCGGATTCATGATCTGACCTACTTGCGTCACGTCTGGTCTTGCCTCGATCAAACGTTCTTTCCCGATAAAATCTGCTACAAAGTCTGTAGCCGGATTACGCAATATCTCGTCCGGTGTATCGAATTGGATGATTTCTCCGCTATGCATGATAACAATACGGTCTGCTAATTTCAATGCTTCATCCATATCATGGGTAACAAAAATAATCGTTTTGCCGAGTTCGCGCTGTAAGTTTTTGAATTGTTCTTGCAAGGCATCTCGAGTGATCGGGTCAAGTGCTCCAAATGGTTCATCCATCAAGATCAAGTCTTGATCCGCTGCTAATGCTCTGAGCACACCGATCCGTTGTTGCTGTCCGCCACTTAGTTCATACGGATAACGATCCAAGAATTCTTCTGGTAGATCCACCAATTTGATAAGTTCCTGAGCACGTTCCCGTTTCTTTTCTTCCGACCATTTCAAAAGTTTTGGTACCAGCACAATGTTTTCTTGGATCGTCATGTGCGGCATGAGACCGATCTGTTGGATAACATAGCCGATCGAGCGTCTTAATTTCACCGGATCTTCCTCAAAAATATTTTTGTCATTGATCCAGATTTTTCCTTCTGTCGGTTCGATTAGTCGATTGATCATTTTCATTGTCGTTGTTTTACCACAACCACTAGGTCCAATAAAGCAAATAAATTCACCTTTCTCAATCTCGATGTTCAAATCATTTACCGCTTTTTTACCACCTTTGTATGTTTTTGATACGTGTTCAAATTTTAACACGCCCTACACCTCCCAAGGTCATTTTCTATATAAAACTAAACTACTCTCCCTTAACATGCCCTACTTTCCCCATTTCTAAACAAAAAGGAAAGCTTATTGTGTTTTTATTTTACAATAAGCTTTCCTTTTTGAACTGACTGACCGCTTCTCTATCAAAGGGTTTGCCGTTTTTATAAAAAAGTACTATTTTTTTGAAAAAAATAAGTTTGGTGCTAATTTTATGAGATAACTAACAACGATTCCGGCCACGATCAGAGTGGCTAAAAAGCTCGCTCCGTTCATAACAATGGAGAATAATTGCGCGCTCCAACCTTTAAAGGCATAGGCTCCCCAGAAAATAACGCCAGCTACATAATGCCAAAAGTATTTTGCAAAGCCACCAACAAACATCGATACCCATGCTAGGCTGATTGCTTTTTTGTAGGATTTTGCAACGATGAGATAGCGAATTTTACTCGAATTGATACCAGCAAATGCTACAAATACAAATGCAATGACATATTCAATGACAGCTTGCCATGGAGTCAGGATATACGCTTTCCCAACTACAAAATGCAGTAATCCCCATAATAGCCCCGTGAAACCAGCCGCCCAGAAGCCGCGGCGAATCGCGATCACATAAATCGGGATCATTCCCAGTGAAATCGAAAAACTCGAACCGATGTCGGTCGGTACTAGACTTAAAATAAGTCCGATCGCTGCAAAAATAGCACATTCCAGCAGCACTAACAATCTTTTATTGACCATAAAAAATAAACTCCCTTCTTCTTTTTGCTAAACGCACCCCAGAAGAAAGCAGTTCGATATCGAAATGCTACTTGCCACAATCCCTACGCTCGTACTAACGAACAGGTTCAAAGGGTTAGAACATCAAGTGTTCAGTCTCAGCTTATAAAGCTCCCCCTGTGGTAACGTTTATGTAATTGTCTTACTCGTATCATTATACCAGTATCTCTTCATTTGTAAAGTATCTTACTCGCTTTTATCAAAAAGCTCTCCCCCGTATTTTAGGCGGAATGCTTGTTGTTTTTTCTTCGTCAACTTATAAAATACTAGGCGATAACTGGCTTCGATCAATTTCTGTTCGAGTTCAGCCTCCACTTCGGTCGCGGCGTCATCATGGTAGACGATCGTGATCCAATGCTGCTTATTGAGATGGTAACCCGGCATGATCGAGCGATATTCTTGCATTAGTATCTCTGCTTTGGCAGGATCACATTTTAAGGACATGTATAGTTCCCCCGTCGGCATACGATGAATCAGCGCAAACATCTTTTCGGCAAGCCGCAAGACATGCGTTTCCGCGCCGAATGGGAAGACTTCTTCTGTACCTGGTAAGGCGAGGCATTTATTTGTTTTTTGCAGTAAAAGAATATCTTTTTCCATCTCAAAATCTCCTTTTAACGTTAACAGCTTCAAGTGCTGTACTATTACTATGCACATCTGCTAACAATGCTATGGTGTGCTTCATCTTTTCGCCATCCTTCCATTATCTAACAGCAATTATACCGGAAAACAAGTTTTATAGACAACCGATAAATGACCTTTCTATCATTTACTGGGTTTCTTTGTGCTCTAACTCATGTTAAAATAGAACTAATTGTGCACTTTGTATGGGAGGAAAAACATGTTAACTGTAAATAACGTAGGATTACGCTACGGCGATAAAAAATTATTTGAAGATGTTTCCATTAAGTTTACACCTGGAAACTGCTACGGATTGATTGGTGCTAATGGTGCTGGTAAATCCACTTTCTTGAAAATCTTATCTGGTGAGATCGAATCTCAAGCTGGAAATGTTCACTTGCCATCTGGTGAACGGTTGGCCGTTTTGAAGCAAGATCACTTCCAATATGATGAAGAACTTGTTTTGAATACGGTCATCATGGGTCATGATGTGCTTTATAAAATCATGGAAGAAAAAAATGCGATCTATATGAAAGCAGACTTTAGCGATGAAGATGGTATCCGCGCCGCTGAATTAGAAGGTGAATTTGCGGAACTGAACGGCTGGGAAGCAGAATCAGAAGCTGCTGTTTTACTAAGCGGACTGGGAATCGATTCCAGTCTTCACGATAAACTGATGAAAGAACTTACTGGTTCTGAAAAAGTGAAAGTATTGCTTGCACAAGCGCTGTTTGGTAAACCAGATGTGCTATTACTCGATGAACCTACCAACCACTTAGACATCCGTGCCATTCACTGGTTGGAAGAATTCCTAATCAATTTTGAAAATACGATCATCGTTGTTTCACATGACCGTCACTTTTTAAACAAAGTATGTACACATATTGCGGATCTTGATTTCAGCAAGATCCAGCTGTACGTCGGTAACTATGACTTCTGGTATGAATCCAGTCAATTAGCACAACAAATGATGGGCGACCGCAACAAAAAGAAAGAAGAAAAAATCAAAGAGCTCCAAGATTTTATCGCTCGTTTCAGTGCGAATGCTTCCAAATCGAAGCAAGCGACCAGCCGGAAAAAAATGCTGGATAAAATCACACTGGAAGATATCCAACCTTCCAGCAGACGCTATCCATTCATTCAATTTTCACCGGAAAGAGATATTGGTAACGACTTACTGACGGTAGAGAATCTTTCTAAAACGGTTGATGGCGTAAAAGTATTAGATAATCTAAGCTTTACTATCAATCGAAATGACAAAGTGGCTTTGGTCGGCGATGATGAGCTTGCCAAAACGACGTTGTTTCAAATTCTTGCTGGTGAATTAGAACCAGACGAAGGAAGCTACAAATGGGGTGTTACAACCTCACAAACTTACTTCCCGAAAGACAACTCGGAGTTCTTTGAAGAAAATGATATGAACTTAGTAGATTGGCTTCGTCAGTTCTCTCCTGAAGATGACAGCGAAGCGTTCTTGCGCGGCTTCTTAGGGCGCATGTTGTTTAGCGGCGATGAAGTGTTGAAAAAAGTCCGCGTGTTATCTGGGGGCGAAAAAGTGAGATGTATGTTGTCTAAAATGATGTTATCGCATTCTAATGTGCTTATCTTGGATGAACCTACCAACCACTTGGATCTGGAATCGATCACTTCTTTAAATAATGGCTTGGCAAGCTTTAAAGGTGCAATCCTGTTTGCTTCGCATGACCACCAATTACTACAATCATTGGCAACACGTGTGTTAAATATTTCCAAAGACGAGTTTTACAATAAGGAAATCACGTACGATGGGTATTTAGAAGAAGCTTTGCATGTATAAGAAAAAGCACTGCCGTTAAAGCAGTGCTTTTTCTATGTCATTATTTAGCAGGCAGCTTGATTTCTTCTGTTTCCGTTCGCTTCGGATCAGTTGCTTTACCGATATAATTCAGCCAGTTTAACTGGATATGCGACACGTCCCCAACCTGTTTCAGCTTAGCAATCGGAAAAACTAATTTTCCAGTAGTTTTCTCGTTTGGTTTTAGCTTGGTTTTATCAAAATCTGATAGCAAGGCATCTGCGCCGTTAACAGTTTCTGCGTCAGTAGTCAGCTCGCCTTGTGTTGGATAAGTGTCGATGGTCTCCCCTGTTTTGTTAGTGATCGTGAGATAAACCGTAACACTCCCCGGCATGTCTTTATTTTCCAATGTGGAAAATGTTTTTCCTTTAGTGATTGTGATTTTTTTGATTTCTTTATTGATGGCGTCGTCTGTATTTTTCCAGTTTACGGAGTAATTTTTATGTGTTTGCTTTGTTTCTGTATTTTCTGCAGAATCTGTCGTTTTGCTGCCATATTCAAACACTTGATTTTGAACATCCTGATAGTGTTTAAGGCTCAAAACGACACCAATAATGGAGCTCACAATAGCAAGCATCCCAACAATAAGTATAATAGCACCGATTTTTTTCGTGATCGGCAAGAACAACATGACTAAACCGGCGATAAATACGAGAAAAGCAAATATCCCGATAACGATCCAAATTTCCATATAGTTGATAGCTCCTTGTCTTTATTCGTACTTCAATATATCATAAAGGCAGTAAAAAAAACAACTCTCGGCTATAGCGAGAGTTGTTTTGATTGGACTAAATTTCCATGATGATCGGTAAGATCATTGGACGGCGTTTTGTTTGTTCAAATAAATAACGGTTAAGCTTATCACGAATATCTTGCTTCAGTTTTGCCCATTCAAATTCAGGATCCGCCAAATTTTTCTCAACGATCGTGGTGATCACTTTGGAAGACTGTTCGATCAGATCTTCGGACTCTCTTACATAAACAAAGCCTCGGGAAATGATCTCTGGCCCAGAAACGATCGTTTTGCTGCGACGGTTCAATGTTACCACCACGATGAAGATCCCATCTTCGGATAACAATTTCCGGTCACGCAAGACGATGTTGCCCACATCTCCCACACCTAGTCCGTCAATCAGCGTATTTCCAGCATACACACGATTACCGACAGACATCTTATTGTTTTTATATTCGACAACATCACCTTTACTGATAACGAATGTGTTTGATTGCGGGATGCCTACTTCTTTTGCTAGTTTCGCATGAGCGATCAAGAGACGATATTCTCCATGTACAGGAATAAAGTAGGTTGGCTTAAGTAGATTCATCATCAATTTCAGATCTTCTTGGCTACCATGTCCGGAAATGAACAGGTTGCTGTTCATTGTAAGTACTTTGGCGCCGGCGCGATAAAGCATGTCTAATGTTTTTGACATCACCGTTTCCAAGGCAGGTGAAGATGTTGTAGTAATGTACACTGTGTCGCCTTCCTTGATGTTGACTTGCGGATGATGTCCATTCGCCATTTGTTGCAAGCTTTTGATTGGCTCTCCTAGATTACCGGTTTCAATGATCGTTACTTCATGATCCGGCAATTTATTAGCTGTTTTCAGTGATACCAATAATTCATCATCGATCAATAATTTATTTAATTTTTTCCCGATAGAAACGACTTGTTCTAATTCTTTTCCGACGATCGCTACTTTTCTTTTTACAGCGAATGATGCGTCTAGCACTTGCTGCAGACGAATAAAGTTAGATGCAACACAAGCTACAACAACTCTTCCTTCTGCGGAGCGAAAGGCATGACGAATATCTTCATTGATTAAGTGATCGCTCGCAGTCGAGCCCGGATGTTCCGCTTCTGAACTGTCAGACAGAAGCGCAAGCACGCCTTTTTCACCCACTTCAGCAATATGGCTCAAGTTTGCTTGATAACCTACGGCAGCGGACTGATCGAATTTGAAATCGCCTGTATAGACCACGGCTCCTTCACTTGTTTGCAGAACGATCCCAACTGAATCAGGAATCGTATGCGTCGTACGGAAAAAGGAAACATCGATCTTTTTGAAGGATAAGACACTTTCTTCATCTACGACATGGAAATTACGGAATCTTAGTTTCGGTAATGCTTTCATTGCTGATTTTGCTAAAGCGATCGTAAGTTCTGTTCCATAAACGGGGGCTTTCACTTTTTGGAGTAAGTATGGGAGTGCGCCGATCGCATCTTCATGTCCATGGGATAAAAAGATAGCTTTTACCCGGTCTTTGTTCTCTTCTAAATATTTAAAATCTGGGATGACGACATCGATCCCTAGTAATTCATCTTCTGGGAACTTTAAGCCTGCATCTAAAATAAAGATGTCTTCATCAATTTCTACGATATATAAATTTTTACCATTTTCGTCTACCCCACCAAGCGGGATGATTTTGATGGCTTTTACTTTTTTGATAGTCAAATGTCATCCTCCTTTCTTATCTACTGATTTAACAGTTTTTCTAATTGTTTTCCGGTTTGTTCATCTACTTCGGTCAGCGGCAAGCGAACGTGACCAACACTGATTCCTTGCTTATTGAGCAGATATTTTGTTGGCGCTGGATTCGGAACACTGAAAAGCTCCTTCATCAGCGGCAATAACTGGCGGTGAAGCGCAGCTGCGCGTTTCACATCGCCATTATCAAAAGCTTTGAGCATTTCTTGCAGTTCATTGCCGGCTACGTGGCTCGCTACAGAAACGACTCCGTTTCCTCCTACTGCATAAATCGGCAGGGTCAAGCTATCATCGCCGCTATAAAGGGTAAAATCCTCGCTTGTTTCTGCAATGATTTTTGAAATGTTATCTAAGTTGCCGCTTGATTCTTTTACAGAGACGATATTCGGTAGTTTGGAAAGCGCAATAATGGTTTCCGGTTCGATGTTCACAACACTTCTGCCGGGAATATTATAAATCATTACTGGCAGCGGAGAAGCTTCGGCTACTGCTTTAAAATGCGCGTATAAGCCTTCTTGATTTGGTTTGTTGTAATAAGGTGCAACAACCAAGACAGCATCGATTCCGCCGATTTCAGCAACTTCTTGCGTGAAAGCGATCGTCTCTGCCGTATTATTCGATCCTGTACCTGCGATGATTTTTACGCGACCTGCGTTCGTCTCAACGACTTGTTTAAAAAGCTTGATTTTTTCATCATGTGTCAGCGTTGGCGATTCACCTGTAGTTCCTCCGACTACAAGACCATCGGAACCGGTTTTAATGAGATGTTCGACTAAATGATGTATTCTTTTTTTGCAAACTTTATCTTTCTCTGCATGAAATGGTGTGACCATTGCTGTCACGACTTTCCCAAAATCCATGGTTGTTCCTCCTCTAAATTAACCTAAACAGAAAATATCATGCAAGGCATTTACTGCGATGATCATATCTGCTTCGTTCACTAAGACCCAAATGGTCGTATGGCTGTCTGCAGATTGTAGAATCGGAATCTGGTGCTCTGCAAGCGCACTAACTATTTTCGCAGTAACGCCTGCCACACCGGTGATTCCTGCTCCCACTACTGCGACCTTAGCACAATTATCGATTGCTTTTGCTTCTAGGTCTAAAGTTTTTAATAATTCAATAACTTCTTCTTTTTTGCTGAACGGCACTGTAAAAACAATGTTTTCTGTGGAGATATTGATGAAATCCAAACTGATAGCTGCATCAGCAAGTACTTGAAAAGCTTGTTTTTGGATAGCAGTACCATTAGCAGGTACTGTGAATTGCGTCAAGTTTGGAACATGCGCGACACCAGTCACAAGGCGGTCGCCCACATCTTTTTTCTCCGTAAGGGCTTCTTGCCCTGTTATCAATGTCCCCATGCCATCTAAGTATGTAGATCGGATTCGCATTGGGATATTTCCCTTCATCGCGATCTCTACAGCTCGAGGGTGAATCACTTTTGCACCGTGGTTCGCCATATTGCTTACTTCTTCATAACTCACTTGATTAAGCCGATGAGCATGCTCGACGATCCGCGGATCTGCGGTCATCATCCCATCGACATCAGTAAAGATGTCGACGTAGTGTGCTTTTAGTGCCACACCAAGTGCTGCGGCTGAAGTATCACTACCACCACGCCCAAGCGTAGTTACGTCACCATTTGGGGCAATTCCTTGGAATCCGGCTACAACGGCGACATCGACATGTTCTAATGCAGCTAATATCCGGCCCGGGTCCACCTTTGTGATCTTTGCTTGCTGATAATCCGAAGTTGTATGGATACCTGCTTGTCCGCCCGAAAATCCTTCTGCTTTAACGCCGGCTTCTTTTAACATATTTGTGAAAACGGAAGTCGAGATCAGTTCACCCACCGCAACTAACATATCCTGTTCTCGTTCTGTAAGCTTAGTACCACCTGCACCGATCAATTCTAACAATGTGTCAGTGGCATAAGGATCCCCGATGCGTCCGATAGCGGAAACAACAACGACGACTTTTTTGCCGGAACGGATCGCTTTCTGAATATGATTGAATGCCATTTCTCTAGTTTCTTTTGATTGAACGGATGTACCACCGAATTTTTGTACGACTAGTTCCATTTGTTACACCTCTTAAATAATCGCTAAACGAATCAGGCTTTCTGCAATTTGGATGGAATTCCATGCAGCGCCTTTTAATAGATTATCCGATACGATCCATAAATGAAATCCATTTGCTTGGTCTAAATCTTTTCTGATCCGCCCCACAAATACTTCCTTTTTACCGACAGCGTTTGCTGCCTGCGGGTACAGCTGCGTACTTGGATCATCTTCCAAAACAACACCAGGAGCGTTTCGAAGTTTATCTTGTAAATCTTTAGCAGTAAGGTCATCCGCGTCCACTTCGATATAAACACTCTCAGAATGACCGCTTACAACTGGAAGACGCACACATGTCGCAGAAACCGCGATCGAGTCATCTTCCATTATTTTTTTCGTTTCATTGGTCATTTTCATTTCTTCATACGTATAGTCATTCTCAGTGAAGACATCGATTTGTGGCAAGGCGTTAAACGCAATTTGGTAATGCTCTTTATCGCCTTTGACTGGTAAGATCTCTGGCGTGAACGCTTCTTTATTCAAGATAGCTTGTGATTGTGTTTCTAATTCTCGAATCGCACTGACACCAGAACCCGATACCGCTTGATAGGTAGAAACAATGACGCGTTTCAGACCAAAAGCCGCACGAATCGGTTCTAAAGCTGCTACCATTTGAATCGTGGAGCAGTTTGGATTAGCAATGATTCCGTGGTGTTCGAATAATGCTTTTTCATTTACTTCAGGCACTACCAGCGGAACATTTTCATCCATGCGGTAGGCACTTGTATTATCAATAACGATTGCTCCATGTTTTACTGCTTCAGGCGCTAATTGTTTGGAAACACTTCCCCCAGCACTGAATAAAGCAATATCTACGCCTGCAAAACTTTCAGGCGTCGCTTCTTTGATTGTTACTTCTTCGCCTCGGAACGACAGTTTTTTTCCTGCTGAGCGCGCAGAAGACAAAAAAGAGATTTGCTTTATCTCAAATGTCGCCTCTTCCAATAATTTGATCATTTGGGTTCCTACTGCTCCCGTTGCTCCTACAACAGCGACATGATAGCCGGTTGTCATGGTAAATTCCTCCTTTGTGTTTGCCGATTACCTAAATCGTTTTCCTACATTCTTTAATAATACCATAATATCATGGTTTTCGCAGTGTTTTGCTGGAAGAAATTTAACAAAAAGCCTCCTGCTCAGGCGGCAAGAGGCTTTCTGCAAAAGGCATTTTAGCGGTCTTTTTTCGTTTGCTCTGATTGTGCTTTGGAAGCCGCTTTCCGATTGTTGATGGGTTGATCGACAACCGATTTATCTTTTTTCGCTTTCGCGCGTTTGGTTTTTAGTTCAAAGTATTTATCGAATACTTCGCGTGAGATGGACATATTGACTTTAGGGTCGGTGCCGTTCTCACGATACCCCCATGGAACAACCACAGAAACTGCTATTTCCGGTTTATTAGCCGGTGCGTAACCTACGAAAGTCGTATTCCATACACTTGCTCCACGACTTTCTTTTTTAGGACCATCATAAAATGCTTGAGCCGTCCCCGTTTTTCCGGCAATATCATATTTGGCATCACCAAGGTAAGCTTTACCAGTACCCTCTGGACCATGTGTTACCAGATGGAAACCTTCTTTAACAGTGTCGATATCTGATTGCGTTACATTGATTCGATTCATCACTTTTGGAGCTACTGATGTTGCTAAGGTACCAACTTTGTCTCCACTTGTACTTGGGTTGCGAATTTCTTTTAACATTCGTGGTGCGATTCTATTGCCGTTATTAGCAATTGTAGAAACATATTGTGCCATTTGCAGTGGCGTATACGAATCATATTGACCGATGGCAAAATCGAGGATTTTTCCGACCGTTTTGTCATCCCCTTTAAAACCTACTTGTTCACCAGGAAGATCAATCCCTGTTTTTACACCTAAACCAAATTGGTTGTAGTAATAGCGCATTTTGTTAAAGGTAGAGGGCGATGCAGAAAATGGGGTATCATAAACATAATTATATCCCGCCATTTTCATGGAAACTTGGTACATATATGAGTTAGAAGATTTTTCTAAAGCACGTTGAGGAGAAAATGCTCCGCCAGTTGTGAACCAAGAGCTTTTCGGCTTCGTACCTTTAAATTGAATCGGATGGTCATCAAACACCGTATTACGTGTAATCGCCTTATCCATAATACCACTTAATACAGTTGCTCCTTTAACAGCCGAACCCATTGCGTAGGCAGTGGTAAATGTCCCTAACGAGTAATCATCAAATCCACCTTTATCATTCAACTTTTCACCCGCAAGTGCGAGAACCTCACCAGAGTATGGGTCCATTGCTACCACAAAGGCACGGTCGAATAAATCTGATTGGCCGGCTTGTTTCCCTTTACTGATATTCTTTTTCAAAATATCTTCTACTGCTTTTTGAAAATCAACATCCACAGATAATACTAGGTCTTTTCCTTTAGAGCCTTCATATTTTTGAACCGTTTCAATGATATTTCCTTGGCTGTCCAGAACGCTGTCGGATTTTGATTTTTGACCAGCTAAAATACTTTGATATTGTGCTTCAAGGTAACTTTTCCCAACACGATCATTGCGACTATAGCCTTGCGCCAAATAATAATCGACTTTGTCTTTCGGCAGTCCTTCTTTTTCGGAGGAAACCGAACCGAGGATAGAACGTAGTGTATTCTTATAGGTATAGTAGCGATTCCAATCGGTAGTTGTATCGACACCTGGCAAGTCCGTAAGGTTTTCACTGACGCGTGCTACTTCTTCATCCGTTACATCACTATTTTTGATGATAGCTTCCGACATCGCATAGCCGGTATTCATTCGTTTGAAGATCGTCGCTGCTTTCAAATCGTCTTGGCTTAGCCCTTTTAAGTCAGCATCGGTTACATGCGCAACTTGGTATTCATAGGTTTTTTTACCGTCTGTTGCTTGTTTTTCTTTTACTGTTAATCGATTTAATGATTCCGTTGGATGCTTTAAGATCCAGTAATCGATCAAATCGCGTTTCGGAACTTTTTCTTTTTTCACACGAATCAATTTGTTTAATTTATTGGCAACTTTAAACATTTCCGTGGATTTTGTCTGGGCACTTTTGGTATATGTGATCGATTTAACTGCCGAGTTTCCCACGAGCAAATTATAATTACGGTCATAAATGACCCCGCGTGGGACATTTTTGGAGATCGATACATTATCAGTTTCTTCCAATTGTCGTTTATAGGTATCCCCTTGAACGATCTGTACGATACCTAAGCGCAAGATCAATACGGAAAACAACACAAAAATAACGAAAAACAATATATTGAGCCGCAATGGAATAATGGCACGTTTCTTCTTATCTACATCTTTTTTCTTTTTTCTAAAATTAAGTTTCACGCGTCTCGTTCCTCTCTTTTTCACTCTTATTATCATTGTAGCGGATAATGGGGGTTTTTTCCAGCGTTAGAAAGTTAATTTTTTCTTAAGAAAAAGCGCCCACTTTTTAAAAGTGGGCGCTTTAATAATTCATTATTTGAATACTTATTTAGCAGCTTCAAAACGTTTGTTTACTTCATCCCAATTGACAACGTTCCAAAAAGTAGTGATGTATTCTGGACGACGGTTTTGGAATTTAAGGTAGTAAGCGTGTTCCCAAACGTCTAATCCTAAAACAGGTGTTTTACCATCTGTTAATGGAGAGTCTTGGTTGGCTGTGGAAGTGATTTCCAAGTTGCCGTTATTCACGACAAGCCATGCCCAACCTGAACCGAAACGGCCAGTAGCTGCTTCAGCAAATTTTTCTTTGAAAGCGTCGAAGCTACCGAAAGTACTTTCGATCGCATCTTTAATAGCGCCAGTCGGTTCACCGCCGCCATTTGGGCTTAAGATTTGCCAGAAGAATGTGTGGTTAGAATGACCGCCACCATTGTTGCGTACTGCTGTACGGATATCTTCCGGAACACTATTTAGATCTGCAACAAGTTCATCTACAGATTTGCTTGCTAAGTCATCATGACCTTTTAAAGCGTCATTTAGCTTGGTTACATAAGTATTGTGGTGTTTGGTATGGTGAATTTCCATAGTCTCCTTATCGAAATTCGGTTCTAATGCATCGTATGCATATGGTAATTTTGGTAATTCGTATGCCATTATGAATCTCCTCCTTAAAATGAATGAAATTGCGCAAAAAGAAAGCAATACTAAATGGTTCAAATGAACCGCCATGAGAGGCAATCTACCTACATCGCTTTTTGGTAATGCGTTTTCTTTTACTTCTTTTAGCCTATCACGCTTTCACATGTGGGGCAATTTTTCTGCTCAAAACAGAACTGTTTGCTTTTATCGGCAAATCAAGCTATCATTATACCAGTATTGCGTAAATTTTTGCGCACCAGATTTGTGAAAAACAATGAAACGAGATTATGTCTCGCATTCTTTTGTTTTCCCGCTTTATTAAAAGCTAAACCAATGATTGAAGAGGTGTTGAAATTACAGATGAATATTTTTAAACGTTTTTGGAAAAGTTTGTATGCGCCGGAAACGATCGCGACCTTTCGCTCAGATAAATTAGCTAAAAGTATTATTTATTTGATCCTTTTAGCTTTTGTAGCTTTTCTGCCGACTGCTTACTATACTTACAGCACCACGAAAGACGCGCTCCATGTCGGGGAAGAAACGATCAGTCAGCAAATACCTGAGTTCCAAGTAGATGCCGGGAAATTGAAAGTGACGGATTCGAAGGAGCAAAAAGAACCGATCTCTATTGATCAAGGAAACCTGCATATTTACTTTGATGCGACGGATAAAATCACCCCGAATTATGTAGATGCGCGCATTGGTTCTTATGATAGTGCGATCGCCTTTCTAACGGACGGGATTTATATCAGTGCAGCCGGGAATTCACAAAAAGTCGCTTATGAAACGGTCGGCATCACTGATAAAGCTAGTTTGATCCACGCTTATCAATCTGTTGAAAAATTGGCAACGATCTTAGTGCCATTTATCCTATTGTTTGTTTTTATCATTATTCTCTTTTCTACTGCGATGGAAGTATTGTTGTTTGCTGTCCTAGGATTTTTATTAGCTGGTGCTGGACGAAATGATATTACCTTCAAGCAGACTTGGAATATCGGGACGTATAGTATTACATTGGCGACGATATTTACGATGGTCATGGAGATCATTCAAGTTACGGTCCCATTCAATATGGAGATCAATCTGGTTGTTTCACTGATTTTTGTTTACCTAGCGATTCGGACCATCACTGTTTCAAGCGAAAAAGAATAAGGCGTTTTCTCCCTTCTGCATCCATGTAGAAGGGATTTTTATAGGGTTTTCGGTGGTAAAAACATTTCAATAGCGCTATAATTGGAAATATCTTGCAAGGCTCAAAAAAATCGCCCCTAACTTTTCGCTAGGAACGATTTCTTTTTTTACCGGTATCAGGAAGCTTGTTTTGCGGCACAATTTGGGCAAAGACCATAAACTTCAAATTTATGACCATTGATTTGATAGCCGGGTAAGCTTTCTTGCAGGAAGTCCATTGGACAAAGCATGATTTCTTTGGTTTTACCGCACTCCATGCAGATAAAATGATGGTGATGATGCATATGCGAACACGCTAGACGGAAGTTTTTTTCGCCCGACAGTTCGGTTTCTTCAAATATTTCCAGGTCAACAAAGAGTGAAAGATTCCGGTAGATCGTATCAAAACTGATCCCGGGGAAACTGTCTTTCATATTGTCCAAGACATCTTTAGCAGTTAAATAACTATTTTTTTTAGCAAATAAATCAAGGATAAAACATCTTTTCTCAGTTTGTTTATAGCCTTGGTCTTTCATTTTATCAATGGCTTCTGTTACTGTAAGAGTCAACTTTACTCACCTCTTAATCTCTTAAATAAACTATAGTTTCAGTATATACAACTTTTCCATACTTGTAAATCGTAATGATTATGGATTATCTCAATTTTATGATATAAAGGAGTATTTTATGCGCTTAATATGGATGTATTTAACCTTTTTCCTTACGGTGGCTGTGAACTTTTTTGCAGAGACACTGCCGCTCAACGGTGTGACGACGGGGGAAGTCAGCAATCAAATCGATGTTTGGTTCACACCAGCAAATTTTATTTTCAGTATTTGGGGGCTTATTTATCTCTTGCTGTTTATCTGGCTGATCGCGGTGTCTTTTCGTTATCGCGACATCCAACTGCCAGTGACAGCGAACTTTATTGCCAGCAATCTACTCAATATGCTTTGGCTGATCGTTTGGCATTTTGAATGGTTCTGGTTTTCTCTTTTGGTGATGTTGCTATTATTTTCCGCACTTTTCTTGCTTTACAAGGCGCTTCAACGATCCCTGTTACCGCGCCCTTTCCTGCTTCCGATCTCCATTTATTTCGGCTGGATCACCGTTGCCTTTTTAACGAATATCAGTTATGTATTTGTAAATAGCCATATCATCACTGGTATTCAAGGGATTTGGACGGTGCTCGCGTTACTAGTCGGCATTATCATCGCAATTGTTTTCCGCTTACGTCAGCAAGATGTATGTTATCCACTGGTGTTTGTCTGGGCTTACATCGGAATCGGTATTAAGTTATATGGGTCGCATACCGGAATCGCGATTTTCAGTATGATTGGTGCATTGCTGATTGGTTGCTCGCTTTTCCTTCGTAAGCGTTACTAGCTTGCTATAAATAAAAAAGCCATTTTTCTTGCCGCATTAGCAGGAAAAATGGCTTTTTTTAAATAAATTGTAAGAAGCGGTTATTCCAGATAGCTTCATAAAAAGCGATCGTGGTTTGAGCATCCATCTGTGTATTCGTTATGGTCGAGGAAAAGCCTGGCTTCATATATAAGCGATAGCCGAGGCCGTGTGCGAACTTGACGGTGCTGTCCACGCAGTATTCGGTCTGAGCACCGCATATTTCCAGTTCATCGATTTGGAGGCTATCCAACAAGTTTTGCAGCTCCGTCTGATAAAACGCATTCGGATGTGTCTTACGAATATAGAAATCATCTGGTCTTGCCAGTAGTTCCGGTAGCAATTCCCATGCCGGTTCGCCGGCGACTAATTCTTCGTCTTCGTGTTGAACGAAAATAATTGGGGCATCGTTTTTGCGAAAATGATGGATCCGCTTGTTGATACCCGCTATTAATTCATCTAACTGATAAAGCACTTCGTCCCCACAGCAAACGCCTACCTGCATATCGATAACCAATAACGCCTGTTTACTCATCGGAATCCTTCTTTCTATGCTTCGAAAATTTTTGTCAAAACAGGAACCACTTGTTTTTTACGAGAAACGACATCTTTAAGCGGTGCAAGGTGATTTTCAAGTTTGACATTATAAGCTTGTTCCACTTTGGCTGTTTCTGTTCCAAGCGCAAGACCTACGGAGTCGTTTTTCAAAATATCTGTGATCACGAATAGGTAAAGAGCTAGACCTTTCGCTTCGATCGCCTTATTGATAACGGCTTCCACTTCTTCTTGACGTGCCAATACATCTTGTACATCAACGACATTGATTTGAGCGATCTCGATTTTTTGATTATTGATGTTGAATTCTTTGGCATCCAGTAATAGTTCAGCTACCGTTTTCGAACTAACATCTGCACCTGCTTTCAACATATCAAGTCCATATGTATCAAGGTCGAAATCTGCTATTTTCGCCAAATATTCTGCTGCAGCTTTGTCTTCTTCCGTAGAAGTTGGGGATTGGAAAAGCAGTGTATCGGAAATAATTGCCGATACCATCAATCCAGCTGTAGTTTTTGTGGGTTCTAATTTATTTTCATGGAACATTTTCAAAAGGATCGTTGCTGTACAGCCAACTGGCTCAGCGCGGTAATATAGCGGGTCGCTTGTTTCAAAGTTAGCGATGCGATGATGATCAACCACTGCTGTGATCGTGACCTCTTTCAAATCATCGACACTTTGCTGACTTTCATTGTGATCTACTAAAGCTACTTCTGCTACTTCGCCTGCAACGGTTGTAACCAAACGAGGTGCTTTTACTTGGAAATAATCTAAGACAAAAGCGGTTTCGCTGTTTAATTCGCCTAGACGAACTGCCTCGATATCGTCGCCTAATGCAGTTCGAAGCTCTGCATAGCTGATTGCCGAACAAATCGTATCAGTGTCCGGATTTTTGTGTCCAAATACAAGTTTTTTACTCATTTTACATACTCCTTTATCACTGGTTTATAATTTTCTCTAACAAATCAGGATCCCATTGCTGATCACGCAGCATCGCGATCTCGAATTTGTAAGGAGGCTTTTTATTTTTCTTGTCTTCACCGACATAGGGCGTTTCCAAGATTTTCGGGATATCTGCAAGTTCTGGATGGTGGATGATATAGTTTAATGCATCAAAACCGATTTCTCCAAAACCAATATTCGCATGGCGGTCTTTCCCTGCTCCACGAATATTTTTACTGTCATTGAGATGCAGCACTTTCAAGCGGTCTAACCCGATGATCTTATCAAATTGATTAAGAACACCATCGAAATCACCGACGATGTCATAACCGGCATCGTGCGTGTGACAAGTATCGAATGTGATCGACAGTTTATCATTGTGCGTCACGCCATCGATAATAGCTGCCAATTCTTCAAAGTTTCTTCCGATTTCTGTCCCTTTTCCTGCCATTGTTTCTAGGGCGATCTGAACAGACTGGTCCGCCTCTAAGACTTCGTTCAACCCTTTGATGATCTGCTTGATCCCGGCTTCTGTTCCAGCGCCGACATGAGCCCCAGGATGAAGTACGATCTGTTTTGCTCCGAGTGCCTCTGTACGGGATATTTCCGAACGCAGAAAATCGACACCCAATTCATAGGTCTCTGGTTTGATACTATTACCGATATTGATGATATAAGGCGCGTGCACAACGATCTCAGCTATGCCGTTTGCTTTCATATGTGCCATTCCTGCTTCGATGTTTAAGTCTTCGATCGCTTTGCGGCGTGTGTTTTGAGGTGCACCTGTGTAGATCATGAAGGTGTTTGCTCCATAACTAGCTGCTTCTTTACTGGAACCAAGCAGCATTTCTTTTCCGCTCATGGAAACATGGCTACCGATTCGTAGCATTCCGATTCCCCCTTATCGTTTCTTGCGGCGTTCTCTTCGTTTGATTTCCGCCATTTTATAGTTGATTTTCTTTTTATAGTTAGGTTTTCTTTTTTGTTTTGCCTTTTTGCGCATTCCAATTTCACGGGGGTCCGCTGTTTCGCGTTTTGCTTCCCGTTTATCGCGTCGATTGCGGTCTTCTACTTCTACAAAAGCACCTTTTTTGATGGTCATGTGCTGGAACGTGATGCCTTTCTTCTCAAGCTGAGCCAATTTATCTTCATCAGCTGGGTCATAGATTGTAAGCGCAATACCAGAATGACCGGCCCGACCTGTACGTCCAGTACGATGGATATAGAAATCCAGATCATCCGGAAGTTCAAAGTTGATAACATGACTGATTCCTTGGATATCGATCCCCCGCGCTGCTAAATCGGTCGCTACGATGTATTGATAATCCATGTTTTCAACTTGCTTCATCGTCCGTTTGCGTTCACGCGGTGATACATCACCATGGATCTTTGCTACTTTCAAGCCCCGTTCCGTAAGTCCTGCGGCTACTTCGTCCGCTGTTTGTTTTGTATTTGTGAAGACGATACCGAGAAATGGTTGAAAAATCGTCAAGGCTTCCTTTAGTAGGTCGATCTTGTCACGGCTTTTGGAAGCAAGTAGCGTATGCGTAACAGCTGTAGAAGATACTACTTTCGGCTGAATGTGTTCATAACGCGGATTTTCCATGTATTTTTTGAGGAAAGGTTTCAGTTTTTCCGGAATTGTTGCGGAAAAGACAAGCATTTGCAAGTTTGGCGGCATTTTACCAGCAATTGCATCGACATCGTTTAAAAAGCCCATGTCTAGTGCCATGTCGGCTTCGTCGATCACCAATGCTTTTGCAGTATAAACAGCAAGCGCTTTTTCCCGAATCATGTCATTGATACGTCCAGGTGTACCGATAATGATGTGGGGTTGCGTTTTAAGTTTATCCAACATGCGCTGTTTATCTGTTCCACCGATCAATAGGCGCGTTGAGATTGGTTGCTCGCTTTCTTCTGTGATCTTACGTGCTTCATTATAGATCTGCGTCGCTAATTCTCTGCTTGGTGCAGTGATCACGATTTGGATCTCGTGTTTTTCTGGATCGATTTTATTGATAAGCGGTAATAGGAAAGTATGTGTTTTCCCTGTCCCTGTTTGTGACTGTCCAATGATACTTTCACCACGCATGATACCAGGGATCAATTTTTGCTGGACTTCTGTTGGCTCATAAAAGCCGATTTTGTTAATTGCTTTGTTAATAAAAGGTTGAAACCCAAATTGGTCGAACCTTGTTGATTTCGCCATTAAATTCTCACTCCGTTCTGTTCCTAAATGCCATTATAGCATTTATTGACGTTTCTAACTACCTAAAAAATGCGGATGTCTCCAAACAAAAAAGAATGCTGAGATAAATCAGCATTCTTTTTTCCTCTTTATTGGAATAAGAACGGATCTGTATTTGCTTCGGATACGATCAATTCTACATCATATTTCAAATTATCTGCTTCTTCTTGGTATTTTGTTTTTAAAACACTTTTGACGATTTTTTCGATATGATGGCCGGCGTCAACTGTGGATAATCCTAGATCTAACAAGTCATGCCCGGTATGATAATAGATATCGCCTGTCACATAGACATCCGCACCTGTGCGTTTCACTTGATGGATGAATTTATTGCCGTCGCCACCAATGATCGCAACTTTCTCGACGTCTTTACCGATGTCGCCGATAAAGCGGACATTTTCGATCGCTAGTTCTGATTTCAAATGATCGATGAAGGCCGGCATACTGATTTTTTTCGGCAGTAAGCCGACGCGACCAAGTCCTTGTTCATAAGTCAGATTGCTGAGATCAAAGCAGTCAATGACCGGCTCCTCATAAGGATGAACGGAACGAACAGCTTTAATGACCGTTTCTTCCAAATGTTTGGGGACGATCGTTTCGATCTTGATCTCATTGACGATCGTCGGTTCGTTTACTTCGCCGATTGCTGGATCAGCATCGCCAGTCGGTGTGAAACGCCCTTTGCCTTCATAGCTGAAGCTGGTGTCTTTATAATCATTCCCAACTTCTCCTGCGCCATTATTATAAAGGGCTGTCCGTACTTTTTCTTCTGCATCTTGAGGAACATAAACAGCGATTTTAACGAATGGCTCTTGGTAGGTGGAAACGATCGTTTCAGTATCGGTAAGGCCTAATGCATCTGCCAGATAGTCATTGACACCATCTGGAGCGATATCCAGATTCGTATGAGCATTATAAACGATAATATCGTGTTTGATCAATTTGCGGATCATTCTGCCTTGCCCGGTGCTAGTATCGATTTTTTTAAGAGGACGATAGAAAAAAGCGTGATGCGAAATGATCATATCGACGTTTTTTTCGATGGCTTCTTCGACCACCGGTTCCAATACATCTAATGTAAACATGATTTTCCGAACCTTCTTGCTTAGATCCCCGACTTGAAGGCCGATCACATCGCCTTCCATTGCTAAGTACTTGGGCGCGATCTTATCCAAGATCGCTGCATATTCAAAGCCGTTTGCTACTTTCATTTTAACACTTCCTCTGCTAATTGAATGTTGTTTTCCAGCTCTTTTAGGCGTTTTTTATTAGCTTCCGAGAGAACGGCGCTCTTTCTGATCGCTGTCCCGATTTTTTGCCAGTTTTCTTTTTCATGCAACCATTTTTCCCGAAAAACAGTATTCTTTTCCTGCAAGAGACATGGCCCGAATAATTTTTCGCTTTCGTTATAACTCACTTGCTCCGCCGCACGTTTTAAATGCAGCACTTCATATATTTTATTATCTTCCCTTAAAATCGCTTCTGAAACGACTTCCCAATGATTCTTTTCTGCCCAGTCACGAATCTGCAAAGCGGCAACGTTTGGTTGCAAGACAAGTTCTTTTGCCGTCAGCAGTTTGGATGCTCCGGTTTCCAAAATGGAACGAATCAATGCACCACCCATTCCGGCGATCACGATCGTGTCGATTTTGTCCGTGTGGTCGATCACAGCTAATCCATCGCCGAAGCGAACATCGATTTTAGCGGTTAAAGCCGTTTTAGCAACTTGCTGGCGGGCTGACTCATAAGGTCCCTTTACCACTTCGCCAGCGATCGCATAGCTTGCGAGACCGTTATTGACCGCATAGCAAGGCAAATAAGCATGATCACTGCCAATGTCGGCGATCCGGCTCCCTGGAGATATGTATGTTACTACTTTTTCTAAGCGTTTGGATAATTGCACTTCATTCATAGGTAGTCCCTCTTTTCAAAAAAAGGATGCTGGCAAAACAAACCATAAATCCTGTTTGCTTTGCCGCACCATCTATTTTCATTCTAAGAAATCTTTTAATTGTTTGCTACGGCTTGGGTGACGCAATTTGCGCAGCGCTTTTGCTTCGATCTGACGAATACGTTCCCGAGTAACGCCGAAAACGCGTCCTACTTCTTCTAATGTTCTCGTCCGGCCGTCATCTAATCCGAAGCGGAGACGTAAAACATTTTCTTCTCGGTCAGTAAGCGTATCAAGCACATCTTCCAACTGTTCTTTCAGTAATTCATAAGCTGCATGGTCAGATGGCGATGTTGCTTCTTGGTCTTCAATGAAATCGCCTAAGTGAGAATCGTCTTCTTCACCGATCGGTGTTTCCAAAGAAACTGGTTCTTGAGCGATTTTCAAGATCTCGCGGACTTTTTCAGTCGGCAGGTCCATCTCTTCACCGATTTCTTCTGGAGAAGGATCGCGGCCAAGGTCTTGAAGGAGTGAACGCTGAACACGAATCAATTTGTTGATCGTTTCGACCATATGCACAGGGATACGGATCGTACGTGCTTGGTCAGCGATCGCGCGGGTGATTGCTTGACGGATCCACCATGTTGCATAGGTACTGAATTTGAAGCCTTTGTTAAAGTCGAATTTTTCCACGGCTTTCATCAGCCCCATGTTACCTTCTTGGATCAAGTCGAGGAAAAGCATCCCACGACCGACGTAACGTTTCGCGATACTGACTACGAGACGCAAGTTAGCTTCTGCTAATCTGCCTTTTGCTTCGATATCGCCTGTTTCGATCCGTTTTGCCAAAGCGACTTCTTCGTCGGCTGTCAGCAAGTTGACCCGACCGATCTCTTTTAGATACATACGCACTGGGTCGTTTATTTTGACACCTGGCGGTACGCTCATGTCCGTTAAATCTAATTCCTCTGTTTCCTCTTTGATCAATTCTTTTTCATCTGGATCTTCATCTTCGTCCACGTCATCAGTCACTTCGATACCATTTTGTGTCAAGTGTACTAAAAACTCGTCCATTTGATCAGAATCTAATGTGAAAGGAGCCAATTGCGCTGCGACTTTATCATAGGTCAGCGTCCCCGATTTTTTCCCTGTCTCTATCAATAATTCTTTTACTTGGTCGATACTTAGTTCAACGGTAGTTTCGTTTGTTTCTACTGTTTTCTTAGCCATAATTGTTTGTTTCCTCCTTCCAAAAATACCGCTTTGCATGTTCTACTTGTTACATACCTTTTTTAACGGTTTTAAAACGTTTCATCAAATTGTCTCGCTGTCAGCAGTTTGTCGATCCGATTGATCTCTTGAAGCGTTTCTATCAATGCCTTGGCATCATTTTCACTTTCCAATCGCTGCATTTTCTTCTGGAGTTCACTGCGCTTTTTCGTCCATACGTGCTTTTTGATGCTGGCGATATAATCACGAAATGCGGCAGTGGTTTGTTCTTCCGGAGCTTCCAGCATCTCGATCGTCGCGACTAAGTTCTTGAATGCTTGCTCTTGCTCAGGAAGATAATCCATGAAACGGTTAGTGTCCGGCGTGTTTCCCTCTGCATAAAAACCGATCAAGTACGTATAGATCGCCTGATAGTCGTCATGATAAAAATCGGTGCCCTCCATTAACTGACGGATCTGCATAAAGTTCTCGCGACTGTCGAGCATTGCTTTTAGTAATTGCTCTTCCGAAATCACCAAAGCGCCTTTATTACGTTTTGGTTCTTCAAATATGATTGGTTCACTGTATGGCATATCTGCATGCTGATTTGCTACCGGCTTTCTTCGTAGCGAATCGGCTAATTGTTGTCTCAGCGTTTCTAAAGACAGATCGAATTCTGTCGCCAGCTGTTTAAGATAGATCTCGCGCTCGATCGCCTGGTCGATTTTCGCAATCTCCATAATCGCTTCTTCCAGATAATTTGCTTGTTCTTGCGGATTACTGAGATTTTTGCCTCGTTTGAGATAAGATAGTAGAAAAGCGGTCCAGGAACTGCGATTGTGCGCGTAAATATCTTCAAATTTTTCTGGACCGTAAGTCTGAATAAATTCGTCTGGATCTTTCCCTTGTGGAAGCTGTAGAACGGCTAAACCGAAATGCGGATCTGCCTCTAACATCCGCCCGGCTTTTTGCGTGGCTTCGATCCCTGCAGAGTCACCATCATAGCAAATGACGATCTGATTGGTGATTTTCCGGATCAAGCCGATATGTTCTGTCGTTAAGCTCGTCCCCATTGTGGCTACCCCATTGCCAACTCCGGCAGATGAAGCAGCGATCACATCCATGAAGCCTTCCAACAAGACAATCTCCTTACGCCTCCGGATTTCTTGCCTAGCATCCGATAAGTGGTACAAGACATTACGCTTGTTGAAGATCGGTGTTTCCGGGGTGTTTAGATATTTCGGACCGTTATCTTGGTTAAACAGCCGACCGGAAAAACCGATCGCCTGATCTCGATCGTTCTTGATCGGAAACATAATGCGGTTGCGGAACCGGTCTACTAGATCACCATTTTCACGGCGGACAAGCAGCCCTGCGATCTCAGCCAGATCAAGATTCATCCCTCTTTTGGCTAAAAATGAAGTGATCGTCGAGGAATGGTTCGGTGCAAAGCCGATTTGAAAAGAGATGATCGACTGTTCGGACAAGCCCCGTTCTTTAAGATAAGAAAGTGCCTCGCTGCCTTCTTCTGTTTCGAGCAAGATATAATGATAAAACTTGGCGGAAAGCTGATGCATGTCGATCATTTTAAATTGATCGTTCGACTGCTCGGTTTTCTGTTCGGCCGGTTCGTCATCCCATTCGATACCTACATCGACATGGCTGAGTTCAGCGGTTTTCTTAACAGCTTCTACAAAGGACAAACCATCGTGCTCCATTAAAAATGAAAAGACATTCCCACCTTTCCCGCAGCCAAAGCAGTGGAAGATCTGCTTTTCCGGTGAAACAGAAAACGAGGGCGTCTTTTCGCCATGAAAAGGACATAGACCAGAATAATTGCGTCCCGCTTTTTTTAGTTGTACATAATTACTGATAATGTCAACAATGTCGGCTTCGCTTCTGACTCTATCGATTACTTCTTCTGGAATTCTTCTAGCCATTTTGTTATCGCTTCCCTTCCTTCTGATCAAACCAGCTGACCAGCTGTTCAAAAAAAAGCGTGCGGTCTTGTTCTTCGATTGCTTTCGGACCTTTGGCATATTTCCCTTGCCGTCTTTCCTTAGCCCGTTGGTAGCGGATGTCGAGCATCATAGGCATTTCTTCTTCGGAATATGCTTCTCCACGATTAGAGAAGACAAAAACTCCTTTTGCCAACAAGATACTTGCCAAACCGATGTCTTGCGTAAAGCAGTAGTCGCCTTTTTGAGCAAGATTAACTATCCGCATATCTGCTGATTCTTTACCAGTATCAACGTATATCCAGTTTTCCTCGCTACTAGTATGAATGGAAAAATGCGCATAGGAAGCAACGAATGTAACTTCTAGCTGATATTGCTTTCCTAAACGCAATATTTCCGGTTTCATTGGACAAGCATCTGCATCTACAATAATTTTACTCAATCAGCCTATCCTTCTTTCCATTATTAAACTCTGATAAGGTCTGATAATCTCATTTTTATCAGCATATTTATATTATTCACCGTAAAAATGAATTTCCCTTTTTTTTATTCAAATTTTTCATCAAAAATTTTGCCAATGTGGGTCAAAATCTCATTTGCTGTTTCTTCAATGGCTTTATTGGTCACATCGAGCACAAAACAGTCTAGTTTATCGGTCAATATTTTGAAAAAAGCTAATTCCTTATCAATCCGCGCATCGCTTGCATAAAGACCTGCATCTGCCATGCCGATCGACATCAAGCGCTCTTTACGGATATGAGAAAGCTTCTGTTTACTGATTTTCAAGCCAATGATCTTATTCGGATCAATCTCAAAAAGCTCTTCTGGAATCGTGGCTTCTGGAACGATCGGAACATTAGCGATCTTTAAGCCCTTCAAAGCTAAATATTGAGAAAGGGGCGTTTTAGAGGTGCGCGAGATCCCAATCAATACATAATCCGCTTGTAAGATCCCTCGAGGATTACGACCATCATCATTTTCGACGGCGAATTCAATAGCTGCTACTTTGGCAAAATAAGCCTCGTCCATGGATCGGACTTTTCCTGGTTCTGCTAACGGTTTGATTTTGTAGGTTGCTTCGAGTTGTTCTAAAAGCGGACCAAATAAATCAATGATTGGCACGCCGAACGCTTTGGCTTTTTCATTAAGGGCTTGTCTGACGTCTTCCAAAACGATGGTATGCACGATAATCCCGTGATTGACGGCAACCAGATCCACAATTTCATCCAGCATCTCTGTAGAGTCGACATGATGGAAGCGGTGGATAAATTTTGGTGTTTGACCGAACTGGCTTAATGCTGCTCGAGTCACTAATTCTGCTGTTTCGCCAGTAGAATCAGAAACAACATATACAGCGGGCTGTGTCATTTGATTTCCTCTTCTCTTCTTAAAAATAGCAGGAAAGCCTTAAAAAGCAAATCCCTGCTACTTTTTTCTTTTATTTTACATTAATGACGTCGGTTTGGGCAAATTCTTTGATGAAATTAGAAAGTTCAAAAAGCAGTTCCAAACGGTTATTACGCACAGCATCGTCGCCGCTCATCACTAAGATTTTATCAAAATACGCCTCGATGGCTGGTTTTAAGGCGATCAAGCTTTCCAAACGAGCGGCCACCGGTAGAGATTGGAAATTTTGTTTTAAGGATTCCAATGCTTCAAACAATGTCTTTTCTTCTTGGTTTTCAAATAATGCGGGATCGATCACAACTTCTTTTTCATGTTTTTTTGCTAAGTTGACAACACGAGAAAGGGATTCGATCGTTTCCCGGAAGTTCCCGCTGTCGGTGGAATAATTATTTAATACGCTGGCACGTTCCAATAATTCCGGTACATTATCTTGTGTACTGTCTAGCACAGCATCGATAATATCGTAGCGGATCGCTTCTCCAAGCATGATTGCTTTTAAGCGCTGTTTTAAGAATTGAATGATTTCCTGTTGCAGTTCTTCCACGGAGAGACTTTGATCCAATTCAGCTTGTTCGATTTTAATAACTTCCCGAATCAATGGCAATAAGCGGATATTCCATTTGTTAGCTTTCATGATCCGCATGATGCCAAGCGCATTTCTGCGAAGACTGAATGGATCTTGTGAACCGGTCGGCACGATGCCAACTGCAAAAAAGGCGATCAATGTTTCCAGTTTATCTGCAATTGCGAGAATCGAACCTAGTTCTGTCTGCGGTAATTCTCCCTCAGCAGAGATCGGCAGATAATGTTCGCGGATCGCAGTTGCTACGTCTGCTTCTTCTCCTTGTAGTAAGGCATATTTTTCTCCCATTAAACCTTGTAATTCCGGGAACTCGTCGACGATATGCGTCACGAGATCAAATTTATAGATAGCTGCTAGATGGATCAGCTTGTCTTTTTTCTCAGCGGAAAGCGCTAATTGATCTGCAAGCAAGCTGGCAACTTTTTCTACGCGTTTCATTTTTTCTGTCAATGTTCCCAGTTTTTCATGGAAGACGATATTCCGAAGTTTTGCGACGCAGTCATCGATCGATTGCTTCAAGTCATCTAAATAGAAGAATTCAGCATCGGACAAACGAGCGCGCAATACTTTCTCATTTCCCTTCGCTACGATTTCTAAATGTTCTTCGTTTCCGTTGCGGACGGTAATGAAATGCGGAAGTAGCGTTCCGTCTTGTGAAAATGCCGGAAAATAGCGTTGGTGTTCTTTCATCGTTGTAATCAGGATCTCTTCTGGAAGTGTCAGGTATTTTTCTTCAAAATCGCCTGTCAAAACAGTTGGATATTCAACTAAATTATTGACTTCTTCAAGTAGCGTTTCGTCGATTTCGATTTTCCAGTTCTCCACAAGTTCGATTTCATGCAGCTGTTCACGGATCGCAGCTTTGCGTTCCTCACTGTTTGCTACGACAAACTGTTCCAGTAATCGTGCTGTGTACTCGCTTGGCTCATTGATCTCTGCTTCTTTTCCAAGGAAACGATGGCCGCGAGTTACCTTGCCAGTAGAAACGCCGGCGATCTCAAAAGGAATGACGTCTTTATCGAAAAGTGCGATCAGCCATTTGATTGGACGGATGAAACGCATTTCATTGCTTCCCCAGTGCATGCTGACAGGAAAGTTCATCGCCGTGATGCATGCTTTGATCTCTGGGAGTAGCGAGATGGTTGGTTGTCCCGGTACTTCTTTCTTCACAAAAAGATAATCGACACCTTTAAACGCTTGAAATCCTAATTCACTTGGATCGACTTGCTGACTTCTGGCAAAGCCCAGCGCTGCTTTTGACCAGTCACCATTTTCGTCTAAAGCGATTTTCTTTGCAGGACCTTTTGCTTCTTCTATGCGGTCTTCTTGCTTGTCAGCCATTGCTTTTACGATCAGCGCAAGGCGTCTTGGCGTTGCATATGTTTCGATGTTCTCATAACTGATTTTATTTTCCAATAGCCAATCGGCTACGCGTTCTTTTAATTGACGGACGGAGGAAGTGACGTATTTTGCGGGCATTTCTTCTAAGCCGATCTCCAGTAAAAAATCTTTACTCATTACTTGCCGCCTCCTTTGCTTTTAATAATGGGAATCCTAATTTTTCCCGTTCTTCATAGAAAGTTCGTGCGATTTTACGCGCCAATTTACGAATGCGACCGATATACTGCGCGCGTTCAGTGACAGACACGACACCTTTGGCATCCAGCAAATTAAAGGTATGCGAACATTTCAACACATAATCATAAGCCGGGAATACCAGACCTTGTTCCATTTGCTTGTCTGCTTCTCGTTCATACGTATCGAACAAATGCAGCAACATATCTGTAGAAGACGTTTCAAAGGCATATTTGGAGTTTTCATATTCTGCTTGATAAAAAATGTCGCGGTACGTAAGCCCTGTTGTCCACTCCAGATCAAAAACGTTTTCTTTGTCTTGGATGTAGCTCGCCAAACGTTCTACGCCATATGTGATCTCAGAAGTGACTGGCGAACATTCGATTCCGCCAACTTGTTGGAAATAGGTGAATTGAGTGATCTCCATCCCATCGAGCCAAACTTCCCAGCCAAGCCCTGCACAACCAAGCGATGGATTTTCCCAGTTGTCTTCTACAAAGCGAATGTCATGTTCGAGTGGATCAATGCCTAATTTTTCCAGTGATCCTAAGTACAATTCCTGAATATTGTCCGGGGACGGTTTCATTACGACTTGAAATTGATGATGCTGGAAAAGACGATTTGGGTTCTCTCCGTAACGTCCGTCTGCTGGTCTTCTTGATGGTTCTACATAACCTGCTTTCCATGGTTCAGGACCGATCGCTTTTAAGAATGTATAGGGACTCATTGTTCCCGCACCTTTTTCTACATCATAAGATTGCAGCATGACGCAGCCTTGTTCTGCCCAATAGTCCTGCAATGTTCGTATCATTGTTTGTAAATTCATCCTATTCGCACCTCCATTTAATTTAGCGCATATAAAGACTCCCGCCTCTATATGCAAAATCTATGCATATAGGGACGAGAGCTGCTCGCGGTTCCACCCTATTTGGAATTACAGCAGATCGCTGCAAATCCCACCTTCGTTCGTTCATGCTCCAGAATGCCTTCGCAAAAAGATATTGTACCGGCTTCCACTATCCCGATCTCGCTATGCAACAGTGCTTTTTACTACTTAATTTCTTTCATCGCATGCATCTATATTAATTACTAAGATACTGCATATTGTGATAAATGTCAATCGCTCTTTTTATTATCCAAGACTTCAAGCCACTTTTCCATATCCAATAAGAACTTCTTGCTTTTAAGATATAATCCAGTTTTTTCTTGATAATAAGTATCGATCACTTTACGCAGCAATTTTTTCGTTTCTGGTTTCACGTCGATGTTGCCAAGTCGATCTAAACGGAAAATATAAAATAAGCGCAGCAATTTCACAACTTTTTCCGGCAAGTGCAGGCGATAAGGATCTTTTTCAAAGCAGCGGTGGCAGATGATACCGTCACTGTGAGTGGAGAAATCAAAATGGCCAGTCGTTTCTCCGCAAATCGCACATTTGTCCATGACAGGATAAAATCCCATTACCGGCAACATCTTCATCTCAAATAGCTGGACTAAGATTTCCGGATCGTAGCCCTCATCGATATCGCGTAAAATCTGAAAGACCAACTCGTATAAGGACGGATTCGCTCTTTTTTCATCCGTGGCTTTATCCAGAAGTTCGCAGATATAGGCAGCATAAGCTGTCAGGAAGATATCTTGTTGGATAGAGGAAAAATTCTGGATCAGCTCGCCTTGCTGGAGTGTGCCAAGCCCGCTGCTTGCAAAAAACGTGAAATAGCCGTTCACGAATGGTTGAGTAACTGCGGCTAAGCGGCTTTTTGTTTTTTTTGCGCCTCTAGCAACAACACCGATCTTACCGAATTCTCTCGTGTACAAGACGACGATCTTATCCGATTCGCGATAATCCGTTTGACGAATGACGATCCCTTCACATTTCTCCATTGTTTCAGCCTCTTTCTTTTTTTGTTCCTTTATTATACCATGTTACAGTCTACTTTCTAAAATATGTCAAACTTTCATTTTTGTGGTACTATCAGTATATATTATTAGTCAAAGGACGTGACCACCATGCCACTCTTGTTTTTACTTTTAGGTTTCGTAGTTATGGTCGCATTTATCGGGATCGTAACAGGTATTATTTTGATTTTCGTTTTAAAAACCAAGTATCTAGGAATCATCTTGACAGGATTCTTCAGTATGATGCTCATTGGTGGATTACTATTTTCAGTTGGTTCGATCGCCTTTTTCGGAATGTCAGGAATGAATCATATGAGCACGAGTTCTTCTTCAAAAGAGGATTTATTGGATGGCGGTTCTTCTTTCGATGACACAGATGGTGATACTGATAGTTCAGAAAGTACGGATTCGCTTACCAAATCATTCGGTCAAAGTTATCTCTATGAAGACAATGCACAGATAACGGTCCAAAAACCAACGACATGGACGACAACGCAAAAATCGCTCAATGGCGGTGGTTTATACAAGGTAGTTGTTAAATTTCAAAATAAATCTTCCAAGACATTAGCTTTTTCGCCAGCAGATATCGAGCTTGCTGATCGAAATGATGAAGATGCGGAATTGATTGACAGCAAGCCGAAAGTTTCGCAGATCGCTCCAGGTGAAACAGAGCAGTACACGCTTTATTATGATAGTTATGATACAAGTCCCTTTGCGGTGTATTATGGATCGGTGATGTGGGAATGAAACGCGCTCGTTTGAGAGGGCGTTTTTTTTATTCTTTCAGTTGTGTAAATCTGATTTTCCGCGTTAAGTTGATATACATTTTACCGTATAATAGCACAATCAGCACAGTTATAAGTAAAATAATGATTCCGGATATCTGCTGTGCTCGGAAAATAAGAAATGTTGAAATACAGAGTAGCAAAAATATCATGGCTAAACCAAATACTGTCCATCTGTGGCGTATTTTTTTCCACAGCGTGATAAAGGACTGACGATCTGTAAAGATCTGTTCTTTTTGCGTTTCATCTGTTTCTTCCTTACGAAAGTACATCCACTTCCCGCGAAGGATCGGGTAAGCATAAACATTTTCCCAACCTGCATCCTCAAAAAGCTGCAGATAGCTCGTTTCATCGTCCTTCTCTTCTTTATAATCAATGCAATATGTATATTTCTTTGGCGTTCCTTGTTCAAAATGATAGATTCCAGATGTATACTTACTAAAATACCAGCCTTTTTGAGCCATTTCTTCTAGAAATACTTCTTCTTTTTCAAAGTTGTCGACGGTTATCAGCTTAAAAATTTTTTTAGTCATTTAGAATGCCTCCTTGGCGTTTTGATATAACTCCGTAATCCGTTTACGTTCTAGTTCAAGCAATTCTTTTCCAAGTGCGGTGACTTGATAGATTTTCCGATTGTTTTCTTCTGCTGTAATTTGGATCAATTCAGATTGACTCATTTTGCTTAAAGTACCATAAATCGTTCCAGGCCCAAGCGTAATCCGACCATCAGTCATTTTGTTGACGTTTTTGATGATCGCGTAGCCATGCCGTGGCTGCAGGAGCGAAAGTAAGATATAAAAAGCTGTTTCGGTCATTGGAATCTGATTCTCGTTTTTTTTCTTTACCATAACTATAACGCACCTCGATATATTTGATGGTTTAATTATATCATGGCGCGATATAATTAAGCAATAAAAAACTGCATCTAACCGATGCAGTTTTTTGATCAATATTCTTCTTTATCAAAACCATAATCTTGCAAATAGCGTTCTTTATCCCGCCAGTTTTTCTGCACTTTGACCCAGATTTCCAAAAAGACTTTGGAACCCATCAATAATTCGATTTCTTTTCGGGCCCGCATGCCGATCTGTTTGAGCATTTGTCCTTGTTTTCCAATGATAATGCCTTTTTGCGTACTTCTTTCGACAATAATCGTTGCCATGATCGTTAATTTCTCGGTTTTGGGGTTCTTTTCGATTCCTTCAATGACAACAGCCACGGAATGCGGTACTTCCTCGCGAGTCAGCTGCAATACTTGCTCGCGGATCAATTCGGAAATAATGAAGCGCTCTGGATGGTCGGTGATTTGGTCTTTCGGGTAATACATTGGTCCTTCATCTAAATGCTCATTCGTCTCAGTAAGTAAATTCGGTACGTTGTTCCCTTGTAGTGCAGAAATCGGGATTATCTCTGTGAATTCCATCTTTTCCCGGTAGCTAGCAATCAATTCAAGCAATGCGTCTGGTGAGATCAAGTCGATTTTGTTGATCAGTAAGAAAACAGGGGTATCTACGTTTTTCAGTTTTTCAATAATAAATTCATCTCCGCGTCCTAAACCAGTGCTTGCATCGATAACAAAATAGATAAGATCAACTTCTTGAAAAGTATTGAATGCGATTTTCACCATGAAATCGCCTAATTTATGCTTTGGTTTATGGATTCCCGGTGTGTCAATGAAAATAATCTGGGATTCATCTGTAGTATAGACCCCTTGGACTTTATTTCTAGTGGTCTGTGCTTTATCACTCATAATAGCGATTTTTTGGCCGATAATATGGTTCAGTAACGTGGATTTCCCGACGTTTGGACGTCCGACGATCGCTACGAAACCTGATTTGAATGTTTCAGTCATATTTTTTCCCCCAATAATTTAAAATAACGTTAAGAAAAATGCAGAATATGCGGAATAAAAATAATTAATCCGACAACTACGGCGCAAGTCGATACTAATAATACCGAGCCGGCAGCAATATCTTTGGCTTTTTTTGCTTCTTCCATAAAGCGTTCAGTTGCAACATCTACCGCACGTTCAATGGCCGTATTGGTCATTTCAGCGACTAGAACGGCAAAAATACAGAGTACAAGGACAAGCCATTCTGTTCGTGTGATGGAATAGAAAAATCCTAATCCAATGACAACGACTGCTGCACAGAAATGAAACCGTAAGTTTCTTTCTTCAATAACAGCCGTTTTGATTCCTGTATAGGCATGCTTAAAGGAATCGGCATAATTTTTACTTCGCTTATACTTCCTATCTTTGTAATCCATAAGCATCCAACACTTCTTTTTGGAGTCCGAACATGACCTTTTCTTCTTCTTTTTCCATGTGGTCGTATCCCAGTAGATGGAGCAAGCCATGAACAGCTAAAAATCCTACTTCTCTTTCTTTTGTGTGCCCGTAACTAGCAGCCTGTTCTTCTGCTTTTTCTGTAGAAATAATAATGTCGCCTAAATTCCGAGGTACTTCTACCTCCAATTCGCCCCAATCGATTTCTGTTTCCCCTTCGCCTAATTCTTCCAGTGCAAAGGAGATTACGTCTGTAGCTTGATCTTTGTCGCGGTATTCGCGGTTGATTTCCCGAATGCGTTCATTATCAGTAAACGTGACGGACATTTCCGTACCTTCTTCTAATTTTAAATAATCAGCGGCAAACTGGAGAATATCAAATACTAGGGCATTTGTTTCTTTTGGTAGTTTCTCTGTCTCGTCGATCATATCTAATTCTAATCTTGGCATGCTGTGTCTCAGCCCCCTTCTTTATTTGTCGTCCGGATATTGGATCCGTTGATGATAGATACCGTTTAGTGTCGTGATAAGCGTATCTTGGATCGTATGCAGTTCTTTGATGGTGATATCACACTCATTGAACTGGCCATCTAAGATTCGTTCATCAATAATGCTCTTGATGATCGTCTTGATCTTGTCCATCGTTGGTTCGGACGATGCTCTTACAGCAGCTTCTACGCTGTCTGCAATATTGATGATCGCTGTTTCCTTCGTTTGCGGCTTCGGTCCTTTATAACGGTAATCCGCTTCTTTGGTATCCGGGTCGTTTTCCTTTGCTTGGTAATAAAAATATTTTAATAACGTTGTGCCATGATGTTCCAGCGCGATATCAATGATCGGCTGCGGCATATGATGTTCTCTAAGCATCTCTGCGCCGTCAACAGTATGTGCCAAAATAATATCGCGGCTTTGACTTGGCTGCAGGCGGTCATGTGGATTGATGCCTTGCAATTGATTTTCTACAAAATAAGGCGGACGTAATGTTTTGCCGATGTCGTGGTAAAAACAACCAACGCGAACGAGCAAACCATTTGCACCGATTTTATCCGCACATGCCTCTGCTAGATTGGCGACCATCATACTGTGATGATAAGTCCCGGGTGCTTTCATCAAGATCCGTTTTAAAAGCGGATGATTGGGATTAGCAAGCTCGACTAAGCGAGTTGTTGTGAGTAATCCAAATGTGATCTCAAACAGCGGAATCAATCCGATCCCCAGAACAAAAGCGCCAAATCCACCTAAAAAGCCGTATCCCATTGTGCCTAGATTGGCACCTTGCCAAATCGGGGAATTATTCGTCAATAATAGCAGCAGAACAAATACGATGTTCAGCCCTCCGACAATCAGCCCCGATAATAAGATCATGCCTCTTCTGCTTTGATTACGCAATGCAATCAGACTGGCTACAGAACTTAATAAGTAAAAAACGGTTATTAGTGTATTGATATTGGTCGAACTGTCGCTGATAAAAAGCAGCAAGCTCGTCACAGCGCTAAAAATAATGCTTAGAAAAGCATACCTAGTATTCAGCAAGATCTTGATCACCATAGGCGCAAAGGCGGCTGGAAACAAGAAGGATATCCCGCTGACATTCATTGATTCGAGATAGATAACGATCATTAAAAGCAGCAGATTGATCAAGTAGACGGTACTGAAAATCAGCATAGAGCGAAGTCTGTTCTCCAGTGAAGTACGTTCTTTTTTCGCAAACACATATAATAGCGATGCTAATGTCAGCAAAAACAACCCATAACCGATATATTGTTTGACTGGCATGCGTTTATCCAAAAGATGTAGCAATTTCAGCTGACGATAGGTATCCCGGTCGATGATCTGACCTTCTTGGACGATAACCTGTCCTTGCAGGATACGAACCGGAGCAATGCTTTGGACTGCCTCTTTTCGCTGCGCTTCTGTTTGTTCCTTATCCAGCTGCTCATTCGCGACGATGCCATAAGAAACGATATTTTTAGAAATATTCTTATATTCACTCGGGATGTTAGAAAGTTCGATATTGTCCCGTGCTTTGATTTTTTCAGACGTCAATTCGTCGGAACGAATACTGCTTCCCATCCGCTTCGAGATTTCGTCCGTGATCACTTTTTGCATGGTCGCTAAATCGGATTCCGGTGCTTGGAGCAATATCCGCAAGACATTGTCCGATAACCCTGCTGTGATGTCTTCGGAAACATTGTCGGAAAGCTTGCTTTTTAATAACTTCAATTTATCATTGACAGATGAAGCTTTCGGCGCTGACTTATCGTCTTTTTTCGCCTTTTCTCGTGCTGCTTTGTCTTTATTCTTTATTTCATCATTCACTTCATGGACGTAGTCAAAAATCGATTGGATGAGCGCGACCCGATTTTTTCCGGTGTCGGCATTATAAGAATACACATTTTCGACGCTGTCTGCTGCTTTTTTCTGTGATTCCTTTGTTTTTGCTGTGTCTTCGATCGTTTGCGGGGCGCGGATCGTTTTTTCAGCAACTTGGAATAACTTCACATCGCTTGTTTCTGGTCTAGTGACTTGGATCAAAAGAAAAAAAGCAATAAGAAGGGAAAGAATAAGTCCGATTTTATAAAACAGCTTTTTATGATCGGCATGACGCCATTTTTCTTTAAGTGTTTTTTGTTTCATAAAGCCACTCCTTCCCTTATCTTTTGATTACTGCTTTTCATATGCCTTGATGATTTCTGCAACCACCGGATGGCGTACAACGTCTGTGTGTTCAAAGTAAACGAAACTAATGCCTCTGATGCCTTGTAAGACGCGTTCTGCATCCACAAGTCCGCTAGTAGCTCCTTTAGGCAGATCGATCTGGGTACTGTCGCCATTGACGATCATTTTGGATTCATAACCAAGTCGTGTTAGGAACATTTTCATTTGGGCGATCGTAGTATTTTGAGCTTCGTCGAGAATGACAAATGCATTATCGAGTGTCCGACCACGCATATAGGCAAGCGGAGCAATCTCAATAATGCCGCGATCCATCAGTCTTGTCGTATGTTCCATTCCTAAGATGTCATAAAGCGCGTCATAAACGGGACGAAGATAGGGATCCACTTTTTCCTTCAGATCACCAGGTAAAAACCCGAGATTTTCGCCTGCTTCAACTGCTGGTCTGGTCAAAATGATTTTACTCACATTTCCTTTTCGCCATGCTTCTACCGCCATCACGACTGCTAGATACGTTTTTCCTGTTCCGGCAGGGCCGATTCCGAAAACGACATCATGACTCCGTACTTTTTGGACATAATTCCGTTGACCGAATGTTTTTGGACGAATCGGTTTGCCTTTGGTCGTTTTCGTGATCTCTTCTGAGAAAATAGCGGGGAAATATTCTAATGTGCCGTTTTTCGCCATTTTGATCGCTTGAGCAATATCTCTGCCATCAATATGGACGCCGCTTTTCAGCAGATTGATGCACATTTGCCAGATCTCTTTTGCTAAGCGCACATTTCCTTCTTCGCCTTGGATGCTGATTTCTTCACCACGTGTAACCAGCTGGATATCAAGCGCTTCTTCCATGATCTGCAGGTGACTATCATTATTGCCAAATAAATCCCTTGCATCTATTTGGGCTTCTAGTTTGACAACTTCTTTATAATTTTCATTTTGCATTGTCTAACCCCTTTGTACATTCTCTTTATTCGCTTTCTATTATACACGAAAAGCGGTTTGTTGAAAAATATTGGCTAAGGAGTTCCATTCTACAAAGAAACAAATCGCAAAAAAAGGCTACGATTTGTTTCTTTGTATTATTTTGTTGTGAGACTACTTAACCTGACAATCTCCTGATTTGGCATACTACCAGGATTTTCAAATACAAGATAAAGATCATGGACTCCTTGCTTTGTATTGACCTGAATGTTGTTACTTGTAAAAGAATTTTCCTTCGAAGTCCGCTGTAAAACTGCTTTGCCAATAAGTGGACCATCAACGTTGCCTAAATGGACTGCCACCGTTGTATTGGTAAATGGCGCTGCTGCTTTGATAGTGATCTGTTTCTTCACAGTTTGGCTGATAGAGACGTTTTTGAAAGATAACCAGCTTTTATTTGTTAGGCCTACCACTTGCAGACCCGTTTCTGTCGATTGATTCTGGGCTCCAAATGTTTGCTGATAAGCTTCTAGCGTTAGCGCATCGAAAGCTACATCCGTTTCTCCTTTAAGTCCTGCATAAACATTATTTGCTATAACCGCCGCTCCCTTAGCATCGGGATGTATGCCGTCTCGCACGAATGGTCCTATAGCCCGCGTTGCTGTTTGGTTATCAATAATAGAAACATCCATGTTTGCACGCTGTGTTGCCTTTATCATTAAAGGTAGGATCGTTTCTAGTCTTTTTTGACTAGGGCGATTTGCTGACTCTAGGAAAAGTGTTGGTGGGAGCGCAATATACAAAACAGGTTTACTAGATAAGGATTGATAGCTCTGCAGTAACTTCACATAGTCTTGTAAAAAAGATTCCTTGTAAATATAATTCTGGCTCCTAGTATCATTAGTTCCCAATTGGATGACCACAACATCCGGCTGTGCTGCTAGGCTATTTTGATAATCGATCGTTTTTATATATGGCAGGTCTCCTTTTTCAAGAAGCGTGGCACCACTATATCCATAGTTATCGACACGATAGCCTGCCCCTAAGCGATAATTGAGCTGACTGGGGTATGTGTCTCCAAGCGCAGTTATCCCTAGTCCGCGCGTGATACTATCTCCGGCTGCAGCAACATGGATTGTTTTAGTTTCCGGGAATACGGTAATGATGGCATTCACTTTTTCGCCTGTTTCTGTCATACCAGTCACACGGTGCTTCCCTATTTTAGAAAAAAGTGCCGCATCGATTGGTTCCCATTTCACGCTAGTAAAGCCAACTTGCTGCTCTTTTGTCAAATAAGTAATGGTATTATTCAATAGGACTGCTTTATCTTTTTTTGTAATCACATTTACCGTTGGAAAATAATTTTCTTTCGATTTGCGGATTTTAACAACAGCCTCTGTTCCTTTGACTGTCGCTGTATTCAATCCTGCTAGTGATGCATTTGTTCTCACTATATCGCTACAATTTGCAGCGATAGTTGTTTGGAATCGAATTGATTTTTTGGCAGCAATCGCTATTTCTTTCGCATACACAGTCAACATGCGGCTTTGGTTGCTCCATGTATAATAACCACCTGCAAAGTTAGCATTGGCTTTGCCTTCTTGAATAGGATAACGGATTCCCGTATTTCCTAATATATCAACATTTGTTGGTTTCTCCAGCCCATTTGGGAGTTTAATCTGAAAAACCGTTTCAGCGGCATTTTTATTTCCGTTGTTCCTTCCCTCACTGATAAATGTCAGTAGCTCCCCTGCTTCGGCTTCGCTTTTGTCAGAAGAGATCCCCACAGCCAGAGCAGGCTGACCTATTACTTTTAAGTCGGCAACTGCCTGAGCCGCTTTTCCATTAGTCGCTTCTGCCAATTTGACGCTACTTCTTAATTGTTGACCATCGTTCCCCCGGATGATCTTTGTCTGATAGGTAATCCCTTTCTTCGCATGTGCTGCAATTTCTTTTGCATAAACAGTTAATAAATGTGACTGCTCATTCCACGTATAATAACCACCAGCAAAATTGGCATTTGCCTTGCCCTCCTTGATAGGATATTGTATGCCGGTATTTCCAACAATCACGACATTTCTCGGTTTTTCAAGATTGTTCGGTAAAGTAGCATAAAAGATAGTTTCTATGGCTTTTTGACTGCCATTGTTTTTCGCCTCGCTTTGATAACGTAATACATCACCTACTTTGGCAGTTTGCCTATCGATGGTATACCCAATAGATACGTTTACTTTTCCGCTTGTCGCAAATGCCTGTTTTTGCATAACGCTCAAGCAGATCAAACTTACTACTAAAATAAAAATGCAGATACCCAAATTCTTTTTCAAGTTCTCTTTCTCCTTTTTTGATTTAAGCATTATCTATTTGATGATAGCAGTGGAAAGAGAAAAAAGATGTGGACATTTTGTGACAAAATAATGAAATAAATATGGCTTTCTTTTTTTAGACAGCTATCACAAAAAAATACCCATCTCCAAGGAGACAGGTATTTTTCTCATGAAAGATATTTTTTAACAAGCTGGTTGACAATCGATCCATCGGCTTTGCCTTTGACTTTCGGCATGATGTTACTCATAACCTTACCAAAGTCAGCTTTAGATGTTGCTCCAACTTCATTTATACTCGCTTTTACAATATCTTCAACTTCTTCAGCGGTTAATTGTTTTGGCGCATAGTCCATCGCAATCTTGATTTCATCGCGTACTTTATCGGAAAGATCCGTACGACCTGCTTTATCATACTCTGTAACAGAGTCGCGACGTTGCTTCAGTTCTTTTGCAAGGACGTTCACTTCATCTTCAGGCGAAAGTTCTTTCTTTCCTTGATGAATCGCTTCATTTTGTAAAGCGGCTTTCAACATACGAATAACGGAAAGTTTTTCTTTCTCTTTATTGCGCATTGCCTGTTTCATATCTTCATTCAGCTTGTCAAGCAAAGTCAATGAAATCATCGCCTTTAATTAGAATTTACGTTTTCTAGCTGCTTCCGATTTTTTCTTGCGTCTTACGCTTGGTTTTTCATAAAATTCGCGCTTTCTGGATTCTTGCAAAGTTCCACTTTTGGAAACAGTACGTTTAAAGCGACGAAGAGCATCTTCAAGCGATTCGTTTTTACGAACTACTGTTTTTGACATCTCTCTTTCCCTCCCTCCGGCACTTATATGCACTCACTTAAAATCCATAATTTAAGTTTCAAAGTATTTGACTTTGAAGTAATAATGCAAATAAGCATTCACTCAATAAAAATTATAAACGATAGCTGCTCATGCGTCAATAAGTAACCACTAACTTTTATTCATTATTTAATTCAAACTGATAAGAAGCTGCAGCAAGCAGATAAAGTGGGGCTGTTTCCGTCCGAAGAATTCGTGGTCCGAGCCCGGCAAAATGCGCCTTTTGAGCTTTGAATAGTTGGATTTCCTGCTCGCTGATACCGCCTTCTGGTCCAAAAATAACTAATAGACGCATACCGGGTCTCAGCGCCGCAAATACAGATGCCAGTACAGCCTTTTCATTTGCTTTAGCACTCTCTTCATATGCTACGACGACCGCGTCATACTCCCTGCACCTTTCAGCAAGTTGTTTCCCATTTGCAAGGGTAGTGATCGTTGGTACGTGGACGCGATGCGATTGTTCGGCTGCTTCTTTCGCGATTTTTTGTAGACGTTCGCGTTTTTTCTCGGTTTTTTTGGCATCCCATTTGACGATCGAACGGTCACTTGGGAAAGCAATAAAAGAATCTGCGCCTAGCTCTGTCCCCTTTTGAACGATCCATTCCAGTTTATCTCCTTTTGGGAGCCCGCTGGCAATTGTGATCGCGATTGGAAGTTCAGGATTATTGGTTTGCCATTCGACCAACTTTAAAAGTGTCTTATCTTCGGAAACAGACACGATTTCTGCCGTGCAGAACTGATTATCGGCAAAAACGATATAGACTTGGTCACCGGTGGTCATTCGCATGACTCTTGCCAAGTGGTGATGATCCGCCGCTTCGATATAAATCGGATCATCGTCTGTTGTCAGCACTTGATCTACGAAATAGCGCTGCATTTAGTTCCCTCCTTGTTTGGAAATGATCGCGATCCAATCTCCTTGTTGTTTTGTCGCAATGATTTCCAGACCTGCTTTTACTAAAGCTTCTTTGACAAAGCCTTCCTTGTCTTTAATGATTCCTGACGCAATAAAGAGGCCGTTCGGTTTAAGTAGTCGGCGGACATCTTCTGGGAACAAGACGATTACTTCTGCCAGGATATTGGCCACAATAACATCTGCTTCTTCTTCAATGCCCTTAAGAAGATCATTTTGTTTCACTGTAACGACATTTTCGGTATTATTAAGGGCGATATTTTCTGCAGCTGCACGCACAGCGACTTCATCCAGATCCGTTGCTAAGACTGTTTCCGCGCCTAATTTCGCACTGACAATACTCAGCACGCCGGAGCCTGTTCCCACGTCTAAAATGGTTTCGCCGCCTTTCAGCTGCGTTGCTAATTCCCGGATACATAGCTGTGTCGTTGGATGTGTGCCGGTACCGAATGCCAAACCAGGATCCAGCTCAATAATGATTTCATGCTGAGAGGGTGTATATGATTCCCAGCTTGGAACGATCGTGATCTGTTCGGTTACTTGAACTGGATGGTAATATTTTTTCCAAGCCGTCGCCCATTCCTCATCGGATACATCATTCACTTGAAATTTCAAATCACCCAGCGGAATATCAAAAGTCGCTAGGTGCTGCACCGCTTTTTCCAAAGCAGGTATCTGCTGGATAAATTCCGATGTTTTCAAAAAATATGCTTTGATAATAACACCGTCTTCTGGATAATCTTCTCTTGCAAGTTCGTAGATTTCGCCAAAGCGATCTTCTCGTTCTTTGAAAAAATCAGCTACGTCTTCAATCGAAACACCGCTCGCTCCATGTTCAGTAAGCACATTTGCCACCGGTTCTACTGCTTCATTGATCGTATGTATTTCCACTTCTGACCAATCCATACTTTGATCCCTCATTTCTAATAAAAAATGCCCGAAACAAGCTATTGCATGATTTTACAATATATACCTGTTTCGGACACTTGGTTTTATTCGCCTTTAAATGCTTTTCTCATTTTATCAAAAAAACTTGATGTCTGCTCGTCTACTTTATCGCCAGTCGTAGTAGCAAATTCGCGCAGAATGTCTTTTTGTTTTTGATCTAATTTCTTCGGTACGATGACTTTGACGATGACATGCTGATCACCTGTCCCGGATCCGCGTAGGTGCGGAACACCTTTGCCGCGCAAACGGAAAGTAGTTCCTGATTGCGTGCCAGCCGGGATCTTCAAGCGGACTTTGCCGTGGACTGTCGGAACATCGATTTCATCGCCTAGAGCTGCTTGTACGAATGTTAGTGGTACTTCTGCATAGATATCTTCTCCATCACGCTCGAAGAAGTCATCTGGCGCTACCACAAATACAACATATAGATCGCCGTTTGGTCCGCCGTTGATACCAGCTTCGCCCTCACCAGCTACGCGCATTTGTTGCCCATCGTTGACACCAGCGGGAACTTTGAGTTTGATCTTTTTGTTTTTGTTGATGCGTCCGCTGCCGTGACAATCTGGACATTTTTCTTTGATTTCTTTCCCTGTTCCGTGACAGTGTGGACATGTTCGTTTATTAACTACACGACCAAACGGTGTATTTTGTTCCACATTGATGGAACCTTTACCACCACAATGTTTACATGTTTCCGGATGAGTACCTGGTTTGGCACCTGTACCATGGCAGGTATCGCAGTTTTCTTCGCGTGGGATCTCAATCTCTTTTTCCGCGCCAAAGATCGCTTCTTTGAATTTCAGATTCATCTGATATTGCAGATCGCTTCCTTGTCTTGGCGCATTAGGATCTTGCGTTCTTCCGCCGCCGCCGAAGAACGTATCAAAAATGTCTTCAAATCCAGAGAATCCGCCGCCGCCAAAGCCGCCGGAGAATCCACCGCCTCCACCACCGAAACCTTGATTAGGATCGACATGACCATATTGGTCGTATTGGGCGCGTTTTTGTTCATCGCTAAGCACTTCGTATGCTTCAGAAATCTCTTTGAATTTCTCAGGTGCATCTGCATCTTTATTGATGTCTGGATGATATTGTTTCGACAGTTTTCGATATGCCTTTTTTATTTCTTCTGGGGTTGCGCTTTTTGATACGCCAAGCACATCGTAATAATCACGTTTTGCCAACTCTGCATCACTCCTCTTCTAGATATTACTCCATTATCAGCCAAAAAGTCAAAGTCAGGATAGACTTTGACTTTTTGGGGATAAGGCATCTAAACTACTTATTTATTTTCTTTATCGTCGTCATTTACTTCTTCAAATTCTGCATCGACAACGTCATCTTTTTTCTCGCCAGCTTCGCCTTCATTTGCTTGTTGCTCCGCTGCTGCTTGTTCGTAAAGTTTTACAGTAAGTGCTTGGACGATTTCGTTAAGCGCGTCATTTTTCTCTTTGATCACGTCATAGTCTTCGCCTTTCAATGCTTCTTGTAATTCATCACGAGCTGCTTCTGCTTTTTTCACTTCTTCTTCATCCACTTTACCTTCTAAGTCTTTCAATGTTTTATCGACACTGAACACTAGTTGGTCTGCTTGGTTGCGAAGTTCTGCATTTTCTTTTACTTTTTGGTCGGATTCCGCATTTGCTTCTGCATCTTTGACCATTTTCTCGATTTCTTCGTCTGTTAGACCTGAAGAGGATTTGATAACAATATTTTGCTCTTTACCAGTTCCAAGGTCTTTCGCACGAACTGTTACGATACCATTTTTATCGATATCAAAAGATACTTCGATTTGCGGAACACCACGTGGAGCTGCTGGAATGTCAGCCAATTGGAAGCGACCCAATGTCTTATTGTCTTTCGCCATTGGACGTTCCCCTTGAAGAACGTGGATATCTACAGCTGGTTGGTTGTCAGCTGCTGTAGAGAAGACTTGTGATTTCGATGTTGGGATCGTCGTATTGCGCTCGATCAACGTCGTCATCACGCCACCCATTGTTTCAATACCTAGAGAAAGTGGTGTTACGTCTAGTAACACAACGTCTTTTACATCCCCAGTGATCACGCCACCTTGAATAGCTGCGCCCATTGCAACAACTTCATCCGGGTTCACACCGCGGTGTGGTTCCTTCCCTAATTCTTTTTTGATCGCTTCTTGAACAGCTGGGATACGTGTAGAACCCCCAACCAAGATAACTTGATCGATATCGCTTGCGGATAGGTTCGCATCTTTTAGTGCTTGACGAGTTGGTGCGATCGTGCGTTCTACAAGATCTTTAGTTAATTCATCAAATTTAGCACGTGTCAACGTTACTTCTAAGTGAAGTGGTCCAGCTTCTCCTGCTGTGATAAATGGCAAGCTGATTTGTGTGCTTGTTACGCCGGAAAGATCTTTTTTCGCTTTTTCAGCAGCATCTTTCAAACGTTGCAATGCCATTTTATCTTGACCTAAGTCAATGCCATTTTCTTTTTTAAATTCTGCTACTAGGAAATCAATGATTTTTTTATCAAAATCATCGCCACCTAGCAAGTTGTCGCCGGCTGTAGAATGAACTTCAAATACGCCGTCACCAAGTTCAAGGATCGATACGTCAAACGTACCACCACCCAAGTCAAATACTAATACCGTTTGGTCTTGCTCTGTTTTATCAAGACCATAAGCAAGTGCTGCTGCTGTTGGTTCATTGATAATACGTTCTACTTCCAACCCTGCGATCTTACCAGCATCTTTTGTTGCTTGACGTTGCGCATCATTGAAATAAGCCGGAACGGTAATAACTGCTTTGTCTACTTTTTCACCAAGATAATCTTCTGCATAGCCTTTTAAGTATTGTAAAATGATCGCGCTGATTTCTTGCGGTGAATATTCTTTGTCTTCTACTTTTTCTTTGTAGTCTGTACCCATGTGGCGTTTGATCGAGCTTACTGTATTCGGGTTTGTGATTGCTGCACGTTTGGCAACTTCCCCGACTTGACGTTCGCCATTTTTAAAACCGACAACAGAAGGGGTCGTTCTTGCACCTTCTGGATTTGGGATGATTTTTGCTTCGCCGCCCTCTAAAACTGCCACGGCTGAGTTTGTTGTACCTAAGTCAATACCAATAATTTTACTCATGTTAAATTCCTCCTGTTTTTACTGATTTACTTTAACCATTGACGGGCGAATAACCCGATCTTTCAATTTATAACCTTTTTGAAGTTCTGCGGTAACGCTATTGCTTTCTGCGCTATCATCGCTGTCCTGCATCACTGCTTGGTGATAATTAGGATCAAATTGTTCGCCGACCGCTTCGATCGGTTCGATCCCCTCATTTTTAAGTGCTTGCAGAATTTGTTTATATACCATTTCCATACCAGTAAGCAGTGCTTTTGTTTCTGGCGTTTCACTAGCAGATGCCAATGCTTTTTCAAAACCATCAAGCGCTGGCAAAAGATCTTGTGCCAAATTTTGGGAACGGTATTTTTGGATCGCTTCACGCTCTGCAATGTGGCGTTTTTTGATATTGTCAAAATCCGCTTGCAGACGAAGATAGCGATTTTCCTGCTCTTCTAATTGTGCTTTGAGCGTTTCGATTTCTTCTTTTAATGGATCTGTTTCTGTTTTTTCAGTTGTAGCTTCTTCTTCCGCTAAAACTTCTTCCAAATCTACTTGCGCTTCTTTTTCAATTTCTTCTTCTACTTTTTCTTGCTTGTTTTTTGATTCAGACACTTTTGGTCACCTCCTGAAAAACGTTCGCCTTCCAGTCCTCTCTTAATTTTGGTTCTCTAAATAGAGTTTCGTCAAAACATTTGTCAAATCGCGGCTGAAAACATCTACCAGTCCCATCATCCGGCTGTATTCCATATGTGTAGGGCCAAGCAAAACGATTCCGCCAACACTTTCCCCGCCTACTTTATACGTAGCCGTAATAATGCTACAATCATCCATCACTCGATTATCGATCTCGCGTCCGATCTTCACTTGCAGGCTGTCTGGGATATCGCGAAACAATTCATAAATGTTTTGTTCCTCTTCCAGCAGCCCTAGAAAATCGCGGATCTTATCGATGTCATGGAATTCCGGTTGGTGGAGCATATTGGTCTTTCCGCCAAAATAAACTTTGTTTTGCATAAATTGCTGCAAAGGGTTATCTAGTATCCCAAGCAGTTTTTCATGATTGGCTACATGTTTTTCAAGCAATTTCGTTACTTCCACTGGTATCTGAGAACGAAGTCGTTCGACCGGGACACCAACTAAGCGTTCATTGAAAATATTGACCATCTTTTCCAGATCGCTTAACGAGATGCCTTCCGGGATAGATACCAAATGATTATCGACGTGCCCCTGATCCGTTATCAAGATCAACATCGCCTGATGCTGATTGATCGGTACAAAGCGAAAACCGCTAAGTCGATTCGTCGCTGTGGCAGGTCCTAGCAGAATGGAAGTATAATGTGTCAAGTTGGACAACATCGAAGCTGAATTTTGGATCAGCTGCTCCATTTCCACGTAATCATTGGAAAACAAAGATCCGATGATCTGTCTGTCTTGGCTAGTCAATGTTTGTGGTTGGGACAAATAATCGACGTAAAAGCGATATCCCTTTTCAGAAGGAACTCTTCCGGAAGAAGAATGGGTCTTTTCAATCAGACCATGCTCTTCCAAGACACCCATCTCATTGCGAATCGTCGCTGAACTGTACGGCAGATTCTTTTCTTTTATCAAGTTTTTGGAACCTACTGGCTGCACGGTCCAGGTAAAGTGATCAATAATTGCACGAAAAATCAACAGCTGTCTTTCCGTTAACATGATTATCACCTCTATTTTTAGCACTCTGAACTTCTAAGTGCTAAATACAATTATTAATTTACCAAACAATATGGTGATAGTCAACAGAAAACACTTGTTTTTTTATATTTTGTCAAAGAAGGTCAAATGAATTCTTGGAAAACATTATTTCCTAAAAAACGACCGTCACGAGTAAGAGCGATCCGCTCCTCATTTTCATATAATAAACCTTCCGCAAGTGTCTTTTCGATTGCATGCGGGAAGACATCATTCAAATTCTGTCCAAATTTTTGCAAAAAATGCGCTTTTGATACGCCGTCCACTTTCCGCAAACCTAGGAACATCTCCTCTTCCATTTTCTCTTGAAGCGGCAATACTCTACTTTGGAAAACAGGAAGTTCCCCGTTTTCGAGCGGTTCCATATATTTTTTGATCGGCCCAAAATTGCTGTAACGCTGTTCGCCCAGATAACCGTGCGCTCCTGCACCGAAACCATAGTAATGTTCATTGCTCCAGTAAACGATATTGTGTCTACTTTCAAAACCTGGTTTAGCAAAATTGCTGATCTCATATTGTCTGCGGCCGTGTTTTTCCATTTCATTCATTAAGGTATCGTACATATTCGCCTCGATTTCTTGTTTCGGCAAGATCAACTGCCCTTTTTGCATCAAGTTATAAAAAATCGTTTTTGGCTCGATAATGAGCGAATAGGCAGAATAATGCGGTAGATCCAGATCAAGTGCTTGCGTGAGCGTATCTTTAAAATCAGCGAAGGTTTGTGTCGGCAAGCTGAAAATCAAATCGATGCTGACATTATCCAAACCGATCTTTCGGAGATTATCGACAGACTGATACACATCTTTTGTGGTATGGATCCGGCCGATTTTTTTTAGCAACTCATTATTAAAACTCTGCACGCCCATACTGATACGGTTGACGCCATGGTCTTTCAAAACCTGGATTTTTTCGAGCGACAAATCGCCTGGATTTGCTTCAAAGGAAAACTCCGCGTTTTCCCGTAGTGGCAAAAGTCGGTGAATAGCTGTGCATAAGCGGGCAAGCTGTTTTTCATTTAATGTCGTTGGTGTCCCTCCACCTACAAATACTGTATCGATCGGTTCTAATTCTTGCTTTCCTGTTACCATTTCCATTTCTCTGATCAACAAATCGACATAACGATCCACCGGTTGACCTTCTAAAAAGACTTTATTAAAGTCGCAATAATAACAAATATGTTCGCAAAATGGGATATGGATATAAACAGAACTCATTTTGACAAGGCCTTCTTTCTAATAAAGAGCTGCCAGTATATGCTGACAACTCTTTTTCATTTTATTATTTGGAAGGGGAATCATCCATCTTCAAGATCGCCATAAAGGCTTCTTGCGGAACTTCCACGGAACCAATCGATTTCATCCGTTTTTTACCTTCTTTTTGTTTTTCTAATAATTTACGTTTCCTGGAAACATCGCCGCCGTAGCATTTTGCAAGGACGTTTTTACGCAGCGCCTTGATGGTCGAACGCGAAACGATCTTTGTGCCGATCGCGGATTGGATCGGAACTTCGAACTGCTGCCGAGGAATAAGTTCTTTTAACTTTTCAACAATGATCTTGCCGCGCTCATAAGCAAAATCACGATGAACGATAAAGCTGAGCGCATCGACTTTCTCGCCATTAAGGAGAATATCCATTTTGACTAGCTTGCTTTCTTTATAACCGATCAGCTCATAATCAAACGACGCATAGCCTTTTGTACTGGATTTTAACTGATCAAAGAAATCATAGACGATCTCAGATAATGGGATCTCATAAATAATACTCACGCGAATATCATCCAAATATTCCATTGTAATGAAATTGCCACGTTTATTTTGCGCCAGCTCCATTACAGCACCGACATAATCATTCGGTACCATGACAGTTGCTTTTACATAAGGTTCTTCCACGCTGGCAACATTCGTTTGATCCGGCATGTCAGCTGGATTATCCACCACGATCTCGGAACCATCAGTCATTTTGACATGATAGATAACACTCGGAGCCGTAGTGATCAAATCGATATTGAATTCGCGCTCGATCCGCTCCTGAATGATTTCCATATGCAGTAAGCCTAAGAATCCAGCACGGAAACCAAATCCAAGTGCTTGAGAAGTTTCAGCTTCATATTGTAGCGCTGAATCATTCAATTCTAGCTTTTCAAGGGCATCACGCAAATCATTATAGCGTGAGGAGTCGATCGGATAAAGGCCACAGTACACCATTGGGTTCAAACGGCGATAACCTGGTAGCGCTTCTTTTGCAGGATTGTTTGCAAGTGTGATCGTATCACCGACATGCGTATCTGCGACATTTTTGATAGCAGCAGTAATATAACCTACATCCCCTACCATTAGACTATCGCGCGGGGTCGTTTTCGGCGTGAATACACCTACTTCGGTTACTTCAAACTCTTTACCGGTCGCCATCATTTGAATCGTATCACCGGCTTTTACCATTCCGTCCATGATCCGAATATTCGCGATAACGCCTTTATATGGATCAAAAATCGAATCAAAGATCAACGCTTTCAGAGGATTGTCAATGCTTCCTCCTGGTGCAGGAACTTTTTCAACGATCTGCTCTAGAATCTCTTCGATGCCGATCCCTGATTTTGCCGAAGCCAGGACAGCTTCACTTGCATCCAGTCCAATCACGTCTTCTACTTCTTCGCGAACACGTTCCGGATCAGCAGCAGGAAGATCGATCTTATTGATGACAGGCAATATTTCCAAATCATTATCAAGTGCCAAGTAGACATTGGCAAGTGTCTGTGCTTCAATCCCTTGGGCAGCATCAACGACTAAAATAGCGCCTTCACAGGCAGCTAGACTTCGCGACACCTCATAGGTGAAATCGACATGTCCCGGTGTATCGATCAAATGAAAAATGTATGTTTCTCCATCTTTTGCTTGATAATTCAATTGTACGGCGTTCAATTTAATAGTGATCCCGCGTTCACGTTCTAAATCCATCGAATCCAATAACTGGCTTTTCATTTCACGATGGGTCAACGCATTGGTTTTCTCCAGAATGCGGTCGGCAAGTGTACTTTTCCCATGATCGATATGAGCAATGATGGAAAAGTTTCTTATTTTTTGTTGTCGTGCTTGCATTTCTTCTTTATTCATATCTCCAGCTCCTGATAAGAACTCATCTCAATTTCCGATGGCAAACTAACCTTGATTATAGCAGTAGATGCCATAACTTTCAATCTCTCTTTGGATTTAATGATAAATTTCTATAAAATCGAAAAGTATTATTGCATTATGAAGATACTTTCGGTATAATTACTTGTGTTCTGAATAAAATTAAAGGTATCTTGAAGTAAATAAATAGTACCTCATTAGTCTGGACGGAGGTGAATGGAATGCCAAATATCAAATCTGCAATCAAACGTGTAAAAACAACTGAGACTCGTAACAGCCGCAATGCTGCACAACGTTCCGCAATGCGTACTGCTATCAAGAAATTTGAAGAAGCAGCTGCAACTAATGCAGACAACGCACAAGAATTGTATGTAGAAGCAAGCAAAAAATTGGATGGCGCTGCAAGCAAAGGATTGATCCACAGAAACAATGCTGCTCGCAACAAATCCCGTTTAGCTGCTAAATTAGCTAAATAATAGCGAAGCAAACATCACACCTTATGTGTGGTGTTTTTCATTTTATAAAAAATCCCGCTAGTTATCGAATGTCATTGGATACTCAGCGGGATTTTTTTATCTAACTTTTCGTTTGTCGTGTAGTGTAAATAAAAACCATTCAAATTTCTGTTCTTTATTTCCATAACCAGTTTTCAGTTCATAATCAATAGCTGCGAGTTGTTTTAAAATGAAATCCAGGTCTGGCTGACTGAAATTACGAGCTTGTCTGCTAGCCAATTTCACACGAAATGGATGAACCCGTAATTTAGTTGCCATCTGCTGCTGGCTATATCCTTGCTTTTCCAATATTTTTAATTGATTAAGCAGTCTAAACTGACTTGCGATCAATGCCATAATCTTAATCGGCTCTTCTTTTTGCTTTAAAAGATCATAATAAATACGCAAGGCTCCGGCAATATCAAAGGCGATCATTTTATCCAGCAATAAAAAAATATTTTGTTCCAGCGAGCGAACTACGAGTTGTTCGACACTATCCACTGTCACAAGCCGTTCTTCTTGGCCGTAAAGCATTAATTTCTGCAGTTCGTTCATGCTAGTAGTCAAATTGATATTGGTCAATTCGATCAAGCGATCCAACGCAGCAGGTTCAATCTTCATTTCTGCTTTTGTGATTTCATTCATGAGCCACTGCTTCAATTCTTTTTCTGCTGGCGGTTTTGCTTCGATCACAGTTGCTTGTTTTTTTATTAATTTTGTCAGTTTTTTCCGTTCATCTAATTTAGGTGTACGCGCGATAATACATAACACAGAATAAGGCGCTGGTTCTGCGAGATAGCGTTCCAAATTCTCTGTTCGATGCTCGATTTTGGATTTTGTTTTTTCAGCAGTTAGAAAAACGGGATTACTGGCGATCACCAAACGACGATCTCCGAAAAAAGGCATACTTTCCGCTTCTTCGATTACCGTTTCGACAGGCGTTTCTTCTAAATCAAAATTGGCATAATTAAATTCCGAATTTTCTGCTTCTAAGATTTGGTCACTTAATTTCTTTTTGGTTTCATTGATAATATAATCCTCTGTTCCGATAATAAGATAGAGCGGAGCGAGCTCTCCTTTGTTGATACGATTCCATTCAGCTAACATATCTCCCTAGCACCTTCCTACTTTATTATCCTTCTATCGTAAGGCATCTTTCGGAAGATGACAAGCCCTAGTCTAATTTGAATGTAAAACCTTGTCCAAACGTATAACGAATCTCGCCTTGCAGATCGGTACGGTACACAACTGCGCCTATCTGCCGCAGCGTCGCTAATGTTTGCCGATGCGGATGACCAAAGCGATTGTTTACGCCACAGGAGATAATAGCTATTCTTGGATTTACAGTTTTAGCAAATGCAAGGGACGTAGAAGTTTTACTACCGTGGTGACCAACTTTTAATATATCCGCTCGAATTGCTTTATTCAATAGCTGTACCTCCCCCTCCGCTTCCAAGTCGCCCGTGAACAACCATGTTTTTCCATCTAGGTTTGCTTTGATAACAAGTGAATCGTTGTTTTCTCCCTTTCCTTGTTTGGATGGGTAGAGGCATTCAAAATGGATGCCGTCGCCTATGTCCCAACTGTCTCCCGCTCTCATTGTGTGTACTTTAGAAGAAGGCCATTTTTGTAAGGCTTTTTGCAGGATTTTCTTCTGTTCTGCGCCCTCTCCATGATATAACTGCTTCATGGTTATTTCTGCTTCCAATTCTTCGAGTGCTCCCATATGATCTGCATCACTATGTGTTACGATCACTTTATCCAATTTTCCGATTCCTTTTGATTTCAGGACGGGGACAAGGATATTTTTTCCAATTGTAAAATCGCGCCGTCGTTTTTGCCATTTTTCTTGTTGGAAAGCCATTTGTCCGCCAGTATCAATGAGGTAATTCCCCTTGTTATTTGGTAATTGAATCAAAATACTGTCCCCTTGACCAATATCAATAAATGTTACCTTCCCTATCCAATTACTTTTACTTAGAAGCAGCAATACGAAAACAGCAATAAGGCAAATGTAGCGGGAGGTTTTTCGATTTTCCCAAAGGAGAAAGAAAAGATAGATCAATGCAAGAATAGCGATAATCAAACTTGGATGGGGCCTTCCAGTTATCAGCACTTGATACGGAATGCTGCCGAGATAATGCGTGATTTTTTCCATGAAAAGCAGTAAAGGATTGCCATAAACTGCTGCTATCGGGAAGCAAAAAGAGAGAAAGGATAATGGGAGGACGAAAAAAACAAATAATGGAACATAAATCAAATTGAGAAAAATACCTGTCCAGGAGATTTGATAAAAGTGATAACAGACAATGGGGATAGAGATCCATGTTGTGATCCAAGAAAGCACAAACATCTGGCTCCAATTAGAGGTAAAGCGGCGTAAGATTTTTTGATTAGAAAGAATAATACCTGCTGTCAGTGCGTAACTCAGCTGGAATCCCACATCAAACAGCTGCATAGGGCGAATAAATAAGCAGATTATACCACTGGCACAAAGTGCGGTAAAGGGATCGATTTTCTTCATAAAAAGCGGTAATAGATAGCTTAGCAACGCCATAATACCGGCTCTCGTAGCTGATGGTCCTGCCCCTGTCAAAAAAATATAGAAGGGAATAAAGATAACAATACTGATTTTTGCATATTCATGCGGTAGCCGGATGCGAATCAGCAGATAGTATACTGCTTTTAAAAGTACTTGGATGTGCAGGCCGGATATCGCTAATAAATGCACAACTCCTAGTTCTTGGAAGTCCCGGTAGCTTTCTTCGGAAAAGTTAGTGCGTTCTCCAAGTACTAATGCAGCAGTATAAGCGCTTGTTGGTTGTGGTAATGTATTTTCGATATGCGTATACAAAAAGCGGCGGTAGTTTTTTATGAGTAATAGCGGTGTATTACGCTTTTTAGTACCTATCCGCAATTCTTTTGCTTGAAAAACCGCCTTAATATTATTTTTTTCTAGAAAAGCAGCATAATCGAACTGGTCAAAATTTCTACTCTTCTGTGGAGGAGTTATTTCCCCCTTTAAAAAAAGATAATTTCCATATTCTAGCTTCTGCAGTTGCTTTTTTTCGGAGAGCTGATTGATTTTATAGGTTACTTGGATTCTTCCAGTCGAGGTCTGGAGAACCGTTCGAAATTGGTTTCCGTCTATGTCTAGCCGCTCTGAGATGTAGCCATTCCGTTCACTTCTACTTTGCAACTGTGAATCGCCATGATGTGTCCATTGTAAGAAAAGCAGGTATAACAGGGTGATAAAAGCGACCAGCAGCCATATTCTTTTTTTAAAAACAGCAAATGCGCAGCAGCTAAAGCTGCACATTAAGATTGCAGTTTGTGGATAAAAATGAAACAGTGTGATGCTGAGAATCAGCGTCAGAAAAAGCGTACTTAGAGGTTTGTGCAGTCCGTTCGCCTCCGCTCTTTGGTGTATTTACTTTGCTTCTGTTATATTTTCAGAGGTAAATGGTTCACGATCAAAGATGTCTTTACTCATTTCTACTTTTTTGGTCGTGACATTCGCTTGTTCAAAAAGTTCTACCGCATAGGGGTGATTTTTATAATCTTCACCATAATAAACCGTCTTGATTCCTGCTTGAATGATTGATTTACAGCAGGATATGCAAGGAAAATGGGTTACATATAGTTCTGCATTATCAGTAGAAGCACCAAACTTCGCACATTGGAGGATTGCGTTCATTTCAGCATGGATCGTACGGATACAATGACCGTCTACAATGTAGCAGCCATGTTCCGTGCAGTGATCTCCACCTGCGATCGAGCCATTATAGCCACTTGCAATAATTCGTTTGTCGCGAACGATTGTAGCACCTACCATTAAACGGGTACACGTGCTTCGTGTAGAAATCAAATAGCTTTGCGCCATGAAAAATTGATCCCACGCAATTCTTTGCATATTAAAAACTCCTTTAGCAATTAGACATCATTAAAACTAGTATAGTGCTAACGTTAAATAACCGTCAATCTTTTCTCGTCATTTTACTGCAATAAAGTTTTTTAAGCGCTCAATGGTCTTTTCACCAAATCCAGAAATATTCTTTAAATCTTCCACTTTTTGAAACAAACCGGTTGATTCGCGGTATTCAAGGATGGCTTGTGCTTTTGCTGGGCCGACGCCTGGAATACCTTGTAGTTCTTGTAGAGAGGCAGTATTGATATTAACGGTAGCATCTTTCGTCTGTTTATCTGTATCGGTTTGTTCTGCTATCTCGCCGATTTTGGCAATGTAAATACTTTCTTCATCTTTCAGTTTGGCAGCCAGATTGATTTGCTTCATATCGGCTGTTTGGTTTACCCCACCCGCCAAGTGGACTAGATCCTGTACTCTAGCATCTTTAGCAACCTGATAAACGCCAGGTTTGCTTACTGCTCCTTTAATGTCTACTACAATCGTTTTTGATGATTTTGGCGTTTCAGATTCGGCTGCTTTAGTTTGATCCACTGGTTTTGGCGTAGCTTCAGCGACAGGTGCTTCAGTCCTCGTTAAAAACCAAAAAAGTAAGAGGGCACCGATCAGAGCAATGCCGGCAGTTATGAGTTGTTTGGTATACTTCCGCAAATAAATATTCATGTTGTCTGCCTCCTTTAACTACTTTTTCCACCCGAATGTCGATTTCCCTTTTTCCAGTTGGTCACATAAAAAAAAGAAATAATCCTGAGAATTATTTCTTCGCTACAAAAAAGATCCGTTCACTTGTTTCAGTAGGCTGATTATCTGTGAAATCGGCATAAACTTCAATTTTCGAAAAACCGGCTTCATCGAGCCAAGCTATGTATTGTTCCTTTGGAAAGGTGCGTTCTTTATGTAATTCATCTACTCTTGTATATGTTCCGCTTTCTTCATCCAAAAGAAAGAACGTCAATTCGTGTTCTACAGATAGTGGTGATTCGCCGGGGAAAGAATTCCAGATCGTGGCGATTTCTTCTTCCGCATCGCCATATGAGAAAGCATGAAACCCTGTCGTCATTTTATAGACAGAATGAACATCAAAAAGGAACGTTCCCGATTCATTTAGCTGTTTCGCCACATTTCGAAAGGTAGCTTTGACAGCTGCTTCTGTGTCTAAATAATTAAGCGAGTCGCAGTAACAAGTAATCACATCAAAACTTTCCGGCAAGGAAAAGGTCGTCATATCTTGGGTCGCAAAATCGATGGGAACTTCGGCAGCTAATGCTTTTTCCGTGGCTACATCAATCATTTCTGATGAAAGGTCAAGTCCTGTGACCGCAAAGCCAGCAAAAGCAAATTCAAGTGCCAGTTCTCCAGTCCCACAAGCTAGATCAAGCAATTTAGTCGCTTTCCGGTCCACATGACGCTGCGTAAATTCTAACCATTTTTGATACAGGGCAGGATCCATCAACCGATCATAAAATCCCGGAAAATATTCATAGCTCATCACAGTTTCCTCCTTACATAAAGAAAGAGATCTATTGATCTCTTTCTGCTACCTATAAATTAAATGCAGGCGTTACATCCACAGTTGGCGCATCGCCCCATAATTTTTCAAGATTATAATACGCACGTTCTTCGCGTTGGAAAACATGTACGATCACATCGCCAAGATCTAGCAAGATCCATTTTGCTTCATCGGCACCTTCAAGACGTTTGATCTCCACTTGGTTTTCATCCGCTTTATCTTTGATTTCCTTTGCGATCGCCTCTACTTGCTTGTCCGAGTTACCGTGGCAGATCATAAAATAATCAGCAATGCTGGATAGTTTTTTCATTTCTATTGCGATAATATCTTCCGCGCGTTTATCATCAGCTGCTTTTGCAACTGTCATAAGTACATCATAACTAGTCAAATTTATTTGTCACTCCTTTATTTTTTTCGTGCAATATAGTAATTATAAGCGGCTAATGTTTCCGGGAATACTTTTTGCTCTCTTTCGATCAAGTAAACGATTGTTCTGGAAAGCGCGAAGACCATGCCGTCATCCAGCGATTGTTGGGTAAGGCGGCGTGCTTCTTCAACACCTGGAAAATCGCGGCCAGGTTCGATGTAATCAGCTAAAAAGATCACTTTATCTAACTCGGACATTTCCGCAGTTCCGGTGGTATGATATTCGATGGCATGCAAGATCTCTGGATCAGTAATGCCGAATTCTGTTTGTACAAGAAAAGCGCCAACTGGGGCGTGCCATAGTTCCGAATGATAATCTAACAGTCGCGGATCCATCTTTTCACGCTCGATGATTTGCCGCGCTTTTGGCACATCTACATACTTTGCATAATCATGCAAAATACCGGCTAGGCTTGCTTTCTCTTCCGAAACCTGATAACGCTTGGCAAGCTGGATAGCAGTCTTTTCTACTCCAAGTGAATGCTGATAGCGTTTTTCAGGCATTGCTGCTTTTACTTTTTCTAAGATCTGTTCCCTAGTCATATAAATGATTCTCCTTTATATAATTCGCCACATTATCAGGTACCAAGTATTGGATCGAGCTATTTTGTTTTACTTTATCGCGAATAATCGTGGAAGAGATCTCGATCACAGGAATGTCGATCTTGATAACGGGATAGGGCGACTTGCGGTGATGCCCGCGTCTATTTACCCCGACAAAGTGCACGAACTTGATTAGTTCATCAATCTTATACCACTTAGGTAAAAACTCAACCATATCGCCACCAATGATGAAATAAAGTTCGCTCTCCGGACTTTCTGCTTTCCACGCTTTGATCGTATCATACGTGTAAGATTTCCCGGAGCGGTGCAATTCTCGCTCATCGATCGCAAAGAAAGGATTATTCGCCGTAGCTCCCTGCAACATCTCTAATCGTTGCTGAGCACTTGCGAGGTTTTCCTCTTCTTTATGCGGTGGAAGCTGATTAGGAAGAAACCAGATCTTGTCGAGATCAAGCTGTTCTTTCACTTCATTAGCCATAATCAAATGACCAAGATGAGGCGGGTTAAATGTACCACCAAGGATACCGATTTTTTGAACCATCTGTTTCGCTCCTTTACGACGGCAAGATGATTTGCTTTTTAGTCTTTGATTCTTTATACAAAATGATCGTTCGGCCGATGATCTGAACTAGTTCTGCGTGCGTTCGTGAGGTGATCAATTCTGCCACTTCTTCTTTCGGTACGTCACAATTTTGTAAAATCGAAACTTTGATAAGTTCACGTGCTTCTAAAACATCATTCAATTGCGTAATCATGGTAGGCACGACGCCACCTTTGCCAACTTGAAAAATCGACTCTAACTCGTGTGCTTCTTTGCGCAAGTAGCGCTTTTGTTTTCCTGAAATCATAGGGATGATTGTCCTCCTAGTTCTTCTAATAGCTTCTTTTTCATTACTTCAAGGTTGGGCATATGTCCCGTCCAGCGTTGGTAGGCTAATGCTCCTTGACCGATAAACATCGGCAGACCATTTTGGATGACCGCACCTTTTGTCTTTGCCTGCTTTAGAAAAGCAGTTTCAGCAGGATTATAGATGATATCGACCACCACAGTGCCCGCTTGTAAATTTGTCAATTGGATCGGTGTTTCATTTTTAGACGCTGGCAGTCCGATCGATGTTGTTTGAATAATGATCGTAAAATCAGCCAAATATTTTTCTGCTTTTGCAAGCGACCATGCTTCGTGTGTTTTCTGTACCATAGCTGTTGCCTTTTCTACTGTACGATTGGCGATGACGAGCTGCTGTGGCGATGCATCTGCTAATGCCAAGTAAATAGCCTTGCTTGCCCCGCCTGCTCCGATGATCAAGATTCGGTCTTCACTCGTGACTGCTTTGATCTCGCGTAATCCTTCCATAAAGCCAGCACCATCTGTGTTGTCGCCAAGCCATTTCCCATCAGCTTTGATAACTGTATTCACAGCCCCACAACGTTTGGCAAAGGGGCTTAGTTCATCCAAATGCGGAATGATACGTTCTTTGAAAGGAACGGTGATGTTAAAACCGTTAAAATCGCCAGCGAGTAGATGGGCGATCTCCGCATCGAAAGCTTCCACAGAAACTTGGATCGCTTCATAATTGGCGTCACGTTCTTCTGATCGAAAAGCAGCATTATGCATACTTGGCGATAAGGAATGATTGATTGGATTGCCGATCACTGCATATTTTTCCATTGTTGACCTCTTTTACTACACAAGCGAACGTCTAATACTGACATTGACTCCTTCTGGCACCCAGGCAGTGACTTTTACATTGCCTTCAGGAACCGTTACCCAGCCTAATCCAGAAAAGACGATATCTTGTTTTTCTTTTAATTGGAATTGATACGGAACAAGTTTGGGCAAGTCCGCGATTTCTTCTTTTGTCGGCGGTGCTAATACTTCACCGGCTTGTGTTTCATAAAGCTGCGTCGCTTTTTCTAATTTCGTACGGTGTGTTTTGAGTTGATTTGACATGTAAACGACAAATGATTTCCGGCCGCCGCTCTCATAGTCTAAACGTGCCAACGCACCGAAGAAAAGTGTTTGTTCTTCGTTTAATTGGAAAACAAGCGGTTTGATCTCGCTTTTCGGCATCATTAACTTCAATGTTTTTCCAGAAACAAAATGAGCCATTTGATGATGATTGATGATCCCTGGTGTGTCGACAAGCAATTTGCCGTCTGCAAGCGGGATCTCGATCTTATCAAGTGTTGTTCCAGGGAATTGCGATGTGGTCACCACATTGCTCTCACCGGAAGCACGTTTGATGATCTGGTTGATCAATGTGGACTTCCCGACATTTGTACAACCAACGATATAAACGTCTTCTCCGCCTCGCAAGTCGTCGATCGTATCTAACAGTTCATCAAAGCCAGTATTTTTTTCCGCACTGACGAGAACAGCATCTTTTGCCTGTAAGCCTAGCTCTTTCGAACGGCCACGCATCCATTTTATCAATTTGTCGTGTTTCAACGATTTTGGCAGCAAATCTGCTTTATTGCCGACTAATAGTACCGGATTATTGCCCGCAAAACGGTTCAATCCCGGTAGCCAACTGCCGTCAAAATCAAAGATATCGACAACATAGACGATCAGCGCTTTTTTCGCTCCGATCGTATTCAAGATCTTTAAGAAGTCATCATCTGTAAGCGAGACATCTTGAATCTCATTATAATGCTTTAGACGAAAACAACGTCTACAGATAATCGTATCTTTGTCTAACGAAGATTTCGGCGCATAGCCGATCTTTTCAGGATCTTCGGTTTGAATAACGGCTCCACAGCCAATACATCTTAATTCTTCTGTCAAAGTGAATCCTCCCACTTTAGATTTGTTTTTTTACGAAGTGATTTTAAGATCATTCGTTCCATCATACGGTTAAACTTTGTAATAAAGCCGTCCGTTTCTTTTACTGGCTTCACGAAAATCGTGTAAAGTTGCTGCCGGTTCCCGCCCCATATATCTGTCATGATCTGGTCGCCGATCATGATCGTTTCTTCCGGCGTTGCGTCAAGTGCCTCCATCGCTTTTTTAAAATTGCCAGCTAATGGTTTCTTTGCTTTTGCCAAAAAAGGGATCCGTGCTGCTTTCGCTACGCGTTCTACCCGCATTTCATTATTATTGGATAGGATCATGACTTTGATCCCCTCTGCTTCTAAGATCGTAAACCAGTTGATGACTTCATCGGTCGCATCTAACTGATCCCAAGCCAGCAGGGTATTGTCTAAATCAGTCAAAATAGTTGTTTTCCCCATCTCACGAAGATGTTCTGCTGTTATTCCAAACGGAGTCTTTAACATTTTGTCTGGTGAAAATTGTTTTAGCACTTCATTGGCACCTCATTTATTCATATGATTACATTATTTTATCACAATTCCCTCCTAAAATGTCAAATTTCCGTATTTCCTAGGGTTTTAGTAGTTTCCTTTTGAAAAAAAATGCTATAATAGGCCTATTATGAAGGGAGGAATAAAGATGAGTGATTCCTATTCTTTGAATTGGAACCTGGACGCGATTTATTCAGGAGGAAGCGGTTCAGAAGAATTAAAAGAAAGTCTTGCAGCGTTAAAAAGCGATTTAGACAGCTTTGTACTACATATAAAAGATTGGGTGATCCCTACTCGAAAAGAAGATTCCGTGGAATTCTTATTATTGGTCAATCAGCATGCTGATATTACAAAAGGGCTTCTTAATAGCAGTAACTTTTTAGAGTGTCTTGCTTCAGCAGATGTGAACGACACACGAGCGAATGAGCTCGCTTCGCTCGTTTATGAATATTTTTCGATTTTGCATACAGCAGAAGATGATTGGTATGACAAATTCGCTTCGATCCGTGATGATGTTTGGGAAAGACTACTGAACGAAAACGGATTGAATGAGATCCAGTTTATTTTGAACGAAGCACGCACTAACCGCAAGAAAAAAGGCAGCAAGGAACAAGAAGCCGCTATCAATAGTTTATCCGTCGATGGCTACCGTGGTTGGTCTGATCATTATGATACGATCGTCGGCAAAGTACGTGTTACAGTCAATCTAGATGGCGAGGAGAAAGAATATTCTGCGGGGCAAGCACTTAACCTGCTCAATCACCCGGATCGTGCTGTACGAGAAAAAGTATTTCGCGCGTATACGAAAGCATGGCAGGATAACAGCCGCTTATTTGGCGACACGCTCAATCATTTAGCTGGATTCCGTTTAGCAACGTATCAGTTGCGTGGCTGGGAAGATATCCATGCCGAACCGCTCGATTACAACCGCTTAGATAAAAAAACGTTAGATACGATGTGGCAAGTCATTGACAATCATAAAGCTAAATTCGTCACTTTCCTTGAAAGAAAAGCAAAAATCTTGGGACTTGAAAAGTTAAGCTTCTACGATGTGGAGGCGCCCCTTGTCTTCTCTGGTGAGCCTAAAAAATACAGCTACCAAGAAGGCGCTGATTTTATCATCGAACAATTTGGCAAATTCAGTCCAAAAATGGCGAAATTCGCTGCATACGCATTCAAGGAAGAATGGATCGAAGCAGAAGATCGCGACAATAAACGTCCCGGCGGCTTTTGTATCGATTTCCCACTTGAAAAAGAAAGCCGGATATTCATGACGTATGATGGAGCGCCTGGAACAGTCGCTACGCTTGCACATGAATTAGGTCATGCTTTCCATTCACACGTGATCCGAGATGAGGCTTTTGAAAATACGGATTATGCAATGAATGTCGCAGAGACAGCTTCTACCTTTGCTGAAATGATCATTGCCGATGCTTCGGTAAAAGATGCGGCGACAAAAGAAGACAAGATCACATTATTAGAAGATAAAATCGGTCGCAGTATTGCGTTCTTCATGAATATCCATGCACGTTTCTTATTTGAGACTCGCTTTTATGAAGCGCGAAAAGAAGGTGTCCTTTCCGTTGACCGTTTGAATGCATTAATGGAAGAAGCACAACGCGAAGCTTATATGGATGCGCTTGATGAATACCATCCGCAATTCTGGGCGTCGAAATTGCATTTCTATATTGCCGACGTGCCATTCTATAACTTCCCGTATACATTCGGATATTTGTTCTCGCTAGGCATTTATCATATCGCTTTAGAAGAAGGCACAAGCTACGAAGATAAATATATCGCCCTCTTGCGCGATACTGGTGCGATGACGACAGAACAATTAGCTAAGAAGCATTTAGGCGTTGATCTGACAGAACCCGCTTTCTGGGAAAATGCTGTTCAGACAGCAGCAAAAGATGTAGATGAATTTTTAGAGCTTACGAGTGAGCTTTGAGACTAGAATAGAGAACAGGAAAGAAAATCTTTCTTTCCTGTTTTTTTAAAAGCTGTGCCAAGCTCCTACGTCAATCTTTCGAACGAAAAATACGAAAAATTTTTCAGACAGTTTTTTATAGTCATACTCTGATTACGTCACAAATTAAACTCCATTATTATTGTACCGATAGATAATTATCCATTTCAGCAATGGCTTCATCATTGAAATCATAAGACTCAATAAGTCAAATAACAAAGGAACCGCATGAAATCCATTTTCGAAAATGGTGTTTCCATGTGATTCCTTTTTGCTTTTATTTTAGGTGAACAATAACTTTATATTTCCGTCGCTTGGAGTGAACACATAAAATTTAACTATTTATTTTTTAAAGTAATGAAAATATTTTTTTTCACTTTTTTTACTAATACTGTTACCAGCTAGAACATAATCAATAGTTGCTTTTTTAGTGTTTTTTTCGTAAGTAATATAATATGTTATCTCACAATTTTCTATTTTATTTAAGTCCCGTTTGTTCTTCAACTTAGTACCATCAAAATATTTATCTCGTCTTAGAACCAGCTTTTCCCATTGCTTATAATCACTTTTCGTGGTAATTATTTTATACACATCATCCACTGAATCGGCCGTATAATAAGTATTATCTTTAATGACATAAAGGTCTGATTTAGGGATGTCCATACTCTTGACTGCTTTTTCAATAGGAACTTTGGCCTTAGCTTTGAGATACCACATGTTTCCATAATAATAGCCATAAGAACCCCCAATAACTAGCACGACAACTACAATAATTCCGATTACTATTTTTTTCATAATAAACCTCGTTTCTTTAGTAGGTTCCTATTTTCTTAGGATAGTATTTCGCTGTAAATGTTCGTGGAATCATAGATGGGGAAATCCAATCTAAGCCGGCCATTGCTGGCTCGATTGCATTTATACTTCCGCTTCCATAATAATATGATTGAAATACCATTTTAGAACAATAATTCGGATTCTTATTCATTGTAGCAGTGGAAACTTTATATTTAATGTGCTTATTTTTTTATAAGCATGGCTACTATTCCAAAAAGTTTTATCTGCATAACTAGCAACTTTGCATGTCCATTTCCTCCTATTGATTCATTCACAGGCACTGCCTATTCAAGCCAATTCCTCCAACAATCTCAAAATACAAGACGCGGATTGTTTAGAAGCAAGTTCGACAAATGTATCAAATGAATCTGCTGCTTTTCCGTCTGCTGTATCAGAAATCGCGCGAATGATAACAAATGGTATCTCAAAATGAGAAGCGGTTTGGGCAATTGCGGTTGCTTCCATCTCTACCGCCTGTACAGCAGGGAATTGCTGCTGGATAGCCTGTTTTTGTTCGCTGTTAGAGATGAAGGAATCTGTTGTCACGATCAAACCATAATAAGCTTTGTTGCCGATTTCTTCCAAAGCAGTGTTATAGATCGATTGCGCTAGTCTCGCTAGCTTTTCACTACCTCGATAAAAAGCTGGCATTTGTGGTACTTGGCCAAATTCGTAACCGAAAGCAGTGGCATCGACATCGCCATAAGTCAGCTGATCAGAAATAATGATATCACCAACAGAAAGTTCCGAACCCACTCCTCCTGCTGTTCCAGTGTTGATAATCATTTCCGGTTCAAAGTTTTGACAAAGGATCGTAGTACCGATCGCAGCATTCACTTTGCCGATCCCAGATTGAAGCAAAATGATTTCTTTGTCATGGATATAACCTTTGTAAAAAGTTGCCCCTTTAAGGACGATTTCTTCTCTATGTACTAATTTTTCTTTTAATAGTGCTACTTCTTCTTGCATAGCGCCGATAATTCCGATTCGTTGCATAATTTCCTCCTTAAAAAAAGAATGGCACTTAGACGCAGTCCCATTCTTTTTTATCGTTTATCATTTGTTTTCAATACTTCTACTTTTGTGGCTGCCCAACCTTCGTTGTCTTTCCAAGACAGATAAACGCGGAAAGCCTTGTCAGGCGTTTCTTTTTTAGAAACCGTGGTGATTGCTTCCGTTGCTGGCTTCTCACCATGTTCCACAAACCAGACAGACATATCGTCACGCGGGATGTCTGCACCTTCGCTTGCTGCTTCCAGCTTTTCTTTCCAATCAACACTGCTGGAGTCATACGAATTGATGTGTTGACCGGTTTGTTCCGTTTTGACCGCTTGCCAGTTTTTCGTGATCACTTCAGAGACATTAGGATCATCACTTTTTTCGGTCTTTGTTTCTTCTTTTGCTTTTTCCTCTTTTGCAGGTGTTTTTTCTTTCTTAGAAACACCTGCAGCATCTTCTTTATTTTTAACAGAAGATGCTGTTTTGGTATTGGAAGGAGTTTGTTCCTTTTTATTCGTTGTAAATAAAACAAACCACAAACTTAAAACGATCAATAGTGCGACGACAATAATCAAGATATTTAATATCAAGTTGGTTTTTTTACGCTTCGTATTTTGCTCTTGTCTGGAAGCATCCACCATATTTTGCGAAACGCGTTTGTTTTTTGTTTGTCTGCTATTTGCCACGTGTATTCACCGCCTTTATATCCACTAGCACGAAAGCTGATTAAGAAGCGCTGATCGCGATGATCTTAACTGTCATTTCGCCGCCAGGGGTTTGGATCTCTACTTCTTCGCCGATCTTGTGTCCTAAAAGTGCTTTAGCGATTGGAGAATCGTTAGAGATACGTCCTTCAAATGGATCTGCTTCGGCGCTACCGACAATCGTGTAAGCTTCTTCGTCTCCATCAGGAACTTCCGTAAAGGTTACTGTTTTACCAAGTGTTACTAAATCGTTGCTTGCATCTAAAGCATCAATGATCTGCGCATTGCGGATCATGTTTTCCAGGGTTGTGATGCGACCTTCTACGAATGCTTGTTCATCTTTAGCAGAATCGTACTCGGAGTTTTCTGATAGATCACCGAAACCGCGAGCGATCTTGATTCTTTCTACAACTTCTTTACGTTTTACCGTTTTTAATTCATGTAATTCTGTTTCTAATTTTGCTTTCCCTTCCAGGGTCATTGGAAATACTTTTTCTTGAGCCAATCTAGTTCTCTCCTTTATATACACATTATTTCTTTATTGCAAGAAAAGCACGGAGGCTACTCCGCACTTTGAAATGAATATTTACCTTATGTGAGAATCATCCATCGTTTTCTCTTCCAGTAAGCAAACGTTTCAATTTTCACTAGGGAAATTTTACCGTAATTTCTGCCATTTGACAAGCAGAAAGGCATATCTTTTGAAAATGCGGTTATTTTGCTTGCAGGATCGATGCTATTTTCGTTGTCATCAAGTCAATAGCCACGCGGTTCTTCCCACCTTCTGGGAAAATAATATCTGCAAATTTTTTAGTAGGTTCGATAAATTCATTATGCATGGGTTTGACAACTGACAAATATTGATCGATGACAGACTCCATTGTTCTGCCGCGGTCATTGATATCACGGGTGAGCCTGCGTATAAAGCGGATATCGTCATCCGTATCGACATATACTTTGATATCCATCAGCTCGCGAAGACGCGGATCTTCCAGAATCAAGATCCCTTCCAGAATAATCACTTCTTTTGGTTCTTGAATGATCACTTCTGAGGAGCGTGTATCGATGGTATAGTCATACACTGGTTTCTCTATTGTCTCATAGTTGAGTAGCATTTTCAAATGCTCGATCAAGAGATCGGTATCGAAGGCAAGCGGATGGTCATAGTTCGTTTTCCGGCGTTCTTGCATCGGTAAATGCGATTGATCTTTATAATAATAATCTTGTTCCAGCATGAGGATAGAGTGTCCCTGAAAGTAATCATAAATAGCTTTTGTCACGGTCGTTTTCCCGGAACCAGAGCCGCCTGTTACTCCTACCACGATTGGTTTCTTATTCTTATTCATTATCATGGCTCCCTTTTTGTTTTCGCTTCGTAATCGCTAATCCATCGCCCAAGGGGATGAAACTGGTTGTAAAGTCAGGATGAGCCGTTAAAAATTGATTGAATTCACGCATTTTCCGTGCAACACGTCTTTTCTTCTGCAAATCGGGTTCAAGTTCTAATGCTAAGCCTTTAAAAAGCACATTATCTGTGTAGATAACACCCTCATCTATCAGCCTAGCAGTGAAAAGGGTAAAGAATTTTTCGTATTGTGCTTTGGCTGCATCGATAAAGATCGCATCAAATGGCCCATGCGCTAAGATAGCTTCCGTTTGTTCCAAGGCATCAGCAAACACGACACGAATCTGGTCTTCTGCTCCGTAAGTATTGATATTTTCGATGGCTTGATCATAGCGCTCTTGATCGCGTTCCACCGTAATGATCTCCGTATGCGGTAGCCGTTCTGCCATGCGGAGCGCGGAATAGCCAATCGCGGTTCCCAGTTCCAAAATGCGTTTCGGTTGTTGGATTTCCATGATCATCAGCATGGTCTCTAATGAATCTGGCTCCATGATCGGAACGCCGTCTTCTTTTGCCCGTTTCTCCATTTCCTGAAAAAACGGATGACGTGCAGGTATTTGTTCTTGCAAATAGGTACGAATCAAGTCGTCCATTGTCATTCTCCTTCAATCAATTTCCTTGTGAAATATGTTTTTCTTTTAAAGCATTGTGTTCTTCTAACGTTTTAGAAAAATAAACTTTATGTGTTTTGCTATTCGCTAAGAAATACAAGTAATCCGTCTTAGCAGGATGAAGTGCTGCTTCCATGGAAGTGACGCCACTATTAGAGATAGGGCCAGGAGGCAATCCTGTGTTTTTATAGGTATTATAAGGCGAGTCCACTTCCAGATCCTTATAATAAGTCCTTGTTTTGTGCTTTCCAAGTGCATAAAGGACAGTAGGATCTGTCTGTAGCGGCATTTTCACTTTGATTCGGTTATAAAAGACACTCGCGATCTTTGCTCTATCTGTATTTTGCGTCGCCTCTTTTTCAATAATAGAAGACATTGTTAAAAACGCATGGACAGATTTCTTTTGCTTTTTCAACTGTGGTGCATAATTCGTGATCTTGACGCTAGTTGCTTTCAACATCTCTTCAATGATCTGTTCTGCGGTTGGATGGGTTTGTTTGAATTCATAGGTAGCTGGATATAAATAACCTTCCAGTGGATGAAGAACGGATTTATGTAATACTTTTTTGCTGAGCATATCCGGATATTTCGCAATCATTTCTTTTACAAAAGCAGGATCATCCATCGTTTTCAGAACCGCTTTTTTGGAAAGTTTTGGCTCGAACTCAGCGATGCGACTGGCGATTTGATCCACTGTATACCCTTCCGGAATAACCAATTTTTCTGGCGGGACCGTTTTGCCACTTTGGATCTTGCTTACGATCTGATCAACACTCATGGACGGTGATAATTGATAATTACCAGCTTTGAGATTACTATTATTATATTTGACATAAAAAGAAAAAATCCTTGCGCTACTGATAACATCTTTGTTTTCAAGCAGTTCAGCAATTTGTTTACTGCTAACACCATTTGGTATCTCCACAATTACTTTTTTGTCGCTGTCTGGTGATTTTGCGTCTAATTCTGATTTTACATAAAAATAACTGATACCAGCGATGAGAAGAAGTAAAACGACGATGCTGACGATGACCACGGTGATGATTTTGCTCGTTTTCTTTTCCATTATAGACCTCTTTTCTCTCAGCAAATTCCCTATTTATTATACAGACTTTCGCGGTAAATTGCTATGTTTCTTCAAAACTTTAATTAATATTTAGAATTAGCAAGGCAATCTAGTGATGACGATTTCGCTTTTTTTCGGTATAATGATTAAGCTGTGATTTTATTAAAAGGAGTCCTTGATCGTGTTACATTCACTTATTCATCTATTACAAACTTTCACACTTTGGCTTGTTGACACATTAGGACATTTCGGGATTTTTCTCGGGATGACGATCGAAAGTGTATGTATTCCGCTACCCAGTGAGGTCATCATGCTTTTCGGCGGATTCATGGCGGAAGCCGGGAAATTAAACATCGCACTTGTTGTCATCGCGGGCACACTCGGGAATCTCTTCGGTTCGCTTCTTGCTTATTATGTGGGGAAATATGGCGGAAAAGCCTTTATCTTGAAGTATGGTAAGTTTATTTTCTTAAATGCCAGTCACTTAGAAAAATCAGCACTTTGGTTTGAACATTATGGTGCAGCTACTGTATTTTTCGGCAGATTGTTGCCGGTGATCCGGACTTTCATTTCCTTACCAGCCGGAATCGGAAAAATGAATATATATAAATTCGTGATCTACACAACGCTAGGATGTATTCCCTGGAACCTTATGCTGACTTGGCTTGGGTACTCGCTCGGTTCCCACTGGGGCGCCGTAGAGAAATACATGCGGCCAATCAGTTATTTGATGCTGATCGCAGTTATTCTCTTAGTCCTTTATGGCTTATATAAACTATGGAAGAGAAGAAGACCTGCTGCTTGATCCAAAAACGAAAAAAGCTACGCAACCTGTTACTGGTCTGCGTAGCTTTTTTGCTGCCCGATTATTCTTCTTCGCCTTCTTCATCTGCGAGGAATGTAGCAAGAATCTCTTCGATCATATCCCATTCTTCATCTGTTTCAACTGGTTCTAATTTACCTTGATTTCCTTCTTCATCTTGAATATAAGAAGAAGCGAGAATCTCGATCTCATCGTCTTCGCTCGCATCCGCTGGGAAATACAAAACGTAAGATTTATCAAATGCTTCCGAATCGAAATCAAATAAAATTTCGTATGCTTCTTGTTTTCCTTCTTCATTTGTGATCCAAATCAAGTTTTCCTCGTGATTATGCGCATGGTTATGGTTGTGTTCCTCTGCCATGTTTTCACCTCTTTTAATTATTTGTATCCAAGTAGGACTGCAAGATCATCACAGCTGCCAACTTATCGATCACTTTCTTGCGCTTCCCTCTTGAAACGTCTGCTTCAAGAAGTGTGCGTTCAGCGGCCTGAGTCGTCATCCGTTCATCCCACAGTACTACTGGGAGTTGTACTCTTTTTTCTAAGACCTCTGCGTATTTTTTTGAGCTTTCCGCACGAGGACCTAATGTGTTATTCATATTTTTCGGCAGGCCGACCACGATTTTCGACACCTCATATTCTTGCGCGAGTTCTTTTACGCGATCGTATCCGAATTGTTTGGCAGCTTCGTTGATGGCAATAGTTTCAATGCCTTGTGCTGTCCATCCAAGCGCATCACTGATTGCGACACCGACTGTTTTCGAGCCGACATCTAAGCCCATGACCCTCATTTAGCGTCGGATTGGTGAGTCTTCATATAAGATTTTACCAATTCTTCAATGATTTCGTCACGTTCCAGTTTGCGCACCAATGTTCTTGCATCGTTGTGTCTTGGAATATAAGCAGGATCGCCTGAAAGCAGATAGCCAACAATTTGATTAACTGGATTGTAGCCTTTTTCCTGCAAAGCGTTATACACTTCTTTCATGATCCGCTTCACATCTTCTTCAATGGAATCATCGCCGAAATTGTAATACATTGTTTGATCTTTTGAATCCATATCCTCACACCCCACTTTTGTTTACAGCTTTGTTTCCTACATTTTACACTATAATGGGGAAAATAACAAAGAAATCCAAGCGCTTTTCGCGAATTAAATCATTCTTATTGAATACTTATCCATTCTTTTACAAAAGCAAGTGCTTCTGGCAGTGCTTCGGGGTTCTTACCGCCTGCTTGAGCCATATCCGGCTTGCCACCGCCGTTTCCACCAACGCGCGCTGCCACTTCTTTGATCAGTTTGCCAGCAGGGTATTTACTGCGGTATGCTTCACTGACAGCTGCGATCAGATTGACTTTTCCTTCTTCGCTTGTTGCAAGTACTAAGACGCCTTCCAATTGCTTGTCTTTCCAGTTATCGACAAATTGGCGCAATTGGTTCATATCTTTGGCATTTACTTTTTTCGCGATCACCGGCACACCGTTTACTTCTTCCGGTTGTTCAAAAATAGCTGCGCTTTCTGTATTAGCAAGTTTCGCAAGGAGCGAATCGTTTTCTCGTTTGACTTCTTTTAATTCTGCAAGCAGTTGATCCACTTTTTGCGGTGCTTCACTGCTGTTTGTCTTCAGTTTTGCTGCCGTTTCTTTGAGAGTCGTTTCTTGTTCAGTAACGAAACGGTACGCTGCTTCGCCAGTCACTGCTTCGATTCTGCGTGTGCCGGCGCCAATACCAGATTCGGAAATGATCTTGAACAGACCGATTTCAGAGGTATTTTTAACGTGGACCCCGCCGCAAAGCTCGATCGAGTAGCGTCCAACTTGGACAACGCGCACGATATCGCCATATTTTTCACCGAAAAGTGCCATGGCACCAAGTGCTTTTGCTTCATCGATCGGCATTTCTTCAATAACAACCGGGATCTGTTCCCAAATTTTTTCGTTGACGGCTGCTTCCATTTCGGCAAGTTCTGCTTCTGAAATTTGGCTGAAATGGGAAAAATCAAAACGCAGCCGTTCCGGTTCTACTAGAGAACCTGCTTGGTTAACGTGTTCCCCCAAGACATTTTTGAGTGCGCGATGCAATAAGTGAGTAGCGGTATGGTTTTTGACCGTACTTTTACGTTTATACGTATCAACGCGCAAGTCGACCTCTTCTCCTGATTTTAATACGCCTTCCTCGACAAAAATGCGGTGTAGGTTTTGTTTATTTGGTGCTTTTTGGACATCTTTCACATAAGCAAGACCGCTTGTGGACTGGATTGTTCCGTGATCTGCGATTTGACCGCCACTTTCTGCATAGAATGGTGTTTCGCGGAAAATCACTTGTGCTTCTTCGCCTGCTTTTACTTCATCTACTAATGTATCATTTTGGATCAAATAAACGATTTGGGAGCGGCTCTCGGTATTTTCATAGCCGATAAATGCGCTTGGTTCTGTCAATGTAGCCAACAATTCTCCTTGGACCTGCATCGACTTCACGTCTGCCCTTGCTCCCCGAGCACGTTCACGTTGTTGTTTCATTTCTGCTTCAAAACCTTCATGATCAACTGCTAGTCCATGATCTTCTGCGTATTCTTCTGTTAATTCCACTGGGAAACCATACGTATCATACAATTTGAAGATCGCTGAGCCACTGATCGTTGCTTCGCCTGATGCTTTTGCTTCCTTTAAAATCGTCTCTAAGATCGCAAGTCCTTCGTTCAGTGTTTCATGGAAACGTTCTTCTTCGCTACGAATGATTTTTTGGATAAAGCTTTCTTGCTTGCTTACTTCCGGATAATAGCTTTTCATGATCGAACCGACAACTGGAACAAGACGATACATAAATGGTTCGTTGATACCGATCAGTTTTGCATAGCGGACAGCCCGGCGCAGCAAGCGGCGCAAGACATAGCCTCGCCCTTCGTTAGAAGGAAGTGCCCCATCGCCGATCGCAAATGCTACCGTACGAATATGGTCAGCAATTACTTTGAAAGCAACATCGGTTTCACTAGAATTGCCATAACGTACATTTGCCAATTTTTCGGTTTCTTTGATCGTTGGCATAAATAAGTCTGTTTCAAAGTTGGTAGGTGCGTCTTGGATAATGGAAACCATACGTTCTAGTCCCATCCCTGTATCGATGTTTTGCTTTGGAAGCGGTGTATAACTGCCATCTGGATTGTGGTTGAACTGTGAAAATACTAGATTCCAGATTTCCAGATAACGTTCGTTTTCGCCGCCTGGATAAAGCTCGGGATCATCCGGATCGTTGCCGTAGCTTTCGCCGCGGTCATAGAAGATCTCACTGTCTGGGCCGCTTGGTCCCACGCCGATATCCCAGAAATTATCTTCGATCTCGACAATGTGCGCATCGGCCAAGCCAACTTTTTCTTTCCAGATCGCTTTTGCTTCTTTATCTTCTGGATAAACCGTTACATATAGTTTTTCCGGATCGAAGCCGATCCATTTTGGACTTGTTAAAAATTCCCATGCCCATACGATCGCTTCTTCTTTAAAATAGTCACCGATCGAGAAATTTCCGAGCATTTCAAAAAAGGTATGGTGTCTGGCTGTTTTACCGACATTTTCAATATCATTTGTCCGAATGGATTTTTGGGCATTAGAAAGCCGTGGATTATCTGGAATGACTGAACCGTCAAAATATTTTTTCATCGTTGCTACTCCGCTGTTGATCCATAATAATGTCGGATCATTTGCTGGAACTAATGATGCGCTTGGTTCGATCGTGTGACCTTTTTCTTTGAAAAAGTCTAAAAACATTTGTCTTACTTCTTGACTGCTTAATTGTTTCATTTCAATGTTCCTCCTCTTTTTTATAAGCAAAAAAAGCCCACGTCATTGCTACAGGGACGACTGATCGCGGTACCACCCTGTTTGCAATGATGTAGACTTTATCATTACCTCTTTATAGTCGTTAACGCAGAACTGCGGAGTCTTGATTTCGAAGGAGAGCAATGGACAATTACTACATGGCATCCTTTCAGCGAACGGATTGCCTCTCTGTTATGCGTATGATCGTCATCATATTCCTTCAGACTCATATCTTGATTTAGTATTTAACCAAATTATATAGAAGGCACGTCAGGTTGTCAATAAACGTTTCCTGCTTTTTCGAGGAATTTTCCCGCCTTCAGTGTCAACGTCACATCAGAAACTTTGGCGATTTCCAGATCATGCGTGACCATGATGACACATTTCCCTACATCGTGTGCCAAATTTTGAAAAATAGTGATGACTTCTTTGCTGCTTTTATCATCGAGGTTACCGGTCGGTTCATCGGCAACGATCAGTTCAGTTTCACAACATAGTGCCCGGGCAATGGCGACACGCTGCTGCTGACCACCACTAAGCGTTAGCACTTTCTGTTTGGCCATTGCTTCTGTGATCCCTACTTTTGCTAGCATTTCGAGTGCCACTTTCTTTTTATTCCTCTTCCGGACTTTGGTGATCTCCATTGCAGTTAGAACGTTTTGCAGCGCCGTCATGTACGTCAACAGATTGTAGCTTTGAAAAATAATCGACACGCCTTTATTACGATATTTCTGCAAGCCCATTTTGCGGATATTCTGATCTTTGTAATAAATATCTCCTTGATTTGGACTATCAAGCCCTCCTGCCAATGATAAAAAGGTTGTCTTCCCGGACCCGGATCGTCCCACAATTGTATAGAATTTACCAGTTTCAAATGTTTGACTGACATCATTCAGGATTTTACTTTCTGGATTTTGATACCAATATTGGATATTTTGAAATGCTAAAATTTGCGTCATTACTCTCACCTACTCCTGTTTAGTTAAAATTTCTTTTGGATTCAAACGTACTACGAAAATGGCTGGGACAGCAACAGCAAAGAATGTGATTCCAATGCCGATCAATCCCATTTTCACTAGATCGGCTAAGCTGATGTGCACATTTAGAGCGGTGATCGCAGTTTGTTTTGTGTTCGTATTCGTTGGCTGCCCTCCGAAACCACCAAAGCCACCACTTGGTCTGCCGTTTTGCTGATTGGTTGGCTGGGTTGTTTTTTCTGAACTATTTTGGTTATCCAGTAATTTATTCCCTGCTGCTTGTGCTAGATAATGGCTGCCAGCTGCTGATACTGCAAAGGCGAGCAATGCAACGATAAGTAATTCGACAAAAAACTGACCGATCAATTTGCTGCGTTTTTCACCGATCGCAAGTAAAACACCCATTTCATATTTTCTGGCACGGACTTGCATAATGATCAGCAGTGCCAAGATCAATGCACCAGCAATACTTACTACATAGACGATTATTTTAGCAAAGGAGGCGACATTGTTGATTGGACCCACCATTTGTTGGTACAGCGCGTCATTAGCATCTAATTGATAGACGTCGTAGTCCACCGCTTTTTGTTTTTTAGCGGCACTTACAAACGAACTGATATTTTTCGCATCGTCCATCGAATAGACCGCCGAATCAACTTTGTTTTTATAGCTGGAACCTTTTAAAGTATTAGCAACTGTGTATGGCGTATAGATTTTGTTATAGGGATTTAAAAAGGAAAAATTAGCAGCTGAATCGCTGCTGCTGGATTTATTGGTATAAATACCCACGATTTTTAATTTGACGGTGTGTTTTTTGTCGCTGGATTTGATTTTAAATGTATCACCGACTTTCCAGTCATTCGCTTCTGCCAACGTTGCTTCCACTAGTGCCACGTTTTTCGAAGTGTCATCGCTTGTAATGGCTTTGCCGGAAGTAAGAACGCTGGTTTTCGCATCGAAATCTGTCGAACTAGCACTGTCTAAAACCCCACTGACGCTGAGATCAGCCTGTGTCATTCCCTGCCCGCCTCTCGCTCCTCCAAAACCGCCTTGGGAATTCGAGCTGTCTTGATTATCGGAGTCATCCCCAGAAGACTTGATCGGGTCAAAACCGCTGGCAAGCGCTTGGGTACTGGAATATAGATTATAAGTGCTGACATGATTCAAGGAAGCTACTTTTTCTGCCGCGGATACAGCGATCGGGCTGCTCTCGAATTTTGGCCGTTCTCCTTGCTGGCTCTGCATCTTTTCACGCTGTTTATCGCGGTCGACCGATAGCGTGACAGTCGATCCAAGTTTTTCTCTGGCCTGCTTGGTTGCGATATTTGTCGCCGACTGGATCGCAAATCCCGATAAGACGAAAGCACAAACGACAGTAAATACAATAAATTGTAAAATGGCCCTTCCTCTGCGCTCTTTTAGATTAAGCAGTGCACGTTTTAAAAAATTCATCATCAGTTTCCTCCATTCCTTGGTTCTTTTTTAGATTATCGGCAAGATATGAACGAACTGTGAACAAAGTATGATAAAGCTTTTAAACTTTCAAAAATCGGCAAAAGTGCTTGCAAATTTGCTTGTTTTTCGCTAGCTTTAAAGTAGTTATAAAAGAGGTGGAACGATTTGAAATTATTGATGATTGAAGATAACCATAGCGTCTGCGAAATGATGGAACTTTTTTTTATGAAAGAAACGATAACGGCAACTTTTATTCATGACGGTCAAGAAGGACTGGACCGCTTTTTAGAAGAAGACTGGGAATTCGTCATTATCGACCTTATGCTCCCTTCCTTGGATGGCATGACGATCTGTAAAAAAATAAGAGAAGCAAGCGATGTTCCGATCATTATTTTAACAGCAAAAGAGTCGGAATCCGATCAAGTTCTAGGGCTGGAAATGGGTGCAGATGATTATGTGATCAAACCATTTAGTCCAATCACGCTTTTGGCGCGCATCAAAGCAGTCAAACGGCGTCATCATAAAGTCGAGGGCTCTCAACCTAGTTCGATCATCCGTACAAAAGATTTTGTAGTGGATCTGCAGACTCGCGAAGTCCTTCATCTAGGGAAACCATTAGGTGCACTTACACCGAAAGAATTTGATCTACTTTATTTCTTTTTGCAGCATCCGCGGCAAGTTTTTTCGAGGGAACAGTTGTTGGAGCAAGTGTGGGGTTATCAATTTTACGGAGATGAACGCACAGTCGATGTCCATATCAAACGGCTGCGTCAAAAAATCGCCAATCAAAAGCAGCATTACTTGTTTACGATTTGGGGAGTAGGTTATAAATTTGAGGAAGTAGCTGATGATCAATGAGATTTAAATTCCAATATCAATTGTTTGCTGTCCAATTTCTCTCACTTTTGATTGCTTGTCTGCTGATTGGTTTTTTGACCTCGCATTTTTTAAAAAATTATTTCTTTGAAAGTAGTGTCAATGAACTAAGCGAATATGGTGTTAAAATTGCGGATGATGATCTTTCCAAACCCGTCTTAGATACGTATCAGCGTTTATTGAGCGTGAAAAATATCCATTACACGATTTTAAAGCCCAATAATCAAATCGTTTATCCCAATTTCAATCGCCCACTTCCGCCGAGTTTCAAAATCAGTATGGCTGAGAGAAAGCAGCTAGAAAAAGGCAAAATCATCTCTCACCAAATGGATGATCGTTTTAATCAAACCATGTCTATTGTTTATATCCCGATTTTAGAGCAAAATGAGCTTCGAGGAATTATTATTTTGAATTCTCCAGTAAGCGGAACAGAACGCGTCATTGGGAAAATCAATGCCTATATGTTCTACACGATCATCTTCTCTGTGGTGATCGCCCTGGTAATCAGTTTCCTGCTCTCGAAAATGCAGGTCAAACGGATCAACCGCTTGCGTAAAGCAACAAAAACGGTCACGCAAGGAAATTACGACATCCAACTCACGAGCGGACAACTTGATGAGATCGATGATTTGACCACCGATTTCAACCAAATGGTGCAGGCATTAGCGCGATCCAAAGCAGAAATCAACCGCCAAGAAAAGCGCCGTCGCCAGTTTATCGCAGATGTGTCTCATGAAATGCGCACACCACTTACCACGATCAGTGGCCTTTCTGAAGGACTTGTCAATGATTTGATTCCAGCTGACCAATTTCCGCGCTCTTTAGCATTGATTGAAAAAGAAGCAAAACGGCTGACCAAATTAGTAAATGAAAATCTGGACTATGAACGGATTATTTCCAATAAAGTCCATCTGCAGCAAACCTCTTTTAAAGTGCTGCCATTTTTAAATACGATCAAAGATCAAATGCTTCCGCTAGTTAAGGAAACTGGAAATGAGATCAAGATCGACGCTCCTGAATCGCTCCAGATCTACGCAGATTATGATCGACTGACTCAGATCGTGATCAATGTGGTGAAAAACAGCATTCAGTTTACCAAAAAAGGGACGATCACATTACAAGCTGCTTCTAATTATAAAGAAACGCTACTCACGATCACGGACACCGGCATCGGTATGGATCCAGGAGAATTGACTCAGATCTGGGAACGGTTTTATAAAGCAGATCTATCGCGTACAGATACAAAATATGGGGAATACGGTATCGGTCTCACCATTGTTAAGCAGTTAGTAGAACAACACCACGGGCGAATCGAAGTAAAAAGTAAGCGCGGGGAAGGAACCACATTTTCTCTATACTTCCCCGCTCCTTCTGTTCAGTGAGCGCTTGGGGATACAGTCCCCCATACGCGGGGCAAAATGATGATGTGAGGAGCGTCCTCTGCGACCTGGATTACTTATGACGAACAAGAAAAATCTAATCCTCGTTTGGCACTGGCGAAGAACGATTTCATATCGATACAAAGAGTGTCGTGATAGGGGATTTTCTATGTGTACCATTTTTCTATTGCCCTTCTGACAGATTTTCTGTATGCTCGGATAGAATCATACCTTGCCATGTTTGTATGTCTTGATCTTCATACGTCATTGAAATGCCCTCCTCCAATAATAACAAACGTTCTATTTGGCAAGTTAAAAATTTATTGAATAATAAAAGCTCCAGTCAAAAACTGAAGCTTGCGAATGAACACATAATAAAAAATTTATTTACTAATTTAAAAGATAACTAAAATATTGTTTATTCTTTTTGTAATTAACTGAATTTCCTGCAAGGATATAATATTTTCGTACTTTTTTAGTATGAGTGTCATAGACAAATTGATAGGATGTTTCACATTTATCTATTTTATCCCAACCCTTCTTCTGATGCCATGAACTTCCATCTAAGTATTTTTTTTCCTTGCGAACAAACTGTTTCCAATTTTGGTAATCTTTCTTTGTAGTGATTTCTTTTTTAACACTATCTCCTATAGATTCAGAACCATACTCGTTTTCCTTCATCACATAAATATCCTTTTGAGGGATTTTTGAAGTCTTGATAGCAGCTTCTATGGGTTTTTTAGCTTGCGTTTTTTGGTAGTACATATTGATATAGTACTTCCCTTCAACTACAGCAATAATTAGTACTATAACCACAAGTACTCCGATAACGATTTTTTTCATAAGACATCTTCACCTCTTTTTATCAATATGTACCAACTTTTTTAGGAGCATACTTTCCAGTAAATGTATTAGGAATAGCTGCTGGCGAAACGAATGTCAACCCAGTTGTCGCTACTTCAATACCCTGTTCCATAGTAATGAGCTTGATATACCAGCTTGGAACAATAATTGAGATTTCTTGTTAAAGTCCCTGCGCTTAAATTATAGGCAATATGTTTATCTATTCATAGTTAGCATATAATAGTTGCGCAATTTCTTTATTCCATTTGTTATATGGATATGTAAACGGATTTATATTTTTTTGTTCAGCACCCAGTTCATAAACATCTTCATTGCTTACAGAGGCTGCGCTTAAAAATAAAAGATGTAAAGCTATCATTCTTAGCAAAAGAAGTATAGTTAACATAGATTATTTTATCTAATTTCACTCCCGCGATGTAACTTAAATCTGAAACCCTATTAGCAATAACATACTATTATTGATTAAACCGATAAAACACACCATAAATACTATTAAGATCAGCCAAGAAAATTTCTTATGGAACATACTATATCCCAATAGGAAAAGTGCAACGACTGGTAAACCAATAAAAAAAAGCAAAAAGAAAATATTATTATCTAACAACCAATTTGGTAGCTTTTCATAAGTTCCTGAAAAAATTAAAACATGTGAAAAGCATGACAGTAAAATTATAGTATATGTAAGTAATTTCTTAATACTAATCATCTCCCTTCAGTAGAATTATCTGTGACTATTCTAAAATATTATTGCGCAATAGTTCACATGTCAAGTTGCTTTTCTGATTTTATTAAAGATTTCGTAGTAATCTTGGTAGGGACCGCGATAAAAAATCTACTCCTTTTCCTGAAAAATGGGTATATCACACCGAGCGACAGACATATCGGATAAAAATAGAAGGCTCTACCTACTTATTTTAAGTTCCTTCAGGTAAAGGCTTAACATTTGGCGTGAAATATCAGTGCTTTTTTCAATATCAACTAACGTATATTTATACTTGTTAGATCCGTCTTATTGTAGATATAAATCGATTGCAAGCCTCAACTTTGGATCTCATCCGATGTGATTTTTTTCTTTTCTTTCTTTATTTTTGCCTTTTTCTTTGGATAGTAGAATTCCTTGCTGCTGTCTTTTTTTGATTCATAATCTTTCAGATTTAGCCTGATATTTGTAAAGTTCCATGATTAAATTATTTAATATCTGTACAGAATACAATGCCCCCTTATCGAATATTTCCTAACAGCGCTACAAGTTCTGGACGATTGATTGTTCCTCCACTGACTTTATCAAAAAAAATTTTGTCACATATTTCTAATTCCTCCAGCTGGCGATCAATTCTTTTGTTCAAACGTACTTACTCGGATATATCCAATCCTAGACATTCCTTATCATCTCAAAATTCAAGAAATTTATACCATTTTTGCACAACTCTATTGTCCGGTTATAAAGCTAAGTATATTCGCATTCCTTTGAGATGCGAATAAGGTATACCCTAATGTCCTATATTCTTTATATTAATTTTTTGTAGTTTTTGATTTCTTTTGGTGAAATATTTCTACCCTTTTTTACAAAGAAAATATTATCCTCATTACGTTGTTCTTCGCCAGCAGCCCTTTTCACTAACCTTTTAAAAAATTCATCTGCATCTATTTCTTCGCCCAAATTATCCCCTTCTCCATCTATCCAAGGGATTTCAATCTCTAACACATAAGGAGTTGCTAAATTTTTCCATTTATCCTTTAATTTATATTTATTGTTTAGTATTTCATCTAAATCATGAAGTATCTCAGGATAACTAATTACGCTACTGTAATTTTTCATACTGTCATCCATATAATAGAAACCATTTATAATTGAGTCATCAGTAAGGCGTTCTACCACGTTAGTCCAACTTTCATTTTTTATATCCAATTCTTGCCCTTCAACTAAAAATATCTGTTGATTCTCAATGTATTCTATATTGTGCTCTTTCAAAAAATTAGTGAATGAAGATTCAGTACTTAGCAGCTTATCAAGAGTTAGTATGCCCCTCTCTTTGATAGAAGCTAAATTATCAATGGTGGTTGTTATATGAAAAAATTTAATCCTGGATTTTTTAGTGATCGTTTCAGCGTCCTTTGGAAGTTTCGTTTTAAAGTGATTAATTGACTTTTCAATATGATATTGATCAAGGAGTTTTCGTAGTGTTTCATAGTCAATTTTCAAAAATTTTGCTAGTGTTATATACGTATTATAAATTGTAGATAAATCAAATAACATATTATTCCCCCTAATCTAAGATCTTGACTAAATTGTAAATTGGATATTGCTTAATAGGCTCAAAATTTTCATTTTCTAAATTAAACTCACCTTTAAATTTAGTATTAATTAAAACTTTAGCTGCTAAATGTATGTCCTCCGCAAAGCTACTATCTCGAACAATATCTTTTAATTCTTTTATATCATCAAAGGATAGGCTCTCTTTTCTAGCTATTATTTGCCAATAATTGATTTTCTCAACTATGTTATTAGTATCTTTCTCTAATAGCAATTTATTTATTAACGACGCTAGACTTAAAACCCTACTATCTCTGCTGTTATCATAGTCACTTATCAGTTCCAATTCATATTTATTAAAAACTTCGTCCCAATTGTTTTCTAAAACACTTTCATTTATTCTGTCTTGAACTGCTTTGAAATTGAAATTATATACTTTATGAATATCTCTTGTAACCATAATAAAATTGGGAACATACTCATACGTCTCATCATCTAGTTCAACTTTCAAAAAATGCTTACTCTCGAAGTCTTTCCAAAGAATATTATAGACGCCACTTTTACCTAAAAGAAAATAATAGACTTTTAACCCAAACTTAAAATATACTAACTTCTCTTCTTCATTTATTATTTTTCCTTGTTCTATATCATACATATATAGTAATTCTTTTATTTGTTTTTCAGATATATTTTTGATGTTTTCATCAATATTCATTTCAAAATGCCTCATCGCCTTCAGTATTTGAGAATGAGCTCGTTCAAACTCTTCAAAGTCAGAGGTATCCGTTTTTAAAGTTGAATCAAATTTAATCAGAATATCATTTATCTTTATTTCATTATTAGTGCGTAAATACTTGATTATTTTATGACTGAACTCAAGCGTTTCCATAGTTTCTTCTTCATTTAATACATAATCAAAACTAATAGTTATTGCTTTTTTATTTGCAATTTCTCGAATGAATAGTTTAATTGATTTACTTATTTCTATACCTTCAACAACGCGATCTATTGAAGAAGCAGATGAAACATACACTGTAGTTATATCTCCAAATTCAATTTTAAAGTCAAGAACCTCATCAAATAACTTTTTTTCTAACGTAACCTTTCCTATAGCTGCTTTATAACCAGGTAATGTAGTAGATTTCGCATAAAGTGTGAATGTCTCCCCATACAAAAATTCCAAAGACGAACTGTCTGGAATAACTCATGTTCTTGAAACATAAAAGTCCTTTGATTTCGTTTTTATTGATTGGAAATCTTCTTGCGAGAGTACAACTTGACTTAAATCTTCTTTTAGATTTTGCAATATCGCAATAAAACCTTTTATATCTCCCATTTTTGTATAAGATAACATCCGATTAGTATTATTATTTTTCTTCATGTCTTCTATTATTTGGTTTAATTCAAAGTTTGAAAAAAAACGGTAGTAAGGTATCTTTATAGCTTTGCCTTCAATAATTTCCACAACAACGTTAAAATATAAACAATGTTTATTCGTATTTTCAAAAAAAATTAAATCGTTTCTATTAGTTCTAAATGTTGGTCTTTTTTTATTCTTAATTTCTTGCGTAGTTCCTTTAATCTGAACATGAAAAGTACAATCCACTTTATTCTTTTCTCTCTTCTCTCCTTGAGATATATTATAGAGTCTTAATTCGCCATCATATCCTGGAGACTTATCCGCTAGCTTGAATTCCGTTTGAGTTCTACTATCATATGCAAAATAGTCTATTAAAAATGCTGCTGCCAAATGTTCAATTTGCTCTTGATTAAATTTTTGTTCCACATCGATCTCTCCTGTCTAAAATATTCATTAATCTATACTCTTCATTATAGACTATTTTAGAAACAAAAATATAATTTGCGTTTATTCAATAGCCAGCATTTGTTCGTCGGCGCTAAGAAAGTCTAGAAATCATAATTTCTAGACTCCTACTCCATATATTTTCACTTAATGGATTTGAGTCAATATCTTGGACACATTTTAGTAGAGACGGTTATGCCATTTTTTCTTTTTCCAGATCTTCAAACTCCTGCGGAGTTAAATAGTTAATCGAACTATGGACTCGATTCCGATTATAAAATTCTTCAATGTAGCTAAATAGCGCTAGATTTGCTTCTTCAAAATTCGAATAACTAGTCGTGTAGACTTCTTCCTTTTTCAATGAGGCATGAAAAGATTCGATTCCTGCATTATCATAAGGAGTTCCTTTTCGACTATAGGAATGCCTTATTTTGTTAGTTTTAAGCGATTGCTCACTTCGATTGCTGTGAACTGGCTACCTAAATCAGTGTGTAGAATCATTCCGTCTGGAATGGAATACGGTATTTTTGCTTTATTTAATGTTTGGATGACACACTCCACAGTCATTCGTTTTGAAAATGTATCACTCATAATTTTCCTCGTGTGTAAATCCATGATCGAAGATAAGTAACACCAACCATTTTTCTTAGTAGGAATGTAGGTAATATCGGCTGTCCATTTTTCACAAATAGTTTTAGTGGAAAAATCTTGGTTCAAGCTATTTACTCTGGGCACCACTGTTTGTTTATTCCTTTGTGGCTGATATTTTCTAATCGTAATAGAACGTAAATTCATTTGTCGCATTAGTTTTTGTACATGTTTAAGAGAAACGGAAATGTTTTCTTTACACAACACGTAATAGACTTTTGTCGCGCCATATCGCTGTTTATTTTCAAAAAAGATATCCGCAATTTTCTGTTTCAAGTAATTATTTCTTATTTGCGTGGTAGTCAAAGGCCTATTTCTGTAGAAATAATAGACACTTCTGGGAATTTCTAATAACCGGCACAAAAAACAAATGGTGTAAACTTTACCCCTTTTTTCAATAAATTGAACAAGTAAATTTAGGTCTTTCGAGAGAATATGGCTGCGGCTTTTTTTAAGATTTCAAGTTCCTCTTTCAAACGAGCATTTTCTTTTCTCAGGTCAGTCGCTTCTTTTCCAATCAGTCCTGTGGACTGATTTGGCAAATATAAACGCTTCCATTTGTAAATGGTTGCTTCAGATAAGCCATATTCTTTTGCTAAACCTCGAACAGAACGTCCAGTTTGATTCAGTTCAACAATCATCTGTTTGAAATTTTCTTCATATCGGGTCATAAAAATCCGTCCTCTCGTAGATAAGTTTAATTTATTTTTGTCTCTACGAAAAGTTGTCTAAGGTTTGATACTAACACCAAAATATGCATTGCGAATTTAGCCACAATACATATTGTATCACAAAGTTTGCTTTAAAAAACCACTCATAAGCTTAAACCGCTGGATTGAGTGATTTTTTAAGCTTATTCGGTTGGTTGCCATCTTATATGTTGTTTGCACGAGGGCTATGTTGACGCATAGCTCTCTTCTTTTATACCCTGTTGAACTTTTCTTCAAACTAGGCTGGTAGCCTACCTTTATCACAGAAACCATATTTTTTCAAATAATAATCATAAAAAAGGGGAGTAATCGCTTTGGAAGGAGCGACTCTCCCCCTTTTTAAACTAGCATAAACAACTAAATAATCATTTATCTAATCCATTCTCTTTCCTTATTTTTCAATTGATCCAAACCTGCTTCCGTAATATCTAATTTCTCTAAAGCATTTTTTCGTTATTCCTTGCGAAAAGAGCTCTAGCTGAAAATCAGACACCTCTATGACTTCACTCTGTGCTTTCGTTAGCTCCTGATTACTCGCCTTTTCAATGTGGAAGCCTCCAATTCAAGTCCCACACAGTCAAAGTAACTTTGTATGACATTATGATCATCCCCACCTTGCTGCCTTTGCCTGTTGCCTGATGTAGTGCTCTGCTTCCTTGCTAAGCCCCAGAATGGAGACACTTTGGGTGGTGCTTTCGTTTACCATCGTTTCGGTTCTCCTTCCTTTCTTTTTTCTAGACACTTGCGAGCGATCCCCTCTTTGATTTTGGCATCGAGCCAAACCCAAAGAGCTTTAAACCAAAATTGTGAAACCATTTCGGTTTAAAGCAGGTTAAGGGGTTTTGGGGTCAAATCATTGAGAAGCTAGGCAGTGCCTAGCGCCAATCCGCGGTCAAAATAAGAGGAAATGCCAGTGTTTTGCCAGTTGCTTTTTTACGTATTCCTTTTCATTTTCACAAACTAGCTAGCATTGCCAGCTTTTTGCCAGTAAATTTGGAGTAAAAAAAGGGGAAACTAGGCTGGATGATCACGTAACCACTCCACCAGTTTCCCTTTACGAGCCATTAATTGCTTGATGCCTAATTTCATTTCACTTAATTTCCCTCGCATTCCTTCTTGTTGTCCTTTAATAGATTTGATATCTGAATTGGTTATTTCTTGTTGCTTGTCTGTCTGATATTTTTTATCCGATTCTAACGATGCAATTTGTTCATCCATGTGCTTGATATTTTGATTCAATCGATCCATATCTGCGCCATAGCCATCTGCTAATCGATCCGCAGCTTGTACTTGCCTTTCCGCATAATACCTCAAATATCCTTCTCCATCTAATGGACTCGACATATTTTTGCTTGGTGTTTTTTCTTTAGAAAAGTGGAAAGCACCTTGTTTCCATTCTCCAGTTTGGACGATTTCTGACTTATCTTTTGTTAAAAGATAGTCCGTTTTCACTTCTGAATTTGTATCCACATAAAGTTCGTTTTCTCCAATATCAATCACTATCTCTTTCCACTTTTCAGGTATATCTTGAACAACCACAAGCATATATTCTTCATTTAATTCCATGAGTTTACTAGGTAACTTCTGCCTTGTTTTCTTCTCTGCTACGACCATTTGCATCGGTTGTTTTTGATAAATAGACTCCCGTTTTATTTGAAATAAAAATTCTGCCGAGTGCGTTTGAGGCCTGTAGGTTCGGTCCGCAAGAAACATTTCTGTCCCTGCTAGGCGTAATTGATTTTTAGCCCCACTTCCACTATCTTCTGTATTGAACTTACCTGCATTGATGACCGCAATACTAAATGTTGCAAGCAGTACATGGGTAGTCAACACGAAAGCGATATGATAAAACCGAATGACTTTGGATTGTAAATATTTGTATTTTCGTTCTCCCTTTTTCGTATATTTTTTTGTTCCTGTATTGCCTCCTCCTCCCAAATGGATGTAGGATAGAAGTTGAGAAAACTTTTAAGAGAGTGTAAAATTAATCTCAAAGGAAGATGTCATACATGCCCAAACGCTACGCAGAAGACTTTAAACAAACAATACTTGGCCTTCATGAACAAGGACAAACACCCCGTCAATTGGCTACTGATTACGAAGTTGGTTACTCCACCATTTTGAAGTGGATTCAAGGAAATACACCTATCAGTCCCGGAGGGCCTACTTCTGACGAAGTCAAACGATTAAAAAAACAATTGAAAGAAAAGGATGAAGAACTCCTCATCTTAAAAAAAGCACTCGGTCTGCTCGCAAAGAAATAGCCATCCTAAAATGGATGAACCAAGAACAAGAAGCAGGCCGCCATAGTATTTTAAAAATGGGTACGAGTCTTGGTGTTTCCAGAAGTTCCTACTACAGGCATTTAAATCCGATTGTTTCCAAAAGAAAGCGAGCCGATCAGTTGTTGGATCAACGTGTTTTACGATTGTATCAAGAAAATCAAGGAATCTATGGAGCTGGGAAACTTCGTTATTTGCTAGCAAGTTCGTACCTCGAATATCCGGACATCAGTATCAAACGTGTCCAAAAATAAATGAGAAGACAAAACCTTCGGTCTATTACGGTGAAGAAGTTTAAAGCAGGAAAGCCAACGAAAAGAATCTTAAAAACTTATAAAAATCTACTGGATCAAGATTTTTCAACGACTGGACTCAATCAAAAATGGGTAGCTGATATTACTTATATCTATACCATCGCAGACGGCTGGTGCTATTTATCCACCATCATGGATTTGCATTCCCGAAAAATTATTGGGTATCACTTTGATCGAACTATGCAGACTTCTATCGTCCTTAAAGCCTTAGATGATGCACTTTCTAAACGAAAGATAGAAAAAGGACTGATCCTTCATATCGATTTAGGTTCGCAATATACAAGTATCGATTATGAAACAAAGTTAAAAGCAATGGATATCTACCATTCTTACAGCCAAAAAGGATATCCCTATGATAACGCTGGAATCAAGTCTTTCCACGCTCTGTCAAAAAAAGAGCACGTTTACCAACGATCTGCTTATTCCAATTTTGAAGAAGCAAAGCTTCAAGTTTTCAGCTATGTTCAAGGCTTCTATAATAATCGCCGAATTCATAGCTCATTAGCTTATTTATCCTCAAACAAGTTTGAACAAAAATTTTTCATCTGCTTAACCTTGAAAAACCTCTCGTAAAAACTGTTTCAACTATTGACTCTTATCCATCTCATTTCAAATAGTTTCAATTTATAAAAATTTTGTATATAGTGACACTTAAACTTGTCAGAAAATCAATAATTGCGTTCTAACTACCATCAATAGAATCTTTGAAACATCAGATTAGTTTACTACAATAAATATCAAATACTAGAGAACAAAATTTTATATACTTCTAATTGTGGGAGGCGAATGAAAATGAATGACTACATCCAAGATATGATTGATTGGATTGAAGAGAATCTTCTTGCGACTATTTCGTTGGATAAACTATCGGTTCATATGGGTTTCAGTCCCTATTATTGTTCGTTTAAATTCCATCAATCAACGGGTATGAGTATCCGACAATATACTCTTCTTAGAAGACTGTATTTATCTACAAAAAAGCTTGAAAATGGGCGGAAAATAATCGATGTCGCATTCGATTATGATTATTCTTCACAGGAAGCCTACAGTAGAGCGTTTAAATCCGTTTTTGGAATTACTCCAAAAATGTATCAACAGCAGCGAGTTCCAATTCAAACAGTTTTTAAATTAACGATAAACAAAGAAGGAGAGGGATATCAGATGGATATTTCGAAAAAAATTGAATCTGATCAATTGCCAACGCTTAAACAAGCATTTCTTAATCAGAATGTGTTAAATGTGTTAAATGGTCAGCATATGTATAAGGTTTTTAAAGACAAGCAGTTAATGGGGTCTGCAGACTATGTTCCGTTTAACGAGGCAATGTCCGTCCATGAAACAACTGAAATAATTTTTAGTGAGACATTTATTGAGCTAAGATCATCAGGACATTATGACACCAAAGAAAATTATAGGAAAAAAGTGATTGCCCCGCTGAATTGTCTTTTTACTAAATCCTATAATTGTCTAGTACTATGGTTTGGAGAAGATATGTTTTGTCAAATGAATCTATTAACCATGCTTGCATATCTTGAACAGTCTGACTATAATGGAGAAGTGTTCCTAAACAGTTTTAGAGAAGATGAATTTAAAGTGAATCAGACTAAACTTAAGTTAGGAAATTATTTATCTGTCTATAAAGAAGTGTTACTAAATCATCAAAAGCCATCAAGTGAACTGCTTCCGGTCATGTTTCAAGCAGTTAATCTATATCTGGATATGTTGAATGAGCATAATGAAGTGACTAAGTATATTTATAAAAACAAGAACTTATCGACGGATGAATTGCTGAACAACTTATTGAGACTTTTCCCAAGAATAGGTTATGGAGACTCACAATATTTAGAGCTTATTAATAAATGTCTATAATTAAACTGCATAAATAGGAGAGATTAAATTGATTGAAAAAATAAGCCATATTACGTTTGTTGTTAAGGATATAGAAAAAAGCACCCTTTTTTTTGAGAATATCTTTCAGGCGAAAGAAATTTATACTAGTGGTGAAAATTATCATTCTCACTATCGTGAAAAGTTTCTATTGATTGGAGAGCTTTGGATAGCACTCATGGAAAATAACCAACATCCGCTCCCGAAAACATATAATCATATCGCATTCAAAGTTGCGCTTTCAGATTTACCCGGTTATCGGCAGCGAATTATACGAGCTGGTGGGCAATTAGACGTAGGACGTTCAAGAATAGAGGGGGAGGGAGCATCTTTATATTTTTACGATGAGGACATGCATTTGTTTGAACTTCATACAGGTACTTTAGAAGAGCGTTTAGCGGCATATTGACTCTTATCCAATCTTTAGCAGCAATAACCTTCCATTTTCCTCCTAGCCCATCTCTGATGTTTCTTCCTACACTTACTTTAACATATGCCGCCTTTGACAATCCCCAATTTTACTGATATACATACTATCCCCACTGGTACATATGTTATAGAAGGCTATATAAACGATGATCCTAATTTAAAGTTCGATGCGGATATTGATTCTGGAACTAATTTTGAAGGAAAAGGCGCAGAATCAGGAGGACTTGGAAATTTAGCCAAACCAGAGTATACAAATAAAACTAAAACTGTATCTAAAATATTGGAAGAACAAAAACAGAAGCAATCCCACTAGAGATTGCTTCTGTTTTCTTTTTCCATATCCTTTATTTTCTTATAGAGTGTTGCCTTTGGGACGCCGGTTGAAGTAACAATATCCACAATCGAATACTTATTTTCATTCCGCTTTTCCCAAAGATAGATTGCTAGTTGAATCTTTTCTTCAGGCTGTCCTTTTCGCCCTAATTTTTTTCCTGCAGCTTTTGCACGTTGCCGACCTTCTCCAGTTCGATTAACGATCATATCTCGCTCAAATTCTGCAAAGGAGCCAAGCACATTAAATATATGAAGAAAGAAGAACTTAATCGACGAAATTTTTCCTCTTTGGAAGAAGTAAAGTTAGCTTGTTTTGAATATATTGAAGGATTCTATAATTCAAAGAGACCACATTCCGCAAACAACTTCTTATCACCTAATTTAAAAGAACTTGCTTTTTTAAATAATTCTTCATAAAATATTCCTTTTTTCTGTCTACTTTATTGACATCTATCCAACTGTTAGTGTGTACTATTTTTTAGACTATATAACAGAACCCTTAAGGTATTATGAAACTGAATTTATAATTGTTACCAATAATAAATTTTTAATTTATTCCATGTGTTTCCTGTTGCTTCAGCACCACAGTGTCCGTCAACTTTTAATCTTGCCTCTCCTTGAAAAATACTAACAGCCTCTGCTGTCTTGGCACCATAAACACCGTCTTTTTTAAGATTTATATAGAACTTGCTTTGGTTAAGTGCCCCAAAGTTGTTTAATGCTTTTTGAATCTTTATAGTGTAAGCATAGCTGTAATTTCTTGATCCAAATGCATTTCTATAGACGGCTGCATCAACTGTTTTTGCACCTATTATCCCTTGCCCGATTGGTGTTATCCCAGTAACTGTTGAAAGTGTGATTAAAACTAATAAACCGGCAAAAATCGTCTTAAAACGATTCATATGAATCTCTCCTTTTTGTTTGATATATAGGTTATGTTGAAAAATTATTTACCAGACAAAGATATCCATCAAGAATACGAATCAGCAAAAAAGACTATCCCACTAATCGGCATTGACCATGTTATAAAAATTTATGTTGTGAAATATTTATGCATTATCACATGGACTTACTCCCACGAAAAATCATTACCTGTTCAGTCTCCAACAAAATAAATATAACAATATACAGCTTTTACAAAAAAACAAAAATTTTCTATTCTAATCTCAAATACTTCCACGTACTCTTCCCAACCACACCATCAATACTTAAATCTTTATGCTTACTTTGATAATATCTTATAGCTAAAAAAGTATTATTCCCAAAGTACCCGTCTTCGCTCAATCTATTTTTCATAAAATAAGTTATAGTAGATACATTATACAACCAATTATTGTATTTTACTTGAATTGTAGCAACATCTGCTTTTTTAACCTTGCTATCTTTCTTCATCGAGTAATATGATTCATGTAACCCTTGCAAGGCCGCTGCTTCTACATTATAGTCAGTTTTAATACATGAAATTCCAACAAAACTCATTGACAATGTCACTACCATACTAATACTAAGAAAGACTTTTTTTAAATTAATTGCTTTTACATTCATCGCAAACATCTCCTTTTCTTTGAAGTTATTTACATTATAGCAAACATTCTAAACATTTAAACATTTATATCGTGAAATGTCTATATTTCATCCTAAACGGTTCATTTGAGAAAAAAGGGTTGATTATATTACTTTTTAAACATGGATATTCTAGCTTCCATTTATTTTTATATTTTGTACAATACTTTTTTTGTACTATTATATAGACAAAAAACCTATTAATCTTATCTAGATTAATAGGTTTTTTAAATATGCCTCAGATAGTCTATAGTTTATAATTTCTAGACTTTCTTAGTAATCTTGTCAGTAAACAGCTTTATACTAACCTCTCAAAGTAAAGACATCATGTATGTGTTCATAAATCTTACTTATATTTACAAATAAATAACTCATGGTTTCATCTTCAACACAGGAAATTAAGTATTCTAGATTATTTAATTCACTAAATAAAACCTCTTTAATTTCAACTATCTCTTCTTCACTGTAATTACCCTCTATTATTAAGATCTTATCCTTGGATCCATTAAGAATTTGTTCAATATCTCTGCTCGCATTTAACAAAATGCTATATATAATTTCTTTGTTAATCGATTCTAATTCGCCTTCTCTATCATAAGAACGCTTTATCCTATTTCTAATTATTTTAAATCTTCTAAAACTATTTGAAAATAATTTTTGAAATAACCTAGAACGTAAAATTACCGACTCCTTGATTCCTAATCTCCCACTATAATCGATATTATTTTTAAATATTCCTTGTGCTTTATAATCAATACGATCTTTGGATATATTAGTCCTCTCATTGAATACGGACTGCAAAAAAGCATTAGAATCCATAATAGATAAGGTAGTTTGACTATTTTTCCATAGTTCTTGTTTCAGCTCAACTCTTGGCCCTACTCTCTCACCCTTACTTACATATAACCAATCTTCTTTTAAATCATCGGATATTAAAACACATTTTTTAATTTTATTTTTTTCACAATATAACAAAATTTCCTTCCATAAAATAAGATCTCCATACATTCTGTCATACTCAAAATCACCAAAGGTTCTAATGTCGCCCTCTTTAACTTTCTTATCTAAGTAACCAGGTGGTACTTGCTTATCATATCTATCTTTTCCATGTTCATTTATAAATTTTATTATTTCTCTTTTGTCAGCATTATTAACTTTACCTTTCAATAGTTCTGCCAAAATCTCCCCTTTATCCTGATTATCTATTAAGTTTAATTCTTTCGACAATACTTCATCTTGAAATTTTTGAATAAACTTTTTTAAATCGTCACTAAAAGTGCTTTTAATTTCTTCGCTGATAGCTTTTTCATCTTTACTCCTTATTAGCTTACTGAATGAATCTAAAATGGGAATGAATTTTGTCTCAATATCTTCTATTAAGCCATTTACACCATTAATTAATTCTGTCTTTCCCTTTTTTATCTCCCTTAATCCATTTTGTTTATTAAAGTGGTACTCTAAGCCAACTATATATGGCACCAAAACAGAATCTTTCACTTTTTCTATGGCTTTAACAATTTGGCCTCTTGACTCATTAGAATATCTAAAAATATGTAATAAAAAATTGGTATCAAAAACTATAAGCTCATCACTTTTTATATTGTTAAAGTCAATTTCTGCATCTTGATAAAACACTTCAAAAATTTCTTTCATCTTGTATCTCCTTATAAAATATTAATATGGTATACTATTAAAAGTAGCAAAGTGAGAAAGATGGTGGCTAAATCCTCATTAGGGGGTGATGCCTATGTTTGAATGTATAGTTTTACTCCTGGAGAGGAGCTAGACTTGTCTGTGTTTGAAGCACTTACGCTGATGATCGCTTTTGCGACATTAGTCGTGCTGATACTAGGCTTTGAGCAAAAAAAATAACCATCAAGTATCACTTTTAGCCGAGTGTTGATGGTCAATTAATCAATAGAGGCTGCCGTCATTTTAACGGTGCTACTACAAGAGGGCTATGTTGACGCAAAGCTCTCTTTTCATTCTTAGTATACCACAATAGCTATTTTAAAAACAAGAAATTCTTCTTTTACTAGTCAGGCGTTCCCTTTGTTGCGCATATTTTCAATCGCTAGTTCCATGTTTCCATTAGCATCGATCAGCGCCAACCTACATATCAGTATACCGGCAACTATTTGCTGATGTATCTCCTTTATACTTTTTTAATGATAGTTGAGAACGTTGCAGTTCAAAACTAGAAACAAGATACCCTGACTTTTTGAAAGTCGTTTAGATAGGCAATTCGTGCCATTACCTCCCTTCCTGTATAATCGCCTTTTTCCCATTCTTTTAATCGCACCATATCCCCCACACAAAAATCACGTTAATAAAAAACCGGAAGTAAATATACGCCTTTACGAAGGTAATTACCCTACACATGCTCCACCAAGCAAAGGGCCTATGCAATTTTTCTAAAAATGAAAGGAGTTTCGGACATACACTTACTTAAGTTTACTGCCAATAGCGCAAAGTCCCAGCCACTTTTCTAGTTACATCTGTTTATTTTTATTTTCCATATATTGATAGAGAATCAATTCCATAATAGCAATTGTTGAGATCCTAGAGGTGATATCTAGTGAAGCAATCTCGATTTCATCTGTAAAAATATACAAATTGATGTCACTCATATTCTGAATGATATTGTTGTCTGCGCCGGTGATCGATACCAGCATTTGAACTTGATTCGTGTTCTTTAGCTGTCTGGCGATCTGGATCAATTCGATGTCGTGGCCGCCATATGTAAGAATAAAAACAATATCTGTTGATTGAATATGGACTGCTGCTGCCTGACGATATTGATAATCTTCCGGGAATTCTACAAAAAAGCCGCTCATCGTATATAGGTATTTGATATATTGGGCCGCATGTTTGCTCAACCCTTTAGCAAAGATGTATATTCGCGGACGATCTTGAAGTACTGACGTGATCCGGTTGATCTTATCTACTTCCAAGACACGCACGGATTCGATGATGTTTTTTAAATATTCTTCGCGGTAATCTTGCTGATCAACAACGAACGGTAATTGTTTGGAACGCTTTTTATCCAATAATGTAAATTTTAGAACTGTTGTAAATTCACTATAACCGACAAAACCTAGTTTCCTTACGAACCTCAAAAAGGTAGTCGTAGAAACAAAGCATTCTGCCGCTACTTCACGTATACTTTGGTGCTTGATGACATCCATGTTCTTGACCACATAATCGAATAAAATTCGTTCGTTACGTGTCAGCATGGAAACATGTTTACTTACCATTTCGAAAAAATCCATTGCCATTCCTCCAGAAGTTGCTTATCTCTTCTTTGCTATTATAAAGGAAAAAGGGATAAGGAAACAATAGGAATAAACCTGCTGGCAACCACTGATCGAAGTGATTGCTAGCAGGCCTGAGTGTTTATCTTGTAATAACCGTTCCTGCTCCTTCTGTCAATAAATTAGGCAGATTTTCCAGTGAAGTGATAACGGCTTTTCCATGCGGATTGCCTCTTACAAATTGGATCGCTGCTTCGATTTTTGGTAGCATGCTCCCTTTTGCAAAGTGATTTTCTGCTTTATAAGCCTCTAGTTCGCTGGTTGTCACTCGCTGTAATTCTTTTTGATCAGGCTGATTGAATCGGATCGCAACGTGTGAAACACCAGTCAAAATAATCAGCTGATCAGCCTGAACAGCTTCAGCTAATGTTGCAGCAGCAAAGTCTTTATCGATTACTGCTTCGATGCCGACATATTCATTTCCTTCCTGGATCACAGGGATACCGCCACCGCCTGCTGAGATCGTCACGACATCATTTGCGATCAGTTGCGCGATCACAGGATATTCTTTGATCGCGATTGGTTTCGGCGATGGCACTACTTTCCGATAACCGCGTCCTGCATCTTCTTTGTAGACAGCCTTGGTGCGCAATTTTTCTTCCTGCATTTCGGTTTCTGTCAAAAAAGGACCGATCGGTTTCGTTGGGTCTTGAAAAGCTGTGTCATTCTTGTCCACGATGACTTGGGTGACGATCGTTGCTGTTTCTTTCTGTAATTGATGATTCAAGAGCGCTTCATCCAGCGCGTTCTGTAGCCAATATCCGATACTCCCTTGTGTCATCGCTACACAGGTATCTAGTGGCATCGCCGGATTTTTATCGGAGTGAGCTGCTTCTTGCTGTAAAACTAAATTGCCGACTTGTGGCCCGTTACCATGCGAAATGATTACTTGATGTCCTGCGGTGATCAGCGGGATCAAATATTCTGCGGTTTCTTTTAAAACCTTTTTTTGTGCATTGGCAGAAGCGTCATCTGTTAAGATGGCATTTCCGCCAAGTGCTACAACGATTCTTAATTTTCTCATCTGCTCTACTTCCCATCTGGTACTTGTTGTGTAATACAATGGATATTACCGCCGCCCAATAATATTTCTCGGGCACGCACGCCGACGATTTTACGATCTGGATAAAGTTCTGTCAGCGCTGCTCGTGCTTTTTCATCATTTGGATCACCGAAAAGTGGGAAAACAATACCACCATTTGCTGTATAATAATTGATATAGCTTGCTGCTAAGCGGTCGCCTTCTTCTCGCGGAAGTGTCCCTGCTACAGCATCTACGCCCAAGCTTTCTTCTTCAGTGATCAAGATCGGTTTCGGTACTTCTAATTTGTGGACCTCCAATTTCCGGCCTTTGGCATCTGTTGCTTCGCTTAAAATATCGAAGCATTCTTTAGAGATCTCATATTGCGGATCCTCTTTATCATTGGTCCACGCAAGTGCTACAACTCCTGGACGCACATAATTAAGGATATTGTCGACATGTCCATTCGTCTCGTCTAAATAGATTCCACGTTTCAGCCAGATGATCTTTTGGATATTGAGATATTCGCTCAAGATCTTTTCGATCTGCGCTTTGGAAAACTGGGGATTGCGTCCTTCTGACAGCAAGCATTCTTCCGTTGTGATCAATGTCCCTTCACCGTCTACGTGGATAGAACCACCTTCGAGCACAAATTCAGGAAGTTCATAACGATCACAAGCTTCGATCTCACAAACTTTTTGTGCGACCATGTTGTCATTGTCCCAAGGGAAGTATAGACCATCCACTAAGCCACCCCAAGAATTGAACGTCCAATCAATGCCGCGAACTTCTCCGGCTTCGTTTTTCACAAATGTTGGTCCGCAATCACGAACCCATGCATCATCGCTCGCCATTTCGATCACACGAATCTCATCCGGCAACTGATAGCGGGCATTTTTATATTGCCGATTGCTGACTAAGACCGTCACTTTTTCAAATTCGGCAATCGCCGTTGCTACATTGGTAAATGCTTGTTGCGCAGGTTTTGCTCCTAAGCGCCAGTTATCTGTACGCTCCGGCCAAATTAAATAGCAGCCTTTATGCGCTTCAAATTCACCCGGCATACGGAAACCTTCTGCTTTTGGAAATCCATCAATTGTTTTCATCTTTCTTGTCCTCCTTTTTACCATTCGCCACACGAATACATATCTCGCCAATAACCGCTGTTATCACGAAACCAATCAAGATCGGAACTTTTCCAGTTATTTCTGCGGAACTCCCGTTTAAAGGAACCGCTGAGAAAATCAATGTGATTCCAAGAAGTATCATTGGTACAAATGCTACAAGGCGAATCACCCATTTTGGTCCAGGAACTTTAAACGGACGAACTCTTTTTCCATCACTTTTCCGCAACTTCAAGAAAGCTGGGAACATGACCATGTAGGAAACAAGTAGCGCGATCACATTGAGTGCGAAAAAGGCCCAGAAAATATCTTTATTCGGTATGAATGGTGCCACGATGATCAACACAGAAGCAACAACACCATTCATCACATTCGCTCCGATCGGCATATCGGTTTTTTTGCTAGCGATCCGAAACACTTTCGGCAAATCTTGATTTTTTGCTGCATACATGGTCACATAATTAACACCAAGCGCCCATGAAATCAAGTTAGCAGCCAATGTATACATAAACATGATCCCGATAATGATCACAAACCAATTATTGTGTCCGATCATTAGCAAGAAACTGTCGATCAAACCGCCTGATGTCGAAAGGTCGCCTACAGGTATGGCTGCGCCGATCCCAAATGCTGCTAATACATAGAAGAAAGCAATCAAAGCCCCGCCAATGATGATAGCTTGTGGGATTTGTTTTTTGGGATTATCCATATCTCCCGCCAGTGTCGTCACAACTTCAAATCCCAAGAAATTGAATAAAATGATCGAAATAAATGATAGACTGTTCAAATCAAAAGACGGTAACAATGCCTTACCGGAAAAGTCATTTGCTAGTCCTTTCGTAACGGCAAAATAAATACCAAGCACACCTAAGCTGACCATGATCGCAACTTTGCAAAACGCTGCGATATTCAAGATCCATTTACTATCACTAACAGGAAACGCGCTAATCAGTGTGACAATCCATACAAATACCAGCTGGATAATGATCGATGTCATGGTTGATATATGAAAAGAAAAAATCTGTGTCATTACTTCTACGAACAACACTGCTAAGCTCGCCATCCAGATCGGAAAGTTGATCCAGTAATACCAAGCGACTCTACCTCCCCAGCGTCTGCCAAATGCCCTTTTTACCCAATCATAAATGCCGCCTTCGTCATCATACGTCGTGCCGAGTTCTGCTGATACCAGCCCATAAGGTAAGAAAAACAAGATCAGCAAACTGATCCACCAGAAGAACTGACTGGGACCGATCGCAGCTGCTGGTGCCGCGGATTCTACAACTAGAATAACGCAGACAGCCATAAGCACCGCGTCAAATAAGCGGAATTTCTTTTTTTCCATTTGCACTCGCCTCTTTTATGAGTAGGGAAAAAGCAGCTGACCGCTTCTTCCCCTATTTTCTATTGCTTGTTCGGTGCCTTGCGTAGCAATAATTCCAGTTCGCTGTCATAATGGTCGCCCACTTTTTCAGAAGCTGGTTTAACGAACGGCTGCATAAAGTAAACTAGCAAAGCACGCATTGCTGTCAATCGATTTTCTGCTTCATCTAATACCACACTGTAAGGTGCGTCGATCACTTCATCCGTCACTTCTTCGCCGCGCGTTGCTGGCAGACAGTGCATAAATTTCACGTGTGGTGCCGCTTTATCGATCATTGCTTTATTGACTTGGTATTTTGGATAAAAAGCATTCATCCGTTCTTCTTCGGAAAGTTCAGCTTCGTACAAACCATACCAAACGTCTGTATAGATAAAATCAGCATCCTTGATCGCTGTTTCCAAATCTTCTGTTACCGTATAGCTTCCGCCGGATACTTTACAGTTTGCTTCTCCAATTTTGCGATGTTCTTCTTTTAATTGGAAACCTTTTGGCCCGAATTGTACAAAATCCATTCCTAATTTGGTAGCCATGAACATCGTTGAAGCACATACTTGCGTCGCATCTCCGACAAAAACGATTTTACAATCCTCGATGTTTTTACCTGCTGGAAGATGTTCGATCATGGTAATGGCATCGCCAAGCTCTTGTGTGGGATGGTTGTAATCACTCATTCCGTTGATAACAGGAATAGAAGCGCTTTCAGAAAGCTCCACGACGGTATGATGGCGTTCAACGCGTGCCATTAAGATATCGACCAAACGAGATAGCACTTTAGCAGTATCTCCAACGGATTCGTGTCCACCCAATTGGATCTGACCAGGAGCTAGATATTGCGCATGGCCACCTAATTGTGTCATCGCTGTTTCAAAAGAGACACGCGTTCTCGTCGACGATTGTTCAAAGATCATCCCGAGTGTTTTATCTTTCAATAATTTCGGATAATGTCCATTTTTGATAGATTCTTTCATTTTTAATGCTAAATCGACCATAAATAAAATTTCTTCTTTGGAAAAATCTTTTGTGTCTATAAAATCCTTTACCATGTTTTCCACCTCGTTAGATTATTACAAGCCGGCTTGCTCGAGTAATCTGATTACTTGCTCATCATAATACAAGAATAAAATTTGGAAAAGCCTTTTCCAAGGTTTCGCAACAGACTAGAGAACCTTGTAACTCGTTTCATTTTGCGTAACATGTTACGCACATAAAAAAACAAGCCAGAAAGGCTTGTTTTAGACTGAAAAAAACATCATTTCAATTATTTTCGTGCTGTTTTCAGCTTGGCGAAAAATGATTAGATTTTAGGCAAAGTTGAGTACCGAAGCGGAGCGTACTTATGTACGTGAGCATCGGAACGCAGGCTTTAACGACGAAGATGATCGTTTTTCGCCAAGCTGAAACAAGCCAGAAAGGCTTGTTAGCAATAAGAACGGTTCATCTTTTTTTCCCGCGAATACTCAGCCAAATAATAAGGCCGATAATGATCACGATGACGCCAATCACCGAGATTGGTATAAAGGCTTGAAAACTTAATGCGGCCAGCTCCATGAACGACTTCCTTTCTGCGTATGTATGAAAGGATTATATCACTTATTGAGCAGCAGGAGCCAGCTTTTTCCATTTTCTGATCTTCGGACGGAAATTGGTGAATGGTGCTACTGTATTGATATGCACCCATTTCACCACTGGCCACATTGCCTTCGTCGTTGCCCAATTTTTTTGTCCCGGCTCCATTAATTCACGCTCTGACAGCAACGAAACCCAAGCGCAGACTTTTTCCACCAATGCGGTCAATTCTGTTGTCATTTCTTGTAGAGTAGCGGCTTCATACCGCTTATAAAAAGATCGATACAGTCCTCCCAGATTATTCCATTTATAATCCACTGTTGGGGTTTGAACATTTTTGCCTGCTTTTTCGTCCTCCTCCCAGCTCAATAGCAGATCTAGCCAGCCCAATTGATAAGCCAACATTTCTGCAGGAGTTTTGTCGACTTCCTCCAACCGAAGATCTTTCAACGCTTCGGGCACATTTTCAAATTCGGAGATAAATGTTTGATAAGCCGTTTGTATGGCTGCTACTAATTCTGATTTATCCGCATAAGTTCTCATCTTTGTTCTCCTTCCGCCTGCACAGCGAATTGAATGATCACGCCAAATGGATCCTTTACAATCGCATATGCTTCGGCAAAAAAGTTTTTTTCTAAGGGAATAATGACTTTTGTTCGTTTATCCATTGTAACACGTTCATAAAAATCGGTCACTTGCGCTAAGGAACTGCTGTATAGGCATAGTGATAGATTATTTCCTGTCACTACATCTGTGCCTTCATCCATCATATCATCGATGATGGATAGCTCTGAGGAACCGATTTCTAACACCGAATGCGAAACAAAATCTTTTTCTGATTCAGGAAATGTATATTCCGGATCCATTTTTGCTTGGATTTCAATATTAGTGATTCGGAACCGAACCTTTGCATCAAGATTTTTTTGGTAAAAAGAAATAGCTTCCTGCGCCTTTCCATTTAGAGATAAAAATGTAGTTACTTTTACATGCGCCATCATTAAATCCTCCTTCTTTTTGATAGTCTAAGTATATGCTATAATGGTGTCAAAATACGGCACCATCGGGAGAATTAAAATGAAAAAAGATGAACGCTTGATCCAAGAGTTACTATTTATCAATAGCCGTAAAATGTTTAATCTGCGGGATCTTATGGAACGATTCGCTATTTCTAAACGGACAGCGCTACGCGACATCGAGGCGCTAGAACGGATCGGCGTGCCTTTATATTCCGAGCGCGGCAGTCATGGCGGTTATCATTTGCTGGAACATAAATTATTACCCCCGATCTATTTCAATGATAATGAGTTGCACGCGATTTTTTTCTCACTCCAATTATTGAAATCATTGCTTGTGACGCCTTTTGAACAAGATTACCAGCAGATCAAAACAAAACTATTAGCGGTACTCTCCCCACCTCAGCAAGAAAAGGTCCTGTTCGCTGACCAGATGATCCGCTACACCGGAATGGAGCAACATCAAGAGTCGCCGCATCTCAAAGCTCTTTTTGACGCGATTTTTCAAAAGCAAGTCATTGTGATTACCTATACACGCTATCATACAGAAATTCGCGAGATCCAGCCACTGCAACTACAAACAATAGATGGTAACTGGTACTGTTCCTGTTATGACCTCACTAAACAGGCCTTTCGGATTTTTCGTTGTGACTTTATCGAATCTGTAGAACGATCATCGAAGGCGGCACTTATATTTACACCGGAAGAGCTGGAACATCGCTATCAGGACCAGTTGCGTGCTGATCGTCCCTATCGCTTCCAAGTCCAACTTTATCCAGATGGAGAAGAACAATTTTATAAACGGCATTATGCGAATATGGAGCTTGTGCGCACCTCCGATGGCACTTACATAGAGGGTACTTTCGGAAAACAGGAAATTCCCTTTCTAGTCCGTTATTTTTTATCATTCGGGAAAACGATCTCGATCCTCGAACCGAGCGAATTGAAAAAGGCTTATACAGCTTATCTCAGGGAATTGCTTGATCGCTGTGAGTGAAAAACCCTTGTCCTATTATACTGACAAGGGTTTTTCGCTTAATTATGCTACTGCTTCTTCTTGCGATATTTTCTTGCGTTGTCCACGGAAAAAGAGAATGATAAGCAGGTTGAATACAATAGCTAACGTAATGATGATAAACAGATCCGACTGGATGCTTCCGCCAATGGAGAGCGTATTACGTAGCGCATCGACGGAATACGTCATTGGTAAAAATGGATGGATCGCTTGGAAAAAGCCATTGGAAAGTTGAACGGGATACGTTCCTCCTGAACCGCCAAGTTGCAAGATCAAGAAGATCAGCATCAAGAACGAACCAGCTTTTCCTAGCGCAAGGTTAAAGAAGCAGATAATCGCCATGAACATCAACGACGTGGCTACTAAAACGCCGAATGTTTGCAAGATCGCCACTGATTCTAAACCATTCACAAAGGTCAAGAAAATCACCATTAAGAGCGCTTGTAAGATTCCGACTGCTCCAAGAACAGACATTTTGCTCGCCCACCAACTGACGCCGTAACGCGGATATTGTTTTGGCGAATAAATGTTATACATCATATTCAATGTGATCCCGCCGACAAATAGTGCCAGTGACATCATATAAGGTGCCATTCCTGTCCCATTGTTTACGACTTTCGCTAATTCTTCATGTTTGGTTTTAACTGGTTTCGCCATCATTTGATAAGTTTTATCAGTTGGATGGAGTTGGTTGATCTTTTCCCCGCCAGTTTGCAGATTAGTAGCGAGTTGCTGGTTCCCATCAACGATTTTTGTCATATTTTTCTCTATTTTGGAGGAACCGGCTGCCAACTGCTCAGAACCGTGGTGAATACCGGTTGCCCCGTTATCCAATTGATTTACTCCAGCCGTTAGCGTGCTGCCCTTAGCTTGTAAAGTCGCTAAGCCGGTTTGTAGATTGGCTGCCCCAGTCGCCAATTGCGCTGTTCCATTAGTCAGTAGCGGTACTTTGGCATTAAGAGTAGTCAAACCGTTATCCAGTCCAGAAGCTCCGTTTTGCAAAGCTCCCGACTTAGCCACTAATGTACGATTTCCTTGCGCAAGTTTGCTACTGCTACTTTCGAGTTGGGAAACGGAACTCGTTAACTTCGGTAGTTGTTGATTGGCCTGTTTTACAGCGCTGTGAGTCGTTTCTAAACCTTGGTTCAATTGAGCAGCACCTGTTAAAATACTTTTCCCTGAACCGCCTATAGCTGATGCAATTTGCTGATTAGCTGTCAGTAGTTGTTTAGTTCCGCCATAAATGCCAGGTTGTGCGTCTGTTCCCGAATAGCCTGCTTGAAGAGCAGCAGCTGTTTGAGCCACATCACGGACTTGCTCTGTAAGTTTTGTTGTGGAAATATTGGTCTGCAGTTGATGAACCGACTGATTCGTAGTTCCTTGTTGTTTTTTCAAAGCCGCAAGTTTTGCTTTTAACGCTTGCATACCGTCCGCATCCAAGTCACTTTTATCTGCTAGCAGATTGTCGATTTCTTGGAGCGTTGTCTGTTCTTTGTCACTTGTTTGGACAGCAGATTGGATACTTTGCTGGGAAGTGGCGATTTGTTCATTCAAAGTTTGTAGTGTGCTCGTCAATGCTGGAATCTTTGCTTTAGTCAGTGCAGTCATTCCCTGCTTCAACTGTTCCAGCCCCTCTGATAAACGAGCAGTTTGCGCTTTCGCTTCTTTGCTTGTTAATTTTGTATTCAAACTGGAGACTGCATTTTCCAATTGCGAACTGCCGATCTGCAGTTTTGCGATGCCGTTCTCTAAATGGCGGGATTGCTTTTCCATTTGCGGCATTCCTGTATTTAGCTGCATTAAGCCATTATTCAGTTGATCCATACCTGAGCCAACTGTTTTTACACCGCTGACAAATTGGGTCGTTCCCGTCGCTAATTCATCGGCTCCTCCGGCCAAGGCATCGACTCCTTGTGCAAGCGGGGCTGTTTGTGAGGCAAGTTGTTTCGTTCCTGATGCTAGTGTGCTGCTGCCTTTCGCAACTTTGCCCACACCATCTTGATATAAAACGAAACCTCGCTCTAATTTGGCGGTTCCCTGTTGGAAAGTAAGTGTACTATCCGCTAGCTTTTGTAAATTCGCAGTCAGAGCTGCATTTCCTGATTGAATTTTCCCGCTACCATCTGCCAATGTTTTATTTGCTTTTCCAGCCTTTGTAAAACTGCTGCCAGCTTCTTTGAATTGCCCGAATACGCTTGTCGCATAGATTTCTGTCACTTGTGAGGCAATACTGTCTTTCAGCGCTGTTACTGCATTTCCCATAAATTTTGATGCCGTGAAGTTGTGCCCAGCCATCGTTTGATAGTTGATCGTCATTTTCTTTGGATCGTCTTTCAGCAGAGTGGTTGCATTTTTGGAAAAGTCCTTCGGGATCGTGATCACCATGAAATATTTACCACTTTTTAATCCTGCTGCTGCCTTCGCTTCTGTGGGGAACCGAAAATCCAGTTTCCCATCTTTACGCATGTTTTTTTCCATTTCATCGCCGATCGCCATTTTTTTGCCATTCATTTTTACGGGCTTATCGTGATTGATAACCGCTACTGGAAGTTTCTCCATTTTTCCATATGGATCCCACATGGAGCCCAAAAAGGTGACTGTATAAATGGATGGAATGAAACACATCACACACAATACGATTATTAAGAGCTTTTTATTAAAAATGCTCTTCCATTCTGCTTTGATCAACTTGATACCTTCCTTCTCTTACTTTCCCTTAAGTGGGATTTCTTTCCAATCTACACCCTTATTGATTTGTTCGGTATTCATTAATAACTGTGAAAATTTGTATTGTCCCAATCGTATTTTAAATAATTCTTCTGCTTCAAAAAATACATTTAAAATCTCGCTTTCTTTCGCTTCGATGATATCTTCGTACAAGAAAACTTTTGCCGCTAAGTTTGTCGAATGGATAAAACTTTCTTTTCCTTCGATTGCTTCATAGATATCTAACATCGTAAAATCCTCGGCTTTTTTTGCTAAAATAAAGCCACCGTCTTTCCCAGCTTCCGAAGTTACCAGACCTGCAACGACTAATTGCCGCATCACTTTTTTTAGATAAGAATCGGAAATCCCTAGACGTTCACTGATTGTGTAGCTTTTTAATGGTTTTGCTTTATCCTGGGTTTCTAACATAATGAGAATACAAATTGTCTGCTCAATGCCATTTTTAAGTTTCATGAGTCGCTCCTTTTGTGGATATGTTTTATCTATGGATATATAATATCTCTTATTAGGGAAGATAGCAAGCTTTTTTTTGCAAAAAAATAACGCATCAGTGAAATCCACTGAGACGTTATTTATCATGCGCTCGCGAATTGCTCCGGCGTTATTCCTTCCATTCCGATCATCGGATCGATTTCTTCCACATTTGTCATGGTCAGGACTTTCAAACTGCTTGTTTCATCGAGCAACACATCTTCGCTCACAAGTCTGTCATATAACGTGGTATTGCGTGTATGCTCATTGATTCGTTCGACACCAGCTCGAAAAGCTTCTTCTTCGCCGCATATAATCAAAAACTGACTACTTCTTGTAACGGCTGTATACAAGAGGTCGCGTCGTAGCATCCGGTAATAGCTTTTCACGACCGGCATGATGACGATCGGGAATTCACTCCCTTGCGCTTTATGGATCGAACAACAATACGCATGCGTGATCTGCGTGAATTCCTGCCGATAATACGTCACTTCGGTCTGATCGAATTCCACAACGATCATATCTTGTTTTTCTGTATTTTCTTTTGCATAAATAATCGAGACGATTTCGCCGATATCACCATTAAAAACATTCTTTTCCGGCTGATTGACAAGTTGAAGCACTTTATCATGTATCCGATATTTGATATCGCCGAAAGCAACTTCTTTACGCTTACCCGTATCATTTGGATTAAAAATTTCCTGCAGTTGGCGATTCAAAATATCGATCCCGGCTGGACCGCGGTACATCGGTGCCAGAACTTGAATGTCCTTCGCCCGGAATCCCTTTGCTTTGGCATTTTTGACCACTTGTTCTACGACGTCACTGATTTGACCAACTTGGCAATGAAAGAAAGAGCGGTCTGCGCTGTTTTTCGTAAAATCCGGAGGTAATTGTCCCTCTTTGATTGCATGCGCCATTTCAATGATCGAAGAGCCATCCTTTTGGCGGTAAATATCAGTCAGTTCCACTGTTGGGAGCTGTTTCGATTCAAGGATATCTTTCAGCACTTGACCTGGACCGACTGACGGCAATTGATCCTGATCGCCTACCAAGATAACTTGCATATGCGCAGGAAGTGCGCGAAAGAGCTGGTTCGCCAGCCACACATCGACCATCGACATTTCGTCCACGATAAGCAAGCGTCCATCGATAGAGCGTTCCGATTCATCATCCAAGTTCTCTTGCCCATTCATGCCAAGCAAACGGTGGATCGTCATCGCCGGAAGTCCAGTCGATTCCGACATTCGTTTAGCCGCTCTGCCAGTTGGGGCTGCAAGCAGGATAGGAAAAGCCGCGCCATCTTTATAGGCATGCGGATCTAAGCTAAGGCCATGGAGTTCCGCAAATAGTTCGACGATCCCTTTGATAACCGTTGTTTTCCCCGTACCCGGACCACCTGTAAGTGCCAGCATCGGTGACATCAGCGCTTGTTTGATCGCTTCTTTCTGCGTTTCTCCAAAGGAAACCTGCAAGCGCTCCTCTAGTTCTCCGAGCGCTAACAAAAATTCTGATTCTGGAAACTGCTCTGCATATTCCGTTTGTTTCATCATTCGCTTCACATGGTAGGCAAAACCGCTTTCCGCAAAATAGAGAGAAGGTAGATAGATCCGTGTGTTTTCCCTTATCAATTTTTGTTCCTCTGCTAAGACAAGCAGTTCCTTTGCTACTTCCTCATGCGAGATCGTTACCGGTTCACTTTCTTGGAGCAAATGGATCACTTCTTGGATAAGCGGCTCTTCTTCCATATAGACATGCCCTTGTTGCATACTGATCTGATCCATTGTATAAAGCAAACCTGCGCGAATACGATCAGGATGCGCACCACTTAAACCGAGCTTACGCCCCAGTTCATCGGCACGCTGAAATCCGATCCCACGAACATCTTCAATCAACCGGTAAGGATTTTTTTCGATCACCTCGATCGCATCTTGTTTATAAGCTTGATAGATACGCATGGATAGCTGAGGTCCAAACCCATATTCATTGAGTTTGACCATGACATGTTCCAGACCTTGATTTTCCCGAAGTGTATCGATCAATGTCAGCGCTTTTGCTTCTGGTAGTTTCGGGACATTATCCAGCAGCGAGGGATCCGCTAAGATCCTACTGATCGCGTCTTTTCCAAGTGTATCAACGATGTTTTCCGCAATAACCTTGCCGATACCCTTAAATAGCTCTCCAGATAAGTAGCTGATGACGCCTTCCCGTGATTGCGGCATTTCTTTTTGAAAACGCTCGGCATGAAACTGCTGCCCGAATTTCGGGTGCTCCTTCATTTTTCCGTAAAACAGATATACTTCTTCTTCATGTAAGGCTGGGAAATAACCGGTAACGACGATGTCCCGTTCATCCCAATTCGTGTTCGTATCTTTTACTAGCAAACGAACGACAGAAAACAAGTTATCAGCATTATGGAAGATCGTGGATAAAATAGTCCCTTTAATAAATAATTCTTCTGGCTGTTCTAATAAAGAGCCTTGTTCTTCCATCATTGATCCTCCTAATCGTTGTTTTCTTTTTCCATTTCTTCGATCGCATAAAGCGCTCGAAGTGCCAATTCGTGATTGCTGTCAGAGGCTACGGCGCGTTCTAGGTAGTCTTTTCCGACTACGAGATCGCCCTGCCATGCTAAATAGACGGCACCGATATTATAAAGGCTGTCTGCGTCATCCGGTTTTAATTCTAACGACTTCTCAAGTGCGCCGATCGCTTCTTCGTAGACTTCTGATTTCGCGAGTGCAATACCATATTGGAACCATGCTTCTCTATCTTCTGGAGCTAGTTCGACGCTCCGCAATAAATAGGGAATCGCCAGTTTATTTTGCTCTAATTGTACAAAGGACATTCCTAGCATAAAGTAAAGATCGCCATTTTCCATTCCGTTCTTCTGCGCCAATGTGAATGTTTCTGCCGCTTTTTGATAGCGTTCCAATTCATAATATAAACTACCCAAGCTGTAATAAGCAGCAGGAATCGTATTGTCCAGTTCCAAAGCTTTATTGAAAAACAATTCTGCCCGTTCGAAGTCGTCCATGGAAAGCAGAACGTTCCCGAAGTTCAAATAACCGATCGGCTCTTCTGGATTTTCTTCGATCACTTCTGTAAATGTTTTAACCGCTTCTTCTAGTTTTCCTTCTTGCATATATGTAATACCTAATTGATTTTTATCCATAATAACCCCTTTTTCCAAGTTTCTTTCTTTTATTTTATCATAAAAAAGAAAAGTAGCCATGCGATTCCTCTTGAAATGCAGAGAAACATGGTGATCGTCCTTTTTTCAAAAGAAAAAGTGGTTATCATTATTGATAACCACTCTCTTTTAACCTACATAATCCAATTGTTTTTCATTTTTATAAACAGTATCGATCGTGGCACCACCCAAACAGATATCACCATCATAAAAGACAACGGCTTGTCCCGGCGTGATCGCACGAACTGGTTCGTCAAAAACGACTTTCGCTGTGCCATTTTCTGTTAGATAAACTGTGACGCCTGAATCGACTTGGCGATAGCGGAATTTCGCTGTACAATGAAATACCGTTTCTTTCGGGCGGTTCGATGTGAACGATACATCTGTAGCGATCAGCATGTCAGAATATAAACTGTCATGATGGAACCCTTGTTCCACGAACAACACATTGTTTTCTAAATCTTTACCAGCCACAAACCAAGGTTCCCCGTCTCCGCCAATGCCTAAACCATGGCGTTGACCGATCGTATAGTACATCAAGCCATCATGCTTGCCCATCCGCTTGCCTGTCAATGTGCGCATTTCCCCAGGTTGTGCAGGCAGATATTCACTCAAGAATTGTTTAAAGTTGCGTTCTCCGATAAAGCAGATCCCCGTGCTATCTTTCTTATTCGCAGTCGCTAAGCCGGCTTTTTGTGCAATGTCGCGCACTTCCGATTTTTCCATTCCACCAAGCGGGAACATAACTTTAGAAAGTTGTTCTTGGGAAAGTTGATTTAAAAAATAAGTTTGATCTTTATTATTATCTACTCCGCGAAGCAATTGCACTTCGCCATCCACGATTTCAGTGCGTGCATAATGGCCGGTAGCAACATAATCTGCGCCTAAGCTTTCCGCATGTTCCAGAAAAGCTTTGAATTTGATTTCTTTGTTACACATAACATCAGGATTTGGCGTTCTACCTAACTTATATTCAGCTAGGAAATAAGTGAATACTTTATCCCAATACTGCTTTTCAAAATTGACCGCATAATACGGGATACCGATTTGATTAGCTACGCGGATAACATCTTCATAATCTTCGGTTGCTGTACAAACGCCGAATTCATCTGTGTCATCCCAATTTTTCATAAATATACCAACGACATCATATCCTTGCTGTTTCAGCAGGTAGGCTGTAACGGACGAATCAACGCCGCCTGACATCCCGACTACAACGCGGATATTACTGTTATCTTTCACTATTTTTCACTCACTTTCTTTTTCAGCCGTTTTACGATCCCGACTACTTTTTCTGCTGCGTATTCCACTTCTTCTAAAGAATTCCCCAACCCAAAACTGAATCTGACTGTTTCCTGGATACCGGGATGCTCTTCGCCATAAAGCGCTACGAGTACATGAGAAGGATCGACAGTTCCGGCTGTACAAGCAGAACCGCTTGATACAGCGATGCCTTCCATATCCAGATTCATTAATAGCTGTTCGATCGACACATCCGGGAAGCGAACGCTGAAGACATGTGGCAAGGTAGAGGCACTTGCGCCATTTACGCTGAAGTCTATCCCATTTTCGCGCCAGAACTCGGCCATTCGTTGTTTAAAGAATAGATAATCTTCGGTTTTCGCTGCGCGTTCTTTATGGATGATTTTTTGTGCAGCGTTCATCCCGGCAATGCCGGCTAAGTTTTCAGTTCCAGCACGGCGCTTGCGTTCTTGTTCACCACCGTGGAATGGATATTCTAATCTTACACCATTTTTACAGTATAAGAAGCCGATTCCGCGGGGGCCATTTATTTTATGGGAAGAGGTAGATAAAAGATCAATACCCATCGCTTTTACATCGATCTCGGCAAGACCATACGCTTGAACAGCATCCGTGTGAAAAACAGCCTGATGTTCCGACAACAATTCGCCGATCTCACTGATTGGCTGAATTGTGCCGATCTCGTTATTTCCGTACATGATGCTGACTAAGATCGTATCTTCTCGCAATGCTGTTTTCAGCTCTTGAAGTTCGATCACTCCCTCGCTATTGATCGGCAAGTAAGTAACTTCAAACCCTTTCGTCTCTAAAAACTCACATGCGCGAAGAACAGCATGATGTTCGATAGTAGATGTAATGATATGTCTGCCTTTTTCTTGATTAGCATATGCAGCGCCGATCACAGCGGTATTATCACTTTCAGTACCGCCACTTGTAAAAATAATCTCTTTCTCATCCGCATGGATACTTGCTGCTATCTCTGCACGGCATTCGTCGAGCACCTTACGTGCTTCTCTTCCAGCAAAGTGGATGCTGGATGGATTGCCATAGCTGCCAGAAATTGCTCCAAGCATCGCCTGCACGACTTCTGGATGAATCGGACTTGTAGCTGCATGGTCCAGGTAAATTCTTTTTTCCACCAAAATCGCTTCCTTTTTTGTCATCAATTTGAATCGATAATTATTGTAACAGCTATCCTTTCGGAAAGCAAAAACACTGACTTTTTTAATAAAAAAAGAAACCCCAATCGTACCGTTAGGATTCCCGTCCTTTGAACCCGCAGTTAATGCAGGTGGGTGCCTTGTCAGACGTTTTACACTTCCTCGTGTGGAGGCATGTGCGCTGCGCCTGAACTCCAGGCTCCCAAGGTAATAAAAATTGTTCGGTTCAAAAATAATGGGAACTACTCGAATACATTAGGGTTTCTTTTCATCATTAGAATAGCATAGATTAAAAAAATTTACAATCATTGATACTCTAATTTCACTTTTTATTTTGGTTGATTTTTGTATAAACCCCCGCGATAGTTTGTTCAAATTTAGAATTTTCTTTTGGCTCATAGTAACGTTTATTAATCAATTTATCCGGAAGATACTGTTGATCCACCCACGCATTTTCATAGCTGTGTGGGTATTTATAGTCTTGCGCACGACCAAGTTTTGCCGCGCCTTGATAATGGCCGTCCCGCAAGTGATCGGGGACTTCGCCACTATGCCCTTTACGGATATCTGCAAGCGCTGCATCGATCGCCATGATCGCCGAATTTGATTTTGGCGATAAACATAGTTCGATCACTGCGTTGGCCAGCGGAATGCGCGCTTCTGGAAAGCCGATTTTTTCAGCGGTTTGAATCGCTGAGAGTGTGTGGACAGCTGCCTGCGGATTGGCGAGGCCGATATCTTCATACGCCATGACGAGCATTCTCCTACTGATGCTGATCAGATCGCCTGCTTCGATCAGGCGTCCCATATAATGAAGTGCCGCATTAACGTCACTTCCTCGAACCGATTTTTGAAATGCGCTGAGCACATCGTAATGGGCATCCCCATCTTTATCGTGCGCTAAGCTCTTTCGCTGCAGACATTCTTCTGCCACTTCCAAGCTAACATGAATCACGCCTTTTTCATTGGTTTCGGAAGAAACGACTGCAAGTTCTAAAGCATTAAGAGCACTGCGGACATCTCCATTACTGGCTGTTGCGAAATGCTCTCTCGCTTCCGGAGCTAATTCCACTTGATAATCGCCCAGACCATTTTCCGTATCTGCCAAAGCACGATCGATCGTTTTTTCGATATCTTCTATTGTTAATGGTTTTAATTCAAAAATCTGCGTACGACTTCTGATCGCCGGGTTGATCGCGATATAAGGATTACTGGTGGTAGCGCCGATCAAAATGATCGCACCGCTCTCTAAATGCGGTAGCAGAAAGTCCTGCTTCGCTTTATCAAGGCGATGAACTTCATCTAACAGTAAAATTACTGTCCCGCTCATTTTCGCTTCGGCAGCAACGACTTCCATATCTTTTTTATTATTGGTTACAGCATTTAGCGTGCGAAACGCATATTTCGTGCTGCCGGCGATCGCACTTGCAATCGAGGTTTTACCGATGCCCGGCGGACCATAGAGAATCATGGAGGAAAGCTGTTTTGCCTTCACCATACGGTTTATGATCTTACCTTCTCCTACTAAATGGGTTTGACCCACGATCTCATCCAGTGATTTTGGACGCATACGGAAAGCAAGGGGTTGAATTGCCATCGTAGCCCTCCTCTTTTATTCTTCGTTCTTATACTCTATTATATCATAAGAACGTTTGTTTCCATAGTGGAGAATCTTGTTTGCTAATTCCTAGTAGTTTGGTTATAATAATAGTGGTTTTAATGACGTGGAGGTTTTTTAAAATGAAAATTACAACAAAAGGCCGTTATGGTTTGACGGTCACACTGGAACTTGCCCGCCAAGTTGGAAATGGTCCGATTTCTTTGCGTAGTATTGCCGAAGCTAAGGGATTATCCGAACATTATTTAGAACAATTGATTGGGCCACTTCGCAATGCCGGGATCGTCAAAAGTATCCGCGGTGCTTATGGAGGATATGTGCTGAATCATGACCCCTCTGAAATCACAGCAGGCGACGTGATCCGAACGCTTGAAGGTCCGATCGTCCTTGTTGAAGGTATGGAAAATGAAGAATCGGCTCAGCGTGAATTATGGACGCGTATGCGAAATGCAGTACGAGATGTGCTTGATAACACCACCCTTGCCGACTTGCTAGCACACTCGGAAAACGAACGCGCGCTCGAATCAGGTTACATGTTTTATATTTAAAAAGCAGGAGTCCCGTAAAGGGGCTTCTTTTTTTTATTCCGCGGTCTATACCAATCTGCTTTTTGGAAGCGTTTTCTGTTAGATTATCTTACAAAATACATTAAATTTTCTGATTTTTATTGCTTTATCTTTTTTTTCGTGTATGATGAGGGCATAAATAAATTATTTAATGTTAGATTATCTTACAAAAAGAGGAGAGTTGGTTATGGAAGCAGTATTCTTATTTTTCTGTACGTTACTAGTTTGGATCATGACACCAGGAATCGCTTTATTCTACGGAGGCATGGTAAGACGGAAAAACGTGCTAAGTACCGCCATGCATAGTTTTGGAGCAATGGCCGTTATTTCGATCTTATGGGTGGTTATCGGATATTCCCTAGCTTTTTCTCCCGGCAATGGTTTTATTGGCGGAACGGAATGGGCTTTTCTACACAACGTTGGCTTTGCAGCAAATGACAGCTATTCGGATGCTTTGCCGCATATCCTTTTTATGATGTTTCAAATGACATTCGCTATTTTAACAGTAGCTATCATCTCTGGCGCATTTGCTGAGCGGATGAATTTCTCCGCTTACTTGATCTTTATTGTCCTTTGGTCCCTTTTCGTTTATGCCCCAATCGCTCATTGGGTATGGGGAGACGGTGGCTGGCTAAGTAAACTGGGTGCACTTGATTTTGCGGGTGGGAATGTCGTGCACATCAGTTCCGGGGTATCTGGTCTCGTACTTGCACTGATGATCGGCAAACGCAAGGAAGCGGACAACTCGGCTCCACATAGTCTACCATTGACATTGATCGGTGGAACGCTCGTCTGGTTCGGCTGGTATGGCTTCAATGTAGGCAGTGCTTTGACGATCGATAATGTAGCAATGGCTGCTTTTATCAACACGAATACAGCAGCTGCTGCCGGAATCATCGGTTGGTCCGCTGTTGAATGGCTGACTAACAAGCGTCCTACTATTCTTGGAACGATTTCCGGAGCGATCGCAGGTTTGGTATCGATCACACCGGCAGCTGGTTTTGTTTCCGTTCCCGGCTCACTTATTATCGGCTTGGTCGGTGGCGCCATTTGTTTCTGGGGTGTATTCTGGTTAAAAGGGAAAATCAAATATGATGATGCCTTGGATGCATTTGGCCTGCACGGCATCGGCGGCATTTGGGGCGGTATCGCTACTGGTTTGTTCGCGACACTAAAAGTGAATGACGGTGGAGCAAATGGCTTGTTCTATGGGGATCCTAGCCTCTTGCTGAAACAAGTGATCGCGATCGTGGTCACACTCGTTTTTGCCGCAGCAGTTACAGCGATCATTACGCTTATCATCAAACTGTTTGTACCAATCCGTGTAGATCAAGATCAAGAGTTTAAAGGCCTCGATTTGACACTACATGGCGAAAAGGCTTATCAAGATTAAGGAGGAACCATTATGTCACTAACAAAAATAGAGATCATTACACGCCCCAACCGCTTTGATGTTTTTCAAAAAGCACTTAAGGAAATCGGAGTAAGCGGACTCACCGTTACAAAAGCAGTAGGAACCGGCCTTGAAAAAGGAATGATCGAACTTTATCGCGGTACAATCAAAGAAAATAATGTGCACGAACGAATGAAAGTTGAAATCGTCGTATCTACTGTTCCTGTAGAAGCAGTCTTGGAAGTTGTCAAAAATACACTTCGTACCGGCGAGCCGGGCGACGGGAAAGTATTTGTCTATCCGCTAAGTGATGTGATCAAAATCAGCACTGGCGAACATGGCGTGGCAGCCCTGCAAGACAGCCCTCCGGCAAAATGATAGAATACCAAGAAAAACAGTAATATTCTAAAAATACCATGAGAAATTGCGCCTCCCTCTTTCTTTCTAAATAACGAACTCGTATAATAGAGAAGCAAGCCGTTATTTTAGATTGGAGGCGCAATTTTTTAATGCGTAAAGTCCCTATTTTCACCTTGTTAGCATTACTACTTTTAGCTGGAGGCTACTTTTTCTATCAACATCTATCATCTAAAGTAGATGTTACCTTTACTTTTTTAGTAACTAAAAAGCTAGAGGATCACAAAATAAATGGCACGATCGATGGTGCCGGCGATAAAATCGTTACCCTTCCCTTATCGAAGCAGCAATGGAAGAATGTAAAAGCGGGCCAACGGTATAATGTGGAAGCTAATTACTATAACAAGAAACAACCGGCAGGAAAAGAACGTGATGCGCTGAAAGGCCCCTTCTGGTCGAATGATGCGAACCGCGGACTGTTGGCGAATAAAATCACGATTGTGAAAGTCGAGAATATCGAAACGAGTATGGAATAAAAACACATGGCTGACCGTGTGTTTTTTTGTTTGCTCTAAAAAAACCCCGAATGTTTAGGACATTCGGGGTGCTCAACTGCTTTTATTTTTTAGCTTCTTTTTTCTCAACCACCAATTCCAACTCATGCAGTTGCGCATCGCTTACGGTGTCTGGTGCATTTGTAAGCGGATCGGATGCACTGCCGGTTTTCGGAAAGGCAATGGTGTCGCGAAGATTCGTCCGCTTTGCCAAGATCATGACGATACGATCGAGACCTAATGCGATTCCTCCATGCGGTGGGAAACCGTATTCCAATGCTTCTAGCAAAAAGCCGAACTGTTCTTGCATTGCTTCATCACTAAAACCAAGTGCACGGAACATTTTTTCTTGCACATCTTTCTGATAGATCCGCAATGAGCCGCCACCGATCTCATAGCCGTTTAAAACAATGTCATAGGCTTCTGCCATGGCTTTTTCCGGAGCGCTCTCCAGAAGCGCGATATCGTCTTCTTGCGGCAGCGTGAATGGGTGATGCGCAGAAACAAAGCGTCCTGCTTCTTCATCGTACTCGAATAACGGCCAGTCGGTGATCCAAATGAAAGCAAGTTCATCTTCATCGATCAATCCCAATTCTTTTCCGAGTTTATTGCGCAATGCTGCTAATGACGCGGCAACAACGTCCTTCTTATCAGCAACAAACAGCAATAGATCGCCGTCTTCTACTTCTAAAATTTCTTTGAGCGCTGTTTGCTTGTCTGCATCAAAGAATTTCGCGATCGGCCCTTTAAGTTCGCCTGCCTCTGCTTTCAGCCAAGCAAGTCCTTTAGCACCGTAGTTCGCTGCAAATGCTCCCAATGCATCGATATCTTTACGCGAATAGTTTCCAGCTGCCTTTTTCGCATTGATCGCTTTTACTTGACCACCGTTTTCGATTGCTCCCGTAAACACTTTGAAGTCAACATCTTTAACAACAGGAGAAACATCTTTGAGCTCCAAACCAAAACGGATATCTGGTTTGTCGATTCCATAGCGATCCATCGCTTCTGTGTAAGTCATTCTTCTGAATGGACGTTCGATCTCGATACCTTTGACGTTTTTCACCACTGCGGCAAGCATCTCTTCCATGATCGTTTGGATCTCTTCCTTGGATAAAAAGCTCGTTTCCAAGTCGATTTGGGTAAATTCAGGCTGTCTGTCACCGCGCAAATCTTCATCGCGGAAACAGCGTACAATTTGGTAGTACTTGTCAAAGCCAGCAGACATCAGCAATTGTTTCATAATTTGCGGCGACTGCGGAAGCGCATAAAAACTTCCTGGATAAACGCGACTCGGCACAAGATAGTCACGAGCCCCTTCAGGCGTACTTTTTGTTAAATAAGGCGTTTCGATGTCTAAAAAGCCCAGTTCATTTAATTTATCACGGAAAGTTTGGGTGACAAGATGACGCATCCGGAAAATCTGATTCATTTCCGGTCTCCTAAGATCTAAATATCGATATTTCAAGCGCAGCTCATCTGCCACATTTACGCCGTCTTCGATATAAAATGGTGGGGTTTTCGAGCTATTTAAGATCGTGATCGATTCCGCCAACACTTCCACTTTCCCAGTCGCGATTTTATCGTTGACCGCGCTCTCTGAACGAGCTGCAACGGTTCCTTCTACAGTAACAACGAATTCATTTCTGATCTTTTCCGCCACAGCCAACGCATCCGCTGAATTAGCAGGGTTAAAGACCACTTGAACGATCCCCTCGCGGTCGCGCAAATCAATAAAGATCAAGCCGCCTAGGTCACGACGTTTTTGTACCCAACCGTGTAAAATCACTTTTTTATCAATGTCTTGCTCGGAAACTTGTCCGCAATATGTCGTTCGCTTTTTCATTGATGTTCCTCCTTCAATGTTTGTAATTTTTTAGAAATCGTTGCAGCGATCGCATCTTCGGCAATTGCTGTTTGTTCACCGCTTTTCATATCTTTCAATTTATATACCCCGCTTGCGAGTTCCTCTTCGCCGACGATGATCGTGAACAGCGCATTTTTGCGATCCGCGTCTTTCAGTTGGCCTTTTAATTTGCGATCTTGGTAGTCTTTTTCAGCGCTGATTCCTTGCTGACGGAGGGTATTCATAATACTCATCGCTTTGACTGCGGTTCCCTCGCCCGCTGTAATAACATAACACGCAAGCGCTTTTTCTTCTGGAATGATCACTTCTGCTTTTTCTAGCGCTAACAACACTCGCTCTACTCCGATACCAAAACCGATACCGGGGGTTTCCGGCCCGTCAAATTCTTGAACAAGGCCATGATACCGACCGCCGCCGCACAGCGTTGTTTTTGCTCCAAAGCCTTCTTCGACACTCATGATCTCAAAGGTAGTGTGATTATAATAATCCAGCCCGCGAACCATAGTTGGATCGATCTCATAGTCCAAGCCAACTGCATCTAGATAACTTTTTACTTTATCAAAATAAGCCGTGGACGCTTCATTTAAATAATCCAAGATCGACGGTGCCGATTGTACTAATGGATGATCGTGATCTTTTTTACAGTCCAATATCCGTAGTGGATTTTTATACAGACGATTTTGGCAGTCCGCACAAAATTCATCGATCCGTGGTTCGAAATGCGCGATCAAAGCTTCCCGGTGTCTCAATCTGCTTTCCTTATCACCCAAACTATTGATAACTAATTTCGTATTGCTAAGTCCGATTTTTTGGAAAAAGTGCATCACCAGAGTAATCACTTCTACATCGATCGCCGGATCATAACTTCCGAGTGCTTCGATCCCCATTTGGTGGAACTGACGTTGTCTACCGCCTTGCGGACGTTCATAGCGGAACATCGGTCCTTTATAATAGAGCTTATTCGGCTGATTGGGAGAACCGAACATCTTATGTTCGACAAATGCCCGCACAACAGAAGCAGTACCTTCTGGCCGAAGTGTCAAGCTTCTGCCACCTTTATCTTCGAAGGTATACATTTCTTTCGTTACGATATCGGTAGAGTCCCCCACACCGCGTTCAAATAGTTCTGTATGTTCAAAAATCGGCGTGCGAATCTCCTGATATTGGTAATCCGTACAGATCTCTTCAAAAGAACGTTCCAAAAAGTGCCATTTCGCGACTTCTTCTGGTAAAATATCACGCGTTCCTCTTGGTAATTGAATTTTCATTTTTTATCCTCCCTATCAAAAAAACCCCCGTCCCTTGTTCCGAAAAACAAGGGACGAGAGTTTGACTATACACCCGTGGTACCACCCTAATTAGGATCCTGTTTGATCCTCACTTGAATTCCGTTAACGCCGGTAATACGTTTCTGTTTACACAGCTCTCTAATAGAAAGCTTTCAACAGAAAACCTCTGAAGTGTCTTTCGGAAACCATCACATTCATGGACCTTCCAGCCTAAGGGTCCAACTCTCTATAATGGAAAAAGTTTCTTACTTTTCTTCGTCTCTGGTCAAAGTATGAATATGTTTAGGTTACTAGAAACGAATCAAAAAGTCAATATATTTCAAAAAAATGCGGATTCTCAGCTTTTCTTGTTTTCACAGTGACGAATTTGTGATAGGATTTTAGTAATGACAGTAAATTTTTATACAAAATTGAATAGAAAGCTTCAGGTGGTGGATTAGATAAATGAGAAACAAGTTCCTATTTATTACCATTGTTTCCTTTTTACTGATTGTAGCGGGAATTATGACGACGATCGCAATGGCTCATGCAAATACGGTCGAAGTTCAGACCGAAGTACTTAATGTACGGAATGGTCCTGGACTAGCCTACGATGTAACGAGTCAGGTTCGGAAACATGATCTTCTGCAAGTGATCGGCGAAGAAAATAAATGGTACAAAGTTCGTTTGAGCAACGGCGAAAGCGGTTATGTTGCCAGCTGGCTCGTAAAAAACAAAGATGTCAGCGCAGCAAGTAACAGTCTCGCTACCGTAACATCGGACGGCGGGCTTAATATCCGCACGAGTCCAAGTACTTCTAGTGAATCAATCGGGTTATTACATAAAGGAGATCAAGTCACGGTGATCAGCCAGCAAAACGGCTGGGCACAAGTTCAGTACAAAGGCAAGATCGCATGGATCAATTCTTCTTATATCACGATCAAAGAATCGGCAACCCGCGAGAAAGACAGTTCACTTCAACAAGTGACCGTTCGTGAAAATGCGACAAATATTCGCGAAACAGCAGCTTTAAACAGTAATATCCTCGAAAAAGTAGATGCTGGCGAATCCTTCGACATTGAAGGCGTTCAGGGAGACTGGTATAAAGTTAAAACAACCAACGGCCAGTCCGGTTATATCGCAAACTGGGTCGTAGATATCAGTCAAAAAGGCGATGCCGCTCCTAAACCGAAAACAACAAAATTATCCGAGGCAGTGATCGTTCTTGATCCTGGACACGGAGGAAATGATCCTGGTACGCGTGGATCTGATGGTATCAAGGAGAAAAATATGACATTGAAAATGGCAAATGTGGTGGCAGATAAATTACGTTCATCTGGTGCTAAAGTTATCCTTACACGTTCTACGGATGAATACATCTCGCTCAAATCACGTGCTGATCAATCCTACGAAGATAAAGCCGATGCCTTTATCAGCCTTCACTTCGACAGCAACGAAGAAGATGATGCAAGTGTTTCTGGTCAAACTACCTATTATTACCATAACCGCGATAAGGAACTTGCTTCTTCTGTCAATCAAGCACTCGGCAAAGAACTCCCAACTCCGAATCGTGGCACAAGGGTCGGTGATTTCTACGTGCTTCGGGAAAACACCCAACCTTCCATCTTACTTGAACTAGGTTATCTAAGCTCGCAGAAAGATGAACAAAATATTACTTCCCCAGGTTACCGCACACAAGTTGCAGATGCCGTTTATGATGGCTTATCCAATTATTTTGCAAATTAAAAAGAATCCGTTATGGATTCTTTTTTTTGTTATCGCTTGGATTTGCTATTCGGAAAACAGTCCAGTCTTCCATTGGAACAGCGCCTTGTGATTTATAAAAAGCAATGGATGCTTTATTTTCATCTAGACACCACCATTCCACCCGTCCCAACTTTTCTGCCTCCGCAATTGAGCGCATTTTTTCAAGCAGTGCTTTTCCATAGCCACTTCCGCGATAAGCCTCCTCGATGTAGAGATCTTCAATATAGAGCCCTGGGCGGCCAAGAAACGTCGAAAAGTTATAGAAAAACAAACAAAAGCCGATCGGTTTCCCATTTATTTCGGGGAAAAGCACTTTCGCTGCTTGTATGTTAAATAAACTATCCTCCAGCACTGCCTCGCTCGTATTGACTTCATCAGCCAGCCCCTCATATTCAGCAAGTTCGAGAATGTATCGATAAATGAGCGGAACGTCCTGCTGCGTTGCATAACGGTAGGTTATTGTTTTGTCCACATTGACCATCCTTTTTACATTTCATTGGTGTCGATCATGAAAGTCACAGGGCCATGATTAAGAATCGAAATATCCATATCGGCTCCAAACACGCCTGTCTGCACCACTGTCCCTGTATCTTGCAGTTTCGCATTAAACTGTTCATATAGCGCTTTTGCCTGTTCTCCCGGCAAAGATTTGCTGAAACTAGGACGCCGCCCTTTTTTCACATCTCCATAAAGTGTGAATTGCGAGATGCTAAGAATTTCGCCGCCCACATCCGCCAATGCCAAATTCATTTTCTGGGCATCATCTTCAAAAATACGCAAACCAGTTATTTTTTTCACTGCATAGTCAAGCGCCGCTTCGTCATCGCCGTGCGTAAAGCCGACAAACAAGCAGAGACCATGCTTGATTTTGCCGACTTCCTGTCCACTGACAGTTACTGCTGCTTGTTTGACTCGTTGTAATAACACACGCATCTGCCTCTTGACCTCCTTAATTCATCAAACGTCTTACTGCATAAATATCAGGGATCTGTTTGATCTTGTCTACCACCCGCTGCAAGTGATTGATATTATGAATTTGCAGAGTTAGTACCAGCGTCGCCATTTTATTTTGATCGACTTTGGCATTGACACCATTGATATTGGAAGTAAGGCTGTTTACCACTTGAAGAATCTCATTTAATAAGCCATTACGGTTATAACCATAAACTTCAATATCGACATTATAATCATTTTTCGCTTGCAAATCAGCAGCTTCCCACTCCACTTCGATCAACCGTTCTTCTTCGATCGATTGTACATTCGGACAGTCTTTCCGGTGGATCGAGATGCCTCGTCCTTTAGTGATATAGCCGATGATCTCATCTCCCGGAACCGGATTACAACAACGTGATAAACGGATCAAGAGATTTCCGACTCCTTGGACAACCACGCCAGCATTGTGTTTGATCTTCAGCTTTTCATTATTTGCTTCTGAGTTGGAAACTTTATTTTCAAATTGGGTCAGCAGTTTTTCTGTTTCTTGTTCTGCTTCCCGCTCGCGTCGTTCTTTTTCCGTTAAACGATTGGCCACTTGAACTGGGGTCAAACCATTATAGCCAACCGCCGCAAACAGATCATCTTCGTGCGAGAAGTTAAGTTTGGCAGCGACTTGTTCCAAATGTGGATTGGTCAAATATTCTTTTGGATCATAGCCCGATTGTCGTAGTTCTTTTTCAACAGCATCGCGACCTTTTTCGACATTTTCTTCTTTAGTTTGACGTTTAAAGAATTGTTTGATCTTATTTCGAGCCTGAGAAGTTTTCACGAGTTTCAGCCAATCTCTGCTTGGTCCATAAGAATGTTTGCTGGTCAAAATGTCGATGATATCGCCAGTTTTGAGCTGATAGTCCAGTGTCACGATCTTGCCGTTCACTTTCGCACCGATTGTTTTGTTCCCGATCTCCGTATGGATGCGGTAAGCAAAATCAAGTGGGACTGAACCATTTGGCAGCTCATAAACATCCCCTTTGGGTGTGAATACATAGACAACATCAGAAAATAGATCCAGTTTCAGACTTTCCATAAAGTCTTCTGCATTATCCGCTTCATTTTGATATTCCAAGATTTCTCGGAACCAAGTCATTTTGTTGTCGAAAGAAGTTTTCGCATTGACCACTTTGCCTTCTTTGTAAGCCCAATGCGCTGCGACCCCGTATTCAGCGATCTGGTGCATTTCTGTCGTTCGGATCTGCACTTCCAATGGTTCACCTTGTGGGCCGATCACTGTTGTATGGATCGATTGATACATATTCGATTTCGGCATCGCGATATAATCTTTGAAGCGGCCTGGCATCGGTTTCCAACGTGTATGAATGATTCCAAGGACCGCATAGCAATCTTTGATGCTGCTGACGATGATTCTTACAGCAAGCAGGTCATAGATCTCATTGAACTGCTTTTGCTGAATAGACATTTTGCGGTAGATCGAATAAATATGTTTCGGCCGGCCAGTAATGTCTGCTTGAATATTCAGTTCTTCTAAATTGTCGTTGACGCCGTCGATCACATCTTGGAGGTAGCGTTCGCGCTCGTCGCGCTTTTGACGCATCAAATGAACGATGCGGTAATATTGTTGCGGATTGAGATAACGTAGCGCTGTGTCTTCGAGCTCCCACTTCACGCGCGATATCCCCAAGCGATGAGCGAGCGGTGCAAAGATCTCCAAGGTCTCATTAGCGATTCTTCGCTGTTTCTGAGTAGGCAGATGTTTCAATGTCCGCATATTATGCAGCCTGTCTGCCAGTTTGATCAAAATGACCCGGATATCCTGTGCCATTGCAATAAACATCTTCCGGTGGTTTTCTGCTTGTTGCTCTTCGTGTGATTTATATTTGATTTTACCAAGTTTCGTTACGCCATCAACGAGCATGGCAACCTCTTCGCCAAATTCTGCTTTTAAGTCATCAAGCGTTACAGGCGTATCTTCTACAACGTCATGCAGGAATCCTGATGCTACGGTAGAAGGATCCATCCGCAGTTCCGCTAAGATTCCCGCAACTTGAATGGGATGAATAATATATGGCTCACCTGATTTACGAAATTGTTCTTTATGGGCATCGCGAGCAAATGTATAGGCTTTTTCTACGATCGCTAGATGTTCTTTATTCATATAATGAGCAGCCATTTCAATCACTTGCTCAGCAGTGAGATTTTTTTCCTTTGCCATCTTCATCACCCCTTTAGTGTGTTTTTATGTGAATGAAAAGCACCCAGGTCTCCCAGAGTGCTTTTCAAAGGTTATTTTTATTATACATGGAAAATTGCGCTTTATAAAGGAATTTTCCTTAAAATTCGTTCATTTTCTGAAAAAAGAAGCTGTTTGGTAATTTTTAGAATTCCATCAAGATCAAGCGGTCATAGCCGTTTAATTTTTTATGTCCTTCTAATTCTGTTAGTTCGATCAAAAAGGCACAGCCGGCAACGATGCCGCCAAGTTCTTCTACTAACTTGATCGTCGCTTCGATCGTCCCGCCTGTTGCTAACAGATCGTCCGTGATCAAAACACGTTGTCCAGGTTTGATCGCATCTTCATGCATGGTCAATACATTGGAACCATATTCAAGATCATAGCTTTTTTCGATCGTTTTACGCGGTAATTTATTAGGCTTTCTAACCGGTGCAAAGCCGATACCAAGTGAATATGCCACTGGACAGCCGATAATAAAACCACGTGCTTCCGGACCAACGACGATATCGATATTTAATTTTTTGGCATATGCTACGATTTGATCAGTCGCAAATTTGTATGCCTCTCCGTTATTCATTAAAGGCGTGATGTCTTTAAAAACGATCCCTTCACTGGGCCAATCATTCACAATCGCTACATAATCTCTTAACTCGTTCAAATTCATGTTTTTTCCTCCAACTAGGTAACCTAGAAATCCATCGATTTTGCAATCCAGTCGTGCAGCTCCTGGTAGTTCGCATAAAGCAGTTTTTGTTTGACCGCAAGCTTATTCGCTTTTGTCTGATAGACTGTCGAGTCTTCCAAGTTACGCTTTTCCTTTACTTCATTTAATAAAATAACACCATCATTCATTGTAACAAAATTTAAGTCAAAAAACACGTTTGACATGAAATTAATTTGTGCGGTCGTCCAACCAAACTGTTTTGATAAATGCGGAATGTATTTTTCTAAGGAAAATGGCTGGAACTTTTTGATCAAGCTGTATAGTTTTGCAAATGCAGAACGGTCTGGGATCGCAGCTATTTCTTCTGAATCAGAAAAATGGATGTAGATCCGTGCCGGTTTGATCTTGTTCACGAGCGAGGTCACTTGTTCTGCTTCGACCGGCAGATCCGCAAAGATCAATTCCTCGCATGAGCCCTCACCTGTTACCGTGGCTGCATCTTTGGCCGCGATCACTTCTTCATTGTTCAGTTCGCTGCTCAATTTGTCTGCTGTTTCCGGTTGGAAGCAAATAATCATCCGATCGGCAACTTGCTGTTTGATCAATTGCTGCCAATCAGTTTTATTACGGACATCAAAGAGTTGCCATTTTTCGATATGCATATCCACCAACCGTAGTTGTGGTTTCCGGACATTATTCCATTCATTGATCGATAACTCGCCAGCAATTTCTACCGTTGCCTGCGCCGAAACCTTTTCTGCGAGATCACCAAAGCCAAAACCTACCGCATCAAGCGTTGCGGAAGTATTGTTCTCATCAACAAGCAACGTTTTTAAATGCGTTTTGTCTCCGCCGATCCGTTTCGTATTTTGTAGTTTCAAATTCTGCAAGCGGAAGACCGGCTTCGGATTATCCGTGCCAAATGGTGCTAGATTCTCTATTTTTGAAATGAACGCTACATCGATATCGGCTAGCGCTAATTTATCTTCTACAATCAATTCCAATTGAAAATCTTCGTCCTTTAATAGCGCTGCTTGCTGATTGAGCTGGCTGCGCAGTTCCTCGACTTGTTCTGTTGCGATAGTCAGACCTGCAGCCATCGGGTGTCCACCGAAAGCGATCATCAACGCACGATTTTTATCTAGCTCTTGATAAAGATGAAACGCAGGTATGCTTCGGCCAGAGCCTTTTGCGATTCCAGTAGCTGGATCGCTAGCAAGCATAATCACGGGACGAGCGTAGCGATCCACTAAGCGTGATGCCACGATCCCTAATACACCGGCATTCCAGCCCTCTTTAGAAAGAATCAAAACGCGATCCTCTGCAAGACCGTTCTCTTCTACCAATGTAACTGCTTCTTCTGTAATAGCAGCCACGATCGCTTTTCGTTCTTTATTGGCTTCATCGATCTCCTCAGCTAAAAAGCCTGCTTCTTCCTCATCAGGGGTCAATAATAGATCAGCAGCTGGATCAGCCGGGCCTAAACGACCAATTGCATTCAGACGGGGTGCTAAGGCAAAACCAACCGTTTCTTCCGTTGCCGCCTCTAACTTCACACTCGCTTTTTTTGCTAAAGCAGCTAAACCGAGCGTTGGTTCTTCGCGTAGTTTCCGCAATCCTCTTTGGACAAGCAAGCGGTTTTCATCCGTTAGGGAAACAAGATCCGCGATCGTTCCGACAGCCACGAGGTCGAGTAAATCTGTCGGCTCCGCTCCAAGCAAAGCATGCGCCAATTTATAAGCAACACCAACTCCGGCTAGATCCGGGAACGGATAATCGCTTTCTGGATGACGTGGATGGATAACTGCCAATGCTTTCGGCAATGTGTCGCGTCCTTCATGATGATCGGTCACGATCACATCTAATCCGATCGCAGCTGCCTCTTCCATCACATCAAGCGCAGCAATCCCGTTGTCTACCGTGATCAGCAGATCCACACCGTCTGCTTTGGCCGCTTGGAAAGCAGCGCTGTTCGGACCGTAGCCCTCTGTGAAACGATTAGGGATATAAAAACTAGGTTCCGCACCTAATTTGATCAATGTTTTATAGAGAACAGCGATACTTGTTACACCGTCTGCATCGTAATCGCCATAAATAAGAATACGTTCTCCGCCTGCGATCGCTTTTTTGATACGCGTTACTGCTTTGTCCATTTCTGGAAGCAAAAATGGGTCGTAAACATCGTATTTGGTAGGGTGGAAAAATTTGTCGTATTGACCAGCAGTAGTGATCTTACGCTTCCACAACATATTTGCGAGTGGAACTGGTATCGCTAATTCTTCTGCAAGTGCTGCCACTTGTTTTTCATCTGTCTGCTTTATTTTCCATGTATATTTGGAACGAATCACATTACCACACCTTTCAACCTTCCAATTATACTGGAAATCGGTTAAATTTCCAAGTCTCTTTCTCGTTTATCCATGGAGGTTTGCCATAATTTCGAATAATAACCATTACCATTTCTAGCATCGAATCTTGCCGCTAAATCACGCGATATCTCCGGGAAACTACTGTCAGCTTGAACGACTGGCAATGCATGGATCATAAAGAGCATCTTACTCATTTCAGAATCCGATTTTTCCAAGATCGCTTCATTCTCAGCAATAATTTCTTTTGCCTTCACAAGATCCCCGATTTGATAATGATAAGCAACAAATTGACCGATCGTTTTTAAATATTCCGGTTCTTGCCGCACCAACGGGTAACCTTTAGCAAAACAAGCTGCTGCCTGATCAAGTTGATCGATATCCAAAAATGCCAGAGCTGCGAAGCCATATGTTAAATGCGGTATCTCTGCACAGCTTTGTTTCCCATTAATGACCGGTTTTGCGGCTTGAATCGCCTTTTGGCTGTCACCAGTGAAGTAATGATGATGCGCCACATCGTTTGTTTCGCAGGCCACACAATCATTCATATAATCAGCTGGTGTTGCTTGCCATTTCGCAAAATAGTCGGCCGCGGTTTCTGCGTCCCCCATTTCTTCCGCTGCGATCGCAACTGTTTTATAATAAGGCCGCAGCGAAAAGCCGTTTTCTTGGAATTTTGTTTTCATATCGGCTAGCAAGTTTTCTATTTGTTCTTTAGAAATCGCCAAAATCCCGCAAGTGTCGCCGGCGATCCATTTGTATTTCCATAAAATATCATACGTGGATACAAATGGGCTTTTTTCTTCATATTTTTTTATCAACCAGGCAAACGCTTGCAGCGCTTTTTTCATTTGTCCATTATAGACAGTAGCTTCGATCATCAAATCGCGTGCTTCAACGCCCACTTCAATGTCTTGATAAACATCTGCCGCAGCGATCACGCGTTCCAATATCGGGATGACTTCCGGGTTTTGATCACCTAATTGGTAGGCTAACTCTAGGTCTTCTAAATAATTCATCGCGTCCTCCTATAACATGCTCAAAATTTGCAGGTAATTGTCGTTCATTAATGTCATTTCTTTTTGTTTCAACGGATAATGGCCGAATAGCAATGCTTGGATATACAGCATTTTTACGATCGTTTCTAGCGACTCCGCCGTTCGATCTTGGGAAAACAAGCGTTTGATCAATGGATTTTCCAAGTTGAGATACAACTCGGCAAAGACACGTTCCACGCCATAATCACTTTGGATGCTCTCTAAGATCGAACTAAATAAGCTATTGGACTCTTCTTGGGCACGCTCCAATTCACGAAGCTGCTGCGTTGCGGTCGGATTGATAAACAGCACTGGCATGTCGCGTGGTTCAAACTTTTTGATTGCTACTTTGACTTCATACTCCGCCATCCGCTGATTTAAAGACTCCAGAAGTGCCGCAAAAAACTGCTGTTCGTCCGCCGAGATCTCATTCCACTCATTTAACAGCTGAGCTGGCTCGATCATTTCGAGCTGCACGTTTTCGACCATATCGCTTAGCGCACGCAAGATTGCTGCATCGTAACTAAAACCACCATTGATCACTTCCATGCCTTTACTTCTTGCTAAATCGATGATCTGTCTAAAATCATCAACAGAATACGTATAATAAATGTCGCTTGTTCGCTTTAAAACCGCAGCGAGACTTTCTTCGCCGTTTCCTGTCCGGAAAGGCAAGTAAGGATAGATCAATTCTAAAAACTCATTATCTTCTAATGCCATCAGTTTGAATGCGTGGAAATGTGTGTAAACGATTCGTTCCAACACTTCTTGATTAAGTGATTCGATCCCCTTTTTAAGTGCTTTTCCAAGTGAACCAGCCACCTTTTCCAGCGTAGCATTTTTATAAAAGTCTTCCCGAGAAGCGACTGGCTGAAGCTCATCTGTCCATAAGACACAATTAGTAAAGAAAGACCATTCTGGTAAAATATCGGCAGACTGTCCCGTCACAAACATGTTGTTGAGATACACGGTATGGTTGCGTTTCGCATTCATTTGGATCGCATACGGAATAACATAGGCGATCCCATATGTACGTTTATTTTCTGATTGAAGCAGACAATACGTTTCAAAGTTCGTTTGATAGAGTTCGCGGCCAAATGCAAGGATCTCATGTGAAGGAAGTTGCTGCAAGGTTTCTAGGTCAGCAAACTGTTTCGTTGTTTCATTAAGGATCTGATCCTCATAGCGAATCGCGATCTCCAGCGAAGCTCCATATTTTTTAAGTACTTTTTCCAGCTGCTCCGCTTCGAAGCACTCCAATCCTTCTTCCGCCTGTGGATCAGCGCGCAAATAAACATGCGTTCCCGGCTCACGATCCGGCAGATCAAGTTCACGGATCTGGTACGTACCATCCGCATTCCCACGCCACTCCACTGTCTGCCTTGTTTTTGCTGATGTGGAGATCATGACGATTTCATCACTGACGATAAAACAGGAAAGCAGACCGATCCCAAAGCGACCGATATAATCATTCTCTTCGATTTGAAAACGCTTAGACCCTTTAGAAGAGCTGGCGATCGTTGCTAAAAATTCGTGGACTTCCTCGGTGGTAAGTCCGATCCCATTGTCCTCAAAAATAAGCACCGAACCGCCTTGGTCCGATGTATTTAAACTAACAGCGATTTCTCCTGTTAGCGAAGATTCGTTTTTTTTTCGAGCTCGAATTGCGTCTGTAGCATTCTGCAGCAGTTCCCGAATATAAACATCTTTGGAATCATACAGATGGTTGGATAAAATGTCGATCATGCCACCGAGATTTACTTTGAAGCGCATGTTTTCTTCCATAAAACGTTCCCCTTTCGCTACTATCTAGTAGTTAAAGTATACAAAAATAGCAAATCAATGTCAAAATGCTGGAACACTGATCTGCTAGGAATACTTCTTTATTCGATTGGCGTTTGCGTACTTGGAGCACGTTTCGGTTTCGCAGCATTTTGCTCGCGGAAAGCCGTTAATTGACGGTTTAGATCGTCATTTTGACTGTTTAGTTGTTTGATTTGTTTTTTCAGTGAACGAGCTTTGCCAAGATTCAAACAGAAAATAATCAGACAACCAATCAGCACGGAACCAATGATGATCAAGATTAGTGGCCACTGCGCCTCGACAAATAAGAAATTGACTTGCACTGCATCTACATTGATAACAGCAAAAATAGCAATAAGAAGTGCTAATATAATTCCAACAATCACTTGCCATTGTACCTTCATAAAAATCCCTCCCTTTCATTTTACTCATTTACCCCATTTTCCCAGAAAAAAAACCAAGCAACCGTAGCTGCTTGGTCTCGGATTTATACGACTGGTTGACCACCGTTTCGTTTTTTCTTCTTCTTGACTGTAGTAATCGTACCTTTTTTCTTCAATTGACGTACCTTGAAGACGTACCATAACTGCATTGCCATAAAGATAGAAGAGAATACACTGGAGATCAGACCAACTAGCAAAGCAATGGAGAAGTTCAAGATGGAACTGCTTCCGAATGCTACTAAAGCTACAACTGTGAAAATAACAGTTAAGATCGTATTGATCGAACGAGTAAACGTTTGTCTTAACGCACTATTGACACTGCTAGCGATCTCCTCTTTCGTTTTGAAACGTTTCATTTGTTTACTGATATCCCGAATCCTATCAGCCGTAACGATCGTATCATTGATCGAATAACCAATAACCGTCAACACCGCGGCAATGAAGGTAAGATCGACCTCCAGCCTGAAGATGCTGAAGAAAATAAAGATCACAAAAGCATCAAATAGGAGTGACAAGATCGCTGCGATCCCCATATAAAGTTCAAAACGAATACCGATATAGATCACAAGCAAGATGGAAGCGACTCCCAATGCCCAGAAACCATTTTTTGCCAATTCCTTGCCGACCGTAGGGGTTACTGTACTGATACTTGGTTCATGACCATATTTCGATTTGAATTCTGCCTTGAATTTCGCGATTTCCTGCTGGCTAAGCGCGCCTTTATAGGAAACAACCGCAACTTTTTGGTCTTTCCCTTGTAAAACGATCGTTTCAGCAGGCATATTGATCTCTTTCAAGTCCTTTTGGACAGCAGCTGCTGTAAGCGTATGATCCGCTGTTACATCTGCGCGCGTACCGCTTGAGAAATCAATGCCAAGATTCATTTTGAAGACGGACAACAAGATGACCCCGGCTATTGTGATCACTGCGAAAGTCCATAAGAAGCCGCGGTGATGTTTAACAAAATCAAAGCGGTCAAAATGCGTTTTTAACTTAAATGTGCTGATATCTTCATGCAGATCATGGATCTCATCTTTTCTGACTGCAAACCAGCCTGGACGTTTATTAAGGAAATTGCTGTCGATCGCAAAGCGAAGCAGTAAACGAGATCCCCAAACAGCCGTCAAGAAACTGATCAAGATACTGATGATCAATACCGTAGCAAAGCCTTTGATCGAGCTTGTTCCAAAATAGAACAATACGCCAGCAACAAGCAATGTGGTAAAGTTTCCGTCAAAAATGGCACGGAAAGCTTCTTTACCGCCGATCTCAAATGCCGACTTGATCGATCGACCGATCTTGATCTCTTCTTTTATCCGTTCATAGGTGATAACATTCGCATCGACTGCCATCCCAATACCCAGTATCAACCCTGCAATACCTGGTAGAGTCAGCGTCGCATGCAGCAGACTTAAAATCAGCAAGACTAAGTAGGTGTATGCAACCAAAGTAACAGAGGCAACAAAACCTGGGAAGCGATAAACAGCCATCATGAAAATGAAAATCGCAAGTACACCGATCAACCCAGCCATTACTGTTTCGTTTAGCGCATCTTGTCCGAATTGTGCACCTACCGAAGTAGAGTAAACTTCTTTCATTTTAACTGGTAGTGCTCCAGAATTCAGTAAGTTAGCTAGATCTTTGGCTTCTTTTACTTCAAAATCACCAGTGATCTCCACTTGGTTCGTGTCTAGGACTTGACTGACATTTGGTGCTGATAGGAAAGCTGGTTTTTCTTTTTGTCTTTCCTCTTTGTATTTTTGTCCTTTTTTATGATCCAGCCAAATAACGAGTTGATTTTCCTGCGTTGGTGCTTTTGCTAGGATCTCTTTGGTTACTTTGGCAAATTTGGATGCACTTTTGAGTTTCAACGTTACGATCGGACGATTATTGTTATCAAACGCTTGTTTTGCGCCACCGCCAACTAGATCGCTTCCGTCCATCATTAGCTTATCATCCGCATCACGGAAAGATAATTGGGCCGTTGTGGAAAGCAACTTTCTTGCTTCTGTTTGGTCCTTGATCCCTGCTAATTGCACACGGATCCGATTTTTGCCTTCAATGGTAATACTTGGTTCTGCAACACCAAGTGTGTTTACCCGGCGGTCAAGCGCACTCACAGTATCTGATAACGTAGATTTATCTACTGTTCCCTTGCCATTTGCTGGTTCTACTTGATAGAGAACTTCAAAACCACCTTGAAGATCCAATCCTAAATTGATATGACTAAGTACCACCTTTGCCGTTCCAAAAACGACGCCGAAAATGATAGCCAGTGCAAGTAAGAACGCAACGATTCTGCTTTTCTTAATCATGTATGACTCGTTCCTTCCTCATCTGAAATGTTTGCCGCAGGGGCGATTTCTTCCTGTTTTGGGTTATCGATGACCGCATCCACCAATTCCTGATCCAGTTTCGCACCTGCTTCTGGTACGTTTTTTTCAGATGTCCTCATAATAAATTGTATTAATTGCCCTATCTTCATCTGCATAACATCATTTATCCGTTCATGCAGAGCAGGAGTGGGTTTGTTCGCCCATATGACTTCCGTAAGAAATTCCCAGATATCTTGTTTTTTCACTTCGCGGTACCCTAATATATGGAAATCTTCTACTTTGATCAATATCGCCGGCTCAAGTGTGTCATGCCACTCTTGGTAGTTATTCGCCATTTCGTTTCCCCTCCTTCTCCAAAAACAATCAACATATCTCCATTTTATCTAATCTCGGGTCAAATGAAAAGAAAAAAATGAAGGAATTCCTTTTTTAACAGAAAAAGCAGCTTTTCCCTAATAAAAAATGCCCTTTACAGTTTTCAAGCTATAAAGAGCATCCGTTTACTTATTTGGTTTGATCATTATCCGGTTCTTGAACTTCTTCTACTACTTCTTCATCTGCAAGCACACTTGGTTCTGCAGTTTTTTCAAGTACAGTACGAATCGCATTGCGATCAAAAGTCAATCGAGCGCCGCCACAATTCAAGATAACAGTGTTATCTTCGATTGCGTCTACAATACCGTGCAGTCCTCCAATAGTGATGATTTTATCACCTTTAGACAAACCACTTTGCATTTGTTGTACTTGTTTTTGACGTTTTTGTTGCGGTCTTATCAACAAAAAATAGAAAAGTACGATCATTAAGACCAATGGAATTAACATTTGCATATAAAACTTTAACCCCTCTCCGATATGTTATTATATATTAGAAATTTTTCGCGTCCGGACGATTCAGTCCATATTGCTCAAAAAATTCTTCCCTGAAATCACCAAGCCGGTCTGCTTGGATAGCAGTTCTTACCTGCTTCATTAAGTTTAACAAAAAATGTAGGTTATGATAAGTAGTAAGCCTTATACCGAATGTTTCATCACATTTTATTAAGTGACGTACATAGGCACGGCTGTAATTGCGGCATGTATAGCAATCGCAATCCTCATCGATTGGTCTGAAATCGCGGGCAAATTTAGCATTTTTGATTACTAATCGGCCTTGCGATGTCATACAAGTCCCATTTCGGGCGATCCTCGTCGGTAATACGCAGTCGAACATGTCGATTCCACGGATCACGCCGTCGATCAATGAATCTGGGGAACCTACTCCCATCAAATAGCGAGGTTTATTAGTTGGTAACAATGGTGTCGTATATTCCAGCACTTCATTCATTACCGATTTAGGTTCGCCAACGGACAAGCCGCCGATCGAATAGCCTGGGAAATCAAGAGAAACCAGATCTTTCGCACTCAATTCCCGTAGATCTTGATATGCACCACCTTGCACGATGCCGAAAAGTCCTTGATCCTCTGGACGTTCGTGTGCTCGAAGGCCTCTTTCAGCCCAGCGCGAAGTACGTTCTACCGATTTTTTCATATAATCATGCGTAGCCGGATATGGCGGGCATTCATCAAATGACATCATAATGTCGGAACCCAGCGCATTTTGGATCTGAATCGCTTTTTCCGGAGACAAAAATAACTTGTCGCCATTTAGATGATTTCGGAAATGAACACCTTCTTCCTTGATATCGCGAATATCGCTCAAACTAAATACTTGAAAACCACCTGAATCTGTTAAGATCGGCTGATCCCAGTTCATAAAGCGATGCAAGCCGCCTGCTTCACGAATAAGTTCTTCCCCAGGTCTTAACCATAGATGATAGGTATTGCTTAAAATAATCCCAGCCCCCATTGCTTTTAACTCTTCTGGAGACATCGTTTTTACTGTTGCAAGCGTTCCGACGGGCATAAACATTGGTGTATCAAATGTGCCGTGTGGTGTATGGATCTTGCCAAGTCTAGCGCCAGTTTGCTTATCTGTTTTTATAAGTTCATAACGAATCGCAGTCATTACTTACCTCTTTCTACTTGTTCTTTTACTAGCATAACGAAAATACTTGTCTATTACAAGTATCAGACGGAAGAAAATACGAATTCAATCTTTTTCGCCTATTTCGCGCAGCCGGTATTGTTTGTATTAATGAATAAACATCGCGTCGCCGAAACTAAAGAAACGATAACGGTTCTCTACGGCATGCCGATATGCATGTAAGATGATATCGCGGTTGGAAAGTGCTGATACGAGCATGATCAGCGTTGACTTTGGCAAGTGGAAATTGGTGATCAGCGCATCTACTGCTTGGAAAGTAAACCCAGGGGAGATAAAAATATCTGTCCAACCAGATTCTTCTACTAAAGCGCCATTATTTCTTGAAGCGATCGTTTCCAGTGTTCGGATCGACGTAGTGCCCACTGCAATAATACGCTTACCGGCAGCTTTCACTTCGCTTAGTTCTGCTGCGGCTTCCTTCGTCAGTCGGTAAAATTCAGAGTGCATTTTGTGATTATCCGTATCTGCGACATCGACAGGACGAAATGTCCCAAGGCCAACATGAAGTGTCAAGAAAATCACTTTTACTCCTTTTTCCCGAATTTGATCCAGCAAGGCTTCTGTAAAATGGAGGCCTGCAGTCGGTGCTGCAGCGGAACCATTTTCTTTCGCATATACTGTCTGATAGCGTCCTTGGTCCTCCAGCTGTTCTTTAATGTACGGTGGCAGCGGCATTTCACCAAGGCTTTCCAAAACTTCATAAAAAATACCTTCATAGTGAAATTCAAGGATGCGACCGCCATGCTCCAACTCTTCTTTGCAGACTGCTTTCAGTTCGCCATTACCAAATGTGATCGTTTGCCCGACCCGAATACGCTTCGCCGGCTTTACCAAGGTTTCCCATTCATTATCTGCTTTTTGCTTTAAGAGTAGCACTTCGATATGGGCGCCGGTTTCATCTTTGAGGCCATGAAGTCTGGCAGGAAGAACGCGTGTATTGTTAAGAACAAGCGCGTCCCCAGGTTCCAGATAATCAACGATCGAAGCAAAATGTTTATCATCAATGGCTCCGGTTTCTTTATTTAATACCATCAAGCGACTGGCCGTTCTATCTAATAATGGAGTTTGGGCAATCAGCTCTTCTGGCAAATCAAAATCAAAATCTTCTACTTTCATTTCTACACACCTTTTTCATATGAAATTCCTAAATGATTATATGCTCTTTCCGTAACTAGCCGACCACGAGGAGTTCGTTGCAGAAAACCGATCTGTAGCAGGTAAGGTTCTTGCATATCTTCAATAGTTTCGCGTTCTTCACCGATACTTGCCGCAATTGTTTCGATTCCGACAGGTCCGCCTCCGAACGAGTGAATAATCGTTTGTAATAAACGCTGATCGATCGTATCCAGACCACGCGGGTCAACACGCAGAAGTTCTAGCGCTTCTTTAGCAAGCCTTTCAGTCACATAGCCATCTGCCTTCACATCAGCAAAATCACGCACCCGCTTTAATAGACGATTCGCGATTCGCGGGGTCCCGCGTGAGCGACGTGCGATCTCTTCTGCACCGGGAACATCTACTTCGGTATCCAATATCGAAGCAGTCCGCGTGATGATTGCTTCTAATTGTGCTTCTGTGTAAAACTCCAAGTGATCGATAACACCGAAGCGATCACGTAGCGGCGCTGATAGTTGTCCTGCCCGAGTTGTTGCGCCAATCAATGTGAATGGCGGAAGATCAAGACGAACAGATTTCGCAGTAGGACCGTTACCGATCACGATATCAATAAAATAATCTTCCATTGCTGGATACAGTATCTCTTCGACCGTTCGCGATAGACGGTGGATCTCATCGATAAATAAAACATCCCCCGGCTCGAGGCTGGTCAAAATTGTAGCCAAGTCCCCTGGTCGTTCGATTGCCGGACCACTTGTCGTTCTGATCCCGGCACCCATTTCATTGGCGATAACCATTGCTAGCGTCGTTTTCCCAAGTCCAGGCGGTCCATAAAGCAGCACATGATCGAGTGCTTCATTTCTTTTTTTTGCTGCTTCAATAAAGATCTTCAAGTTATCTTTTACTTTATCTTGACCGATATAATGGGCCAACAGTTGAGGTCTTAGTGACATCTCAAAACTTTCTTCTTCAGGATTCACAGATTCTCCAGAAATGATCCGTTCTTCCATGTCCATAATCCCTCCTTTACTTTGTCATCAATTGTAGCGCTAATTTAATATAAGCATCGCTGCTCAAATCTTCTTTTTCCAATTTTGGAATGACTTTTTTTAATTCTTTTTTATTATAACCTAATGCTTCTAATGCTAAAATAGCTTCTTCCAACGTTTCTGTCAAACCAGCTGTCAAATCTTCTTCTTTTCTCTGCATCTTTGCAAAGGAAGTATCCACATCGCTTAGTTTGCCTTTTAAATCCAAAATGATCTGCCTAGCTGTCTTCTTACCGACACTCGGGAATTTCGTCAAATAAACATCGTCTTCTGCCTCGATCGCACTGATCAATGCATTGGCGTCCCCAGTCGCAATGATCGCCAAAGCACTTTTCGGACCGATCCCAGAAACGCTCAGTAATTTTTTGAATAGGAAACGCTCTTCTTTAGTTTTAAAGCCAAAAAGTGTTAGACTATCTTCTCTCACATGCTGATATACAAATACTTTGGCGGTCTGTCCGCTCATAGACTGAAAGGCAAACGGATTGCCGGTGATTAACTGATAACCGACTTGTCCGGCTTCCACCACGATGAATTCCGGGGTAATGTCCGTAACGGTGCCATTGATATAATCGTACATAAAAGTTCCTCTCTTTCTTTACTCATACCATTTATGATAGCATAAAAAAGAACGTTTGTACTGTTTTATTTTCTTGTTTACATAATAATATTATAGTAGTTTTTAAATTAGATGCGCTGCATTCGTATAAACTTCTTGGACATCGTCGTCCTCTTCCAACACATCGATCATTTGCTCTAATTGTTCCTTTTTATCCTCAGGAACTTCAATCGTTGTTTGCGGTTTCATTATCAGATTTGCCTCTGCGAATACATAACCAGCGTCCTGCAGACTATCCTTTACAGCTGTAAAATCACTTGGATCCGTAAGCACTTCAAACACTTCCGGATAGACGAAGACATCTTCTGCTCCTGCCTCGATTGCTTCGAGCATGAAAGTGTCTTCCTCAACTTCTATATCCGTACGTTCGATCACTAAATATCCTTTACGATCAAACAAATAATTGACTGTTCCAGTTTCACCTAAACTACCGCCATTTTTATTAAATCCGACACGAACATTGGTAGACGTGCGATTCTTGTTGTCAGTTAAAGCATGGACCAAGACGGCAACACCTGCCGGGCCATATCCTTCATAAGTGACTTCTTCATAATTTTCTGTCGCATTTGCCCCTGTCGCTTTATCGATTGCCCGTTTGATATTATCATTAGGCATATTAGCCGCTTTTGCTTTATCCATCACAAGACGTAGACTCGGATTCATATCGGGATCTGCCCCGCCTTTAGCTGCCACATATAGTTCCTTCGCTATTTTTTGAAACGTTTTAGCGCGTTTCGCATCTTGCGCATTTTTTCGTCCTTGAATATTGTTCCATTTCGAATGTCCAGACATCATTATCATCCTTTCTTCAAATCAAGAAGCATAAAGCCCTGCTAAGCATCAATCCTTAGCAAGGCGGTAGACATGGTAGGTTCCTAAGTTGCGGACTTCACCGCCGATCAATCCGATCTCTTCCACTGCATTTGCTACTAATTGCGATTTTCCCGCTGATAACAAATCAACGAAAAAGAAATATTCTCCGAGTGATGTTTTTAGCGGCCGAGATTCGATCCGGCTCATATCGATATTGCGCCAAGCAAACGTCGACAATATCTTATGTAATGCACCAGGTAAATTTTGTGGGAGTAGAAACGTAAGTGTTGTTTTTTCTTCTTCTTTAATGAGCGGAATCTCAATCGGGATCCGACTCAGCACAAAGAAGCGCGTTTGGTTGAGCTCCAAGTCCTGCGCGTCTTCCTGGACGATCTCCAAACCATATCGTTCTGAGGCCATACGTGGAGCGATAGCAGCAAGCAGTTCTTCCGGGTGCTCGCTTACATATTTAGCTGCATATGCCGTAGAAGGTGTGACTTCCTGTTCCGTTCCATATAATTCTGCCTGTAAGAACGTATGGCATTGTGCTAAAGCTTGCGGATGCGACATTACTTTTTGTACCGATTTCCATGCTGTTTTATTCTCCGGATGGACCATCAAATGTTGTGAGATCGGCAAAACGATCTCTGCTACGACAGGTACTTTAGAAAAATGGAACAAGTAGTCGAGTGTCACATTGACGCTACCTTCAATTGTATTTTCGATTGGGACAACTGCCACGTCGACCTCTTCTTTTTCAATGGCCATGATGCAATCAGGAATCGTATTTTTTGCTTGCATCTCCCCATAAGGAAATGCTTTGGACGCAGCTGAATGCGTGAAGGAGGCAGCTGGTCCTAAGTATGCGACTTTCATTTTTCATACCCCTTTCTTATGTAGAAAAGAAGCCTAAGCATTTCGCGAAAAATACATTAGGCTCCTATGCGTGCTATTCCATAAACTCAAATTCAAAATCAAGCAGACGAACAACATCGCCGTCTTTAGCTCCACGTTTCCGCAAGGCTTCATCGACTCCAAGTGAACGAAGCTGTCTGGAGAAACGATTGATGGAAGCATCCCGTTCGAAGTTCGTCATTGTGAACAAGCGCTCCACTTTCGCCCCAGTAAGCACAAACGCACCATCTGGATCGCGAGTGATCTCGAAATCCGGTTCTTCTTTTTCAAATTTATATAAAACTGTATTTTCTTCTTCTTGTTCCAAGATTTCATCCAGCGGAAAGGCTGGTGTATCTTCCAATTTATCAGCAATTGCCAAGATCAGTTCTTTCAGACCTGTTTGGGTAACTGCAGAAATTGGGAAGATCGGGTATTCCCCTGGGATTTCTTTGCGGAATTTTTCTAAGTTTTCTTCCGCTTCCGGCATATCCATTTTATTGGCTACGATGATTTGCGGGCGTTCCATAAGGCGAAGGTTGTATGTTTCAAGCTCTTGATTGATTGCTTTAAAGTCTTCGATCGGCTCTCTGCCTTCGGAACCCGACATATCGATCACATGAACGATAACGCGCGTCCGCTCGATATGACGTAAGAATTGATGACCTAAGCCAACACCTTGGCTAGCGCCTTCGATAAGTCCCGGCAGATCAGCCATAACAAAACTTCTTCCGTCATGTGTATCCACCATTCCTAGATTAGGGACGATCGTTGTGAAATGATAGGCTGCGATTTTCGGACGTGCAGCCGATACAACAGAAAGAAGCGTGGATTTACCAACACTTGGGAAACCGACTAAGCCAACATCTGCAAGAACTTTAAGCTCCAACTGGATATTACGTTCTTGACCTGGTTCGCCGTTTTCAGAAAGCTCCGGCGCAGGATTGGCCGGTGTCGCAAAACGCTTGTTACCGCGTCCGCCGCGTCCGCCTTTAGCAATAATAGCTGTTTGACCGTGAGCTACCAAATCCGCAATGATCTCTCCCGTATCAATATCTTTTACGATCGTGCCCGGTGGAACTTTGACAACTAGATCGTCTGCACCGCGTCCGTGCATACTTTTACTCATACCGTGTTCTCCATGATGTGCTTTGAAATGACGTTTATAACGGAAGTCTACTAATGTCCGCAGTCCTTCTTCCACGATAAAGACGACGTTCGCGCCTTTACCGCCATCTCCGCCAGCCGGCCCGCCGTTCGGGACAAACTTTTCGCGGCGGAATGCGACCATTCCGTCACCACCGTTACCGCCTTTAACATATATTTTTACCTGATCGACAAACATGTAAATGAAATTCTCCTATTCTTATAAAAAAGTTATTGTATTCTCTCTATCTCTGAAGTAGCATTCTATTTGCTTGATATTCTAAAGTGTACTCTATAATGCGATTTAATTCAAGTTCGTTAAAATAGAAATATCTTCTGTTTCTTGCTCATAAGACCTAAATCGACTAAATTTATGAGAAAAGGGTATAATTAATACTAGTTCCCTTACAAAAAAGACAAAGCGAGGTGTAAAAATGAATCCATTCCTAATAAAAGCTGCAGCTAAGAAAATCGTCAAGCTAGCGATCCAAGCTGGTGTAGCCGACCTAGTTGCACAAGCGGCAAAAGAAGGTATTCATAAGTTCGCTGAAAAAAACAAGGATAAAAAATCAGCAGCCGTTAAACGTAATGAACACGCTTATAGATTGGCGATCGCCAGTTATGAAAATACAGTAGACACGCTAGGTGAAAAACCGGAGCTAGAAGCTGATGAAAAGACAGCTTTGCTCATCAGCAGAGAAATACTACATGCTCTAGAAAATTATAGCTATGCGGTGGAAGGCAGTTTCAACGCCTATCATAAAAAACAGCTGGCGATCTTGTATACCCGCTACAACAATCAGCAAAAACCGAATAAAAAAGAGAAAAAATTCATTTCGCTTTTTGTCGGCGCCCTTCCCGCCTTAATGATTGCAACAAAAACAGTCAAACGAACTGGCACGGATATATTATCGAAAGCAAAACCAAGGAAGCGAAAATTCTATAGATAATAATAGTGCAAAAAAAGGATGCCGATTAACCGGCATCCTCTTTTTTATTTAAAAGCTTGTGTTGCTTTAACCGCTTTTTGCCAACCTTCATACAGGTCATTACGTTCTTCGCTACCCATTTTCACTTTGAAGCGTTTGTCTAGCTTCCATTGTTTCTTGATCTCGCTCTTATCTTTCCATAGTCCAACAGCCAGACCTGCTAAGAATGCTGCACCTAGAACCGTTGTTTCTTGGTTTTCCGGACGTTCGACCGGTACATCCAAGATATCTGCTTGGAACTGCATCAAAAAGTTATTGGAAGAAGCGCCACCATCTACCCGAAGCGTTTTCAAAGCGATTCCTGAGTCTTTTTCCATGACATCCATCACATCTCTTGTTTGATAAGCAAGTGATTCTAATGTGGCACGGATGAATTGTTCTTTTTCTGTTCCGCGGGTAAGTCCGAAAATAGCTCCACGTGCGTCAGCGTCCCAATACGGAGCACCGAGTCCAACGAAGGCAGGAACCACGTAAACACCGTCGGAGGATTCGATCCGTGTTGCATAATTTTCTGTATCCGGTGATTGACGTACCATCCGCAGACCATCACGCAACCATTGGATAGCAGAACCAGCAACGAAGATACTTCCTTCTAAAGCATATTCTACTTTTCCATCGATTCCCCATGCTAATGTCGTAAGTAAGCCGTTTTCCGACTTCACTGCATTTTCGCCGGTATTCATCAATAAGAAGCAACCTGTCCCATAAGTGTTTTTTGCCATCCCTTTTTCAAAACATCCTTGACCAAACAATGCTGCTTGTTGGTCGCCAGCGATTCCGGCAACTGGAACTTCTTCTCCAAAGAAATGATAAGGAACGGTATTTTCATAGATCTCCGAGGATTGTTTTACTTCTGGAAGCATTGCTTTTGGAATATTGAGCATTTCCAAAAGTTCGTCATCCCACTCAAGATCATAGATATTGTAGAGCAGTGTACGGGAAGCATTGGAATAATCAGTGATATGCGCTTTCCCGCCAGTTAATTTCCAAACCAGCCAGCTATCGATCGTTCCGAATAACAGCTCGCCCTTTTCTGCACGTTCTTGCGCGCCGTCTACTTCATCTAAGATCCAGCGTGCTTTCGTACCGGCAAAATAAGGATCGATCAACAAGCCGGTTTTATCTTTTACCATATCTTGATAGCCATCTTTACGAAGCTTTTTACAAATATCTTCTGTTTGGCGTGATTGCCAGACGATTGCGTTATAAATCGGTTTCCCGGTATCTTTTTCCCAAACGACTGCGGTTTCCCGTTGATTGGTAATCCCGATCCCCGCGATTTCTTTAGAAGAAATATTTGTTTTTAATAGTACACCAGCAATAACTGCTAAGATAGACGCCCAAATCTCATTAGCATTATGTTCCACCCAGCCCGGTTTTGGAAAAATCTGTTCAAATTCCTCTTGTTCCACGCCGATGATTTCTCCGTTTTGATTGATGATCATTGCTCGTGAACTTGTTGTTCCTTGGTCTAATGCCAAAATATATTTCTTTTCCATGATAAAATCCTCCTCAGTTATGCTAAATGTTTTCTTTTATCTAATTGTACAGTGAAAATAAGTACTAATATGAATAAGACTGCAAATAGAATCAGCCAATTGCTGTAACTTCCTTTAATAATCAACTGATAGATAACTGCGCCTAATCCTCCACCGACAATCGGTCCAAGAACAGGTACCCATGAGTACCCCCAGTCTGAATTACCCTTTCCAGCGATTGGCCAAACAAAATGCGCGATCCGCGGGCCAAGGTCACGAGCCGGATTGATAGCATAACCGGTTGTTCCACCTAAACTCATTCCAATTGCAACGATCAATGCACCAACGACTAAGGGATTCAAACCATCTGAGAATTTATTAGATCCTAAAGATAATAATCCAAATACTAATATGAAAGTTCCTAACACTTCACCGAAAAAGTTTGACGTGAAATGTGGAATTGCTGGTCCTGTAGAAAACACACCTAACTTAGCTGCAGGGTCCTCTGTTTTTTTCCAATGCGGATAATAATGAAGCCATACCAATGTCGCCCCGATAAATGCACCAATAAATTGGGCGATGATATAAGGAAGTACATAACTCCAAGGAAAGTTTCCTGCAATCGCCATACCGAGTGTCACGGCAGGATTAAGATGTGCCATACTCATATATCCAGAGACATATACACCCATTGTGACCGCTAGCCCCCATGCTATCGATACAACTACCCAACCACCGTTCTCGGCTTTTGATTTTTTCAGCGACACGCCAGCAACGACGCCTCCACCAAAAATAATCAATACCGCGGTGCCGATGAGTTCTCCCAAAAACTGTGTTGCTAAACTCGTACCAATCATCTTTTCCAACTCCTTTTGATTACGTTTGTCTGCTGCATTGAAAGCAGATATTTATATTCAAAAAAAGAATGACAAACAAAGCGACAGGTGGCTACACCGATCGAATTTGATTGTCATCTCTTCTCCTGACTAATTATTAACTTACCCCCATTTAAACATATGGAGAAAGCGCTGTCAATCAAATGATATGTACAAATGGTCACAATAAATCTTGTTGTAGTTATATATTTATACCCTTGTTATGAAAAAAGTAACGCCTGTTAGAAAAATAAAAAAACCATTCCGAAGAATGGTTTTTAGTCTTATGCTTCTTGAACTACTGGATAAACGCTCACTTTTTTCTTGTCGCGTCCAACGCGTTCGAAACGAACGATACCTTCTGTTTTAGCAAAAAGTGTATCATCGCCGCCACGGCCAACGTTAGCACCAGGATAGATTTTTGTACCGCGTTGACGGTAAAGGATAGATCCACCTGTTACAAATTGACCATCAGCACGTTTAGCTCCAAGACGTTTGGATTCTGAGTCACGGCCGTTAGAAGTCGAACCGCCACCTTTTTTGTGCGCAAAATGTTGAATATCAAATTTTAACATGAAATTCCACCTCCTAGTTGGAGTAAATTTTAATATGATCAGGATAGCTGTACGCTAGTGATCTTAATTGATGTTCCATCCCTGTAAGTAAAGTTTGAACAGTCGTATCATTTTCCCATTCTACAGGAACTACATAATGAAGATAGCCTTCACTTTGTTCTACAATCGGCTCTGTTTCTTTTATTTCCGAAATGGCATTCACCATACCGAAAGCAATCGAAGAAGCGCCTGCACAGACAAGATCACTGCCATGTTCGGCAAAATCTGCATGTCCGCTCATTGTAAATGATATAACATGGTCTTCTCTCCGTTTTACATTGACTTGAATCATCTTTTATCGTCCTTTCGTTTGCGACTGACGAGCAGTCCAAACCTTACAAGTTGATTGCATCAACAGTCAATTTTGTATAAGGTTGACGATGACCTTGTTTTTTGTGGTAATTCTTTTTAGGTTTATATTTATAAACAGTTAACTTTTTAGCACGACCTTGTTTTTCAACTTTAGCCGTAACTGTAGCACCGTCGATAAATGGAGCCCCAACTTTTGAGTCGTCGCCTCCAACTAAAAGAACTTTGTCAAAAGTAATTACATCACCAATTTCACCTGCTAATTTTTCAACATAGATCTCTTGGCCTGCTTCTACTTTGATTTGTTTCCCACCTGTTTCGATAATCGCGTACATACTTGCACCTCCTCATATACTAAGACTCGCCAGCACAGGAGAATGTTGCCATTGCTTAATTCCTGCTTTGTGCGGTTGTAGCGTGGTGCGCTACAAACATAACAGTAAAATAATAGCATATCCACATGTCAGTGTCAACTTTCCGTGCGTCTGATAGCATAAAATGGAACTGCCTCTTCCCCGATCTCCCATTCCAGATCAATATGCTCGCATACTTGTAGATCCAGAAAAGCAGATAATACCGGTTCTGTAACATAGACGCTTGCATAAGAAAGCCCTTTGTAACTCATCAACTCTCGTTCTAGCTGATACGCAAGCGACAACGCAGATTGGATATGGCCACTGCCATTACAGACCGGGCAAGCGACTGTGACAGTCTCAAGTAGTGATTGCTGCTTTTTTCTGCGCGTTAGCTGCATTAGTCCCGTTTTGGAAAAGTCCGCCATCTGCGTAGTCACATATTCTTTATTTGTTAATACTTCCATTTTATCCTTCACTTTTTGGAAGCCCGTTTCATTCATACCGCCAACAAAATCGATCACGATCAAGCCACTCATATTTCGCAGCCGGATCTGCCGCACGATCTCCTCTGCAGCCGCAAGGTTTACCGTTGCCATAACTTCACTTTTCGCTTGGTTACTCTTATAACGGTGGGTGTTGACATCAATGATCCACATTGCTTCTGTTTTTTCGATAAACAACGAAACACCGTTTGCTAAAACAACTTCCGGCTGGAGCAGATTTTCAATCGCTGGTTGTAAATGGTAGCTGTGAAACGTATCTTCCTGGTAATCTGTATAAATAGAAGCGCGTTTATCATCCGTGACGACTCGCATGACATCTGGGTAATGCTGCTGCCACTGCGAGATAACTTCAGTGAAGTCGAGCACATTTTTTTGTACTAACCCTGCTTTTTTGCGGAAACCGATTTTTTCTTTTAAAGTTTGGAAACGCTGACGCAGCTCGAAAATCGCGCTAGTCACTTCCTCTATGCTCTTCTCGGCAGCTTTCGACCGCAGAATAGCTGCTTCATCAGCCTCTAATATAGGTTCTACCGCCTTGACCCAGCTGCTTCTCTGTTCCGAAGTCAAACGCTTGGAAACAGAAAGATAATGTGCGCCTTCAATAAGAACCACTAAATCATTGGCAAATTCAATATTGCCGGTAGCCAAAGGCAACTTGATTGCGGTTCCTTCCCGTGTGATCTGCACAGGAAGTTTGGCTCCCTGTGTCCATTTAAAAGCAGCTGGGGAATCTTTCATATGGATAAACGCCTTTTCCGATCCTCCCAGATTCAAAAAAGCGGCATTGATTTTTTTGTCGATTTTTTCAACAGCCGCATAATAGATGTCGCCAACAGAAACATCCTCTGAAGGTCTTACAAGCCGATATTCCAATAGCCGCCCCGATTCCAGCAACGCTAAATGGCCCTCCGTATTTTTATTACTGATAATGATTTCTTTCATTCTCGTCATCCTTATAAAGAAAAGGCATAGAGCAAAAGCCCGATACCTTTTCTACGTATTATTTTCCACCGAAGAAACGTTTTAATTTGGCAAAAAAGCCTTTTTTCTTGGTTTCGATCGACATCAATGGAATCGATTCTCCCAAAATCCGTCTTGCGATATTGCGATACCCTTGTGATGCCCGATTATTCGGCAAAAGCGCCACTGGATCTCCACTATTAGATGATCGGATAACCGCATCATCATCAATAATGATACCAAGTAGTTCAATCGACAAATGGGAAGTGATCTCATCAATATCCATCACATCACCATTTTCCATCATTTGCGTCCGAATACGGTTGATGATCAATTTCGGCGGCTCAATAGCTTCTTTTTCAAGCAACCCGATGATTCGGTCTGCGTCACGCACTGCAGAGATCTCTGGTGTCGTCACTACGATCGCTTTATCAGCTCCGGCCACAGCATTCTTATAACCTGTTTCAATCCCAGCAGGGCAATCGATCAAAATAAAATCATAATCAGGGCGCAATTCTTCTACTAACGCGATCATCTGCTCACCAGAGACCGCACTTTTATCTGTCGTTTGTGCTGCAGGTAATAGATAGAGCAAGTCATCAAAACGTTTATCTTTGATAAGTGCTTGATGAATCTTGCATCTGCCTTCCACTACATCTACGAGATCATAAATAATTCGATTTTCGAGTCCTAATATAACATCTAAGTTACGTAATCCGATATCCATATCGATCAAGCATACCTTTTTACCTTGCAGGGCTAATGCCGTCCCCAGATTAGCAGTAGAAGTAGTCTTACCTACGCCACCTTTCCCGGAAGTTATGACTATCGCTTCTCCCATTTTTAACGCCCTCCTTGAAAATTAGCAATATGCGGTCTTACTTTTCTTAATGTATGTACGCCGTCCACTTTGATGTCTTTTGTATCTGTAATAAAAGCCGCCTTCAAATCGGTATCTCCAATTTCTTTATAGGCTTCATCATCAAAGCTGTAAAATTCGCTAGCGATCCGTATTTGTGACGGATATAAAAATTTGCCAGCAACAACTGCATCCTTTGATCCAGCAAAGCCGGCGTGCACGATTCCTTTGATTTGACCTAAAACAAAAATATTTCCATCCGCGCGAATTTGCCCACCAGGATTAATATCTCCGATCAATAAAAAGTCGCCAGGAACATGAATAACTTGTCCGGAACGAATGATCGTTGCCATCGAATAGATTTGTTCTTCCTCTTTCCACTTTTTGGCAGCTTCTTTCGTCATGACATTACTATAAAAAGCTTTGATCTTCATCTGGCTATTATCATGGATGATCCCAGCAAAATCCGCCTCTTCTTCTTCAGAAAACAGCCGATTCCCCAATTGAACTTGTACTTCCAGTTTCTCGCCAGAATAAGGACCTTGCTTCTGTTCTACCAATAATTGCAGTAACTCCTGCCTTAACTGCATGATATCTGCTTTGTCGCTAAGACTGATCACGATCCCATCTTTCGTACCTTTGATTTGTACATTTTTTTGCATTTTCAAATTCACCCCACTTTATGGTGTATCCTGTCATTGTTTCCATTATAACAGGAAAAAGTTGACTTGACATTTCTTTTCTATAAAAACAGCTTAAATCGTGCTACAGTCTATTTACCTGCATGCGGAAAACGATTTAAGCTGCTCCATGTTAATTTTCTAGTTTTAGTAAAAAGCGCCTGAATGGAAAATATGCAATCAAGTAAAATGCAAAATTCAATAAGATCGTCGTCCATAGACGAGTATCGATAAAGGCAAAAATCTCCATATTCGTTTTGCCGATCAGCAGATAAAAAGCATAAACGATGCTTTCCATCAAGATAATATCAAAAATCGTTATCAATGCTAACAGCAAAATATTTTTCTGGAAAACCTGCAAAAATTTATCCGTAATGTAAACGATCAATGGGAAGAGGGCAAAGAAAACACCCATGATATTCGTATAGTAAATATCATAAACCAATCCCAAAATAAAAGCATAGATCAAAGTTGGATTTCTTTTGTAGAAAGCCGTCATCAAAATCAGCATAACTAAAAGAAAATGAGGAATAAACAGCCGATTTTCAGCAAAAAGTTGTTTGCCGAAAATCAGACTGGCTACCCCTTCTAGGATAAAAGTCAAGATAATGATAGCAGGTAGCGCAACATTTTTTCTCAAATCCATGCTCAATTACCTCCATCATCGGAGCTGCCGGATTGAACACTGCGGTCCAAGACGATCACATGATTCAAGTCATACAGATCAGCCCCGGTCTTCAACGACGCTGTTTGGGAAAGCCCCATTTTATCGGTCTCTACCTTTTGGATCGTTCCGATATAAATTCCAGCAGGAAATTTTCCGCCAAGTCCAGAAGTAACGACTTTTTGCCCTTTCTTGAACGTCATATCATACGGCAACTGCGTTAATTCCAATAATTTTGAATCCGCATTGTAACCGTTGATGATCCCGAAAGCTCTATCTTTTCCTTGAACGCTCGCAGATACGCGATTTTTCACATCAACAGAAGAAACCAGTTCAACCGTCGACGATTTTGCCCCAGCAGTAGTGACCTTCCCGATCAATCCTGCTGGCGTAACAACTGCCATATCCGGCTTGACGCCGTCGTTGGTCCCTTTGTCCAGTTCTACTTGATCGTTCCAGTTATTCGGATTTCTAGAAATGACCGATGCATTGATCGATTTATAATCACGAATACTTGCCGGGATCTTCAACGTGCTTTTCAAGTCTTTATTTTCTTTTTCTAAATCTGCTACATCACTCTCTAATTGAGCTACTTTTTCTAAACGTTTTTTCAATTCTTCATTTTCTTTATAGGTGTTTTTCAAAGAAGAAACATTTCCAGTTACATTTGCAACAAACGAAACTGGTTTAGAAATGATATTCTCTCCAAACCCAACAACGTCTTTAACAAACTGTTCCGGCCAAGAAGCATTTTCTCGGTCCCGCAACGAAAATCCAACCAAAGCTACGAGCACAATGATGGATATCAACAAGATAATCAAACGTTTATTAAGAAAAAATTGCGGCATGTGGACACCTCATCTCGCTAATATTCTTCCTGCATTATTCGCACAGGACTTAGTCGTTAGTTTTTCTTTCTGTAAACATCCATGTTGTCCAACGATTTCCCTGTTCCGATCGCCACACAATCCAGTGCATCCTCAGCTAAAATAACTGGCATTTTTGTTTCTTCTGAAATAACGTCATCCAGTTGACGCAATAATGCTCCGCCACCTGTAAGAACGATTCCTTTATCCATGATATCTGCAGAAAGTTCTGGCGGTGTGTTTTCCAACGTACTTTTCACTGCATCGATGATTGCAGAAACAGTATCACGCAATGCTTCGCTGATCTCTTCAGGTTGGATCTCGATCGTTTTTGGAAGTCCTGTTACTAAATCACGGCCACGGATGCTGAAAGGAGCAAGTCCTTCAAAACTATGTCCAGCCGAACCGATTTCAACTTTGATCGTTTCCGCAGTACGGTCACCGATCAATAAATTATATTTTTTACGGATATAATTGATAATTGCGTCATCCATATCATCCCCTGCTGTTCTCACGGAACGACTTGTCACGATACCTCCCAAAGAAATAACGGCAACCTCTGTTGTTCCGCCACCGATGTCAACGACCATGCTTCCCGTTGGATCCCATACAGGAAGTCCTGCTCCAATTGCGGCTGCAAAAGGCTCTTCGATCGGATAAGCTTCTTTCGCTCCTGCTTGGATCGTCGCATCTGTTACGGCACGTTTTTCTACTCCGGTAATACCGGAAGGAACACACACAACAACGCGCGGCTTACCTGCATTGATATTTTTGCTCGCTTTTTGGATGTAGTATTTCATCATCGCAGCAGTTGTATCATAATCAGCAATAACTCCATCTTTCATAGGTCGAATAGCAACGATATTTCCAGGCGTTCTACCAATCATATTCTTTGCTTCGCTACCTACAGCCACAATTTCTTGTGTATCTTTCTTCATAGCAACAACGGAAGGTTCACGCAGTACGATCCCTTTTCCTTTTACATAAACAAGTGTATTTGCAGTTCCCAAGTCAATACCAATATCTTTATTTCCAAATCTAAACATCCATATTCTCCTTTTCATCTACGGTTTTCGTTATGTATATCAGCTTTAAAATCATCTCTTAAACCCAATAAATCTGCTTTTATATTTATCCATAAAGTATACATAAACAACCATTTTATTATAGCATACTCTAAAGAAACAGACATCCATTTTCTCACGCTTCCCGTAAATTTATACTTTTCTTTAAAAATATCCCTGTTCTTTTAAACTGGTAAATGAATCCTTGCCAATGATGATATGATCAATCAAGGGAATGCCGATGATGTCCCCGGCTTTCGCCAAATTCTTAGTAACTTGGATGTCTTCGGGAGAAGGAGTTGGATCTCCCGATGGATGATTGTGAAAACACATGATTTGGGCAGCAGATTTCCGTACAGCTAATCCATAAACTTCTCGTGGATGAACAATAGAAGCATTCAAACTGCCGATAAAGATAGTCTGCCGATGAACAATCTGATTTCGTGTATTCAAAAGCACGCAATGGAAATGTTCTTGAAAAAGAAAAGCAAGCTCTGGCAAAACAATGGACACTGCATCTTGTGGACTTCTGATCGCTATATTATTTTTTTCTGATTCACTTTGCAGACAGATCCGTTTCCCAATCTCGATCGCAGCCATGATTTTAGTAGCTTTCGCAAGTCCAATACCATTGATAGATCGCAATTCTTCGATAGTCAGATCTTTGATATCTCCTAGCGATTTATATTTAAGAATGATTTTATTGGCTAATGATAAAACGGAATCTTCTTTCGTTCCCGTTTCCAATAATATCGCAAGAAGTTCCGTTATGGTAAGTTGCGCTTGCCCTCTTGTCTGCATTTTTTCTCGAGGTTTATCAAAAATCTGCATTTCTTTCATTTGCATAAAAAACCCTCCTAAAATAATATTATGCCCATGTAACTGATGAAAATAAACGGAACAAACGGCGCTTTTGCAGAGTTAGAGATTTTTTTGAACTTCACTAGTAGTAGTAAGCTAATCAACCCTATTAGTACTGCCCCAGTAAATAATATATATCCTTGTCTCCATCCTAATGCAGCACTATAAATAATAAGCAGTTGGATATCCCCGCTGCCGATACCTTGGTGAAAGAGCAAGTAAAGACAGGCGTAAAAAATACTACAGAGTAAGAGAGATTGATAAAAGGGCCAGTTGGTTAAATTCCATATAAAGAGGATCACCAACAAGAAGTACAAATAACGTAATGGAATATACATATATAAATAATCTGTAACTGTGAAAAACAATAAAAAAATAAATAGAAGAAGGTAATAAAAAAAGGAGATAGAGAAATTATATTTTACATATAACAAGCAGATAAACAATGGAGATACGACTTCTAAAACGACATAATGCAGCCTCAATCTATTATGACAGCATATGGCTTTTCCGCGTTGCCTGAGAAAGGAAAAGATCGGAATCAATTGGGCCCAATGCAGCATGGAACCGCAATGATCACACTTGGATTTTCGCCACAAGTGTTTTTGCCATTCAAAAAAATGTTCTGCGAGAAAAAGTACAAATGAGGTAGCAATAGCGCTATACACAAATAACCAGAAAAAAAGCATTGGCATCTTTCCTTTTATTTGTATAGTAGCAGGAATTGATTTTAGCTGCATTGGCAAAAATCATATTTTCTCTATATAAAAACAGCTTTTTCGTCTATAGAGAAAAAGCTGTTTTTGTGTAACTATTACCTCTCAAAAGAAGAATATCGGGAGTTGAAGAAATAATGGTGATTGTTATAATGAAACATATTACCGCTCCACTCTGCATAACCAATCAGTTTTATTTGCTTTTCGCTTCACCATTCTTTATAAAATGACGTACCTCTGAAATGAAGTAGAGCGAACCAGTAATAAATAATGTTATTTCTAATTCTTCTTGACTCCAATAAGTCTGTAACCAGGACTTCCAATCCACCACCGCTTCAATCGAATGTATTTCTGCTGTGTGGCGAAGCTCTTCCTGATCCATCGCTCTTGGATAATCGAATGTGGTTAAATAAACTTTGGCATTTGGTATGGATTTTAGAGTAGCTAACATCTGCCTATGATCCTTATCCCCTAGGATGCTACACAAAATAACTTTATCCCCCGAAATCGCCGAAGCATTATCAGCAAATGCCTGCACTCCCTCTGGATTATGAGCACCATCTAGAATGCAAAGCGGATGATTGGAGATCGTTTCCATTCTTCCCGGCCAAAAAGCATTGGCCAAACCTAATTTGATGGCTTGATTGGAGATTGAAAAGTCCGTTGTCTCTGCCAGTAAAAGAACCGTTTCCACTGCCAAAGCAGCGTTGTGATATTGATGCTTCCCTTCCAACCCTAGTTTTAAATCGGGCAATTCTTTATTTCTACTTACAAAACGCAATTCTGACTTAGTCGATGTTTTTATGTCAAAATCTTTATTTATCTTGTATAACGGCGCCTGTCTATCCCTAGCAATCATTTCGATCACTTCTGATGCTTCTGGCTGAATAACTCCTGAAATGATTGGAAGTGAGTCTTTAATGATCCCAGCTTTTTCTTTGGCAATCGTTGCTAGATTATCGCCTAAGAATTCCATATGATCCATTCCAATGGTTGTGATGACACTGATTAGAGGTGTTAATACATTTGTTGAATCCAACCTTCCGCCTAAGCCAACTTCAATCACACCAATATCAATTGTTTCAACTTCTGCAAAATAAACAAACATCATAGCTGTAATTATCTCAAATTCCGATGGCGAGCCAAATTCGCTCTCTTTCATTTCTAAGGTTATTGGATAAATAAGGTTTGCAATCGTCACTAGATCCTCATCCGGAATCGGGTTCCCATTGACGCAGATCCGTTCATTGAAGGTTTCGATATAAGGAGATGTAAATGTGCCTACTTTGTACCCGCTATGTTCTAAAATCTCTCTAATAAAAGTAACTGTGGATCCTTTCCCATTGGTGCCGGCTACATGAACCCATTTATTACTCCGTTCGGGATTGTTTAACCGCTCCAATAAAAACTCCATTCGTCCTAATCCTGGTTTTATTCCCAGACGGAGAGTTCCATGTATCCAAGCAATAGCTGCTTCGTAATCATTGAATTTCACCATTGATCCCCAACTTTCTGTAAAAAATAGTCATATCCGTCAACTGACAGATATGACCAGTTTATCAAGCCTCTTGTAACGTTTGGATACGCTCTTCTACTTTTGCACGTTTTTCAAGATAGTCTTTTTCTTTCGCGCGTTCTTCTTCAATTACTTTTTCTGGTGCTTTTTCCATAAAACGTGTATTTGCTAGTTTTCCTTGTACACGAGCAACTTCTTTGTTCCATTTCTCCAGTTCTTTCTCTAATCGCTTGATTTCCTCATTGATGTCAATTAGCCCTTCTAATGGCAAGAATATTTCTGTTCCTGTTACAATAGCTGTCATTGCTGTATTGGAAGGCTCAAGATCAAAAGAAATCGCAACGGTCTCTGGATTACAGAAGCGTTCGATATAAGAAAGATTCGTTTCTAGGATCGTCTTGTAATGTTCATTTTGTGGTTTCAACTGCAAAACGATTGGCTTACTTAATGGTGTATTTACTTCAGCACGAATGTTTCGAACCGCACGAATCACTTCTACAAGAACTTTCATGGATTCCGAAGCTTCTCTATCGATTTGATCCGCTTTTACTACTGGCCATTCAGCAACTGTTATAGAAGTGCCTTCATGTGGCAGATTTTGCCAAATCTCTTCCGTCACAAAAGGCATAAACGGATGCAAAAGACGCATTGTTTGATCTAAAGTATAGGCTAGTACCGATTTTGTGGTTTTCTTTGCGAGCTCATCTTCACCATAAAGTGAGATTTTAGCAATTTCGATATACCAGTCGCAAAGATCGTCCCAAATAAAGTTATATAAAACCCGTCCTACTTCACCAAATTCATATCGTTCGGCAAGTTTAGTAACTGACTCGATCGTCTCATTAAGACGTGTTAAAATCCACTTGTCACTCACTTCTTTTACATGACTCAAATCGATTTCTTCAAATGTCATGCCGTCCATATTCATTAGAGCAAAACGAGAAGCATTCCAAATTTTATTGATAAAATTCCAAGATGCTTCAATTTTTTCAAAGCTGAATTTCAAGTCTTGACCAGGAGATGTCCCTGTAGATAGCATGTAGCGCAAGGAATCTGCACCGTATTTATCAATAACCTCGATTGGGTCTACGCCATTGCCAAGTGATTTAGACATTTTCCGTCCCTCTGCATCACGAACAAGGCCATGAAGAAGTGTATCATTGAAAGGTTTATGTCCTGTAAATTCTAACGATTGGAAAATCATTCTTGAAACCCAGAAGAAAATAATATCGTATCCGGTAACCAATACATTTGTTGGGAAAAAGTGTTTATAATCTTCATTTTCTGTATCTGGCCAGCCCATTGTCGAGAAAGGCCATAGTCCAGAACTGAACCAAGTATCGAGTACATCTTCGTCTTGTTCCCAGTTTTCCAAATCGGCAGGGGCTTCGGTCCCCACATAAAGTTCACCTGTTTTTTTATGATACCAAGCCGGGATACGATGCCCCCACCAAAGTTGTCTTGAAATACACCAATCATGGATATTGTCCATCCAGTTTTCATATGTTTTCTCAAAACGAGGTGGTACAAAGTTGATTTTTTCCTCTGTCTTTTGGAAATCTAAGGCTTGTTTCGCGAGAGGCTCCATTTTAACGAACCATTGTTTAGAGAGATACGGCTCAACAATTGCACCTGTTCGTTCTGAATGGCCTACGGAATGCAGATGGCTATCTTGTTTGATGAATAATCCTAGTTCTTTGAAATCGGCAATGATCTGCTTACGTGCTTCAAAACGATCTAATCCTTCATATTTACCAGATTTAGCATTCATCGTACCATCTTCATTCATCACGATAAGACGAGGCAAATCATGGCGGTTACCTACTTCAAAATCGTTAGGGTCATGTGCAGGAGTGATTTTCACAGCACCTGATCCAAAATCTTTCTCTACGTATTCATCAGCTACGATTGGGATCTCTCGGTCCATGATCGGCAAAATAATCGTTTTTCCGATCAAGTGCTGATAGCGTTCATCATCGGGATGAACAGCCACTGCTGTATCACCAGGAATCGTTTCTGGACGGGTTGTCGCAACTTCCAAATAGCCCGATCCATCAGATAGCGGATATTTCAAGTGATAAAATGCGCCTTCAACATCTTTATGGATAACTTCAATGTCGGATAATGCTGTTTTAGCAACAGGATCCCAGTTAATGATATATTCACCGCGATAAATAAGTTCCTTTTCATATAACGTTACAAAAACTTTTTTCACGGCATCTGAAAGGCCTTCATCTAATGTAAAACGTTCTCTGGAATAATCAAGGCTCAAGCCCAGTTTTCCCCATTGTTTGCGGATCTCGCCGGCATATTCTTCTTTCCAATCCCAAACTTGATCAATGAATTTTTCACGGCCAAGATCGTATCTAGAAACGCCTTCTTCGCGAAGTTTTTCTTCTACCTTTGCTTGTGTCGCGATACCTGCATGGTCCATTCCTGGCAAGTATAGCGTATCAAATCCTTGCATCCGTTTAATCCGGGCAATAATATCTTGGAGGGTAACGTCCCAAGCATGACCGATGTGTAGTTTGCCTGTTACGTTTGGTGGCGGTATAACAACTGAAAAAGCTTGTTTATCTTTTGTGATCTTGGCTTGGAAGAAGTTTTGTTCTTTCCACCATTCATATTTTCCTGCTTCTACATTATTTGGTTCATATTTTGTCGGCATTTTTATTTCATTATTTTCTGACATAAACATCCTCCTTTTTTCAATAAAAAAACTCTCTTCATCCTATAAAAGGACGAAAAGAGTATCATTCGCGGTACCACCTTTTTACTCACTTGAAAGTAAGCACTTCATTACGATAACGATGTTTCACACACCGGTTTTTCTTACTGCTCGTTCAGAAAAACTGCTCCAAGGCTACGTTCAAATAGTTTTTTCTAAAGGTTCTCAGCTTTTCCTTCTCTCTTGGAGAAAAACACTATTTTACTCTTCCTCTTCTTAGCATTTAAAAATTTAATTGCCTTTATTCTAGCAAACTAGCGTGATTTAGTCAATTGTTCTTTAGCTGTTTAAATGTATACTCTAACGCGTTTAATGTTTTATTGATTTCTGCTTCCGTATGGGCAGTGGAAATAAATATCCCTTCAAATTGAGATGGTGGTAAAAAGATCCCTTGGCCCAACATTTCACGGTAATACTGACGGAAGAATTCTAAATCGCTTGTTTTTGCTGTTTCAAAATCAATGACTTTTTCTTTTGTAAAGAAGAAACCCAACATGGACCCCGCTTTATTGATATGGACTGGGACTTCGTATTGCTCTGAAAGCAAGTTTAATCCTTCCTCCATTTGGCTGATCAGTGACCGAAAGACATCGTAATGATTGGGCGTCAATTGTTTCAAAGTCGCAAATCCGGCATTCATTGCTAATGGATTTCCTGATAAAGTTCCTGCTTGATAAATCGGTCCACTTGGGGCAATTTGCTCCATGATTTCTTTTTTACCGCCATAGGCACCAACTGGCAGACCGCCGCCGATAACTTTTCCTAGACAAGTAATGTCAGGAGTGACCACGTAATATCCTTGTGCCGAATAATAATCTACGCGGAAACCGGTCATTACTTCATCAAAGATAAGCAGACTTTCATACTGGGTAGTCAATTCGCGGAGACCTTCTAAGAAACCAGCGATAGGCGGAACTACACCCATGTTTCCTGCAACAGGTTCTACAATGACAGCAGCGATCTGATCGCCGTATTTTTCAAAGGCTAATCGTGTGCTTTCGAGATCATTATAGGGAACTGTGATCGTATCGGCTGCTAGATTTTTCGTTACTCCTGGAGAATCGGGCAATCCCAAAGTTGCGACGCCGGAACCGGCTTTGATCAAAAGGGAGTCGCCATGACCATGATAGCTACCTTCAAATTTCAAGATTTTCTCTCTTTTCGTATAGCCTCGTGCCAAACGAATAGCACTCATCGTTGCTTCAGTGCCGGAAGAGACCATTCGGATCATCTCGATCGAAGGGACACGTTCAATCACTAGTTTTGCCAATTCTGTTTCGATCTCGGTCGGTGTGCCAAAGCTTGTCCCCTTTGCCGCGGCAGAAGTGATCGCTTCGACTACGAGGGGATTAGCATGTCCGGTAATAAGTGGGCCCCAAGATAAAACATAGTCGATATAAGAATTGCCGTCGATATCTGTTAAATAGGCTCCTGTTCCGCTTTCCATAAAGATTGGCGGGGCATCAACTGCTTTGTTAGCTCTGACAGGACTATTTACTCCGCCAGGCATGATGTCTATAGCTTGTTTGAATGCAGATTTAGATTTAGAATAATTAGCCATCTATTACATCCCTGCTTTCTTTAGATAATGAGCAACATCTTTCGCAAAGTATGTGATGATCAAAGAAGATCCTGCGCGTTTCATGCTCGTCAACATTTCCATAACGATTCTTTCCTCATCGATCCAGCCATTTATAGCGGCTGCCTTTACCATGGAATATTCACCACTTACATTATAGGCAACAACTGGTAGATTCGTTTGGTTTTTAACATCGCGCATGACATCTAAGTAAGAAAGTGATGGTTTTACAATAATAAAATCAGCACCTTCCTTTTCGTCACTTTGCGCTTCCCTTAGTGCTTCCAAGCGATTCGCGGGATCCATTTGATACGTTTTACGATCCCCAAACTGCGGAGCGCTTCCTGCGGCGTCACGGAATGGCCCATAAAAAGCGGAAGCATATTTCACTGCGTAAGACATGATCGGAATATCGAAGTACCCTGCTTCATCCAAACCTGCTCGGATCGCTTGGACGAATCCGTCCATCATATTAGAAGGCGCAATAATATCTGCTCCTGCTTCTACTTGACTGACAGCTGTTTTTTTCAATAACTCCAGTGATTCATCGTTCAAGATCTGACCTTCTTGGATAACACCACAATGGCCATGATCTGTATATTCGCAAAGACATGTATCTGCTACTACGAGCATTTCGGGAACGGTTTGTTTGACTACCCGAGTTGCTTCTTGCACGATTCCATGTGTGTGAAAAGCCCCACTTCCGATCGCATCTTTTTCATTAGGGATCCCGAATAAAAGAACGGCTTTTATACCTAATTGCGATACTTCTTTGATCTCCGCTGCTAGTTCATTTAGAGGATATTGATAAATACCTGGCATTGAAGGGATCTCCGTTTTCGGTTCATTGCTTTCTTTCACAAAAATCGGATAGATCATATCATCCATCGTTAAAATGGTCTCTCTCACTAAATCACGCATCACGCTACTTGAGCGTAGACGGCGATGTCTATCAAAATCATAGTTCATGATTGCTTTTCCTCCCTCATTATTTCCTGAATCATCGCTTCCATCGTATAAGTATCTGCCGGCTGATATTTCACAGAACAACCAGATGCCTCGATTGCCCGGCTAGTGATCGGGCCGATCGATCCATACTCCCATGCTTGTACGGACTGGTTCCTCGTTTGGCAGATTGCTTCAAAATTATGCCATGCAGAGGGGCTGGCAAATAGAAAAAGAAAGTCTTTTTCTGTTTGGATCAGCGCTGCAAATAGGTTCGAACTGGAAGCAGGTATAACTGTTTCATAAATATCTATTTCTTCTATCGAATAGCCTTGCTCACGCAAAGTTTTCGCAATAACCTCCCGAGCCAAACTGCTTCGCGGGAACAAGATGCGTTTGTCAGCCGAATATTGAGGCAGCCATTCTTCTAAAAACGTTTCCGCCACATAGCTGGAAGGCTCGAAATCAGCTTTTCTTCCATATCGAATTAAGGCTTCTGCCGTTTTTTCTCCAATTACCGCAATCTTAGCAGTCACGACCGCTAGATCATATTTTTCAGCGAAGTAATGAATGGCTTTCGCACTTGTAAAGAAAATCCAATCATACTCCTTTTTAATTTGAAAAGGGAGCGCTTTGGTTTCAATGAGTGGTAATGACACTGCTTCTACTCCTAGCTCATGAAAATAGGGCAGCCATTTTTCATTATCAGCAGCCGTCCTCGTCAATACGAATGTTTTAGACATTTTCATCTCGGAGCGAGGCGATCAATGCTCCAGCACCTTTTTCCAGCAGCTCATTTGCTGCTTCTGTGCCGATCTGATCCGCGTCTTCTCCCACTCGTTCGGCTTCCCAGATCGCTTTGCCGTCTGGTGTTCCAACAAGTCCTTTGAAAGATACTTTACTTCCAGATTGAGTAGCATAACCAGCGATCGGTATTTCGCAGCCGCCATTTAATGTCTTTAGAAAAGCGCGTTCAGCGGCAACGCAATTTGCTGTGATCGCATGATGGATGCTGCGCAAGATATCTTTGGTATCATTATCTTCTTCACGGCATTCAATTGCCAATGCTCCCTGACCAACTGCTGGTAGACAAATCGTTTCAGGGATCGTTTGAATACGAAGCGAATCGTCTTCCAGCCAGCCCATGCGACTTAATCCTGCTTGGGCGAGAATGATCGCATCAAAATCTTCTTCGCGTAATTTACGAAGCCGGGTATCGATATTACCGCGGATAAATTTGATCTGCAAATCAGGACGTTCTGCTAATATTTGCGAGGCACGACGCAAGCTACTTGTCCCAATTATTGCTTGGGTTGGCAGATCACCGAAATCATGGACTTCTTTAAAGACGAATACGTCATTTGCAGATTCGCGCTCTGGAATCGCTGCGATCGTTAGACCTTCTTCTATAACCGCTGGAACATCTTTCATACTGTGAACAGCAAAATCAATATGCTTATCTACTAATGCTTGTTCGACTTCGGAGACAAAGAGCCCTTTGCCGCCAACTTTACTTAGTGTGACATCTAGAATCTTATCCCCTTTTGTCACCATTTCTTCTATGCGAAAATCAATAGTGGGATAATGTTTTTTTAATTCGTTTATTACCCAATTGGTCTGCACTAGCGCCAGTTTGCTCCGTCTAGAGCCGACAACGATTTGGCTTTTCACTGTTTATTCCCCATTTCTATTTCTGTTTCACTCATTTCTGTTGTGGCTTCAACTTGAAAAATTCGTTTGGCAATATCTAATTTATAAGCTGCATCTTCTTCCGCAGACATTTCTTTCAGTTCAGAGATCGGTTGTTTGAGAAGCTGATTGATAATACTCTTCATATGTTTTCCGATCACTTTCTCTTCCCGATCTGTTAATCCAGGGATTTTTTGCGTCAAGCTTCTCATTGTTTCCGCTTGGATTTGAAGCGCATTGTTACGAAGCTCTCGAATGATTGGAACAACACCTAACTGTTTTTGCCATTCATAGAAAGCGGCTACTTCTTGTTCGATCACTACTCCAAGTTTGGCAACGATTCGTTTGCGTTCTTCGGTATTCGCCGAAACAACACCCTCCAGATCGTCAATATTGTATAAAATCAAATTGGGAATTTCTGCACATTCATCGGCAATATTTCGAGGCACACCGATGTCGATGACCAATAATTCTTTTTCTGGACGAGTAGCCAACCAAGCTTCCATGTCTGCCTTGGAAATAATCGGTTCTGCCACACTCACGGAACTGATGAATACATCCGTTTCTGTCAAAATAGCTCCCAGTTCATCGATAGGTGCTGCTTTCCCGCCATGTTTGGCAGCAAGTACTTCTGCGCGAGATAAAGTCCGGTTTAAAATCGTCAAATCGATCGCCTTTTGCCCAGCAATATTTTGTAATGCCAGTTTGCTCATTTCTCCAGCCCCTAAAATACTGAAGTGCTTTCCAGCGATATCACCGTGTACTTTTTTGGCCACTTCCACAGCTGCATAACTCACAGAAACTGCATTTTCGTTGATTTTAGTTTGCGAGTGCACACTTTTAGCAAATGTGATCGTCATTTTGAACAATTGATTCAGCAGCGTTCCCGTTGTGCCTAGTTGATGCGCGGTATCAAAGGCGTTCTTTACTTGACCGAGAATCTGTGTTTCGCCAAGAACAAGGGAATCTAATCCAGCTGCTACTTCATATAAATGTTTGATTGCTTCGCCATCTTCATAAAAATAAAGATAATGCTCCACAGCGCTTATTTCCATTTGGAACCAATCTGCAATAAAGCGTTTCAAATAAAAGCGTGCTGTATGTATCTGATCTACAACCGCAATGATCTCTGTTCGATTGCAAGTCGAAATGATCACATTTTCTAAAATGCTCTTTTCTTGTTGCAATGTGATCTGCGCCATTTCCACTTCTGATTCTATAAAGGAAAGTTTTTCTCTAATGTCTACTGGAGCGGTCTTAAAATTGAGCCCCATAGAGAGTATGAACATGGATAATCCCCCTAGATTTAAATTCATTGTTTATTTTATCACTTTTCATTTGTGAAACCAAATACGCCGTTTGTGAATCTGCTTTTGATTCGGACAAACTAAAAAACCCCTTCCCAGCTGATTAGATTTCAGGGACGGAGGGGCAGTTTTAGCGATTAAGAAATGATTCGATATGCTGCCAAGCTTCCTCTTTCCCCATTTTCGTTTCAGAAGAAAACAATACTAATTTATCGTTGGCATCAAAATCGAGTGTTTCTTTGACGACTTTGGCATTTTTATACCATTTGCTACGTGGGATCTTATCCGCTTTTGTGGCAATAATAATGACTGGAATGTCGTAATACTTTAAGAATTCATACATCATAACATCGTCTTTTGTCGGTTTATGTCTAAGATCGATGATTTGAACCACTGCCCGAAGCGGTTCACGGGAAGTGATATAGGTTTCGATCATTTCTCCCCATTTTTCACGTTCTTTTTTAGATACTTTAGCAAACCCGTAACCTGGTACATCGACAAAAAAGAGTGTATCTTCAATGTTGTAAAAATTAAGGGTCTGCGTTTTCCCTGGTTTCGATGAAATACGTGCCATACTTTTACGGCCGATCATCGTATTGATAAAAGAAGATTTACCAACATTTGACCTTCCTGCAAGTGCGAACTCTGGTAATCCGCCTTCTGGATATTGCTCCTGCCAAACGGCACTGATTACAAGTTCAACGTTGTTTACGTTCATAATTTCCCCCTACTTCAAATAGCTTCTTTGCTAAGTATAACGGATATTGCAAAAAAAATCACTCCCCTATTTGGAGAGTGACTCATTTCTTAAAATTTATTTACTTCTGCAACGACTTGTTTGATAAAGTCATCTACAGAAAGTGTTTCGGAATCTTTAGAACCATATCTACGAATATTGACTGTGCCGTTTTCCGACTCTTGATCGCCGACGACTAATGCGTATGGAATCTTTTGTGTTTGCGCTTCGCGGATCTTATAACCAAGTTTTTCATTGCGGTCATCGATTTCCACGCGTAAACCAGCTCGGACTAATTTGTCTTCTACTTCTTTAGCGTAATCGAAATGAGCATCGCGATTGACTGGAATGATCTGCATTTGGATCGGAGCCAGCCAAGTTGGGAAGGCACCTTTGTATTCTTCAATCAAATAAGCGACAAAGCGTTCCATTGTAGAAACAACACCGCGGTGGATAACAACTGGGCGGTGTTTTTCGCCGTCTTCACCGATATAAGTCAGATCAAAACGTTCTGGTAAAAGGAAATCAAGTTGAACAGTCGATAGTGTTTCTTCCTTCCCAATCGCTGTTTTTACTTGGACGTCTAATTTCGGTCCGTAAAATGCTGCTTCGCCTTCTGCTTCAAAATAATCCATTTCCATTTCATCCATCGCATCTTTGAGCATTGTTTGTGCTTTTTCCCACATCGCATCATCATCAAAATATTTTTCTGTATTTTCAGGGTCGCGGTAGCTCAAGCGGAATTTATAATCTGTAATGTCGAAGTCTTTGTATACGGCAAGGATAAGTTCAAGCACGCGTTTGAATTCATCTTTGATTTGATCTGGTCTTACGAAAACATGCGCATCATTTAATGTCATCCCGCGAACACGTTGCAATCCTGATAAGGCACCACTCATCTCATAACGGTGCATCAGGCCTAGTTCGGCGATTCGGATCGGTAACTCACGATAGCTGTGGATGTCATTTTTATAGACCATCATGTGATGCGGACAGTTCATTGGGCGTAGAACCAATTCTTCGTTATCCATCTTCATTGGCGGGAACATATCTTCATGATAGTGATCCCAGTGACCGCTTTGTTTGTAAAAATCTACTTTGGCCATGATTGGTGTATAGACGTGACTATAACCGAGACGCTCTTCGCGATCTACGATATAGCGTTCGATCACGCGGCGGATCGTAGCACCTTTCGGCAACCAAAGTGGCAAGCCTTGCCCTACTTCTTGGGAGATCGCGAACAATCCTAGTTCTTTACCTAACTTACGGTGATCGCGTTCTTTTGCTTCTTCTTGCATTTTCAAGAAAGCTTTTAGGTCTTTTTTATCGAAGAAAGCTGTTCCGTAAATACGCTGCAGCATCTTGTTATTGCTATCGCCGCGCCAGTATGCACCGGCTACATTAAGCAATTGGAAGACTTGTAGTTTGCCTGTGGAAGGGACATGGATCCCGCGGCAAAGGTCGAAAAATTCACCCTGTGAATAAATAGTTACCGTTTCATCCGCTGGTATCGCTTCGATCAATTCCAATTTATAATGATCGCCAATTGCTTCAAAGCGTTTGATCGCTTCTTCGCGGCTGACAACTTCCCGAACGATCGGCAGATTTTCGCGGACGATTTTCTGCATTTCTTTTTCGATCACTGGGAAAGATTCTTCACTGATTGGTTCTTCTGTATCGACATCGTAGTAAAAGCCTGTTTCGATTGCCGGTCCAACTCCAAATTTGATGTCGGGATAAAGGCGTTTAAGTGCTTGAGCAAGCAAGTGTGCTGTGCTGTGACGTAAAATGCCAAGGGCGTCTTCATGATCAGGAGTGACGATCTCGATTTTTCCGTCCTCTTCGATTGGTGTTGCCAGATCCACCAATTCACCATTGATTTTTCCAGCTAAGGCTTTCTTTTTCAGTCCTGGGCTGATGGATGCGGCGATGTCTGCAGTAGAAACTCCTTTATCAAATTCTTTTACTGCACCATCTGGGAAAGTGATTTTCATTTTTATCGACTCCTTTGTTTGTTTTAGATTTTGTAAGTAAAGGAAGGCAAAATAAAAAACCCGCCCCTACTACGCTCAAGGGACGAGTTTACGCTCGTGGTTCCACCCAAGATTCTGAAGCTAAAAAAGCTTCACTCTTGTTGCCAATAACGAGGCAAGCCGGCTGTCAATAGTTGCAAAAGCGTTCCTGACAGCAGTTTAGAGGTGGTCCGATTTCTAATTTTCGATTCGGAGGTTCGCAGCTACCCCTCCTTCTCTGTAATCACCAATTAGAATGGTTGTCCTCATCGTTACTTGTTAGTATATGATAAGCATTATATGCTACAATCGGCTAATTTTCAAGTCTTTTTTTAATAGCGTCTGTTTTTGCCTTCCAAACCGACTTCTTTGGATAAATAACGGATACGTTCCATGATTCGCCTTGCTTTCAATCGTTCTTCATTTCCGTTCCCGGTAAACATCAAATGGCTTTCCAGCTCGTTCATGGTGTAATTGGACGAAAAGAATGTCGGTAGTTCTTCCTGCATACGGAACTGCAGGATCGCACCGAGAACTTCATCTCTGGTCCATGCTGTCATGGCTTCGGCACCGATGTCATCCAGCATCAAAATATCGGTTTCTTTCGCAAACTGGATCTTTTCGCCAACGGTATTATCTGAGATCGACTGTTTGATCTCACGCATGAATTCAGGCAGATAGACAAGCGTTGATGAGATGCCTTTTACGGCAAGCTCTTTCGCCATCGCTCCTAGCAAGTAGGATTTTCCTGTCCCGAAATTACCATGGATATAGAGACCTTTTAGACGCTCACCGTTTGCACTTGGGTAGCTGTTCAAAAATTGATAAGCTTCAACCAAGGCGACTTGGCGCGATTCTTCGTCCGTGAAAAAATCTTCGAGATCTGCTTCCAGCACTTGTTTCGGCATGTAGAGAGAGCGCATCCGTCTTTCGATCGCACGTCTTTTATCTGCTTCGACTTTTTCCTTCGTAGGATAATAACTGACAGTGATATATTCGCCATTCAAGGATAATCTTGGCGCATAGCCCGGCATCATGGTTTCTTGTTTCTCTTCGTATTTTTGATTTTCGGTCATAAATTCATATAGCTTTGATAAATTTTGATTGACCATTTGTTCGGAGAGCACGTCTTTATTTTCTTCAAGAAACGTTTTTACCCGCGGATAAGCCAAAACTTCTTGTTTCAGTTTTTGATAACGATCATCGAAATCACGTCCGTCGAAGAGATTGCCTAGCGTCTGATTGATTTTATCCATTTCTTTCACCTACCTCTTTTTTAGTTTTTCTTTGATTTCGCGAACCTGTTCTTCCAAGGTTTGCTTTTCTTTATTCGTCATTTTGCTGTCAGTCGGTTCTGCAGTTTCTTTATCAAACCATTCCGGCAGGACTTCTTTCTTTCCATTGCCGCGGCGTGAGTAGTTCGTTGGCTTGTCTTTGGTTTCTTCCTGTAGGCGCTTGTATTTCTCGTGTTCAGCCCAAGCAAGTTCCATCGCATCTTTTGCGGTTTGGACTTTTTTACGTTTCCAGTGTGCCGCGATCGTCATCATGTAGTTACGGGCGATCTTGCCATCAAGGCGCAAAAGAACGTACTCGATCAAGACATTCATGACTGGTGTCGGTAACTGCTGTTGTTCCATTACTTCTTCCACGATTTTCAAATCGGTCTCAGCGGGTCTTGCTCCATCCGCAATGTCTACCAGTAGCTGAAACGGCGTGATGTTCTCCAAATAGATCTGCAAAGCTTCTTCATCGCTGGCCGGTTCTGACTGCTCTGATATTTTTTCTTGTGGGGCGCTTTGTTTCATGCTAAGGGCCGGTAGTCTGCCGGTCTCGATATGATAGCCGTTGCGAACGATTTTTCGTAAGTATTCTAAATCGATATCGCCGCTCGGTTCTAGCGCGCGATATAAGTAAGTCACTAATTCTTCTGCTGAAGCGCCATAGATCGTATGCATTTTCACCAGTGCTTGTTCGACAGCAGGCGTGATTTGTTCTCGTGTGATCAATTGCGGAGAAAGCATTTGATAAAAGGCTTCAAAATCGAATGTTTTTTTATCTAATTGGATCACTGTCGGTTTGCTTTTCTGAAAAACTTCGGAAGCAACATGGTTAACATCGGGTGGAATCGCAGTACCTTTGAAAGTTTCAAAAACATCTTGGAAGGATCGTGTCACTTCTTTATAATCGTTTGCTGGTAATGGTTCATCTGAGAAAAATGTGCGTAATCGTTTAAACTGCTTTTCGCCTACTTGGCTGAATAAATAAATATTCAATAAGCCATCCCCGAAAAATTGGGCTGGCGAAAGTGGCGGCAAGATTTCGTACACGTATTCACGGGTGTCGTCCGCATCTTTCATAAAGACTTTGAGTAGCCCTAGTCCTTCTAGTTTCAAGCGTGCTTCAAATAATTCTTCGAGTCCTACATGAAGCATGCTTAGGAGCTGCATGTGAGAGCGGCTTTCTGCTGTCCAAAGACGGTTCTCTTCTACTTCTGCGGCTAACGTTTGGTATAGCGCTAGGCTGCTTGTTCCCATCAAGGGTTGGTAAAGCATCGTGAGTGTTTTGGCATCGATCGTATTAAATGTACCATTTAGTTTTACTTGATAGCTGTCTATCGCTTGTAATTCCATCCAAAATCCGGCCAAAGCGCTCACCTTTCTTTATTTTTTTCCATCAGTTCTTTTAATTCTTCGACGAATACATTGATGTCTTTAAATTGCCGATACACAGAAGCAAAGCGCACATATGCTACTTCATCGAGATTCGCCAATTTATCCATGACTTTTTCACCGATCAATTCAGAAGAGATCTCGCTGTCACCAATGTTACGCAGCTCGCGTTCTACTTCGTTTACGATCTCTTCTAACTGTTCTGCACTGACGGGACGTTTTTCACAAGCACGAATGAGTCCTCGTCTGACTTTTTCGCGCGCGAATTCTTCGCGTGCACCATCTTTTTTCACTACGATCAGTGGACTTTCTTCCACTTTTTCAAATGTCGTAAATCGAAACCCGCATTGTTCGCATTCTCTTCGTCTGCGAATGGAATTTCCAGCATCTGCTGGTCTTGAATCTACGACACGTGTTCCATTATATTTACAATTGGGACATCTCATGCTATCACTTCCCTTAAAGCATTTTTGTGTTTATTATACCATGATGCGGGCGGACTGACTATTTGTTCTTAACGCAATTCTGCCAAGATCCGATCCAGCTGTGCTTCTGTTTCTTCCAGCGTACCATTATTATCAATGACATAATCGGCAAGTTTCGCTTTTTCAGAAATCGAGATTTGACTTGCGATCCTGAGCTTGGCATCTTTTTCGGAAAGATGATTGCGCGACATCAAACGTTGTAGCTGAACTTCTGGATCCACTTTGACGACGATGACCTTATCGACCAAATGGGTCAGCTTGCTTTCATATAGTAACGGAATATCGAAAATGATCAATGGTGCTCCTTCCGCTATCCACTCCTGTTGTTTTTCCAACATATACTTTCGCACTAGTGGATGCGTGATTTGGTTCAACTTTTCACGCTGCGTCTCATCTTGGAAAATCAGTTCTCCTAGCTTTGCCCGGTCTAAATCGCCATTTCCATTCAAAAAGGAAGCTCCAAAAGTTGCTTCGATCATCGCTAGCCCTTCACTACCTTTTTTTACAACTTCTCTCGCAGCGACATCTGCGTCTACGACAGGAATCTGTTTATCAGCAAGCATTTTGCTGACGGCAGATTTTCCTGTAGCGATACTGCCCGTTAATCCAATCGTTTTACTCATTCTTCCACCTACTTCTGACAACCCCGGCAAAAGTGAGTGCCGCGTCCATTTAATTTTATTTTTTCCACTGTACCGCCGCAACGCAGACATTTTTCCCCCGTCCGACCGTAAACTTTGAGAAAGTCTTGGTAATTCCCTTTCTTTCCTTGTGAATTTTCATAAGTTCGAATGGAGGAACCGCCTGCTTCGACTGCAATACCAATGATTTTTTTGGTGGCTTCATATAATGCAGCGACTTCAGCATCGCTTAATTCATTTCCTGCCCGCATCGGTAGCACCTCTGCTTCAAAGCAGATCTCATCGGCGTAGATATTGCCAACTCCTGCGACTAATTTTTGATCTAATAAAGCCGTTTTGACTGCGCGGGTCGTTTTTTTTAGTTTACTTACAAAAGCAGCTAGCTCAAAATGAGCGGAAAGTGGTTCAGGTCCGAGCTTTTGGAGAGAATTTGTCGTTTCTTCCTGATGCTTGGCGGCAACTTGCATGGTTCCGAATTTACGGACGTCCAAGAACCGTAATTCAGTTTGATCGGTAAAATGAAAAATGATATGCGTATGCTTCGTAGTTGGTTCGGTTTCGGGATAAACGCGAAACTTCCCTTCCATCCGCAAATGTGAAAGAATCGTGCAGTCCGTCAGGTCGAAAAGCAGAAACTTTCCGCGACGTCTTACCGCTTCGATTTCTTGGCCAACCAACATATGGACAAACTCATCTGCCGGAAGTCCGTGAATCATTTTCGGAACATGAACAATCACTTGATCGATCGTTTTTCCGATAACTTGGCGTTCGAGTGTTGTTCTGACATTTTCTACTTCTGGTAGTTCTGGCATTGCTGTTACCCCTTTTTCTACTTATTTTGCATCGTACCAAGAGTCGCCATGGGCACTGTCTACTTTCAGCGGTACCGAAAGTGCTACGGCATTTTCCATAACATCTGGAACGATCTCGGCTAATTTTGCGATTTCTGCTTCCGGTGCTTCAAAAATCAATTCATCGTGTACTTGGAGCAGTAATTTTGCTTCCATTTGTTCGGACTCTAAGCGTTCATCCATGAGTAGCATCGCTTGTTTGATGATATCAGCTGCACTTCCTTGGATTGGCGTGTTCATCGCTGTTCGCTCAGCAAAGCTGCGGACATTAAAATTACGACTGGTGATTTCTGGAATATAGCGACGTCTATGCAAGATCGTCTCCACGTACCCTTTTTCTTTGGCAGAACGGACGATCTCTTCCATATAGACTTTTACATCTGGATAGCTAGCGAAATAACGATCAATAAAATCTTTTGCCGCTTTTCGGGTGATTCCAAGGTTCTGCGATAGACCATAATCGCTGATACCATAAACGATGCCGAAATTGACTGCCTTCGCTTGCCTTCTCATCAAGCTGTCCACTTCCTCTTCCGAAACATGGAAAACATCCATAGCTGTTTTCGTATGGATATCATAATCGTTTCTAAAGGCATAGACTAAGTTTTCATCTTGGGAAATGTGGGCTAGCACCCGTAATTCTACTTGCGAATAATCGGCAGAAAACATTTTCCAGCCTGGATGGCTTGGAACGAAGACTTGTCTGATCTTCCGGCCTTCTTCTAAGCGGATCGGGATGTTTTGCAGGTTCGGATCAACAGAACTCAGACGTCCTGTTTGTGTCAGTGTTTGGTTGAAACGAGTGTGGACTTTGCTTGTCTTTTTATCAGTCACTTTTAGCAGTCCTTCCACATAGGTGGATTGGATCTTACCTAATTGTCTATATAACAGGATCTCATCAATGATCGGGTGCTTACCAGAGAGGCTTTCTAAAACATCTGCAGCCGTCGAGTAACCAGTCTTTGTTTTTTTGACTGGCGGCAGGCCAAGCGTCTCAAATAAAATCACACCTAGTTGTTTTGGTGAATTGATATTGAAAGTCGTTCCAGCAAGTTCATGAATGCTAGATTCGATTGTTTGCAGACGCGCTGCCATTTCTGATTTCATCTCTTCTAAGCGCTCCGTATCAACACGAACGCCTTCCATTTCCATTTTCGCAAGGACAAATGTCAGAGGTAATTCCAAGTTATCCACAAGTTCCAACTGCTCATTTTTTTCCAGCGATTCATTGACTGTTTGTTCAAGCTTGGCAATAGCTACTGCTTTGCGGGCCAAATGATCTGCAACTTTCGTTTCGTCTGGAACATTGTATTTTGCTCCTTTACCGAAAACAAGTTCATCTGCCTCTACTTGCGTATAATCATAACGACTGGCTACACTAGCGAAATCGTCGATCGTCTGAGAAGGATCGAGCACATATGAAGCGAGCATAAAGTCGAACAAGATCCCTTCGCATGGCAGTCCTAAACGATTTAATGTGACCATTGTTTTTTTGGCATCGTATACGGCTTTTGTCTGATTGGGGTCGCTGATCCAATCTGCAAACGCAGTGCTGTTTTGGATCGTTGCCGCGCTGTAATAAAAATTTCCTTTATCGGAAGAAATTGCCACGCCGATAATGTCAGCGGTGTGATAATTTTCTCCTTGTAATTCGATATAAAAAGAGGTGTGTTTCCCGAAATCCTCAGGTGAAACATCGGTTTTGATCGTTACGTCGATCCCTTGTAGCTCTATTTTCTCTTCTTCCGGATCCTCTGCACTGATATTTTTCAGCAAGGATGTAAAGTTCATTTCTTTAAGCAACGGAATAACTTTTTCGGTATCATAGCCGGAATAAGCTGTATCCGCGATTTTTACTTCGACAGGTGCTTCGGTATTGATTGTTGCTAATTCTTTACTTAGTAGCGCTAGTTCTTTATTTTCCATCACTTTTTCCTGCAATTTTTTGCCGGAAATCTCAGAAGCATGTTCCAATACACTTTCGACCGTCCCACCGTATTGATGTAACAACTTGAGCGCTGTTTTTTCGCCAACTCCTGGAATTCCGGGAATGTTATCGGAGGAATCTCCCATTAGGCCCTTCATATCAATAATCTGTGCTGGTGTTAATTGATATTTTTCTTGAAGAGATTCGGGCGTATTTTTTTCCATATCGGTGATACCCTTCTTAGTGATATAGACCGTGATGTGCGCTGAAGCAAGTTGTGTCAAGTCACGATCTCCTGTGATCACGATGACTTCAAACGCTTCCTTTTCTGCCTCGCGAGCAAGCGTACCGATAATATCATCTGCTTCATAGTCGGGCAATTCATAACGGGCAATACTGTAAGCATCTAGCAGTTCGCGAATAAAGGGGAATTGTTCGGAAAGTTCGCTTGGTGTTTTTTGGCGGCCGCCTTTATATGCTTTAAAAGTTTTATGTCTAAACGTCGTTTTCCCTGCATCAAATGCAACTAGTGCATGTGTCGGCTTTTCCTTTTCGATCACGTTCATCAGCATCATTGCAAAGCCGTAAACAGCATTTGTATAGACACCTTTATCATTATTTAAGAGTGGCAATGCATAGAATGCGCGATTCGCGATACTGTTACCATCAATCAAAATCAATTTATTCATCAGGGATATCCTCCTTGTTTCTTGCTTCAATATCTTTATTTTAACATAGGTATAGGGGAAAAACACTTGCGGTCGCATTGCTTGTCACAAAAAATAACTTCTCAGCAAATTCGCTAAGAAGTTATTTCTCATTAACTGAATGTTTTTATCTAAAATCAAAATTACAGACTAGTTATAGATCGCTTAAAATCTCTATATTATAGATTTTTAATCAATTCATCCGCAAATTCCGAACATTTAACTTCAGAAGCATTTTCCATCAAGCGGGCAAAATCGTAAGTCACGACTTTAGAAGCAATCGTTTTCTCCATAGATCTCGTGATCAATTCTGCTGCTTCGCTCCAACCGATATGCTCTAGCAACAATGTTCCAGAGAGGATGACAGAGGATGGATTCACTTTATCAAGATCTGCATATTTAGGTGCTGTTCCATGCGTTGCTTCAAAAATAGCATGACCGGTATCGTAATTGATATTAGCTCCCGGAGCGATCCCGATTCCGCCGACTTGGGCAGCAAGCGCGTCAGAAATATAATCGCCGTTTAGATTCATCGTAGCCACAACATCAAATTCAGCTGGTCTTGTGAGAATCTGCTGCAAGAAGATGTCAGCGATCGAATCTTTGATCAATATCTTACCAGCATTTAAAGCAAGTGTTTGCGCTTTATCAGCTGCTTCGATCCCTTTTTCTTCTTTGATACGGTCATATTCATTCCACGTGAAGACCTGGTCACCATATTCCCGTTCTGCTAATTCGTAGCCCCAGTTTTTGAAGGCTCCTTCTGTGAACTTCATGATGTTTCCTTTATGGACCAAAGTAACCGATTTACGGCCTTCTTTGATCGCATAGTCGATCGCAGAACGCACTAACCGTTCCGTTCCTTCTTGTGAGATCGGCTTGATACCGATCCCGGATGTCTCTGGAAAACGGATCTTGTTCACGCCAAACTCTTTTTTCAAGAAAGCGATCAGCTTTTCAGCTTCTTCTGTTCCTTTTGCAAATTCGATCCCCGCATAGATGTCTTCCGTGTTTTCCCGAAAAATCACCATGTCCGTATCTTCTGGACGTTTGACTGGAGAAGGAACTCCTTCGAAATAACGAACTGGGCGCAGACATACATAAAGATCGAGTTCTTGACGAAGCGCTACATTCAACGAACGGATCCCGCCTCCGATCGGTGTTGTTAGAGGGCCTTTGATTGCGATCAGATACTCACGAATGGTATCTAATGTTGCCTTTGGAAGCCATTCCCCAGTCGTGTCAAAAGCTTTTTGCCCAGCTAATACTTCCTTCCAGACAATTTCTTTCTCACCCTTATATGCCGTTTTGACTGCTGCATCTAATACTCGCTTCGCCGCACGCCAAATGTCTCTTCCTGTCCCATCCCCTTCAATAAACGGAATGATCGGATTGTTCGGGGTATGTAATGTCCCTTGTTCTACTTGAATTTTTTCACCAATAGTCATATCTTGCTTTTCCTCCTTTATTACAAGCGTTTTTCAACTGGTTGATATTCCCTGTTTTCCGGTCCTACGTAAATCGCACGTGGACGGATCAGACGGTTATCGCGATATTGTTCATAAATATGTGCTAGCCAACCGGATACACGGCTTACAGAAAAGACAAGTGTAAACAGATCATGATCGATTCCGAGCGCGTGATAGAGCGAAGCCGAATAAAAGTCGACGTTCGGATGCAAATGTTTTAATTCCCATACGACTTGTTCTACTTCTTTCGAGATCAAATACCATTTTTCTTCACCAGATTCAGCTGTTACTTTTTGAGACATTTCTTGTAGATATTTTGCTCTTGGATCACCATTTCGGTACACGCGATGACCAAATCCCATGATTTTTTGTTTATTGTCGATTTTATTCCCGATATAGGATCTGACATTCTCTAATTCGGCGATGTCTTCGAGCATATCGAAAACACGTTCATTTGCTCCGCCATGAAGCGGTCCTTTCAATGCGCCGATCGCAGCAGTGACTCCGGAATAGACATCCGAAAGGGTTCCTACACAAACGCGGGCAGTGAAGGTGGAAGCGTTGAACTCATGATCAGCATGCAAAACAAGTGCCTTATTCATGGCAGTTACAGAAAGTTCATCTGCCTCTTCTCCCGTCAGCATATACAAAAAGTTTGCAGCCATCGAAAGTCCTTTTTTGGGCGCGATTGGATCTAATCCGCGGCGGATCCTTGAAAAAGCAGCTACGATCGTAGGCATTTTCGCTTGTAATCGCAGTCCCTTACGGTATACCGCTTCCCCGTCTTCCAGTTCCGACTCCGTATCAAATACCCCAAGCATCGATACCGTTGTGCGCAAAACACTCATCGGATGCAAATTTTGGTGGTTCTGCATTCGTAGGCTAGTAATAATCGTTTCGGAAACTTCGATATTTGCTTCAATTTCTTCTTGGAATTTTTTCAGTTCTTTCGCATTCGGCAAGCGCAGGTGCCAAAGAAGATAGATCACTTCTTCAAATGACGCATCATTCTCCATCAAATTGTCGATACTATAGCCAACATAAGTCAGCGTATCATCTACAATGGAACTGATCGATGTTTCAGCAACGTAGACATTTTCTAATCCTTTAGAAAGTGGCATGATTTATTCCTCCTTTTAAAGATGCAAAGCCCTCTTTAGAAGACTTTGCACTATTCGTGTATTTCACAAACCTCATCTACCGATAAAACCAACCACTTGCATGGCTATGTACGCTATTCCCGCAGCAATAACTGGTCCAGCAGCGATTCCGCGGAAAAGTACAACAGCTAGTATCGTCCCGAAAACAAGCGAGACAGTGATTTGCGGATCAACGGACATATAGCCGACACCCTTTTTAGAAAGAATCGACACAAGGATCCCCGCTGTTAAGCCAATCCAACCAGCTGCGGACTTAAAAGATTCAATCAGATCTTTCAAGCCGATTTGATTCGTGGCAATTGGAATCAAGATCGCAATCGTGATGATCGTTACTCCCCAATTAATACCTTTTGCTTGGATCGTTTCTAAGATCTTGCCATCAACATGGAAAATTTTTAATAACAAAACGACCACGACAGCAATAATCAATGAATTGTTCTTCGCTATTAAACCAAGGAGTAAAAAAAGTAATAAAAATAACATGCTTTCTGAAAACATTCCATTACACCTTTCAAACTTGCAAACTCGCAAGATAGAAGTAATTATAACATAAAATCACTAAATGTCATAAAGTAAACCTTATGTTATTTTCTATATAACATAAGAAAAAACAATTGAAACTAACTCAAATTGCAGTTCTTATTTCAGTTATTATACCTCAATTTCGGTAATTTAGACATGGAAATAAAAAAACCGGCAAAGCACAAGGCTTTACCGGTCGATGATCATTATTTTAGTGAGTTGATGTTTTACCATTGTAGACACTGCCTTGACGTGAGTCAACCGTGATTACTTCCCCATCATTGATTAGAGAAGTGGCATCTTTTGCACCAACAACAACAGGAATACCTAAGTTGATTCCTACAACAGCTGCATGGCTTGTCAGTCCACCTTCTTCTACGATGATCGCTACGCTTTTTTCGATTGCTGGAAGAATTTCTTTATCCGTTGTTTTTACAACAAGGATGCCGCCTTCTTCTGCCTTCGCTAAAGCTTCTTTATTGGATTTGGCAACGATTGCTTTTCCGCTTACGGATTTGTCGCCGATCCCTTGGCCTTTGACTACTTTTTCACCAATCAATTGGATCTTCATCAAGTTAGTTGTACCACTTTCTGTAACTGGTACACCAGCCGTAATGATGATCAAGTCGCCTTGTTTCGCGATTCCGGAATCAACAGATTCTTTCACAGCTAATTCAAACATTTCATCCGTGTTGGAAACTGGCTCTGCTAAACGAGGGTAAACACCCCATGACAACGCCAAGCTGCGATATACATGTTCGTTGAATGTTACGGCAACGATATGCGATTTCGGACGGTATTTAGAGATCATGCGCGCTGTGTGACCGCTTTGTGTCGCAGCAACGATCGTATGAACATCTAGGTTACGCGCCGTATGACCAACTGCTTGGCCGATTGCTTCCGTCATATCTGTATTTTCATGCATTTTAAGCGCTACTTTGTCTTGTGTCGAAATCACTTCTTCTGTACGGATCGCGATTTGCGCCATCATTTTAACTGCTTCTACTGGATAATCCCCAGCTGCTGTTTCACCAGAAAGCATGATCGCATCTGTTCCGTCGAAAATAGCATTGGCAACGTCACTTGCTTCCGCACGAGTTGGACGCGGGTTGCGCTGCATCGAATCTAGCATTTGTGTAGCAGTAATAACAGGTTTACCTAATTTATTACATTTTTTGATCAATTGTTTTTGAACGATTGGAACTTCTTCCGCTGGGATCTCAACTCCAAGGTCGCCACGAGCAACCATCAAGCCTTGCGATACTTGCAAGATTTCGTCGATGTTGTCGACACCTTCTTGGTTTTCGATTTTAGGGATGATTTGAACGTGAGTCGCATCATTTTCTTCTAAAATTTTCGTGATTTCCAGTACATCTGATGCACGTCGTACAAAAGAAGCAGCGATAAAGTCGATTCCTTGACCTAAACCAAAACGAATGTCGTTAGCATCTTTTTCAGTGATACCTGGCAAGTTGATCGAAACATTTGGCACGTTAACGCCTTTTTTGTTTTTCAATACGCCTGGATTCAATACTTTCGTTACTAATTCGCGGTTTTTAGCATCTTTTTCAGTTACTTCCAGCGCGATCAATCCATCATCAAGTAAGATAGAAGATCCAACTTCTACATCATCGAATAATTGTGGGTAAGTAACGGAGAATTTTTCTTTTGTTCCTTCTACTTCTTCCATTGCTACGCGTACGATATCTCCAGTAGCGAATTCTAACTTGCCGCCTGCCATATCATTCGTGCGGATTTCAGGGCCTTTTGTATCTAATAAAATAGCTACTTGTTTCCCTGTTTGTTCAGATGCTTTGCGAATATTTTCGATTCGAGCACCGTGTTCTTCATAGTCACCATGGGAAAAGTTAAGGCGAGCAACGTTCATTCCCGACTCAATCAATTTTACCAATGTATCTATCGATTCACTGGCTGGCCCAATAGTACAAACGATCTTAGTTTTTTTCATGTTAATACTCCTCCTAGAACTACCTATTCCTCTTCATTATATACATAAACAAACTAATTTACCAGCTACAACCTAGTAAGGTCTGCTTATTTGTGAAAAACATCGCAATACTACGATTCCATACGCGCAGCAGAAAAGCCGCCATTATGGGCAGCCTTCTCTGTCTTAGATGGATAAAATCGATGCTAGATTGAACAAATCTTTATCCAATGTGTGTTTTTCTTTTAAAATTTCTGTAATGTTATTTTCTGTAATGTGGTTATTACGGATACCGACAGCTAGACCGCCGCGGTTTTCTAATAGTAATTCTACTGCACGAGCGCCTAAACGGCTTGCAAGTACACGGTCGAATGCAGTCGGGCTTCCCCCACGTTGCATATGACCTAAAACAGATACACGTGCATGATAATCGCCATATTCAGCCAAGCGTTCCGCAAATTCGTTTCCGCTCATAACGCCTTCTGCAACAACGATAATGCTGTGTTTTTTACCACGAGCACGTCCTTGGTTCAAACGTCCGACAACATCATCCATGCTGAATTCTTCTTCAGGAATAAGGATCGCTTCTGCACCGCCAGCTAATCCAGACCAAAGTGCGATATCGCCAGCGTCGCGTCCCATTACTTCAATAATAAAAGTACGTTCATGACTTGTCGCTGTATCACGGATTTTATCCAGTGCGTCGAGCGCTGTATTAAGTGCTGTATCAAAACCGATCGTAAAGTCTGTTCCACAAATATCATTATCAATCGTTCCCGGTACGCCGATTGTTGGGAATCCTCTATTCGTAAGCGCCTCTGCGCCATGATAAGAACCGTCGCCACCAATTACGACTAATCCTTCGATGCCGTGTTTTTTCAGTTGTTCGATTCCTTTAAGCTGACCTTCTTCTGTCGCAAATTCTGGATAGCGTGCGGAATATAAGAAAGTTCCTCCACGATGCAAAAGATCTCCTACTGAACCAAGTTCCAGTTTATGGATATCTCCGTTGACAAGACCTAAAAAGCCGTAATTTATTCCGTAAACTTCCAGCCCTTCGTTGATCCCTTTACGTACTACTGCACGTGCAGCAGCATTCATTCCTGGAGCGTCGCCTCCGCTTGTTAAAATTGCAATTCGTTTCATTTTTTCTACCACCTTAGAAAATGATATTATTTGTCATTCTTCGTATTTCATTTTACATGAAAACAATGTAAATGGAAAGCAGGATTCCGGCGTTTTTTCAAATGTTTTCTACTTTCATTCTTATTCTGGATGATTGGAATAGACAATGAAAACGTTTTTCATTAGGGCGTTCGGGAATTGGTCTACCTTCTCGTGACTTTGAAAAATATTTCACTAATTACAAAAAAACGAGGGAAGAACTGCGACTCTAGGCGTTTCTTTCCTCATTGTTATTTATTCGACTTCATAGACGCCGATTTTTTTGAATTTATTATAACGCTGTTCCACCAATTGCTCCTTTGAAAGAGCTGTCAATGTATGAAGCGCTTTACTCAGTGTTTTTTCGATTGCTTTCGCTTGTTCCTCTAAATCGCGATGCGCGCCGCCTTTCACTTCTGGGATAATACCATCCGTGATCTGCAGTTCATATAGATCATCGGCCGTGATCTTCATAGATTCTGCCGCTTTTTGGGCTTTGCTCGCATCTTTCCAAAGGATCGCTGCAGCGCCTTCTGGAGAAATAACGGAAAAGACCGCATTCTCTAGCATAAAGATCTGGTTGCCGACACCTAGTGCCAGCGCCCCGCCACTTCCGCCTTCCCCAATAACGATGGAAATGATCGGCACTTTCATGTCGCTCATTTCATATAGGTTCCGTGCGATTGCTTCACTTTGGCCACGTTCTTCGGCAGCTCGACCTGGATAAGCACCCTTTGTATCGATAAAACAAATGATCGGGCGACCAAATTTATCCGCTTGCTTCATCAAGCGAAGTGCTTTGCGGAAGCCTTCGGGATGTGGCATCCCGAAATTGCGGACAAGATTATCTTTAGTATCTTTCCCGCGTTGGTGACCAATAACGGTTACCGGTGTGCCTTTAAAGGTCGCGATACCGCCAACGATAGCCGCATCATCACCATAGGCCCGGTCGCCATGCAGCTCCATGAAATTATCAAACAGATAAGGGATATAGTCTAGCGTAGTCGGGCGTTCAGGATGTCTCGCTACTTGGAATTTGTCCCAAGCTGTCATGTTGCCATAGATATCTGTTTCTAGCTTAGCCAGACGTTTTTCCAGCTTTTCGATCTCGCGGGTCAAATCCACTTCCGCATTTTCATTATACTCTTTTAAATCGGTGATCTTCTCTTTGAGTTCGAGTATCGGTTTTTCAAATTCTAATTCACTCGCCATCCTGTTCACCTACTTCCTCATCCTTTGGAGCATGGACTTGCAAAATGAATGCCAGCTTCTCGTTCATATCGAGTCTGGAAATAACATCATCCAACTGTCCATGTTTCAATAAAAATTCAGCAGTTTGAAAGTCTTCTGGTAACTCTTCGCGAACAGTCTGTTCGATTACTCGGCGTCCTGCAAAGCCGATCAATGCTTTTGGCTCAGCAAAGTTAAAATCACCAAGGGAAGCAAAACTAGCAGAAACTCCACCAGTTGTCGGGTGCGTCATAACCGTGATCGCAAGTCCGCCATGATTGCTGAAGCGTTTGAAGGCAGCAGAAGTTTTCGCCATTTGCATCAGCGAGATCATTCCTTCTTGCATTCTGGCACCACCTGAAGCGGTGAAAATAATGAATGCTTCTTTGGTCCGATCTGCTTCTTCCACAGCACGAAGAATCTTTTCACCTACGACAGATCCCATGCTTGCCATCCGGAATCTGGAATCCATGACAGCAACAACAAATGGAACACCATCCAGTTTGGCATGTCCAGTCACGATCGCTTCGTTCAATCCGGTTTTCTTCTTATCTTTCTCGATGCGATCCATATAATCGTCAAACCCAAGCGGGTTAGCGGTCGTAAGATCTGCATCCAACGCTTGAAAAGAACCTTCATCAACGAGCATCTCGATACGAGCCATTGCCCCTATTGGATGATGATATCCACAATGGCTGCATACCATTTTGTTTTTTTGCAGTTCTTTGGTGTACATGATTTTCTTACAGTCGGGACATTTTGTCATGATGCCTTCTGGTACTTCTGTCTTGGCCCCACTAGCTGACACACTTGCATACTTCCTTTTTTTCGGCTTTGTAAACAAATCTCCTAACAAGGAAAAAAACCTCCCCATTACGCTTTCTATAATTTTAAATCTAATAAGTGCATGATACTTTTTCAAACAAAAACTGATCTCAGCGAGACAACAGTGCCTTCCTTCTGCATGAAAAGGTCTTGCTTGGTGCTCGCGCCAATACTAGCCCTTCTCCTCAGAAATGAACAACCGCCATCCCGCCGAAAGATAAAGAAAAAGATTCTTAACAAATAAATTCCATTTTACACTATACCATACTTTTTGGAAAGATAGGAAATTTAAACCTTATTTCCAAACGACATTTTCGGTGCCTAACGTCTGTTTTAATTGGTGCAGCAAGTTTTCCGAGCCGTTTACGGAGAATTTATTTTGCAGTTGTAGCGTCTGCTTTTCCCCGGCATGATAAACGATAACGGCATGGTCACCGGCATTTTGGAGTAAGATCTTTTTGACCATATTCAGTTCTTCAGCTGTGGCGATTTTCAAGAAAAGCCGTTTGGCAGGCTCGAGTGTTTTCATATCTTGGATACTGTTCACAACAGCTTGCATCTCCCCGTTACGATCCTCTACTTTTACTTTCAGCAGCAAGATCGCACCTTTTTGGATGATTGCTTGCGCCTTTGCATATACTTCTGGAAAAACCACAGCCCGAAATTCCTTGGAGGCATCACTGATGGTTAAAAAGCACATCTGCGACCCTTTTTTCGTGCGAACCGTCTTGATTTGATGTACATACACTGCAATGGCGTAAGAATTTCCATTCGTCACATCAGCAAGTTCTGTAACCGCAAGTGTCTGCGCTACTTGTTGATAGGAAGTAACAGGATGTGCGGAAACGTATTGACCGGTAAATTCTTTTTCTTTATCTAGTTTTGTATCCATCGGCATCGGATCCGCTTCCCGATATTTCGGCTTCATCGACTTTAAGAAAGAATCTTCTGTAGCAAAGAGATTCATTCCTGCTTCCGATTCACCGAAAAGATCTGTATATTGGAGTCCTGCCTCAATAGAAGCCATAAGGACCGCTCTATCTTTACCGAATTCGTCAAATGCTCCTGCATAGATCAGCGCTTCTAAAACTTGGTGGGTCAGCATATTATTTGGCATACGCTCACAGAAATCGAAGAAATCAGCAAACGGGCCCCCTTGTTTTCTGACATTCAAGAGCTCTAAAATAAATTTATTTGGCACTTTTCGAATGATACGCAAGCTATAGCGGATCTTGTTCTCCTGTTCTACTTGGAAATAATAGCCACTTTTATTGACGCTTGGCGCAAGCATCTCGATTCCATAGTTTTTCGCTTCCGTTACGTACTGGGCGATTTTCTCATCGTTCCCAAATACAGAACTCAATAGAGAGGACATAAAAGCTGCTGGATAATGCGCTTTTAAATAAGCTAGTTGGAAAGCGATCTTGGAATACGCAGCAGCATGACTGCGGTTGAAGCCGTAATTGGCAAAACGAACGATCAGATCATACACTTCATTGGCCGTCGTCTCCGCATAACCATTTGCATTTGCGCCGGAGACAAATTGTTTGCGAAAGCCGTCTAAAACTTCCCGCTTTTTCTTGCTCACTGCACGGCGAAGGATATCTGCCTCTCCTAGCGAGAAACCAGCCATCCGGTTCGCCACTTGAATGATTTGTTCTTGGTAAACGATAACACCATACGTGACATCTAAGATCTGCTTCAGATCCTCATGCGGATAAACGATCATTTCTTCCCCATGCTTGCGGGCAATGAAAGTATCGATCTGTTCCATTGGACCGGGACGATACAGGGCATCGACCGCAACGATATCTTCAAAAGAAGTCGGCTTCAGTTTGCGAAGGACACGCCGAATCCCACTTGACTCGAATTGAAAGACTCCGGTTGTGTCTCCTTTTTGAAAAAGATTCAGCGTCGCCTTGTCCTCCAGTGGAATATCCGCTAGCGTGAGCGGCTTCGTACGATTATAATTGACGATTTTCAAGATCCGATCCAACAAGCTGAGATTCCGCAGTCCTAAAAAGTCCATTTTCAAAAGACCGATACGTTCTAGCTCGCCCATCGCATATTGCGTCAAACGTGCATCTCCACTTCCCGACTGAACGGGTGTATAGGTAACAAGCGGTTCATCGTTGATAACGATTCCGGCAGCATGTGTGGAGATATGGCGCGGCAGTCCCTCCAATTTCTCTGCGATCTCCCAGATCATCTCATTGACATGGGAAGAATGGATATGACTGTTTAACCGCGGATTCTGTTCACGCGCTGCTTTTAATGTTATCCCAAGTTGACTAGGGATCATTTTCGACCATTCGGAAAGTAGCACTGCATTCAATCCAAACGTTCTTGCCGTGTCGCGGATCGCCGCTTTTGCAGCTAATGTCCCGAACGTTCCGATCTGAGCAACATGATCTGCGCCGTATTTATCGACGACATAGCGAATGACTTCATCGCGGCGATTATCTGGGAAATCCAGATCGATATCCGGCATCGTTACACGCTCCGGGTTTAAGAAACGTTCAAACAGCAGACGATAAGCGATCGGATCCACATCCGTGATCCGAAGAGCATAAGAAACCAGTGATCCTGCGGCAGAACCACGCCCTGGTCCGGTGAGGATCCCTACTTCTCTGGCGAAACGCATGACGTCCCAAACGATCAGAAAATAGTCTTGAAATCCCATTTTCGTAATAACATCCAGCTCGTAACGCAACCGGTCTAAATACCGTTTGTCTCTTGCAACATTTCTTTCTTGCAATCCTGCCAGCGCCAACTTTTCTAATTCCGCACTGGCATTGCTGCCTGACCTCAGCGGGAAACGCGGTAGCAGCTGCAGCCCCATTGGGATTTCAACTTGACATCTTGCTGCGATCTTCGCCGTTTGTTCATAAGCTTGTTGCTCAAAGTCAGTAGTCAAGCTTGCTGCCATTTCATCAGCAGAAGCAAGGAAATTCGGTCCGGCAAGCGGCAATTTTTCGTAATCAACAGTTCGATTATCACGGATCGCCATCAACACTTCCTGCGCACGAACGTCTCCTGCTTCCAGATATTGGACATCTTTAGTAAGGACAACATCGATTCCTTGCGTGCTACTGAAATTCTGAACAGCTTCTTTCAAGCGCGGATTCTCCGCTTGGATCGATAAGAAAAAAGAATTCTGTGAAAAGATCGACTGCCAGTATGCTACTACTTCAGCAGCACTCTCAGGAGAACTATCCATTAACAGATGCTCTATTTCACCTGTCGCTCCAGGAGAAATCGCAATCAATCCTTTTCCATAAGCTTTCAGCCAATTGAGTGGGAGGACTTTTTCATCTTGAGTTTGAATGGCACTCGCTATTTTAAGCAGGTTCTGATAGCCCGCAGTAGTTTCAGCTAGTAAAAGCAACTCATAAGAACGTGTCGTATCGATATAGCCATAAACGGAAACGGTCATTCCGATAATCGGTTTAATTTGAGCAGCCTGACATTTTTCATAAAAATTCACTGCCCCATATAAGGCATTTTTATCTGTGATCGCTAGAGAATCGAATCCACACGCTTTTGCCTTCGCAATGAGTGCGTCAAGCGAGGCTGTGCTGGAAAGCAGATCAAATGCACTTTTTACTTGGAGATGTACAAATCCCATTATCGAAACTCCTTTCTTGGCCTTTTTCTTTTATTATATCGGTTCAGCCAAAAAAAAGAAAGTACGTTCGCATTTATACGAGAGCGACTCTTCTATTGGAAGAGCCGCTCTCACTTATTTGGAATAGTTTTGACATAATAAAGAAAGTTTTCTTGTCATTGCTTCTACTTCTGATGGGCTATGAATCGTCGCACCGGATGCTAGCGGATGACCTCCGCCATGATATTCTTTCGCCAGTTCATTGATAACCGGTCCTTTAGAACGAAGGCGGGCCCGAATAAATTCGCCTTCTTGGATGAATAAGATCCAAGCGCGGATTCCCTCGACATTTTCCAGTATGGACACGAGTGCCGAGGCACGGCGTGGATCAACGGCATATTTTTGTAATAATGCATCATCCAAATATACTGTCGCTGCCCCATATTCATCCATTTCGAAATGTTCCAGCACATAACCGGACAATTGAATGATCGGCCGCGGTAGTTCATATAGGCGCTCATAAATAGCGGAGCGGTCAAATGGAAAGCTGACCAATTTCGCAGCCAAACGCAGCGTTTTCTCGGTTGTACTCGGATATAAAAAGCGTCCGGTATCGCCAACGATCCCTGCATAAAGCAGACGAGCCGCTGTAGTATTCAGCGTCAATTCCGCGGCGAAAGTTTCATAAAAGTCGACAATCATTTCACTGCAAGAAGAAGCTGCTGTGTCTACCCAAAGCAAATCACCGTATGGATCATCGTTGGGATGATGATCGATTTTGATAAGTTGTTTTCCGCTAGTATAGCGCCGGTCGGAAACCCGTTCTTCATTGGCAGTATCACAAACGATAACCAACGCATCTTGATATTTCTCATCGGCGATCGTATCGACCTCACCTAGGAAACGAAGCGATTCTTCTGGCTGCCCCACGGAGTAAACTTCTTTTCCCGGAAAACTGGCGCGAATAATTTCCGCAAGTCCCATTTGCGATCCGTATGCGTCTGGGTCTGGTCTTACATGCCTATGCAAAATAATGACATCATATTGCTTTATTGCTTCTAAAATTTTTGTTTTCATTATAGATACCCCTACTCTTGTATGCTATCGTTCCATCATTTGACAGGTGACGATTGCTTTTCCTGTCAGAATGCCTTCTAAATATAATTCTACATCTAATTTAGCAGATTTTCTTCCCATTTCCAAAATTCGTGGCTGGACTTGCAGCTGCGCATCCATCTGGATAGGTTTTAAGAAATACATATTGATATTTTCAATAGCCACATTCCGCTTTTTGAGTGCCATCAATTTTTGTTGGACAACTTCGCCGACTACTTGGGCAGAAACGCCATAAGAAAGCGTGCCTAACGAGTTCGTCATTTGCGGAGAAACTTGAAATTCATAAAAACCGTCTTCTTTTTCAAACAGCTGGTTCGCGATCGTATCGTCGATCGTTTCCCCGACTTGTGGCTGTTTCTGGATCATCTGCATGGATTTCAAGATATCCTGTCTGCTAACGATACCGACTAACGTTAGATCATCTTTGACAACCGGAATGACTTCGATTCCTTCCCAGATCATCATATGTGCAGCAGAAGCCACACTCATTTTCTCGCCAACGGTCAGCGGATTTTTCGTCATCACTCGCTCGATCGAAGCCGTCATATTCTTATCTAAAATATCTTTGCTAGTAATCATGCCAACTAAGCGCATCGCTTTGTTGACTACCGGGAAACGGCTGTGACCGGTTGCTTCTTCTTTATCATGCCAATCAGAAACTTTTTCGGCAGTCGTCAGATAAGCAGTGTTTTCAAGCGACGTCAAAATATCTTCGACAAGCACGACTTCTTTTTTGATCAATTGGTCATAGATCGCTCGATTGATCATCGTTGCTACAGTGAACGTATCATAAGAAGTCGACAAGATCGGCAGTTCTTTTTCGTCCGCTAGTTTTTTGACCGCTTCTTCGGTGTCGAAACCACCGGTGATCAAAACAGCTGCTCCGCGTTTCAGCGCTAATTCATGGGCACTCACACGATTCCCTACGATCAAAAGGTTATCTGCTTCCGTGTAGCGTTCCATTGCTTCTACCGTCATCGCCCCGATCACGAATTTATTAAGCGACTTATACAGCCCTTCACGCCCACCGAGGACTTGTCCGTCGATCATATTGACGATCTCGGCAAATGTCAGTTTCTCAATGCTGTCTTTTTGCTTGCGCTCGATCCGGAGGGTTCCCACACGCTTGATTGTTGAAACGTAGCCCATGATTTCCGCATCCTTGATCGCGCGGTAGGCAGTCCCTTCACTAACGGAAAGATTTTTTGCGATCTTTCGTACTGAGATTTTTTCCCCGACCGCAAGATTTTCAATATATTTTAAGATTTGCTCATGCTTGGTAGCCATTTTTCACACCTGCTCTTTAGATAGTTTATAATTCTAATCCTTCTCCGATCGCCAGCACTTTTCCTGCAACTCCTTCTGGAAGGAGACCAACAAACGCTTCAGGATCTTGATTGATCAGCGGGAATGTGTTGTAGTGCATCGGTACAACTGTTTTAGCTTGTAAAAACTCTGCTGCCAGCGCCGCATCTTCTGGTCCCATCGTGAAATTGTCACCGATCGGCAAGAACGCCAGATCCAAGGGATTCAGTTGCCCAATCAGTTTCATGTCGGAGAATATTCCTGTATCACCTGCAAAGTAAATGTTTTTTCCTTCTAGCGTAAAAACAGCCCCGGTCGGAAAACCTAGGTTGACGATTTTTCCGTCTTTTACCGTTTGTGACCCATGGAATGCTTGGGTCAATTTGATTGTTCCAAACGGAAATTCCCGCTTTCCGCCAATATGCATCGGCGCGATATTTTCTGCCCCTTCCAATGAAAAGAAAGTTGCTAAGTCTGCATTGGCAATAATCGTTGCGCCGCTTTGTTTTGCGATTGCTACTGTGTCGCCGACATGATCGTCATGTCCATGGGAGACAAAGATAAAATCAGGTTGCTGCGCTTCTACTTCCAAATCACATTTTTCGTTTCCGGAAATAAATGGATCAACAAGAATTTCAATTCCTTTTGTTTGGATTTTTAGACAAGATTGACCATGAAAAGTGATTTTCATTTTTCTTACTTCCTTCCTACATCTTGAATTTTTTCTACTTTTTTATTGTATCATTTTTTTTGATAAACTACTATATAACAGTTCTCTTTTCCATTATTTGTACCACTCAACATTATTCTTTAAACTAGCCGTCGCTTCGTGTTATGATAAGGAAGAGTAATTGAAGGAAAGAAGGATTAGACATGGAAAAAAATATTGATGTGTTACAACATTGGCTGACAGAGGAAGCCATCGATGCTTGCTTGATCACCAATCCAGAAAATGTCGCTTATTTTAGCGGCTATGTAAGTGAACCACATGAACGCGTGCTGGCTCTAGCTGTATTCCAAGAGGCAGAACCATTTTTATTCGTTCCTGGTTTAGAGATCGAGGACGTCAAAGGCGGCGACTGGTCACATCCGGTTTATGGCTATAGTGACATTGAAAACCCTTGGGAAATCATCACTTCTCAATTAAAAAACCGTGCATCGCTCTCTAATTTAGCGGTTGAAAAAGGTCATATGACTGTAGAACGTTACGAGATACTTCAATCCCTTCTACCAGACAGTGCCTTTGCCAATGCAGAAGAAAAAATCCAAATGATCCGCCTGATCAAGACACCAGAAGAATTACAGATTTTAAAAGAAGCAGCACTGCTTGCTGATTATGCTGTAGAAGTGGGTGTCAGCGAGATCGCAGAAGGAAAAACAGAAGCGGAGATCGTAGCGAAGATCGAATTTGAAATGAAGAAAAAAGGCGTCACTGCCATGTCCTTCGATACTATGGTATTGACAGGTAAAAATGGCGCCCTTCCGCATGGAACGCCCGGTGACACAAAGATTCAAAAAGGCGACCTCGTCTTATTCGATCTAGGTGTCGTTCACAAAGGTTATTGTTCTGATATCACACGTACAGTAGCCTTTGGTGATATTTCTGCCGAACAGGAAAAAATCTATCAAACTGTTTTAGAAGCCCAAGAAGCTGCTGTTGCCGCTGTTCAAGCTGGTAAAACTGCAAAAGATATTGATCTAACAGCGAGAAACATCATTGCCGAGGCTGGCTATGGCGACTATTTTCCGCATCGCCTTGGTCATGGATTAGGTGCAAGCGTGCATGAATTCCCATCGATCACTGAAACGAACGAGATGCCTCTCCAAACCAATATGGTCTTCACGATCGAGCCTGGTATCTATGTACCAGAAGTAGCTGGCGTTCGGATCGAAGACGATATCGTCGTAACTGAAAATGGCTGTACAGTACTTACAGAATATCCAAAAGGATTGCAAGTTATCCGTTAAGTATAAGGCTATAAAAAAGAAGCGCGCATAATAAGCGTGCTTCTTTTTTTGCTTTTATTCTTTTTCTGCTACCAGCAGATACATGTGCTGAGCCAAATGAGATTTTTTAATCGGTTTAAATCCTGCCATGATCAAAGCTGTTTCCATCTCGTTCGAGCTTATACGGTTATGCATGTGTTTCTCAGAGGCTTTTTCTTTTTCAAACTCCAAGCAAATAAGTTGTCCCTTCGCTTTTGTGATCCGATTTAATTCTATCAGTACTTTATTTAGATCGTGCATTTCGTGTAAAACAAGAGAAGCCAAGCTAGTATCGACTGAATTATCTGCTAGCGCAATATTTTCCGCATTGCCAAGTAGCAATTCGATATCCTCTAAATCTTCTTTTTTTGCACGTTCCTCAATGATATCCAACATATCTTTATCCATATCTAAAGCGACCACTTTGCCGCCAAACGCTTTTGCCGCAGGAATAGTGAGAAATCCTGTTCCGGCTCCAATATCCAATATCGTCGGTTTTTCAGACGGTGAGATCAGTTCGAAGATTTCTTGGGGACTAATGATAGCATTCCTTTCTGGGTTATCTAAGTAGGCCATTTTGTGCGCCAGTTTGGGATTTTGCTTATTCATTTCTTCATTTCCTCCTTTAGGGACTTCATTTGATGAGCCACACCTGCGATTGTTTTAGTTGCTAGATCTGCTTCCATCTTCTGTTCCGCTTCTTTCATGGCATTTTCAATCAAACAGATTTTCTCATTGTGTGCAGGAGTCGCAGTCATCCCACAGACAAAGAGCGGATTAGCCCCTTCTACTGCTTGGACAACATCCAAAAAAGTAATGGTCTCACTTGATCGTGCCAATTTATAACCACCTTTGACTCCTGACACAGACTCGATCAACCCCGCTTTAACAAGTGTAGTCAATACTTTGGACAAATAAGTGGAGGATACTTGAAAGCGTTCTGCCAGCTCTTTCACTCCGAGCGTATTCTCCAGTGTTGTGTGTGCGAGATAAACCATCGTATGCAGCGCATAATTGGTTGCTTTAGAATATTTCATGATTAGCTCCTTTTCAATCGTAGACTTAATATATCTATAATATCCTTTATATAACAAAAAAGCAAATTATTTTTATTTTTTTCTCGTTTTTGTGCTTGTTCAATAAAAAAAGGGGTACAATAGTAATATAAAAAGATATTTAGGGAGGTAACGAATATGTTACAACAATATTCAAGAGTTTTAGTAGCGGTGGATGGATCAAAAGAAGCAGAAAGTGCTTTCCGTAAAGCAGTCCAAGTGGCAAAACGGAATGACGCAGCATTAGGTTTAGTACACGTTATCGATACCCGAGCATTTTCTTCTGTTGCCAATTACGACACAAGCATGGCAGACAAAGCAACGGAATATGCGGACGAATTGCTAGAAGGTTATAAAGAAGATGCTTCTAATGCCGGTGTTGTAAAAGTAGAAAGTTATATTGAATATGGTTCACCTAAAACGGCGATCACAAAAGAAGCAGCAACAGCTTTCAAAGCTGACTTGATCATGTGTGGTGCTACTGGATTAAACGCTGTAGAACGTTTATTGATCGGTAGCGTTTCCGAGTACATCATTCGTCATTCTCCTTGTGATGTATTGGTTGTAAGAAATGAAGAACCAACTTACGAAGCCTAATTAAATAAACATAATATCGTGAAAATGGATTTGGATCCTTCGATTCAAGTCCATTTTTTCAGCTAAAAAAGAGGAGAAAAACCGTCATACAGGTTTTTCTCCTCTTTTATCAGTCTGTGATGTTATTTGCTTGCAGGATCTCGGGATAACGTACGTTTAAAATATATGCATTTGTTCCCTCAAAGGTGATATCTTGTGTTTCGATGACATTGGCACCCAAATCTTTTAAAAGTCTGGTATAAACGATATCTTTTCCTTCCAGCGTTCCTTCTTTTAATTTCTCACGTGGGAAACTGGCATAGATACTGTCGGAAACGATATAAAGTCTGTCATTCAACGGATTGTAGCTTATATTCTGCATGTAATAGCCGATATATTGCGTCAAATTCTGTTTGATCAGATTGACTTTGACGCTGTTCCCTGTTATTGTTCCACGGTAAAATTGATAGCCAGTAAAGCGCGCATCGCTTCTTGCTTTTCTTTTCAAAGCAAAATAAAATTCATTATTGCCTGCCCAAGTAAAGTTATTTACATAATAGTAGCTAGTACTAGTTGAAAAACGATTACTCAGTTTAAAGGACCACTCTCGAACCGGGAGCAACGTGTTTTTATCCAGCTTCTGGATAACCGTGTTATATTGTGCGCCTGTGCTTGTAGTCGTATCTGACAACATATATAGCGTGCCGCCACTTTCCGACAATGTCTGACCGTGACCAGTCGGAAATTTCGGACTGATTTTGATGGAATCGCGCAAACGGATCAAATATGGATCAGTTAAACTGGCTTTTTTAGAGAGCAGCCGGTAATCGCCGATGTTCTTTAGCGGAAAACTTAGATCATATCGTACTAACCTGCCGTAATACGTATCTTCATCATAAATCACATACATATATTTTCCTTCTTTTACAATACTTTGCGGATTATAAAGCGTGAGATTATCTTTTAAAGATGTCGGCAAGATCAGTGTCGAGGCATAGGTTTGACCTGTTGGTTTATTCTCAAGATTTTTATAGGTTTGCAGTTTGGTCGCGCTGGTCGGGAATTGATTGTTATATTGATAAGTCGGTTTCAACAGTTCATCCATATTTGTTGCAGCTTTATGTGGAAAAGGATTATTCTCATTATTTTCCAGCGGCGTGATGTAGCTTGATTTGAATTGTTCCAGTGCCTGTGTGTCTGATCCGCTGATCACGTGGATATTGGATCTTGCAGTAGCTGTACCATATTTCGTCTTATATTGATAGGTAATGACATAACTACCAACTTTCGATAGATTGACATTGTTGGAGAGGATCGTTGCTTTTTCCGGTTCTACTTGCGTGTGGAAATCCCCTTTTTCACTCAAAAGAGCTGCGATGCCGTCATAAGGGCTAAACGCTTTTCCCTCAGCCCGCCAAGATCCGCCGATCGGTACGGAAAGATCTTGTGCGAATATTTGCGGCTGAAGCGCCGGTGAGACAGGTGGAGCAGCAGGCTTAGCTGGCGCCTGATACTTACCAACTTTCATTGCTTTATAATAAATCCAGCCGAAGTTTTTGCCATTTGTCTGCTTTAAATAATAATATTTGGTATTATCGCTCTTTCTAGTCGTTTCTTTTGTAACATAGAAAGAGGTGGTCCAATACTTTTTGCTACGGTAAACTACTTTCGCTTTATAAGCAGTCCCAGCCGGATAATTCCAGACATCTTTCGTATCATTGCTAAAATGATATAGCTTTTTAGGTAAGTTTTTGCTGCGATATGTCGTTGCATATTTGGCGATTCCTCTTGCATCGATATATCCGTATACTTGACCATTTCCCTTTACCAGTCGAAAATACGTGTGTTTTTTCGTGGTAATGATTTTTTTGTCTGCGAAAAATGTTGTATTCTTGCTGGCTGTTTTCGCGTGCAAACGTTTGCTCTTCGCCTTTAATTCCCGCGGATACGCATACACATCATAATTGTTTTTCGCTTTGATCCGGTAGCTGACATGCGCTACCTTTGCACTTGACTTCACTTTACTTTGCGTGCTTTTTGCATACACATTGGTTGTTGTTATTAAAAACAAGATACTCCAAACAATAATAAATATTCCAGTAACTCGCCATTTTCTCTTCACTCAAGGTCCTCCCATTTCAGGCTTGCCTTCCCCGTTAGCAGACCGTTTTTCTCTAAAGTTATTCATAAAAAAAGCCCTGCAAGGCAAAACATACTTATTTGACTTACAGGGCTTTCTATTATTTTCAGGCTTGGTCTTTCAAGGTTTCTACATCGCGAGCAATCATTAATTCTTCGTTTGTCGGAATAACGATTACTTTGACTGGTGAATGCGGATAGTTGATGAAGGCTTCTTCACCGTGGATCTGATTTAGAGCTTGATCCCAATATACGCCCATGAATTCTAGGCCGCGTAATACTTTTTCACGAATGAAAGTACTGTTTTCACCGATACCGGCTGTAAAGATGATCGCATCTACACCGTTCATGCGTGCTGCATAAGAACCAATGTATTTGTGGATACGGTCTACGAATACTTCTAAAGCAAGTTCTGCACGGTCATTTCCTTCTGCTGCTGCTTTTTCAAGATCGCGCAAATCACTGGAAATGCCTGATACGCCAAGCATCCCGGATTCTTTGTTTAGCACATCTAGCACTTGCTCCGCTGTTTTGTCCGTTTTTTCCATGATGTAAGGAATAAGTGCCGGGTCAATGTTACCGGAACGAGTTCCCATGGAAACACCAGCAAGCGGCGTGAATCCCATCGATGTATCCATTGATTTTCCGCCTTCGATAGCTGCGATACTTGCACCATTACCTAAGTGACAAGTGATCAAGCGTAGCTCTTCGATTGGACGGCCTAATAGTTCAGCAGCGCGTTCGGATACATATTTATGACTTGTTCCGTGGAAACCGTATTTACGGATGCCGTAGTTTTCATAATAGCTGTATGGCAAGCTGTATAGGAAACTTGCTGGTGGCATTGTTTGGTGGAATGCTGTATCGAAAACTGCCACAGATACGATATTCGGCAATACTTTGCGGAATGCCTTGATCCCGATAACGTTTGCCGGATTGTGAAGCGGCGCAAGTTCAGAAAGTTCTTCAATTTTTTCGATAACTTGGTCGTCGATCACAACGGATTCAGGAAAAACTTCGCCGCCATGAACGACGCGGTGTCCTACTCCTGTGATCTCATCGTAAGAGCTGATGATTTTATGTTCTAATAATTTTTCTAATAGCATTTGAACAGCGACTTCGTGATCCGGAATGTCCACGATCTCGGTTACTTTTTCGTCTCCCACAGAGATTGTAAAAATAGAATCTTTTAATCCGATTCTTTCGACGATACCTTTTGTGATGACGGTTTCTGCTGGCATTTCATATAATTGGAATTTCAAAGATGAGCTACCCGCATTGATTGCAATTGTTTTATCCATGATAAATTATTCTACTCCTTTATTATTTATTCTCGTTAAACCATTTCTCAATATTGCTTAGAATCGGTGCTGTTACTGCCGGATCAGATAATGTCGGCAAGTTGGCAAGCAGCACTTCTTTCGGCGCTTTTGTTTCTGCAGACTGCTTTTGCAAGATCAAAATGCTTTTTCGCGACTGTTCGCTTTTAAACAAGGTCTCTGGAAGTTTGATGATACCTTGCATGTGTCCGTGTTTCTTGATAAAACGGTCGACTCTCGGAAATTCACTGTCTGCAAACATACTGTCTGGGACAAGGAAGAACAAATAGCCGCCTGGCTTTGTATAGCGCATACCTTGTTCAATAAATAAATAATGAGCAAAGGAGTGCCCGGACGCTTGTTTTAGTTCGTACGTATTTGCTCGCTCGTCATCCGGATAATAACCGACCGGAAGATCACTGACGACGATATCTGCGGGGTCAACGAGCAGATTGCTGAGTCCATCTTGATGAAGCAGATGGGTACGTTGTCCTTGTAAGTCACTGGATACAAGGGCAAGAGATATCAGCAGATCGTCTACTTCGATACCAGTTGCCTGAACGACTTTATCTTTTGTCAGCAGCAGCTGGTTCGTGATCGTAGAGAGGAGATTACCGGTGCCGCAAGCTGGATCTAAAATGGCTACTTCTGCTTTTTCTTTTGTCAATTTCTCAATGAAATAAGCTAAAATAAAGCCAATCGAATCCGGAGTCATTTGATGATTCGTTTGGATACCGTGCTTCATGCCTTTTAAGAGCGCAAGTTGAAGTGCTCGGCGGATATCCTCTGGCGTATAATCATCGAGCGCGACCGACGCATATGCTTTTTTCAAATCAGCTACTTGCTCGGCACTAACTTCTTCTACTTGTAACACCTCGTGCTGAAACAAATTTTCTCCTGTTTCATACAACGCTTCCAAATAGCTTATTTCCAAAGCGTCTTGCAAAATGACGGTCGTACTGTCGAGCACTTGGAAAAGTTCTTCGGCGACTGAATTTGTCAAAAGTAACACCTCTACTATTTTTCATTAATAACACCACAAAACATTATACAGTAATTCGCTTTATTATTAAAGGGTTTTTTCTTAAAGAGATTACTACAGTTTTTCAAATCAATTAATACAGTCTGTTATTTTCTCTTTATTATTTTTCCGGTTTCAGCGGTAAGCTTTTTGAATTTAGAAAAACTGGTTATTCGCTTCCCTTGCCATGTACTCAAGAACTTGTCTCCAGTCCTTAGATAGTATTTATTTCCGGATAATACCGCTTTGATTTTTTCTTTTTCTCCCTGGGAGATGAAAAACCCGGCTTTCTTATTATACAATTTATTATTGGTTACTTTTAATTGAGTAATGTGGGACTGGATCAATAGTTGTCCAGCTTCTTGCCCGATTTTATCATTATCAGCAAGTATGTTACCGGAAATAACAACATTTTTGATTCCGCCAACGCTAGAATCGTAACCACCTACTGCAATTCCGGTATAGTTGTTTTGCCGGACCGTATTATTCAGCACACGGATGTCTTTTGCTACTTTATTTTTATGTTCGCTTGCCACTTCAATCCCAATATCATTGTTGTGCGATGTGTTTCCTTTGATCAAAACATTCTCGCCACCGTCGATATAGATACCTCCGGCAGCCTGTTCTCCTTTATAGGCCGGATTATGTTTGCTGGATTGATAGCTGACATTGTTACGGAGGATGCTGCCGTTACGTGCTTTATCGGTCTTTTTGCTGGCAGAGACCCCTTCCCCGCCGATAATATCGATGCCGATATTATCATTTTTCGTCAATATATTATCTGTGATCTTAAAAGTGGACACATCACCGTTCAGCACCATTGCCTCGCTGTATCCTAATTTCAAATGAGCCAGTTTATTTTTTACAAGCGTAATGTCCTTGATCGGTTTATTTCCATATACTGCGATTCCATGGGCATTGCCATTTTTATGTTTGGTTCCAAGGTCATGGATATAGGTTTTTTCAATCCGAATATGACTGGATTTCCCCGTGACCATGATCGCGATCGGTGTGAAGTCTTCTTTTTTTGTCCAAAAATTGGTCAATTCAATGTTTTTGATTTGGATATACTGCTTATTATTGATGAGGATCAGCTGTTCTTGATTCCCTTTTTTCTTTCCTGTTATTTTCACTGTATTAGGCTTTTCAGCTTGAAAGATAATCGGTTCCTTTTTAGTGCCCGAATTTTTCAGCACGATATGCTCAGGATACGTTCCTTTCTTTATTGTGACAACCGTTCCTTTTTTAGCTATTTTAGCCGCTTTTGAAATGGTTTTCAGTGGTTTGTTTTTAGTCCCTTTACTGTTATCGCTCCCGCTTGGTGAAACAAACAATTCCTTTTTCGCTTCTGCCTGATTAGGAATCGTTCCCCAAATCACCCCCGCAAGCACTATACAGATTACAATCATCCAGTTTTTCAATTAAATATGCTCCCTCCAAAATAAAGTTTTTTTCTTCATTTCTACTATTTTGACAACAATCCTAACTGGTTCAACCAATTTTTAAAAATACTGATCGATTCCTGCTTTTATCCTCCGCAAATAGCCACAAAAATAGTTATGGATAGCTGCTTTTCTACTATGCTATAATAATGTACAGATATAAAGTCTATTTTTAGGAGAAAATAAAATGAAAAAGCAAGAAACTCAAAAGAAGATCACAAACGCTGCATGGCAATTATTACAATCCCATGGGACAAATGGTTTCTCCATGCGTAAACTGGCAGAATTAGTAGGAATGACTGTCTCTTCTTTATATTACCACTTTCCGAGTAAGGAAGCATTGTTTGCAGAATTGATCAATCATGCAAGCGAAGAAATTCTTTTTCCTGTGGAAGAACGAACCTGGAAAGGTCGCTTAGAAAAATATGCCCATCATATTTTAACAACCTTGGATCATTATCCAGGATTAGCTCAATTACTGATGGATTATCCACCTTCCAGCCGTAATTATTTAAAATTATTAGACACTCTATTGATGACATTAAGTGATTTGACAATGGAGCCCGAAGAAAAGTTTTTTGCGATCAATGCCTATATGAATTATATTTGTACGTTTAAGATTGATAGCGAGCGTTTCCAAAAAAGGGATAATCGATTTACAGAGGAGGAAGAAGAAAGCTATAAATTTCTGCCGTTTTTAACTGCCTACAAAAAAGCGGGTATTTTTGATCGTTTAGGTAGTCCATTCATGTTTGAATTTGGCTTGCAATTAATTTTATCTGGTATGGAAAAGATTGAAGCCGATCGTTGAAAAGTTTTTCTTTACAACTAATTCGAACAGTGTTAGTATTTTTATCGAACAGTGTTCTAAAAATGATAAGAGGCGATAAAAATGGATACACAAAATTTTGAATTAAAAAAGGTACTCCCCTCGATCTTAACGATTTCGCTGGGAATGCTTCTAGTAATGATGGATACGACCGTGATGAATGTTGCTTTACCGCATATTCAGCAGGCATTTCATTCTTCATTGGCAGTTTCCCAATGGACGATTACTGCGTATACACTTGCAATGGCAACGGTAATTCCTTATGCCGGCTGGTTGGCAGATCGTTTTTCCGCTAAAAAAGTCTTTATTATGACGGTCGTATTGTTCACCGTCTCTTCCTTTTTAGCTGCAATCTCAGGATCGATGACGCAGCTGATCCTCTTCCGAATTCTTCAAGGTATTTTTGGAGGAGTCGTGGGACCGCTTGGTATTGCTATGTCTTTTCGGATCATCCCTATCGAAAAACGTGGAAGTATGATGGGCTTTTTAGGTCTGCCGATGCTGATCGCACCAACCGTTGGACCGGCATTATCTGGCTGGTTGATCAATCACTTTGATTGGCACACGATCTTCATGATAAATTTGCCGATCGGCGCAGGTGCACTTTTAATGGCCGTGCTGTTTTTACCGAACTTCGAAGCAAACAAACATGCAAAAATCGATGTCAAAGGGGCACTCTTTTCTCCTTTTGCTTTTCCGTTTTTGATTTATGGGATTCATGTTGGAGCAGACGAGGGGTGGGAAAATCCTATAGCTTTATTTTTTTTGATAGTAGGGATAATTATGCTGGTCACGTTTATCATTACCGAATTACGAGCAGATGCTCCCCTTTTGCATGTCAAAGCCTTTCAAATTTCTGAGTTTAGAAAAGGGATCGTTTTGATGTGGCTAAATCAGGTGGCAGTTTTCGGTTCCATGCTCCTAATTCCGCTATATCTACAAGAGATTTGCGGGTACTCTTCTTTCCATGCCGGGTTGATGATGGTTCCGCAGGCCATTGCTAGCTTTATCGGTATGATCATCGGCGGTAAAGTATTTGATAAATTTGGAACCAAAGCTGCTGCGCTTCCAGGTTTCTTCATGACAGGGGCGAGTTTGTCCCTATTATCACAAGTACAGCCATCTTCTTCGATTTCCTACTTGCTAGCCGCTGTTATTTTGTTAGGACTCGGCCAAGGACTAGTCAATATGCAAGTAAACAATCATGCTTTACAATCGGTGCCCATTCAATTCATTAGCAGGGTAACGCCGATTTCTAATGTTATGATGCAAATCGTTAATTCTCTGGCAGTTGCCTTTTTGACAGTGTTTCTTTCGCAGCAGATCGATGCGCATAAAACGCTTGGTATCAAAAGCGCCAGTCTGATCGGATATCAGCATACTTTCTTACTGCTCGCAAGCTTCATTGTACTGGGATTGATTATTGGGCTGTTTTTAAAGAGAAGACAAGCCAAATAAAAAAATAAGCATGCAAGAGTAAACTCTTGCATGCTTATTTATATGGCAATTATGCCAATTTTGCGGCTTCGATCGCTTTTTCGTAATCAGGATGGTTGGTACCTTCTTCTACATATTCGCTATACACGATTTCGTCATCGCTATTTACAACGAAAACGGAACGCGCCAATAAGCGAAGTTCTTCCATGACAACGCCGTATGCTTTGCCGAATGACAAATCATAATGATCTGACAATGTGATCGCATTTGGTAATCCTTCGTTCGCACACCACTTACGCTGTGCAAATGGCAAATCAACAGAAATCGTCAACACCACGGTATTTTCTAAATCGCCAGCTTCTTCGTTGAACTTTCTCGTTTGCTGGGAGCAGACACTTGTATCGATGGATGGGACAACGCTGATGATCTTTGTTTTGCCTGCATAATCCTTTAACGTTACAGGTTCGCTCGCGTTATTCAGCACTTTAAAGTCAGGTGCTTTATCGCCTGCTTTACGCTGCTCTCCGCCGAGTGTCACGGGTTTTTGTTTAAATGTCACTTGTACCATGTAAATTCCTCCTTTTTACTTTCCTCTTCTATTGTAAGAAAAACTGTTTCAAGAAGCGAATATTATGCTTTTGTCTCTAATTCTAAATAACCAATATGGACAACGGTCGTATTCTCCAGTAAATCTGCGATGCTTTGTTTTTGCGGAGTGAATGCGACAACCAAATAAAGCGGTAGAATCACTTTCTGCAGATAGCGTAGCAGTCCTTCACGGAAAAGTACATTGCTGAATGTCAGCGGCTTCCGGTCTAAGCGGATCACTTTGATCCCTAGTAGCATTTTCCCAAGTGTCTGTCCTCCCAGCTTAGTGAAAACGATAAAATAAGCTAGAAAAAGAAGGGCGCTCGCCAGACCATACAAACTGAAAAGGCTGGAATGTTTTGGCAAGCCAACACCTGTGAATAGCGGTGTCAGCAGAATGACTTGAATCGATCCTACTGCGATCAGATCAATGATATAAGCGAAGAAACGAATCCAAAAACCTGCAAAATAAGGCTTGGGTATCGCTTCGCTTGCTGGCATTTTTTCAGCGGCTGCTTGGCGGTAGTAAAAAACACGTGGTTCCGTCATTTTTATCCCTCCTTATTTTCCATACAAGTACATCATTTTTGGTGCACTTATATTTCCGCTCATTTTTAAGAAAGAAAGCAATTCTGCATTCGGGCTGACGATTCCTTTTACCGAGGCAGAAAATAAACTTTCGATTCCGCCAGTTTGCTGATATTCAAAAACATCAGCATCTTGCAGTCCTTTTTCTTTTTTAAGTGCACGGATCGCATCTTCTTTATAACCGAATTGATCGATCAACCCGATTTTTTTAGCTTGTCTACCATCATAAACGCGTCCGTCCGCGATCTTCCGAACTTTTTCTTTCGACATATGGCGGCCAGTAGCAATGACATTTACAAATTCATCATACGAATCATTGATCATCTGCTGCATGATTTTTTTCTCTTCTTTTGTCATGGGACGGCTACTGCTCATGATATCTTTATGTGCGCCGCTCTTGATCGTATTATCGGAGATCCCGACTTTTTTCATCAGTCCACTGTAGTCATAGCCCTGCATGATCACGCCAAGCGAACCCGTCAAAGTTTCTTTACTTGCGAAGATCTTGTCCGCTGCTGTGGAAATGTAATAGCCACCGGATGCTGCCATGCTTCCCATTGAAACATAGACAGGAAGCTTTCTTTTCTTCTTGACCTCCAGTAATTTGTCGCGGATCTGCGCAGACTCCATTACTCCACCGCCAGGAGAATTCACATACATCAAAATTCCTTTTACCGATTTATCTGCTTCGATCTGTTTTAGTTGTTTCATAAAGGCAGCATGATTATAGCCACTGCTTCCGAAAAGCGAACTAGCTTCTCCAGTATCCTGGATGGTTCCGTCAACAGACAAAACTGCGATTCGAGCATCTCCGTCGCCTTCTTCTAGCGTTTTTTCATCAAATGTATCCTCATCCGCCAGCAGCGAATCAATGAAACTTGGTTTAGTTTCTTGGTCGGCTGCTAAAAGACTGGTGGTGATTTTTACTAACCCGCTTACCAGTAGTAAACCTGCCACTAACGCAAGCGCGACCCATCGTTTTGCATTCATATGTATTGACCCCTTTTCATAAGATATACACTAATAGTAGCAAGATTCAGGCTCCCTATCAACTATCAGTAAAATAAAGGCAACTTTGCTGCTTTCATGCTATACTGGACACAAAGGATAAAGAAGGAGGAAGTACTATGCCACAAACAACCTTTTATTTTTTTTATCGTAAAACCGAACAGCTGCATGAAAAAGTCAGAGAATTGAAAAAGATAACCAAGTCTTATGGCTACGACATCACGGCCGATCCTGAAGAAGCGAATGTGATCATCAGCATCGGCGGCGACAGTGCCTTTTTGAAAGCAGTACGGGATACTGGTTTTCGAACGGATTGCCTGTATGCAGGAATTGCTTTAACGGAACAATTGGGACAGTATTGTGATTTTCATATCCATCAGCTCGATGAGATCATCAAAGCCGCAGCAGAAGAACGCTGGCTTGTTCGTAAATATCCGACGATCCACGGGACGGTCAATAACACCAAAGCTTTTTATGTGTTGAATGATTTCAATATCCGCTCTTCTACGATCCGAACTTTGACGTTAGATGTTTTTATCAATGAAAGTTTATTTGAGACATTCCGTGGTGATGGCATGGTTATTTCCACGCCGACTGGAAGCACAGCCTATAATAAATCCGTGCATGGCTCGATCATTGACCCGCTACTGCCTTCCATGCAGGTAAGTGAACTTGCCTCCCTGAACAATAATCGTTTCCGGACGTTGGGGTCTTCTTTCCTGCTTAGTTCTAAGCGGAAGCTGCACTTAAAGATGGCTTCCGAATTAGGGCATAATGAATTCCCATTGATTGGCATGGATGGAGAAGCACTGAGCATTCAGCATATTTATGACATTCATTTGGAAGTGGGCGACCGATTCATCAATATTATCAAACTGCCTAAAAATTCATTTTGGGATAAAGTGAAGCGGAATTTTTTGTAGCATACGAAAATGGGAAAACCACTTTTCTTAGTGGTTTTCCCATTTTTTAATGTTGTAGCACCAACTGCAACAAAGCCTTCTGCGCATGCAGACGATTCTCGGCCTGTTGCCAGCATACAGAATGTTCGCCATCAATGATTTCCGCTGTCACTTCTTCTTCGCGATGAGCGGGTAGGCAATGCAGAAACTTATAATCCGGTTTCGCATAAGCAGCCAATGCTGTGTTGACTTGATAAGTTGGGTAGAAAATCCCCATTCTGGTTTGATTTTCTTTCTCTTGCCCCATGCTCGTCCACACATCCGTATAAATGAAATCGGCATCCGTTACTGCTTTAACTGGATCGGCAGTAACGACGATCTCTGCTCCACTTTCTGCCGCCAGCTGATGTGCTTTCTCCAAGATCGTGGCGTCGATCTGGTAAGCATCAGGGATCGCACAGTGGATCGTGATGCCCATTAACGCGCAAATCAATAACAGCGAGTGGCAGACGTTATTGCCATCGCCGATGAATGCGACTTTCACATTCGTGAGATCATCTTTCCATTCATACATCGTCAGCAGATCTGCCAGCGCCTGACAGGGATGATGCAAATCAGTCAAACCATTGATAACTGGGATCGTAGCGTGCTCGGCTAACGTCTCCACTTCTTCGTGACTAAATGTCCGGATCATCAATGCATCTATGTAACTCGACAGGACTTTCGCTGTATCAGCGATCGGCTCTCCTCTTCCTAGTTGCAACTCTTTTCCGTTCATCATAATTGCTTGTCCACCTAATTGCAGCATACCTGCTTCAAAAGAGACCCGCGTCCGCGTGGAGGGCTTATCAAAAATAAGGCCTAATATTTTCCCGCTCAGTGCATGACTGAAGTGTTTGGGATTGGTTTTCATTTCCAGTGCTAATTGGATCAATTCTTCGATTTCTGCTTTCGACCATTCTAACAGCGAAAGCATATCTTTGGGATAACTTTTTTTCATCTCCAACATTTTCGCTCACCCTTCCTGTATCATCCATTTTTCTAATAAAGCATCATTTAAAATAGCAAGTGCTGCTGTAATCTCTTCTTCCGTTGCCGTGAGTGGCGGCAAAATACGAAGCACATTTGGACCAGCACTCAGCACAAGTAGTCCGTTTTCTCGGCAGGCTGCGATGACTTCATCCGCTGGTCCTGGGAGTTCGATCCCAAGCAAAAAGCCTTTCCCACGGACTTCTGAACCGGGAAGCCCTTTTACTAAAGCCGTCAGTTGTTTTTTAAAATCGGCTGCTTTTATGTTCAATTCTTCCAAAAAGGCTGGCTGATCGATTTCTGTCAAAACTTGCTTGGCAGCAGCAAGCGCTATCTTATTTCCCCCAAAAGTAGAACCGTGACTTCCAGGGCCAAAAGCTTCCGCCAATTTATTTTTTCCTACCATTGCTCCGATTGGAAATCCGTTTGCTAACCCTTTTGCTAATGTAAAAATATCTGGTGAAATAGCGTATTGTTCAAAGGCATATCGCGTTCCGGTGCGACCGATCCCAGTCTGGATCTCATCTACGATCAACAATGCCCCTGTTTCTTCACATTTTGATTGGATCGCTTGTACCCAGGTAGGATCTGCTTCATTTACGCCACCCTCTCCTTGCACCAATTCAATGAAAACTGCCGCCGTATCTTCATCGATCTGTTCAAGAGCACTATTTTCATTGAAGGTAGCAAATTCAAATCCAGGAACGAGTTTGCCAAAGCCTTCTTTGATTTTCGACTGACCTGTCGCACTCATGGAACCAAATGTTCGTCCGTGGAAGGATTGGGTGAAACTGATGATTTTTTCTTTGTGCGTGTATTTGCGTGCTAATTTGATTGCCGCTTCATTCGCCTCAGTCCCACTGTTACAGAAAAAAACTTGATATGCTTCGTTTTGCGCGACCTTCGCAGCAACTTCTTCTTCCAGTGAACTTTCATATAAATTCGATGTATGCCAGATTTTGTTCAACTGCGCTTCTACAACTGTTTTCACCGAATCAGGAACATGACCCAAATTGCAGACAGCGATACCACTTGTAAAATCTAAATACGTTTTGCCTTGGGCGTCTTTGACATTTGTCCCCTTACCTTCTACTAATTCGATCGGATAACGCTTGTAATTCGGAAAGACATTTTTCATGAAACCGTCACCTCGCTTTTAATCGTTGTTCCTGCATTTGCCAAGTGATTGGTGATAATAACTTGCTCTACGCCTCCTTGCAGCGCAGCCTCAGCACTTGCTAGTTTAGGAACCATGCCACCATAAATAGTACCGTCCTCTTTCCACTTTGTAATTGCTTTTGTTGTGATTTCCGCTTGCACTTCTCCGGCTACTTGGACACCAGCGACGTCTGTGAGTAAAAATAACTGCTCGGCATGCATGGCGGTTGCGATTTGACAAGCTGCTATATCTGCATTGATATTCAGCCAGTCAAATGTTTCGGTAATCCCTAGCGGTGCGATGATTGTCACAAAATCAGCGGCTAATAGATGCTCGATCACTTCCGTTTGGACAGCTGTCACTTCTCCTACTAGACCCAATGAGGGGTCTGCGGTTTTCTTAGCAGAAATGATTCCGGAATCCCCAGCATTGAGGCCAACTGCCGGAATATGTTGAGTTTGGAAAGCGGTCATAATAAGCGGCTGTACTTGGCCGATCAACACCATTTTTGTGATCTCCAGTGTTTGTTCATTTGTCACACGAATCCCGTCCTTCGTCTTAATAGGGATCGCCAACCGTTCTAACATACTGGAAATATAATGTCCGCCGCCATGCACAATGATTATTTTCTTGTTTGCTTCTTGCCATGCTTTGATTTGTTCGAAAAATGCCGGCGTCAAATTAGCGCTTGCAACACCGCCGATCTTGATCACAATTATATCTTTCATCCAAGTCAGCTCCTTTTAGGTGTGGTAACACGCATTGATTTTGACATATTCATAACTTAAATCGCAGCCCCAAGCAGTCCCCGAGGCGATGCCGATATGCAAATTGACATCCACGACGATATGTTCCCGGCGTAGATACAGATCTACCTCTGCCTGCGAAAATTCGACGGGTTCACTTTGCTGCAAGATCATCGTATCTCCGATTTTGATGGTAATGTTATCCGGTGTGATCCTGCCGCCTGAATAGCCGATCGCACAAATGATCCTGCCCCAGTTCGCATCTCCACCGAAAATAGCGGTTTTAACCAGACTCGAGGAAACGATTTTTTTCGCGATCATTCGTGCATCTTCTGAATTAGTCGCGCCTTTGACATTGATTTCAATTAGTTTCGTTGCGCCTTCCCCATCTCGCGCGATCTGTTTGGCTAAAAACTCGCAAATCGTGTGAAACATATCTGTAAAAATCTCATAAGCCTCAGTATTCGGAAAAATCTCCGCTGCTCCCGACATACCATTAGCCATGACGATCACCATGTCATTCGTTGATGTGTCGCCATCCACCGTAATTTGATTAAAGGTTTGATCCACTTTTTGCTTCAATAGTTGCTGCAAAAGCAACGGACTGATAGCAGCATCCGTGGTGATGAATGCCAGCATCGTGGCCATGTTCGGGTGAATCATTCCTGAACCTTTGGAAACGCCGGACATCGTGACCTCATTTCCATCAATCACAGCTTTGCAGGTAATTGTTTTTTCAAAGGTATCCGTGGTTAAAATCGCTTGCTGAAACGCTTTGCCATTTTGTACGTTTGTTTCCAGCATTTTAATCCCTGTTGTGATTTTCTCCATCGGTAGTGTTTCACCAATGATTCCGGTAGATGCAACCGCCACGTCCGTTTCTGATAACTGTAACCGTTCGGCAGTCAAACGGCGCATCGTTTTAGCATCTTCTGTGCCTTGTTTCCCTGTACAGGCGTTGGCATTACCACTATTGACGATGATTGCCTGTAACGTTCCATCTTGCTGGATAGATGCTTTCGTCACTGCGATCGGTGCTGCCTGAATGATATTCGTTGTATATACGGCAGCTGCAGAAGCTGGCACTTCGGAAACAATCCAGCCGATATCTTTTCTTTTTCTCTTTAAGCCAGCAAACTTTCCATCTGCATGAAAGCCTTTTGGCGAATCGATTGCTCCCTCGATAATTTCCAAGTTTTTTCCTCCTTATGGATACACTGGAACAAAACCCAATCCTTTAGTTTCTTCCCATCCATTCATTACATTTAAATTCTGGATTGCTTGTCCCGCAGCGCCTTTGATCAGATTATCGATCACTGCCAAGATCACAAGTGTATTTGTTTGTGGATTATACGTGATACCGATATCACAATAATTGGAGCCGACGACTTGTTTGATTGTCGGCAGTTCGCCCGCAGGCATCATTCGGACAAATTCCTTTTTCTCATAAAGGTGCTGATAGTACGCGAAGAGCGCTTCTTCTGTTATCGGCAGCTTGGGCTTCACATATATAGTGGCTACCAGCCCTCTAGTGATTGGTAGCAATGCAGTCGCAAATTGGATGTTTGGAACGGAAGCATCCCATTTGTTGATCTGCTGCATGATCTCCGGAATGTGCTGGTGTTTATTGACCTTATAATAAATGAGGTTGTCATTTACTTCTGAATAATGCGTGAGTGGTGTTGGTGCTTTGCCAGAACCGGAGATCCCAGACTTAGCATCCACAATGATAGAATATGGTTCAATCAGCTGGTGTTGCAAAAGCGGAGCTAAACCTAGCAGAGTAGCTGTCGCATAACAGCCTGGATTTGAAACGAATGTCGCTGCTGGATCGTCACGAAACTCTGTGAGACCATAATCGGCCTGTTGCAAATATAAATCTGCGGCCGGTGCTTTCTGATACCACTGTTGATAAAGTGCTCCTTCTTTCAAACGAAAATCGCCTGATAGATCAATCACTTTCATACCTAATTCGAGAAAAGCTGGCGCCAAGTCTTTGGAAGTCCCGCTTGGTGTTGCTAGAAAAACGAGGTCCACGGTTTGGCTGATTTTTTCAGGGTCGATTCTTTCTAAAGGAGGAAGGTGCTGACCAGCTAAATGAGGATATAGAGAAGTAATCAGCTGATCTGCTGCCGTTGTGCTATGTAGTGAAACGATTTCAACATCGGGATGTTGCTGCAGTAAACGAATCAATTCTAAACCACCATATCCCGTCGCTCCGACAATCGCTACCTTCATTCTGTTTCCCCCTAACATTTATTGGAATATATTCATTATAGTTATGTATAAATATAATGTCAAATGTTTTTTTATTAATTATATATACGATTTAATTGGATTTTATACATATTATTTGTATTTTATATACATTTTATTGTTTTTTCTGAAATTTTAGCGCAAAAAAAAAAGAACATGCAACGCGGTATGTTCTTTTTCCTATTCGGCTAAATGATTATCGGTGGATACTTTCATCTGCTTAGCTACTTTGGAAGTTCCAGTCGCATAATTAAAAACGATCCCCGGTTGGACATTCCAGTTATAGACATTGAAATGGAGAGTTCCTTTACTATCGACTGCTTGAAGCCAATAGCCCCGCGGCATTTTTTCTTGTCCACGAAAGACGGTAACGATTTGATAGATCACTTTATTGCCACGAATCGCTTGGGCATTTCGGACCTTGTTTTCAAAATAAGTCTGCGTATGCTGATTTGAAAATTGCGATTGCGTAGCTAAGTTTTTCGGATTATCGATGCTACCTTGTTCGCCGGTTTTATAATTACCGTCTTGATCAAAATTGAAACTGGATGTATACGCCAGCAAATGACCACGGTTATAGATCGGCATGCCGTCAATCTCCTTTTGGTGCCAACCAGTCGGCTGCCAGATTTGGCGGTCGCGTCCTTTCGATTTACCTAAGTTCTTGCGATCGATAAACGCTGTCACATAGGTTGTCCGGTTCCATTTATCGAGGTTTCCGTAAATCACGCGATTTTCTTTCCACTTGCGGATATCCAAATTGCTTTGCCCATTATTCACTTCTATGTAGGGCGCTTCTCCTGATTGATAATTTTTGCTTGCCAACTTTTTATATACAGTCTGATCCACCGCATTGGAAAGCGGGGCATTATTGGAGCGTGTAATGGTTTGTTTCTGTTTTTGCGGTTGATCAGATAAACCAAGTTCTCCTAAAATATCGATCTTGAAAATTGCTGAAATAGCAATGATCGCGATAATGATCAAACTGATCCACGGTGATTTTCGTTTCATTGTCTCTTTCCTTTCTAAAAAAAGATCAGGCGCTGGACGCTTCGTTCAAAGCGTCTTCCTGCCTGATCATCTTCCTTTTAAAATAAATCGGCAAATTCGGTTTTTGCTTGTTTTTGGCTGCTTTCGACCACAAAGCTTTCCGTTTCTTCTACTGCTTTTTGGATCAGCGGCTCAAAATCAACAAAGCTTTCATATCGCTCGATTTTTTCAAGCTTGGGCTTTGTTTTCGGCGATGGTGGTGTGAAAATGGTGCAACAATCCTCGAATGGCTGTACGGAGAGGTCATACGTATCGATTTGCTTGGCGATCTGGATGATCTCGTTTTTATCCATTGTTACTACAGGGCGAATGATCGGCGTTGCTGTAACCGCATTGATAGCCGTCATGCTCTCTAAGGTTTGGCTTGCTACTTGTCCTAGACTTTCTCCATTAATGATCGCAAGCCCTTGTTCTTTTTGACGGATCTGATCGGTGATCCGGAGCATCATTCGTCTGGTGACTGTCATAATCACACTTTCCGGAATCTGTTGTTTGATCGTTTCTTGAATTTCTGTAAATGGGACCACGTGCATACGGACATCACCGCCGTATTTGCTCAATGTCGCAGCTAGATCCACTGCTTTTTGTTTCGCTTTTTCACTCGTATAGGGCGGACTGTGAAAATGGACAGCTTCCACATCCACGCCGCGTTTCATAGCTAGGTAACCAGCGACCGGACTATCGATCCCACCGGAAAGCATCAGCATTGCTTTGCCAGAGGTTCCAACTGGCAGACCACCTGCTCCTAAAATATGTTTCGCTGAAAGAAAAACACCTTCTTTACGAACATCGATCGTTAACTTGACTACCGGTTGTTTCACATCTACTTTCAAATCAGGAAAAGCATTTAATACATGACCACCGATTGTTTGATTGATTCCATTCGTATCAAGCGGAAAATCACGATAGCTTCTTCTTGCTGCCACTTTGAATGTCCAATTTGGTTCCTGCAGTTCGGTCATCAACACGACCGCCGCTTTCTTCACTTCTTCTACATCTAATTCGGTACGAATAGCCGGACTAAAGGATTGGATCCCGAATATCGGACGCAGACGCGCTTCGATAGCGGTCGGATCTGCTCCATTTAAAATCAAATACATCCGGTCTCTCTCTCCGTAAACTTTTACTTCCGGCATGTCGGAGATCGCTGTTTTCACATTATGCGCTAGTGTTTTGATAAATTGTTTGCGATTTCTTCCTTTGGTCGATAATTCTCCATAACGTATAACGATTCTATCAAATTCCATTATTTCACCACTTTATTTAGATTTTCAATAACTTCTTGCAATGCTTCGATAAAAACCTTTGCCTCGCTCCCTCTATTTTCATACGAGAGGCTTACTCGTACTGCACCTGTTGCCTCGTTATCACTTACACCCATTGCTTTTAAGGTGCTGCTGGCTAACTTTTGTCTGGAAGAGCAGGCACTTGTTGTCGAGATATAAATATCTTTTTTCTCCAGTGCATGCACGATGACTTCGCCACGCTGTTTGCCTGCTACCGTAAAGCATAAAATATGCGGTGCTGCATTTTCAGCAGGTGTATGGATAGTAATAGCTGGGATATCAGTGAGTTGCTCGCGCAGATACTTGTTTACTTCACGCAGATCGCTAGCCTTTGCTTTTTCCTCATCAAAAGCAAGTCGCAATGCTTTCGCAAAAGCCACTGCGCCAGCCACATTACTCGTGCCACTGCGTAAGCCATTTTCTTGCCCGCCCCCCAGCATTTCTGGATGTAGACTAACTTTTTCGTGCTTATATAAAATCCCGATTCCGCGCGGCGCATGAATCTTATGCCCGGAAATCGATAAAAGATCGATATGCGCGTCTTCTATGTCTAGTGGCACCTTGGCGATTCCTTGGACATTGTCGACATGAAACTTGATTTGCTCATACTTTTCTAGTATTTCTCCAATAGCTTGAATCGGCTGAATGCTACCGACTTCGTTATTCACATACATAATCGATACCAAGATCGTTTCCGGCGTGATCGCTGTTTTTACATCGCTTGGCGAAACGCGTCCGTCCTTATCTACTGGCAAATAAGTGACTTGAAAACCTTCCGTTTCCAGCTCCTGCATCACTTCCCGCACAGAAGGGTGCTCGATGCTCGAGGTGATGATGTGGTTTCCTCTGGCACGATACGCTCGTGCTATTCCCTTGATCGCCAGGTTATTGCTCTCTGTCCCGCCCGAAGTAAAAATGATTTCTGCTGGTTTCACAGCAAGCATACTAGCGATCTGTTTGCGCGCTTCCGTCAGCAACTCATCCACTTTCCCGCCTAGGCGGTGCAATGAACTTGGGTTTGCGAAATAATGCTGCGCCACTTTTGTATATGTTTCTAAAACCGCATCTTTGGGTTTAGTTGTCGCACTATTATCAAAATAAATCATTGTTTTCCCCGCTTCCGAATTTATACCATATATATTTTATCACATCTGTCAAGACATAAAAACTGGCTATGCTCGGGGGCATAGCCAGTTCGATCAGTTATCTTGTTCCGTATATTTCTTTTCGATTTTCTTAAAGGCGCCACTTTCGACTTTCTCTAAAGCCGTAACGGCGATTTCCAAAGCTTTTTTATATTGGAAATCTTCGTAGAAATGATATTCTGCCCCTGAAAGACTTTCTGCTAATTCCGGATTGGATAAACGGTAACGATTCGCATATTGGATAACGTGTTCGACCAACTGCACGTTTTCGATCATTTCTTCTGTCTTTTCTGTAAGGTGTCTGAGATCCTCTTCCGCCACTTGCCAATGCTGCGAAACTGTTTTCATGTTCAATGGTTTCGCTTCTAAAGCAGCTTCCAGGTTGTCGATGGATTCGCCTAAGTGCAGGCGCCACTGAACGTAATCTTCTGGGAGTCCCGGCAGTCTTTCACGTTCGATCTTGCGGTCCAGCCCGATGACTGTTCTGCGCATCGCGCTTGCAGCATCGCGGGCTTCTAATTCGTCTTTGCGGAGCGAACGTAATTCTCCGGTAAATTCATCTTGCTCCAATGTAATTTCATTTAGAGCGATCTCGATCTCTTTGAATGTATCTTGCGCTGCAGAAAAAGCGATCTCGTTGCTTTGCAATAAGGTAATTACTTGCTCGTAGGATTCACTTTGTTTTTCTAACTTCTCGCTCGTTTTCAAATACGTGGCTAGTTCGTCTTCTCCTACATGATACGTTTGTTTGACTTCTTCGATTTGGACGGCGACGGAATCAGCAACTTGAATAAGATTGGTGATTTTTTCGCCGATCACAGAACGATTATCTTTCACAAATCGTTTGGCTGTTACTTCTTTTTCCAATTCATCGTAGAACAGATCCAACTCTTTATGTAAAGCTACAACGCCTTCTTCTGCTGCTTCCAAATCCAAATTTTGAATCGTCGCACGGAGTTTTTCTAGTTGCTCCCGCATCCGGCTCGTTTCGCTTGGAATCTCTAAATGCGCTAAGTAAAAGCCATCTCTTACCATTTCTTCATGACCTTCGTTCAACTTGCCGATATCATCCGGAAGCGCAACTTCTGTTTCATGAAGCAGATTCGGGATTTTTTCCATTTCGACTTCGACTTGCTGTAGTTCCACTTGGACATGCTTGACTTTTTCGCGAGCTTCCAAATGGTCCCCTTGATCAGTCAAGTGGTCGTATTCATTTAATTCAAGTGCTAATTGATCCAGCTTTTGTTCGATCTCCGCACGCGTATTGCCGAGTTTGAAACCACGTGTCAAGACTTCTCGTCTTAAACCGGCAAATTTTTCTTTGGTCGTGCGGCTCTCTTCCGCATTTTTTTCTTCACTTTGAAGCAACTCATGTAAGCCGGCTAAAATGGAATCCATTTGTTTTTCGATTACAGCGAGCATTTGTTCAATATCGTTTTCCACATTCGTCGCTGCTCGGAATTGGTATTTATCGACATGCATTTCTGCTTCCATAAAAGTCTCTTCTAAGTCAGGGAATAATTTACTCGCGATCTCATCCCAAGATTCCCGCCATGATTCAAATAGTTCTTCTGTTTGACCTGTTAGTTTCAGCTTTTTCACTTTTCCAAGTTCATCGATCACCGGCCGGTCGTATAAAGTGATTTTCTTCGTTTCCAATTCATTGATTTGTTGATAATGTCTCTTTTTTAATAAGTAACCGCTCACTAAAATAGCAATGACGATTACGACGAATGCAAGCAATATATATATGAACATTCTATATCCTCCTATCAGATTCACTACTGAAAGAAAAAGCCGTTTCGTTGCTTTTGCTCTATGTACGTTTTGATTTCGATTCTATTCCTATAAACAGGATACACAATTATTATTTTAACACGATTTTCACAGAATTACTTCTCTTATTTGAAAAAAAGAACGCTTTTTTCAAAATATAAGCATGTTTATAACCAAGCGAAAGTGAATGTGCTATACTTATACGTATTATAATACTCAGACTGTAGAAGATGGAGGGATCGTCCATGATCGAAATCGCAAAATACAATGGCTCCAAAGAAGAAAATTACTCGCTTTGTGCGAAACAAATAAAAGCAATGATCGACGGAGAAACCAGTTTGATCGCTAATCTCAGCAATGTTTCTGCACTCCTCAATCAAGCTTTAGAAAATATCAATTGGGTCGGCTTTTATTTATATGAAGAAAGTAGCGATCAATTAGTATTAGGACCGTTTCAAGGCTTACCTGCCTGCATTCGAATCCCACTAGGAAAAGGTGTCTGCGGATCTGCTGCGGCAGAGCAATCCACGTATCTGGTTGAAGATGTCAATGCTTTTCCTGGACATATCGCGTGCGACGCTGCTTCCAGATCCGAGATCGTCGTGCCGATCACGATCGAAGACGAACTGATCGGTGTTTTGGACATCGACAGCCCAGAAGTTGGACGCTTTGATGAAGTGGATCAAAAATGGTTGGAACAGATTCGCGATATTATTGTGGATAATCAGCTATGAAATAAAAAGCAACGCGCTTTTCGGATAATCTGAGACCTATCGAATCGATAGGTCTTTTTTTATTGCCTTCTCACCATCACATAATCATCCATCACATAGCCCTTACCGATCTCTGCAACCACAGCCTCTTCTTTCTCAAAACCGATATGCTCGTAAACTTGGATCGCAACGGTGTTATATTTATTAACGGTCAGACGAATGATGGACTGATCACTCACTTCCGCAAATAATCGTTTTGCGATTCCTTGCTTTTGTCTGTCCGGATCGACATATAATTTACTGATGAAAACTTCTGCTTCTTTTTGCTGGAAAGCTAAGTAGCCAACTAACTGATCTTCTATGTAGGCCAGTCGATAGTCATATATGCTCGCTTCGATGCTTTCCCAGACCACCGCAGCGGATTGGAACTTATCCAGCATATAGTCGACCTGGGCTTTGCCGATGATCGGGATATAGGTATGCTCCCACACTTTTTTTGCTAGAACTGCGATTGTATTGGCCTCTTCTCTCGTAGTTGCTTGTTTTATTCTTATCACCTTGCATCTCTCCTTTGCTATCCTAGTTTAGCATGAAAAAACAGCTCCTCACAACTCCCAGTTGACAAAAGAGCCTAAACTATATTATACTGAAATTTGTGTAAAACGCAGCATGAGTAAAAAATAAGTAAGTTGTTTATCCCCAGAATTTTCTGTGGTATATTGTGTAACCAGCGGCTGCAAAGGTGAAGGTATATGAAGATAAACTGCCCTTATTTGGTTGCTTGTCTTGTTTGTTTTTATACTAAAAACAAATTAAAGGAGGAGTCTTCTAATGGCTCGTTATACTGGTCCAAGCTGGAAAGTTTCTCGTCGTCTAGGCATTTCACTTTCTGGTACTGGTAAAGAATTAGAGCGTCGTCCGTACGCTCCGGGACAACATGGTCCTAACCAACGCAAAAAATTATCTGAATATGGTTTGCAACAAGCAGAAAAACAAAAACTTCGTCACATGTATGGTTTGACTGAACGTCAATTCAAAAATACATTTGATAAAGCTGGTAAATTACCAGGTAAACAAGGTGAAAACTTCATGATCCTTTTGGAACAACGCCTTGATAACGTTGTTTATCGTTTTGGTCTTGCTCGCACTCGTCGTGCAGCTCGTCAACTTGTTAACCATGGTCACATTCAAGTAGATGGCAAACGTGTAGATATCCCTTCTTACCAAGTTTCTGTTGGTCAAGTGATCACTGTTCGTGAAAAATCTGCTAAAAACTCTTCTATCGCAGAAAGCTTAGATGTATCTAATTTCGTTCCGGAATATGTTACTTTCGACGCTGAAAAATTAGAAGGTTCATTAAACCGCTTGCCAGAACGTTCTGAGCTTGCAGCTGAAATCAACGAAGCATTCATCGTTGAATTCTACAGCCGTTAATCTCGAAATAGCGGCAATCGAAAAAGAACTCTTAAACTTTTGTTTAAGAGTTCTTTTTTTATCCAATCAACTGTCGGTAGATCTCCCTTGCTTTTAGCTTCGATACATATCCCCGCTTCGTGAAACAATCATAATCATTATTCCGCACGCTGTTCAAGATTTCATTATAGCTTCTAGCAGCGAACAAAACACTGACTTCGACGGTTTGCTCTAAATTATATCTTTCCCTCTCAAAAAACGCATAACGCTGATCTGCTTCCTCTGCTAAATGTTCCCATAACGCTACAAAGTTCCCATTGATCTCCTGCGCTGCGATTTCAGCCTCGGAATAACCAAAGCGTGTCATGATACTTTTCGGCAAGTAGATCCGCTTGTATTGCTGATAATCTTCGCCGATGTCTCTCAATATATTGGTGATCTGCATGGCTATTCCGAGCTCGACACACGCCTTTCTCCATACCTGCTGATCCTGCACAGAAATGATGGGCAGCAAGATCAAACCCAGATTTCCAGCTACAAAATAACAATATTCCAAAAATCGTTCCATATCAGATGGCTGTTCAAAATCCAGATCCATGCGTTGACCAACGATTTGTTCTTGCAATAGGTCAACGTCGATCCGATATGCAGAAATCGTAGCATCAAGTGCCTGCACACCAGCAATCTCTGTATAAGCTGCTCGATTCTTCAAGATGTTTTCCCACATCAATAAACGCGCTTTCTTTTCGGCTATTGTCAGTTCCGCATCATCTGTAATATCGTCGATTTTTCGACAAAATGTATAAATGGCAAAAACCGCATTCGCTTTTTCTGTATCCATTTTTGAAAAGGCACGGTAAAAGTTCGTCGAATTCGTTTTAATGACTTTGCGGCAGTAATCGAAGTCGGCTTTTAATTCTTTACTCATCTTCTCTCTCCTTCATCTGCGATTATGGCTTCTGCGGCTAATTTCGCTGATGTCATCACGATTGGCACTCCGGCACCTGGATGCGTACTACTGCCAGCGTGATAGAGGTTTTTGATGTGTTTATCCTTGCTTTGCGGTCGCAAATGATTGCTTTGTTTAAGCGTTGGCTTCAAACCGAAGCAAGCTCCATTATAAGCATGGAATTTATCGCGAAAGTCGAGCGGTGTCGTGTACATCTCCAGCTCGATATCCGCTTCGATAGTAGCAAAGCCGTCTACCTTTTTAAGCGCGGTCATGACTTTATCTCGATAAAACTTCGTATCTGCTTCCGTCCAGTCTTGTTTATCTAGCGAAGGAACCGGCACCAAAACATACATACCTTCCTTTCCTTCTGGCGCTAATTCTGCGTCTAACATAGAAGCTAAGTAAACATAAAAAGATGGATCTTCGGCACGCTCCCCTGCAAAAATGGCTTCGAGATTTGTTTTCAGGTCTTCAGCAAAGAAAAAATTATGTACATTCAATGTGGAGACTTTATGCGACAACCCTAGATAAATAACGAAACAGGAACAGGAATATTCATACTTATCTACCTGCTTTTGTCTTTTTTGATTTTCAGCTGCCGTTGTGTTGAGCAGATGTTTCATTGTGTAAGGATAATCTGCATTACTAAGCACGACATCGCTTGCAATAACGCTACCGTTCACGCGGATTCCTTTCGCAACCTTATTTTCCACGATGATTTCCTCGACATTTGCCTCACAATGGAGTTCGCCGCCTAACTTCTGATAAACAGCTACTAGACTTTCCACTAAGGTATACATGCCACCTTTGATAAACCAAATGCCATATAGCAATTCGATCATCGGGATCATGGTATAAATCGATGGTCCTTGGTAAGGAGAGATCCCGATGTATAGCGTTTGGAAACTCAACATATTGCGAATCCGTTCATTTTTCACGTATTTCCCAATCGACTTTTCCGCAGTATCAAAAGTTTTTAATTTGAGTCCTTGACGAATCGTATTCGGATTATAAAAGTCGCTAAAGCGATTGAAGGATTTTAGAATAAAGTGATTCTTCGCTGTCAAATAACGTTTATAAATATTTTGCAGATACTGCAGAAAGCCTTGCGCATCCTCTTCGCTGATTCCTTCCAGCATTTTCATCAGCTCGCTCAGTTCCGAGGAAACGCCATATTTCTCCTCATACTGTTCCCCAAAGAAAACGGTATACATCGGATTTAAAGGCTGCATGTCTAAATATAGCTCCGGATCTTCCCCTGCCATTGTAAAAACTTCGCGGTAGATATCCGGCATCATTACGATCGTTGGGCCCAGATCAAAAGTAAAACCATTCTTTTTGATTTGATTCATTTTCCCGCCCGGTTTATCATTCTTTTCATAAATCGTCACTTGATAGCCTTGCTTCTGCAATCGGATCCCGGCACACAAACCAGCCACGCCAGCCCCGATAATTGTCACTTTCGTCATTTCCTGCTCCTTCATTTTATCAATTTGTAAGCACACCATCTTTCATTCGTACTACACGGTCACAGTAACTTAAAAGACGTTCATCATGCGTTACCATAATGATCCCCTTGCGTGTTCGCTTACATTCTTTTGCCAATATCCGCATAACATCAAAAGCACGTTCGGAATCAAGACTCGCTGTCGGCTCATCTGCCAAAATAATTTGCGGATCGTGGTACAAAGCGATCGCGATCGCGACCCGCTGTTGTTCTCCACCAGATAATTCTTGAGGGAATTTGTCCATTAACTCTTTTATACCCAAAGATTCCAGTAATTCCACATATTTTGTCGATTTATTTTTGTTAATTTTATTAATTAGTTCAAATTGCTTTTTCACTGTCAAAAAAGGAACTAAATTTGTGTTTTGCAGGATAAAGCCAATCTCATGGAAACGCAGCTGAACCAGTTCTTTTTTTGAAAGTTGGTGGAGCGGCTGATCACCGACTTGGACCACTCCTTCTGAAGGCATCTGCAAACCTGCCGCCAATGTCAAAAAAGTGCTTTTCCCAGAACCAGACGGTCCAATCACCGCAACCAATTCATTTTCTTCCATTGTAAAGTTGATATGCTTGGCTGCGGTCACTTGCGTATGACCCGTTCCAAATGATTTCGTCACATCTTGCATTGTCAATATTGCTGTCATTTCTGTCAACCTCCTATCGCTACTAAAGGATTTATTTTCACAATCGTCCGAATCGATACCAGACTGCCAACAACAGAAACAAGCAGTATCAATCCCATATCACTCAGCAATTTCAAATAGTCTAAGCGGAAGGGCAGTGTATCTGGCATGACAAGTGAAATTCCGACCGTAAGTATAAAGCCGATCACAATACCGATCATAGCAAGGACAAATGTTTGCGCCACGACCGAACGTGCTAGATAAGCGGTTGGAATCCCCTGTACTTTCAAGACCCCAAAAATCGCTTGCTTCTGCAAGGTCATGATATAAATAAAAATACCGATTACAAAAGAGGCAATCACGATCAGAAAATAATTCATCGTTTGCAGCGTCAGATTTTGGGCTTGATAGCCGGGTAAGTTTTCAATAAACGTATTGGCCGGCAATAATTCCGTATTGGCGGCTTTGACTTTCACTTTAGAAATATCCGCTGCACGGATCAATAATCCATTGACCATGTTCGTATTTGGCCCAGCAGATTTGATTCCCTGGACAGAGGTCATGGAACTATAGGCTACCGGTGCCAAATTCAGTGAACTGTCCGCAAATGCGCCAACGATCTTCCATTTTTCCTTATCGGCGCCTACTTTCACCTTGTCTCCTACCCGATATCCCTTTTTAAGGACACCATCAGAAACAATGATTTCTTTCTTATGCTGAAATAGTTTTCCTTTTGTTAGTTTTGGTGTTATAAAAGCATTCTTTTCAATCCCCAACAAATTGATGTTTAATTGCGCTTCATCCGTTCCTTGAATAACTGCAGAAGTCTGACTTACAGGTGTTACTGCTTTAGCATGGTTAACTTTATCTGCAATACCTGCTTTCAAAGCGGAACCTGTCAAATTTTTATTGGCTTCCTTCGAAAGAACGACTCCCTCGATTTTCCATTGATCCACTGCCATTCGATTTCCTTCCGCTAGTCCATTTGCCAGACCGTTGATCGTAAAAATCAGCCAGCCGATCAATCCGATCACCGCTATGATCAGTAGATATTTAAATTTTGTATAGCGCATCTCATTGATCCCTAAAAACATACTATCCCTCCTCGCTAAAACTTTATCACTTATCGTTCGATAAATAAAATGAATAAGAAAAAACCAATTAGTACAATTGGTTTTTTCTTTGGCTCCTGACAAGTTTTTACATAATCCCATGAAGAAGAAGATCGATTGTCAGCTCCACTTGCTTGTTGACCGTTTCTTGCGGTAATTCTTTCATATTGAGCAAATAACTGATATTGGTAAGTACAAAACTAGCAGCTTGGGCGGCCGTGACGCCAGAACGAAGCGACTCATTTTCAAAAATAAGCTGAAATGGACGACTATACGTTTGCTGAAATAAAGTAAACATATCCATTTTTGCTTTTTCATCCAATTCATTGTTGATATCATGAATCATCATTGTTAAATTTGCTGGATGGGTGGCAAGCAAGAAGTGGATCATGCGGGACAGCAGTTCTTGCGCTGTTCCTTTTTCAGCCGCCATTTCTTGTAACGTCTGACTGACCGAACTCGTCAACGTCTCAATAACAGCTAGATAGATAGTGACTTTATTCTTAAAGTGGTGGTATAAATTAGGCTGCGTGATTCCACACTGCTTCGCGATCTCACGTGTAGACGTTGCTTTAAACCCATTTTTCATAAATAGATCCGTCGCTACTGTTAAGATTTTTTCATGCGTCAGTTTCCATTCTGCTTTTCGATCCATCTGCTTCCCTCCTCTGCCTTTTTCTCACCCAGCAAATTCACTCTTTATTAATATTGAATCAAAAAATATTTTTTCTTTCCTTTACGGATGATCAAGTATTTATCCTCAATGCGATCGCTACTACTGATAACCTTTTCCAAGTCTTGACAACGTTCGCCATTCAAGTAAATGGCACCGTTGGAGATATCTTCGCGTGATTGGCGTTTGGAAGGTTCTATTCCGCTTTCTACTAGCCAATCCACTAATTTAGCATCTTCTTTGGTAGCTTGGATGGTCGGAACATCTTTGAAGCCTTGTTCGATTTCTTCCGCGGTCAGCGAAGCGATATCCCCACTGAATAAAGCGTTTGAAATCTTGATAGCTTGGTTTAGATCCTCTTCACTATGAACAAATGTAGTGATCTCTGCAGCCAATTTTTTTTGTGCTTCTCGCAAATGCGGTGCTTCTATCATTTTTTGTTCTAACTCGGCAATTTCTTCTTGCGATAAGAAAGTAAAGTATTTTAAGTATTTAACGACATCGCGGTCGTCCGTGTTGATCCAAAATTGGTAAAACTCATACGGCGTTGTTTTTTCGCGGTTGATCCAAATAGCACCGCCTTCTGTTTTCCCAAATTTTGTACCATCTGCTTTTGTTAATAACGGGATCGTTAAGCCGAACGCTTTCGCTTTGTCGCCTTCTTTTTTACGGATCAAGTCGAGTCCGGCTGTGATATTGCCCCACTGGTCGCTTCCACCGATCTGCAGGCGACAGTCTTCGTGTTGGTATAAATGTAAGAAGTCCATTGCTTGTAAAATTTGGTAGCTGAATTCCGTAAAGCTGATTCCGTTTTGGAGTCTGGAAGCAACAACATCTTTAGAAAGCATGATATTCACGTTGAATTCTTTCCCAAAATCTCTTAAAAAGTCTAGAATCGATAATTCTTTGGTCCAATCATAATTGTTGACCATTTTCGCCGCATGCGCACCTTCAAAGTCAAAAATTTGACCCAGCTGACTACGCAGACCTTCCACGTTTTTTTGAATCTGTTCAATGCTTTGCAATTGACGCTCTTCTTTTTTACCGCTTGGATCCCCAATAGTCCCCGTTGCCCCGCCGACTAACACGATCGGTGTATGTCCAGCTTTTTGGAAGCGGCGCAAGATCATAAACGGAATCAAGTGACCAATATGCATAGAATCACCGGAAGGATCGATTCCGCAATATAGCGCGATCGATTCTTTTTCTACTAATTCCTTCAAGCCTTCCTCGTCTGTTTGTTGGTAAACGGCTCCGCGCCATTTTAGTTCTTCAATGATATTCATTTTTTTCCTCCTTGGTTGGTGTGTTTTGAAATGCGATGAAGTGGACTTATCTTTTGATGGCTCAACCTCTCGCTTTGCTCGATCTTGTATTGCAACTGTAACCGCCTCTCGGCGGAACAGTTCTTCATGGATCAACCTCTCGCTTTGCTCGATCTTGTATTGCAACTGTAACCGCCTCTCGGCGGAACAGTTCTCGATGGATCAACCTCTCGCTTTGCTCGATCTTGTATTGCAACTGTAACCGCCTCTCGGCGGAACAGTTCTTCATGGATCAACCTCTCGCTCTGCTCGATCTTGTATTGCAACTGTAACCGCCTCTCGGCGGAACAGTTCTTCATGGATCAACCTCTCGCTCTGCTCGATCTTGTATTGCAACTGTAACTGCCTCTCGGCGGAACAGTTGCAATAAAAAACGTCCCCTCGTCAATGACGAAGGGACGTTGGATACGCGGTACCACCCTTGTTGGAAACTTGGTTCGAAGTTTCCCACTTGATAAGATAACGATTTTTCACCGTTCACGCCATTTCCTGCGTGAATATGCTCCCGGATGTAATTCATCTACTTTTTTATACTGGTTCACACCGACCACCAGCTCTCTGAAATAGGGAAAAGCGACTACTTCGTCCGTTCATTGCTTTGCATTATGAAATTTTCATAAATATATCATATCCTATTTATGACTGTCAAGATTTGTTTTTTGTTGTGCCGCGGAACTTTTCGCTGTGCGGCAGGATCACTGCTTTTTCATCTACTTCGTCACTGGACATCAATTTCGTAAGCAGACGCATCGCTACCGCACCGATGTCATATAGTGGTTGTACGACTGTCGATAATTGAGGTCTTGTCATCAATGTCAATTTCGTATTATTGCTAGTGATGATCTCAAGGTCATCAGGAACACTGACACCAGCGTCAAGAGCGGCATTCAAGATACCTACACCTAGTTCGTCATCAGCTGCAATTACAGCGTTTGGTGTATGCGCAAGGTTGCTTAGTTCTTCCCAAGCTTTGACACCCGCTGCATAATTATAGTCCGCTTCTAATACATAAGTTTCGTCGTAGGCAATGCCAGCTTCTTCTAATGCATCTTTATAACCGCCCAGTTTCAGATCACGATTGACAGGCTCGTTTAAAGAACCGATCACAAAGGCGATCTTGTCGTGACCGTTTTCAATAAAGCGTTTTACAGCAGCTTTTGTTGCTTCCCGATAATCGATATTTACCGAAGCAAGTTTATTAGCTTGATCCACTGAACCGGCAAGTACGACTGGCGCTGGAGAACGGTCGAATTCTTCTTGCAGCTGTTCGGAAATACGTTCCCCCATATAAATGATCCCGTCCACTTGTTTCCCTAGCAATGTGTTCAGAACTTGAAGTTCTTTCATCTCGTTTTCATCCGAATTACTTAAAATAATATTATATTTATACATCGTCGCAATGTCTTCGATCCCGCGAGCTAATTCTGCATAAAATACATTTGAAATATCTGGGATGATAACACCGACCGTCGTGGTTCTCTTGCTAGCAAGTCCACGTGCTACTGCATTCGGGCGATACCCAAGTTTATTGATCACGTCTAATACTTTTTTTCTGGTCACAGGCTTTACATTCGGATTCCCGTTGACCACTCGAGAAACAGTTGCCATTGATACGTTAGCTTCACGAGCTACATCATAAATGGTCACATTCATCTCTATTCACTCTCCATTACCTAAAATTTATCTCCGTTTTGAAAACGCAAACAATATTGCTCTCACTATATAATACGATAGTTTTAAAGCTTATGCAATTTATTTCACTTTTTATTTTCATTAATTTTCATAGTATTTTAGCATGATTTAGACTACATCGTTCTAATAAAGTGATTGAAACTTTTATGTGCTATCGTTTAGCGAAAATAATGCACACATTTTTTCGTAAGCTTTGGATTTTTCCCGTCATCTTGGATGAGATAATCTAACAGAATCGCTTCCCGTTCTTCTTCGTGTTTTTGCATATTGAGCAATTTCGAAAGATAGTGATCCAAATGAATACGATAAGGATCAATAGCAAGTACTGGATAAAGTTCCAGATATTCTGCCGGAGCAGTGAAATAAGTAAAATCAATCAAATGAGTGATTTCATTTTCATCTAGTTGCGCAAAATCTGTTGAAACACAAATCTTTTCCGTGTGCTTTTTACTAAAATCCATCAAATGACAATATTCTTGTAGCGTTGGTAAATCATGCAGTTGCGGCATTGCTTTTGGAACAGAGATAAGCTCATCCAGATTTATTGGTTGGAGTCTTTTTTTATTTACCTCTCTGATTATTGACACAACAACGCATTCTAGCCATTCACGTTTTTGAAAAGCTGCTGTTGCTTTATGATGTCCATCCAATAAGCAGGCGTAAAACCCAACAAAATGTGTAGCAAAACCCCGCCCCATAAATGATTTTTCCTTATACTCTAAGATAGTCTGAGGCTCAAGGCTATCTTTTGATTGTGTAGGCACCAAAAAAGCTGGCTCCGACTCATAAGCAAAGGGTTCGTTTCCTTCTTGTCGGTAAAAAAGATCGACAGAAGCCGGGAAATTCTGGGAATCTGTCGGCAACTCCTGAAACCAATTTCCAGCACCGTCTGTTGGGATCAAATGCTTTACCTCCACTTGGTAATACCCACTTTTAAACAGCTTGAAGAGCGGCTCGCAAGCATGCAAAAGTGCCCCATAAGTGGAATATTCCTCATTCATTACTTGACGATAAAGCTCTGTTTCAGCGATGTGCACTTCCTTTCTGTCCATGTTTCCCAAGGCGAGCATTTTTTCGCAAGTTGGGCTACTATCGCTATTAGCTTCATTTTTGACCAGAGGCTGTCCATTAACCGAAATGGCGTGCCTGTCTTGTCTTATTATATGTGACCCATGCTTGACTTGGACAATCCATTTTTTATCGCTGGAAATAGTATCTTGCTTGAAATAAAAGACTTTTGGTTGTCTTTTCAAATACTTCATCTGGAACCTCCTTTCCATAAAAAAAACTGTGATCCTAGTATCGCTACAGGAATCACAGTTTGATCCTTATTCGATTAACGAACTACTTGCGGGGCAACTCGTGAATTCATAATATTGTCCCAGAAAGCATCGAATTCTGGAATATTCATTTGTTGGGCAGCATCAGACAGTGCTACTGCTGGATCTGGATGTACTTCCGCCATTACGCCGTCCGCTTCGATCGCTAAGGCAGCTTTCGCACATGGCAAGAGCAGATCTTTACGTCCAGTGGAGTGGGTCACATCAACCATTACTGGTAAATGGGTTTCTTTTTTCAAGATTGGAACAGCAGAAATATCCAGTGTGTTCCGGGTCGCTTTTTCGTAAGTGCGGATACCGCGTTCGCAAAGAATGATGTTTCCGTTCCCTTGCGACATGATGTATTCGGCTGCACCAATGAATTCTTCGATCGTTGCTGAAAGACCGCGTTTCAAAAGAATCGGTTTATTCACACGCCCAGCTTCTTTTAGTAATTCAAAGTTCTGCATGTTGCGGGCACCGATCTGGATCACATCGACATAGTCAAGTGCTGTTTCGATGTCAGCTGGTGTTACGATCTCGCTGATAACACTCAAGCCGAATTCGTCCGAAATCCGTTTCAAGATCTTCAGACCTTCTAAGCCAAGACCCTGGAAGTCATATGGGCTAGTACGCGGTTTGAATGCACCACCGCGGATAAGGTTCAAGCCCTTCCCTTTGATGGAAGCTGCTACAGCTGCTACTTGTTCATAAGATTCTACCGAACATGGTCCGAAAACAAAAACAGGTTCGCCATTACCGACTTTTAGGCCATTGACATCAACGATCGTATCCTCTTTTTTATTTTTGCGAGAAACAAGTAACGCTTTGGAATGATCTTCCTCTTGCAATTCCAAACCTGCTTTGAAGATCTCTTTAAAAATGTTTTGGATCGTTGCATCTTCAAACGGTCCTTTATTCGCTTCCACGATGTGGTTCAGCATTTCTCGCTCACGTAGCGGATCAAAGCGGAGCGATCCTTGGACACCTTTTATTTTACCAATTTCTTGGACTAGATTGCCTCTTTTATTGATGTTTTCTAGCAGTTCGATATTTAATCGATCTACTTCTGCGCGTAATTCTTCTAATCTGTCATTACCCATTTCTTGCTTCCACCTTTCATGAATGCTCTTTTGTTAACAATAATTATAAAGGAAAAGAAAAGATTTGTCACATATCTGCTTTTCTACTTAATCGCTTTTAAGCGTTAAAGCCTTTAAGTGCATAAATAATACTAACATGGATTTGCAAAGTTGACAAGTGATTTAAATGTTTGGTTGTAAAGTTTGGAGTGCCCATCCTTTATGTTTTACTTTTTTGATAGATGATCAGCATGGTATCTCGTTCAACGTTTTACAAATTATGTAAACGCTGCTTTATCATTTGTGCCGAGAACGACGACTACATAAACGGTGTAGGTTATCCATTTTCGGATCATCACTTGCACCTTGTATATATATTTTTAAGATTAACACAAGAAAGTACGAACTATTTATAGAGAAACACTAGATTTGATCAACGTAGACTGAAAAAGACCGCTTGCCATGGTGGCAAGCGGTCTCCTTCTGTTACTTAATTATTTTCTTTTCTAGCTTCTTTTAATTTTTTTTCAGCTTCTTTTTTTGCTTCTTGTACTTCTTTTTCAGCATCTTGCTTGGTTTGCTTTGCTTCTGAAGACACATCTTGGGCAGCATCTTTCGCATCTTTTTTAATGTTTTCTGCTGCTTCTTTAAAGCTTTCTTTATTTTCTTCTGCATTGCTAGAAATCGTATCTTTCACATTTTTACCTTGTTTCACAACTGTATCTGCTAATTTACCAGATTTATCTTTGACTACATCAACAAGTCCGCTAGCTGAATCCACGATTTTTTCTTTGCGGTCTTTAGCAGCATTACCGATTTCGATTCCTTTTTCATAGGCAACATCTTTCCATTGATTGCCCTTTTCTTTTAAGTTATCTACTTGGTCATTTAAATCTCCGCGTAGTTCTTTACCAGATTTTGGTGCTAAAAGTAATGCGACGGAAGCACCGATTGCTGCTCCGATAAATCCACCAATCAAAAAGTCTTTTGAATTAATACCATCTTTTTGTCCCATGTTTGTTACCTCCATATTCCTGATTTTTTAAATTTCACTTGCTTCTTCTGCTGCTTGTTTTGCAGCTTTTTTTGCTTTCATCTTATTACGGAACGACAGAATAGAATTACTAAAAGAAAGTGCTTGGGCAATTTTAGTATCATTCTGCTCTACTTTGTTTGTAGCAAGCTCAGCAAGTTCGCGAACGGATTTGCTAAGTCCGAACAAGGAAGTTCCGATATCGCCGACTGCATCAAATACAGGGTCGATTTTAGAAATTTTCCCGTTCACATCTTCCAGCAATACATTTGTTTTATCAAGCAGATTCGTTGCCTGCCCGGTTATTCCCTGTACTTCCACTGTGATCTTATCTAGAGATCCTTTTACCTCGTCTAAAGTTTGCGACGTTGATTTTAATGTTTTTCCTAAGTAAATAGCAATGATGAGTAATGCGATTGCGGCAATTAATGCGGCAATATATAAAATAGCTATCATCTATCCACACCTCCGTTTTCTTAATTCTTACCCTCTCTTAGAATATGTAAAACTTGCTGTCAAAAAAATTATGCAAATAATGGCTCCAGAATTAGGGTTATATACATTCTACCAATTATACCTCTAAATGAAAACTAAAACGGTAACAACATTGCAATTCTTACTTTTTCGCGTAAAATAGATAGAGAAATCTCATTTTACTATTTAGGGAGGAACAAGGGAATGAAAGATCCACGTATTCAAAAATTAGCACATAATTTAATTCATTATTCCGTAAAACTAGGCAAAGGCGAGAAAGTATTGATCGAGAATTTCGGTGTGCAAAAAGAACTCGTTGCTGCATTAGTAGAAGAAGCTTATGGCGCAGGCGGTCTGCCGTTTGTATCTTTAAAAGAACCAGAGATCGATCGCGCGCTCTTACTTGGTGCAACTACATCGCAATATGAAAAAATCGCTACGTTTGAAGCAAATGTTATGAAAGAAATGGACGCTTATATCGGCTTGCGTGCTGGTGGCAATATTAGTGAGCTCTCCGATGTGCCCGCTGACAAACTAAAAATAAACGGCGGAACGGTTGGCAAAATGCATACAGATATTCGTGTCAAACAGACCAAGTGGGTCGTACTTCGCTACCCAACTTCTTCGATGGCACAATTGGCTAAAATGAGCACCGCAGCATTTGAAGATTTCTATTTTGACGTATGTACATTGGATTACAGCAAAATGGGCGAAGCAATGGAAGCCTTAGTCGATCTGATGAATAAGACGGATAAGGTCAGATTGACCGGTCCGGGAACAGATCTAGCTTTCAGTATCAAAGATATCCCTGCTATCAAGTGTGCCGGCGAACTGAATATTCCTGATGGTGAAGTTTACACAGCACCTGTTAGAGACTCGATCAACGGAACATTGACATATAACACCCCTTCTCCTTATCAAGGTTTTACTTTTGAGCAGATCTCTTTCACCTTTAAAGACGGCAAGATCATAGAGGCGACCGCAAACGATACGGACCGCATCAATAAAGTACTCGATACAGACGAAGGCGCACGTTATATCGGCGAATTTGCGATCGGTGTCAATCCTTATATCCACGAACCGATGCAGGATATTCTTTTCGATGAAAAAATCGAAGGCAGTTTCCATTTCACACCTGGACAATGCTACGATGATGCATTCAACAGCAACCACTCCGCTATCCACTGGGACATCGTCAACATTCAACGTCCAGAATACGGAGGCGGCGAGATCTATTTCGACGACGTTCTTATCCGAAAAGATGGATTGTTTGTATTACCGGAATTAGAGGCGTTGAATCCAGACCGACTTATTTAAACAGAAAAAGCCAAGCGAGTGAATCGCTTGGCTTTTTTAATTTCAGATACTGATATTCACATTTTTATTTTCTAATACTTTTTCATAGGCGGCCTGGAATTTCTGCACATCTCCTGCTCCCATGAATAAGATCACAGCTTCTGGATAGCGTAGCAATTCTTCCGTATGCGCTTCTTTGATAATGTGGTTTCCTTTTGTTTTAGCAGCTAAGTCGCCGATCGTTAGTTTTCCAGTTTTTTCACGTGCTGAACCGAAAATATCACAGAGATAAACTTCATCTGCCAAATTCAAGCTTTCCGCAAAACCTTGTAAGAATGTCTGCGTCCGGGTAAAAGTATGTGGTTGGAATACAGCTACTACTTTTTTATCTGGATATTTTTGGCGTGCAGCATTGATCGTCGCCCGAATCTCAGAAGGATGATGCGCATAGTCATCTACCAATACTTGATTTCCTTTTTCAGAAATAGAGAAGCGGCGTTTGACTCCTTCAAACGTCTTCAAACCTTCAATGACCGATTTCATAGGCAGACCTTCATAGTCTGTCAAAGCAATAACGCTTAGAGCGTTCATCACATTGTGATCTCCATAAGTAGGAATTTCAAACGTGCCAAGCTTTTGGTCGAAATGATACGCATCAAAGACTGTTCCTGTCGTCTTTTTGATAACATTTTTCGCGATAAATTCGTTATTTTCTCCAAAGCCAAAGTAAACGATCGGAATATCTAGATCCAAGCGACGTAATTGTTCATCATCACCAAGGGCAATGACAGCTTTTTTCACTTGCGAACCCATTGTTTGGAACGCATCAAAAACATCATCTACACTTTTGAAATAATCCGGATGATCCCAATCAATATTCGTCATGATCGCATAGGTAGGCGAATAAGCTAGGAAATGGCGTTGGTATTCACACGCTTCCAAGGCAAAGTATTCCGCACCCTTTGTTCCGCTACCTGTTCCATCCCCGATCAGATAAGAAGTCGGCTTTATCCCTTCTAGGACATGCGATAAAAGACCGGTCGTGGATGTTTTTCCGTGAGAACCGGTAATTGCGATGCTTGTATAGTTTTCAATAAATTGTCCCAAAAATTTGTGATAGCGGATAACTGTCAGACCAAGTTCTTTTGCTTTTACGATTTCTTCGTGTGTGTCGGGAAAAGCATTCCCGGCAATGATCGTTTGTCCTTCTTGGATGTTTTCTGCGGAAAACGGTAAGATCTTGATACCCTTTTCTTCCAATGCTTTTTGAGTGAAAAAATATTTATCGATATCGCTTCCTTGTACGTTTAAGCCTTTATCAAATAGAATCTGTGCTAAAGCACTCATCCCAGAGCCTTTTATTCCTACAAAATGATAGATTGTCATTATTATATACCTCCGTTAACTATTTCTGGAAGAGGTTGTCTAAAATAGTATGGTAATGGTTGAATCAGCTAACTATTCGTATTCATTTCTTTTCTAGACATCATCTTTTTTACTACGTCTTCTTTTAGAGTTCTCTTTTTGCAATCCTAAATTATTATAGCACCTTTCCCGCTTTTAGAAAAACCTTTGGGCAAAAATCCGTCATTGGTCGCATATAAATTATAAAAAATAGTTTACTGCTCGATTTCTCTTAATTTTGCCAGTTGATCACGAGTGATGATCACATCGCGTGGCTTGGTGCCATTTGTTCCGGAAACGATTTGCTGAGCTTCAAGTGCTTCCATCAATCGCGCCGCGCGGTTATAACCGATACGGAAATGTCGCTGCAACAACGATGTCGATGCAGCATTTTGCGATAAAACAAATTCGCAGGCATCATCAAATAACTCGTCGGTGTTTTCTTTATCGACTGCTTTTGCTAATAATTCTTCTTGCTCAAAAAGATAATTCGGCTCTCCTTGGTTACGGACATGAGCAACGACGGCATCGATCTCTTCATCGCTGACAAAAGTTCCTTGGAGGCGTACTGGCTTATTCGTGCCGTTCGCAAGGAATAGCATGTCCCCTCTTCCAAGTAGTTTTTCTGCTCCGCCGACATCTAGGATCGTCCGCGAATCGATCTGGGAAGAGACCGAGAAAGAAATACGTGTCGGAATGTTCGCTTTGATCAATCCAGTAATCACATCTACGGATGGCCGCTGCGTTGCGACAATCATATGAATCCCGCAGGCTCTTGCTTTTTGAGCGATACGGCTGATTGCTTCCTCGACATCACTTGGAGCAACCATCATTAAATCTGCTAATTCATCAATCACAATCAAAATGTACGGTAATTTTTCTCCGGTATGATCTGGGTGGCTGGCATATTCATTATATTTTTCCATATTGCGGACGCCAGTATGGCTAAATAGCTGATAACGTCTTTCCATTTCTTCTACGGCCCATTTGAGCGCCGCTGTTGCCGCTTTGGCATCTGTGATCACAGGGCTTACCAAATGCGGAATGTGATTATACGGAGCCAGTTCAACCATTTTCGGGTCGATAAGCAACAACTTCAATTGATCAGGCGTTGCTTTGTAAAGCAAGCTGACTAGCAATGAATTGATACAAACACTTTTCCCCGAGCCGGTCGCCCCAGCGATCAGACCATGCGGCATCTTCTGCAGATCCGTCAAGATCGGTTCACCAGAAATATCTAATCCCAACGCTGCCGTTAACGGTGAAGCGGCATTTTGGAAATATGGAGTGCCCATGATCTCAGAGAGCATGACCGGTCTGCTTTGCGGGTTTGGAATCTCGATCCCGACTGTGCTTTTCCCCGGAATGGGCGCTTCGATCCGAATATCTTTTGCCGCTAAGTTCAATTTGATGTCATCTGATAGATTCGTGATCTTACTGACTTTGACACCTTTTTCCGGCTGCACTTCGAATCGTGTTACAGCTGGTCCCTGCGTACGATCAACTACTTTTGCCTGAACATTGAAGTTTTCAAAAGTCTCGTCTAATAATAATTGTTCATCATCAAGCCATGCTTCATCTTTTGCACTGAAAACAGGTGGATTAAGTAATTCTTCGGATGGGAAATAATATCCCGACATCGCTTCGCTAGTTACGACTTCCGTTTGGATGGCTGGTTCCGGCGATGCGGGTTCCGGCTTTTTTTCAAGTTTTGTTTTATCACGGTTGATCATCATCACATTAAAAGGAATATGGGTTTTTTTCGACTTTTGCTCACGAGCGGCAGAATGCTGTGCTTGGGTTTCAACTTTTTCTTCTTGTTGCTCTAGACTTTCTTCCTTTTCGGGCTCTATAGTGGCTTCTGTTGCTTCTGAAGGTGCTTCTGGTTCTGACTCGAGTTGCTGCTCTTCTAAAACGGCCGGTTCTTCTATAATAGGTGCTACCATTTCAGTCGGCTCTACTACAGATTCGCTAACCATAGCTGATTGTGTGAGTTCAGGCTCTGGCTGATGCGTGACTTCCTGCACTTCGGCTTCTGCTTGTATTTGGGCATCTAAGTGCGCATCAAAGGAAACGGAAGCAGTTTCTGCTTGCAATTCAGTATCAACAGGGCTGATTTGAATATCTTCTGCGATTTCCTCCTGCACAGTTTCTACTTTGGTATCCGAAAGACCAAATTCAAATTTACTTGGCCGTTTTTGGAAAGCAAAAACTGGTGAAGGAACATCCGTGGCAGCAAACGGCTTTTTAGAAACGGGTTCTGAAGGCGCTTCGGCTTCCTTTATCTTATGTACTGGTTCTGTCTGGCGGTAAACAGGCGCTGAACTCGCCTCTTGCTGCTGAACGCCATCAGGTATTAAGGGGAAACGAAATTCACCCTTCGGATATTGATAGGTCATTTTCGCGCTGACAGCCCGGTTTTTTTTCGGTTTTGGCACTGGGTTGCGGCGAATGATCGGCTGCGCCTCCTGCCTTATACTTTGTTGGTTGAAAGCCGCTTTTTTGGGGGCGGCTGGTGATTGATTCTGTTGTTTACTTACTTGTATTGGTTGTTCCTGCTCGTTTTTTGTTTGTTTTTTTTCGGCTTTTTCTTCTGGCGTTTCTTCCAAATCACCAAAGAAAAATTCTTTAAACCATCCCATTCTATATCACACCTAAACATAAATTCTTATTTAATAGATTCATTATACATGAGATAGCAGCATGACGAAACGGCGATAAGTTTTTGTTAACCTTTGATTGAAAGGATAAAATAAATGCAATAATAACATATATTGTATACAATATATAGCGCGAAAAAGGCTTAGAACGGCCATTCCGTTCTAAGCCAATTGTTTTCTAAAAGGAAACAGGAAATGCAGCACCAGTTTCATAGCCGTCTTCCAACACTAAGATCCCTTTTTCTTGCGGCGCATTTGGGATCGCTAACTCTCTTGCTGCACACAGCATTCCAAAGGAGTCTACACCACGTAGGTTGGACGGTTTAATAACAAGTCCACTAGGCATCACCGCGCCGACTTTGGCAACCACGACTTTTTGACCCGCTTCGACGTTCGGAGCGCCACAGACGATCTGCAGCTCTTCCTCCCCTACCGCCACTTTACAAATACTAAGTTTATCTGCGTTTGGATGTTTTTCTTTTTCAGCTACATATCCAACTACGAACTTCGGTGACAAATCAACTTCTAATTCGTCTTCAAACCCAACCTTGCGAATAACTTCATTTAGTTCCGCTACCAGTTTCTCCGTCAATTCTACTGGACCATCTTTTTCTGCTTTAAAAAACGAGGATGCTTCAAAAAAATTGTATCCTGCTAATTCATTTGTTTTTTCTCGGTAGATTCGAGCCACATTCCCTTTTCGTTCAAAGGATTGTTCTGTCAATGGGACATCCATCGTTTCCACAATCAGCACATCCCCTACCCCTTTTGCATTATAAAAAGCATTTACTATCACGTTTTATTCCTCCGTCTTTCTATTTTTCGCTAGTATAAATATCGGTTCTAGTTTACCATCATTATAAACAAATGACAACGACGTGATCGGCATCATTCCCTCAGCAAAAAATTGCATCGTCACATGCGCCATGACATCATAGCCGCTTTCATCGCGAATATCGCCAATGATCAGTACATCTTGATGCGGAACCGCCAAGACCATTTCGCCAGTCAGATCCGCGCGCATTTTCGCAAGGTAATCATGATTTAAGATTCTGCTGGCATCGTAACCATCATTCATGCGAACAAAATAAAAATCATTCGCGCCGACGCTATCTTTTTTCACTTCCACCGGTAATTTGTTCACATTCGCTAGCGCGTGCTTTCGGATCACTTCTATCGAGATCGCCTCATCTTGCAGTTGTTTCTGAGTAATGAATTTATACGAGCGTCCAAGATCCAATACATAGAAAATGGTTGTTTCCGCAGTGTGTTCGTCCACCGCCAACAGTTCACCCTGTTTTGTCTTTCGAGGAAAAGAAGTGGAACGAATCACCGGAAAGATTTTCGTTTCATTGCCGTTCAATTGAATTTCGTGGCCGGAAGCGCGCAACCCTTCTTCGACATAATAACGAATTTTTTCCAGCGCCCGTCCGCCCTCTTCTTCCCAATTCCCAATAATCGTCGGTAGCGTCAAAACGACAGAAGCGCTTCCCTGCTCAACACTAAGTGTGTCTTTCTCGCGATCAAATCGAAACGTTCGCTTTGGATCAGCCAGGAGCGCCTCTAATTTTTCTTTCATTAGGAAAGCGGTCATTTTCGCGATATTAATCCCCTCCCCTGCTTTGCTATTTGCTTAAATGGCTTGTAAAAAATCATTGATTTCTTCTTTTGTTTTTCGATCTTTGCTGACGAAACGCCCAGCTTCCTCGCCATCTTCGTAGACAAGGAAACTCGGGATGCCGAAAATCGAGAGTTCCGCGCATAGATCAATAAACTGATCGCGATCCACTAAGTAAAAAGCAAAATCGCTGTTTTCTTGTTCGATTTCAGGCATAGCGGGTTCAATAAATTTACAGTCTCCACACCAATCTGCACTGAACATAAAAACCGCTCTCTCCTCTGCAGCAACTTGTCGAAATTGTTCGACCGATTCAATTCTTTTCATTTTCTTTCCTCCTTTTCCTGATACGTTCGGATCGATAAGCGTCGACCCCCGCGAAAACGACTATCAAAATCACAGCTATCCAACCAGTCATTAGCCAGCCGACCGAAGTTCCGGTCAGATAAGGGATCGCCAGCCAATGACCGATCGTCATCACTAAACAACTGAGCGCAAGTACGACACCCCAAGTCAAACTGGGATAACGAAAAGCTTTACGCATTATTTTTAATCGTTTCATATGTCGTCTTATCCAGCGTGCGAATAACTTTCACGATCATTTCTTTCGCCGCTGCATAATCATCCACATGCAAGATCGAATTAGTCGAATGGATATAACGGGATGGCACGCCGATCACCGCACTTGGGATACCACTAAGCGATGTATGAACTTTACCCGCATCTGTACCGCCAGGCGATACGAAATATTGATAAGGGATCTTGTTCGTTTCTGCTGTATCTAATAAAAACTCACGCATGCCGCGATGCATGATCATCGTCCGATCAAAGATACGCATCAAAAAGCCTTCACCAAGTTTGCCGAATTGCGATTCGTCGCCGGCGACATCATTGGCCGGACTCGCATCTAGCGCAAAGAAAATATCCGGTTTTACCAAATGCGCACTCGTTCCTGCACCGCGCAAGCCAACTTCTTCTTGGACATTCGCACCCGCCACTAATGTATTCGGCAGTTTTTCACCCGCCACTTCGCGAAGTAATTCGATCGCCAAGCCGACTCCATAGCGATTGTCCCAAGCTTTTGCCATGATTTTCTTAGGATTAGCTAGCGGCGTAAATTCGGATACCGGTACAATAAATTGTCCTGGTTTGATACCGATCTTCTCCGCATCTTCCTTGTCATCCGCACCAATATCGATCAACAGATTTTTCGGATCAGTCGGTTTGCTACGTTCCGCTTCCGTTAGCAAATGCGGCGGAACCGAAGCGACTACACCGATTACCGGTCCGTCAGCTGTCATCACTTGAACACGTTGCGCTTGTAGAACTTGCGGATTCCAGCCACCTAGCGTTTGAAAACGAAGCAATCCTTTAGACGTGATCTGCGTGACCATAAACCCAACTTCATCCATGTGTCCTGCTACCAATATCTTAGGCCCATCTTCCGCATCGCGGCGAACGCCAAAAATACCACCTAGTCCATCTTGGATAATTTCATCAGAAACTGGTTCGATCGCTTTGCGGACGTAATCGCGAATCCGAAACTCATCTCCAGAAGCTCCCTGTAATTCTGTTAGTTCTTGAAACATTTGCAGCGTTTCTTTTTCCACCATCATCATTCCTTTATTATATAATCACTTCTATTATAGCAAATCTTAACAAAAATAACCGCCCTTCTTGCTCATGGCAGTTATTCTTTCGCGAATGATGAACTTTGTAGTATAATGGATGATAAAGGCAAAATCATAGGAGGAATTACCGTGAACGCAAAAACATTTATTGCTGGCGCATTGACTGGTGCAGCAGCCGGACATCTTTTTTATCATTATTTCATCGATCAAAAAACCACTTCTGGTGATGCTATCCTAGAAAAAGTAAAAACTGCTTTCAAAAAAGAAGGGCCGATCGAAGGATCTTGGATTCAATTAAAAAAACAGCATTATAAAAAATTCGCGATCGATACTTTCGTTTACCACGGTGGCATCACTTGTATCCGTGAAGGCGAGAAAAAACAATTTGAATTTATCGCTGATGCGAATACCGGTACGATCATTGATATTTATTTAGTGTAGCTTCTACTACATAATAAAAACCGCTTCTGAGGCACTGACCCCTTATAATGGGAGTCGAATAAAAAACCTTACTAGGCTGTTGCTTCTCTGTATTGAACAGGAGATAGGTAGCCTAGTTTTTGTTGAATTCTATTTTTATTATAATTGTTAATGTAATTTTGAACAATATCGATTACACTTATAGTAGAGCCTATCGGCTCTGTCATGAGGTAGAATGTTTCACACTTTAGCGAGGAATGGAAACATTCAATCGGGGCATTATCTGCTGGCGTTCCCTTTCGGGACATGCTTCGGATAACGCTTTTTTGTTGACAGAGTTTGTAGTACGAATGGGAGGTGTAGACACTTCCTTGGTCGCTATGAAGTAAACAATCGCTCGGTATTTTTAGGCCTGACAGTGTCGCATTGACAAGTTGTTGATCCTGCTTTTCACTGATTTTGTAAGCAATGATCTCTCCATTGTAAAGATCCATAATCGAAGACAAATACATCATCTTTTTACCGAAAGGTAAATAAGTAATATCTGTCACTAATCTTTCTAGAGGCTTTGTTGCTTGAAATTTTCGATTTAATACATTCGCTGTTCGATAAAATACGTTTCCGGATCTTTTTTCTTTTTTCTCCTTTACTCGACAGTTTAATTGATATTTCTGCACGATTCGCTGTACTTTTTTATGATTGATCTTGTTTGTCCGATTTCGATTGATTTCTGCAGTGATTTTTCGATAACCATAGGTATACTTTTGTTTTTTGGCAATACTTGCTATTTCTTCTTCTATTTCCTCTTTCTGAAAATCTTTTTGCTTCCATCGGTAATAAGTAGAGGAAGGAACTCTTAATATGCTTAGAATTTGCTTTATTGGATACCTTGTGCACAAGCTTTTTACGACCTGTACGGCTATTTCTGCTGCCACCACCTTTCCAATTCCTTGTACTTTTTTAAAACCGCTATTTCTGCTTCTTTTTGTTTGAGTTGTAATTTCAACCGTTCTACTTCTGATAAATGTTCCAGGCCTTTACCGTAGGTATACTGTTTTCCTACCTGTCCATGAAACCGGTAGATTTCTCCGTTTTGATACCATCGCCACCATGTTTTAACCTGACTCCTATTTTTGATATTGAGTTCCAACATGATTTCTTGATTCGTTTTCCCTGCGGCTTTCATTTCCATCGCTTTTCTTTTTGTCTCCAAAGAGTACGCTACTCGTTTCATATTAAAAAACCTCCGTATCTATTCATGTTAATCGATTAATGAATTCAACGAGAGGTTTTTTATTTGATTCTCACTTTATGGGGTCAGTGCCTGAATAGAAGCGGTTTTTTTAGCGTAAAAAAGTATCGATTTGTTTCCTGATTTTCTTTTCGTCTTGTTCTTGTGTGCGAATCCAGTTTCCAATTTCAGCTGCAAATAATTCTCTCGACACACCATCCAAAGCCTTTTTTATAGCTAGAATCTGCTGCTCGATCAACTCGATTTGACGTTCTTCTGTCACCATTTTGGAAACAGATTTTACGTGCCCTTCGATTCGAGCTAAGCGTTTAATGATTGGGTCTTTATCCATCATACCCTCCTCCCGTATCTATACCATTATCCCCCTACCCAGGATAAATAAATGGCTTTATATAAGTATATTATATCAATTTATTCTCTTATTATCTATATACCCCACAAAAAAAGGAGATTGCAGGGCAATCTCCTTTTCACTAGCTACCCTTTTCGGACAATTGGGAGCTCGTCAGTTACCGTTCCATCAGCATCGATTTTCACTGCACGATAATGTGCATCATGATAGGTTAAGAACCAGTAATTTGCGCCGCATGTTTGTTTGAATAAACGTTGTTTCGCGGCGATCGAATCCATTGGATAATCATCGTAGGCAGTGACCCATAGGACATTTTGATGCGCGAATGTAGGGAAAATATCTGCCATATGGATCGCTTTCTCTCCTCTTGATTCAAACCAGATCACAGCGTGACCATCACTATGGCCTCCGGTATGCTCCATCGTCACAGCATCATTACAACGGAAACGGTCATGATACGTCTGTATTTGCGACTGGATCGCTTCGTAATTTTCTTTCCAGTAGGTTGCCTTGGAGCGAATATTCGGGTGTTGCATCTCTTCCCATTCGATGTCGTTCACAATGATCGTTGCATTCGGAAAGACGGAATAGTAGCCCTCCCCTGCCGCTTTACCTGTCAGACCAAGTACATGATCAAAATGGAGGTGCGTCATCAATACAACATCGATTGCTTCTGGTTGGATACCAAGTTTCGCTAGATCTTCAAGCACAAATGATTCTTCTTCCACACCATAATTTCGTTTTTGTTTTGCCGTCAAACGATCGTTGCCAAGTCCGCTATCAATCAAGTAATTTTTCCCTTGGTATTCAAAAAACATCGGGTCCGTGTAGTTAAGGATCTGATTTTTCTCATTTGCTTGGTATTTTTTCTGCCATAATGGTTTTGGCACGACGCCAAACATCGCTCCGCCGTCAAAATTTGTTTTTCCGCCCCGTAGCCAGTAAATTGTGATATCACCAATTTTTATCGAATCCATTTTACGCACCCTTTCTCCATTAAAAAAAGAAGCTTTCGGCGGCTTCTTTTTTATTTGTTACTCAAATTTTGCTTCGAGCCGATAAATCGGGAAGCCTTTTTCCGAGAATTTCGCTTCATACTCTGTCATGATATTTCCTTCAAAGTCGCTTTTATGCAGATCGAGCGACAAATAAGTCAGCTGCAAAGGATATTCGGAAAAGGTCACAAGCGAATATTCAAACAATCCGCGGTTATCTGTTTTAAAATGAATGTCGCCATCCGGCTTTAAAATTTGCTTATAACTGTCTAAAAATTGCGGATACGTCAACCGTCGTTTCGCATGGCGCTTTTTAGGCCACGGATCAGAAAAATTCAAGTAGACCCGCGCAATTTCTGCATCCTCGAAATAATCCGTCAAATAAGCAGCATCTACAGATAGTAAGCGAACATTATCTACTTCTGCTTCCAGCACTTTGTCTAGTGCAGAAATAATGATGCTCTCTACGATTTCGATGCCAATATAATTGATCTCCGGGTTCTGTTTCGCCATTCCACTGACGAAGCTCCCCTTCCCTGAACCAATCTCAATATGGATCGGATGGTCATTTCCAAATAGTGTATTCCATTTCCCTTTATAGGTTTCGGGATCGGCGATACAGACCTCTGGGTGGGCAAGCAGTTTGTCTTTTGCCCAAGGTTTGTGTTTTGCGCGCATGTTTCGTTACACCTCATTATCTTCCATTACTTTTTGTAATAATTTTTTTGCCTCGTGCAATGTATCCGAGCTGGCTACTTGCATCAAGCGATGAAGCAGACCCGCCGTCGTGTACCATTTCAACTTCAGGTGGAGCTGTTTGGAGTAGTTTGTGCCATATACATGAAGCCATTCATCCCATTTTTCGCGTGGGATGTATTGATATAATAGAACTCCGATATCGATTGCCGGATCGGCAAGCTTGGCTTCATCCCAATCAACGAGGTACAAATCATCTTCTTCGGAAACGATCCAATTTTTATGATTGACATCACCGTGACAAACGACTAGCTTATCATCTTCCACTGCTCCGATATTTTCTTCTAAATAAGCAAGCGATCGATTGAAAAGCGGCTGTTCGGGATAGAAGTCACTTTTTTCTTTGATTTCGTCCAAAATCGAAGAAGCGTTGTAAAAGCGTTGATCGATTCTAGCAAGCATGTTTTTTAAAGGCTCAGAATGATGGATTTTGGCAAGAAGTTTTGCAACGCGAGCTTCTTGCATATCGGCTTCAGAAAGGATATAACAATTGATCCATTTTTGGGCAGTCAATACATCGCCATTTTCTACCCTTCTTGTCCACATTAATTTCGGAACGATATTTTCTACAGAGAGCGCAGCTAAAAAAGGCGAAGAATTTCTTTTCAAAAAGAATTTTTCGTCTTCATTGGACACCATAAAAGCCTGACCAGTCTCGCCACCAGCAGAACTTATTTCATATTCTCTCCCAAAGAAATAATCTTTCATTGCCATACACACCTTTTGATTTTGCCTTTTCTGTTTTCTCACAGCTGCAAAAGGACTACTATTCATGATTTTACTTCTCTTGCGATTATGCGTCAAGTCAACATACGTTCGGGTTTTTCAGCAAACCATTTTAAACTAAAGCAGCAATGCGAGCAAGTCATTATTCAGGAGAAATTTATTTCTTTTTTGTTACCGAATTTATAAAAAAATACATCCCCTAGTAAAAGAGGATGTATTTCTATCAAGCTGTTTCTTGCGTATCTTTTGTAGCTGCTGTTGTTTTCGTGACGATTGGATCGCGGGTGGTATTTTTGATGAATAGAGATAAAATAACGGCAACCAACGAGATGATCGCAGCCACTAAGAAGGCTGTTTCGATTCCGTGGATCAGCACATGGTTGGCGATTTCTTGTTTTGTTTTACCGACCACATCGCTCGCCCCCAAGTTTTTACCAAAGTGGCTCGCGCTTTTCGACATAACGGTAATCAAGAATGCCGTACCGATCGATCCGGCTACTTGTCTTAGTGTGTTGTACATCGCGGAACCATGTGACGCCAGTTGAAGCGGCAATGCATTGAGTGCGGCAGTTTGAAGCGGCATCAGTACCATCGCCATTCCTAGTGAACGAACAGCTTGGACGATAGTGATATACGTCAATGTCGTGCTTTCGCTCAGATTCGTAAACATAAACGTCGCAACTGTCATGATCGTTAAGCCAATGATCGTCAAGTATTTCGCGCCGTATCGGTCAAACATGATCCCAGTAATCGGCGACAATGCCGCCATCATGACTGCTCCGGGAAGTAAGACGAGTCCAGAATCAAGCGGTGAGAATCCGCGGACAGATTGTAGGAAAATCGGCAATAGCAGCATGCCGCCGAATAATCCCATAATAACGAAGAAGCTGATGATCGATGTGAAAGTAAATGTCGAACTCTTGAAAACTTTGAAGTTGAGCAAAGGAGTTCGTGCCCAATTTTGATAGAGTACAAAAATGAACAACACGATCAATCCAATTAGAATAAATCCGAATACTTTCAGTGTTAACCAGTCATGATCTCCGGCATTACTGAAGCCTAGCAGCAAGCTTCCGAATCCGATCGTCGACATAATGACACCGAGCACATCCAATTTAGGGAAAGTACGTTTCCCAACATTTTTAAGTAAAAATGCGGCAACTATCACATCTAAAAGTGCAAATGGGATAATAATGAAAAAGAGATTCCGCCAATCAAACTGTTCAACGATCCAACCGGACAAGGTCGGTCCAATGGCTGGCGCAAAGTTCATCGCCAGTCCGATCAACCCCATTGCTTTTCCTCGGCGGTTTGGTGGGAATAAATTTAAGATAACGACGGTCAAAAGCGGCATAACTACACCGGCACCAACTGCTTGTACCATTCGGCCGACGATCAAGATCGGATAGCTAGTAGCAAAACCGCCGATCGTTGTCCCGATCGCAAATGCAATCATGGCAAACAAGTACAGCTGTCTTGTCGTAAAGCGCTCGATCAAAAATGCCGTCATTGGGATCATAACCCCGTTAACAAGCATAAAACCAGTAGAAAGCCATTGACCTTGGCTGGCAGTGATTTTAAATTCATTCATAATACTTGGTAAGGCTACGTTCATGAGCGTTTGATTTAAAATTGTTACAAAAGCGCCCATCAGCATAACAATCAATATACCATTTCTCTGTTTTGGTGATTCTACTATATTACTATTCAATTTGCAGATGCCTCTCTTTCTAATATCGCGATAATCTTACGGTGAGTTTCTAACATACTTTCTAATTCCGCTGCATCAATTTCCTCAATTGGCTTCAACCGTTTAAAAAACAGATCATACGTAACAGCGGCCTTTTCCTCCCCTATTTCCGTAAGCTCCAAGTTTAAGCAGCGGCGGTTAGTCGCATCGCGCGACCGTTTTAAAAATTCTGCTCTTACCAATCGATCGACTACCCCAGAAACTGTACTTTTTCCTAATTTCATCCGATCAGCCAGTTCCCCAAGCGTCAAACTAGGTTCCCGCTTCAAAAAATTCAGTGCCATTAGCTGCGTGGTAGTGATGTCTCGTTTGCTTGCTTCTTCCGCAAAAAAATGCTGTGTTTTCTTCTGAACTTCCCGAAACGAGAAAATAATGTCACGAATAAATTGATCCTCCATTTTAATTCTCCTCCGAACTGTTCGCCTATAAACAGTTCGTATACGAACTGTTAACCAATAGAAATTATACACCGTTAAAACGAATTGTCAATGACTTTGAAAACTACATTTCTAAGTGTAAACGCGTTCATCATTGAAAATAGTGCGTTTATATTTTATGTAAAAATTTACATATGAATTAAAAAACAACTAAATTTAATTTGTTCCCGATTTTAAAATACGCTATACTAATAAATATCTGAACATTCTTGACACAACACTGAAAGGGACGGGTACTATTATGGAAGATCACGCGAAGCAATCTCAGCAGCAAGTTTTCAAATTTTTGTTAAGCATGCTGACAGGAAATTTGGGAAGTAGTATCTTGACCTTTATAATCGGCCTATTGATCTTAAAAAGTACCGATTCAGCGATTCAATTTGGGATCTCGCAAGTGATTGGTCCCTTAGTCGCGTTGTTGTTACTTCCTTTCACAGGCAGTATGATTGATAAATTCGACAAAAAGAAAGTGTTGATCGCAGCCCAGTTTTTGAGCATTGGCAGCCTAGCAGTTTACAGCATACTTATTTACTTTCAAGGCTTTGATAACCTTATTTATACATATGTATTACTTATTTTCTTAAAAATATCTGATCAATTTTTAACCACCGGTTTTACCGCCGCGATCATTACTATGGTTATAGAAGAACACATTCAAAAATTAAAATCCTTTCAACAGATGTTGAGTGCGTTTATCATGATTCTCTCGCCCCTGCTGGGAGTCATGTTTGTAAATCTTATTCCGCTATACAGTTTCGTATTGATTGAAATCGGTTTGGAAATAATCGCTGTCCTTGCGATTTACTGGATCAATTTTCAGTTTATTGATGCTGCTTCCACAGATAAACCGCCGGAAGGGATTTTATTGATGTTCAAAAAAGGATTGTCCTTTGTCGGCAAAAGTAAAAAATTGATCTTCACCTTATTCTTCTCGATGATGATCAACTTTTTGTTTGGTGCGATCAATGTCGGTATTCCCTTTGTGCAGATCAATGTTCTCCATTTCCCCACTCATATTTATGGGATCACAGAAGCGATTCTTTCGATTGGCATGATATTAGCTGGTCTCGTATTATCCATTAGGAAAGCGATCAAACACCCGCTGCTAAGCACTTGGTGGATGCTCAATATGTTTGGGCTGTTATTTATTTTATTAGGGGTCTTTTTAAGTTTTCAGCTCGATCGTTTCTACGCGATCCTCCTGATCAGCAGTTTTAATTTCTTGATTGGAGCTGTTATTACCTGGACAAATGTGCCACTGACGATCTGGATGACAAAAGAGATCCCCATCCAGCTTCAGGGACGAACGTTCCATCTATTGAATACCGGTGGTCAGCTCTTGGCTCCGCTTGGGATCTTATTGTTCTCGGTGCTATTCGATTTTTATGCTAGCTTTATTATTTTTATTATTGCTGGTATTTGTATTTTACTGATAACGATTATTTATCCTGCAATTTTCAAGATCGACTTGCGCGACACTACATTGCTTACGGAAAAAGAAAAAACCCGCTGAAAAAATCCAGTGGGCTCTTCCTATTTTATTGTTCAGGAACTGTCTCTAGTTCGCCGCATTGTTCCACGATCAAGTCTACAAAATGTTCATGGATTTTCGCAGTAATAGCACCGCGTTTTCCTTCGCCGACCGGAACGCCGTCGATTGCTGTAATTGGCGTTACTTCTAGCGTAACGCTGGAAATAAACACTTCATCTGCTTCTTTCAAGTCTTCGATAGTAAAAGCTTCTTCCTTCACTGGAATACCATTTGCACGAATCGCTTTTAAAATGCCTTGACGCGTGATCCCGTTCAAAATCAAATTGTCAGCAGGATGCGTGAACACTTCGCCGTCTTTGATCATATATACATTGGAAGCCGAGCATTCGGTAACTTCGCCATCGCGATGCAAAATCGCTTCCATTGCACCAGCACGATGCGCCCGATTTTTAGCCAGTACATTTCCCAGCAAACTGATACTTTTGATATCACAATGCAGCCATCTTGTATCTGGTTCTATGATCGCCGTTCCACCATCTTCGAATAAATGAGGATTGCGTGGCACTTCTTGTGCCGAAGCTGTCAAGATGCCCACTAAGGCAAGGTCATCTGGAATGATATGGTTGCGGGGTTGTTGCACGCCTCGAGATACTTGTAGATAAACATTCCCTGTGTCGATATCATTTTCTTTTACCAAATTTTCTAAAAGTTCCCGCAATTTTTCTTTAGAATAAGGAATTCCTAGTTCGATTTTCGCTGCACTCGCAAATAAACGGTCGATGTGCTCTTCAAATGTAAAGAATTTTTTATTATAAAGCCGAATTACTTCATAAACACCGTCGCCAAATTGATAACCGCGATCTTCAATATCCACAGCAGCCTTTGATCGATCAACTAATTTGTCATTTACTAATACTTTCACTACTTCTCACTCCTTAACAGCTTGTCTTCCTTTAATAAAAACCGCTGCAATACGTTAAATTATTGCAGCAGTTTAGTTTGAACAATTATACCGCTTATTCGGCTAATTTGTAAAGCGCTTCTGCATAAATCGCAGTCGCTTTAAGCAAATCTTCCAAATAGCTGAATTCATCTTTTTGGTGCATCGTATCTTCGCGTCCTGGGAACAATGCGCCGAATGCGACACCTGTTTCTAAATGACGTGCATACGTACCGCCGCCGATCGCAAGCAAGTTTGCTTCTTCGCCAGTTTGCTTCGTATAAACTTCTTGAAGCGTTTTGATAAGCGGATGATCTTTAGGGACGAACAATGGTTCCGAATCATCATAATGCGAGTATGAACCACTGTATTCAAGCACCACAGTTTCCATTTTATCTTTAAGATCGTCCATTTTTGCTGTTACAGGGTAACGGAAGTTCAAGCCGTATTTCCCGCCATCTTCCGGTGTGAAGCGGATGATGCCGACATTCATCGTCAATTCTCCACTTTCTTCATCTTCAAAACTGATTCCTAGTTTTACAGCGCGGGAATCACCAAATAAGTAATCGCGTCCAAAAGCAACAAAGTTTGCCGCAGCTCCGGAAAGTTTGAATTGCCCTAAAAAGGCAACTAGATGAAGGCCTGCATTGATACCATTGTTTGGCTCCATTGCATGTGCTGATTTTCCGACAACTGAGATCGTCACTGTATCTTCATTATTGGCGATCATTCCCTCAACATCATGATCAGCTAAGAATGTACGAAAAGCTTTATTAAGTGCTTCGTTATCTTTTACATCGGATAAAACCGCATCAGCATGATCAGGAACCATATTGTAGCGAGCTCCAGATGCAAGACTTACTAAACGAAAATCGGCGTCATCGGTTTGTTCGCCTGTTTGGAAAGCAACGTCTAATTCAGAGATCCCTTTTTCCGCATGGATGATCGGGAATTCAGCATCAGGAACGAATCCTAATGTTGGCTGTGGTTCTGTTTCGAAATAACGTTCTACACAGCTCATACCGCTTTCTTCATCAGAACCAATGATTACACGGATGCGCCGGGAAATCGGCAATCCTAGTTCTTTAATTATTTTCAGCGCATAATAGCCAGCGATCGTTGGTCCTTTATCGTCTGCCACACCACGTGCATACAATTTACCATCTTTCAAAACTGGTTCAAAAGGATCGTTGCTCCAGCCGTCACCAACTGGTACGACATCCACATGTCCGAGTACGCCGACGATTTCTTCGCCATCGCCATATTCTACATGCCCTGCTACATGCCCTACTTCTTTGGTTGTAAAACCATCTTTATCGCCAAGTTCAAGCATATAATCAAGCGCGCGCTTTACATCAGGACCAAATGGTGCATCGTCCGTTTTCTTGCTATCGTCGCGCACACTCGGAATTCGAAGTAATCCTTTTAGATCTTCTAAGAATGCCTCTTTGCGGGATTCTACTTCTTTTTGCCAATCAATCGTACTCATATTATCATTCCTTCCTAATATATAGACATTTCTATTGTAAACTCTTTTACTGCTCCTTGAAAGTCTTAATCCTTATTTTTTCATAAAACTTTTGATTGCTTCAAAATCCCATCTTTCCATTCGGCTGGAAAAGACGAGATCGATCACAGCCAAACTTTCTTTTTCTAATGGTAAAAATTGATAATCGCGATGTTCATCTGACAAAATGATGGTTTGATCGGCTGGCATTTCAACTAGATAAATGACACCTGTGATCTGGTAATCAGGTTGAAAGTTTTCAAATGTATCGTAAAGAATAAACGGCTGGACTTGCAGTTTGGTTTCTTCATAAACCTCACGGAAAAGGGCTTCGCCATGAGTTTCACCGAAATTCATTTTCCCGCCAGGTAGTTCATATATCTCTTCGGTCATGCCTTGTTTTCTTAGCACTAAAAATTTTCCGTCTTTGACGATCACTGCTTTTACAGCTGGAATAACTGGTTTCATTTTAGCAACTCCTTTTAAGCTTCTAATAAAATACTTTCTGCACCTTTTATTTTAGCGTGATAAGGGGTAAAATACAACGATAGGGTCAAAACTTGGAGGGAATGAAAATGAAAAAAATAACGCCAAAAGCCATTTGTACGTGGGTACCGCAGCGCGCAGATGATTCTTATAAAGGAGATTATGGGAAAGTCCTCATCATTGCCGGCAGCAAACGATACGGCGGTGCAGCGATCATGGCTGCAGAAGCCTGCGTGAAGAGCGGAGCAGGTCTCGTGACAGTTGCAACAGATGCTGTCAATCGGCCGGCACTTCATTCGCGACTTCCTGAATGCATGTTTTTGGATCATCAAGAATTAGATTCCTTGCGCGAACTGATCCCCACTTTTGATGTCATTTTGATTGGTCCTGGCCTTGATCGAAATGAACTTGCAAATGAATTATTGACGCTGACTCTGCAAACTGCTGGAGAAGAGCAGAAAGTGATCTTGGATGGCGATGCACTGTTTTTATACAGCAAACAGCCTACAAAAACGAAAGCCGCTTTGATTTTCACTCCGCATTTAGGCGAGTGGGAATATCTGCAGACTCTAACAAACGAAGATTCGAATGTGGGTCGGGCAGAAGAACTTGGCGGGATCGTGGTCTTAAAAAGCAATCGAACGACCGTATATACCCCTGATGGCGGTGTTTGGCAGAATATTTACGGCACACCAGCAATGGCTACCGGCGGAATGGGTGACACATTGGCCGGTATGATTGCCGGTATGATCGGTCAAACCGAAAAATTCGCACATGGTGTGCTGGCTGCGGTTTTTCTGCATAGCTATATCGGTGAAATTTTAGCAAAAAAAAGATATGTTGTTCTGCCAACTGAGATCGCGGCCAGTATTCCGACCTATTTGAAGATTTTCAGTGAAATGGAAGAACAACTTTAAGCAAAAAAGCACGTGACGCTAATCGCCACGTGCTTTTTTTATATTTTCTCTTTCGATCCACCCGATCCGCGAATCATCGGAGGTATAAGCCAATACCCAAATTCGATTATCGGCAGTTGCCCGCTCCTCGCGAACGATCAATGGCGTACCTTTTTCAGCCCGTTTTTCTTCACAGCTTCCGCCGATCTCTGTATATATTTTTGCCCGTTTGTCCACTATTCCCGTGTAATTTATTTTTTTACAAACAACTTCTTTTTTGGTAGCACGATATATTTCTGGAACAAGGCTGACCAATACTAGTATACAAAGAAGAACTGCACTGTAACGTGCTACTGTTTTCATAACACCCTTCATTCTGCCACCTCTCTTGTTGCTTCACCTTACTTATCAGTATACCGAATTTCATTCCCAAAAGCTGTGTCTTTTTTATGAACTTTTAAAGAAATGCGGTTTTTTTTCGCGAAACCAGTGCAGAAGGCTGCTTGATAAAATAACGATGCCAATGCCGAACAGAAAACCTGCGGTGATATCTGAAAAATAATGGACACCAAGATAAACGCGGCTAGCCATTATCAAAAGGATGAGTATGATCCCGCCTAGCAATATCGTCCATCTGATCCACTGCTTGCGGATAAACAGCAACAAACAAACCAATAACATTCCATAAAAAATCGTTGAACCAGAAGAATGACCGCTCGGAAAACTATAGCCACCTTCGGGGATCAATTTATAAGCTGGACGGGGACGCTGGATCGTATGTTTTAAGATAGACGGAATGACTGCCGCTCCGATCAAGACAGTCAATCCGAACCAAATACCGATCGTATAGTGTTTTGCCAGAATAAATACAGCCACCGCAATAATCGTCAGCCAAGTGATAAATGTCACCCCACCAATATTCGTCCAAAAAGCGACTATATCGATCCGTTGTTTTGTGAAACCGTGCCGCAATAACTCGTTCCCAAATCTATCATAGCCGCTGATCCAAGTCGCATGCGTCAAGACACTGATCAGAAAGATACCAAATATCAGAAAAGCGGCTCCGCTGATTCCATATGCGATATAGCGTTTATTTTGCATGCTTTTACACCTCTTATTAAGAAATAAAGCACCTCCCATGAGAAGTGCTTTGCTTTTATTTGATTCCTAATTTTTCCCGTACTCGTGTGCCACGCGGTCCGAATAACTTGTCTACTAAATGAAGGCGCATCGAGATATAGCCATAAACAGCCGCTCCTGCGACACCACAGATCACACAGATCAAGAATGCGGAAAGCTTATGATCCGGGCTAATTCCGAGAGACGCGAGGTAATAAACGGCTTTTACCACGACCGACATCACAAGCGTCATCATGATAAACAAGACCGTCCGCCGAAATGTCTGCTTAAAGGAAAACTGGACATATTTTTTGATAATCACCAGCATGAAGATACAAGACACGAGATAACCTAAGCCCGTTGCCAAGATCGAGCCTTTCGCTTCAAATAACATGATCAGCGGCATTTGTAGCACTGATTTTGTTAATAGCCCTACTAACAGCCCTAATACAGTAAAGCGCTGTTCATCGATGCCTTGCAACACTGCTGCTGTTACCGCGAACAGGGAGAATAAAATGGCAAATGGTGCGAAAAATTGTAGCAGCTCTGTTCCATTGTCGCTTGCATTGAAGAACACAGTAAATAATGGTCGTGCTAGTAAAGCGATGCCGAAGCAAGCTGGAATAGTTAGAAAAAGGAGAATCTGAAAAACATCATTCAATTGTCGCTTCACATAATCATATTGTTTTCGAACATATGCCCCAGTTACAAGCGGTACTAACGCCATAGAAAAGGCGATCGCAAGTGTTCCAGGTATCATGATCAATTTTTGTGCATCAAAGTTGATGATCGCGACATACGTATTTACCAATTTTTCGCTAACACCGATATACTCCAGTACTTGACCTAGTGTAAACTGGTCGATCAATTGATAAAGAGATGTTGCGGAACCCACAATGATAAAAGGAATAGCTGATAAAATAATGTCTTTATATAGTCGCGGTATCGAGATATGTACTTCCCCGCGGTCTTCTAATAATGTCCTGTCTAAGCCAGGCTTTCGTTTCACAAAGTAAAAGATCAACAAGATCAAACTGGCAAAAGCCCCTATAAATGCGGAGAAAGTTGCGACACTGACTGCATTTACCACACCACCGTCCATCACATACATGACGATAAATGTACCAACTAATAGGAAAACGATCCGAGCCACTTGTTCCAATACTTGTGAGACCGCTGACGGTCCCATGGAATTATATCCTTGAAAGAATCCTCTGAGTAAACTCATTACAGGAATGATAAGCAAGGCAAAGCTCACTGCACGAATAACTTGGATACCATCTTGCAAGCTGTAGCCGCCTTTTAGCTGCTGCATCCTTGCTAGCGTTGGCGCCAGCCCGTACATCGCCAAGAAGCACACGATCCCCGAAACGATCATTAAATAGATCCCCGTTCGGAACAATCTTCTACCTATCATATACTCTTCCATTGCATTGTATTTCGCAATATATTTCGCGACTGCTAGCGGAATCCCTGCTGTAGCGACACTTAAAAAAAGTTGATACGGTACATACCCGAAATTATATAATAATGCCGGTTTATCGCCTCCGATAATCCAATAAAAAGGAATGACATACACGATGCCGAGTACTTTTGAAATCAGTGTACCTAGCGTTAATATAAACGTGCCTCGTAGCAGTTTTGAACCCATGTTTTAACTTCCTTTACCAAAAAATAATCTATCTTAAATACTTTACCATTTTATCTTCTAAAAAAAAAGCATCTTTTTCATTTCTTATGCTGTTTCCATTCTGTTTGTGCGCATTTTATCACAAATATTTTTACCCGTGTGTCTACTAGATTTTATCATATAGCATTTTCTTAGAAAAAGCGACTTTAATCCTTTTTTAAAAGTAAGCTTTATGTAAGGTTGGAACAACAATCACGTAAGGTTGCCCCACTATACTTAGGTTATCAAAGACAAGGTGGTCATAAAAATGAAGCATTTATTAGAGGTTGAACAGTTAAATAAAGTATACGGTAAAGGCGATAATCAATTTCGAGCGCTGAAAGACATTTCTTTTACCATCCAAGAAGGTGAATTCGTTGGAATAATGGGGCCTAGCGGTGCTGGGAAATCGACACTACTTCATATTTTAGCAACGATCGATCATGCAACTAGCGGTACGATAACGCTAAATCAAAAAGATATCCAAACATTGAAAGAAAGTGAATTAGCCGACTTTCGGCGCGATCATCTAGGATTTATTTTTCAAGACTACAATTTGCTGGATTCCCTGACCGTTCAGGAGAATATCCTCCTTCCCCTTGCGATTGCAAAGGTTCCGGCAGCTGCTATCCAAGAACGTTTAGATGCGATTTTGGAGCTACTGGGGATTGCTGCGCTGAAGGATAAATACCCCTATCAGATCTCCGGCGGGCAAAAACAGCGTACAGCTGTTGCGCGGGCGATCATTACGAAGCCATCGCTGATTTTCGCAGATGAACCAACGGGAGCGCTTGATTCCAAATCTGCAACTAACCTATTGAACAGCTTGTTCCAACTAAATCAAGAACAAGACGCGACGATCATGATGGTTACGCATGATGCATTTGCAGCGAGTTTCTGCAGTCGTATCCTTATTATTAGTGATGGCGAATTATCACATGAGCTACTTCGCGGTTCACAGCGCCGAGAAACCTTTTATCAAGAAATTCTTGAAACGATCGCACAAATGGGAGGCGAGCAGAAATGACTCTCTTTACGCTTGCGAAACGGAATGTCAGCCGTAATTTTTCGCAATACTTCCTTTATATGCTTTCGATGGTAGTGAGCATTGCCATTTATTTTACTTTTGTTGCGTTGAAATACAGCGACAGCGTAGCTCAAAAAATGACAACTTCCACGAAAGTAAGTGCCTTGATGGGCGGAGCTTCTGTTATTTTACTGATTTTTGTAGCGATCTTTATCTTCTATTCTAATTCTTTTTTCTTGAAAAAGCGTAAGAAAGAGGTGGCGCTATATGCGTTACTCGGGCTAAGAAAGCGCCAGATCGGTAAAATGCTATTTTTTGAAAACTTATTGATTGGTCTGATCGCCTTAATTATCGGAACCGCACTTGGCTTCTTGTTCTCCAAAGGATTTGCAATGCTACTGCTCGTTTTTATCCATAGTTCGGAAACGGTCAGTTTTACCTTTTCACTAACTGCGGTCTTGCAGACAGCACTTGTTTTCTTTCTGCTATTTTTCATTACTTCTTTGCAAGGCTACCGCCTGATCTATCGCTTTAAACTGATTGATCTTTTCCATGCAGAGGGAAAAGGCGAGTCGATACCAAAGCCTTCCTTGTGGTTGGCACTGATTGCCATCCTATCGATCGCGGCAGGGTATTATCTAGCGTTAGAGAATATCTTGACCTCAAAATGGTGGGAATTATTCGGCATGTTGACCACGCCGTTACTGATTTTAGTGCTCGTGATCGCTGGCACATTTCTTCTTTTCCACAGCTTAGTCGGCTATTTCTTTATTTATATGAAAAAAGCACCGGCTTTATTGTGGAAAAATCTGCGACTCATCACGATCTCCCAATTGGCCTACCGTATCCGCGCCAATGCAAGGATCCTTACAATAATCGCTGTTCTAAGTGCAACGACGATCACAGCAGGCGGCGCGATTTTCGGCATTTACTATAATACGACCAGTTCTGTAAAAAAAGCAGATCCAAATACGCTGATGTTCACAGCAAACGCCGCTCTCAACAAACACGCCGATGCTATTTTAAAACATCCGACCTATGACATGATCATCCCAGTGGTGGAAGCAAAATTTGAAGCGAAATCGATCAATCAAAATGCGGAAAATGAACGTATTTTGCCTGTCATGGCTGTTTCTAATTACAATCAACTCGCCGGCAAACAACACAAGCCCCGTCTCCAGCTAACGAAAAATAACGGCCTTATGCTGGATAGTGCTTATGACAAACGCTTCTCGCCGGATTATACCAATAAAACCATTACCAGCAAAAACCAAACCATCAAGTTACAAGGGTTCCGTACCAAAACAGTCTTAAATGCAATCAGCGGATCCAATGCTGTTATTGTCAGCGATACTGCTTTCAAGGAATTTCAAGCCAAACATCAAACGACTTTCATCCGTTTGATCCAAGATCCGCTTTTGAAAGCAGATGATACTAAAAAATTGCACAGCTTTATCACTGCGAAAACCCTGTTTAGCAGCCAATCGGAAGATATCCAATCTAGCTTTGAAGGTATCGGCGTCATGCTGTTTATCGGTAGCTTCCTCGGCATCGTTTTTCTTATTGCCATGGGCAGCATTATTTACTTTAAAGTGCTGACAGAAGCGGAAGCAGACAAAGAACAATATCTGATGCTTTTCAAACTTGGAAATAACATCCAAGCATTACGAAAAACGATCGCTGCTCAGATCGCCGCCTTTTTTGTTATCCCACTGATCATTGGACTAGCACATAGTGCAATCGCGCTAAAAGCTTTCTCCGCATTGCTAGGCGTGCAGTTGTTCCTTCCAATCATGCTGTGGATGATCGCCTTTACAGTTATCTATATTCTGTATTATTTCGCAACTGTCCACGCTTATATGAAAGTCATCAAACAAACCATTCGAACGGAGGCTATTTAAATGAAAAAAACATTATGGATCATTATCGGAATCTTACTGGTTCTTGTCGTTGGGGCTGCGGCTCTTTTATCGGTCGACTTCAACCGCTTAGGAAAGCAGGCTTATTACGCAGAGATCACCAAAAGCGATCACATTACGGAGGATAAAGACGCAAGCGGAGTGGTGTACAAAACATATCATTATAAGTTGCCTGCCTATGATAAAAACGGCAACAAAAAAATGCTCACTTTCACTGCTTCTAAAGAATTACGCAGCCACGCTTTTCTGAAGCTCTATGTCAAAAAAGCAGATCGCGTGACTTCTTATGACGAAGTAAAACAAAGCGAATTGCCGGATAAGGTTACAGCTAAATTAATAAACTAAGAAGAAAAACACCATTTCAATCATTATTTTACTGTTTTCAGCTTGGTGAAAAATGATTAGATTCTAGGCAAAGCCGAGTACCGAAGCGGAGCGTACTTGTGTACGTGAGCATCGGAACGCAGGCTTTAACGACGAAGATGAGCGTTTTTCGCCAAGCTGACAGCCCTTTTAGGAGGGCTGTTTTTATAAGTAGATATTCAACTTCGTACCGCTTCCTTCTTCACTGGTCAGTTCGATCTCGCCTTGATGTGCTTGGACAATATCGCGAGCGATCGCCATTCCTAGACCTGTTCCATAATTATTTTCTGTATTGGTCCCCCGATAATAGCGTTCGAATAAAAAGGGCTGTTCCCTAGCTGGTATTCCTTTTCCATTGTCTTCTATCCGAATTTTGACCCGATATGGTGATTCTGCCTTTTCCACTTGGACTTGCACTTGCACATCTTCCTTATTATGAAGCAAGGCATTGTAAATAATATTTAACAAAGCTCGTTTGATCAATTTTTGATCGATCGAAGTTTCAATATTTGTTTCCTCAGCTATAAATTCTAGTTCTGCGGCTTGAAATTTCGGGTCATTCAGCAATTCAATGACCATTTCGCGCATAAAACTTACCATATTAGTAGACTGCTTGGTAAGCGATTGTGCTGGATTTTTCAATTTTGTGGTTAAATTCAAATCATCGATCAGTTCTTGGATATAAATCGATTTTTTCTCAATGATCTGCGTATATTCTTTCAGTTCTTCTACTTTAAGCGTTGCGGCATCTTCTTTGATAAATTCTGCATAGCCGCGAATCGATGCCATCGGTGTTTTCAGATCATGAGAAATATTGCGAATCCAATCTTCCCGCATTTCTTCTAACTGTTGGCGCTGCTTTTCATAATGATCAAGTGTTGCGGCTAAGTCATTGACATTATTGAATACTTCTGCATAAACCCCTCGTGGGATCGGGAGCTGTTTGTTGAACCGTCGTTTTTGAAGCTGTCTGATTCCTTCGATCAATTTATAAAGTGGTGCTGCCAATCGTTTACTAAAAAAGAAGCCCACTAATAAAGCAATCAGCAAATCAACAACTAGAAAAAACAGCAAGACCTTATTAGAAAGCAGAAATAAACTGTCTTTGTTCAAGTTGAAAACGATTCGTTGGTTTTTCGAATCTGCCACGCCCACCATATAAGTGAGCGATCCTTTTTGACCAAAATAAGTCGTCGTCTGCGCATCTACTTCTTTATATTTATATTGTTGAACGATATCGATCGGCGCATAAGCAGTCGGTACTTTTTTTGGCTTCTTGTAACTGCCTACTTCTTGCCCGGCTTTATTCAAAAATTGGACCCATGCTTTTCTTTCCGTCAGCTTCTTCTTACCACTTGCATCGAGAACAGGTTTGTCGTCTTTTAACTGGATATGTTTTTCAAGCGCTCTTGTAAAATCTTCGGCTGATTCTGCTTCCTTATTTCCCCAATAGCCAGAGGCACGGGTAATAAAAAAACCTACTATCAGAATCGAGTTGACGAGTATAACGATCAGCACGACGGTAATAATGGATAGCACAAATCGACTTGTTAAACGCCATTTCATTTTAAATATCCCTTATTAGGAATTTATATCCTAATCCTTTCACCGTAATCAGATATTCCGGTTTTGAAGGCTGAGCTTCGATTTTTTCGCGCAATCGGCGAATGTGGACCATCAATGTATTATCTGCACCTAAAAAAGTTTCCTGCCAGACCCGTTCAAAGAGTGTTTCTTTACTGATGATCTGGTTGGGATTATGCATGAACACACGCATCAATGCGATCTCTTTTGCAGTCAGTTCCAGTGGCTCGCCTGCTTTTCGCAGTTCTGTTTCATTGTCATTGAACTGAAATGGGCCGACCTGTAGTGCTTTTTGTTGCGGGGCGGTAAAATTAGCACGGCGAAGATGCGCTTTGACGCGGTAAGCAACCTCTTTCGGGCTAAATGGCTTCGTAATGTAGTCATCGCCGCCGATCGCTAATCCTAGCAGTTTATCGATCTCTTCTCCTTTGGCCGACATAAATAAAATCGGTACAATGGAAGTTTCGCGGATTTTTTTGCAGAGGTCATAACCTTCTCCATCTGGCAGCATGATATCCAGTAACACAAGATCCGGCTTTTCAGCTTCAAATTTTGCATAGCCCTCTGCTAGATTTTGCGCGATAGAAATATCCGAAAGCCCCTCTTTTTCCAATATTCGTTTCAAAAGCAGGGAAAGTTCTTTTTCATCATCAACAATCAATATTTTTTCCATAAGTCACCTTTTCTATGCTTTTTTCGCTACTTAAAATATAGCAAAAATACCCACTAATTCCTATTGAAAAAGCAAGCATTCCTAAGAAAGGGAATGCCCAGACTCAAGAAAAATACACTTTCCATCATTTTTTACTGTTTTCAGCTTGCCCGAAAATGATTAGATTCTAGGCAAAGTCGAGTACCGAAGCGGAGCGTACTTGTGTACGTGAGCACCGGAACGCAGGCTTTAACGACGAAGATGATCGTTTTCGGGCAAGCTGAGCATTCCTAAAAAAGGGAATGTTTGCTCCTTTCCAACTTATTTTGTCGCCTCTTCTAGAAATTGCTGAACTTCCTGCTCTTTGTTTTCATGGAATAGTTGCACGAACTTGCTACCAATCACGACGCCATCACAAATCGCATGGAAATGTGCGACATGTGCTTGGGTCGAGATTCCGAAACCTGCTAATACCGGAACCGGACTAACACGTTTCAATTGTGCAAAATGTGTTTCTAATGTATCGGCAAACGCTTGGCGCTGACCAGTGATGCCATTTACTGTTACCGCATAAATAAATCCTTCTGCTTCGGAAGCGATCTCTTGCATCCTTGCTTCGGAACTAGTAAGTGAAACGAGCGGTACTAAAGCGATATCTGTATCCACCAACAAATTACTGATTAGCTCTCTGTGTTCATAAGGTAGATCTGGAACGATCAATCCTTTTACTGGGGTCGTTTGAATAGCTTGGATGAATTCCTTGATGCCATATTTGAAAATCGGATTGATATAACTCATAATAACGAGCGGAAGCTTCACGCGGCTGGCCTGCAAGGTTTGCAGGATTGCTCGCAGAGATACGCCGTCTTGCAAGGCCCGTAATCCGGCTGATTGGATCACTGGACCATCTGCTACCGGATCAGAGAATGGAACGCCGACTTCGATCGCAGTCGCCCCGCTTGCTTCTAATAACTGTAGCTTGGCTTCCAAATTTTCCAAACCGCCGTCTCCAGCCATGATATAAGGAACGATCACGGCAGTTCCAGTTGCTTGTTTGTCTCGAATCGCTTTTGTCAGAGGTTTAGTCATGTTGTTCACCTTCCAATCGGTCTTTGATTTGACTTACATCTTTATCGCCTCTTCCAGATAAGCAGACAACGATCGATTGCTCAGGCGATAGTTGACCAGCTAGTTCAACGGCGTAACTGATCGCATGCGAACTTTCAAGTGCCGGAATAATGCCTTCTGTTTTGCAAAGCAATTGAAAAGCTTCGACTGCCTGTGCATCTGTAACTGATACGTACGTAGCTCTACCAAGCGTTTTGAAATAACTGTGCTCTGGTCCGATGCCGGGATAATCCAGTCCAGCAGAAATCGAAAATGCTTCTTGAATCTGCCCGTTTTCATCTTGAAGCACGTCCATCAATGCCCCGTGCAGAATTCCTTTGCTCCCTTTCGTCAGCGAAGCCGCATGTTTTTCCGTATCTAGTCCAAGTCCAGCAGCTTCCACACCATACATTGCCACATCCTTATCATTGACGAACGGATAAAAAAGCCCCATTGCATTGCTTCCTCCGCCAACGCATGCTACCAATGCATCCGGCAGTTTGCCTTCCGCATCTAAATGCTGCTGCCTTGCTTCGGAACCGATCACACTTTGGTAATCCCGAACGATCTCAGGAAATGGATGCGGGCCTAAAACAGAGCCCATCACATAATGCGTATCCTCTACATTCGCGACCCAATATTTCAGCGCTTCATTGACTGCATCTTTCAGCGTACGGCTCCCAGCTTTGACACTTACAACTTTCGCACCTAAAAGCTCCATGCGGAAAACATTCAGTTCTTGTCGTTTGACATCTTCTTCCCCCATAAAGATCGTACAATCCATTTTAAATAAAGCAGCTACAGTCGCAGTTGCCACGCCGTGCTGACCAGCGCCAGTTTCCGCCACGATCTTCCGTTTCCCCATTTTTCGCGCTAATAAAGCTTGCCCCACTGTATTATTGATTTTATGGGCACCGGTATGATTGAGATCTTCTCGTTTTAAATAGATTTTCGCTCCACCGCTATGTTTTGTTAACTGTTCAGCAAAATAAAGCGGTGTTTCCCGGCCTACATATTGTTTTAAATAATAGTTCAATTCTTTTTGAAAGTCGCTGTCTTGTTTAGAATCCTCATATGTTTTTTCTAATTCTTTTACAGCTTTCATTAATGTTTCCGGGACAAATTTCCCACCAAACTCACCGTAAAAGCCATCTTGATTTGGTGCTTGATACATGGTGCTTCACACTCCTTTAGCATTTTGTAAAAAGGTTTTGATTTTCTGCGGATCTTTCTCACCCGCCGTTTCTACGCCAGAAGAAACATCCACTCCATAAGGCTGGAAAATTTCCTCGGCTTTCTTTACATTCTCAGGAGTCAATCCGCCTGCAATGATGATTTTTTTATTTGCCAGCTTGATATGCTGCCATTTTTTCCAATCAAATGTTTTTCCGCTGCCGCCAGCAAATTGTTCTCCTGGCGTGTCTAATAAAATATAAGTAGCCTTTGTTGTTGGCAACCACTCTTCAAATCGAGCTAGATCGCCATCTGCTTTATACGCTTTAATGACCGGTCGTTCGATTTGTGCGATCAAAGATTCAGATTCTTCGCCGTGGAGTTGAACAAGATCGAGTGGCACTTGCGTAATGGCTGTCTTTACTTCTTCTAAAGTCGGGTTCACGAATACACCGACTTTTTTGATTGACGCGGGGATTTGTTTCGCTAGCTCTTGTGCTTGTTTAATGGAAACTTGCCGTTTGCTCGGAGCAAAAACAAACCCGATCATATCACCGCCATTCTCAATGACTGTTTGGACGTCCGCTGCTTTTTTAAGTCCGCAAATTTTCACTTTCATCGCAGTACCCGCAGACGTTCTGCTGCTTTCTCCGGCTGATCATCCCGCATCAATGCTTCGCCGACTAAGACAGCACGATAATCTTGTTTTACTCGTTCGACATCTTCCGGTGTTTTAAAGCCGGACTCGCTGATATAGCAGACTTTTTCACCGCTTGCAGCCCTTTTCGTCGCTAACATTTCACTTACCGCGATATCTACTTCAAAACTGTGGAGATTGCGATTATTGACACCGATAATCGTAGCGCCTAATTTAGTTGCTGTTTCCAACTCCTGTTCGTTATGCACTTCCACCAGTACTTCCAATCCGATCGACCGGGCAAAGCGGTATAGTTCTTCCAGCCGTTTTGCCTCTAGCGCAGCCACAATCAGCAAAATGATCGTGGCACCAGCATTATTTGCTCGGCTGATCTGCTTTTCATCAATGATAAAATCTTTACATAACACAGGAATACTTACTCGGCTTGCAACTTGCCGCAGATCTTCAATGGATCCTTTGAAATAACTTGGATCAGTGAGGACGGAAATTGCTGCCACACCCGCACGTTCATAAGCAAGGGCTTGTTCGATCGGATCCACATCTAATTTGATTGCTCCTTTGGAAGGTGAGGCACGTTTGACCTCTCCAATCAGTTGCATGCGTTCCGGATGTGCTTGTAAATAATCATAAAAAGAATAGGTCTCTCTAATAGGCTGAAGCGTTTCTTGCTCCATTGCCGCCACTTCTTCGCGTTTTGCGGTCAGTATTTTTTCTAAAAATGTCATCCTGCCATTACCTCTTTCTGCATGTGCAATAGTTCCTTCAATTTTGCTTCTGCTTTTCCGGAGAGGATCAATTCCCTCGCTAACTCGACACCTGCTTGCACCGTTGTCACTTTCCCATTTGCCAGTAAACCTAAACCGGCATTTAGTAAAACAGTATCTAATGGCGCGCCAGGTTTCCCAGCTAGCACATCGCGTAATATTGCGGCGTTCTCGATTGGTCCGTTCCCGCGGATCGCTTCCAGCGGATAACGATTTAGCCCTACATCCTCTGGCGTGATCGTATGCAAAGTCACTTTACCGTTTTCCAGCAATGCATAGTGGTTTTCACCAGACAGACTTGCTTCATCTAAATAGTCTGCCCCATTTACTACAATGGCACGTTCTCTTCCTAACTCACCTAGTACGACTGCTGTCTGTTCCAATAAATCTCTGCGGTAAATGCCCATCAGCTGAGTTTTTAATTTGATCGGATTAGTAAGCGGCCCGATCAAATTAAAGATCGTCGGCGTCGCAAGTGCTTTTCTCACACCCATCACATATTTCATATTGGGGTGAACATGCGGTGCGAATAAAAAGGCGATGCCGGTTTTATCTAATAGATCCATTACAGCAGTTGGTTCTAAGTCAATATCAATACCGAGCTCCTGACAGACATCGGCGCTCCCAGAACGGCTGGAAATACTGCGATTGCCATGCTTTGCCACTTTTATCCCTGCTGCGGCAAGTACGAAAGCAGAGGTCGTGCTGATATTGAAACTGTTTGATTTGTCGCCGCCAGTTCCGCAGTTATCCATCGCATCCGCGTTTGTATAAGGAATCGAAAGTGACATGCTTTGCATCGCTTCGGCAATCCCGACCATTTCCGCAGTTGTTTCACCTTTGATTTTAAGAGCCATTAAAAAGGCTGCGATTTGGGCATCTGCGATTTCACCTTTAAAAATTGCTTCTGATAATTGTTTCATTTCTTGCCGAGTTAAATTTTCTTGATCATAAACTTTCTGTAATAAATTTTCCATTATTTTTCACCTCATCCTTTACTAACGTAACAAAATTACGAATTATTGTTTTCCCATAAGGACTTCCGATCGATTCAGGGTGGAACTGCAAGCCATATACGGCTTTACCTTGGAGCTTCATCGCCATCATTTCGCCATCATCCAGCGCGGTTCCCATCGATATTAGCGTTTTTGGCAAACTGGCTTTTTCCACGATCAGCGAATGGTAGCGCATGACCGGAAACTCTTCGGGGATGTCAGCAAACAATGGATCCGCGATTCGTTGCATCATCGAAACTTTACCGTGACGGATCTGGGAGGCTCGTGCTACCTTTCCACCATTTACTTCACCAAGCGCTTGGTGTCCTAGGCAAATGCCCAGGATCGGCTTCGTATGCTGATAGCTCTGAATGACTTTTTCAAGCAAATTTGCTTCGCTCGGATGTCCCGGTCCCGGTGAGAGTACGATACCATCGGCATGTCGGATTGCTTCCAGTAGCTTTGGATCATCGTTTCTGATCACGGAAACTTTGGTATACTCAGACAGATATTGTTCTAAATTAAATGTAAAAGAATCATAATTATCTACTAAAACGATCATTCTCCCACCTCCAAAAGTGCCTTCGCTTTTTGCAATGTCTCCAGATATTCCGATTCTGGATCTGAGTCATAAACGATCCCCGCACCAGCCTGGACGTATGCTTTTTGCTTATGAAGTACCATTGTCCGGATCGCTAGCGCAAAATCAGCATCACCGTGCTTTGTCAGATAACCGATTGCTCCTGCATAAGGACCACGCTTGCGATTTTCCCATTCATAGATTCGCTGCATTGCCCGAATTTTTGGTGCGCCGCTAACGGTTCCGGCCGGCAATGTCGATCGCAAGGCGTCAAGTGCTGTCAAACCTTCCTTCAATTCGCCTTCCACTACGGATACTAAGTGCATGAGAAAGCGATAACGCTCGATTGTTAGATAGACCGGCACTTTAACAGTGCCGATTCTGGCCACTTTACCAATATCATTTCTACCGAGATCTACCAACATGCGATGTTCTGCCAGTTCTTTTTCATCGCTCAGCAGACTTTCCTCCAACTCGCGATCTTCTGCTTTGGTCTGACCGCGTTTTCGAGTTCCGGCAATCGGATTTGTCGTGATCTTGCGGCCATGTTTACTTATCAAGCTCTCCGGCGAAGACCCAATCAGCTTTGTTTCGCCGAAATCTAAATAGAATAAGTAAGGCGAGGGATTAAGCAGCCGCAGTTTTCGGTAATAGTCAAAAGCATCACCTGTAAATGTTGCTTCTAAACGCTGCGACAAAACCACTTGAAAGAAATCTCCCGCTTCAATATGCTGTTTCGCATGTTCTACCATCTGTTGATAGGTCTCTTTGGTAACATTGCTGGTATAAGTCATTTTTTTGATTGCTGTGATCGTATTTTCGTCCGCCAGCGGTGTCGTTAGCTGTTTTTCACGAAAGGCCATTGCCTCACGAAGTACTTCTTCAGAACGGCCGCTGTAGCAGTTATCTTCGACGATAAACAATTGTTCTTCTTGATGATCAAAAATAACAAATGATTCATAGAGGAAAAAGTGACAATCCGGGATCTGGAGATCATCTTCTGGAATCGTACCGATGCTTTCATATAAAGCAACGGTATCATAACCAACATAACCAATGGCTCCCGCTTCAAAGGGAAGCTCGCTTTCTTTTTCCTCTTTTAGCGTCAACCGATCGATTTCTCGAAGTGGATCTTGCGTGCGCTGTTCTTTGCCATCAAAGAAAAAACGGTCTTGATAAACTTGGATATCATGCACAGGATCACTTGCTAGCAAAGAGTATCTTCCAGAATCAGCATCTTTCGCAGCTCCTTCAAGCAAACATTTATTTTCACCCTGGATTCGCTTGAACACCACGATCGCAGTCAATGTATCAGCTGGTAGCTTCTTATATAATCGCATTTTCTTTTCCCCTTTCTTCTTTCCAAATAAAAAAGCCCTCTAAAGCCGTATTTACAGCTTTAGAGGGCGAATTATCGCGGTACCACCTCATGTTGATCAGCAGAAACACTGATCATCTCTATTTCCAGATATCTGGAATCACTCGATAACGGGAGCGCCGAAAATCCCTACTCTCTTCGTTCAGGATCTTACTCATAGGCCCATTCGCAAAACCGCTTTGCTTACTCACACCACCCGTAAGCTCTCTGGATCAGCATCTGTTTTGTTACTCTTCCTACTCATCGTTTTAGACTATAAAAAAGGAGCTTCCTCCATGTTTAAATAAATTAAACAAGGACGAAAGCTCCGCGTTGCCACCTTAATTAATTGGTAAAATACCAATTCACTTTATCCATCCAATCATTGAATGGTGTCTTGGATAACGACAAGACATACACGCTGCCACCTACTCGCAAACTGCTTTCAGTACAGGACTCAGAAGCCCATTCACCTAGCTTTTACTACTGATTCTCACCAACCATCAGCTCTCTGAAAATAGCCACTAGACTACTTACTCTTCTTCTACGTCACTTATATTGTCCCTATCATACAAAAATTCTGCTCCTCTGTCAATAACACCGATTATTTTCTGCTAAAATAGGTCTTTTTTCTTATTTTCTATTTTTGTGAAACTTTTCACGTGAAATAGTGGACAAACTTTTTTGGATGTTTTATACTAAGCTTGTAAACAAAAGAAATGACATCATGCATGCAGGCAAAGCCTATTTTTTTAAACCTATCGGGACGTTTATTGTAACACAGGGACATTAAATGACCCGAAAAAATAAGGAGGACTTTATCATGGCAGTAAAAGAAACCGACCAAAAAGAAGTTTTAGCAGTACAGCAAACAATCGACCAACTAGCAGAAAATGGACAACAAGCGTTGAAAGCATTTGATACTTACACACAAGAACAAATCGACAACATCGTGCACGCAATGGCATTAGCAGGACTTGATCAACATATGCCACTTGCAAAAATGGCAGTTGAAGAAACAGGACGTGGTCTTTACGAAGACAAATGTATCAAAAACATCTTCGCTACTGAGTACATCTGGAATAGCATCAAAACAAACAAAACAGTCGGCATCATCCATGAAGATAAACAAAACGGCGTGATCGAGATCGCAGAACCGGTTGGCGTTATCGCTGGTGTAACACCGGTAACTAACCCGACATCTACTACTCTTTTCAAAGCGATCATCGCTATCAAAACACGTAACCCGATCATTTTCGCTTTCCATCCAAGCGCTCAAAAATGTTCCGCTGAAGCTGCAAGAGTAGTTTATGAAGCAGCTGTAAAAGCAGGCGCTCCGGAACACTGTGTGCAATGGATCGAGACACCATCGATCGAAGCTACCAAACAACTAATGAATCACGAAAAAGTTGCATTAGTGCTTGCAACAGGCGGACCAGGAATGGTCAAATCCGCTTATTCTACTGGTAAGCCAGCTCTAGGCGTTGGTTCTGGTAACGTACCTGCTTACATCGATAAAACGGCAAAAATCAAACGTGCAGTCAACGACCTGATCCTTTCTAAAACATTCGACCAAGGCATGATCTGTGCTTCTGAGCAAGCCGTTATCGTGGATAAGGAAGTTGTTAAAGAAGTAAAAGAAGAATTTACTCGCAACAACTGCTATTTCGTTAAAGGTGCGGAATTCAAAAAATTAGAAAGCTATGTTATCAATCCTGAAAAAGGAACTTTAAATCCGGATGTTGTTGGTAAATCTCCTGCTTGGATCGCAGCACAAGCTGGCTTCAGCGTTCCTGAAGATACCAAGATCCTTATTGCTGAAATCAAAGGTGCAGGCAGTGATTACCCACTATCTCATGAAAAACTAAGTCCAGTACTTGCATTTATGGAAGCAAAAGACCAAAAAGCAGCATTCGATCTAGCAGAAGCGATGCTTGAATTCGGTGGTCTAGGACACTCGGCAGTTATCCACTCCACAGATGAAGCCGCTCAAAAAGCATTTGGCCTTCGCATGAAAGCTTGCCGGATCATTGTGAATGCACCTTCTGCACAAGGCGGAATCGGCGATATCTATAACGGCTTCATTCCTTCTCTAACGCTTGGCTGTGGATCTTACGGCAAAAACTCTGTTTCTCAAAATGTTAGTGCTACGAATCTTCTAAACGTCAAACGAATTGCTGATCGGAGAAATAATATGCAATGGTTCAAATTACCACCTAAAATTTTCTTTGAAAAATACTCCACACAATACTTGCAAAAAATGGAAGGTGTCGAACGTGTTTTTATCGTAACTGACCCGGGAATGGTACAATTCAAATATGTCGATGTTGTCATCGAACATCTGAAAAAACGTAGCAATCAAGTAGACTATCAAGTGTTCGCTGATGTTGAACCAGATCCATCTGATGTAACTGTTTATAAAGGTGCGGAATTGATGCGCGACTTCAAACCCGACACGATCATTGCCCTTGGTGGCGGTTCTGCAATGGATGCAGCGAAAGGTATGTGGTTATTCTACGAACACCCAGAAGCTTCCTTCTTCGGATTAAAACAAAAATTCTTGGATATCCGCAAACGTACTTTCAAATATCCTAAATTAGGTGACAAAGCAAAATTCGTTGCTATCCCTACTACCAGCGGAACAGGTTCCGAAGTAACACCATTTGCTGTTATCACAGATAAAGAAAATAATATCAAATATCCATTAGCTGACTACTCATTAACACCTGACGTAGCTATTGTAGATGCACAATATGTCACAACTGTTCCTGCACATATCACTGCAGATACCGGAATGGATGTACTGACACATGCGATCGAATCTTATGTCTCTGTAATGGCAAGCGATTATACGAAAGGACTTTCGATCCGTGCCGTACAGTTAGTCTTTGAAAACTTATGCAACTCAGTATTGAAAGCCGATCCAGATGCTCGCGAAAGCATGCATAACGCCTCTGCCCTTGCCGGAATGGCATTTGCCAATGCTTTCCTTGGTATTAATCACAGCTTGGCGCATAAGATCGGGCCAGAATTCCATATTCCGCATGGCCGTGCCAATGCGATCTTACTGCCCCATGTTATTCGCTACAATGCAACTAAACCGAAAAAACATGCGTTGTTCCCTAAATACGAATCATACAAAGCAGACGAAGATTATGCACAAATCGCTCGCATCCTTGGTTTGCCTGCCGCAACGACAGAACAAGGGGTAAGATCATTAGTTGACGCGATCATCAAACTTGGAAAAGATGTTGGCATCGATATGAGTCTAAAAGGACAAAATGTCGATAAAAAAGACTTCGATGCAGTGGTAGACACTTTGGCAGATCGTGCTTTCATGGATCAATGTACAACTGCCAATCCAAAACAACCACTTGTAAGTGAACTAAAAGCAATCTATCAAGAAGCATATAAAGGCGTTTGATCTAAGTGCCACTTGTAAAAAGGCTGGGGACAATAATCGTCTCCAGCCTTTTTACGTCTTAGGACTTATACTTTTCTTATACTATTGACAGATGATTTTCCCAATATTAATTGTTATACTGAAAACATACTACATAAGGAGGGCTACTATGGAACAACCTATTTTACAAGTCAAGCAAATATCCAAAAAAATCGGTAAGAAAAAGATTATCCAAGATATTTCCTTCGACGTACATAAAGGCGAGGTATTTGGTCTTCTCGGACCAAACGGTGCCGGAAAAACTACTATCATCCGCTCGATTGTCGGACTGATCTCAATGTCTGAAGGAGAGGTATGGATCGCTGGAAAAAATATCAAAAAAGATTTTAAATCCGCGATTTCTAATGTCGGCGCGATCATTGAAAACCCTGAATTTTACAAGTTCATGAGCGGCTGGGATAATCTGAAACAATTTGCAAGGATGAGCCGAAAAAAAATCTCCGATGACGAATTAAAGCGCATCGTGGAAACGGTCAAGCTTACTCCTGCTATTAGAAAAAAAGTAAAGACCTATTCCCTTGGGATGCGTCAACGTCTAGGTGTAGCACAGGCGCTTATCCACTCCCCTGGCCTCTTGATTTTGGACGAACCGACCAATGGACTTGATCCACAAGGGATGGCTGAATTTCGTGATTTGATTACGCAGTTAGCGGCAAATGGTACTTCCGTTCTTATCTCTAGCCATTTACTCAGCGAGATCCAACAGATCACCCAACGTTTTGCGATCATCAATCAAGGTATTGTAACACATATTGAAGATATTGCTTCATTGACGGATGAAAATCACATCAGCTATCTGCTGGAAGTGACTAATCCGGCGATCACTGCTTCGCTGCTTGAAGATAGCGGCATTAAGATCATCAATCAGCAAAACAATCAGTTTGAGATCGAGTTGACTCACGAACAAAGCGTTCACTTGGTCCGCAACCTCATCCACGCTAATGTCGATGTTTTGGAATTCGTGAAAATAAAGGCTTCACTAGAGAAACGATTCTTAGAATTAACAAGCACTGGGGGTACTGAACAATGATGGCTTTAGTAAATAACGAATGGCGCAAACTAATGGCGCGTAAATCTTCATGGATTTTGCAATTAATTTTAATTGTTTTTATTATTGGTTCTGCTATCCTGCTCCTTTCCCTTTCCAATATGTTAGGAAATTCAGCAGAAGACGGTGTTACAACTTCAGAAAACGGCGTGATCGTCTATCAATCTAGCGACGGCAGCACGATTTCCGAAGAACAGTACCAATCGCTCTCTGATAGTAAATCAAGTGCCTATAAAGAAAAAACATTGTCTCCTAAAGACTCTGTTACCGAACTAAAAAAACAAAAAACGGCTGTTTCTAGTAAAGAAGAGCGCGAAACACTTCAAAAAGAGATCGATTATTATCAAGGATATGCGGATGCAGGCAAAACGCCTGATGTTCCTAGCGGTTACGGAAGTGCTTCTTTCTTCTCTAACTTAGGTGGAATGAGTTTTATAGCTTTAGTTTTAGTCGTGATCATGAGCAGCATGATGGTAGCAATGGAATTCTCAGGTGGAACGATCAAACTGTTATTGACACGTCCTTATTCCCGTAGTCAGATCCTGTTATCTAAATTGATCGTGACTTTATTATATGGACTTGTAACGCTCATTATCTTGATCGTCGTCAGCTACCTCTGTTCCTTTATGCTGCCACATCAATCAGCGTTCCTGCCAATGGCAACTTACACAGGCTCATTAAGTGCTTTTGATATCGCACTTCGCTCGATTGCGATCTCCTTTGTACTGATGATCGTATACGCAAGCTTGTCCTTCTTCTTCTCATCTGTAATTCGCTCGCAAGCGCTAGCGATCGGTGTTGGCTTAGGTGTGATGTTTGCCAGCAATATCTTAGGAGGGATCTTACAAATCGCGATTGGCAAATACGAATGGATCAAGTGGGTATTTTTCAATCTACTAAACATTAATTATTATGCCATTGGAGATAAGATTCCCGGCAATCTTGATTTTTGGCAGGCACTAGTCGGCTTAGCGATCTATACCGTGATTATTCTCGGATTAAGCTTCTATATCTTCAAAAAACGAGATGTTGCTTTAACGTAACAAAAAAAGAGTCCATATATGGACTCTTTTTTATTTGCTGCGATTATCGGTATGATAAGGACAGGTCGTCACATGATCGTCAATGATGCCGATCGCCTGCAAGTAGGAATAAATGATGACCGGACCAACGAAGGTAAAGCCGCGTTTTCGTAGATCTTTACTGATTTTCTCAGATAACTCATCTTTTGCCGGGAGCTCCTTTTCGCTTTTCCGATGATTGACGATTGTCTTATTGTCAGTAAACTGCCAGAAATAATTTGCTAAGCTGCCAAACTCTGCTTGTACACGAAGCGCACTTTTAGCATTTTTTCGTACACCATTTACTTTCAGTTTATTACGGATAATCCCTGGATTTTGCAGGATCTCGGTAATTTCTTCATCAGTCATGGCAGCACAGCGATCGATATCAAATCCGAAAAAAGCTTCTTGATAGGCGTGTCTCCGATGTAAGATTATTTTCCAGGAGAGACCTGCCTGCGCACCTTCTAAATTAAGCAACTCAAATAAATAGTTGTCATCGTAACTTGGGAATCCCCATTCGGTATTGTGGTAAGCTTCCATTACTTCATCGTTTTGTGCCCATGTACAAATCGTTCCTTCTGTCATTTTCTCACTCCACTCTATTAGTCAAAAACATATAAGACACTGATCACAACTGCGAAAAACAAACCTGCTAGTGCCCAGATAAAGCGCCCTTTCCATTCCAAAACGGCTATGCCGATACAGGCTGCCCAAAAAAGTAGACGCGCCCAAATCGGTATGGATGCGAGAACAGGAACGCCTCTCCAAATCAATGCCCAACCACTAAGTATGCCGGCAAGTATCGTTATACCTAAAAGAAGCACTCTGGTCCTCAAAGCGAGGCACATCCTCTCAATATGTATTTCTTACTCTCATTATAGAACGTTTGTTCCTGCTATGCAAGCAAAAACCCAAGCCAATTAATAGCTTGGGTCATGCTTTTATTTAGGCTTCGCTCAACTTGCCGCGCAATACCATAGGTAAGATCCCGCCGTGTCGATAGTAATCGATCTCCACCTCGGAATCAAAGCGGACAACTACTTGAAACTGTATTTTTTCACCAGTTGGTTTTACTGCTGTTACTGCAACAAGATCGTGTGGCAGAACAGATTCATCGATTGCGACATGAATCGTTTCCTCTCCAGTCAATCCAAGTGAATCGGCATCTTCTCCCGCTTGATATTGAAGTGGTAAGACACCCATCATTACGAGATTGGAACGATGGATACGTTCATAGCTTTTCGCGATAACTGTCTTGATCCCTAGTAGATTAGTACCTTTCGCGGCCCAATCACGGGAAGAACCCATGCCATAATCATCGCCAGTCAAAATGACAAGCCCGGTGTTTGTTTGCTGATATAATCTGGATGCATCATAGATTGACATCACTTCTTCTGTCGGCCAATAAGTCGTATACCCGCCTTCTGTTCCAGGAGCAATCTGATTTTTGATCCGAATGTTGGCAAAGGTTCCGCGCATCATTACCTCATGATGCCCTCGGCGTGAACCGTACGAGTTGAAATCGCGGATCTTCACGTCGCGTGACTGTAAATATTGACCAGCGGGAGTATCTTTTCCGATTGCTCCGGCTGGAGAAATATGGTCCGTCGTGACAGAGTCAGCAAATTTTCCAATTACACGCAAATCATTCAATGCTTCTACCTTACCTGCTTCTTTCGCTAGGTTTTCAAAGAATGGCGGATTAGCGATATAGGTAGAAGTATCATCCCATTGATAAAGCGGTTCGTCTGTAGTTTCGATCGCATTCCATGTTTCATTTTCCGTAAAGACATGTTCATACTGTTCACGGAAAAGTTCTGGTGTGACCGTTGCTTCTACTAATGCTTTTACTTCATCTGTTGCCGGCCAAATATCTTTCAGATAAACTGCTTCGCCATTTTGATCGTAGCCGATCGCCTCACCTTGCAAGTCGATATTTGTTGTCCCAGCAAGTGCATAGGCAACGACAAGCGGTGGTGAAGCGAGGAAGTTCGCTTTTACTAAAGCATGGATTCTTCCTTCAAAATTACGGTTCCCACTTAATACAGCAGAAACCAGCAAATCGTTATCTTGAATAGTGGTTTCGATTTCTTCTTTTAAAGGACCGGAATTACCGATACACGTTGTACAACCGTAACCAACCAAGTCAAAGCCTAGTTTCTCCAAGAATGGCAGTAAACCGGCCTTCTCCAAATAGCCAGTTACGACTTTAGAGCCCGGCGCTAATGATGTTTTAACGAATTTAGGAACTTCTAAGCCTCTTTCTACAGCTTTTTTAGCCACTAAACCGGCACTGAGCATAACATAAGGATTGGATGTATTGGTACAGCTTGTGATTGCAGCAATCGCGATCGATCCGGTTTTCATTACTGCTTCATCGCCGTTATGAAATTTCACGACCGCTTCTTTGTCTAAATCAGTCTTTTCCAGACCGAAGCCTTGGTTACCACTTGGAGCTACGATCGATTGTTGGAAAGTCTCTTTCATTTTTGAAAGCGGGATTAGATCTTGTGGACGTTTTGGTCCAGCTAAGTTAGGTTCAATATCAGATAGAACGATTTCGAGCGTATCCGTATAGGACGGCTCTGGTTTATCTGGAGTGAAAAATAGATCATTTGCTGTTAGATATTTTTCAACTAAATCGATCTGTTCTTCAGAACGGCCAGTTAAACGCAGGTAAGTAAGCGCCTCTTTATCCACAGGGAAAAAGCCGCAGGTCGCACCATATTCCGGAGCCATGTTGGCTACTGTTGCTCGGTCCGCAAGTGGTAGTTCGGAAACACCAGGTCCGTAAAATTCCACAAATTTGCCGACTACTTTTTTCTCACGCAGTGCTTGGGTGACTTTCAAAGCAAAATCAGTTGCTGTCGCGCCGTTAGGCAATACGCCTGTTAATTTGACACCAATGACTTCTGGGATAGGGAAATAAGACGGCTGTCCAAGCATTCCTGCTTCGGCTTCGATTCCGCCGACTCCCCAACCAAGTACGCCAAGACCATTGATCATAGTCGTATGGCTGTCTGTTCCTACTAATGTATCAGGAAAAGCTGTAACTTCCCCGTCTTTTTCCAACACATTTACGACGTTCGCCAGATATTCCAGATTGACTTGATGCACGATGCCAGTTGCTGGTGGGACTGCGCGATAATTGTCAAATGCTTTTTGCGCCCAATTTAAAAATTGATAGCGTTCCATATTGCGCTCGAATTCCAGATTCATATTGATTTGTAGTGCTTCCGGCGTCGCGTAACTGTCTACTTGGACGGAGTGATCGACCACGAGATCAACAGGGATCTCAGGGTTGATTTTTTCTGGATCGCCGCCAATATCTGCCATCGCTTTTCGCAGTGACGCCAGATCCACGACTGCCGGAACTCCGGTAAAGTCCTGCAAGATCACGCGCGCTGGTTTGAAAGGAACTTCCCCCTTGTTTTCTTTTTTTGGCTGCCATAGCGCTAGCTTTTCGACATGACCATCTTGGATCACTTTTCCGTCTGACTGTCTAATGACCGATTCCAGTAATACCCGAATCGAATAGGGTAGTTTGTCGATCTTCGTATTCAGTTCGTCTTCTACACTTTTTAGTTGGTAATAATGATACGTTTTATTATGCAATTCAAAGGATGACTTCGCTTTTTCTTTCCATTTAGGCATTTTCGCTTCCTCCTTATTCTCGAAACGGTTGCGAGTACATCTTTTATTTTACTTAAATATCTTTGATAAGTAAACTAATTGTTTTTAGAAATAATCAATAAGTTTTACTTATACAAAAAAATCTACCTCCAAAGGTAGATTTTCAGCTAATTCATTTGCTCATCGCGCTAATATAAGTAAATTACCGGCGTCAAGATTACGGATAAAAGAATCGATTTGTTCTTCGGTTAGATCAAAATCTTCTAACAGATTTCTGACAGTCTTATCATCTGTCTTGGAAAACCATTTGGCGAATGGACCAGCAGCATATAGAGCGCCGTAATCAGGATTATAAACTTGCGGGATAACCAAACCTCCGCTTAAAGATTGTAAGATTCCTGAAATAACGCCAAACGCATTTTCATTTACTGGATGTTCCAAGGAAATATTTTCCGCTTCAATAAACGCATTGATTTCTTCATTGGAAGATTTGACAAGCAACGAGATATCTTCTTTGTCGTAGCCTTCTGCAATCAAATTCTCAATGGTGGTTTTTGCGGTTTGAATATCTAATACGGTGTAAACTTGCCATGGTTTCATACGGATCATTCCTTCCTATTTTCTAATAATAAGGCCTTTAATTCATCGACGGAAAGTGTATTCAGGAGTTTTTCGCCTGGCTGGATGATGTCGTCGATCAATGCTTGTTTTTTCTTCTGTAAGTCGAAGATCCTCTCTTCTATTGTACCCTTTGCGACCATTCTTATAACCTGTACGACATTTTTTTGTCCAATACGGTGAGCACGGCTGGCTGCTTGTTCTTCCACTGCCGGATTCCACCATAAGTCATATAAAATCACGGTATCCGCACCCGTCAGGTTAAGTCCTGTTCCACCAGCCTTCAAGGAAATCAAGAAAATATCTTTTCCGCCCTCATTGAACGCATTGACTAAATTCACGCGTTCTTTAGAAGGTGTTTGGCCGTCCATATAAAAATATTCCATGCCAATTTTGTTCAGCTCAGACTGGATAATACCGAGCATACTTGTAAATTGGGAAAAGATCAGCATCCGCTTACCATTTTCTCTTGCTGTTTGGATCGTATCCAGCAGTTGGAGTAATTTCCCGGAACCGCCTTGATAGCCGTCGACAAATAAAGTTGGATCGCAACATATCTGGCGAAGGCGCGTCAATCCGGCTAGCAGTTTCATCCGGTTCGTTTCATCATCCTGGGCAAGTTCTGTTTGGATTCGCTCTAAGTATGCCAGATAGACGACTTTTTGTTCTTCGGTCAATTCAGAGTATAAATTCGTTTCGATCTTATCGGGTAGCTCTTTAAGCACATCTTGTTTGATTCGTCTTAACAAGAACGGACGGATCATACGGGCGATCTGATCGTTTTCCAACAGCTTGAATTTTCGTAGTGAGGGGAAAAATCCCGGCATTAGGGTTTGAAAAATCGTCCATAACTCATCTAGATTATTCTCCAGTGGCGTCCCGCTGAGTGCAAAAGTTTGATAGCGATGAAGCGCCCGAACAGCTTGTGATGTCTTTGTATGATAATTTTTCACTGCTTGCGATTCATCTAGGATAACAGAAGAAAAAGTATGCTCTTGGAAAGAGGTGATATCCTGCCGCAGCGAAGGATAAGAAATCAAATAAACCGCATTTGATTCTAGATTCGCGATGATCGTTTCCCGATTTTGCTTGTTGCCGTCAATGATCTGCACCTTTAAAGCTGGAGCGAATTTCTCAAATTCATTTTGCCAGTTGTATAAAAGCGATGCTGGGGTAACGATAAGGATCGGGTCAAGCGCCTCCGCTCCCTCGATCTCCGATGCTAAGAAAGTGATCGTCTGTAGGGTTTTTCCAAGTCCCATGTCATCAGCTAAAATCCCGCCCAATTGATATTTTGCCAATGATTTCATCCATTCAAAACCAACGATTTGATAATCTCGCAGTTCTGCTTGGATATTAGTTGGCAATGTGAAAATCTCCTCTTGAAATGCTGTGATGTCTTCAATCAAATGTCTGAAACTGCGTGTGAACTTTCGATTTTCATTGGGAGTACTGGCAATCGTGTCATAGATCTGTAGTCCGCGATAAAGCGGGACGTGAACTTCCGTAGTCAAATCTTTTTTACGGATATCGATCAATGTCAAGATTCGTTCCATCTGTTTGAAGCGCTCTTCTTCCAGCGAAATAAAATGACCGTTTTCCAAGCGATAATATTTTTTGTGTTCGCGGATCGCATTTAAGATATCCGGGACTTCTGCTGGATCGATCCCTTTGAAATCAAAAGCGATCGATAAATAATTGAGTTCTGTCGAAACATCGAGTGTCGTTGTCGGCAGTACATCTTTTTCTACCAGTGTTTCTAATTCTTCGTCCAAATAAACATCCGCAAGCGCTGATAAAGCCGGGACTGTACGTGCATAGAACTGGTAATAAGATGCTTCTTTATCATCCACGACTAGCTGATTAGAAGAGATATGCAGCGGCGCATTCTCGATGATCTGCATAAAATGCGTCTCTTTTTCCACATCGCGAATGATGATCGCGGCTTGATTTTCCAACTGCTCTTCAATTTGGAAGGGATGAAAACTTTGCTCGCCATAGTGATAAGCAATGTCAACAATGTGCTGTCTCTCCACTTTCTGAACATGCACTTCGATTTCCAGCGGTCTTTTCACCAAACGATCCTGAATCGCTGTGTCGATCTCTAGTTCGCCGCTCTTTTGCAAACTCGGAAGCACGTAAGAGATCACTTCGCTAAGCTGCTGTTCGCTGAATTGTACGATTTCATTCTTCGTAATATGTTGAAAAGAAATAAACGGTTGCAGCGCCTGCCAATCCTCAGTAGATAGCGCGTAGAAAGTTCCATCCAAAAAAAGCAGACGGTAGCTTTCTAAAAAGATCGACTGCTGAACATCTTCCATTTCCAAAATGTAGTGAGCTTCGCTATCTTTATTTAATTTAAAGGTAAAATCTGGTTTCGTCGTTTCAAGTACGATACGGTTATATTTGAATAAGGCTTCTTTATCACGCATCACTGTCAAAGAAGCATCTTGCACGTCCAACAGTTGCAACAACTCGGTCGCGAATGTCGGCGGGATGATCAACTGTTTTTCTTCCTCATAACTCTTACTCCAATAGATCGTATCGGTATCATACATTTCAGCTACTTTACTGATTTGGAATAAATGCTGGAGGATCTGCTGGTCTTTTTCGGAAAAGTAATATTCGTTAGGATCATAAGTGAAATTTTTATTAAAGCTGACTAATTGCTGTTTATCAACGGCTGTAACAAAATTACTGATATTTTTCACCACATAATCACGCTCTGTCCCAACTTTGATCTCAAGTGACAGACTGGTACCATCCTCTTCGATTTTCAGCCGGAGAAAATAACCGACATGGAGCTTTTTCTTTTGTGATGCCCCGCTGTCATAATGTGCGGATAGATTTTCTTGAAATAAAGATAAAAGTGTCGCGGCTTCTTGCTGTAAAATACGGTTTTTAAAATTGATTTTATTTTTCTGCTGATTTTCTTCTTCTATCTGCAGAGAAACGGCATAAACATGTTCGCAATACTGCTTTTCAGAAAATGTCTGGCAGCTGCAGTGATAATTCCCGTTATTATCGTCTTTGACCGTTTCGTGATCTGTAAACATCGTTTTATAGATGGAAGAATCTTCAGGCACGCGAAATGCAGTCATCGCATTTTCTTTGAACAGCGCCCGTCCCTTTTGCTTGATACTATATGGGATCATTTGTTTTTCAAGTGAAATATACACTGAAATTCCTCCTCTATTTCTCTCTTACTCTAATATATCATTATACAACAACTCGCAGGCAGTTGCTATTATAAGGCAAAAAAACGCTCCGTATCACGGAAAATGCTTTTTTAGGCAGTAAAAACCGCAATTAGCATCATCCATTTTACGAAGCATTTCTTATCAAAGCATATGAATAAATTCCGTCGTGCTACCGTGATTAGTGGCAGTGACTTCTAACCGAACTGGAATACGTTCTTTCAGTTCCGGCACATGGGAAATAATTCCGACTAGGCGCCCGCTCTCTTGTGTTTCTAGTAGGCACTCTACAGCCATTTCGAGTGATTCAGGGTCTAATGTGCCAAATCCTTCATCAATAAACATCGTTTCCAAGGAGATTCCCCCAGCCATCTCTTGAACGACTTCTGCTAGCGAAAGTGCCAGCGCAAGAGAGGTTTTAAAGCTTTCGCCTCCCGAAAGCGTTCGTACATGGCGCATATAACCTGTATATGCGTCATAAACTTCTAATTCGAGTCCACTTTGTGCGTTCCCCTTAGAACGGTCCAGTTTGCGGCTGAGCTGAAATCTGCCACCTGTCATTTTTGCAAGACGCAGATTAGCGCGTTCGATGATCGTGTCGAGGAATGCCCCCAGCACATAACGTTCAAAAGTGAGTTTACGTTCATTTTTCCCTCGTGCCGTATCTGCTAAGAATCCGAGTTCAGCATATTTCTGCTCTTGTTTGGCAACATGGTGCATTTCTTTTTCAAAACGTTGGAAGTTCTCTCGCTTGAAAGTCAGGCGATCACGAAGTTTAACGGTCTGCTCTTCCAAACGTTCCCGTTGCTGTTGTTTCTCTTGCCAGACTTCTTCTAAGTGATCTAGATCCGGATAAGCTGTATTTGCGAGCTTAGTCGATAGATCCTGATACCTTGATTTGGCGATTTCAAAGTCATTTTGGAAAGCTTGGATCTGCTTTTCGAGTTTGTCCATTTCCTCATCGGTAAGTGACGCTTGCTTATAAGCGTCATACGAAGCAAATTCTTGTTCTTTTAGCAATTGCTTGAAACTTGCACGTTCTTCGTCCAATTCTTGCTGCGTGCGTGCCATATCCTGCTTCACGTTGCCTTTCGCAGCATCTTTACGGCTAACTTCTTCTATTATGCTGTGAAGTTCTTCTTGCAGTTGTTTTGTTTGTTTATCATGGCTAGTGATCTGTTCTTGTAGCTGCTGCTTTTCTTGTTGAAACTTTTGTAGATTTTGGTATTCTGCTGGTATTTCCTGTTCTAAGAAAGTTCGTTCGGCGGCTATTTGTTCGCTTTGCTGTTTGAGCGTTTCATAGCTTTGCTGCTGTTTCGTAATGGTCTGTTCTAGTTCTTGCTGGGCAGCGATCGCTTTCTCTATTTCCAAGTGAAGTGTTTGCTTGGTCTGTAGCATCCTCTCAGCTTCGGCGGCTTGAGAAGCAAGCTTTTGCAAGGCTTCAGTAAGGCTGGCGATGTTGGCGTTTATTTCTTCTGCATTTGGAAGGTCTTCCCGTGTCAATTGGCTCATTTGCCAGGTTATTTGTTGATTTTCCGCCTTTAATTGTTCTTTTTTACTCTGCAAATGCTGTAAATCTTCTTGTGTTTGTGCCAGTAATTCCAGATCCACTTCATTGCTGAAAACGGCTAGCTCTGGATGCGTAGTGGAACCACATACTGGGCAGGCTTCTCCTTCGTGCAGATGACCGGCTAAGACGGCGGCTTGCTGATTTTTTTGCTGGGATTCTAGTGCTTCCACCTGTTCTTCCAGCGGTGCTAATTGCTGTTCATAGGCAGCTAGTTGCCCCAGCGTTGCGGCTTGCTTTTCTCTGTAAACGGTTAACTCCGCAAGTTGCTGTTTTTTTTGACGCCAAATTTCTAATTCACGTTCCTGTTGTGCACTTTCATTTGCCCGCTTTAATTGGTTTATTTCCACATCGACAAGCTGTTCTTTTTGCCGATCAAATCCCGCTTTTTGCTGCTCCAGGTCTTTGATTTGCTGCGCATTCTGTTCTAAAGCTGCTGCTAACTTTGCCAACTGCTCGTTTTCTGCCTTGGTTTTTAAAGCTTCCCATTTTATGATTTTTGGTTCTAGATTTTCCAAATAATAGAACGTTTTGCGTCTTTCTTCGATCCAATCTGCTTTAGCTTCGATAGCGTCGCTTTCTTTCCGGATCGTCTGCAAACGTGTGGTCGCTTCGGCTAGTTCGCGTTCGATCTCAGCTAGTTCACGTTCCCGTTTTGTAAGCCTTGCTTTGAGCTGTATGCAGTTTGCATCTTGAGATTGGAGGCGCAGTGCTTGTTTGGCACGCTGTAGGGTGTGGATTTGAGACTCGACTGCTTCTTGTTTAGCCTCAAATTGCGCTAATTCTGCTTGATATCGTTCTAAGTATTGAAAATCCGTTTGGATATTTTTTGCGAGTGTCCATTTTTCTGCAGCTTCATCTGCTTCTTTCCGCACTTTTTTCAACTGCAGTTCGCTCTCGATCTGTTCTTCTTCTTTTTGGCTGATCTCTGTTTGAAACTGCTGGCTGATTTCCTCAGTCGTCATCCCGCTGAGCATGGCCTTTTCATCCAATCCATTTTCTGCAAGCAATATTACCGCTTGACGTTTTTGCTGGATCTCATCTGCCAATTTTTTCTCTTTTTCCCATAACTTATCTTCCATTTGCTTATAAATATAGGTGTGTGCTAGCCGCTGTAAGATTGCTTCTTTTTCTTTGCTGTCTGATGTCAGCAGTTCGCGAAATTCGCCTTGCGGGATCATCAAGATCTGGCGGAACTGATCGACTGTCAGCTGCATGAGTTCACTGATCTTGCTATCGACATCACGAATCGCACTGGCGAGCAGTTTTTCTTCGCCATCCATGATTTCATATAAGACCGCTTTTTGGTTGACGGTACGTGTACCCTCACCGCGTTTTTTTGTGATCTCCTGTTGGGGTGTTCGTTCGATTCGGAAGATCCGTGTTCCTAATTTAAAAAGAAGACTCACCTCTGTCAGTTCGTCCGCACTTGCATAATGGCTTCGCATGGAGATTCCATCCCGATCACTGGTGTTGTTTTTACCAAAGATCGCAAAACTGATCGCATCGAAAATGGTCGATTTACCTGCTCCCGTTTTTCCGGAAATGATAAAAATCTGTTCGTGCTGTAGTTCCGTAAAATCAATTGTTTCTTTACCCGCATATGCGCCAAAAGCCTGCATCGTTAATTTTAAAGGTTTCAATTTCCATCCGCTCCTCTGACTTCGGCAATAACTTCCTCTAAGACCTCGTTTTGATCAGCCGATAATGTTTCTCCCGTTGTATAATGGAAGAACTGCTGGAATAAATCACGTTCGTCCTTTTGGATCACTTCTTTAAAAGCTTCTTTTTTCGCCTTTTCAAGTCTTGGCTTCACACGTTCCAAGTGCAAGATATTCGGATAAAAGGCGCGTAATTTTCCAATTGGATCGATCAACGCACCAGCGTCTAGCAAACGAATTTGTAAATAATCTTCCGGGGAACCATCTATATGAGTCGTGAGTGCTTTCAATGTCCCTGTCAATATCCGCATATCGTGGACAGGTGTTAATTCGCGTTCGTTCACAGAGATCAGCCCTTCCGCATTCCATTCGACGATTCGGACGCTTTTATGATCTTCGGCCTCGGAGAAGGAATATTTGAGCGGCGAACCGCTGTAATGGATGGTCGGATGTTTGATTGCATGTGGGTGGTGCAAGTGACCAAGCGCGGTATACGTAAACGCTTCAAAGACTTGGGTCGCGACACGGTCGACATTCCCGATCGCCAGTTGACGTTCGGAATCACTTGGAACTCCGCCGGCAACAAAAGCATGCCCAATCAATACCTGTGCTTTTGTCGGGTCCCAGTTTCTCTTGATTTCCGCAACGACACGCTGCATGGCATCTTCATGACTGCGAATCGCATCATCTTGAAAAATCTCTCTTGCTTGAGCCGGTTCATGATAAGGAACAAGCCAAAATTGCGTATCATCTAGCTCGATCGGCTGCATCTTATTTGTCAATTTCCCCTTTAAAAACAGCTTGTTATTTTCATACCATGTCGAGCCGAAAGCAAGCCGCTCTTGACTGTCATGATTGCCACTGATCGCTAAAATTGGAAAGCGATGTTCTACATTCCAAGTCTGCAGCACTTCATCTAATAACTCTACTGCGTCTGTAGGCGGGATCGAACGATCATAAAGGTCACCTGCAACGATGATAGCATCTACTTTTTCTTCGAGCGCGATGGTCGTGATTTGTTTCAATACCTCACGTTGCTCCGCAAGCATCGACACGCCGGCAACGATTTTCCCTAAATGCAGATCGGCTGTATGTAAAACTTTCATGTTCATCCTCTTTTCTATTCCAAACTAGAAGTTTTTAATGCAAATTCCGTGTTTTTTCAGTATACTTAATAGTAACAAAGATTAGTCAATTTTGGGAGTGAAGATTTTGTTTTATAAATTTGCCAAAGGCGTTGTTGCCGTCATTTTATTTCTTATCGGCGGCCATTTTCGTATACAAAACAAAGAGAAAATCATTGAAGGTCCTTTTGTTGTCGTCTCTCCGCATTCGACTTGGATCGAGATCCTCTATCTGGGCCGTGCGCTCACACCGCAGCAGATTTATTTTATGGCGAAGCAAGAACTCTTTAAGAACAAAGTGTTCAGCTGGGTCCTCCTCCATTTAGGAGCTTTTCCAGTCAACCGCGAAAAGCCGGGACCAAGTGCTATCAAAGCGCCAATCAAGCTGCTTCGCTCAGGGAAAGTGGTAGGTATCTTTCCAAGCGGCACACGCAATACCAGTAATATCCAGTTAAAAAGAGGTGCTGTGACGATTGCCTATAAAGCAGGCGTTCCAATGCTACCAGCAGTATATGAGGGTCCAAAAACAGTGAAAGAGTTGCTAAAACGCAAAAAAATCACCATTCGTTTTGGTGATGCGATCGATTTTGAATCTACAGAACAAGAACAAAAAGAAATATTAGAAGAAAAGTCACAAGCATTGATGGAAACATTTACGAAATTACGAGCAGAAATAAAAGAAACGGATATCAAAAAATGATATCCGTTTTTCTTATTAATGTACGTCTGTTAAAATATCGGATTTGCTAAGACCAGCTTTTTCAAGAACGCTACCGATCTTAGAAGAAGCTTCAGCTAATTTCTTATCTGCTGCAGCAGTATCGCGCTTAGGCGTTTGCAATGCTTTTGCTTCATCGGCATAGCCTTCCGCTAATTGATCTACCCCTGCTTGCAGGTCTTTTTGATATTTACCAAGCTTCGCGGGAACTTTTTCTTTTTTCAGTTCATCGCTTGCTTGTTGTGCAGATTCGCTAGCTGGTTTAGCTGCTTTTTTAAGATCTGCTTCCGAAGGTTTTGGATCTAGCCCAGTCATATTTTGATAAGCGCTTAGATCATGTACTTTGTCGCTGACTTTATCAGAAAGGTTCATGTAGTAGTCTAACACGGTTGTCTTAGAAACACTTTTCGATTTGTCCTTGTTTGAATCATTGCCGGAACCACACGCTACTAAAGCTACTGCTAATAGTAGAGTAAAGGCTGCTACGAGCCATTTTTTCATTGCTAAATTCCTCCTTGGTTTGCGGTGTCTTGGGAGTCTGCCTATTTTACTGGCCGCGTCAGTAGGGAACTCTCGCCATTACACGTGCTGATTTTTCATATGTTACTCGCGATGTAACTTATTATATTATAAACATTTCACTAAATGATTACAACATTATTTCGTCAGTTCTCCAGTTGTTAAAAGTCGGCGCTCTGCTGCTTTAAATTGGTAATACATGGCAATTCGCCATGGAACAATCATCGCAAATGCCATGATCCAAAACATCCCTGGTAATTCACTGACATCTACACTGCCACTGATCCAGTATTTGATAAAGATTCGGATCAAAAGTAGTGCCATCAAAATAATGGGAAATGCTTTGGTTCTCTTGATATAGATAAAATTATCTTTCGCTGTAAACTTTGTCGTTGCGATCAAAATAACTGAGAAAATCAATCCTAGAACCACCGCTTCGATAATATCAAGCGTCGTCACCCAAAAATACGGGATCACAAACATCAATGCGCCAGTTGACATCATAATTGGCGGAATCAGGATACCTTTTACATTTGTCGGGCGTTTCGATGCTTTCATCCGAATAAAGATGATTCCTGTCCCGAAAATAAATGTTATGATGATTGATACAAGTAATGACACAATCATTCCTCCCTATGCAATTCAATTCCGCCATTTATTATATACGTTTTTCAAGAAAAACACAAAATTGAGCTATTCGATATCCATTCCGCTTTTTTGCAGCTGATACATCGAATAATACACACCTTTTTCGCCAATGAGACTCTCATGTGTCCCGCTTTCGATGATGCTTCCTTTTGCAAGCACAAGAATCAGGTCTGCGTCTTTGATCGTCGATAATCGATGCGCGATCGCGATCGTTGTACGCCCTTCCCGCATTTTTTGAAGTCCTGTCTGAATCAGCGTTTCTGTTTCTGTATCGATGTTGGCAGTCGCTTCATCTAACACCAAGATCTGCGGATTGGTCACCACCGTCCTAGCAAAGGAGATCAGTTGTCTTTGTCCACTTGAAAACGAAGCACCCCGTTCAATCACTTTATGATCATATTTCCCATCTAACGTTTGGATAAATTTATCCGCCTGAACAAATTCTGCTGCTGATTCGACTTCTTCATCAGAGATATTTTTATTGTAAAGCCGGATGTTGTCCTTAACATTTCCGTAAAACATAAAACTGTCCTGCAAGACTAATCCCATTTTCTTGCGCAGTTCTGCGATCGGATAGGAGCGAATCGACTTGCCATCAATCAAAATCTCGCCACGCTCAAACTCATAAAAGCGCATCATTAGATTGATGATCGAACTTTTCCCACTACCAGTATGCCCGACTAAGGCAACAGTCTGCCCAGGTTCCGCGGTAAAACTGATATGCTTGAGGACATCATTTCGTCCGTCATAGGCGAAAGAAACATCTTGGAACTCGATTTTAGCGGCACTGATACGGTTTTCTGAAGTTTCCAGCTGTTTCGGCGCCGCTTCTTTTTCATCCATGATCCGAAAAACCCGTGCTGCCGAGGTAATTGCTTCTTGATAGATCGCCAGCCGCTCCATAACTGCATAGATTGCTTCTAAAAAGCGGTCAAAGTAAGATATGAAGGCATAGATCATCCCGATCGCTACAGTGCCTGTAAGCGCGTTAACACCGAAGAAGCTTAATATCACTACGACTGCGAAAGCATAGAGCAGGTCGATCGCAGGCCCAAGTAAGAGCGCATTGAACTTGATGTTTTTTAAACTTACATTATAGTAATCCGCATTTATCTCCTCAAACTCACTTGTCAGCCGTTTTTCTTGATTAAACTGCTGAATGATCGACATCCCGGAGATCGACTCGCTGATATTGGCATTTAGCTGACTCAGCTTCTCCCGACGTGCCCGGTAAAATTTGGAACTGTACTTCCGATAAACAAAGATGATCAACAAAATCAATGGGAAGACGATCAGACTATAAAGTGCTAATGTCACATCCAGCGCAAACATTGCCGCATAGATACCGATCAGCATGAAGAAGCTTTGGATCGCAGTAGATAGAACATCGATAAACATATCTTTGACCGCTTCCGTATCATTCGTCACCCGCGAAACAATACTTCCGGCCGGCGTTTTATCGAAATAACGCATTCCCAGCGACTGTAATTTCGAAAAAATATCGACCCGCATCTGTTTGATGATCTTAAAAGCAATTTTTTGAAAAAGGAATAATTGAAAATATCGAATGATCGATTGTCCCAAAATAATACCAAAATAGCCAAAACTAAAAATCAAAATAATTTTTGTTGAAATATCCAATTTTGTTAAATGATCATCCAAAAACGTCTTGATCACAAGCGGCGCAAAAACATCTGCCACTGTCGCTAATAAAACCAGTACCATGGTAACGATCAATAGTGGAATATGATATTTCGTGTAGCTAAGCATTCGTTTGATGACATATCGATGCTCTTTTCCTGACATCGTCGTCAGTTCCAGCTCTTCTACCGTTTTCTCCATTTTATTCGCCCCCTTTCTCTAAAGATTGTTCAAGCTGCTGATTACGGAACATTTCGGCATACCAGCCGTCTTCCGTCATAAGTTCCGAATGCGTCCCGCGCTCGATGATCCGGCCACCATCAATAACAATAATGACATTGGCATGTTCGACTGAACTAAGTCTGTGAGCCGCGATTATCGTGGTTTTATCAGTACGCGTCGTTTTAAGATTATGCAGGATCTGCTCTTCGGTTTTTGCATCGACCGCAGAGAGCGCATCGTCCAAAATCAATAGTTCTGGATCTAAAATCAAAGCTCTAGCAATCGCCAAGCGTTGTTTTTGTCCACCGGAAAGTGAAACCCCGCGCTCCCCGACCACAGTTTGATAACCTTGCTCAAATCCGACTATATCTTCATGGACGGCCACTAGATCAGCAACCTGCTCTACTTCTTCATGTGACGCCTCTGGTTTCCCGAAACGAATATTCCCTTCAATCGTTGTCGAAAACAAAAACTGATCTTGCGGAACATAGCCGATCGAACTTCGAAGTGCTTTCAACGAATATTGTTTGATCGATCTCCCGCCAATTTTGATTTCCCCTTCGTAGTCATCAAATTCCCGCATCAATAGCTTCAATAATGTCGTCTTCCCAGCGCCTGTTTTCCCAACGACCCCAAGCGTCCCGCCAGCTGGAAGTATAAAGTCGATCGTTTTCAAAACAGCTTCTTTTTCATCAGGATATGTGAACCGTTCCAGATTCATTTGAATCGCTCCAGAAGGCTTGGTTGTGATTGCCCCTTCTTCTTCAATAATATCCTCTTTTTCATTCAACAAATGCATGACCCTGTCGTAAGAAGCGCTTCCGCGTTGGATGACATTATACAAAAAGCCAAACGCCAACATCGGCCAAATCAATAAGAATAAATAGTTCGTAAACGCGATGACCTGTCCAATCGTCAAAGAACCATCCACTACAAACTTAGAACCAAAAATGATAGATAATACAAAGGAGATACCAACGATCACAGAAATCATCGGTTCGAATAAGGCATCGACTTTTGCAACCGAAACATTATTTTTCACGACCACTTCCGCTTGATTGCTAAAGTCCTGAACATCCTCTTTTTCTTGACCAAATGTGCGTGTTACTTTAATTCCGGAAATACTTTCCTGCGTTTTATCATTTAATCTTGAAAAAGATTCCTGCGCCTTGTGAAAGCGCGCGTGCATCCGTCTTCCCAGCATCGAACTCCCAAGCGCCATAAACGGCATCGGGAGAAGCGCGATCAGCGTCAGTCGCCAATCGATCGTGATCGCCATCGTAATAATGACTGTACTGCCGGTCAATACAGAATCCGCTAACTGAAGCACACCTGCTCCCGCCACTTGTTGGATCGCATTGATATCATTCGTCGCATGCGCCATTAAATCCCCCGTACGATAACGTTGAAAGAAAAACGGCGACATTTTTGTAAAATGCTCGAACAGTCGCAGTCGCAATGTCCGCTGCAAACGATTATCAGAACCAAAGATCATGTTCCGCCATACGTACCTTCCCAGATAAGTGAAAATACCAGTAACAACTAAGATCAGCATCCAATTAAATAATTTTTTGGAAGTGATCACCTGCTGAGTAATCGCATCAATCGTTATCCCGATGATTTGCGGAGGAATCAATTGGAGTAGAGAAATCATGAATAAAATGCTCACGCCTAATAAATAATGTTTCCACCTTTCCTTAAAAAACCAACTCAGCTCCTTAAAAATTTTCAAGCCCGTTCCCTCCTTTTTTGGACAAATAAAAAATAATGGACATTAACCTAAGTCCATTATTATCAAATATCATTTATCCAATTTTTATATACTATGCAATAAGAAGACACTTTTTTCCCTAAGAAAGCATCCCATAGGCATGGAAAGAAAATGGACAGAATAATAGCTGATAATAATGTTTTGCTGAATTTTTTCCTCGTAGTAAATTCATTTTCCATACCTCCTTCTTATTTTTCGCAACGATATTATTCTATCGTATCTAAAACAAAATTACAATAAGAAAAATTAAATTTTTCAAAAAATTTCAAAACAAAGAAAAAGAACTTGAGTTTCCCTCAAGTTCTAATCCTGTTTTTGCCCACAAAAAAACCTACTTGCATAGGAACGCAAGTAGGTTTCTGTAAAATCAATCGTTGGAATGATTGTTTTGGACTTGTGCAGCATGGGACGCAGTGTTGTCAACATCAGCTTTTAGTTTTTCATATTTAGCAGTGATGTCGCTTAGATTTTTATCTTTGTCCGCTAATTGTGCTGTCAATGTATTTTTTTGGCTTGTCAAATCAGAAACTTGTTGATTTAGTGTACCTAATTTTTGGTTAGCCGCATCTAATTCGGATTGTTTGGCGTTTAACTGTGTTTGAATTTGAGCCACTTGTTGTTGACCTTCAGCGATTTTTTGTTGAATTTGCACATCTTTTTGTTGTAATTCTACATTTTTTTGTTGCATATCACGATCATATTGTTGTGATTTCACATCATATAGTTGTTGATATTGTGTGTAGTTTGCTTGTGCAGTGTTGTAGTTCGCTTTTAACGTTTGGATTTGTGTTTGCAGGTCACTTACTTGTGTGTTTAAATCATTTACTTGTTTTACTTTACTAGTAAGTTTTCCGTCTAAGGAATCTAATACTGCATTAATTTGTTGAATCTTGTCTTCCTTGCCATGTAAGATTGTGTTGGCAGCATCTGCGACGTATGTTCCCCCAACGAACATTACTACTGTCAGTGCTAAAGTAATAAAAACTCGGATCAAAACTTTTTTCATTTTATTGTTGCCCCCTCGGTATTTTTCCACTGGTATTCCTTCCAGCCTTTTCTAAGTATACGGATTTACGGAAACTTTACAAGACCTCCGTTACATCTTGCACACTTTGTAACTTTGCATGGCAAAAGCACTTCTAAACCCTTTGATACCAACAGTTTAAACGTTTTTATTTTTTATAGATTTTGTAAAGCCTTTGTAAATCGAATATTCAAGCAGATGAATAGTAAGTCTTGATATTAAATTCTGATTATTCCAGCTATTAATTCAATGAAGTGAGTTGCAAGGTTTTTCCCGCTCTTGGTTGCCCTTACATTCTCAATTTTCTGACTTTATAGACTACTAACCGTTTTCTTTTTAATACCCCACTCTACTGCTAGGTTTAGCCAAATGTAATTTTATGCAACTTTCATGCATATAGAAAAAAGTTTTTAAAAAGGAGTCATGTGTTACAAAAAGATATATTTGTAACTGTGTTTTCGCATAATAAGGGGGTTCATTTTGATTCAACACGTAAAACTTTTATTTCAAAATGTCAAAAAAGAGAATGATCAATTGTTTCATAAGCGCTATATTTGAATAAATTAGCCGTTATTTACTCATTGTTATTTTTTAAAGAGTACTAGGTTTTCATGAGCATAATTATTTTCTAAATGTGACGATATTATGGCGTACTTATGGATCAGTTCTTTCTTAATATCTTATACAAATTCCTTATAATGAATTAAATTCCATTGATTTATGCTTAGAAAGCTTCTTCTATTTCAAGTTAAGATCGTTTCTTATCAGCGGTTTATAAATTTGTCTAATTATCATTAAAATTAGTAGGAAGTTTCCGATAATAACAAAAACCCCTTTCCATGACTTTTGTACGTGTCATTAGAAAGAGGATTTCTATAGATAATTAAATAATATGTGATAAATGCGTCGGTATTATTTAGTTTCTTTTCCACTAGTATCTAGTCTAAAATAGCTACTTATAATAATACCTCAAATGTTTGGAAACGATCAAAACAGCTTTTTACTTCGATTTTTTCTTCGTTGATGCTTGGGCTGATTGTTTGTTCATTGCGCTCATCATTTGGTTGATTTTCTTTTGAGATGGCTTTTGACCCATTTGCGCCATCATTACTTGCAACATTTGTTCATTGATAGGTGGGTTCTTTTTCAAATAGCTCATCATGTATTGTCTTGCGATAAAAAATCCGCCGACTGCTCCTAGAAGCAAGCAAATGATACCCACGAGAATGTATATCCACATAAACTTTTTCTCCTCCTTGACCTATTACCTCTTTTATTTTACTTGATTGTTTTGTTATAAACAATAAAAATATTCTTGTTTATTCATTCAATAAAAGAAGACTCCCATTGTCAAACAACCATTTCATTATATCATCTTCATAACGCTTTCGCAATGTGATTATTACCCTAGCAAAAAAAGCAGAAGACATGTGTCTTCTGCTTTTCAAAGCTTTTCTATTAAAGAGAACGAACGGCATTGACAACATTGTCAACAGTAAAGCCGTAGTTTTCAATGATTGTATTACCTGGAGCAGAAGCACCAAATTTGTCGATCCCGATAATTTTTCCGTCTAGTCCAACGAAACGTTCCCAACCGAATGTTGTACCCATTTCTACTGCAACACGTTTTCTTACGTCGTTTGGCAGAACGGATTCTTTATATTCCGCTGATTGTTTGCTGAATAAGTCGAAAGATGGAACACTGACAACTGATGCATCGATTCCTTGGTTCGCAAGTTCTTTTTGTGCTTCCACTACTAAGTTGACTTCAGAGCCGCTTGCAAGCAAGATGACTTCTGGTTTGTCATTTTTAGCTGGTGAAATCACGTAAGCCCCTTTGGCAACGCCTTCTTCTGCTAATTCTGCAGATTTTGGCAATGTCGGTAAGCCTTGACGTGTCAAGACGAGTGCATGAGGTTGGTTTTTAGAACTGATCGCGATCTTCCATGCTGCGACTACTTCGTTTCCGTCAGCTGGACGAAGAACGGATAAGCCAGGCATTGCACGAAGCGATGCAAGTTGTTCAACTGGTTCATGAGTTGGACCATCTTCACCAACAGCAATACTATCATGTGTCAGCACGTATGTGACAGGTAGTTTTTGGATAGAAGCTAAACGGATCGCTGCGCGTTGATAGTCGGAGAATACGAAGAATGTTCCTCCAAATACACGCAAGCCACCATGAAGTGCCATACCATTCAATGCTGCTGCCATCGCAAATTCACGAACACCGAACCAGATATTACGTTCTGCTGGATTTTCTTTTGTGAATTCACCGTCAGAGCTGATGGTTGTATTATTGGAGCCTGCTAAGTCAGCAGAACCACCAAAGAATGTTGTGATTTTATCTGCTAACGCATTGATTACTTCCCCGCTAGATGCTCGACTAGCTAATGCTTTGTCATCGCCGTATGTTGGCAGATCCGCATCCCAGTTTTCTGGAAGTTCACCTTTTAAGCTTGCTTCAAATGTTTCGGCAAGTTCGGGATAATCTTTTTTGTAAGCACCGAATAATTCATTCCATGCTGTTTCTGCTTCTTCGCCACGCGTTGCGATCGTCTCTTTAAAGCGTGTATATACTTCACTTGGTACGTAGAAATCTTCTTCGTAATCCCAGCCATATGCTTTTTTCGCTGCTTTTACGCCTTCAGCGCCTAGTGGAGCACCGTGGACTTTGCTTGTTCCAGCATTTGGAGCACCAAAACCGATTGTTGTTTTCACTTCGATAATGGTTGGTTGGGATGTATTTTGTTTAGCTTTTTCGATTGTTGCAAGAATCTCTGCTGTGTCATTGCCATCTTTTACTAGCAAGTGTTCCCAGCCGTATGCTTCAAAGCGTCCTTTAATATCTTCTGAGAATGATTTATCCAAATCACCATCTAATGAGATATTATTGGAATCGTATAATAATACTAATTTGCCAAGACGTTGGTGACCAGCAAGAGAAACAGCTTCTGCCGCAACTCCTTCCATTAAATCACCATCACCACATAGCGCGTATGTATAGTGATCCACGACTGGATAATTTTCTTTATTGTATAATGCTGCTAAGTGACGTTCTGCCATTGCCATACCGACAGCCATGCCGATACCTTGTCCTAATGGACCGGTAGTTGCGTCTACGCCGTCTGTATAATCATATTCTGGATGTCCGGGAGTTTTACTTTCCCATTGGCGGAAATTTTTCAGATCTTCAATTTGAAGTTTGAAACCGCTTAAATGAAGCAGGCTGTATAATAACATGGAACCATGCCCAGCAGACAACACAAAACGATCACGGTTGAACCAATGCGAATTAGCCGGATTTGTGTTCAATACTTTTGACCACAATGTGTAGGCCATTGGAGCTGCCCCCATTGGCAATCCAGGGTGTCCTGAATTCGCTTTTTGTACCGCATCGATAGATAACGTTCTGATTGTGTTGATCGCTAATTGATCTGTTTTATCAAACAAGTTTAACATCCTCTCTTCTTTTGATTTTACAACTTCCTATACACTATAATAATCTTTCTAAGCCGATTGTACAACTATCTTATCTCTATGTTGCTTATTTCTTTTTCTTCTTGAGAGCCTTTACTTTTGCTGGGGTGACATCGTTTCCTTTCGGATCGATGACAGTTGTATTTTCAATCGTACCTCGCATGTGCGTACGGAAATTTTTTAGATATTCTTCACGTAAGATCGCTTGCTCTTTCTTTTCTTGAAGCGTCAGCGTACCTGCTTTTTTCTTTCTTGCTAGTAAATTAAGCCGTTCAATTTTCGATTTTTCTAACATCACGTAACATCCTTTTTTTATAAAATGAAAAAGAAAGCAGTCTAAGACCACTTCCTTCATTATAACATAAATCATCACATTCTTTTAATTATTGGTCTGCTAGTTGTATTTCGCCATTCTTTTCTAACCGATTATCCTGCTTCACAGGAATGACGATCGCCTCGCCCGCTTTTACCTCGCCGTCTTGTAACTCGTTCTCATTCTCGACCCAACTGATAAACTGTGCTTTGTTCATGGAACTTTCATCGGCATATTTATCCGCAAGTGCCCATAAAGAATCCCCTTCTTTAATAGAGACTTTATTGTAATCTTTTGTATTCTCCCCTGCATACATAAAGAGTAATATCATACCAAATACCGTACAGATCGCTATGAAAATAATCGACATATAAAATTTATTCCAAAATGTTTTCAAAGTCATGAAAATCCCTCCACAAGAATATATGTTCGCTTTTTTTATTATTATAGAACGACTGTTCCCTTTTGTCAACAGAAAAAATCGAACCTTTGTTTGCATATCGAACAGACATTTGCTATACTATGTTATAAGAAGAATACATATTAATGATGAGGTGAAAACATGAAACTATCCAAACGCCAACAGGATATATATGATTTTATAAAAGCACAAGTTAAAGCAAAAGGCTATCCGCCATCCGTTCGGGAAATCGGTGAAGCTGTTGGACTTGCCTCCAGTTCTACTGTCCATGGTCACTTAGAACGATTAGAAACCAAAGGCCTTATCCGCCGCGATCCTACGAAGCCAAGAGCGATCGAGATCCTTTCATTGGAAGATGAGATCGATATCCCAAGTACAGTCGCTGTTCCTATCATCGGGAAAGTTACAGCTGGTACTCCAATAACAGCGATCGAAAATGTCGAAGAGTACTTTCCGCTTCCTGAACACTTGACGAGTGGCGAAAGCAATGTTTTCATGTTGGAGATCGATGGTGAGAGTATGATGAAAGCGGGGATCTTAGACGGAGACCGCGTTATCGTTAGACAACAAAGCAATGCTAACAACGGCGAGATCGTTGTAGCGATGACAGAAGATAATGAAGCGACTTGCAAACGATTCTATAAAGAACAAGATCATTTCCGCCTACAACCCGAAAATGATGCTTTTGAACCGATCATTCTGCAACAAGTATCTATTTTAGGCAAAGTCATCGGGCTTTATCGAGATATCGTGTGACCGTATATTTTGAAACAAGACGACTGATCGCCAGAGATTATCAGCCGGAGGATTTGCCTGCGTTTACAGCAATGAATCAAGATGATGCTGTGATGCGCTACTTCCCGCACAAGTTGAACGCGGCAGAATCGAAAGTATTTATGGAAAAGCTCCAATTATTGCTGACGGCAAATAATTACGGGCTTTTTGCTTTGGAAGAAAAGCGATCGAGAGCATTTATTGGCTTTACTGGCTTTCATCTTGCTGATTTTGAAAGCAGCTTTACACCTGCTACCGAGATTGGTTGGCGACTTTGCGAGGAAAAGTGGCATCAAGGTTATGCAACAGAAGCAGCGAGAGGAGCGCTTGATTATGCAGCAGCGAAAACCGCTCTCCAAGAGGTCATCAGTTTCACTGCAAAAGCAAATCTCCCTTCTCAAAAAGTCATGCAGAGGATCGGGATGACTTTTGCAGGAGCGTTTATACATCCGCGGGTAGCTCACGATTCTCCTCTTGCTGATCATGTTTTATATCATCTAAATATCAAATAAAAAAACGCCCCAGAGTGACTGGAGCGTTTTTTTTATTAATAGATTTCTAAGTATTGATCTCTTTCCCACGGATGAACTGCAGTACGGAACATGTCGCATTCGATTACTTTTGCTTCGATAAAGTGTTCGTAAATATGTTCTCCTAGTGCTTCTTTAATGATCTCATCTTTCGAAAGCTCTTTCAGCGCGTGGCCTAAGCTTTCTGGAAGATCATAGATCCCGTGTTTGTGGCGTTCTTCTTCGTTCATACCATAGATATTGCGATCCACTGGTGCTGGCGGCTCTAATTCGTTCTTGATCCCGTCCAAGCCAGCTTGCAATAATGCAGCCATTGCTAAGTAAGGATTGGCAGATGGATCAACGCTTCGTAATTCTAGGCGTGTGCTTAACCCTCTTGAACTTGGTACACGGATCAATGGACTGCGGTTTTTACCGGACCAAGCAATATAACATGGCGCTTCGTAACCTGGTACCAAACGTTTATATGAGTTAATTGTTGGATTTGTGATTGCTGTGTAGTTAGGCGCGTGTTTGATCATTCCTGCTAGGAAGTGATACGCATCTTTGCTCAATTGCAATTCACCGGATTCATCGAAAAATGCGTTGCCTTCTTTATTAAAGAGCGACATATTGAAGTGCATTCCGGAACCATTTACACCGAACAATGGTTTTGGCATAAATGTCGCGTGTAGACCATGCTTACGAGCAATTGTTTTTACAACTAATTTGAATGTTTGGATATTGTCACATGCCGTTATAGCATCTTCGTATTTAAAATCGATCTCATGTTGTCCTGGTGCTACTTCATGATGACTCGCTTCGATCTCAAAGCCCATTTCTTCTAATTCAAGTACGATGTCGCGTCGACAGTTTTCCCCTAAATCAGTCGGTGCTAAGTCGAAATAACCGCCGCTATCGTTCAGCTCTAATGTTGGTTTGCGGTTTTCGTCTAGTTTGAAAAGGAAGAACTCCGGTTCAGGTCCTAAGTTGAAATCTGTAAAGCCAAGTGATTCCATTTCTGTAAGTACACGTTTCAGGTTGGCGCGAGGATCACCATCAAATGGAGTCATATCCGGGTTGTAAATATCGCAGATCATCCGCGCAACTTTTCCTTTTTCGGCTGTCCATGGGAACACTACCCATGTATCCAAGTCAGGGAATAAGTACATATCCGATTCTTCAATTCTTACAAAACCTTCGATGGAGGAACCATCAAACATGATTTTGTTATCCAGCGCTTTTTCTAATTGGCTGATCGGAATCTCTACGTTTTTGATGATACCTAGGATATCCGTGAATTGTAAGCGAATGAATTTTACGTTCTGTTCCTCTGCGAAGCGGAAAATATCTTCTTTCGTATATTGTGCCATTTTCTAAATCCTCCCAAAATTCAAATTATATTAACTTTAAAAAAGTAAATATCGATTAAAAATGCGGTAGCTGTCGCTTGCCTGAATCATCTTGTTTGATAAAACGTCCTGCTTGCTGCATTTCTCGGCGCAATATCTTGCGCACGTCTTCGTCAGTCAATGGTGATTTATCATCGGTGTGTTGCATTTGATACATTTTCTTGATTCCTGCAATATTCAGGCCATCGTTCAAGTAATCTTTGATCTCAAGTAAAGTGTCAATGTCTTGTAAGGAGTAGAGGCGATGGTTTCCTTGATTTCTTGCAGGGTGAATCAAATCTTGATCTTCATAATAACGTATTTGCCTTGCAGTTAAATCCGTTAATTTCATTACTGGACCAATTGGAAAAAGCGGCATCGATCTCCGAATTTCTTTTTCACTCATCCTATTCCCTCCAACCACTTTTATATGTCATCTTTATATGCATTATAAATAACGTTAGTTCTTTTGTCAAATTTACGTAAGATAATCTAACATAAACGAAATCCATTGATAGACAACAGGTTAGCGGATATAAGAAAAAAGTTTATCTAAAAAGATAAACTTTTTTTATAAAATCGATGTGACGGCGCGTGTTACTGCGACTTTTACATGTTCATATGTCAAACCGCCTTGAATGTAGAGCTGATAAGGTGCTCTTATTGGTCCATCCGCAGTCAGTTCTAGACTTGCACCTTGAATAAATGTGCCTGCTGCCATGATGACATCGTCCTGGTAGCCAGGCATGTAAGCGGGTTCAGGTCTGACATAAGCATTGACGGGGGAGGCCTGCTGGATAGCTTCTGCAAAACGGATCATTTTTGTTTTGTCATGGAAGGAAACACTTTGGATCAGATCGGTGCGTGGTGCATCCCAGCTTGGTTCGACATCAACACCGTAACCTGCAAGCATTCCAGCAGTGAAACGTGCGCCTTTTACCGCTTGAGCTGTCACATGAGGGGCAAGAAAGAAACCTTGATACATCTCTAATAAACTGTACAGACTTGCTCCTGCTTCTTTTCCGATTCCGGGGGTAGTGAGTCGATAGCTACAAAGCTCGATCAAATCTTTTTTCCCAGCTATATAACCACCGATTTTAGCGAGACCGCCACCGGGATTCTTGATCAGCGAACCGGCAATCAGATCTGCGCCAACATCTGTCGGTTCCTGCAGTTCCACAAATTCACCATAGCAGTTATCTACAAATATGATCAGCTCTGGATTGATCGTCCGCAACATTTGGATCATTTCTGCTATTTTTGCAATTGAAAAAGAGCGGCGATCTGCATATCCTTTTGAGCGCTGGATACCGATCATTTTTGTTTTCGTTGTGATCGCAGCTTTTACCGCATCGACATCCACTTCTTTTTCTTCTGTAAGTGGTATCGCTTGGAACCCGATCTGGAATTCTTTCAGCGATCCTTTGCCACTTCCTTTTATCCCAACGATTTCTTCTAGCGTATCGTAGGGCGAACCTGTGATATAGATCAATTCATCGCCCGGACGTAACACGCCGAACAATGCAGTAGAGATCGCATGTGTCCCTGAGATGATCTGCGAGCGCACCAAAGCATCTTCCGTGTGAAAAACATCTGCATAGACACGTTCTAGCGTATCTCTGCCTTCATCGTCATAGCCATACCCTGTCGACGGATTGAAGTGCTGATCACTGACATGATTTTTTTGAAAACTATCCAGTACTTTAGCTTGGTTGATCTCCGCGATCTTATCCGTTTCTTTTTGCAGCGGTTCGATTTGTTTTTCAACATTGCTTTTCAGCGTTTGAATATCCATTCGTCGTTCCTCTCTCTATGTATTTCTAAATAAAACAGTATCTCCTCTATTAGAGATACTGCTCACTTTTTTTGTTTTATTCCGTAACGAGCGTAACATTTTTTTGTGGTGAAAAGGTAGAGATAGCGTGCTTAAATACTAATTGCTGTTTTCCTTCTACATCAAGCAAAACAGTGAAATTGTCAAAGCTTGTTACTCTTCCGCGTAGTTGAAAGCCGTTAGTTAGAAAAACAGTAACCGGGATTTTTTCTTTCCTAAGTTGATTTAAAAAATTATCTTGTAATGCTTGTCCACCTTGTTTCATGTTATATCTCTCCTATCTCTCTCTTACTCTTTAAAGTCATACTGATTTCCAATACCCTTCTGGGTCGAAATAAAACCGATATCCGCTTTTATTTCTTTAAAAAGTCAGTAATCAATTGTTCTGCCGTATTGTTTAGCATTTGGCTGTCGGCCTCTAGCCAGTGAATATCCATACGATTGCGGAACCACGTCAACTGCCGTTTGGCGAAACGACGTGAATTCTGCTTGATCTGGTCGGTTGCTGCCTCTAGACTAATATCCCCTTCAAAGAAAGCGAATAGTTCTTTATAGCCAATTCCTTTCATTGCCGGAAGATTTTTATCCAAGCCTTGTTCATATAGGTTTCTTGCTTCTTCGACAAGTCCTGCTTGCAGCATGAGCTCGACACGCACATTGATTCTCGCGTAAAGCTGTTCCCGTGGAAGGTCAAGACCAATGTATAGCGGCCGAAAATCAGCCACCGGCTCTTTATGCGTGTGCATCGCTGAAAAAGGCTTGTTCGTAGCTTTGATGACTTCTAAAGCACGAATCACACGCTGTTTGTTGTTGGCATGGATACGTTCTGCACTCAAACTATCTAACGCTTTCAACTGTTCCCACAAAACATCGTTATCTAGTTTTTCCAATTCTTTTCGATATGTACGATCCTCAGCAATCGTCCCAAAGTTGTAATCGTAAAATACGGATTGGATATATAATCCGGTTCCGCCGACGATAATGGGTAAATTGGCTCGGCCTGCGATCTGGTGGATATATTGCTTCGTCGCCTTTTGAAATTTCGCTGCTGTAAATGGCGTTTGCGGCTCTACCTCATCGATCAGATAATGGGGAATCGTGTGCATTTCTTCAGTGGTCACTTTGGCTGTACCGATGTCAAGACCCTTGTAGACTTGCATGGAATCGCCGCTGATGATCTCACCGCTGAATTTCTCAGCTACAGCGATGCTTAACGCTGTTTTGCCTACAGCAGTCGGACCTACAATGACGATTACAGGAATAGCACTCAAACAAAAACCTCCTTACATCTGATACAAATGTACCACGAATTGACATTATTGAAAATAGTTTCTTATAAAATTTATTTTTCAAAGAAAACCCCCGCGTTTTCTTGCGAAACGCAGGGGGTTTTAGATGATTTACTTACGGTCATGCCAGTCAGCTGGTTCTACAGCATCTTGGATTTCTTTTTCCAGGTCTTCTTCGTATGCTTGACGGCGTTCTTCTTCCCAGTGGAAGACTCTATTCATTTCTTCGACCACTGCTTTTTTGTGTTCTTGCAAATAGTCGATATCGAATAATAGATAACCGGTTCTTCTGAAGAGGAAGTCGACCGGGGTCTGCACTGCTTCATGATAAATGCTGTAATGAAGCTCCGCATATAAACTGTTTGGTAGCGGATTTTCTGGATCTTCCTTATGCGCTTCCGCATAGGTGAAGAGTTGATCGATATTTGTGCCATATCGTTTTGCCAATTCGCGTGCTTTCTCGAGCGTCCAACCGAAACGATTGTTTCCTTCTTGCGCTTTTTTAGCAAGGAAGTTTTCTAAGTTCTTCGAGCCACCGATATCCCCACCGGAGATCGGCAAATGTTTGGTCTGTACGTTTTTATATTTGGTCTTGGTTTCTTTTTCGATTCCTTTGGTGATATCATCCAATAGTTTTTCCGCCATTTTGCGGTACCCGGTCAGCTTACCGCCGGCCATCGTGATCAAACCGCTTTCGGAAAACCAAACTTCATCCTTTCGCGAAATCTCGGAAGGATCTTTTCCTTCTTCATAAATCAGCGGTCTTACTCCAGCCCAGCTTGATTCAATATCTTTCTCCGTTATTTTCACATCTGGGAACATGTAATTGATCGCTTTGATAACATAATTATGATCGGATTCCAAAGCACGCGGATGGATGATTTCTTCTTCATAAAAAGTATCCGTCGTACCAACATACACTTTCTTATCACGTGGGATCGCGAATACCATTCGACCGTCCGGTGTATCAAAATAAACTGCTTGTTCCATCGGGAAGCGTTTTTTGTCGATAACTAAATGGATTCCCTTTGTTAAACGTAAGTGTTTATTGTTGCGGGTATGATCCATATTACGAATCTTGTCTACCCAAGGGCCACCTGCATTGATAACGCGGCGTCCATTGATTTCAAACGCTTTCCCAGTAACCTGATCCGTAGCAGTCACGCCAGAAACGTTGTGATTATCATCATATAATAGACTTTCTACTTTTACATAATTCAGGATGTCTGCGCCTAGCTCTACTGCCTTTTTGATAACTTCGATCGTCAATCTAGCATCATCTGTACGATATTCCACATAATAGCCGGAACCTTTTAAGCCGTCTTTTTTAACAAATGGATTTTTTGCCAATGTTTCTTTTGGACTTAAAATTCTGCGGCGTTCGCTTTTTTTGACACCAGCCAAATGATCGTAAACGCGGATACCAAATGAAGCTGTGGTTTTACCCATATTGCCGCCTTTATGGAATGGCAACATCATCCACTCGGGAGTAGTGACATGTGGTCCATTTTCATAGACGATGGCACGCTCTTTCCCTAATTCTGCTACTTCTTTTACTTGGAATTGCTGTAAATAACGCAATCCGCCGTGTACTAATTTGGTGGATTTGGAAGAAGTTCCGCTAGCAAAGTCTTTCATTTCTACTAATGCTACGGAAAGTCCACGGGTAATGGCATCTAACGCGATTCCTGCGCCAGTGATCCCTCCGCCGATAACGACGATATCATATTTTTTCTCTTGCAGCTTGCGTGTGATCGTTTCACGGTCAAAACTAGAAAATAATTGCACCATTTAATGTTCCCCCTTGATATATACTAAATCGTCCATTCGATTACTCTCTTCTTTTCCACTTTTTGGTGAAAACGAAACAAAAGAAAAAGAGACTGCAAAATAAGCGTGCGCACGCTTTTTGCAGTCTCTCCAAATCTCGGACAATTTATTAACTTATTTTTAGTATAGCGTATTCTTTTCAAAAAGAAAAGCAGCTTGCTTATTGATCGGCTAATTTCGTCTGTATCTCTTTCGCACGTGCCGGGTAGTCGGTGATGATACCGTCTGCACCGCTTAAAAGAAATTTCCGGATGTCCGCTTCTTTATTCACTGTCCAATAGCGGACCTTTAAACCTGCTAGCAATGGATCGCCTAAAGTCCGTTTATCAGGATGGATGGCTTGAATCTCGATCGATTGCTGGATCTCAGCCAGTGTCTTCAGATCCCGTCCTGTTATCAATGCCAGGTCCGCAACTGGATCTAATGCTCGAACTCGTTTTAGTGTTTCCGGATTAAACGAGGAAAATAAGAACTTTGTTTTTCCGCCTTGTGCGTTGCAAAGATCCAACACGATCTTTTCAATACCCGGGTAATCAAATTCATCTGTCTTTAATTCAATGTTTAGCAGGATCGGTGTTTCTTTCAATGCGTCCAATACTTCTTGGAACGACGGGATCTTCATTGGCAGCACTGCTCTCCAGCCAGATCGTTTGATATGTAGTTTTTTGATTTCTTCATATGTGAAAGAACGAATCAAACCCTTGCCATTTGTCATGCGATTAACGTCTTTATCGTGCATCACGATCGGAATATTATCTTGGGTAAGTTGCACGTCTATTTCGATCGAGTCGGCACCAGCTTTTACTGCTTCTTTGATCGCTGCGAGTGTGTTTTCTGGATGTGTTCCGCTGCTTCCTCGATGAGCCATGATCATTGTCATTGTCATTCCCTCCATTTCGCTTCTGTTTTTATTATAACTGATTCAGAAAGATTTTTTAAATATCTACCTTTCCCGCTTACAACATTGTGCCAATATGGTATTATAGACAGATAGAACAAGACATATAGACAGAATGTTTTAGGAGATGTTATTTTGAAAAGAACTACTCGCTACAGTAGGAAATATGTTCCGAGTATGGATGGTCTTCGTGCGCTCGCAGTTTTAGTTGTTATTTTTTATCATTTACAATTTAATTGGGCCAAAGGCGGATTTATCGGCGTGGATATCTTTTTCGTATTATCCGGCTACCTTATCACCAATCTATTACTTACTGAATGGGACAATACCCAAAAAATCGATTTGAAATCTTTCTGGATCAGACGTGCTAGACGTTTGATACCAGCCGTATATACTATGATCATTATTGTGGTCGTTTTAGCAACGTTGTTTGCTAGGCCATTACTTGCAAGCTTGCATGGGGATGCCATTGCTTCTTTCTTTTACAGTAGCAATTGGTGGTTTATTTTCCACCATGTTTCTTACTTTGATAGTTTTGGCACACCATCGCTTTTGAAAAATCTTTGGTCGCTGGCGATCGAAGAGCAGTTTTATGTTTTTTGGCCGCTCTTTTTATTGATCTTTCTAAAATGGGTAAAGAATCCCAAATTGCTGCTTCAAATCATTGCTGGCCTGAGTTTGTTTTCTGTTATTTTAATGGGCGTTTTGTATTCGCCAGGCGCAGATCCAAGCCGTGTCTATTATGGAACAGATACCCGGGCTTTTGACCTGCTGATCGGATGCGGGCTAGCATTTATCTGGCCATTCAAACAGCTCAGCCCAACAATTCCAAAACAAAGTAAACTCGTTTTGAATATAGCTGGATCGATGAGTTTGCTATTCTTTGGTCTCTTCACTTTCTTCATCAGTGAATATCAGCCATTCTTATACCGCGGCGGATTGTTTCTCGTGGCATTGATCGGCGGAGTAATGATCGCGACCATCTCGCATCCTGCCAGTTTCTTAGCGTCGATTTTCAGTTTTTCACCGCTTCGTTATATCGGAAAACGCTCTTATGGTCTTTATTTATGGCATTATCCCATTATTACGCTTACGACCCCGGTTTTAGAAATCGGTCAGCCAAATATCGGCCGAGCTTGCTTGCAGATTTTACTTACTTTCGTTGTTGCCGAACTTTCCTATCGCTTCCTTGAAATGCCGATTCGGAAAGTTGGTTTTATTGCTTACTTTAAAGGGTTTAAAAATGTCCGCTATTTTACCTATCAGGACAAACCAGTAGGCAAATGGCTCGCGATTTCAGGCGTATCGCTTTTTAGTCTGTTTTTCCTGCTTGGAATGACAAATTTGTTTGTTCCGCATTCAGAGGCAACTAATCAAACCACGCATGTAAAAGTGACTTCTAAATCTCCTGATACGAAAGCAAAGAAAAAAGAAGATCCACCAGCGAAAAAAGCTAAGAAGGCCAAGAAAAATGTGCCTGCAAAAACTGGCAAAGCGGATCCTGTGAAGAAGTCGGGAACTATTCCTTACGCGCAAACATTGGCGATCGGTGATTCGATCATGATCGATATTGAATCCGACTTGAAGGATGCTATTCCAAATGTTACGATCGACGGCTTAGTAGGAAGACAGCTTCGGGACACGATCCCGCTGGCGAACAGTTATCAGAAATTCAATAATTCTAGCAGTGCGGTCATTCTTGAACTAGGGACAAATGGCCCCTTCACTGAAGACCAGCTGGATAAGTTGTTAAGCCGCTTCAATAGAGCACATATTTACCTTATTAATACTCGAGTGCCGCGGAACTGGGAATCGGAAGTGAATCAATATATTGAAAAAGCTGCTTCCAAAGATAATGTCACGGTCATAGATTGGCACAAACAATCTTTAGACAATAACCATTACTTCGCCAAAGACGGTGTGCATCTGACCGGTCGTGGCTCTCAGACATATGTCGATCTCTTGACCAACAAAATGAAAAAATAAAAGAAGCGTTACTCATTATCTGAGTAACGCTTCTTTTTATTCTGCAAATACGTTTTTCCATTCTGCTTTTTTGTCTAAGAACTCTTTGGCTAATGCTTGGGCGCCGCTTAAACTATGGCTTGCTGCCCAACCGCATTGTACTTCGTTGCAAGCTGGAACTTCAGTTGCTTGTAAGATGTCTTTCAGTGTAGCTTCTAAAATACGTAAGACATCATCAAAATCTGTATGGTTGATCACGGATAAATAAAAGCCAGTTTGGCAGCCCATTGGACTGATGTCGACAATTTTGTCTGTATGGTTACGGGAAAGTTCCGCCATCAAATGTTCTAAGGAATGAAGCGCGGGCATTTCCATGTGTTCTTTGTTCGGTTGCTTGAATCTAAGGTCGTATTTATAAATCTCATCGCCGTGATAGCCTGTTTTTGTTCCTGCTAAGCGAACGTAAGGAGCGGCCACTTTTGTGTGATCTAAGTTGAAGCTTTCGACGTTCATTTTTTCCGTCATTTTTCTTCACCTTTCCCTTCTTCTTCTTTGATTTCTGGGATTTCTGTCCAAACTTCGATCGGTGTTCCCTCTAGGGTCTCATCAAGGATAAACGAGCCATTGGAATAGCGATCGGTGGTACGGAGATTTTCCACCTGGATTTCGACAGTCTGTTCTTTGTTCGTGAGTACCATCAGACGATCGTCTTTATCAGCTAAACGGATATCGATAAAGCGGTGCGGGTTTGCTTTTAATTCGCGTAGCATCAGCAAGCCGCGTTTCGCTCTCGAGATCGCCTCAAATTCAGATGCCTTCATTTTCTTCATCGAACCTCGTTGCGTTGTCAAAATGATACCGCGATTTTCTTCATTTTGCAACAATACGCCACCGACAACTTCATCGGTTTCTTTTAGATTGATGGCTTTTACGCCGGCCGTTCTTGTACCTGATTCTGGTATTTCAGTGATTGGATAGCGAAGACCGTAGCCATTACGAGTCGCAATGAAAATATCTTCACTGCCATCTGCAACTGCCACATTTAACAGCTTGTCATCAGCCTTCAATTTGATCGCCATCATCGCTTTTGAATAACGCTGCGGCCGGTAGTTAGCGATCAGCGAGACTTTTGTCATTCCTGCTTGCGTCAGAAAGACTAATTTTTGGGTTTCATTCGCTTTAGATAATGGCAACGCTTGAATCACTTCTTCGCCGCTGCCCATTTCTGTGACGATATGGCTGACGTGATCACCGAGATTTTTCCAGCGGATATCAGGTAGCTCATGGACTGGCCGATAAATAAAATTACCGTGGCTGGTAAATAAGAGCAGTGCGTCCATAGTATTCATCTTCTCGATAAAGATCGCATGGTCGGTCTCTTTCATCGCCAATTCGTCGCCTTTTGAAGCGGTATAGGATCGGTAAGAAGTGCGTTTGACATAGCCTTCTTTTGTTACAGAAACAATAACGTCTTCGCTTGCTACTAACACTTCTTTATCAATAACGATTTCTGCGATCTCGTTTTCAATTGCAGTGAGTCGCGGTGTCTTATAGTTTTTCTTGATCTCTGTAAGTTCAGCTTTTAATGTCTTTACCAATTCGCCTTCATCGCCGAGGATCTTTTCTAGAGCATCTATTTGTGCCGCTAATTCGGCTGCTTCCTTATTCAAGTCATGGATGTCTGTATTGGTTAAGCGATATAATTGTAGGGAAACGATTGCTTCTGCTTGACGCTCGCTGAATTGATAGGTTTGCTGCAAATTAAGTTTCGCATCACGTTTGTCTTTCGACCCGCGAATCAATTGAATCACTTCATCCAGTATCGATAATGCTTTGATCAGACCTTCAATGATATGCTGTCTTGCTTTTGCTTTCTTGATATCATATTCTGATCGTTTCGTAATAATTTCTTTTTGATGACTGATATAAGCATCTAGCATGGCGATAATGCCCATCAGTTCTGGTCGCTTATTGTGGATGGCGACCATATTGAAGTTATAGCTGATTTGTAAGTCCGTATTTTTGAAAAGATAGTTCAAAACACCTTCACTGTTGGCGTCTTTCTTTAATTCCACCGCGATCCGTAGCCCTGTGCGATCCGTTTCGTCACGGACTTCGGAAATCCCTTCGATCCGTTTTTCGATTCGTAGTTCGTCGATTCGTTTTACAAGATTAGCCTTATTGACTTCATATGGGATCTCATGGATCGTGATCTGCTTGCGACCACCGCGCAGGTCTTCTACTTCCGTCTTAGAGCGGACGATAATGCGCCCTTTTCCTGTTTCGTATGCTTTACGGATACCATCGATCCCCTGGATGATACCTCCAGTTGGGAAATCCGGGCCTTTCACGATTTTCATAATATCTGCTAAGGAGCAGTCGGGTTTATCCAATCGCTTGATCACTGCTTCGATGATCTCAGTGAGATTGTGAGGCGGAATATCAGTTGCATAACCGGCTGAAATCCCAGTAGAACCATTAACTAGCAGATTCGGGAATCTTGCTGGCAGTACAGTTGGCTCACTCGACGTATCATCAAAGTTTGGTATAAAATCTACGGTTTCTTTTTCAATGTCGCGTAGCAATTCAGCGGCGATCTTGGAGAGCCGGGCTTCCGTATAACGCATTGCTGCGGGCGGATCACCATCAACACTCCCATTGTTACCGTGCATTTCGATCAGGCTGTTGCGGACTTTAAAATCTTGGCTCATCCGCACCATTGCTTCGTATACAGAAGAGTCGCCATGCGGGTGATAGTTCCCGATAACATTCCCTACTGTTTTAGCAGATTTTCGAAAACCCTTTTCAGAGGTGTTGCCTTCTACATTCATAGCGAACAAGATTCGTCTTTGAACGGGTTTCAATCCATCGCGAACGTCTGGAAGCGCACGTTCTTGGATAATATATTTACTGTAACGGCCGAAACGGTCTCCCATTACTTCTTCCAGTGCTAAATCTTGGATATGCTGTTCTGGTAAACTCATTCGTCAGTCGCCTCCTCAATCATCATGTTTTCATTTTCGAGGATGTTTTGATCATCTTCCATGGTAAATTCGACATGTTTTTCGATCCACTTGCGACGTGGCTCTACTTTGTCGCCCATGAGTGTCGCCACTCTTCGCTCTGCCCTTGCAATATCATCGATCCGGACTCTTATCAGCGTGCGTGTTTCCGGGTCCATGGTTGTTTCCCATAATTGATCGGCATTCATTTCACCAAGCCCTTTATAGCGCTGGATCATGTAGCCCTTACCGATCTTACTGATGGCGCCTTCTAATTCATCATCTGTCCAAGCGTATTCAAGCACTTCTTTTTTGCCCGCACCTTTGCTGACTTTATAAAGCGGCGGCAAGGCAATAAAAATTTTGCCGGCTTCGATAAGTGGCGTCATATAACGATAGAAAAATGTCAAAAGCAATACTTGGATATGCGCACCATCGGTATCGGCATCGGTCATGATCACGATTTTGTCATAGTTGCAGTCTTCTAAATTAAATTCTGCACCAACACCTGCGCCGACTGTATGGATGATCGTGCTGATCTCCTCATTTTTTAAGATATCCGGTAATTTGGCTTTTTCCGTGTTGATAACTTTTCCGCGCAGTGGCAAGATAGCTTGAAAGCGTCTATCTCGTCCTTGTTTAGCAGATCCACCGGCGGAGTCCCCTTCGACAAGATATAATTCATTTTTATTCGGATTCCGTGATTGTGCCGGTGTTAATTTCCCTGACAGAATCGTTTCCGAGCGTTTGCGTTTTTTGCCGTTACGGGTTTCTTCCCGTGCCTTACGAGCTGCCTCTCGCGCTTCTCGCGCTTTGATTGCTTTTTTGACAAGTAATGAGCTTGTATCTGGATTTTCTGCTAAAAAGTACGCCAGGTGCTCTGTCACGACTGCATCAACAGCTGCTCGTGCTTCTGCCGTTCCCAGTTTTTCTTTGGTTTGTCCTTCAAATTGAAGCAAGTTCTCAGGCACACGAATAGAAAGCACAGCTGATAACCCTTCGCGGATATCGCTTCCTTCTAAGTTTTTATCTTTTTCTTTTAGCATACCGACGCGGCGTGCATAATCGTTGAACACACGTGTCATGGCTGCTTTCATACCGGATTCATGCGTTCCAGCTCCTCTGGTACGAACGTTATTTACGAAACTTAAAATATTCTCGGAATAACCGTCATTGAATTGGAAAGCAAGTTCCATCTCGATCGAACCGCTTTCCCCATCAATATCAACAACTGGGTGAAGGACATCTTTTCCTTCATTGATATATTCCACAAAGTTTTTGACGCCTTCTTCAAATTGAAAAATTTCTTCTGCGCCAGTGCGTTCATCGCTAAGTTCGATCGCCATTCCTTTTAGAAGAAAAGCAGATTCACGTAAACGTTCGGAAAGTGTATCATAATTGAACGAAGTCATGGGGAAAATTGCTGGATCTGGCTTGAAGTGTATCTTGGTTCCTCTCCGCTTCGTTTTTCCGATTTTCTTTAATTTATCGACAGGCTTCCCGCCATCGGCAAAATTTTGTTCATAGATGGCACCATCGCGATAAACAGTGACTTTTAGCCATTCCGACAATGCATTTACTACGGAAGATCCGACGCCGTGAAGACCGCCACTTGTTTTATAACCGCCTTCTTGACCGAATTTCCCTCCGGCATGCAAGACCGTCAAAATAACTTCTACTGTTGATTTTCCAGTTTTATGGGTACCTACTGGCATCCCGCGTCCTTCGTCTTCTATACTGATACTTTGATCTTTATATATTTTCACAGTGATTCTTTCCCCGAAGCCAGCGAGTGCTTCGTCCACAGAATTATCCACGATTTCATAAACCAAGTGGTGTAGACCGCGCACATCTGTCGATCCAATGTACATTGCCGGTCTTTTGCGAACTGCGTCAAGACCTTCCAGTACCTGAATGGAGTCATCATTATATTCATTCATAGGTTTGCTCATACTTCATTCTTTCTCCTCTCACTGAGATGTGTCTGCTCTCATCAGCTACCTTATCAGAATAGCACTATCCTTTAAAATAATAAAGGGCTATATGTAAAGAACATGTATTCTCATATTATACTAAATCACTCTGCTTCCGCAACTTTTTCTTCAATAACCGTCACTTTTGAGTACGGTTTCGATAAAGTAGTAGCTGTTCTAATAAAATACCGATCACGCTACCGACGATCAAGCCGTTATTGAGGAGTGCTATCAAAGCAGCTGGTAGCTGGCTAGTTGCAGATGGAGGTAAAAACATGATCCCAACGCCTGTCATCAGCGAGATCCCGATAATCAAATAAGTATCGTTTTCCAACCGAATAATATTTTTTAATTCTTTTAACGCCATTACGACCATATTTGAAAATAGGACGAACACAACTGCATATCCAACTGGCGCAGGAATAGCCGCCATTACGTGCATCAGTGGTGGGAAAAATGTGATCACTGTCGTAAGTACACAACCAATCAAAAAAGCCAATCTGCTTTTTTCCCCAGTTTGCGCGACAAAGCCTGCCGCACCGCTGATCGGTACAGAACCAATTGCGCCGAATCCTCCGCCTAGTAGCTGATTAACCCCTGATACAAAGCCACTACGACGATAACGCGAGGAGTCTTCTGCACCGCTTGGGTTGACGATCGTTTCCATAAGCCGAATGGAAGCGACAAGGTTTGTGATCAGCAAGAAGGTCAAGAAAAACGCGGTCGTTATCCCGCCTAAGTCAAATAACGGTGCGCCGAACGGAAATAATTCTGGTAGCGCAAACCAACTGCTAGTATGTGCTACTGCTGGTGCTTGACGGAAAACAATAAACAATAACCAGCCTATCAATAAAGAAAAAACGACAGAATATTGACGTACCCATAAAATTCTTGTTTTACCAAAGAAAAAGGATAGACAAACGACAACTAGGCTGAGCAATGCTGTCTTGACATTAATCGTGCCATTTTCACCTGTTATCCCAAACATCCCTTTGATAAACGAACCACTTAGCTGCAATACGAGCAGCATCAAGTAAATAAATGTCACAGTCGGAGTAAATAATTTAGCCAATTTTTCGATGAACCCAAAAAAAGAGAGGATGATGAAGAATCCTCCGCTCACGATCATTGCGCCAGATAAAGCCTGTAGAGCGGCGATATTGGTGCTATAAAGCACCCCGATAAAACCTGTATAAACAGTAAAAACGCTCCACCATAATCCTGCCGGTCCTTCGTGGATAGGAAGTTTATGACCGATAATAATTTGTAAGATACCTGCGATCCCTAATACAAAAATAGTTCGCGCCAGAAGTCCTGACGTTTCCGTGGTGGTTAAATGATACTGATTGGCGATTGAGATCGGTGCTACAATTGCCGCTGCGATCATAAAAATCATCCACTGGATTCCCGCAATTCCTTTTTTCATACTTTCCCAACTTTCCTCTGTATTCTCAATAAAACATTTTAGCGCTATCCTGCTTTGTTGTAAAGCGCTCATTTCTTGACATTTCCGACACAAACGCATCGTTTTTTTTGCCATTCTATGCTATAATGCGTACAGAATATGATTTATAAAAGGAGATAATACCGTGATTTTGCCTTTTATCTTACTAATTGTTTTAGCTTATTTGATTGGCTCCATTCCTTCTGGATTATGGATCGGAAAACTATTTTTCCAAAAAGATATCCGGGAACATGGAAGCGGCAACTTGGGTGCTACGAATGCGTTTCGAGTACTTGGTTTGCTACCGGGCAGTATCGTAACGGCTATCGATATCTTGAAAGGTACGCTAGCAACACTTTTACCGCTAGTTTTCCACCTTCATGTCGATCATCATCTTTATCTGCTGACCGGGATTTTTGCAATCATCGGTCATAGCTTCCCGATTTTTGCCGGCTTCAAAGGCGGAAAAGCGGTTGCCACGTCGGCCGGGATCATCTTAGGATATGCGCCACTGCTATTTATTGCTGTGATCATCGTATTTTTGATCACGCTCAAAATCAGCAAGTATGTATCGCTTAGTTCGATGATTACTGCTGTGATCGCCTTGCTCTTGTCAGTATTTGCAAAAGATTGGGTGCTCTCATTACTGATCGCCTGCATCGCGATTTTTGTGATCTACCGGCACCGTACGAACATCGCCCGTATCAAAAACGGAACCGAGCCGAAAATTACGTGGATGTAAAAAAACGTTCTTGCTATTTTAGCAGGAACGTTTTTTTATTAACCAAGCGTAATCTCATATTCCGTTGCAAATATCGCTTCTGGGTCAAGCTGTTCAATACCTGCTTTATCCCGAATCTCCACAGGATCCCCAGCGCTATCAGCCACTCCAAACCATGGTTCGATACAGAGGAAAGGTGCTCCCGGTTTAGGTGTCCAAATTCCTACAAATGGAAAGTTTGGAAAGGCAACTGTCACAAAATGGGCATGTTTATGTGAACGAATCGAGATCTTATCTGCCATCAATCCTTCAAAGATCAACGCATCATTGGCGAATAAATCATAGTTCAATGGTAGTTTTTGCGCTTTTTCAGGTACAAGCTTTTTGATTTCCCCGCTGCGATAAGGGCCGTCTAGTACCAGTGTCTCCATGCTTTCTTCGGCATGAAAATCCAAGTAATAATCTTCAAAGTTTTCGCCATCCAGTAGTGGCACATTGAAGGCAGGATGTGCGCCGATTGAAAAGTAAATCCGTTTTGTGTCCATGTTTTCAACTTCATAGCCAACCTTCACCGTATTTCCTTCCAGCGTATAACGAATTCGTAAAGCAAAGGTATATGGATAGATCGCTTTGCTTTCTTCATCGGCTACCAAGCTAAAGACAATGCTTGTGTCGGTCTGCTCGATCACTTCGAATCCACGATCACGAGCAAAGCCATGCTGGCCAAGATGATAAGCTTTTTCATCCACATAATACGTATCGTTTACTAATCTTCCCACCGTAGGGAATAGGATCGGGGCATGACGACCCCAAAAGGCTGGATCTGCCTTCCATAGATACTCCAATTCCGTTTCTTTATTATAAATACGCGTCAATTCAGCACCTTGCTGTTTCAGTTCTACAATAAGCTGGCCATTTTCTAATTGCAACAATTCATTTTTCCTCCTTTAAGTGAAATCGTTTGATTTGGTCGTTTTTTCCTTCTGCTTCTAATACATAAACTTGGATTTCTCCAAAAAGATCATAATGCGGTAAACCAGCATGCCGATCATCGATCCATTCCGGCTGTAATCCGTATTTTTTTCCCCATTCACGCAACACTTGCTCATCTTGACAAGCAACTTTAGTTACCGTTTTTGAGTTAGGGAAACGATCATCCAGCCAATAATGTGTTAAGATCGCGATCTCTCCAGCTTGCGCTTTTTCTTTGAAAGCAAGCAGTTCGGCTCGTTTCACTCCGAAAGCCATCTTATTCTTGCTCCATGGCTTGGAGATAAGCCTTGTGCCATTCCGGGAATTCTCTGCGAAGGGCAACAGGTTTAAAATTATCTTTACGGACACAAACATGCGTTGTTTCGCCTGTGATCGCGATCTCTCCGCCATCTTTATAGCGAATCTCATATTGATACGTCACGCGCAGACCGTCATACGAGAGAATACTGGTTTTTACGATCGCTGTTTGACCATAACGCAGTGGTTTTCCATATGCTAGATGAACGTCCACGACAGGAGAAAGGAATCCTGCTTCCTCCATATCAAAATAACGAAATCCTAATTCTTCAATTAGTCTTGTCCGGCCGATCTCCATCCAGACAAGGTAATTCGTGTGATAGACAACTCCCATTTGGTCTGTTTCAGCGTAGCGTACTTCGATTTCCGTTTCTGTGAATTTCATTTTACAACCTCCAAATAACCGAATGTTCCTTTATATTTTAGCAAAAATGCACAAAAAAAGCTTCTTCTAATGATAGGAAGAAGCTTTTTGACACTTAATTATTTTTTAATTTTTCTAATTCTACTAAGAATTTATCATTCAGAACACGGATAAATGTTCCTTTCATACCAAGCGAACGCGAGTCGATGACGCCAGCACTTTCTAGTTTACGAAGTGCATTGACGATAACGGAACGAGTAATGCCGACACGGTCAGCGATCTTGGAAGCAACTAAAAGTCCTTCCTTGCCATTCAATTCATCGAAAATATGCTCGATGGCTTCTAATTCGCTGTAGGATAAGGAATTGATCGCCATTTGGACAACGGCACGGCTGCGAGCTTCTTCTTCGATCTCGCCGGATTTTTCATGGAGGATCTCCATGCCAACTACTGTACCACCATACTCTGCCAACATCAAATCGTCATCCGTGAAGTGACTTTCCAAACGAGATAAAATCAATGTTCCTAAACGTTCCCCACCGCCAACGATTGGCACGATCGTCGTTAAGCCTTTGGTGAATAAGTCACTGTTTTCAGTTGGAAACGCCGTATATTGACTGGACACTTCTAGGTTTGCAGATGTTTCGTTCACGTTAAACAAGCTGTGCGTGTAATCTGCCGGGAATTGACGATCCACCAGCATTTGTTTCATTCGTTCGTTTTCAATTGGTAAAATTTCCGAAAAACCAAGTAATTTCCCGCGACGGCTGACGATATACGTGTTTGCGTCGATCACTTCAGCCAATGTATCTGCCATTTCTTTAAAGTTGACGGATTTACCGGATGTATTCTGTAACATTGCATTGATTTTTCTTGTTTTCGCTAATAAGCTCATTCTTATTTCCTCCTAGTTTTCTTATAAAATAAATTCAGTTAAATCTCGATTTTGCATGATTGAAGCTAGTTTTTCATTGACATAGCTTTCGGTGATAGTCACTGTATCAAGCGTGATCTCAGGTGCCTCGAACAATAGATCTTCTAGTAATTTCTCTAGGATCGTATGCAGTCTCCTGGCACCAATGTTATCTGTATCTTGATTGACTTCAAAAGCGATCGCGGCAAGGCGTTCTACTGCTTCTTTCGTAAAGACAAGATCGATCCCTTCTGTTTTCAACAATGCTCGATACTGCTTGATAAGTGCATTGTCGGGTTCTGTCAAAATCTTGACAAAGTCTTCTTGCCCTAGCTTTTCCAGCTCGACCCGAATCGGAAAACGTCCTTGCAACTCTGGGATCAAATCGCTTGGTTTCGAAGTATGGAAAGCTCCTGCGGCAATGAATAAGATATATTCCGTATTAACTGTTCCATATTTCGTAGCCACTTGCGATCCTTCAACGATCGGCAAAATATCACGCTGTACCCCTTCGCGAGAAACTTGTCCGCTTCCTGCTTCCGAACCGCTGGTGATTTTATCGATCTCATCGATAAAGATAATTCCTAACTGTTCTGCACGTTCAATCCCAAGCGCAGCAACTTCATCTTGATCGATCAGTTTGGCAGCTTCATCTTCGTGTAGGATCTTACGTGCTTCAGCTACTGTCACTTTTCGTTTTTTCGTTTGCTTCGGCATTAGATTAGAAAGAGCATCCGACATCCCATTCATTTGGTCCATTCCCGAACCTTTCAGCATATCGAACATGGGATTTTGCTGTTCTTTCACTTCAACGGTCACCATTTGATCATCGAGTTCTCCGTTTTGCAAGCGCCATAGTAGCTGATCACGTTTACCACGAAGTTCTGCGTCAACTTCTTCCTCTTCCTGTGCTTGTTGATTGAACAAAGCTTCAAAAGGATTTGTCGTTTGACTTTTTTGTTTTTTTTGGGCGGGTGCCAACAATTTGATAACCCGCTTGTCTGCATTTTTTTGCGCTCGCGTATAAACCTCGCTCATTTTTTCTTCTTTCACGATCCGAACAGAAACTTCGACAAGGTCCCGTACCATCGACTCTACATCACGTCCCACGTAGCCGACTTCCGTGTATTTAGTAGCTTCTATTTTCGTAAATGGTGCTTTGACCAGTTTTGCGATTCGTCTGGCAATTTCGGTTTTCCCAACACCAGTTGGTCCGATCATCAAGATATTTTTGGGAATGATCTCTTCCCGGATCGTTTCCTCCATCAAAGAACGACGGTAACGATTTCGCAAAGCAACGGCCACAGATTTCTTGGCGCCATGTTGACCAATGATATATTGGTCTAGTTTTTCTACGATTTGTCTAGGCGTTAATGCTGCTGTATTTTCCAATGACTATCACTCCTTTAGAGTTCTTCCACGGTAATATGGTCGTTTGTGAACACACAAATTTCCGAGGCGATCTGAAGCGCATTTCGGGCGATCTCTTTTGCTTCAATAACTTCGCTGCTGTAGCGTTTCAATGCTCTACCAGCTGCCAAGGCGTAATTGCCGCCTGAACCGATTGCCAAGATGCCATCATCTGGTTCGATTACTTCCCCTGTCCCCGAAACGAGCAGCAATTTTTCTTTATCCATTACGATCAGCATTGCTTCCAGTTTGCGAAGCACGTTATCGCTGCGCCATTGTTTCGCTAGCTCGACCGAAGCTCTTTCTAAATTACCGTTATATTCATTTAATTTATTTTCAAATTTTTCAAATAACGTAAACGCGTCTGCTACAGATCCGGCAAAACCTGCGATCACATTGCCATTAAAAAGTTTCCGCACTTTTTTAGCGGTATGCTTCATCACGACAGATTCACCAAGCGTTACTTGTCCGTCTCCTGCCATTGCTGCTTTTCCATTGTGTTGAACAGCAAAAATCGTTGTTGCATGTAATTCCATTTTTATCTCCTCCTTTATGCCCTTGGGTGAAATTTCATGTAGGTCGCCTTCAGATGCTCCTTCGTAACATGGGTATAGATTTGAGTGGAAGACAAGCTCGCATGCCCTAATAATTCTTGGACCGTCCGCATGTCTGCGCCATTGTTCAGCAGATCAGTCGCAAAGGTATGTCTCAGCATATGCGGGTGGATCTTGCGCGTCATCGCCGCACTTTCGATCGTCTTAGAAAGACAATACCTGATACCGCGTGGTGTTAAAGAATCACCGTAATGATTTACAAATAGATAATCATGTTCTTTATGATATTTCTCCATCAAAGCTTTGCGACTCGCTTCCAGATAAAGCTGGACAGCATCCTCGGCATAGGCACCAAAAGGGACATATCGTTCTTTATTCCCTTTCCCGCGAATCAAAATCGACTGATAGGTAGCATCGATATCAGCGAGCCGAATATCTGCACACTCACTCACACGAATACCTGTCCCATACAATATTTCAAGCAGGGCCCGGTTGCGCAATGTCAATAGTTTGTCATCTTGATAGACGACCGTAAACAAAGCCTCCATTTCTTCTGAGTAGAAAAATTTTGGAAGCCTTAAATGATTTTTCGAATGACTGACATAAGAGAAGGGATTTTCTGCTATCTGCTGGTCGCGCAATAAGAAAGTATAAAAACTTCTTAAACTGGATAGCTTTCTTGATACGGTCGATCTTGAATACTCTTTCTCGCGAAGTCTCGTCAAATAGACGCGTACTTCTAAATACCTTACGTCGGTTAAAGATTCAATAATCTCTTCTTTTAAAAAAGTCTGAAAATCGTGTATATCTTGTTTATATGCTGCAACTGTGTAAGCGGAATAGTTGCGCTCTTTCTCTAAATAGGTCAAGAAAGATTGCACGAAGGAAATATCATTATCCATTATATTCATACCTTTCAAACACTTTCATGGTAACATAAGTATGGAAGAGTTGCAATAATTATAGACACTTTTCAAAACTTTTTGAATTGCATATCAATTCATAATTATGTGAGCAACTAAACATAAAAAATCATAAAAAAGATTTGAAGAATTGGCATTATTTACACAATCCCTCAAATCATTATAAATAGTTTATACTTCTTTCGCAAGCCCCTTTAGTGCATTTAATGCTCTTTCCACTATTTTTTCGTTGCGCAGCTCTTTTTCACGGATCGTATCTGTCAAATCGGGAAACAAACCAAAATTGACATTCATCGGTTGAAAAGAATGCTGATTCGCATGGGTAATGTAATGTGCCATACTACCGATAGCTGTCTCACGTGGGAAAGTGATCGGCTCTTCGCCCGAGACATACTTCGCAGCGTTAATGCCCGCTGCAAGTCCGCTCGCCGCAGATTCTACATAGCCTTCCACACCAGTCATCTGACCGGCAAAAAATAGATCTTCGCGTGCCTTCAGCTGATAAGTCGGGAGTAGGATTTCCGGCGAATTGATAAAAGTGTTGCGGTGCATGACCCCATAACGCACGATTTCCGCGTTTTCGAGACCGGGAATCATTTGAAATACTCGTTTTTGTTCGCCCCATTTTAAATGCGTCTGGAAGCCAACCATATTATAAAGCGTTCCAGCTGCATCATCCTGCCGTAATTGTAAGACCGCATATGGACGCCTTCCAGTATGTGGATTTTCTAATCCAACAGGCTTCATTGGACCAAAGAGCAATGTCTTCATCCCCCGCTTTGCCATTACTTCGATCGGCATGCAACCTTCAAAGTAGATTTCTTTCTCAAAATCTTTCAGTTCAGCTGTTTCCGCTTCCACGAGTGCACGATAAAATGCGAAAAACTCCCGCTCCGTCATCGGACAGTTCAGATAAGCAGCTTCTCCTTTATCATAACGGGATTTCAAATAGACTTTATCCATATCGATGCTTTCTTTTTCGATTATTGGAGCAGCCGCATCATAAAAGTAAAGATACGAGGAACCGGTCAATGCTTTGATACTCTCTGCAAGTTCCGGACTTGTCAGCGGCCCGGTCGCAATTATCGTCGGCCCTTCTGGAATGGCCGTGACTTCTTCCTGATAAACGGTAACGAATGGATGCTGTTTGACTTGCTCAGTGATATAGCCGGAAAATTCATGCCGGTCCACTGCGAGCGCTCCTCCCGCTGGAACAGAAGCTCGATCAGCAGCATTGATAATAATAGAGTCAAGTATCCGCATCTCTTCTTTAATAAGACCGACTGCATTCGTTAAAGAATTAGCACGTAAGCTATTGGTGCAGACAAGCTCAGCAAATTTGTCCGTATGATGCGCTGGAGTTTGTTTGACAGGACGCATTTCATATAGTGCTACCTGAATCCCTCTTTGAGCAAGTTGCCAAGCTGCCTCACTGCCTGCTAGCCCAGCACCGATCACATTTACTTTCTTTTCCAATCTAATCCCCCCAGACAAAAAGGCTAAGGCGCGAAGCCTTAAAGCCTTTTATTGTTGCGTTTGTTCTTTATAATCACAGTTGGTACATTGAACTTGGATTCCTTTTTTGAGCTTTTTCTCCACAAGCGCATGTTCCGCACATTTTGGACAAGCGCGTTCGACTGGTTTATCCCATGACACGTAATCACAATCCGGATAACGATCACAGCCATAGAAAATCCGTTTTTTCTTGCTCTTCCGCTCAATCACGTGGCCTTCGCCACATTTCGGACAAGTTACACCGATTTCTTTAACGATCGGCTTCGTATTTCGGCATTCCGGAAAATTACTGCAAGCAAGGAATTTTCCGTATTTCCCCATTTTATAGACCATCGGCGATCCGCAGATATCACAATCAATACCAGCAGGTTCATCTTTGATCTCGATTTTTTCCATTTCTTTATCCGCGCGTTCTACGTTCGGCTCAAAGTGTTTATAGAACTCATCGATTACTTTGACCCATGCGACTTTCCCATGTTCTACTTCATCCAGCTCGTTTTCCATGTTCGCTGTGAATTTGACATCTAAGATCTCTGGGAAATAGTCTTCAATCAGTTCATTGACGATTTCTCCTAATTCAGTTGGGATGAATCGTTTATTTGTAAGCGATACATAATTACGGCGCTGGATCGTATCAAGCGTAGGGGAATAGGTAGAAGGGCGGCCGATGCCGATTTCTTCTAATGTTTTCACCAATCTTGCTTCGGTATAGCGTGGTGGTGGCTGTGTGAAGTGTTGTCTTTGTTCTAAAGTTTGCGATTCTACCTTGTCTTCTTTTTTGAGATCAGGTAAGATATTTTCTTTTTCTTCTTTATTATCATCATTACTTTCGACGTATACCTTCATAAAGCCGGCAAATTTCACTTTAGAACCATTGGCGCGGAATTGAACGCCATTGTTATCTAGATCGACACGCATCGTATCTAAAATAGCCGGTGCCATTTGGCTGGCAATAAATCTTTCCCATATCAGTTTGTATAAGCGATACTGATCTCTACTCAGATAATCTTTCATTTCTGACGGAGAGCGAAGTGCGCTTGTTGGGCGGATAGCTTCATGCGCATCCTGTGCCCCTTTGGTATTTTTATCTGTTCGTTTTTTGGAACGCGTAAACTCTTTTCCATATTTTTCTATGATGTGCTGATTCGCTTCTGCTACGGCGGAGTCAGCAATACGGGTGGAATCCGTACGCATATACGTGATCAAACCAACTGTTCCCTGCTTACCGAGTGCGATACCTTCATATAGTTGTTGTGCTAGCATCATTGTCTTCCGTGTACGGAAGTTTAGTTTACGTGCTGCCTCTTGTTGAAGGGAAGATGTGGTAAATGGTGCAGCTGGATTACGATAACGTTCTTTTTTAGTAACATCAGTAACCGTAAATTGTTTTCCTTTTAAGCGGGACATTACTTCTTTTACTTCTTCTGCGTTAGACAGCTTTTTCTTTTTCCCGTCTACGCCGTAAAAATTAGCTTGGAATTCTTGCTTACCTTTTTTGAAATTACCATCGATCGTCCAGTATTCTTCCGGTTTGAAATTATTGATTTCTTTTTCACGATCAATGATCAAACGTAAAGCTACAGACTGAACACGGCCTGCACTAAGTCCTTTTTTGACCTTTTTCCATAAAATCGGGCTGATATTATAGCCAACAAGTCGGTCTAATATACGTCTTGCTTGCTGAGCATCTACCAGATCCATATCGATTTTACGTGGATGTTTAAACGATTCTTTGACCGCGTCTTTCGTGATCTCATTGAAAACAACGCGTAATTCTTGTGATTGATCTAATTCTAAACTATTCGCTAAGTGCCAAGCAATCGCTTCACCTTCGCGATCGGGATCGGCTGCTAGATATACTTTTTTAGCTTTTTTAGCAGCTTGTTTCAATTCTTTTAAGATTGGTCCCTTTCCACGAATAGTGATATACCGTGGTTCAAAGTCATGCTCAGTATCTACACCCATTTGACTTTTGGGCAGATCACGAATGTGTCCCATTGATGCTTTTACTTTAAATTTTTTACCTAGATATTTTTCAATTGTTTTAGCTTTAGCAGGTGATTCTACAATAACTAAATAATCTGCCATGATTAAATTCCTCCCCGATTTGGGCCACAACATGGGTAATTCTCTTTACTTTACCTCATGTTCTTATTTGCTTCTCTTTGGTGCACATAATTCAATTGTAAATATTATCCTTTATCAAAAGGTTTGTCAATCTTTAATTGAATAAATAAAAACACTCTGAAGCAAACTTATCTGAAAATCTCGGGAAATACAAGCTAAAACACTTGAAAAGATCAAAAAGGCTCAAATGTAGGAAAAGTTTCAAGGATATCTGTTGCTTGTCGCACCACGATCGCCCCTTCTGCAATCAGCTGGTTCGTTCCACTACTGGCTTTGTCAAAAATGTTACCGGGGACGGCATAGACGAGCCGATTTTGATCCAATGCCAAATTTGCCGTGATCAGCGAACCACTACTGGTCGCTGCTTCGATCACTAATGTTCCCCTGGACAAGCCACTGATGATTCGATTACGCTCGGGGAAATGCCAACTGTTAGCCTTGATACTCGGATGATGTTCCGTCAGCAACAAGCCTTTTGCCGCAATTCGCCTCGCCAGTTCCAGATGCTGTTTGGGATAGATATTGGCAAGACCACTTCCTAAAACTGCAATGGTATTCCCACCATGATCCAGTGCCGAATGGTGCGCTTTACCATCGATCCCCACTGCTAGACCGCTGATTATCGTTAATGGACATGCCACCAGTTCCTTTATGATATGTTCGGTGGCATGGCTGCCATATGGCGTCATTTTTCTAGCTCCCACTACTGCCAGACCTTTTTCCTTTAGCAAGGATAACTGACCTTCATAAAATAATATAGGTGGAGGCTCATAGATTTCGCGGAGCAAGGACGGATATGTATTCTCTTCAATGAAAAGTATATTTTTGTCATTCGCAAGAGATGGTGCTGCTGCTAATTCCTGTTTTAATTGCTCTATTTTGGTTGGTTGAAAAAAAAGCTTAATGAATTGCCGGAGCGATATATCCGATAATTCTTCTTCCGTTGTTTTTTGCCATATCTGTGCTCGTTTCTTAGCTGTGACGGAGGGACAGTAAGCGAGTTCCAGCCAAGTTTGTTTATCTCTTAGATTCAAAGTCTCTACTCCTTTTCTAACAAGTAATGAACTCAGTATAAGCGGTTTGAGATTGGTTGTAAAAAAACCAAATCCCTCCTTTCTGTCGTAAAAAAAGTATTTCTCCATGGAGAAATACTTTTTTTACTTTTTTCTTCTATTAAATAGACTGCGTTTTTTATTGAAAACGCGAATTCGCTGCTTTGACTGGTGCAAATGTCAAACGGTGAATCGGACAAACACCTTGCTTATCCAATCCTTCCAAATGCAGTTTCGTGCCATAACCCATATTATGTGCAAAATCATAGCCCGGATATAGTTGTTCCGCTTCTTTCATCAAAGAATCACGCGTGACTTTCGCAATGATCGAAGCAGCAGCAATAGAAATGCTTTTCGTATCTCCCTTGATGATTGCTAATTCTTGTTTGGAGTAACCCAACTTCATTGCATCGATCAAAGTAAAATCAGGAGCTGGATCCAGATTATCCAAAGCTTCTGCCATCGCTAATTTGGTAGCTTCGTAGATATTCACTTGATCGATCACTTCATGAGATTGGATGGAAATACCGATACTTACTGCTTGTTCACGGATAATATCATAATAATATTGGCGTTTCTCCTCGCTGAGCTGTTTAGAATCATTGATGCCTGTTACCGAAAAATCATTCGGAAGGATCACTGCAGCGGCAACTACCGGACCTGCAAGCGGACCTCTGCCAACTTCATCGACACCGGCGATTCGCGAGTAACCTGCTTTTAGATATTCCGATTCAAATTGTTTCATTTCTTGTAATTTCAGAAGACTTTCTTGCGCTTGTTGCTGTTTCTTTTCCCAAGCGCGAATAACTTGTTGCACACCTTTACGTGAATCAGAGCGAAGCCGCTTGATGTAATCAGATTGCATGGAAAATTCTAATTCAGCAAGTTTTGCTTTGATTGTAGAAATACTTTCTATCATTGTTCTTCTCCATCATTACTCTCATGCGGATCATCTAAAGTTATTCGACCTAATTTTTGAGTGCGTATATCGCGAATAAATGTTTCGGCGGCACGATCATAGTCCGGGTCTTGATAACGGTCAAAGAGTCGTTTTTTCTCCGCGATCATTCCTAAGAATTCAAGACTCGTTTCCGGGATCGTATCATTCTCTAAATAATGGAGCAGACGTTCTGGATAGTTTTTGCGGAAAAACTCAGCGGCAAAAGAAGCAATATCTTCCATTTGTAAGAGATCATCTTTAATGGCACCTGTTAATGCCAGTTTGAACCCGACAGATTGATCCTCAAATTTCGGCCATAAAATCCCCGGCGTATCTAATAATTCTAAGCTTTTTTCCACTTTTATCCATTGCTGCGCTTTGGTGACGCCCGGCTTATTGCCCGTTCTGGCAATGTTTTTCTTGGCTAACCGATTGATCAGTGTGGATTTCCCAACATTGGGAATACCTAATATCATCGCCCGAATCGCTCTGGGCTTCATTCCTTTGGTTTTCCAATTATCGAATTTCTCTTTCATCAGCAGTTCTGCTGCGCGACTGATTTTGTGCATCCCTTTTCCGGCTTGTGCATCCACCGCCACTGCTAATAAGCCTTGTTCAGCGAAATAATCGATCCACTCCGCTGTTCTCAATTCATCTGCAAGATCAGCTTTATTTAAAATAATGACTCTTTTCTTTTGATGAATGATTTCTGCTAACATTGGATTAGCAGAAGAAAGCGGCAATCTGGCATCCACTAATTCAAAAATAACATCTACTAATTTTAATTTTTCCGTCACTTGTCTTCTGGCTTTGGCCATGTGACCTGGGAACCATTGTATCGTCATATCATACTCCTATTTCATTTAATTATTTTTACATTCTGGATCGGCCAGTAGCTGATGATTGCTCGGCCAATAACCTTGCTTTCAGGAATCTCGCCCAAAATCCTACTATCCTTACTTGCCCGGCGGTTGTCCCCTAGTACAAAATAAGAACCTTGCGCAACTTTTCCATTTTTCAACTGATTTTTAGTATCATAATCATCCGTTAGATTACCATCTTTTAATTTTGCTTTATACCGATTCAAATATGGCTCTTCGTATTTTTTGCCATTGATAAAAAGCGTATCGTTATGGAAACGGATATGATCACCGGGCAGACCGATCACACGTTTAATATATTCTGTTCCATCATTTTCACGAAAAACGATCACATCAAAGCGGTCGATATTGGCAAATCGATTGATAATGACGCGATCATCATTATGAAGCGACGGCATCATCGAGATCCCGTCTACAAAAATAGGCACAAATAAATAAAAACGAATAATGGTTGCAAGGAGTATGGCAATAACGGCAGCCCAGATCCACGACCACAACCGCTTTAAATTTTTCTCTTTCATCTGACACCCTCGCTCTCAACCTCTATCTCTTATCTCTTTCATTATAAACGAAATAGAGCCCATTTAATAGACAAATCCGCGAAATTCCTTCGCGGATTTGTCTATTAAAATTGAATTATTTTCCCGTTGATATCTGTAGCATCAATAAAACTGAACACCCGGCTGTCTGAACTGCCGCTGCGGTTATCCCCTAATACAAAGTACTTGTGGGGAGGAACCTTGCTTTCGCCAGTGACCTGTTGCAAGCTAAACGTGGTCTCAAGGCGATCAGGGCTAATGGTCGTCTTTGTTCCTTTTTTCAAATATGGCTCTTTATACATCTTGTCATTCACATATAGATCACCATTTTCAAATCGAAGGGCATCGCCCGGCAAACCGATGACTCGTTTGATAAAGTGGCCATTCTTCCCAAATGCGGACGGCTCATTAAAAACGATGACATCAAAGCGCTTCGGTTTTGACAATTTTTCAATAAAAAGACGTTCTCCATTGTGATAAGTCGGCAACATGGAACTGCCGTCAACTTTAACTGGCGCGAGCACATACATTCTAAGTAGCAAGGCAAGCACAAATGCGATCATTAGCATAATAAGCCAGCTAAATAAACCACGTAGAAAAGGCCGTCTATTTGTTGTTATGCGCATCTATTTCTTCCTTTCCAAACGGTCATTCTTATCTCTTCTTAAAGAAAATCACTTTCCCCAAGACATTTTTCTGCTTAATGAAGCCGATATAACGGCTGTCTTTACTGATAGCACGATTATCGCCAAGTACAAATAGCTGTCCTTTTGGCACCGTCATGCCACTACTTCCTGGTATATCTTCCATCGTGAAGTTCTCTTTATTGCTGATCGTCGTTAAAAAGCCGCCAGCCAATTCTTCTTTTTCCGAATCCAGATATTTTTCCGGATATTTTTTGCCATTAATATAAAGTTGATCTGCCTTATACTCGATTTTATCTCCAGGAAGGCCGATCACACGCTTGATATATTCTTCTTTGGTATCATCCGGTGCAGGAAATACAATAATATCAAAACGTTTAGGTTTTGTTACTTTATTGATAAAAAGGTGTTCGCCATCATGTAACGTTGGGTCCATCGAGTGTCCATTGACAGTTACCGGTGAGATAAGGAAATATCGAACTCCGGCAGCAATGATTACAGCAATGACGATGACTTTTACCCAGCTCCATATATTCGCTGCTGTTGATTCAGTTTTTTTAGATTTTGCCATACAATTATTCCTTTCTAACAATTATGCTATAAAGTATACCATGATTGCTACCTTATGGAATACTAAAAACATGCAAATTATATAAAAAATGACATATACATAAAAAATGACAAAATTCTGCCATAAAGCAGAATTTTGTCGTTTTTTGTTTTAAGCGGAAGTTTTGATCGGAATCACAGAACCGTCCGCTAATTCGACTTGCGGTTCTTGGTTTCCTTCGACTGCTTCTTTGGTGATGACACATTTCTTGATATCATCACGAGAAGGGATCTCAAACATCACTTCTAGCATCAATTTCTCAATGATAGAACGAAGGCCACGTGCTCCTGTTTTTCTAGCGATTGCTTCTTTCGCGATCGCTTTTAGTGCTTCTGGCTCAAATTCGAGCGTTACGTCATCTAGTTCCAACATCTTCACGTATTGTTTCACAAGCGCGTTCTTTGGTTCTGTCAAAATCGACACTAAGGCTTCTTCATCCAATTGTTCCAATGTCGCAATAACTGGAAGACGACCGATGAACTCTGGGATCAGTCCAAAGCGAAGCAAATCTTCTGGAACGACTTTCGATAAATACGTTTCGTCTTCTTTCAATCTTTGGTTATCACTACCAAAACCGATCACTTTTTCACCCATGCGATTTTTGACGATTTGTTCTATACCGTCAAAAGCACCGCCGACAATGAAAAGAATGTTGCTTGTATCGATTTGGATAAATTCTTGTTGCGGGTGTTTTCTTCCTCCTTGAGGTGGAACACTTGCAACCGTTCCTTCTAAGATTTTCAGCAATGCTTGCTGAACGCCTTCACCAGAGACATCTCTTGTGATAGAAGGGTTTTCGGATTTACGTGCTACTTTATCGATCTCATCGATATAGATAATGCCCTTCTCCGCTTTTTCAACATCGAAATCAGCAGCTTGGATGAGTTTAAGCAAGATGTTTTCTACATCTTCCCCCACATATCCAGCTTCTGTAAGCGAAGTTGCATCCGCGATCGCAAATGGAACGTTCAAAATACGTGCCAACGTTTGGGCAAGCAAGGTTTTCCCGCTACCAGTCGGACCGATCAGACAGATATTACTTTTAGAAAGCTCTACTTCATCTTCGGAACCAAGACCGTTCACGCGTTTGTAGTGGTTATAGACCGCTACCGACAATGCTTTTTTCGCACGTTCTTGACCAATGACATATTCGCTAAGGATATTTCTGATTTCTTGTGGTTTTGGCACTTCGCCAAAATCTACGAATTCAGATGTGCCTAGCTCTTCTTCAATTATTTCGTTGCATAATTCGATACATTCGTCACAAATATATACACCTGGTCCTGCTACTAACTTACGAACCTGTTCTTGCGTTTTGCCGCAGAAAGAACATTTTAGCTGACCTTTTTCATCATTAAATTTAAACAAGACTTTCACCCCTCCACTTCTAAACTAGCGATTCTTTGTTGTTTATTCCATTATGATAGCATGTCTTCTTTCAAAATACTAATCATCTGTACTAAGGAAAACAGGGCATAAGTTGAACTCATGCCCTGCTCTTATTATTCATTAGCGCCAGATCTCGCTTTACTTCGCAACTTCTTTCGCGCTATCAACTAGCACTTCGATTGCTTTGCGGATTTTAAGATCTGCTTTAAGTTCTTTTAAGTCGCCTAATGCAGCACGAACAGCATCTTTTTCCATATTGTAGTTTTCAGCTAGTGTGGAAACTTCTTCGTCGATTTCTGCTTCTGCTGGTTCGATACCTTCTGCTTCTGCGATCGCTTCTAAAACAAGATTCATTTTAACGCGTTTTTCAGCATCTTGTTCCATTTGATCGTGCATGCCTTCAGCAGTTTGACCAGTGAATTGGTAGTACAATTCAGGCGTTAATCCTTGAGCTTGAAGATCTTGAGTGAAGTGGCTCATCAAGTGATCTGCTTCATGATGGATCATCGAGTGAGGGATCTCCACTTCTGCGTTTTCCACAGCTTTCGCAACAACTTCGTCTTGTTTCGCTTGTTTTACGCTGTCTTCTTTTGCTTCTTGCAGACGTTTTGTTACTTTTTCTTTTAATTCAGCTAAAGATTCTACTTCTTCGTCGATATCTTTTGCTAATTCATCATCTAATTCAGGAACTTCTTTTGTTTTTACTTCGTGTACTTTCACTTTGAAAACTGCTTCTTGACCAGCTAGGTCCTCCGCATGGTATTCTTCTGGGAAAGTAACCGTGATTTCTTTTTCATCGTCAGCTTTAAGACCAACTAATTGTTCTTCAAAACCTGGGATAAATTGGCCGGAACCGATTTCTAACGAATGGTTTTCCGCTTTTCCGCCTTCAAATGGTTCGCCGTCTTTGAATCCTTCAAAGTCTAAAACGACAGTGTCGCCATCAGTTGCAGCGTCTTCTTTGATCACAAGTTCTGCTTGACGTTCTTGCATGCTTTTAAGTTCTGCGTCCACTTCTTCATCTGTCAATGCTGGATCGCGTTTTTCTACTTCTAAGCCTTTATAATCGCCAAGTTTCACTTCAGGTTTCACAGTAACTTCTGCAGAAAGAACCCAAGTTTGATCTTTTTCCATTGATTCCACGTTTACTTGTGGTGTATCAACAGGATCGATACCAGCTTCGTCTACTGCATCGGAGTATACTTCAGGTAACAATATATCTAAAGCATCTTGATAAAGTGCTTCTTCACCAAAGCGTTGGTTGAAGATTTGACGCGGTACTTTTCCTTTACGGAATCCAGGTACATTCAAAGTTTTGCGTACTTTAACAAACGCTTTGTCTAACCCTTCTTTGATTTTGCTTTGTTCAATTTCAAAAGTAAGTGTACCCACGTTACCTTCTTTTTTTTCCCATTTCACTGACATGGTACAATTCCCTCCATCATCTATTAAATTCGATTTTTAAGCATCTTTCTTTTCTCATGACCTCACTTAGCCATACTAGTTTATAATAACACAGATTTTGATAGCTGAAAACTAGGAAGATCATTATGAGAGATTTTTTTGCTGCGCTTCTTCTAATTGTTCGATAAATTGCTGCGCTCGTTCCAATTCTTCCGTTTCGGCAATCCGTTTAATTGGCTGCGTATGATACATAGTCGAGATCCAATTATAATAGGCTTGTGCCCATAATGTTGGTTCTTCCGGTTCGAGTGAAAATGGATAGAGCAGGAATAAATGCTGCTGCACGATGTCCGTCACCTGCATCAGCAAACTCGGATTATCATTTTCCAAACTTTCTTTTAAAATGGAAAAGAATGTCTGGATAAATGGATTTTCTTCCATGATCGGTGTTTTCACTGGATTGAAAACCGCTTGACGCCCCAGTTTTTGCACGGTTATATTTTCATCGATATGGTTTTCCTGTAAGATCTCAAAAATAATCGACTGTACAAAGGGGGAAATGGTCTCTGTCTTTAAGAGCAGCCGAAAATCTGCAATGTACGAATCTATTTTTTCAAAACGAACATTTTGTAGAAATTGCAATTGTTCGGCAATATTCCAATCCAGAAAAGAGGAATACATTTCCTCACTACTAGCGGTCAATCTCTTGCGGGGAAAAGGAATTACGGTCGCCTGCTCCGCTTGGACGATTTTTTCTTCGGCCACGTATTTTCGTACTAATGTAAAATAAGTATCCATTTCGTCAGTCGCTAAGTATGTGGTTGATAATTCTCCCAATACCGCCTTACTGTAACCATTATCTGTTAAAAAAGCTTGGCCGATCTCTTTGGCATCGAGATAGTGCTTTCTTTCATTATAGTAACGGATCAGCAAATGCGTCAGAGCTTCAGAACTCGGATCATGGTAATAATTATCTTCTAGGTAGATCCCAACTTTGTCATATTCTGCTTCTGATAGCGTATCACTATGACCATCTGCAAATTTCATTACGATCGTGGGAAACCTTCTATTTTCATCCATTCTACAGAACTCCCTTGAGCTTGATTCGCTTTATTCTATGGGATAAAAAACACCTTGTCAAGCATCCGCACAAAAATGAGCAACTTGAAGAAAAACGATCAACTTCATCGTTTGACTGGCAAGCTGCCCATCGCTGAAAGTAATGGAAACATTTTTTTGATTTGCATATTTCACCATCAATATTTCATCAAAGTACTATTATTTCGTTTGGCCTTCTCCAAAGATGATATATTTGGTAGAAGTCAGTTCCGCCAGTCCCATCGGACCGCGAGCATGTAGTTTTTGTGTACTGATGCCGATCTCTGCTCCAAAACCAAATTCAAAACCATCTGTAAAGCGCGTCGAAGCATTGATATAAACAGCAGCAGAATCGATTTCACGATGAAAGATCCGGCCTGTAAAATAATCACGGGTAATAATCGCTTCGGAGTGTCCCGTACTATAAAGATTGATATGCTCGATTGCTTCATCCAATGAATCCACAGTTTTAACTGCAAGAATCAAATCGGAGAATTCGGCAGCATAATCTTCTGTCGTTGCTGCGACAGCCGTTTTGAGATAATGGCGAGCAGCTTTGTCTGCGCGGAGTTCTACTTGCTTTTCCTGCATCAGCGCTTCCATTTTAGGCAAAAACTCAGCAGCTACGGCTTCATGGACGACCACGGTTTCGCAGGCGTTGCAAACAGAGGGTCTAGAACATTTGGCACTAACTACTATCGAAACTGCCATATCGATATCTGCTTCCTTATCCACGTAGATATGACAATTGCCACTGCCCGTCTCAATAACAGGTACGGTAGCATTCTCAACGACCGTTCTAATCAAATTCGCACCGCCTCTTGGGATCAGCACATCGATGAGACCATTCAAGCGCATCATTTCTTGAGCAGTCTCTCTGGAAGCATCTGCCAGCTGGATAGATTCGACGGGAAATCCGTATGTTTGAAGGGTGGCTTGGATGACTTGAATAAGTACTGAGTTGGATCGATATGCATCGCTACCGCCTTTTAAAATCACGGCATTTCCTGATTTGAAGCATAAAACAGCGGCATCGACCGTCACATTTGGGCGCGACTCAAAGATAATACCGATAACACCGAGTGGTACCCGTTCTTTGCCGATCGTCAAACCATTCTCCGGTTTCCACATTCGATCTACTTCGCCGATTGGATCAGGCAATGCAGCCACATCACGTACCCCTTGTGCAATGCTCTCTAGCCGAGCGTGATCAAGCAGTAATCGATCCTGCATCGACGCGGACATACCATTTGCCTTCGCAGCTTCCAGATCCTTGGCATTCGCCGCCAGTATTTCTCTTTCTGCTTTTATAATATTTTGACTTAGTGTCAATAGCACTTCATCTTTTTCGCTTCTAGTAGCAGTTGCCAGACGCCGAGCAGCCTGCCGAGCTGACCTGCCTTGTTTGTTTAGATCTGCCATTTCATTCGCCTCCGATCATTTGCTTTCTTTTTGAAAACAGTGTGCCGTGCATTTCCCCATTGATTGCTGCAAAGATCAAGGCTGGATCTTGTCCATTGATAAGCAGCATTTGTTTATCAGCAGCTAGGCAGTATTCCGCAGCCAGCAGTTTGGTATACATGCCACCAGTTCCGAATACAGTCCCTTCACCGCCAGCAAGCTGTTTTAATGCTGGAGTGACTGCTGTTATCTCATGAAACATTTTCGCCTCCGGATTAACAAGCGGGTTTTCCTCATAAAAACCGTCAATATCGGAGAGCATGATCAAAATGTCCGCTTGGATCAACTTAGTCACAATAGCTGACAAACGGTCATTGTCGCCATATTTCGTTAAATGCTCGATTTCTTCCACTGCCACCGTATCGTTCTCATTGACAATCGGAATGATCCCCTTTTTAATCAATGTCTCCAAGGTATTGACAACATTTTCGCGACTTTGCGGGAAGTCAGTCACATCGCGAGTCAGCAAAACTTGTCCGGTCATATAGCCGTATTCTCCGAAAAACTTGCTGTAAAGATGCATGAGCTCTGTTTGTCCGACTGCAGCAACTGCCTGCTTTTCAGGGATCGTCTGCGGTTTGATCGATAGATTCAATTTATGGCAACCTACTCCGATCGCTCCCGAAGATACAAGAATGACTTCCTTACCTTCGTTCTTCAGATCGGCTAGAACACGGGCTAACTTTTCGATTGCCCGTAGATTGACATTCCCATTGTCATACATCAATGTACTAGTTCCAACTTTGACAACGATTCGTTCGCAGTTTTTTAGCGCGCTACGCATGCTCTTCTTCCCCTTTTCTTCTCACGATTTTAGTTTGAATTATAAACTAAAATCCAACCGATTACAAAGTATTTTTGAGCGAATTTTCAGGTATTTCACGCATTATTCATTTTTTTGTTGGGAATTTGAACGATATCTGGTATAATAAAAATAGATATTACGACGGAAAACACACGAAAACTGTAAAAATGATCTTTACAGCTTCCGTGTGTTTTTTATTTTTCATTTAATGTTTTTGCTTGCTCGAGAACAAATAACAATGATTCCCGCATGAAAGTAGCGATCTCCGGTGCTAGATCCTGGCCATTCAGCTTTAGTGAGCTGCTACCTTTCAAATCCATGCAAAGTCGTTCCAACTGGATATCTACATTTAAAACATTTCCCTGCGCATCTGTTTCATCGTCTTGTCCGATCAAGTAATCTACACTTACATCATAAAGCTCGGCAATGTTTGCAACCATTTGCAAGTCTGGCTCCCGTATTCCATACTCCCAATTGCCGTAGGTTGAAGGGGCTTTTAATCCTAATCTTCTTGCTGTTTCTGCTTTTGACCAACCTTGGTTCTCTCTAAGTAAAGTTAGTCGCTGACTTAATATAGGCATAGATTTCACTCCTTTGACCTACATTATATAATATCTTGGTCAATTTAACTATAATTCAACACAACAAGAATGTATAGTGATTTGACACATTCGTTTAGAGTTGTTATTATGAATAATATCACTCAATATGTGTTAAGGAGGCAGCACGATGAAACTATCAGCATCTAAGCAAATTAACATTGCTAAAATCAAACAGTTGCGTTTAGATCGGGGAATTACTCAAGCCTTTGTTGCAAGAAAAATGGGATATCGCTATACGAGCGGGTACAGCGCCATTGAAAGTGGTAAGGTTCGTTTATCCTATCGAAATGCGATCATTTTAAGTGAGATTTTGATGTGCGATATTCGGGAATTTTACGATTGATCTCTCGTCCGTCTTAAAGATAAATAAAAGAAACTGCTATCAGCTTGCCAAATATGGGTAGGCTGTTTTTTATTACTTTTTTGTGCCTATAGGAGAAAAAAGTCCGTACTTAGCAAAGGCATTGTTTACTTATATAATAATAATGGTATAACTACTAATAATAAGATAATGAGGTGTAAAAAGATGGAAATGAAATTAACAGGAAAAACAGCACTTGTTACTGGCTCAACAAAAGGAATCGGCCGTGCCATTGCCGAAGAATTAGCAAAAGAAGGTGTACACGTTATTGTTAATGGACGAAGTCAGTCGGATACAGCAGCAGTCGTAGAAGAACTGAAAAAAAGCTTTCCAGAAACAGAGCCTCGATCTGCGGCATATGACTTAGGTAAGACAGAAGATCAAACAGCCTTATTCGAGGCTTTTCCGGAAGTCGACATCCTTGTCAATAACATGGGGATCTTTCAACCAATGGATTACTATGATATCGATGATGACACGTGGAATCGCTTTTTCCATCTAAATGTCTTAGCTGGAAATGCACTGGCAAAATTTTATCTTCCCAAAATGCTGGATCGCAATTCTGGCAGAATTATCTTTATTGCCAGTGAAGAAGCCATCATGCCTTCTGGAGAAATGCCGCAATACAGTATGACGAAATCGATGCAACTCTCCCTTGCTAAAAGCCTATCCAAACTTACAAAAGGAACTAACGTAACTGTCAACACGGTGATGCCCGGCTCCACATTAACAGAAGGCGTGACGGATATGTTGAATGATATGTATCCGGATGACATGGAATTTACGGAAAAAGAACACGATTTCATGGTGAAGCATCGTCCCCTTTCGCAAATCGAGAAATTGATCAAGCCGGAAGAAATCGGCCGTTTGGTGACATTCATCAGTAGCCCACTAGCAACCGGGTTCAGTGGTGCGGCTATTCGAGCAGATGGCGGTATGGTCCCAACTATTTTCTAAGCTTATAACGAAAAACACTCCAAAAAATTATTTTTGGGGTGTTTTCCAAATTTATGTTACAAAAATTGCATATCAGTCCTATACTTTGGTACACTAGAGAGAGAATTGGTATTGCTAAGAAAAGGAGTGATTGGATGAAAAAAGGACTTTTTATGATGCTCATTTTATCGATACCTGTCTATTTGACGGTCTTGTTTATCCTTCAAATCTATAAGAAAAAGACGACGACCTATTTCCCATTAAAAAATGAATTTGCACATTGGACAAATAAGGAGGCTACCAAATGAAGAACGAGCAAAGTGAAAAACCACTTGTTATTAAAATCGTCATCGGCGTTTTACTCGGTTTACTGATACTTAATTTCATGCCGTTTATGGCGATTTTCTCCTGATTGGTTTGCTCTTAAAAAGGAAGCTTGTCAACTTTTTATTACTATGATATATTAATTTTGTAATATAGCTTTTTTATGGTGAGACAGTTAATGGCAAATCGATGCCTTAATGCTTTTTTGATAAAAAGACTCCGAATTACCGTCTTGGTTATTCTTTGGGGTCTTTTTTTATGCACAGAAAGGAGAAAAAAATGAAAAAAGAAACCGTATTGAACTTAATAAAAATTGTGGTTGGTGCTTTTCTATTTTCCTTGGCAGTGAATGTCTTTGCGATTCCTAGCCATTTAGGGGAAGGCGGCGTCACTGGCCTTACAATGCTGCTCTATTATCTAGTAGGGATCGCACCTGCGATCACAACCCTGATTTTCAATGGGATCCTAATGATTATTGGTTATCGTTACTTAGACCGCAGCACGATCCTATGGACGATCGTGGCAATCAGTTTTACAGCTATTTTCCTACATTTTACAGAACCACTTGCATTCCACCCGCACCAAACGATCATCGGCGCACTCGCTGCCGGATCTTTGATGGGAATTGGGATGGGGCTGATTATGAATGGCGGCGGAACAACAGCAGGAAGTGCGATTTTAGCAAAGATCGCCAATAAATACCTGGGCTGGAATACCAGCTATGCCCTTCTATTCTTTGATTTGATCGTGGTTATTCCGTCCGTTTTTGTTATTGGACTTGAAAATATGTTGCTAACGATCGTTTCCCTTTATATCTCCACCAAAGTATTAGATTTCATTTTGGAAGGCTATAACCCGAAAAAATCCGTTACGATCATTTCCGAGAAATACGAAGCGATCGCTGCGGATATCGATCAAGAATTGGAACGTGGCATCACTCTTTTCCATGGACAAGGCTATTATTTGAAACAAGATAAAATGATTCTGTATATCGTGATCAGCCGGGCACAACTTTTGCCGCTCACTAAAATCGTAAATCGTCATGATGATAAAGCCTTTTTCATCATCAATGATGCACAAAGTGTCGTTGGTGAAGGATTTACGAAGCAGATTACCAGCGAATAACCTCCCTTTTTTGTTATACTAGAGAAGCATTCTATTTTAAAAGTGAGGTAACAGTGATGAAAAATAGTTCTTATTCGTTAATTACCTTGCTTGTTATTGGCTGCATCTTTATTATTTTAGGGCTTATCAACATTGGGATTTCACTGTTTTGGGATTTTAGTAATTTTGAAAATATGGTGATCGGTATTATCATGCTCACAGTTGGGAGCATTGGGGTTTTATGTGCGTATTACTGGAATCAAAAGAAATAACCTCCGCTGCGTTGTGAACCACTACCCGTCAAGTAGACATGGTAAATAAAAAAATATTTACTCCTAGATTAATTCTAGGAGTTTTTATATGGCTATTTTTCTAAATTCTAGTGGAGTTAATCCATTAAATTTAGGGACATATCGTTTGTTTTGATAAAACTCTATATATTTTTCAATTCCTTTTTCTAATGAATCTAAAGTTTTAAATTTATATCGATAATAGTATTCTGATTTTAAAACACCCCAAAAAGACTCAATAGGCTGATTATCCAGGCACTTACTGACTCGAGACATACTTATAGTGAAATTTGAACTCTTACTTAATAAATTATATTCATTAGATGTATATTGAAACCCTCTATCACTATGAATGATAGGTGTTGCTTCAGGATTTAATTCTAAGGCTTTTTTTACAGTATCCATTACGAGTTTGTTATCATTTTTCGTACTAATGACATACGATACAATACTTAAATCATATCTATCTATAATCGCACTTATATACGCTTTTTGGTGATTACCATAAAACAAATAGCTGACATCAGTAAACCATTTTTTATTAGGTTTAGATGCTACAAAATCTCGACTAATCACATTTTCAAAAGTATGCTCTGGAACTGTTCTAACCCAGTCAGATCGTTTTTTACGAATTTCTGGATATAAATTCATAATTCTCATTAATCGACGAACCTTTTTAGAACTGATAGTTATATTGAGCTCTCTTTTTAGAGCACATTGAATACGCACAACACCAAAGGTTTTGTCTGATTCTTCAAAAATTCTTTTAATCTCTATTGCTAACTTCTCAATCTTGATTTCCTGTACTGATTTTTCTTTATTTAACCACTTATAGTAACCACTTCGACTTACACCTATTGAATCACAAAGACTTTTTATCTTATATCCTTTTGCTGTATGGAGCTCTAAAATCGTTTGGTAATAACTTTCTTTGTAGCTTAGTGAAAAAGTTTTTTGTTCCGATTGAGCTCTTGTAACTTTTTTTCAATATCAATTTCCATTTCTAAAAATTCATTACGGTCTCTTAATTTGTTGTTCTCCAGTTTTAATTTATCTATTTCTGATAACTCTTCAATGATTTGATTTCTGCCACGCTTATCCTGTAATCCTTGAATTCCTTTAGAATTATATTTTCTAATCCATGTATAAATTTGTTGATAAGAAACTCCATATTTTTTAATGGCTGCTTGATAGTTATAATTATGAGCTATTGTATATTGAACTATTTCTAGTCGTTCTTGTATGGATGTTTTCTTAGATGATTTTTTACTTTTCATAGTTGAAAGCCTACTCCCTGTATTTTTGAGTTCTTTCTGCCTATTATAGTTTTTTATCCATGCTTTTAAAACAGCCTTTGAAGAAATATTAAATTCTTCAACAGTTCCTAGGATAGATTTTCCATTTAAAATAACTCTTTTAACCGCTGCTATCTTTTCTTGATATGTATAACTATACTTTTTTCTATACGGTTTTAAAGATTCGGGACCAGACTTTTTATACTTTCTAACCCAGTCTGATAAAGTTCCACGATTCAGATTGTTTTCTTTGGCAACAGTAGTAACGGTTTTTCCATTTCTTATAATTTCATTAACTAAAAATACTCTGGTATCAAAATCAGTTCTATTCATGGTCATAAAAAATACACTCCTTATAAAGTTTAACTAGATTTTTTATTTCTAGTGTCTACTTTATAGGGAGTGTATCATTGGTCAGCGGAGGTTATTTTTATTTATCTGTATCCTTATTATTGGATCCAGAAAGATCCTGTTTTATTTGCGTAGTGGAGATTCCTTCTGTCCGTTCCAAGTAAATAACTTCGCAATAATCTTTTAAAAAATCGAATTTACCTTCCCAATCATTTCCCATTACAAAAATATCGATATCATGTGCTTGTACATCCGATATTTTTTGTTCCCAGTCATTTTCCGGAATGACTTCATCTACATAACGAATCGCTTCCAAAATAAGTTTGCGGTTCTCATAATTATGGAACGACTGCTTATGTTTGACAGCATTAAATTCATCAGTCGAGATCGCTACCACTAAATAATCGCCTAATGATTTTGCTCGTTTCAGTAAATTAATATGTCCCCAATGTAATAAATCAAACGTTCCATAAGTGATTACTTTTTTCATGCTGTCTCCTCCTCTATTTCGTTTCCCTATGATAAAAAACTTTATTGACGATTTTTTCCGTAGGATGTCTTTTATCTAAGTAGCAAAGCTGTTCAAAAAATGCAGCGGACTCATTTTCTTCGTTTAAAATGTTACGGATCAAATCTTTTGTTCTAAATGAGGTACTTAATGGAAAAGTCTTCGTTAAATCAAAATATAATCCGCGGGTATCGCTCTTATATTCCTCATAATCTGGAATATGAAAAAGAATTTTTCGATCTAAATTCGCAAAATCAAACATCACTGACGAATAATCTGTAACTAAAACATCACTGATCTTGAATAATTCGTTGATATTGATATGTTGTGGCGGTTTGAAAGCGAAATGTTGATATTTCTCTGGGATCACCATTTTATCGCTGATGAGATAATGCCATTTTATCAATAAAATGTAGTCTTTGTGTAGTGCTTCATACATTTTTTCGAGGTCAAAGAGGATTTCTCCAATATACTCGCCTCTTTTATAATTCTGATTATCTCGCCATGTCGGTGCAAACAGAATAATTTTTTTATCTTGCGGCAAATGCAGCCGCTCTTTTATTCGTTGGTTTTCTTGTTCATCGACCTTGGTCAATTCTTCATTTCGTGGATAGCCCATGGTCAATATTTTCTCTTGTTCGAGGTGGAATGCTTCTTCAAAGATTTTAGCTGCGTAATCATTTTGAGCGATCATATAATCCCACTTCGAGGTCGCTTCCACGAAATTCCGGTGATATTTGGCCGTATTGGTTCCCGGCATAGTCACATGCTCAATGTCCAGACCTAATTTTTTTATAGGTGTGCCGTGCCATGTCTGCAGGTAAGTCGTCCGGTTACTTTTGTAGACCCAGTTCGGCATTCGAATGTTATTGACCCAGTAACTGGATGTAGCTAAATAGAACAACCACTTAAGGCTATTTCTTCGTACACAAATAAGATCAAGATCTTCAAATTCCTTCTCAAATCCTGATTTCACTACCCAGATCAATTGTTTTTCTTTAAAAAGCTTATGTTTTTTTAGATATTCATAGATCACTTTTGGACTGTCGCTATATTGTTTACCGAAAAAGCTCTCGAAGATGACTCTTTTTCGTTTTGGCAACAAATCAAAGATGTGCATGAACCCATTTATAAAAAAAGTAGTTGCCCTTGCTTTAAGTCTCCTCAAACTGCCCACTTCTTTCCCTTTTTTATCGAGGTTGTTTACAAATTTTTAACACAATACTAACAAAATTTATAATATCATAACAATCACTTGTTTACTACTTATATTTTTGTAAATAGTTTGTTTGTTATAGTTGAAAAATTCAATATTTTCCCTCAAAAAAAACCTCACGCGTTAAATAGCGTGAAGTTTTCGGATAGAAGCAATTATTTAGAAGAAAAACGATCCGCAATATTAAGTGCTAGTTTTACAGCTTTGCGATTAAGCGTGCCTTCGTGTTTGTATAATTTCTTGTTTTTCTTATTGATTGTCGCGTTTAGATCTTTGATTTTTTGATCTTTTTCTTTCATTATTTTATCCACATAACTTTGGTGTTCGACCCAACGTTCTCCTGCTTCGGCCATACTCAATCTCGTGATCGCGTCAACTGGCTCTAACAGATCCAGTTTAGCTAACTGATCATCCAATGGGACACTTGCTGGATAGTTGCCGGATTTGTAAATGTGATCTAGCTCGTTCTTATTTAGAAATTCAATGTAATTCTCGAAATGAGCAGCATGGTTTTTTTCTGGCGATTTAAAATCTACTTGCTCGATAACGTCCGCCAATTTTGTTTCGGCAGTAATTTCGTTTGCCCAAATGTGCGTAAGGTCATGAAACTCTGTCAGTTCTCTCATTCGTGCATCTTTTGGAATCAAAATACTTGGTGTTCCAGCGATGACTGCTGTGATATTACCATGAAGACGAGCACCGAAAACAAGGTCAGCCTCTTTCAAAAAGTCGATCCACTTCGGCGCATTTAGCGGGAATTTCACACGGCCTTCTTGATAAAATTTATGGCTCAAATCATTCGGATAATATGCAGAAGTCGCTTTGATCTTTGCATTGCCGAGATAAGTAAGCTTCATCTCCGTCAACCACTGAGGAATGAAGTAATAATTCGGAAATTCTTCTGTTGATCGTTGTATAAAATCTAAAACGTTGTCCGGCGAAAGTTTGGACGAGTTAACTCCGATCAAGGAATCTTTTGTAATCGTGGTATCGCGAATGTTCAGCTCTGGACCGAACGCATACATGGAAGGACAGCCAATCACCATATGGTCTTTGCCTTCTTTAAAACCTAGTCTTGTCAGATAATCTGCAGTGATTTGTCCCCGCACACCAATGATAGATGACTTTTCAAGAACAGCACTTACAAATGCTTTTACGTCATCATCAAATGGGAAGCCTTCGTTGAGTTTCGGTTCAAAAGGCGCTCTTAACCCCACTCCGATCACAATAACAGGAATGGTGAGTTTTTTGATCAATTTTGCATACTTTCTTAAACTAGAAACAAAATCTGGGCGGAATGCATCCGCTAATGGAATTATGTAACAATCATATTCTTTGTTGATCTTATCAGCATCACTTGGATTGATGCGGTAATTATCTGGCACAAAAGTAACATCTTCTGTTGTTAATGTACGATAGACACTATACGCATAAATGAGGTTGCCGACATTCCCGCCAATTGAATTTTTAGCAATGATTTCTTCTGGACTTTTGACATCCAATGGAGAGATGCCAGAACGTATTAAAAAGCGTTTCATAGTTATTTATTGCCCCCTGTGTTTTGATCACCTATAGTAACAGGATAACGAACTACAGCTTATCTTACAATGACTGTAAGCAAATAGATGACTAATTGTTAATTAAATGAAATAATATTTCACTAAACTGTAATCAATGACACCTAATATACGCTTTTTCTTCCAAAATCAATAAGTCTACTTGTTCGCAAGTAAACTTGTTATTCGTGAATGGATCTTTCTAATAGTTTGCCAACTTCTGTCAGATAATACCGTTTTGGATTATTTGCCATTACTGGACGCCGCTCTATGTACCCGTTATATTCTAGCCAATAAGCAGTTTGAAGCAGTTCGTTTTTCGTCATTTCCACATGAAAGGTATCAAAACTATCATAATTAAAAATCGGCATAGCGAAATTAGGATCTTTCACTAAACGGATCACTTCCTGGATTTGTTTTTGGTTCGGCTGCCACATGTCCTCTCCCCCTTATCCCGTGCTATGCTCATTCAATCCCCACTGAATGGTTGTTATAAAGAATATACCACGAATTTGCTTCTCGCCAAACTAAAAAAGTGCGCTAGCTATCCTAACACACTTTTTTCGAATATTTACTCTGCTATTATTTTTTTGGGTACTTTTCCTGCGCCCTCTACAGACCATTCATTTTTTTCAGAGCGCTTATCATGCGGAACAAGTTTGAAAACCAGTTGTTTGCCAGTGAGTGTATAATGATGATACTCATATTCTGGGTCATCGCTAGGATTCACAGTGAGTTCATTTTCTCGATCATGGGATACAAGAGCGACATCGATGCTTTCCCCGTTTTTGATGCCGATCGTAAATTGCGTGTGTGCAGCATCCACATGGATCGTCACTTTATCATTCTGATTACTTTTCACCACTAAGCTGTATAGTTCCAATTGTGTCGAAATTTTGTCATCAAAATAAATAGCAGCTCGCGATGTTTGTTTTTCACCGGAATAACTAAGGTTATTCGGGGAATCCATTCTTATTTCAGAAAGTTTGTTTGCTTTTTTAAAATGTACTTCCAGCCCCGATTTACCCTCTGCTTCCCCGACATTATAATTATAAGGAAATGCTTTTTTCACGTGCATCGGATAATTTTTGACTTCTAAATAAGCAAATTGTTTAAGTTTATAAAACCAATAGCCTCCGAATGCAAGTCCAATGACAATAAGTATCAATATGCTGTAGATCATGATTTTTTTTGTTTTAAATGTCATAAGCAGCCTCTTTTTTACGTATTTTTATTAAAAAGTATCGAATGTCTTTTTTTCATTTGCCGATTTTACAAGCGATAGGATTCCAGCAATCAAGAAAAGAATGCCTGTGATCGAGCCATAGCTAAAGAAACAAAGCCCGCCGACCACAACTAATACGATGGACCAACCCTTAACAGATGTGCCATTTTTCATTTTAAATGCAGCAATAAATCCAAATACGCTAGCAATGACCGCTAAAATAAAGTTGATACCGATGAATGCTCCGCCAATGACCATCCCAATTTGATCGTCCGTAGCCATTTGAGGAGCTTCTCTAACAGCTGAAAAGGTTGCGAGAAGTACTATTCCTCCCATGATGAGCACCCCGAGGACTGCTAAACTTGCACCAATGATGGCTAAAATAAATTCTGCTTTTCTATTATTCATTTTGTAACCTCTTTCTGTTTATTCTTCATATTGATTATATAGTAACTAGCTAGTTTTGAATAGGTGTAACTCCTGCAGAAAGTTCTAACAAACGCCATCTTTATTGCGATGAATCATAGAATTTTCCTTTTCTTCAGGAGCAATCGCCGTCCTCGCGCTGTTGGCAGAACGGTGAAAAGTAGGAAACATATAATGGCGCTCCCTAAGGCTGATTTTTCAATATTCTTATTTATACTAGCAAAATCTGTGATCACAGCTAGGGATTGTTTTCCTCTAGCATTTATGTTACCTTTTGAGCATAAATAAAATGAAGGAAGGAACATCTATGAAGAAATGGCTGCTTATCAATATTTTTTCTTTTATTTCTATATTTAATCTTCTTCTCGTACTTGCCTCAACCAATCTCAATAGCGATACTTTCAATCGTTTAATAGGGTTTTTTATTCCGCATTTTGCCAATGACCACATCAATAACGCTTTCGCGATCTTTGCGTTTTTGGGGATCCCTATTCTCGCCCTTATTGGTGCACTTCTTAGTTTATTTGTAACAAAATATAAATTTTCTTCCTATACCTTGTTTTGTACAAATTTCCTGCTGCTTGTTATAAATGGAATCCTTTTTGCCTTAGGTGCGGGCGGTGGATGAGTTGAAAAAAGAAAGTTTTCCGTACACTTCTTGACATCTACTCTTCTTTGCAGTATATTTTATTTGTACTAACCCTATCGATTTAGTAGGAATTATAGATGAAGGAGAATTCAAATGAAAAACAATACGACATTAGCTACTAAAAGTTGCTGTCTCACAAGAGCATATTGCTGTTGTGCTATTTGTATTGTTTGATTTGCGTTCTCTCTGAATAACAATATACCTTTTTATGTATGTAAAATAGGTTCTCAGAGTGAATGGCGTATGTCCATTTCACTCTCTTTTTTTACCTTGATTTCCAAAAGGACAGGAGGATCATGATGTTAATATCACGAATTCAGGAGCTGATCGGTAATACCCCGCTTTTAGAAGTAACGGGATTCTCGGTTCCAAATAATAATAAGATCTACGCAAAGCTTGAGATGTTCAACCCTGGGGGAAGTATGAAGGATAGACTTGGTGCGATGCTGATCGCAGAGGGGTTCAAGCTCGGGCTGATCACGGAAAACACCACGATTATCGAACCTACAGCAGGAAATACCGGGATCGGGATCGCGCTAGCAGCTTTGGAGCATCACTTGCCAGTTGTTTTAGTGGTTCCAGAGCAGTTCAGTTTTGAAAAACAAGAATTGATGAAGGCATTGGGTGCGAAAATCATTCATACAGAGGCTTCGCTTGGTATAAAAGGAGCGATTGGCAAAGCAAAATCGCTGCAGGAAGAGATTGGGAACGCTTATCTCCCACTTCAGTTTTATAATCAAGCAAATCCCAAGGCCTATTACAAAACACTGGGTCCTGAATTAGTAGCAGATTTGGCTAAGATCGATTCTTTTCTCGCTGGAGTCGGAAGCGGCGGGACATTTTCCGGAACAGCAGCTTATTTAAAAGAACAGTTTCCTGCTATTCGTTTGGCAATGGTTGAACCTGAAGGCTCGATCCTAAATGGCGGATCGGCAGGAGCGCATGATACAGAAGGCATCGGGGTCGAGTTTATTCCGCCGTTTATGGAACAGCTTGCTATCGATGCGATTTATACCATCGCTGACAGCGAAGCCTTTTACTTTACGAAAGAATTAGCTCGCCGAACCGGCGTTTTTGTTGGTAGTTCAAGTGGCGCAGCTTTTGCAGCAGCAATGAAAGAGGCTAAACAAATCGAGAACAGTAACATCGTAACGGTTTTTGCAGATAGTAGCGAGCGCTATTTAAGCAAGGATATTTACCATTATACAAACAAATTGGAGGAGAAAAAATGAATTTAAAAACAACGGCTGTACATGGTGGGATCAGTATCGATGAATTGACGGGCGCAGTGAATGTGCCGGTTTACCAAGTTTCTACTTTCAAGCAAACAGCAATCGGGAAACATAAAGGATTTGAATATTCGCGCTCTGGAAATCCAACCAGACTGGCGCTGGAAGAATTGGTAAAAGAGTTGGAAGACGGCGTACAGGGTTTTGCGTTTTCTTCTGGTTTAACAGCGATTTTTACCGTTTTTTCCTTATTAAAAGCTGGTGATCATGTGATCGTGGGCGATGATGTCTATGGCGGTACCTATCGCTTGTTGACCCAAGTACTCAATAAACAAAATATCCACTTTTCGATCTTGGATCTCAATAATTTGGAAGACGTAGAGCGCGCTATCCAAAAGAATACACGAGTCATATTGCTCGAATCGCCAAGTAATCCGCTGCTGAAAATCGTCGATATTGCACAAATCAGTGAATTGGCGAAGAAACACGGCTTGCTGACTGTGGTCGATAATACGTTTGCCAGCCCGTATTTTCAACGTCCACTTCATTTGGGAGCTGATATCGTTGTGCATAGTGCAACGAAGTATCTTGGTGGTCACAGTGATCTTGTCGCAGGGGTCGCGGTGACAAATGATCCGAAGCTCGCTGAAGAGATCGGTTTTCTGCATAATGCGATCGGTGGTGTGCTTGGACCGCAAGACAGCTGGCTGTTGCAACGCGGGATCAAGACATTGGGTCTGCGCATGGAAGCACATGAAAAAAATGCGTTGGCTATCGCTCATTATTTGGAAAAACATCCGAAAGTAGCGAAAGTTTATTATCCTGGCTTGGCATCACACCCCAATCATGCAGTTGCTGCAAAACAAATGACTGGTTTCAGCGGAATCGTTTCAGTCGAATTAAACGATACGGTAAATGTTGAAACATTCATTGCAGCGTTAAGATATTTTACTTTGGCAGAAAGTCTCGGCGGAGTGGAAACATTGATCGAAGTCCCTGCGCTGATGACCCATGCTTCCATCCCTAAAGCGGAACGTGAAAAAACAGGGATCAAAGATAACTTGATCCGCATTTCTGTTGGGATCGAGGACGAAGAGGATTTGATCGCGGATCTGGAGCATGCTTTTAATCAAAATTAATGGAGGCGGAACACAAGTGGGCAGAGAATTTTTACCGGTCTTTTCAAATTGGGCCGAAACATATGATGCATTTGTTACAGGAAAGGACCCGGCTTATGCCGCTGTTTTCGAAAATTATTCCAAGATGTTGGGAAAGATCGCCGTACAAAGCGGAGAAAAAATCATCGAATTCGGAAGCGGCACGGGGAATTTGACACTTCAGTTGCTTCACCAGAAAAAACGTGTGATGGCAATCGAACCTTCTGCTGCTATGCGAAAAAAAGCTAGTAGCAAACTACCAAAAGGCTTTACTCAATACGACGGGGATCTGTTGGAATTTCCAGAGCCGCCCTTCACTCCTGATACGATTGTCAGTTCGTTTGTTTTTCATCATTTAAATGCAGAAGAAAAGCGTGCTGCTATTGAAAAGTATTATGCTTTACTTCCTCAAGGAGGGAAAGTAATTTTTGCCGATACCATGTTCCTTTCCCTCCAAGCATTCCAAGCTATCTTACGGGATGCGAAAGAGCAAGGCTACGACGCGCTTCTGGAAGATCTGATCAGTGAATATTATCCGCTTATCAGTGAGTTGGAAGCACTTTTCAAGGGAGCGGGATTTACGGTTTCCTTTGAGCAGCAAAATAGTTATGCGTGGTTAGTGACTGCCTATAAATAACCAAAAAGACGATGGGAGCTCCTATCGTCTTTTTTAAATGCTGGATTTAATTATTTCCATTTCTTGATAAAGATGCTTCTAGGCCTATTTCTTCCAACACGATTTTTTCTTTATCCAAATCGTGTGAATAAACCAAGCTACCATAAACTTTGTTTGCTGTCGAAACTCCTCCTAGTAAATTTTTCAGCATTTTCGGTATAGGAATGGTATGGATTTTCTTTCCTTGCGTGGCTCGCATAATTGCAATTGCTTGATTTGTATGTAGATAATAGCTGTTTTGTGGGTGATAGTACCCTGTCTTGTTATCTGCGACCAGCTGCATGATATACCTTTCCAAATTCCCGATATATATACTGCTTCGCGCGTTATCGATTCGCGGATAGAATGGGAGGATACGTGCCAATTTCTCCAGTCTCGCAAAATTACCGGGTGCTCCTGGGCCATAGATCATCGGTGGTCTAACAATACAAATATGGAAATCGGGTGCTGCGATCTGTTGAAGATGATTTTCGGCTTTTAATTTTGATTTCCCATACGGGGATTGTGGATCGGGCACCGTGCTTCCATCGATTTGAATGGGCTGTTCGATCTTTCCTTCTAATCCAAAAACTGCCATGGTACTGAAGAAAACAAATTGCCGGACGCCCTCCGCTTTTGCTTTTATTGCTACTTCTTTTGTCAGTTCGCAGTTGATTTGCAGATAATCTTCTAACGACGCATGGGGATCGCTACCATGAACGAGTGCCGCTAAATGGATCACGACATCATAACCGTTAAAATCAGTAGTTTTCCAATCCGGCGTACGCATACTGATCCGCTCCACCACTTCGCCTTTTTTCTGAAAAGCGGCTTCCAAATGATTGCCGACGTAGCTGGATGTGCCTGTCAATAGTATTTTTCTTGGCATCAGTGCTTCACACCTTTTGAGGTAATTGTATTTTGGATCGTTTTATAAATAATCCGCATATCTAAGAAAAAGTTTTGATTTTCCAAATAATATTTATCATATTTCACTTTTTCCTCATCCGTAATATCGTCTCTTCCCATCACCTGTGCCAGTCCAGTCAAGCCAGGTTTGATCCTATGTACATTGGCTTGCGTCCTTTTTCAATCAACTCGTACTGGTTGAATAAGGCTGGGCGAGGGCCGACAACGGACATATCGCCTTTGATGATGTTGAAGAGTTGCGGTAGTTCATCGAGTGATGTTTTGCGGATAAAGGCACCGAATCTGGTAATATATATGCTGGCATCGATCTTGTCGGTAGCCAGATGCGGGGTATCGGCTTTCATCGAGCGAAATTTATAAATATTGAACAGCTGATTCTGCAGTCCTGAGCGTTTTTGCTTAAAAATGACCGGCCCCTTTGATTCTGCTTTGATCAATATGGCGACAATTAGGAAAACCGGAGAGAGAATCATAATAGCAATGGATGCACTGAAAAAATCAAATACTCTTTTCATTCTCCATCCCCCTCATTTCAGTAGTTCATAGTATTTATCTGTATTTTGCGTTCTCGTGTAATTATTTTTGAAAATCTCGTAAGCTTGTTTCCCCATTCGTGCTAGGTCAGCCGGACTGTTTTGTTCAACGAAAGCTTTCATTTGCGCTGCTTCTCCATTATGAAGATGGATGCCTGCTTGATAGTCGGTTATTTGACGGACGATATCCGTATCTTTATCCATGATCGCGATCAAGGGTTTCTCAGCCGCAAGGTAGCCATATATCTTACTCGGAACGCCCAGTCCAACACCTTCTTTGACTAGCGAAACAATGCAGCAATCCGCCATTATTAAAACATCGGAATAATCGGTTCCTGTTAAGAAATCATACACGATCGCATTAGAAATATTATTTTCTGCGATAAAAGTTTTCACTTTCGCCTGTTTATCGCCATGTCCGCAGAAGATCGTAAAGAGGTCTGGATTCTCTTTTGCTGATTCCAGAAAATCAAGAATGGTATCCATGTCTTGCAGTTTCCCCATATTTCCGCTATAGAGTAAGATTTTTTGATAGTTTTCCCGGATCGCTTTAAATTTCTCATTGTGGATAATGGGGCTCTGGAAATTATCTTCATACCAGTTAGGGATGATATGGATATTTTCTGGTGTATAGGAAATATGGTTCGCCATGAGGTAATTTTTCATTTCTGTTCCTAAAACAATCACATTCTCAGCATTCTTATAGACGTGCTTATTGATATATTTCATGAGCCGGTCGATCATGCTACCTGATTTGGTGGCACCAATCTTGATGGCATTGTCGGGAGCAATATCATAAACGACGAACGAATAATCGCGTTTGCAGAGCCGGTGGATCAAATCCGGGACAAATGGAAGGATCGGGGGATTGGAATATACGACGATATGATCGTACTTCAACATTGCTGGTGCCCGTAGCAAAAACATCGTAAAAAGGGAAAAGAAATTGATAATGCGACCGATTTTCGATTTATTATTGAACTGCGTATATTTTAAGCGGGTGATCTGGATGCCTTTATAGTTCTCTTTTTTGGGGACAGCTTTTGCGTTAGTGTATTCTTTGGGCCAGCCACAGATCACATCTACATCCATCCCTTTTTTTACCAAGTCCTCTGCCATTTGAGTTGGGAGTGTGGCGGAGGAAACATATTCCGGATGAAAATATTGGCAGAGTATGACAATTTTTTTGTTTTTCATTTGTACATCCCCTTACTTTATTTCCGAAATCGAATTGAAGTTATAATAATGATCGATTTCTGCTTCGTCGACGATATTTTTAGTGTCAAACACAATGATGTCCTCCGTCACATATTTGTTTAGCTCCTTATATTCTTTATGATCCGTCAGTACCAGTGCCAAATCACTGCCGGTCAATGCGTTTTTGATGTCTGCCTCGACCCAATCTAAGTTTACATGACTATCTTGCGCAACAATCTCAAAATCCGTTTCTCGCTTTAATTGATGGTAGATCTCTAAGGCTGGTGATTCTCTTATGTCATCGATGTTTCCTTTATACGTAAGTCCTAGCACAGTTATTCGCTTTCCATTTTTAGCTGCCATTATTTTTTTCGCTTTTCCGATGACAAATGCCGGCATGCTACTGTTTATTTCACGTGAGATCGCAATCAATTTGGCATCTGCTCGATCACTTGCAACGATAAAATAAGGATCGACCGCAAGACAGTGTCCACCCCACTCCGGGTCCTGGGAAATGGATGTTAACGCGCGGATGTTCATTTGCCAGTTGGATCACGTCTAGAGCATTGATCCCCAAGGAATCACTTATTTTGACAAGTTCGTTTGCCAAAGCGATATTGACATCACGATAGGTATTTTCCATTAGTTTCGACATTTCGGCGGTACTTGCTTTGGTTTCGAAAATCTCGCCTTTGACAAGTGTAAGATATAGTTCCTTAGCTTTTTTAGCACAGTTTGGTGTGATGCCGCCAACGATCCGATTATTATGGACCATTTCTTCGATGATTTTCCCCGGCAGAACACGTTCAGGGCAGTGTGCTAAAAAGATATTTTCCCCGATCTCATAACCATACGCCGCGATCATCGGTGCTGCAATATCTTCCATCGTCCGCGGTGCGATCGTTGATTCAATGATGATAGTATCCCCCTTTTTCAGTACGTCTTTCAGCTTTGCAATCGCTTCTTTCATATAAGATAAGTCACAAGAATTATCTGACAAATATGGCGTTGGTACTGCCACAATATAATAATCTGCGGTTTCTACTTCCAGTGAAGCTTTGAAATTCCCTGCTGCTAAACTAGCGTGGAGCAACTCTTCCATTCCAGTTTCTTCGATATGCAGTTTACCGTTGTTAAGTCCTTCCACCACATTGCTATTGATATCGACTCCTACCACATCCACACCTTTTGATGCGAATAATAATCCCGTTGGCAGTCCGATATACCCTAACCCTATCACTGTGAGTTTCATATCATCCAATCCTCTCTTTTGAGTACTTGATTCCTAACATTGCTAAAAAAATCATTTTTATAAAGTTTAGCAGTAGTACCCCGATGAAAAAGCCCGTTAATCCAAAGAAAAAAGTCAAGATCAATTCCGAGATCACGTAAACAAACACAAACACCACTTGGAAAATGGTTTGGATAGAAATAGAGATAAATTTAATATTTAGCGATTGGACAATATTCCCGATGACGCTGAACAGCATCCCCATATTCCCGATAATGATATATGGCTTGATGATGGCGCTATTCTGCTGATAGATTTTTTCCACGATGAAGATGGTCAATGGATAGCAGATCGCCAAAACTATTACAGAAAACAGCGTACCCAAAATAAGTGTGCGAAAGTATTGTTTGGTTTTATTTTGGACATTGTTCACCGAAATATAAGAAAGGATGACGTTATTGACTGGATATAAGAAGGTTGCTAGCATTTTCCCGATAAAAGTCGCTAGAAAAGCCAGCGTTACAGCTGAACCACCAATCAGCGGCAATAATATCAGCCGATCCAGATAAATCGAAATATTATTTAAAAAATTAGTACCCAGCAACATAAGATAATCGTTAGTTGGGCTGGTTCCATGCGCATTGGCGATTTCCCTAGTTACAAAATGGTGGCGCAAAGAAAAAAATAATATAGCCCATCGCGACGATCTCACTTGCCAAAAATATCAGTTCCCAATAATTGATGTATTGATAGAAGAGCAGCCCAACTAACAGGCCTAAGAATTGGAAAACAGCTACGAAAAGAATCTTGTTGTAGTGTAACAACATCCGGTAAAAAACGTTCAAATAGATCCGCAGGCACATCAGCATATTGATAACGACCAGCAATAAGATCGAAATCAGGTTTTCGTTGTAAAAAATCACGAGCACCGCAGCTAAAAGCACACTTTCTACTAGAATTGAAATCCCAAGCAAATAACGGAAATTTCGGTAGATTCGTCTTGGATCATAGCGAGCCATATTGATCAAGCGAATGTTATTTAAGGTATTTCCTAAGACCACACTTGCCAAGGTCAAAATGGTATAGATGTTTAATATTTCTCCAAAGTGCGTGTTTCCCACTTGGTTCACAATAAATGGATAAGCAATCAGCTGTAAGCCAAATGCGATAATCAACGAGCCGATAACGGTTTTGATGCTGTCCTTTAAAAAACTAAGCTTCGTCATAAGTTTTCTCCTTTATCTTGGCAAATAGATAAAATACGACAAACCAAAATTCGCTGGTGATCAAAAAATTAGAGCTAAACATCAACATCGTCAGCGGATATAACGCAATATAACCGACGATACCGTCTGGCGAATTTTTATTAAAGAAGCTTGCATATTTGACGATCAGCCGGCCAGCGAGGAATAAAAAGATCATACAGCCAAATACGCCGCCGATCAGCAAAAATTCCAAAATTATATTATGCGGGATATTATTGATCAAATGGTAATAATTGAAAAGTCCATGCCCTCTCCATACATGTTCTTTGATAATAGTGATGTCATTTTCATAAATAAAATTTCTTCCAGAAGTTTGATCTAAGGAAATGCCGTCGTCCGAGATGTAAGAAAAAATTCGGCCGTCTTTATCGATCACAAACACTAAACTCAAGAACATGACAATAAACAATAGGATCATTCCGCCTAATATGATTTTTTTCAAAGTGGAAATCTGCTTGTCTGTCATTATTTTGACACTCGTTAGTAAAATATAAAGAATCAGCAAAACAGCGCCGCCACGTCCAGAGGAAATCAAAATCACTGGGATGAGGAGAATGATCATAATGATATAGAACAGCTTTGCCTTGATACTTTTTTGAAGAATAAAATAAAAGCCCAGTCCAATCACAAAAGCAGTAATATAAGAAAGATTTTGGTAATTCATTAAGCCAAAGTTTATGTAGGAAGGTAGTTTCCCTAATAAAAATGGTACTAAAATGATGAACACCATGCTTATAGAGAAAATACAGAAAATCCATTTAAAGAAATTTTCGATTTCTTTTTTTGTGAATTTGGCTGCGAAAACGCCACAAACAGCAGCGGGTATGCTCCATAGTAAGAAAAACAGGTAGTTATTCGTTGCCAGTTTTACATTATGATAGGGCGAAATCGCATAGGAAACAGTAACTACCAGAAACAGCAAGAGAACGTAAAACAGTTTCACCGGAATAGCTTTATCCATGCCGATCTTAACAAAAGCATAAAGGATCGTAAACGCTGCAATCACTACCATGGTAATGAAATAATACGGATAAATATTTATTTTCAGCACTTCATTAAGAAAAGTCGATATAACGATGAAAAAATTCATACTTATTATTGATAGTAAAAATATATATTTCATATCTTCATCCACTCTATCCCGTTATTTTCACCTGAATGTGAATTACTTTTAACCTTGTTAGCTTTTCGTATACAGCGCTATCAGTTTTTGCTCTTCCACTTGCCATGTCAACTGCTGGGCAGCTGCGGTTGCGTTTTTCTCCAGCTCGGCGTATAGGCGGGTATCGTTTTTTAATGTTGTGATCGCCGTGGCGATTTTCTGCGGTGTCACTTCCTCTAGGACGATTCCAAACTGATACGTGTCATTTAAATAGATATGTTCTTTGACTGGCGATAAGATGACAGGCAATCCGGCATGGATACATTCAAAGATTTTATTGGAAACGGTATATTCAAAGTTGATCGAGATCCCTTTTGTTAAAATGACACCGACGCTGCTTTCTCTCAACTTGGAGACCAGTTCATCCATTTCCACTGGCGGATCGAAGCGGACATTTCGGATTCCCATTTCGCTTTGCTTGTCTTGTAGCTTTTGTTTTAAGGGGCCAAAGCCACGGATCACCAGCTCAATTTCTTCATCTGCCAGCATTGTTCCTGCTTCCATAAACTCTTCGTAACCGCGGTCAGAAACGATCTGTCCTTGGTAGACGACTTCAAACGTATCTTTTTTCCATGTCTGTTTTTCATTCAGCTGTTTGATCGGGCGCCTTTATATCTGCTTAAATAAGTGATGAGCAGGACATCGAAGTCATTGGCATGAATCACAGCCGGTCGATAGTTGCGAATATAGCGGATCACTTGCCGGCCAAATTGGATGCGATGGACGATTTTTTTCAGCAAAGTAGTATCATTTACTTTAGAGCCAATCAGTTTGTAGTGGAAATCTAGTTTTGCTAAACGTTCGTCTGTTACCTCTGCATTCATTTTCCCCAATACTATATAATCGTCAGTCACTTGTTTGATCGTCTCCATTTGTTTTAGAATCCGTGGATCTTGGACGATATTACTTGATACGATATTCAATATTCTCATTTGGCAGTCATCCCTTTGGAAAGTTTTTCGGATCATCCCACTTTATTTCTGTTTGAATCAATGCTGCTGCTTCTTTCTCCCACCACTTACTTGCTGAAAGTCGTTGGCTCGTTGCTTCATCGAACCGCATTCGGATGATTTTTGCGGGGACGCCGCCAACGATCGCATAGTCGGCGACGTCTTTTGTAACGACACTTCCAGAGGCGATCACCGCACCGTTGCCGATTTGGACGCCATCCATGATAATGACATTTGCTCCGATCCAAACATCATTTTCGATTATTGTTTTTCGCGGGGCAACATCATAAGTGATCTTGTTTACTTGCAGACCGAATGGATTCTGCGAGGAATAAAAAACTGGCGATGTACTCACAAACTCAGTCGGATGATGGCCTAGACCTATTTTGACATCCGAAGCGATAGAGCAATAATTGCCGATTTGGACTTGGTTGAAATCAGAGTTGAATCCCACATAAGAATATTTTCCCATTTGGACATTTCGCATTTTGCAAAAACGATCGACATAATTGTTCCCAGCGAATTCACAATTATGGATATAAGCAAAACGGCTGATACGAATATTCTTCTTCTTTTTGTCCGGTACGCGATTGTTTTTTAAGAGTTGGAATAAGCTTTTTGGTTTCATTTTTTCCACGTATCCCGATTGATGATCTCTGTATAGCTTTGGATGATCTTCACGACTTTTCGCGAAACATTCGTATCTTTATAATCGACTGCATCAAGCATCGGTTCACCATTTTCATGCATTGCTCTGGCTAACTCCACAGACTGCACCAGATTATCAAACTCGATCCCTCCAATAATAACTGTTCCCTTATCCAAGACTTCCGGTCGCTCTGTTGATGTGCGGATAAGGACTCCTGGGAACTTGAGTATCGAGGATTCTTCGGATAATGTTCCGCTGTCCGATAATACTGCGAAAGCATTTTTTTGCAGCGCATTGTAGTCAAAAAAACCGAACGGCTGTAATTTTCGGACTAATGGATGAAAAACGAAGCTGCGTTCTTCGATTCGTTTAAAACTTCTTGGATGTGTCGAATAGATGATAGGAAGCTGATAGCGTTCGGCTATCGCATTGATCGCTTCCATCAATGAATAAAAATTTTTTTCATTATCTATGTTTTCTTCACGATGGGCAGATACCAGGATATAGCCATTCGGTTTTAAATCAAGATCTGCCAGTGCCTTGCTTTGCTCGATTTTAGCGGCATACGTTTCCAGTACTTCGCGCATTGGGGAACCTGTCACGAAGATATGCGCTTTCGGGAAACCCTCATCTAGTAGATAGCGACGGCTGTGTTCCGTGTAGGGCATGTTGATATCACTGATATGGTCCACGATCTTGCGATTGATCTCTTCTGGCACATTTTGATCGAAACAGCGATTGCCTGCTTCCATGTGAAAGATGGGTATCTTTAACCTTTTCGCAGCAATGGCGGCAAGACAGCTATTGGTGTCGCCTAAGATCAGTAAAGCATCCGGCTGTTCAAGCGCCAATACTTCATAAGCTTTGGCAATGATATTCCCCATCGTTTCTCCTAGGTCTTTGCCAACCGCTTCAAGGTAATGATCTGGTTCGCGTAATTCCAATTCTTCAAAAAACACTTGATTCAAGGTATAGTCATAATTTTGACCGGTATGGACTAAAATCTGCTCGAAATACTGGTCACATGCTTTGATCGTTGCAGATAAACGAATGATCTCCGGCCTAGTGCCTACAATCGTCATTAATTTAAGTTTGCTCATCTCACACCTCCAAATAAAATGTATCAGGATTTTCCGGATCGAATATTTCATTCACCCACATGATCGTTACCATATCTGTGTCGCCGATATTTTCGATATGGTGTGTGTAGCCAACCGGAATGTCGACCACTTCCAGTTTTGCTCCGCTGACATGATACTCGGTGACTTCTTCCTTATCAGGGCGGCGAAAACGGATCACACCTTTTCCTGAAACAACGAGAAACTTTTCATTCTTCGTATTATGCCAATGATTGCCTTTGGTGATTCCCGGTTTGGAAACGTTGACCGATACCTGACCACGATCAGGCGTTTTGAGAAATTCGGTAAACGAGCCACGCTCATCCGTATTCATTTGCAACGGATAGCGTAATCCATCTTGAGGCAGGTAACTCAAATAGGTGCTGTACAATGCTTTTTCAAATGGTTCGTCCAATTTGGGAAGGGCTTTAGTTTCTCGAAAGTTGTGGAAAGTTTCGAGCAGTTCGGTGATCTCTCCCAACGTAGCAAGATACTCATTTGGAACTTTCGGCATCCCTGTTTCGATCGTCGGCTGACCTTTAATCGCTCTGATGATCTCGAAGACGACATCATCGATATAGTTTAAAGTCAGTAGTGCATTTTTATCATTGATCTGAATAGCTTCCCCGCGGGCTATGTGATGACAAAAAGTAGCAATCACTGAATTATAATCGGGACGGCACCATTTGCCGAATAGATTCGGAAAACGATAAATATAAATAAGATTGCCGTTTGCTGCGGAAAAAGCTTTCAGAACGTCTTCTGCTTGTTTCTTGCTCTTTCCATAAGCATTTTCTGCCTCTGCTTGGATCGAGGAAGACAAAAGGATGGTCGGATTTTTAGTGTTTTCTCTGACCACATTCAGCATCTCTGTTAGCAGATCGACATTCGTCCGTTTAAAATCGCTCTCTTCTTTTGGGCGGTTTGCAGCTGCTAAATACACGATAAAGTCTGCATGCTTCAAATATGCATCTCGCTCCGCAATCGGTGTGCTTCTCGTGATTTCATAAATAGCATAAGAAAATTGCCGGAGATTTTGGACTAGGTTTTTACCAACAAAACCATTTGCCCCTGTTATAGCGATTGATTTCATGTTCATCCCCCCTTTTATTGATTGCTATTGTGATACATGTGAAGTTCTGCTTTGACATAATCCAACGCTATTAATTTTGATTTGATCTCCTCTAAAGATAACCTGTGTGTATTTTCGGAATTATACTCGTAAGCTTCGGTGATTGCTTCGCTGCCGTCCTCAAAGTAATTGCTGTAATTCAAATCTCTAGAATCGGCAGGAATCCGAAAATAGTTTCCCATATCTTCTGCTTGCGCATATTCTTCCCGTGTCAACAATGTTTCCGCTTTTTTCTCTCCGTGACGGGTTCCGATGATCTGAACCTCATTATCAACTTCAAATAGTTCCAGCAAGGCTTTTGCCAGATCGCCTATCGTAGAGGCCGGCGCCTTTTGAACCATGATATCGCCTGTTTCCGCATGTTTGAATGCATGGATCACCAGTTCGACCGCTTCTTCCAAACTCATTAGAAAACGCGTCATTTGTGGGTCGGTGATCGTAAGCGGTTCTTTACTTTTGATTTTTTCAATAAATAGCGGAATGACTGAGCCGCGTGAAGCCATGACATTTCCGTAGCGGGTGCCACAGATCAAGGTTTGATTCGTATCGACATTTCGTGATTTGGCGACAAATACTTTTTCCATCATTGCTTTGGAGATCCCCATGGCATTGATTGGATAGGCAGCTTTATCGGTAGATAGACAGATCACTTTTTTGACATTCGCCTTGATCGCTGTCTCCACAACGTTTTCTGTTCCTAAAACATTTGTTTTCACAGCTTCCATGGGGAAAAACTCACAAGAAGGAACTTGTTTCAAAGCAGCCGCATGAAAAACAAAATCCACACCGCGCATTGCTACTTCAATGCTAGCAGGGCCCCGCACGTCCCCAATATAAAATTTCAGTTTTGGATTATGATATTTTTTACGCAAATCATCTTGCTTCTTTTCATCTCTTGAAAAAATCCGGATCTCTTTGATATTGGTATCTAAAAACCGTTTGGTTACTGCATTGCCGAATGAACCTGTCCCACCTGTTATTAAAATCGTTTTACCATTAAACATCTCATCACCCGTTATCAAATTGGATTTGTGTAGCCGATAATTTTTTCTTTTGAAAAATCATGAAGCAACTCGTTGATCATTCCATCAATTTGTGTTTTTGGTAATTGATTTACTTTTCCGCGGTAAATTTTTTTATATACTTGTTCTGGGTGGATCTCATTATCGCTGAGCAGCTCTTCATACAGCTTTTCACCTTGTCTGATCCCAGTAAACTCGATTCCGATATCATCGACCGAATAACCCGAAAGCTGGATCAAATTCTTTGCTAGATCTACAATCTTGACTGGTTCCCCCATATCAAGTAGGAATACTTCTCCTCCCTTTGCCAATGCTCCGGCTTGCAAAACTAGCCGCGATGCTTCTGGTATCGTCATAAAATAGCGCGTCATTTCCGGATGCGTTACCGTTACCGGGCCGCCCGCTTCGATCTGCTTCTTGAATAAGGGAATAACGGAACCTCTTGAGCCGAGGACATTTCCGAACCGAACGACAACAAAATCCGTTTTACTAGTCTCACTATTCATGCTTTGGATCACCATTTCAGCGAGTCGTTTGGAAGCCCCCATCACATTGAGTGGATTAACGGCTTTGTCTGTGGAGACCATCACGAATTTGCTGACTTCTGCTTCTTTCGCGGCCTCCGCGGTATTTCGAGTACCGAGAATATTATTTTTCACAGCCTCTTCCGGGTTGCATTCCATTAGTGGCAGATGTTTGTGAGCAGCGGCGTGATAAACAACATAAGGCTTATAAGTCTGCATCACGCTCTGCATTCGCGCTTTATCCTGCACATCGCCAATGATTGGTAGGATCTCAATCGTTTTATAAAGATTTTTCAACTCTTGATGGATCAAATAAATACTGTTTTCACCATGTCCGACAAGCACCAGTCTTGCTGGTTCGAATTTACAAACTTGTCTGCAAATTTCGGAACCGATCGATCGTCCCGCACCGGTGACTAAAATCGTTTTACGTGATAATTCTCTGGAGATCATCGCCATATCAAGCTCTACTTGATCTCTTCCTAGAAGGTCTTCTACATCTACCTTCTTCAATTGATTGACTTCCAGTTCGCCCGACATGACATTCTAGATATTCGGCATTTTGAAAACTTCTGCCCCTAAGCCTTCACATAATTCGTTTATCTCACGCAACCGTTTAGTACTGAGAGTCGGGATTGCGATGATGATTTTCTGAATCCTAAACTTTTTTACAAGGCTGGGTATATCTTTTATATAACCCTGTACTTTGACCCCACCGGCAATAGACAGATTTTGTTTATTTCGATCATCATCCACGACCAAAACTGGTTCCATCGCCATATAAGGCGTAGAAAGCATCTGTCTGATCAGCAAGGAGCCGCCGCTTCCTGCACCAACGATCATCGTCGGTTTCTTTTTTATCTTGTCGTCTGTAAACGTTCGTCGATACATTCGCCAGGAAACACGGGAACCTCCGATCAGCAGGAGATGCATCATCCAAGTAATAAAATAGAGACGCAAAAAAGCCTGTTCCCGAGTAATCAGCGAAATAAGAACAACCGTTGTCAATACAGAACCGGTCACTGACTTAACGATCAGCATCAGCTCGCTCACACTGGCATATTCCCAAGCCCGATGATAAAGATTGAATAACTCAGCAAAAGCATGATGAGAAATAAGCAAGATCACCGAAGACAAAATCAGCAGCGATATTGAGTAATCTTTAAAAAAAGGTTCTAAAATGTAGTACCCTAAAAACACTGAAAAAGTAACAATAATCGAATCAATGACTAACAACGTTATAAGCCGCCATTTAACAGATAGATTTGGCACATCCGATTCCCCCGTAGGACTTTTTAGTTTCTAAAATAAGCCGAAAAACTTTTTCTTCTCTTTTTTTTGAAGTGGTATTTCTTTATTGATTTCCTTATTTTCAATGAGCCTTTTGCCATTCTCTATCATTTCTTCCATCATCTGCTGTCTTCCCTGCAGCTTTTTCTCTTTAAAAAGCGATTGCATCAAAAATGGACGCCGTTCTGCATGATGGGCATCTGAAGCTATAAAATGCGCCAAATTAAGATCCATGATCTGAATCGAGAGTTGCTGGATATTTTTCCCCGAGATCCCAGCTAACGAAGCAGATGTGAGCTGACTTAAAGCCCCCACGCTAATCAATTCAAATAGTAAGTCAACATCTTTTGCAATTGCCCGGTTCCGTTCTGGGTGAACAATGATAGGGATAAATCCCCGTGTTTGGATTTCATACAGCAGTTGTTTCGTGAACGCTGGCACCTCATTTGTAGGCAATTCGATCAGCAGATATTTCGAATGGTTGATCCCCTTTATATCACCACTCTCAATATCGGTTAAGATCGTATCGGTAATTCGGACCTCCTGACCCGGATATAACGCCACGCCGAGTTCCTGAATCGAATCGTCTCTCTTCAATTCCGTAAGCATCGCCTCTATCTGTGGAAAAACATTGGAGTAACGTGGATGCAAATGATGCGGTGTGACAACGATCCCCGTGATACCTTCCGATTTTGCCTGTTTGACAAGTGCGATCATCTCCGCTTTCGATCTTGGCCCGTCATCTATGCCGACAAGTAAATGATTATGGATATCGATCATTTTTTATCATCGCCATAGTAATAATAATAACTAGACGCCTTTTCCGGTGTCGCTTTATTGAGAACCACCCCAAGAATCTTTGCTCCGGCTTTTTCTAACAATTCTTTTCCTTTTTTTACATCATCACGATGGCTTTTTTTCGCATCGACCACATACACCACATGCTTTGCCAGTTCAGCAAAAAGCTGCGCATCTGTCACCGTATTGACAGGAGGTGTGTCGACCACAATAAAATCATATTCTTTCTGCAATTCCTCAAAAATAAGCGAAAAATTAACAGAACCAATCAACTCCGATGGATATGGGGGGATTGGTCCTGATGTCAGCAAGTACAAGTTGTCTATCCCTGTATCAAGAATCGATTTTTCAAAATCACTTTTTTTGATAATAAGTTTGGATAAGCCTTCTATATTACTTTTATTAAATTGATAATGCTGCGTCGGTTTCCGCATGTCCCCGTCGATCAGCAATGTTTTGAAGCCTGCTTGTGCGTAAGTGATCGCTAAATTAGCCGAAATAGTCGACTTTCCTGACGACGGCTTTTCCGATGTCACAACTACCGTCTTCACTTCACTATCCGCCGTTGAAAACATGATATTTGTTCGTATACCTCTGAACTTTTCGCTGACGATCGACTTTGGTTTATTGTGAGCAATCAGCGACAGTCCTCTTCTCATTCCGGTCTCTTTCTTTTTCATCTCAAATCACGCCCCCTATTTTCTGAAATCCTGAATGATTCCCAATACTGGTAAATCAAGAATTTCAGCCACATCTTCTTCTGTTTTGAGACTTTTATCCAGTACCTGTTTCAAAAAGATAAACAAAAGTGCCACAATCAGGCCTAAAAAAATACCGATCCCAGCATTTACAAGCGGTTTAGGCGAAACTTGCACGGCCTTGACATCCGCTTTTGATAGAATAGATACGTTGTCGACATTCATTATTTTTTTAATATCTTTACTAAATACCTTCGCTACCTCATTTGCCACTTTTTTAGACGTAGCCCTGCTATTGCTCCTAACACTGATATTTAAAATCTGCGATTGCGATTGATTATTGACAGTCAACATACTTAATATTTCCGAACTGGAAAATTCACGATCAAGATTCTTGGAAACGCTTTCTAAAATGCGTGGACTTTTAATGATTTCCGCATAGGTATTTACTAATTGCAAATTGGATTGCACTTCTTGTGCCATGAATTGGCTATTGGATTCCTTTTTGTTCACTAATATCTGTGTAGAAGAAGCATATTTTGGCGTCATGAAAAAATACGTGAGCACCATAGTGATAACTAAAAATACTACAGGTATAATCACGATCCATTTAAGATTTTGCTTCAAAACTTTTAACACTTTGCTCAAATCTACTACATCTCCCATGTCCAACCTCCCGTTTTTTGGAAAACTCCTTTCCGACCAGAATTTTCCTTTTTAAATTAGATAATACTTCTTGATATCGTCATGCGGCTGCACTTGATGAGGAAATAATGCTAACAACTTTCCGGGCGTAAAGTGAGGCTATGTATATGTATGGGATGAAATCGCCCGTCTTTGAAATGATAAGATAAGCAAATTCCTTGGAGTAAATGTGTTTTATAAAGTTTACTGGATCCGTGAACAACCACCTCTTTTATTTTTGTTTAGGCGATCCTTTGTTCTCTACCTCTTTTTGTGAATATGTAAACACCAGAAACACAAAATTCGTTAAAAAAGATATGTAAAATTTTTCATAGACGTACTTACTTCAAAAAAACTCCCCTAGCAAATCGCTAAGGGAGCTTTATCAAAAGTTTCGTTTGAAATCTTTTATTTTATCAATAATGCTATAATCAGGTCCTCCAAGTCGTGCAACTGGATCCAATTTTTCACTGTCCACATAACCAGTTGTCACATCATAGATATCTGCAGCAAGGTGCGCCTTAACGATCCGCAGCAAGAATAATTCCGTTTCAATGGTATCTGAGTCTTTTACCGTCAATGGAATATGCGCCTCCAGCTTCGTTTCGATCCGGACTTTCGCTTCTTGGATCCCGGGCGGCTGAACCAAATCACTGGCAACGATATGCAGCCCTGCCAACTCGATCTCACTTTCATTTGACGGTAGCGGCGAAGAAGTCTGATCCATTTGGGCAAGCAATGCTTTATCAGGAATATGAACAACCGCTTCTTTTCTATCTATAAGATTGCGCGCAGTATCCTTGCGCTGGGTTGGGTCATATTGAATCGATACCGCTAGGATCGTCGGTGTAAATATATTGAAATAGCTGAATGGAGCAGCGTTGATGACATTATCTTTATTTTGAGTGGTGATCCAAGCGATCGGACGTGGGATGATCGAACCCTTTATTAGCTTGCTCCAAGCTTTAGAAGTCATATCTTCTGGGGAAAATGAATGCATTCGGTTGCCTTCTTTCTTTTGGTTTTTGTTTTATGATAGCAGATTGAGGGGGTGGAGTGAAGGAGTTAGCTTGAAGCAAATAGCTGCTTTTTAAAGAATAAGCGCTTGTATCCCCTAACTTACTTAGCGTATACTAATAATTAGACTTACAAAACATAAAATAAAGGGAGGAAGAAAATTGGGTATATTTAATGGGATTTTAGGAAATGCTACCGAAATAGATCATCAAGAAGTTAAGAAAGAACTTTCAGCGGTATTGATTCCTGAGGAAAAAATCAATCTGGCTTATAAATTAGTGAGGGACCTAGTCGTTTTCACAGACTATCGCTTAATCGTTGTAGACAAACAAGGGCTAACTGGTAAGAAAACAGACTATAAAACTTTCCCTTATAAAAGCATTTCTCGCTTCAGCGTTGAAACCGCCGGACATTTTGATCTAGATGCCGAGCTAAAAATATGGATTTCAAGTGCAATAGAACCAGCTCAGGTCCTCCAATTCAGAAAAGATAAAAGTATTATTGAAATTCAGCAAGCTATAGCTTTAGCGACAATAAAATAACTTGCGGAAATTCTCTTGGAATTTACTACACACAAGGAGATAGATGAATGAAAAATATAAAAAACGTAAATCAAATAATCGATTTAATATTTAGCTTGATTATTATCGCTGCTGGAATCATTGCTTTAAACGCTTATAAAATAGCAAATAAAATGGTAATGGCGGGTATCTATTCAGATGAAGGGATAGATACGTCAGATTTATACTTTGAGACTGGCAGTATCATGATTTGTATTTTGATTGGGATGCTTATTTTTACAGTTGGAGCTGTGGCACTTTGGAAATATGTTAGAAAATAAAAGAAAACGAGCTCGTTTTTCGGACTGGCTCGTTTTTTATTTATAGATGTTGCTATAATAGGACAATATTACATTTACTAGTGCATATATCTACCTTAATTATATACAAAGTCTAAAATCCCACCATTTAAAGATGAAATATTGGGTCTACTGATAATCGATCTACTTTCCTAATAACTTTTTAAATATATCACCTTTCTATGTTGTCATCTGCTAAAAATTCTATAACGTCCAATAATTCCGAAAACCTAATAGCTTATGATTCTGATGTATATTGCTCACACACGCTATTATTATATGCGGTTACTCCTTGTTTTTGGAGATGCTGATCGCCAGTGTCACACATTTCTTTTAGCAAAGGTAAAAAAGATCGTCCATAATCTGTTAGTGCATATTCAACTTTGATCGGAACTTCTTCGGCATAAACCGTACGTTGAATCAAGCCATCTTGCTGCAGCTGTTTTAGCTGTTCGTTCAATACTTTGTGAGAAACACCTTCACAAATTTGAAGTAAATCTTTCGTGCGCTTTTTCCCCGCTCCCAATTGATAAAGAATAATACTTTTCCATTTCCCACTTATCATATTTTGAACCACATCAAACCCCGTATTTATTTTACCCATTATATCCTCCCTTACTTTCAGGTAACCTAGTGACAAGAAAGTGCAGTATTTTCAATTTTTCATGTTCAAGTTACTATGATTATAGCAGAAAAAGGAAATGGAGGTCTCAAAATGAGTTTACAATCTATTATTTTAAACAGGAAATCTGTAAGACATTATGATCCAAACTATATCATTGAGAAAAAGGAAATACTTGATTCTATCGAACTGGCGGCTAAATCTCCAAATGGGAATAATATTCAGAGTACGCGTTACTTAATAATTGAAAATAAAGCCCTCCGCTCAAAAATCAAAGTGGCTGCGAATAATCAGGAACAGGTGGAAACATCCAGTTACCTAATCTTGGTTTTAGGCGACTATCGTGCCTTTGAAACGGAAAATATTCGTATTATTCAAGAGGAAGCTTTTAAAAAGAACTATATCACACAAGAAATCAAAAATTATTTAACCAACGCAGCTGTTGCTTATTATCAAGATATGTCTCATGAAGATCAGATCAAAGAATTGGTTCGCGACGGTAGTCTAGCCGCTATGACGTTAGTTCTGCTTTTAAACGAGCGCGGATATCAGACCATTACCATGTCAGGTTATGATAAGACGGCGCTTTTTGAATTGTTGAATATTCCTGAGTATTATGAGGATATCATGCTGTTAAGTGTTGGAAAGGGTGTGAAAGAAGGGCACACGACAGTAAGACATCCTGTGGAAGAAATTGTATTTGTTGATGAAGTGAAATGATAAGTTACAAAAAGCACACATGGATTTATTAAGCATTGTGGTGATTCTAAATAAAAAAAAGCAGTAGGCTCTACTGCTTTTTTTTGCTTATTCTGCTGTTTTAGTTAGCTCTAGTGTTGGTTTATATACTTTTTTATCCGTAACCCCTGCCTTTTTCACATCCCATTTCAGCGTAATCTTGTTATATTTTTTTGGTGCTTCTTTTTTTGGGAGTTGGTAGACAAGTAATACATTCTTTTTATTTTTCTTAGGAAATTTCTCGCCAATATTCCGGCTGTTTTCTTTTGATAATTTATACACTTTGCCATCCACGATAAGTTTTGCTTTACCTAATCCGATAGTAAAATCTTTTTCCGTTTTGTTCACTAAGTCTAATTTCAGACCCACTACATCAATGTCTTTGCCCTTAACCTTACCATTTTTGACCACCGTGACATGTTTGATTTCAGAAGATAGACCTTTCCATGTATCTTTCCAATCCATGACATACATTTGCGTTTTTTCCGCTTTATCTGGAGATTTTTTATCCACTTGCTCAGGTTTCTCGCTACTATTCGAATTAGTACATGCTCCAAGCATGCTGATAATTATCACACTACTTAATAGAGCAATTAAAAACTTTTTCATACTCTCAACTCCGTTATTAATATTAATAAAATAAAGATACGTTTTCCTCCGTCATTTTATCATGAAAGCACACGAACGTTTTATGTCGTTTTTTCGAACTTTTTGTGTCAAAAAAATGTCTGGGAGTGATAAGAGAAGAAGAGATACATGAATTAAGTTCATTTAAACTCGAATGAATACATAGCTGTTATAATAACATTCTACATTTAGGAATGGCGAATCCCGGACATTTTCTCGAGTAATAATCAATAAAAACGCTACAGTATAACAGTCCTTCTTGCGTCGAGATATAGCTAATCCAAATTTACACAGAAGTTTTTAACTGCTTCACCTTAAAAAATGCTGGTAAAAGCTGTTCCAACTATTCACTCTGATCCGTTCCTTATAATAATTTGCAATAAAAAAGAGGGGAAATCAAATTCTAAGATTCCCCTCTTTTCATTTTTGAGATAGTACATAAATTAATTTATATAATACTAACCGTAACCGCTATGTCTTATATACTCACTTGCTTAAAGAATAATAATTTTTTTGATAAGCAATTTTAAACTCGTCAAATTCATCGTCGTCTGGCAAATATTTTTTGTTATAGTAACTCTCGACTTCACTTTTATCTATATGATAGGCTTTCCTATATCTAGTGGTTTTTCTTTCACAGGCACCCCCTAGATACTATATTTAGTGTTTTGTAATTTAAAAATAACAATATATAGTATATAATGGTTTTATCAAATAGAAGGAGTGATTTTCATGAAGTTAAATCCTGATTGTGTTAAAGATGTATTATTGAGCATTGAAGAAAACGTTGGTTTAGAAGAACATTTAAGGAATATAAACGAATTAAAACTTTCTGATTTATACTCTGATGAAGATATAACATATACTTTGCTGAAACTTGATGAGGCAAATTTCATTCACTTTTCACACACTAGCGGATCAAATTCCTTTTATAGCCTATCTATTGGAAACATGACCTATGAAGGACATAATTTTCTAGATACAGTTCGAGATCCAAGTAGATGGGAAAAAGTTAAACAAAAAGCTGCTTCTGTAGGTGGGGTATCTATTCCAATACTTCAGCAATTAGGAGCTCTTCTTTTAGAAAAACAATTAAACAGTTAACCTTAGAGGGCTTTCACGAGCCCTTTTTTATTCACGCTTCCTCCTCTTTTCCATCATAGATAATAGCCACTACATGAATTCTTTTCATATCATCTTCGTGGTCGTCTAAAAATTCTTGTAATACGTCGCGCTCGTTTTCTGCATGGGGCTAGTGAAATAATCAGATAAAGCTACGTGCGATCCTACGTAAATAACTCGATAATTATTGTCGATCAACACGTATTTGAACATCTTGCCAACTGTTTGACAACACAATCCCATTTGCTAAACAGCGGTTTTAAAATGCTTTAAGGCACTTTAAACGGATTAATTTTGTACTATTACTGACATCCATTTTACCAAGCCCTTCATAAATGTGCGTACTATTTACGTCATCAATATGCTTAATATCAGTCGCTTTTATAAATGAACTAATGTGCGTTTCATGGTCGCGTACTGTCCGCTATCGAAGCCCTGACGCCTGCATTTGTGAAATGATAAATTTTAGTGCGCCTGCACTGCTTTCCTTGCCAGCCTTGCCAACGTCATAAATTCCCAATTTTTTAGTCAAAATAAAAACCTCCTACAAGTGTTATTTGTAAGAGGAAGTTATGGCGGTTCTGCCAGTGACCGAATACTGACCGATTCACCTAACGTTCAAAACCGCATTATACCAACGTTTCATATGTCCTGAGCAGGATTCGAACCTGCGACCGACGGCTTAGAAGGCCGTTGCTCTATCCAGCTGAGCTATCAGGACAGATTGGCTTGCAATTATCGCAGCCAAATACCATTTTATGTTTATTTCGCTTGTTTGTCAATCTTTTTTTAGCTTTTTGTCGACACAATTTGTATATTTATACAATTACTTCTTAAAAGCGGGGAAAAGCTGTGTAAGGTCGCTTAGTTCTTGATCGTCTTCACTCATGAAGCGAACTAAGGTGCCTTCATCATTTGCATCGATCAGGGCATATGTTTTTTCTCTAATGCGGCCTCTTGGTAAGGAAATACTGCCAGGATTCAGAATGATGGTATCGTCCAAAATGTCTACGCCTAATTCGTGGGAATGACCGAAGAATACAAAATCTGCATTTACTTCCCGTGCTCGGTAGCGCAGGTTCATCAATGTCATTTTAATATTATACAGATGGCCGTGAGTGGTAAAAATACGGTATCCATCCACATCGCCTACCCATTCATTGGGGTATCCTGAGCCAAAGTCGCAGTTGCCGCGTACGGTAATGAAGCCTTGCATAGCAGGGTCATCTGCTTCTAATTCGGAGTCGCCGCAGTGGATCATGGCGTCGACGTTACCTTGGTATTTTTCTTTTAAATGGATCAAACAATCTCGTTCGCTATGGCTGTCGCTCACTACTAACAATTTCACTATTTTTCGCTCCCTTTAGTCGATTTTCTGAATCAGTATGTCGATATCTTTAGCTAATTTGGCTAAGGCATTTGCTCGATGGCTGATTTTATTTTTTTCGGAGGCAGCGATTTCTGCCATGGTCTTCTGATAGTTTGGCAGATAGAATAACGGGTCATAGCCAAAACCGCTTGCGCCTCGCTCTTCTTCTGTTATGTATCCTGACACTTCTCCACTGTAGAAAATCGTTTGTTGCTGTGGTACTGCAATGGCTAATGTGCAATGAAACCTTGCTGTTCGCTGCTCATAAGGTACGCCGGTTAAATTTTTCAGCAGTTTTTTGTTATTTTTCTTATCGTCATGTCCATCGCCGGCATATCGGGCGGAGTAGACACCTGGTGCTCCGTCTAAGTAATCAACGATCAGGCCGGAGTCATCGGCAAGTACTGGGATATTCAGTAAATTTGCGACGGTTTCTGCTTTTAAAGCTGCATTTTCTGCAAAGGTGGTCCCTGTTTCTTCGATTTCACCGATTTCCGGAAAATCCAGCAACGTTTTGATAGTCACGGGATAATCGGCAAAAAGTGCTTGGAATTCTTGGGCTTTTCCCTTGTTAGCTGTGGCGATCACGAGTGTTTTCATGTCTTATTCCCCCTTTATTTTCGCTGTCAGTGCTGCTCCTAATATTTCCTGCTGCATGATATTTAATGCTTGGATCCCTTTTTTCCCAAGCGTGATCAGCTCTTGTAAGTCTGTTTCAGAAAAAGTAGCTTCTTCTCCGGTTCCTTGTAACTCTACAAATTGACCTGCGCCGGTCATCACAATATTCATGTCGACTTCGGCAGCGCTGTCTTCGATGTAATTCAAGTCCAAGACTGCTCCTTCATTTTCAAGGATACCAACGCTAGTTGCGGCAAGGAAATCTTTGATCGGAAACTTGGCTAATGGTGCTGTTTGGTACAGTTTTTCGATTGCCAAAGCAAGTGCTACGAATGCTCCAGTGATCGATGCAGTGCGGGTGCCACCATCTGCTTGGATGACATCGCAATCGATCCAGATCGTCCGTTCACCGAGGGCATCTAAGTCCACGACTGCGCGGAGTGCCCTGCCGATCAAGCGTTGGATCTCCATCGTCCTGCCGCCCACTTTGCCTTTTGATGATTCGCGGATATTTCGAGTCGTTGTCGCTCGTGGCAGCATGGCGTATTCTGCGGATATCCAACCTTTGCCTTCGCCGCGCATGAATGGCGGTACTTTTTCTTCAATGCTGGCGGAACAGATCACTTTTGTATCCCCCGTTGATATCAATACAGAACCTTCGGGATGGATCAAATAATCTTTGATAAGTTCTATTTTACGCAGTTCCCCTTTATTACGGCCGTCATGTCTCATTGTTTCCCTCCTTCTCCTAATTTAATGTGCTCGATATGCATGTCTTGCATGCCGAGCCAATCTTCTGCTAAGTTTTTAAAAATCGATGTGGAACCGGTTGTGAAAAAACGATGTTTGATCGTATCGCCGCCACTGTCCAATAATCCATGATAATCGAGCAGTGCACTCACTTCGCTGGCAGTTTCTTCACCGGAATTGATGACTGCTACATCAGCACCCAAAAAATTCTCGATGATCGGTTTTAAAAGCGGATAATGGGTACATCCTAATATAACGGTATCGATCGTTGTATTTTTTAGTGGCAATAGAGATTCTGCTACCACTTTTTTCGCGATCGCACTTTTATATTCGCCGGATTCTACGACAGAAACGAATTTCGGACATGCCAGCGAATCGACTTCGACTTGATGATTCAGGCGTTTCAATGCTTTCGGATAGGCTTCGCTTTTTACCGTTCCGATCGTTCCCAGTACGGCGATCTTATTATTTCTTGATTCTTTTAAGGCTGCCCTGGATCCCGGTTGAATAACGCCAATAACAGGAATATCCAGTTCTGCTCTGATTTGTACTAGAGCTGCTGCTGTTGCCGTATTGCAGGCAATGACTAACATTTTGATACCTCGGTCAATCAAAAAGTGGGACATTTCTCTTGTGAATTTCAATACTTCTTCTGGTTTTCTGGGGCCATATGGACATCTCGCCGTGTCCCCTAAATAATAAATTTGTTCATGAGGTAATTGTTTTAAAACTTCCTTCACTACTGTCAAACCGCCTACACCAGAATCTATAAAACCAATTGCTTGTTTCACAGTATCGCCTCTATTTCTTGTTTTAGTAGCTTTGCTGACTATCTAGTTTGTTTATTCTTGCTAATTTTTTCTATACCTATCTATTTTCTTATTTTTTAATGATTTTCGCAAGCCTTTTATCATAAAATTAAGGTTTTCTAAATTTTTGCGATTTGTATTTTTAATTCTGGTCATTTTTGGTTATAATAAAACAAAGAAAGCGAGGTATACGAAATGACAGAAGAAACGCCGAAGGAAACGACCGAACAACATGAACAGTCTTTACTCGTTCCTAGCTTTGGACTAGAACTGCTGCGCGATGAGCTGATCCCAGAACTTTTAGGTGATGAGGCAGGACATATTCTATACTGGGCAGGAAAAAGCATGGCCCGCAAATATCCATTAGAAGACTTTGATGCGATCGCAGCTTTTTTTCAAAAAGCATCATGGGGCGACTTATCGATCATCAAAGAGAAAAAAGAAGAGCTGCAGTTATTGCTGACAGGCGAATTCGTGAATCATCGCTATGAAGTCGAAAATGAACCTACTTTCAAGCTGGAAGCAGGGTTTATTGCGGAACAGCTACAATTACAGCGCAACCTCTATACAGAGAGTTACGATGAGCTGGATATCCGCAAGCGTCAGGCAAAGATCGTAGTCAAATGGGACCGCAAAGAAATCGTGGCTTCTGAATAAGCGAAAACAGCACCAAACATTATACATGTGTTTGGTGCTGTTTTTTATTTATCTAATTCAAAGGTTTGATGCAGGATTTTAGCTGCATTTACCATTTGTTTTTCAGGGACAACTGTTGAGACTTTGATTTCTGAGGTGCTGATCATTTTGATCGGGATCTCTTTTTCTGTCAGAGCCTCGAACATGCGCGCTGCTACACCTGGATTGGAGACCATTCCGGAGCCCACGATTGATACTTTTGCCAGTTGCTGCTCGGATTCTAGTTTCCCAAATTGAAGCAGTTCTTTATTGTCATTCAAAACAGCTAATGTATCAAGCAATGCGTCGGTTTGGATCGTAAAGGACAAATTGCCGCTGCCAAGACCGGTAATACCTTGGATAATAATGTCGACATCGATGTTTTGTGCTGCGAGTGTCGTGAATACTTTAGAGACCCGCATCTCTTCTTTGGTCGGCCAATGGATCGTCACGCGTGTGATCTTATCTTCAAAGGCAACTCCTGTTACCGCTTTTGTATTTTCCAATTTGTTGACCTCCTCAATCATCGTTCCTGCTTTTTGTTCGTGGCTTGCCCGCACTTCTAGCGGGATACCGAAATTTTTCGCATATTCTACAGCACGCGGATGCAAGACTCCGGCGCCTAAATGTGCTAGTTCCAGCATTTCGTCATAAGTAAGGGCTGGTAGTTGTTTCGCATCAGGAACATAACGAGGATCAGCAGTGTAAACGCCAGTCACATCGGTTCCGATCGCACATTTTTCTGCTTTTAAAGCCGCAGCGAGTGCCACTGCTGTCGTATCGGATCCACCTCTGCCTAATGTCGTGATCGCTCCATCCGCAGTTACGCCTTGAAAGCCGGCGACGATAACGATCTCGCCACGATCTAAAGCTGCTTGGATATTGGTCGTATCGATATCTGCAATGCGGGCATTGCTATGTACGGTCTCTGTTTCGATTCCTGCTTGCCAGCCTGTAAACGAGATAGCAGGCTGCTGACGCGCTTTTAATGTCATTGCCAGTAAAGATATGGTCACTTGTTCTCCAGTGGTCAAAAGCATATCCATTTCACGTTTATCGGGGTATTCTGCGATTTCATTTGCCATGGCGACTAATCGATCGGTCGATTTTCCCATTGCGGAAACGACAACGACGACTTGATTGCCTTTTTCTTTTTCAAAAATAGCCTGTTCTGCTGTTTTGGCTATTTTTTCTACGGTGCTGACGGAAGTGCCGCCAAATTTTAATACTACGATTCCCAAGACTTTTTCCCCTCCGATTCCTCTAGTTATAGCTATTTTAGCGTATCCGTCTCTGCTTGAAAAGAAAAATCTTTCCTTTCAAAAAAGAAGTCCGCCGTTTCGGACTCCTTTTTCATTCACTTTTCTTATTCAGCGAATCGACTTTGGCTTTGACTGCTTCAGCCACTGCTTGTGGCACGCCTGCTGCTTTTAGTTCTTCCACGCTGGCTGCTTTGATTTTTTTCATCGAGCCAAAGTGCTGTAACAGGGTTTTCTTTCTACCGGGACCAACGCCGGGAATGCCATCTAGTACGGATTGGAAGCCACTTTTGCTTCGTAGCTGGCGATGGAATGTGATCGCAAAACGATGGACTTCATCTTGGATCCGTTGCAGCAGATAGAATGACTCGCTGTTACGTTCGAGCGGGATGATCTCGAGCGGTTCGCCAAACAGCAACTGACTCGTCCGGTGGCGGTCATCCTTGGCTAATCCAGCTACAGGAATATCGAGTCCGAGTTCATTGACTAGAATATCGCGAGCACTTTCGATTTGCCCTTTCCCACCATCGATCAGAATCAGATCAGGCAGTGGGAGTCCTTCTTTAAGCACGCGCCAATATCTCCGGCGTACGACTTCGCGCATGGTACCGTAATCATCGGGTCCAGCAACGGTCTTGATTTTGTATTTACGATAGTCGTTTTTGCTCGGTTTCCCGTCAATAAAGGTGACCATTGCCGAAACGGGATCAGTTCCTTGGATATTGGAATTATCAAAGGCTTCGATCCGGCTTGGAGTAGGGATTCCCATCGCTTCGCCTAATCGTTCTACGGCGCCGACCGTTCGCTCTTCATTGCGTTCCAACAGCGAGAATTTTTCATTCAAGGCGATTTTGGCATTTTTATATGCTAGTTTTACTAATTCTTTTTTATTACCGCGTTTCGGTACCAAAACTTTTGTTTCGGGAACGACGGCTTGGATGGCCTCATCGTCCACGTCATCTGGAAGATAAATTTCTTTCGGCGGGATGTGGTTTGCCTTTTGATAAAATTGACCGATAAAGGTAAGAAAATCTTCATCTGCATCATTATAGAACGGAAATTGTGAGGCTTCGCGTTCGATCAATTTCCCTTGACGAATAAAGAATACTTGGACGCACATCCAGCCTTTATCGATCGCATAACCGAAAACATCTCGGTCGACAAAGTCAGTTACGGTCATTTTTTGTTTCTCCATCGTTGTTTCGATCGCATTTATTTGATCGCGATATTCGCCTGCTTTTTCAAATTCCATGTTCTCTGCGGCTTGTGCCATTTTGGTGTTCAATTCTTGTTTTACCTTTTTGTATCCGCCGTTTAAGAAGGAAACGATCTCGTCTTCCATCTGGCGATATTTCGCTTCATCGACTTCAAAAACGCAAGGCGCCAGACATTGGCCTAGGTGATAGTAAAGGCAGACTTTATTTGGCAGCGTATTGCATTTCCGCAGTGGATAAAGACGGTCAAGGATTTTTTTCACTTCGTTTGCCGCATAGACATTCGGATACGGGCCAAAGTATTTTCCTTTATCTTTTTTTACTTGCCTGGTAATGATCAGCCGCGGATGGCGTTCGTTTGTGATCTTGATAAACGGATACGTTTTGTCATCTTTCAACCGAATATTGAAGCGCGGATCGTGTTTCTTGATCAGATTGATCTCAAGTAACAAGGCTTCGACGTTGGAAGAGGTGACGATATATTCAAAATCGGCAATTTCTTGTACCAATCGTTGTGTTTTACCATCATGAGTCCCGGTGAAATATGAACGGACTCGGTTTTTCAGAACTTTTGCTTTCCCCACATAAATGATCGTTCCTTGATCATCCTTCATGAGATAACAGCCAGGTTGATCAGGAAGCAATGCGAGTTTGTCTTGGATTTTCTTGGAATACACCTGCTCCACTCCTTTTATATAAGAAGGATCTTCGCTCAAAAAAACAGCTTACCAGCTCGATTGATGAACCAAAGTCACTTACTTTCCTTTAAATTGTATCAATAAAATACAAAAGTGGAAAGCAAGAGGCAATTTTGGTTCTTCCCTCGGCCGGCAAGCTGCCTATGCATAAAATCGCTTTTTTATAGATATTGGTTGATTACTTCGTCCAATTCTTCTTTTGGACGGTAGCCAATAACAGTATCAACGACTTCATTGTCTTTTTTGATCAATAAAGTAGGGATACTCATTACTTTAAATGCTTCGGATGTTTTTGGATTTTCATCCACATCGATTTTCACGATTTTGAGTGCATCGCCGCGTTCTTCTGCTATTTCTTCTAAAACTGGAGCTACCATGCGACAAGGTCCGCACCATGTTGCCCAGAAATCAACTAATACTAAACCATCTTTTGTTTCATCTGCAAAATTTGCATCTGTAATTGCTTGTACCATTTTGCTCAACTCCTCTTTCAATCTGTAACGTCAGTATAACACCCTTTATTAGGGGCTGCTATTTTTTTGCTCATTGTCATTTGAGTTCAGCGATCGTCACTCCGTTGCCGCCTTCTGCTGCCGCTCCGAAACGAATCGATTTGACGAGTCGGTGGTGTTTCAGAAATTCGGTCACGCCATTACGAAGCGCCCCGGTTCCTTTACCGTGAATGATCGACACTTGATGATAACCTGCGAGTAAAGCTTCGTCAATGTATTTATCGACTTGCTGAAGTGCATCTTCATAACGAACGCCACGCAGATCGAGTTCTGTTTTGACAGCAGCTTCATTGCCGCGTACGTTGGTGATCATTCGTTTTGTGGTTTCTTTTTCAGGCTTGATGTATTCAAGGTCTTTCTCTTTGATCTTCATTTTGATGATCCCGATCTGTACGTTCCATTCCTTTTTGCCCGTCTGATCGAGCAGCACGCCTTTTTGACCGAGGGAAAGCACACGGACATTGTCACCTGGAGCGAATACATGGACTTGAACGACATGTTCCGGTACAGGCTGTTTCGAGATCGTTTTTGGTTTTGCCTGACTTAGACGCGTTCGAGCATCGATCAATTCGTGCTCTTTGATCGTTTGTGCCCCACTAAGCTGCATTTGCCGTAGATCATGCATCACGGCTTCTGCTTCTGTTTCAGCTTTTTCAATGATCGCAGCTGCTTCTTTATTTGCTTTTTCTACTAAATTCTCTTTCTGATTGTGGTACTGGATGATTTCTTTTTGCAAATCTTTCTGCAGTTTCTCTGCATCGCGGGCGATTTGATAAGCTGCTTCATATTCTTTTTCTGCTTGGTTGCGTTTTTCTTCTAAGCTGGAGATCATGTCGTTCAAATCAGCACTTTCGGTATCGATCAGGTTGCGAGCGTTTTGAATGACTTCCTCTCGTAATCCCAGCCGGCTGGAAATATCAAAGGCGTTACTTCTACCTGGTACCCCAATCAATAATCGATAAGTCGGACTTAGTGTTTCAACATTAAATTCGACGGAAGCGTTTGTTGCGAAAGGGCGATTATAGCCATATGCTTTCAGTTCTGGATAATGGGTCGTAGCAACGACACTTGCGCCTGAATCATGGACGGCATCTAAAATCGCGATCGCCAGCGCAGCGCCTTCTTGTGGATCGGTACCAGCACCCAATTCATCGAACAGGACAAGAGAACGGTCATTGGTTTTTTCTAAGATACTGACGATATTTGTCATATGTGAAGAGAAGGTACTGAGATTCTGTTCGATTGATTGTTCGTCACCAATGTCGGCAAAGACGGCATCAAAAACACTAACCACTGATTCTTCTTCTGCCGGGATCTGCAGTCCGGCCTGTGCCATTAATGTCAGCAGACCTAATGTTTTAAGTGTGATCGTTTTACCACCTGTATTCGGACCGGTGATCACGATCGCGGAAAAATCTTCGCCTAGATAGATATCATTGGCCACTACGGTTTCTGCCGGTAAAAGCGGGTGCCTGGCTTTGATAAGTTTGATTTTCTTTTCCGTATTTAACTGTGGTGTGACTGCGCGGATCGATTTACCATATTTCGCTTTGGCAAATATAAAATCAAAACGGCCAAGCAAGTAGGTGTTGTGATGGATCGCAGGCGTCCATTCGGCCACTACAGCTGAAACTTCTGCTAGGATTCGATCGATTTCTTGTTTTTCACGCGCTTTTAGACTGCGACGTTCATTATTCAGTTCAACGACACGGGCCGGTTCCATGAATAGCGTCTGACCGGAAGCCGATTGATCGTGGACAATACCGCCGAAATGATTTTTATATTCTTGTTTGACGGGGATAACGAAACGGTCATTCCGAATGGTAATGATTGCATCGCTCAGCATTTTGCTTGTATTGGAATTACGAAGTAGCTCTTCCAATTTTTCGCGGACGCGTGACTCAGCACGTCGCATGCCGCTTCTGATCCCGCGAAGTGTTTCGCTTGCTGAGTCGAGAATTGCTCCGCTTTCATCTACGGTCAAGGAAATCGTTTCTTCTAATTCAGGAAACAGCTCGAGTTCCTCGGCGCTTGTGTTAAATAGCGGGATATCGATTCCTTGTTCTGTCATGTCCTCGATAAAATGCTTCATCAGCCGGCTGACTCTGAGATTACTGCCGATTTGATAAAGTTCTACGCCGTTCAGATCGCCGCCGATCTCTAGACGCTTCAAAGAAGAACCGATATCATTGACGCCTTCGATCGGAGCTGTTCCTTTTAGGCGAAAGATTTTCGCACCTTCTTCTGTTTCTAGTAAAGCTTGACGGACTTTGTCATACTCGCTGCTTGGCGCCAATTCACGAATTACTTGCGCACCTAAGCTTGAAGTAGCATATTCCACCAGCTGTTCTTTTATTTTATGAAATTCTAATATTTTTTCTACTTTTTTTTCCATATTGATTCCTCTTTTTATTTATTCTGGATAAACTGGCGAAAGGCTTGCTTGGTCATGCTGTTTAGGATATCCCCTTGCTCCAGCCACCCTTTTTTAGCCGCGCGAACGCCGATCTTCATAAAGTCCAAATGTTTTTTGTCATGGGCATCTGTATTGATCGCGATCTTCACACCAGCTGCTCTAGCTGCTTCTAAATGTGCCGCAGCCAAGTCGAGCCGCTGTGGATTAGCATTCAATTCCAGTGCTGTCCCTGTTTCTGCCGCTAGTTGGATCAGTTTTTCCATATTCACTTGGTAGCCAGGACGCTTGCCAATGATACGTCCTGTCGGATGAGCGATCAACCGAACATACGGATTTTTGCAGGCCGTTTCCAGCCGTTTCATGATTTGTGCTTCTGTTTGTGAGAAACTGGAATGAATCGACGCGATGACGAAATCTAATTCTTTCAAGACATCATCTTCAAAGTCGAGTGTGCCATCTGGTAAGATATCCATTTCCACTCCTGCATAAATATCGATCTCGGGATATTCCTTTTTCAGCGTGGTTATTTTTTGTACCTGATCCAGTAAACGTTCTTTTTCCAGACCGTTGGCGACTTTCAGAAAACCACCGTGATCGGTGATGACCATATAATCATATTTCTTTGCTATACAAGCCTCAATCATTTCTGGCAAGGAATATGCGCCGTCAGACCAAGTCGTGTGCATGTGCAGGTCACCGCGAATATCTTTTTCTTCAATAAAAGTCGACTGCCTTTTGATCCGCTCGATTTCTTGGCCATCTTTACGCACTTCCGGTGGTAAATATGGCAGACCAAAGTGATCGTAAAAAGCAGATTCGTTTTTAAAATGCAGATTTTTCCCCGCTTTATTTTCGACACCGTACTCGCTGATTTTTTCGTCTTGTTCTTTGGCTAGCTGACGCATTTTGATATTATGATCTTTCGAGCCAGTAAAATGATGCAACGTAGTAGGGAAGTCTTCTGGGCTTACCAACCTGAAATCGACAGCGATCTCGATCTCGTCTTTCAGCTCCACGGACACTTTTGTATTGCCGTCATTCGTCACTTCTTGGATCAGCGGAAATTCGAGCAATGCTATTTTTACTTTTTCCACATCTGTCGTTCCGATCACGAAATCAAGATCTTTGACGGTTTCTCTCAAACGGCGCAAACTGCCGGCTTCAGAATAGGTCTCAATGGCTGGAATCGTATCCAAATAAGCCTCGATTTGATCAGCGATTTTCAGTGCATCGTAAATCGGATAGCGTTCAGGCCTGGTTCCGATCTCGCGGACTGCTTCCACCATCTTATCCACAGATTTTTGGCCAAATCCTTTCAAGGCTGCGATTTTGCCGTTTTCTGCTTCTTTTAATAAAGAATCCTTATCCGTGATTCCCAATTCTTTATAGAGCCGAGAAAGTTTTTTCCCGCCTAAGCCCTGAACATCTAATAGTGGGATCAATCCTTTTGGAACCTCTCCTTGCAGTTGTTCTAATTCCGGGCTTTCACCTGTTTCTACAAATGTGGTGATGATCTCGCCTGTTCGTTCGCCGATGCCAGGTAGTTTGGTGAATTCATCGATTTCAGATAAGCTGCGGTCGTCCATTTCCAAAGACTGCGCCGCTTTGCGAAAAGCGCTGATCTTGAACGGATTCTCTCCTTTTAATTCCATGTAGACAGCGATTTTTTCGAGTAACTGGATCACTTCTTTTTTCGTTGTTGCCACTTTAAAAACCTCACTTTATAAAAACACCAGATGTACCTTTGCACACCTCAAAGGGTACAAGATACATCTGGGTTCATTTTATCGTTTAATTGGTTAATACTTTTGTTACCCAATCTACAAACTGCTCAGATAGGATCGGTGTGTTCTGCATCATCCACTGCGCAACGCTTGAATCATTGATTGCTTCCATCAGCCAATGAATTGGGAACAATGCTGCGAAATAAAGCAGCACAAAGATATAAATATAAGATGTTACTGCTCCAAGAACAGCTCCCAACAATCCGTTGATCTGACGCAAGACAGGTAAATTCGTGATGCCTCGGGAAAGCGAAGCGATCATATGCACGATGATCGTTGCGGCAATAAAAATGATGATAAATGCCAATACGTTATAATAGACAGCCTCATTTTGAAGCGCATCGAGAAACGCTGTGGCATTGCTTGTCGTATCAAAGTTTGGATGTGGAATGAAGTTCAGATATGGCGCCAGTTTGTCATAATACATCGAGGCAACGACGATTGCCAAGATGTAACCAATTAATGTGATCAATTGTCTAATGAACCCAACATAGAATCCCTTGAAGAAATTACTGATGATGAGAATTAAAATTATTGCATTTAAAATCATGTACTATCTTCCTTTTAGCTGAGCCAGTTCACGCTCTAGCTCACGATATTTTTCTTCTAATTTTAGTAGATCATGTGTTGCATTCACTGCGGTCAAAACTGCTAAGCGGCCGCTGTCGAGGGCTTGGTTATGTGCACTTATCTCGCGCATTTTTTCATCTACTGTTCTTGCTACTAGATGTAAGTGATCGGTCGTTTCTTCTCCAACGATGGTGTATTCTCTTCCGTAAATCTTCGTTACGATTTTTGACTTGTCATTCTCCGCCATTGTCTTCCCCCGCTCTCCTTCAATTGCCCTACTCTCGTAACATATCTTATCATGTTTACCCTCGAAAAGAAAGGACTTACAATTTATCCAGCGATTTTTACATCTTAGGACTTAGAAAATATGATAGAATAAAAAGAAAAAGAGAGGGAGATTGTTATCGCTACACAAGTTATCACTGTCAGCAAAGAAAAACTCGGGGAACTGCACACTTATTATCAAAGCTTTTTACTGCCAAAACTGCCGAATGGTGCTGTTTTCGCCGCAAAGAAAAACGGGATCACTATTACTGCTTATAAATCGGGAAAAGTCATGTTCCAAGGTAATCTAGCGGAAAAAGAAGCAGCAAAATGGGGAACTGCAAATACGACAGCCGTAAAAGCCAAACCAACGATCGCTGGTCTACCGGTTAATTTTGCACAAAAGAACGTGGTTGGCTCCGATGAAGTTGGTACCGGCGATTATTTCGGTCCGATCACCGTTTGTGCTGCATATGTAAGTAGCGAGATGATGCCGCAGCTTACTGCTTTAGGCGTACGTGATTCTAAAGACATGCGTGACCCTGAGATCTTAACAGTCGCAGAAAAAATCATTCCATTTGTTCCGCATAGTGTCTTGATCTGTCCAAACGAAAAATATAATGCACTACAGCAAAGCGGGATGAACCAAGGGAAAATGAAAGCGATCTTGCATAACCGCGCGATCGAAAATGTACTCAAAAAACTAGCTCCCCTCCATCCCGATGCGATATTGATCGATCAATTCGCTGAAAAAGGCGTCTATTATCGTTATCTAGCAAACGAGCCTTCGATCATGCGTGAAAATGTCTATTTCGCGACCAAAGCAGAAGGCCATCATCTTGCCGTTGCAGCTGCTTCGATCATCGCCCGCTATCGTTTTGTCAAAGCCTTTGAAGAGATCCAGCAACAAGTAGGCCTCCCCCTTACAAAAGGTGCCGGAGCAAAAGTCGATGCCGAAGCCGCAGAGATCATTCGCCGTTTCGGTTCCGAAAAGCTTTCTCAGATCGCAAAACTTCATTTTGCAAATACGGAGAAAGCGAAACGCTTGGTTTGAAAAAATCAACTTAAATACTATGTAGTGCTGATCTCAAGCCATATAAAAGATACAAAAAGGCAGGATATATCCGTCTAAGAATGGATTTCCTGCCATTTTTGTATCTGGTTTATTGACTTTGAGCAAGCTCGTTTTTGTTAGCTATTGGCAACTTGGTTAAGTAGTTCTTGTTGACTAATTCAAAGTTCAGCTTTCTCAATTTCAGCTTAGAAGTGGAGTGCTTTGTTTATTTATTTTGCTGTAAAAAAGCTTCTAAAATTCTTTTTACTGGTAAACTTGCATTTTTTGATAAGTCTTGATTAATTAGTGATTCTGACTAATGCAAGGCTCTATTTCCTAGTTGGCACCAAGTTACAGAGTGCCTTTTATTTATTTACTTTTTCTATAATGTCTATATTGAATCTATCAATATTTAATTCAACAAATTGATTTTCCAAATACCAAAAACCAGAAATATCTTCATCTGCTAAATCAATATCTATCCCAGAATCTATTTTTTTATTAGATGGGTTAAAAACACCTCTGATACAGTATGCAAAACTATCTGCTTGTTGAGTCATCTCTCTAGCCTGTACAGTACTTTTCTCAATATCTAAATCATCAAAAACGACTATCTCTAAATCAACAATATACTCTTGTCCGACCTCTACTGAACACCTGTATTCTTCAACAAAACATAAAAGCTCAATATCTTTTATTTTAATTTTTAATTCTTCTTCAATATCAGGATTTTCTGAAATTATTTTTGCTTCATATTTCATTTGCAATTCCCCTATTCTAACGGATTTATTACATTTATATGCTTGCTGCCATTCAATAATTTATAAATATCCTCTCCTCGTTTCACATGGTAAGTTGTAATATCTCCTGATAAGTTAGTTCCAACAAATTCAAATTTTGCTTTTCCTTTACTAGTATTCCCCATAAACTTCACATAGCCAGTTCTCAACTCTGTTGTTCCATCCTTCAATGGATAGTTATATTGCACTTTTTCACCATTTTTAATTACGTCATTTGCACCTTTAAGATATTCATCTACATTAGAATATGCTCCTTTAAATTCTCCTCCATGTTTTGTAAAATGGTTTTCTAATTTTTCTACATCGCTAAATTTAAGTCCACTAACTTTCTTAACAACCGGCCGATACCGAATCGCCGCCATACTCAATCCCAATCCTAACACAGCTTGCCCGAATTCGCTCTTATTAAAGTGTTCTACCCAGTCCTCCGCATAGGCCGATGCGGAAACAGTGCCTTTTATCAGCCCGGAATACTCCTTGCCGCTCAAGTAATCGATTCCTTGTTTCCATGAATCATTGATTTTTTTCGTTAATACTTCATACGGGATCACGTAATAATCGCTTGGATCTAAGTATTTGCCGGCATGTTCCGGATAGTTTTAGTTAGATTATGCTGACTAGTCAAGGCTCTACTTTCTCGACTGCAATCGAGGAGTGGAGTGCCTTTTTTATTTACTTATTAAAATTATTATTATTCATTTTCCAAAATATAATCTACTTGTTTTCGTGTTGCTGGAATCATTTCTTCTGGTCTTTCTATAAACTGTCCTTTTTTTAGTGTAATCAAACAATTATCACATGTTTTATAAGTATTCTTTTGATCTGTAGAAGATGCAATTTTCAGGTTAGAATCTTGACAACTCGGACACAATTCATCTGTCATAAATGTTGCAACATCCCATATCATATGAACAACATTACCACATATTTCCTTCTCAGTAGCTTTAAGCATTTCTTCAGAATAAAATAATGCTAACCCTTCTAAATTATCATCCGTAGTTCCTAAATAGAAGTCATTTTTCTGGAATTTTTCAATAACTTCTAAACTGTCCTTAAAAACATACAATCTAAAAGTTCCATCATATTTTTTTATAAAATTCAGAAGGCTTTCAAAAAATGATGTTAATGAATTTTTATTAAATTCTTTATATATCTGAACAATTTCTCGATTCATTTCTCTCCTCCTAAGGTCTAGGTATTGGGTACGTAGTGATTAAATTCCCCGCTTTATCTGTTATAACTCGAATATAATTTGTCGGTGTACCGCCTACGTCAGGTATGCTCGGTTTTATAGTCCCAGCAGTTTCACCAATATCAACTATCCTTTCAAATTGGTTTCCTGGAATTTCTTTAACAGGTATGCTCACTGTATTTTTGCTAGACAAAATATTTTTAAGTTTATCTTGACTGATTGTAAATTGACCAGCATTTCTATTAGGATTAAAATGTCTATCCAAAACATGATTGAAACCTGCATTTCCAGAAGAGCTAAACCTTGTGGGACCATTGGCTACATTAATTCTGGATTGTACAACTCCTGCATTCGGTTTTGCAATATTAACCCCACTAACTTTCTTAACAACCGGCCGATACCGAATCGCCGCCATGCTCAATCCCAATCCTAACACAGCTTGCCCGAATTCGCTCTTATTAAAACGTTCTACCCAGTCCTCCGCATAGGCCGATGCGGAAACAGTGCCTTTTATCAGCCCGGAATACTCCTTGCCGCTCAAGTAATCAATTCCTTGTTTCCATGAATCATTGATTTTTTTCGTTAATACTTCATACGGAATCACGTAATAATCGCTTGGATCTAGGTATTTACCGGCATGTTCCAGATAGTTTTGTAGCTCTGCTTCCCTGACGACTACGCCATCTTTTTCTATAAACCAGGTAACCGTCGCTTTGTCTTTTGCGCCAGGAACGACGACCGCATAAACGGTGTAGCCCTTGAGTTTCTTCTCCATTTTTGGGTCGATCCCACGCGCTTTGGCTAACGATTTCTTTAAGTCCTTCAGCGATCTTCCATATCCGGTCGGTAAATGGATCGCGCCAGTTTTTTCGTTAAACGTCGATTCCCGAAGCAGCTGGCGAACTGCTTTTCCGGCTCGATGGACCAGTTCTTCGATCGTAGAAAAGAAATTGCCGTGGGACTGTTCAAAGTGGATGTACTTTTCTAAGATCTTTTCTTGTTTGACAGCTGCGGCCATTTGCATGCGGAACAGCTGCATCTGTCCTTCATGCAGACCGGCTGTTGATCCGGATAGCGATTGCTGCAAGTGTTTTTTTTTTCGCTCGATCGTCCTTATTTTGGCCATAGCTTCCTGCAGCATTTCGGCATCGATCTTGGCATTTGGGGATGGATCCACTTGGCTATGAAAATCTTGGATGTAGCGTGCCAGTAAGCGATCACTTTCGTTCATGACCTCGATCACGGTATCGCAGATCGTTCGGTAGCTTTCTGCAAAATAGTGTTTCGATGTCGTGACGGCTTGCCCTTTTAGGGAATTATCCTGGGCATAGTTCATGGCTGCTTGTTTCATCTTTTGGATAGCGCTTCGTGCCTCTCGGTTCATTTGCTGGAGATCCCGATGAAAAGCCGTTACTTCTGCAATGTCAATGCGACTCATAGGCTGTCCACTCCTTCTGTAAAGCTTGTTGTTGGTTTTCTAAATGAAAAAGCGACTTCGTTTGCTCAGAACGTGCTTGTTCTAAATTCGTCTGGCGATGCGCAAAACCTTTTTTCCATGCCCGTGATTCTTCCAGCTGCACGTCTTCGATATAATGATGAAAACCATTTGCCTTGCTTCCCTGCCAGCTTTGGCGAAGTATTTCTAGGACTTCTTGTTCTGCTCGTTCCAGCTGGCGGAGATCTTGTTCCAGCCATTCTTCCGCTCGCATGGTTTCTTTGAGCTGTTCGATTTCGGCTTCTGCCTTCTGGATCTCCTTGCGTTTTTGGAAGACACGTTCCTCTAATTTTTGGCTTGTCATATCCAGATCAACGCACCTCCAGCTGACCGATTTTTTGCCCGGTCATTTGATCGTGCTTCGCATAAGCGATCCCGATTTTTTTGAGTCGCTGGGCGTCTTTTTGTCCTAACTGCTGGAGGTCATCAACGACGCTGATAAAGTCGAAGATGGCGGTACGTAAATGATTCGTTGAGTTGGCTCTCGAATAGGCTAGATTATTTCCTTTCAGCCGATACCGTACGGCGTGACTTGTTTCACCGAGCCGCGCGGCATGTTGCTGGAATTTTTGTTCGGATACTTGGATCTCTCGCATCTCGTTGGCTCCTCTCTTGGTGTGCATACTAGAATCATTTTAAGTTTAGCATAAAAAAGTGCGAACGAGGTTTGAACAAAATACGAACAGTTTATGGAGAAAAAATGAAATTTCGTTAAATAATTGACTACTATCTCGGAACCATGTTACATGGAGATCCCTAAAAACATAAAAAAATCCTATCCTCTTTTCCCAGAGAATAGGCTTAACAGATGAGAGCGTACCTAGAGTGCCTACCAATAATAGCATCATTTAATTAGCAGCTCCCACGTCGCTTGAACTCTTTTATGGTCATAATGGAGAGCAAGGAATGAATCCAATCGATTCATTCCTTCTCCTAACTCATTTGTTTTTCTTATTGTTTCTTATAATCGCAATAATCAATTGAATAAATACATAAAATAATACTGCGTAAACAGCTGATCCAATAAAATCACCATTTACTATATATTCTATGATGATACCTACTATACTACCTATTACGGCTATCGCAAGTACACTCCAAAAAGGGTGCTTATCGTAAAAGTCATTACATTTTTTATACAAAAAACTCACTCCGTTAATAAATCAGCTTACTTTGTGGTATACTCTGACGCTACTTTTCTGCCAGCACCATCGTATCCCCAACGCATGTAAAATCCAATCCATCCATTTTTATTTTTATCCCATTTCTTTGCTACTGCTTTACCAGGAGAAGACCCAAGCTTAGTCCATTGTGCAGATGTCAGTAAACCTCCTATTGCCCATCCAGGAATACCAAACATTCCTATTGATCCACCTATTCCCATATAAAAAGCCGTATTAATTGCACCCGCCGCTACACCTCTAGATACAGCAATATGTGTATAATTCCATTTTCCCCACTTAGCAATGTGTGTAGATGATGCTCGTAACATACTGCGAGGATTTTCGTAGTGTCGAACAATTAAAGAATCATCTTTTGTTTCAAAAAGAGTTCCTAGCTCTTCTGATTCCATTTTACCGTTGATATCTTTTGGCGAGACTTCAACTACATTTTCCTCTTGAGACGAACTATCTTTTTCCTTTTGTTCTGCGTATACCGATAAACCAGGAATTAATGTTGTAAATACAATAGTTCCTAGAATCATAGGTACAAATAATTTAAAATTGTGTTTCTTGATGTTTTTCACTCTTTCCAACCTCTTTCTGTCATGTTGTTATATTTTACTAGCTATTCTTTTCAAAGATGTCGCAAATAAAAGCAAAAAAATTATATCACAAAATGTATTTGTAAAAACAGATATATCTCAAAAGGTTTGTTATTCATCTTAAATAATTGTCAATAGTCATTTAAGCTATCTTGAACGTTGAAATGAAATAAAAAAGCCTATCCTCTTTTCCAAGAGAACAGGCTATGAGAGCGTACACAGTATCTTGTGTAACTGGATACCCACCAGCTCTTTTATTTTTTTACACTCGCTGCTTATGAGTCGAACTTCTATAATTTTTCAGCAGATACTTGACTAACCCAAAAGAACTAAAACGGTTACCATCAAAAAGTCCGCGGTCATTGAATTTAAAACCTTTGTTTCTTCTCCCATGTTTTTTCTAGTTCAGATGGGATGTTATATGAACGATATTCAGACAAAAAATCATTTATTCTCATCTGCGATTTGCTACCACTGTGATCTCGATAAATAGAAAATGCGCGTTTCATTTTAGAGTAATAGTAGCGAAAAACGATACAGATATTCTTTTCTTGATTAGCTTTCATATAAGCAACAATGCGCTCTTGGTCATGTGCTAATCGAGAGAAAAACTTTTCTTCTTTTGTTTGATAAGTGAGTAAATCGGAACCGTTGTACCTAAGCACCCAAACTACATCATTTCCTTGAATAGAGGGAATATAACCTTTTTTAAGTAAACTTTTGAAAAGAGAAAAATAGGTTGTTGAAGAATCAATGTGAAGGGATATTTTGTGTGAATCTACATCGTCGCCCATAGCAACACTATCTCGATCTATCTGTATAAGCAATGAGAACACTCCTTTCTCTGACATGAAATATTTATGCTTGGTCCATCATTTCAAATAATTGATTTTTAATTGTTTCTCTCTATCTCCTTTGTTTTTTATAATGTGTTGCTTTCGAAACACCAGTATCTTCTATAATTTCAGAAATAAATACATCTAATTTTATATCTACTTTATTGACATCTGTCCATATTCCCACGCTATTTTCTAAATTTCCGCTTTCTTTGTGGTTTCATCTAGCAATGGTTTATGTCCTGGACTGACAGCAGATCTTGCTTCCCCAATACTGCATTTATTATACTTTTTCTAACTCATCTGCCTGCATCTCCTTGGTGTTCCTGCAGTTCCTTTCAGTTCGCTTAATGAATATTCGGGATCTGCCAATCGATCGCTTGTTCGCCATGCTGCACGAGGAACGCATTTGCTTTTGAAAAATGCCTGCAGCCTAAAAATCCGCGATGTGCTGATAGTGGGCTTGGATGAACCGATGTGAGGATATACTGCTGCTCGTTTGTCAAAAAAGCTTGTTTTTCCTTCGCATTATTCCCCCACAGCAGATAAACAACTGGCCCTTCCTTTTCATTTAAAAGTTCGATGATCCGGTTGGTGAATGTTTCCCAGCCTTTGTGCCGATGTGAATTCGCTTGTCCTGCTCGCACGGTCAAAACGGTGTTCAGCATGAGTACACCTTGTTCTGCCCAAGGAACGAGATAGCCATTATCGGGAATGACGCAGGTCAGATCGTCGCGAAGCTCTTTATAGATATTCTGTAGTGATGGTGGTGTAGGGATTCCTTTTTGCACAGAAAAAGACAGACCATGTGCTTGATTTGGGCCATGATAAGGATCTTGCCCCAAAATAACCACTTTCACATCTTTATAGGCGGTGTATTTCAGTGCATTGAAAATATCGTACATATCAGGATAGATCGTTTTAGTCCCGTATTCATATTTCAAAAATTGACGCAGTTCTTGATAATATTCTTTTTCAAACTCTTCTGCTAAAACGTCATCCCAGTCATTGCCTATATTTACCAATGGTGTCACTCCTTTTACGTAATGTTTCTTCTATTATATCGAAAATAGCAGTTAGAAAAAAGAGAAAACATAATCGAATCATTTCTAGTCAAGCTAAAACCCGAGGAATAATTTCCTCGGGTTTGCTAGGTTATTTTGGATGATGACTATTTTCTTGATGATCGCCCTTCCTCGTAATAAACGGCCACCAGTTTGCTCTGCCGAAAAGTCGAACCATAACAGGTACGAATAGCGGTAGCAAGAGGATCGCGTATAGCACAAGTCCGATCAAGACGACGGTCGCGATTTGCAAGAGGGAAAGTACTCCTGCTGGCATCATTGCTGCGAAAGTACCACCTAAGATAATGACCGCGGAGAAGATGACGCCGCCCATATTTTTCATGGATAATAGCATCCGTTCTTTGATCGGCATGCCGTTGTATTCATTGAAGCGCATCATTAGGAAGATCGAGTAATCGATTCCTAGCGCGACTAGTACAACAAATCCGAAGAATGGCGTTGCCCAAGTCAGTCCGCTGTAATGAAGCAGACGAACAAAGATGATCTCGGTAAAGCCGATTGCTGCGAAGTAAGTTAATACCAAGGATGCGATCAAGTAGATCGGCATTACGAGTGAGCGGAGTACAATGACAAGGACAACAAATACCGCTGCAAGAACGATCAACAGAACTAGATTATAGTCATGTGTCGACATTGTTTTCGTATCATGATTGTTACTTGCCATACCGCCGATGCCAATGTGAGCATTTTCTAGTTTCGTTCCTTGCAGACTCGCATCTAGGCGATCTTTGATGGTACTGGTCATTTCCATTGCTCCATTGGAATATGGATTTTTCGTCAGCACGACATTGATTGTTGCCAATTTGCCATCTTTCGAGATGTATTGATCAAGTGCCTGATTAAAATCATGATTGTCGAAAATCTCGTTTGGAACGTAGATTCCGGAATTCGCGTATGGTTCTTTCGACCAGTCATCGATCAAGCCATTTGCGGAATCGAGCCCGTTTTGGATTTTACCGAGACCGTTAGCTCCAGATTTCAATCCTCCAGATAATTGGCCGATCTGATCATTCATATTGCCAAAGCCCGTTTTCAAGTCTCCTTGTCCGGATGCAATTTGATCTAGTGCCTGTTGGATCTGCGGAATCTTGCTGATAACTTGGTCTTGACCGTTGCCGGCTTTATCAAGTCCAGATTCTAGCTGATCCAAGCCGTTTGAAACTTGATCAAGTCCGCTGCCGAATTGTCCGAGTCCGGCATTTACTTTTGCAGATTGCGCATTTAGTTCTTTCATCGCCCCTGACAAAGATTTCAAACCGCTATTCAACTGTTTCATTTGCCCTTGGATCTGCGCCATTTGTTTCCCGATCGCTGTTTTCAATTGTGTTTGGAAAGCTTGACCGGCTCCGTTTAGACCTTGTACATCTTTTGATAATTGAACAAAATTAGGGTCGTTTGCGAGTTCTGGATGAGCAGCAGCTACTTTTTGCAGGGAAGCCCCGATCTTCTTAAATTGATTTTCGAGCGCTGAGGTATCAATCTGCATATCTCCGCTTGGATTAGCAGATTGATCTAGCTGTTTGTTGATATTATCCAAATTCTTTGCGACTTCTTGATAGCCAGCAAGGATTTTTTGATTGCCGCTTTGCAGTTTGCCAAGTTCAGCCTTTGCCGTTTGGATACCGCTTTTTAGCTGACCGGCTCCGTCACTGCCGCCTTTGATCCCTGTCGAGATTTGTTTCAGGGCATCCTGCAACTTACCGAGGCCGTCTTTGGTGGACAGCGTACCGTCTTGCAGTTTATCGATACCGGATACTGCTTGATCCATTTGCGGACCGGATTTTTCTAATTTTGAACCGGCTTCTTTCAAACCGTCTTTGACGTCGCCGATACCGTCATTTGCTTTTTTCACACCACTGTTTACTTTATCAGCTTGTTGATTGACATAGATATCTTTTAGACGTGTTCCGGCAGGACGGCTGGCACTCATGACCATATCCACGCCTTTTATACTTGCAAGGTCATCGGATATTTTTTCGATTTGAGCGATGTATTCAGGTGTTTTTAAGTTGTCATCATTTTCGATCAAGACTTGCGTTGGCGATACTTGTCCTGCACCAAAGCTGTCGGAAACGACTTCAAATCCTTTTTTAGCTGGAGAGCTGTCACTTAATTCATCGAGTGAATTGAATGATTCTGCTCCTTTATGCAAGAAGATCGGTGGCAATGTAATGACTGCTACGATCAATAGTGCGATAAATGGTCTTGCCAGTGCAAATGCTCCTGCTGCGCCCCATGCCTTGCTTTCTTTATGCTGAATATTTTTGTTTAGTGGCCAGAATAATGCCCGACCGATCGTCCGCATGAAGAATGGCACGATCGTATAAAGTGCGAGTAAGAGCACCACGATCCCTACACCAACAGCAACTGCTGAACGGTAAAGATCGAATTTCACGAACCATAGCGACATGAAAGCCACAAGTACAGCGATCCCGCTGTATAAAACGGTTTTTCCGGCTGTGCGATACGTTTCAGTTACAGCATCTTCTACACTTTGCCCGCTACTGATACTTTCTTTAAACCTGCTCATCAGCAAGATACAGTAGTCTGTCCCAATACCGAAGAGGATGCAGACCATAAATATCTGGGTAAATGTCGAGATCGGGAAATCCAGATACTTTACTAAGAAAGAAACGACGCTTTGGGAAACGACAAATGTAAGCCCAACTGTAAGTAATGGAATAAATGGAGCAATGACAGAACGGAAAACAAGGAAAAGAACTACTAAAATAAAGATGACTGTGATTCCTTCTGTTTTATGCAGACCGTTTTCTGAGTTTTGGACTACATCTTCTTGGATCAGCGCATTCCCAGTCAGATAGGTTTTTAACCCTTTGACAGAAACTGCATCCTCTAATTTATCTCTGATCTCTTTGACAGGTGTATTCCCAGCATCCACTGTCAGCGTTGCCAATAATGTTTTCTTGTCATCCGACAAAAATTCATCTTTTAATTCTGGGTGTTTGAAGCTATTTACAACCGACTCGACATGATAGTCTGCTTTATTGTCTTCGATTTTCGATTGTGTCGCTTCGATTTTGTCTTTATCTGCTTTTGTTAATGCTTTATCGGCATGATAAACGACAATATAATCCTCCCCTTTAGAATCGGGGTTGTGTTTTTTCTGCAAATCACTTGCAAGGGTGGAAGAATAACCATCTGGAAGTTTGACTTCCCCTTTGTCTCTTACTAAATCAGCCATGTTTGGAGCTGTGAACATCAATATGACAGCACCAGCGATCCAGAGTGCCAAGATGACCCACCGGAATTTCATAATCCACTTCATTTATCTTCCTCCTTGAATCTACTTCCTTGATCAACCTGAATGATACTTTCTTTCAGTTTTTTATATAAAGCAATAAATGCTTCACTATCTTCTTCGCCCAGAGCTTCTACCCACTTAGAAACAAATTCTTCCATCCGTTGCTCGTATTCGATGTAAATTTCGTGGCCTGAATCTGTGATCTTTAAAAGGATCTCACGCTTGTCTTCCGGATTTTTCTGTCTTTGTATGTAGTTTTTTTCTTCTAAGCGTTTGATCTTTGTTGCGATCGCACTTTTTGTTACCGCAAACTTTTTGGCGATGTCGCCTGCATTGATCGTATCGTTAGAAGCGATCTCCCGCAATGTGAAAAACTGTTCGAGTGACAGATCGGAACCTCCCATGGAAGTATCTGCAATCAGTTGATGAATACTATTTAAAGCAAAAATATAAGTATCCATGTAACTCTCGATCAGTCGACTGATTTTTTCCTTTTCCAAAAAGGACACCCCCTTAACTATTTTATAGTTTAACGGTATCCTTCTGAAAAAGCAACCCTGGAAGCTTAGGTTTTCAAAAAAAAGAATCCTTTCTACGATAGAAAGGATTCTTTCAAATTCATTAACGGATCGTTGCCTGCAATTCTTCTTGCAAGGCATTCGTAACTTTTTCCACAGCTTTGGTTACTTCTTCTTCTACCAAAGTACGTTCTTTATCACTGAAGGTCAGCGAGTAAGCCATTGATTTTTTGCCTGCCCCTACGCTTTCGCCTGCGAAGATATCGAAAATTTCCACGTTAGCAAGTTGTTTGCCACCATATTCATAAATCAGGGTTTCGATTTGCTGATTGGTCACTTCTTCCTCTACAAGAATCGCAATATCACGACTCATTTCTGGATAGCGGGAAATCGTTTGGTAAACAACTGCGTTTTTCGGAGCTGCCAGCAAGTCGGCAAGTCGAATCTCAAAAACATACGTATCTTTTAAGTCATAGGTGCTGCTAGTATGTGGATGTACTTGGCCGATAAAGCCAATCTCCTTATCACCTAATAAGATCCGAGCTGTTCTTCCCGGATGCATTTCAGCTTTTTGGATCGATTCGAATTGGATCGTTTCTTTAACATTTAGTTTTGCCAGTAAGCCCTCCACGATTCCTTTCAGTACAAAGAAATCAACAGATTTTACTTGTTTTTGCCAATCATTTACCTGCCATTCTCCTGTTATCAATCCTGCTACGTGTTCGATTTCGTCCGGGAGATTGTCACCCTCGTTTTTGTAGAAAACAGCTCCTGTTTCGTACAAAGCAACGTTTTTATTTTTGCGGGCTACATTATAGCTAGCAGCTTGCAGTAAGCCAGGGACGATACTAGTACGAAGCTCGCTGTGTTCTTCGCTCATCGGCATGGCGATTTTGACTGCGGCCGCTTCTTTCAATGCGAAGCGGTTCACGTCTTTCTCGCTGATAAGTGAATAGGTAAGGGCTTGGTTCAGTCCGGCACTTTCTAAATAGCGTCGAACTAAACGGCGATTCTGTTGTTCGATGCTTAGTGATCCTGCTGTGGCCGTGCTTGGTAGCGTAGTAGGGATATTATCATAGCCATAAATGCGAGCTACTTCTTCTAAAATATCTGCTTCTAGTTCAATGTCCCATCTTCTTGACGGCACGTATACGGCTACTTCTTCTTCGCCTATACTTGCTTCAAATTGCAGACGCTCGAAAATCGTCGTCAATTCTGTTTTGGAAATTTGGATACCTAGTAGCGCATTGATCCGCGAGATCGATGTGGTAACGATATTTTCGTATGCCTTGCGATTGTCTACTTCCGCATAGCCACTGATCATTTCCCCATCGCCAAGTTCAGCGATCAATGAAGCGCCATGTGCTAATGCTTCTTCCACTTTCCAAGCATCGGATCCTTTATCAAAACGGATACTTGCTTCCGTGCGCAAGCCAAGTTCCCGAGAAGCTTTTCCAATGAAACTGCTGGCAAAGATCGCGCCTTCTAATGCGATCGTAGTGGTGCCATCAGTAACTTCGGAGGAAGCGCCGCCCATGATTCCGGCGATCGCAAGTGCTTCGGAACCGTTTGTTATCACTGTATGTGATTCTGCAAGGTTCCGTTCTTCGCCATCTAACGTTTGGATTTTTTCTCCTTTTGTAGCCAAGCGGACTACGATCTCTTTGCTGCCTAGACGGTCGTAGTCGAAAGCATGCAATGGCTGTCCATATAATAGATTGATGTAATTGGTAACATCTACTACATTATTAAGTGGTCTGATGCCTGCTTTCATCAATTTAGTTTGGAGCCACATTGGTGATTCTTTGATTTGGATATTCCGAACGATTTTCATTCCATAATAATCTGTTGTCTCGCGATCTTGAATCGAAACGGAAATATAATCTGCCACATCGCCTGTTTCTCTGATATCGGGTTGCTCTGCCAGTTGTGGTTTTTCGTTTACGATCGCAGCTACCTCGTTCGCAACGCCGTTCATGCTGAGCGCATCGGCGCGGTTGGGCGTGATCGCCATGTCTAGGATCGCATCATCCAGTCCCAATAATAGCACTGCGTTTTCTCCAACTGTTGCCATTTCTGGAAGCACGAAGATACCATCGGCATAGGCTTTCGGCACAACTTTGCTTTCAAAACCAAGTTCTGTCAGCGAGCAGATCATTCCTTCCGAAACTTCACCGCGCAATTTTGCCCGTTTGATCTTAACACCGCCCGGAAGACGTGCACCGACTCTGGCAACAACTACTTTTTGTCCAGCAGCTACATTTGGAGCACCGCAAATAATTTGGACTGTTTCTTCGCCAACATCGACTTGGCATTTATTCAATTTTTCCGCATCAGGGTGTTTCTCACAGCTGATAACTTCACCGACCACGATATTTTTGATCGCACTACCAAGTTCTTCCACGCCTTCGATCTCGATTCCCGTGCGTGTGATCGCTTCACCGAGTTCAGCGGCTGAAAGTTCTAAGTTTGGGAAATATTCTTTTACCCAGTTATAAGATACTAACATGTTGATTCCCCCGTTTCTTTCACTGCAAATTGTTTGATAAAACGAAGATCATTCGTATAAAGATGACGAATATCATCGACTGCATATTTCAGCATTGCTACACGTTCTGGTCCAAGTCCGAATGCGAAGCCGCTGTATTTGTTCGAGTCGATACCGGACATTTCCAGCACGCGAGGATGCACCATTCCAGCACCTAAGATCTCGATCCAGCCAGTGCCCTTACAAACACGACAGCCCGCGCCGCCGCATTTGAAACAAGAAATATCCATTTCCACGGATGGTTCTGTGAATGGGAAGAAAGATGGGCGTAAACGGATCTCGCGTTCAGAGCCAAACATTCGTTTTGCAAGTACCGTAAGCGTTCCTTTCAAATCTGCGAAGGTAATGTTCTCGCCTACTACCAATCCTTCGATTTGCGTGAATTGATGGGAATGGGTCGCGTCGTCATTGTCGCGGCGGTAAACTTTTCCCGGACAAATGATCTTGATCGGGCCATTGGCGAAGTCATGTTTTTCCATTGTTCTAGCTTGAACTGGCGATGTTTGAGTACGCAATAATGTATTTTCTGTAATGTAGAAACTATCTTGCATATCGCGTGCGGGATGTTCTTTCGGGAGGTTCAGCGCTTCAAAATTATAATAATCAAGTTCCACTTCTGGACCTTCTTCGATCGAATATCCCATCCCAATAAACATATCTTCCATTTCTTCGATTACTTGTGTCAGCAAATGCGGTGTGCCTTCTGCCACTTGTGTGCCTGGAAGGGTCACATCGATTGTTTCATTCGCTAGCTGGGCATTTAACTTTGCCTCTTCCAATTCTTTTTGTTTTACTTCTATTGCTTCTGTGATTTTATTGCGGACGATATTGGCCGCTGCCCCGATTTTCGGACGTTCTTCTGCGGAAAGTTTCCCCATTTGTTTCATGATGTCTGTGATGGGGCCTTTTTTACCCAAATACTCGACCCGAACTTCATTCAAACGTTTCAAGTCAGCAGCATGTTCGATCGCTTGGATCGCTTCTGTTTGAATCGCTTCTAATTGTTCTAGCATTCTCAACAACTCCTTTTTTCAAAATAAAAAAACCTCGTCCACAAAGGGACGAGGTTTAGCTCGCGGTACCACCCAATTAAAGGCAAAAAAATCGCCTTCTCTCATCGTTCATAACGGCATTGTATCAATACCGGCCTGCTTTTCATGCAGAATCGCATTCCCCAGCGGGCAACTCCGGAGTTGAAATTTTCTCATGCGCGGATAACCTTAGAAGCTTCCAGTCTATGGCTTCTATTCCCTCTTTGGTCCCTGGCGCAGATACTTGTCTCCATCTACGTTTTTATTCGTATTCAAGTTTGATTATAGTATATTTCCCCTAAACTTTCAAGCGCTTCTCATCTCTAATTATGCTGTAACTTGATTTGGGTCGATCCATTTATCCGCCCAGCATTGTACTTCTTGCATTACTTTTTGCAAGTCTTTGCCTTTTGCTGTCAGTTCATATTCGATCCGCACAGGCGTCTCCGGATATACTTGGCGTGTTACAAGTCCAAGTTCTTCTAGTTCTTTCAAACGTTCTGCTAAAACGCGATCACTCATTGGTTCGATCTCGGAAGCTACTTGCTTGAACCGCATCGGTCCAGACATCAATACGCTGATAATCAAACCAGTCCATCTTTTGCCTAAGATCTGAAAGGCAGATTCAAACTTTGGACATAATTTATGTGCTTCAGCCATTTTTATCACCTCACTAATAGTATACCACAAAACCATAAAAAAGTAACTTAGTTATTTTTTGTAAGTGAAAACAAAGGCTTGAATTATCCTTTTCTCCGTCATAAAATAAAAGCAAGGAGGTTGAGGAAAATGCCCACAAGAAGATATGTCGTCAAGAGTTCTGTTGAAGAAACCTACCAAATGATCCGTCTCTCTCAAAGTATGGATTCCGTTGTCTTTAAGGAGTTACGCGACTTTGGAGATGACAAAAAAATGGCCACGATCGCCTGCGAACAATATTACATTCGAACGAGTAACCGGATCGCCTTATTCATCACGATCCACAATTTCAGCGGGGTAACGGAGGTTACTGCCATTTCGACAGGCAGTTCCCAAAGTATGATCTTCAAGTTCGATTGGGGCGCGGCTCAAAATTATCTAAAAACGATTACAGATGCACTGAAGCCTGTACTGATCAGTAATAAGGAAAAGTCACCTGATTAATAGAAAAAACGAGCTCGCCTAGTCAATAAGCGAGCTCGTTTTTTATTTACGGATACCGTACATCAATATTCCAGCTGCAACAGCTACATTCAGTGATTCACTTTTCCCATAAATCGGAATGTAGACACGCTCGGATAGCCGTTCCACGATCGGAGCTGATATTCCAGCCCCTTCATTGCCGACTACCAGTGCCAGTGTCTCTTTTGGACCGATATCTTCTAATTTCGTTGCATGCTCATCCAGCAAGGCACCGATCACAGGGACACCCTCTTCTTCCAGACCACCGATCCATTCTAACAGATTCGCTTGGATAACAGGAATATGAAAGTGGCTACCTTGCGCACTTCTAATAACTTTCGGATTATAAAGATCTGCCGAACCGCGGCCTAGGACAACGGCGTCATACCCAGCTGCATCAGCAGTACGGATCAACGTTCCGACATTGCCCGGATCTTGAACCGCATCTACCAACAAAAAGCGTTTGCCGAATAACATCAGGATCGATGGTTCCAGCATTTCCACTACAGCGAAAACGCCTTGGTCGGTTTTAGTATCGCTGATCGCATGACTGACTTCACGCGTTACTTCATATACATCAAAAGCTGTTTCTGTCAGCGAAAATGGTAATATCGTGTCTTTGGTATAAATGACTTCTTTTACCAGCCCATCTTGCGCTAATGCTTCTTCCACCAGATGAAAGCCTTCGACCAGATATTGCCCCGATTTTTGCCGACCTTTTCGAGTTTGTAGCTTTTTCCATGTCTTCACGTGCACGTTTTGTAATGAAGTAATTACTTCCATTTTTTGTGTTCTCCTTTATTTACCGAAGCGAATGGCACTCACTGTTTCTTTATCTAAGCGTTTCACTACTTCCGTAATCAGTTTTACTGCATTTTCAAAATCATCGCGGTGAAGCATCGAGCTGTGCGAATGGATATAACGAGTTGCAATCGTGATCGATAATGATGGCACACCATCACCAGTCAAATGGATCGGGCCTGAATCTGTTCCGCCCATTGGGATCGCTTCAAATTGATAGGGGATCCCCAGTTCATCTGCAACATCGGTAACAAAATTTCTAAGTCCAGCATGCGCTACCATAGTGGCATCATATAAAATGATCTGCGGGCCTTTCCCCATTTTGCTTGTAGCTTCTGTTGGGGTAACGCCTGGAGTATCACCAGCGATCCCAACGTCTACACCAAAACCGATGTCTGGCTGGATGAAATGAGCCGATGTTCGCGCCCCGCGTGTCCCGACTTCTTCTTGCACAGTTCCCACTCCGTAGACTGTGTTAGGATGTTTTTCTTTTTGCAGGTTTTTCAACACTTCGATCGCGATCGCTAGACCAATACGGTTGTCCCATGCTTTCGCCAACAAGAATTTTTCATTTTTCATAACGGTGAAATCAAAGCTAGGCACGATCATGTCGCCCGGTCTGATCCCGAAACCTTCTACTTCTTCTTTATCCACGGCGCCGACATCAATAAACATGTCTTTGATCGGGAATGCCTTTTGCCGTTCTGCGGCAGAAATAACGTGTGGTGGCTTCGAACCGATCACCCCAACGATTTCTTCACCGGAACGGGTAACGATCGTTACTTTTTGAGCCAGCATCACTTGTGACACCCAGCCGCCTACTGTTTGAAAACGAATAAAGCCTTTATCATCGATTCGTGTGACCATAAAACCGACTTCATCCAAATGACCCGCGATCATGACTTTCGGCCCTTCTGCATCGCCGACTTTTGCAGCGATCGCACTGCCTAGTCCATCTAGTTTAAATGTATCGCTTACTGGTTCTATGTAGCTGCGAAAAACTTCTCGAACTTCGCGCTCGTTGCCCGGGATACCTTTCGCATCTGTCAATGCTTTCAACATTTTTAATTGTTCATCCATTTACTTATTCCTCCCTAAAAACCTATTGTTTCGTTTATTATACCAGTTTTTAGAGCGAAGACGAACTTTCATGCTTTTATCAGCGTAAAATCATCCCATTTGTAATGGAAGCCTCGACTAATAAATTCGCGCTCGATTGGAATGGATGCGTGACTTTGTATGTCACTTGCGTGCGTCCGACAGAGTTCCGTTCAAAACGTAGTGGACTGCTGATCGTCAATCCTAATTTTGCAGCTTGTGCAAATTGAGTATCTGACTGCACCGTGGTCAACATAGATTTTCTCGGAAAGATCCCAGCAAAGTCGACAAGATTTTTGCGGCTTTGTTTTTCTGCGACAAGATCATTATCGTATTGTTGCAACTTAAATTTCTCAATTAGCGAAATTAATTTTTCTGTGTAATCCGGATCAGAAGAATAACCGGATTTGCCGATGATAGCTGCGGCTTTTTTGTAATTTGTTTCGTTTACCAAGCCTTTATAGAGATTGCGGTTCCAGCTTGGACCTTTTCCAAGAAGTTCGCCATGACTGCTTAGTGATTCATACCAGCTCGGATAAACACAAAAAGAAGCATTAGTCGCGATCCAATTCCCTTTTCGAAATTCTTTGGTAGGTAGATAAATGGCATTCCCTTTGAAAGCACCTTTGATTCCAAAGAGATTTTTTCCTTGTTTTGCAAGTTTGCTTGTGCCCCAGTTAGATTCTAAGATTGCTTGTGAGATGATGATGCTTGATAAAATATGATGTTCATGCTGAACTTTTTTGGCGTAAGGCGCAATCTCATTTATGAAACTTTCCTGCTTATTGTTTTCTGCAGTTGTTCGTGCCTCTGAAACAACTGGACAGGCTACCATCGTAATGGATAAGCTGATCCCTAGAATAACAATATGCTTTTTTACAAGTTTTAGCATAATGATTGTTTGCACATTCCTTTCATGATTTGAAATAATTACTACTCTCGTTTGACAACCACTTCATTCTATCAAAATATTTCTGTCATATACTTTTCTTTATTGTTACAAATATTACAAAGAAGAACGAATCTTTCTGCTTAAACCCTTTGCTAACGGTTTCTTTTTGAAAATAAAAAAAGCAAAAAGCCCATATTAGGACTTTTTGCTCATGAATAAGTCAGTGTATTTTATTTCTTTTCTAGGTATTTGGATTGAATCCAGCCGATATTTTTGTCTTTTTGATGTAATTGTACCCAGACGCCGCTATCGGTTTTCACTTCACGTGTGATCTGTAATTTGTCACGCTGGTAGTATTTGGTGGATTCTAACGGCTGGGCTCCTTTCAATCCATATGGCCTTGACCAGATCGTCTCATCAACTCCAGCTTTCACTTTCGCTTGCCGGTCCGCTTTTGCGTTATAGTAGATTTTATCCGAGATCCGGTCATACTTTTCAAGATGATACTTTTCCACTAACTCGATCAATTTCTCCGTATAGCCTGGATCAGTGGCATAGCCAGCTTCCCGCAACGCGTGTGCGGCTTGTTTATAATTTTTCGCAGTAATGACAGAACGATATTTATCGCGGTGCCAGGAAGTCCCATTTAGGAACAATGCGGCATGATCATCCAGCGACTCTTCCCAATCCCGATATTTTCGGAAATTGGCGGTGATCTCTTTCCACTTTCCTTTCTCAAACTCCTTGGTCTTCATGCTGACATGCGGTTTGCTAGTCGTGCTCTTCACACCGAACAAATTGTTGGCGCTACTTGCTAGCTCACTCTCGCCCCAGTTAGATTCCAAGATGGCCTGCGCAAGCGTCACACTTGTTAAAATATTATGCTTAGCTTGGATCTCCTGCGCATGAACGGATAATTCGTTGATAAAATTTTGTTCTTTCGTATGATAGGCAGGATCAGGTTTTGGCGCTGTGATAATGAGATATTGCTGCCTAACAAAGGAAGCAATAACGCCAACCAATATCAAAAACAAGAGAATTCCAATTGTCATCCAGTTGCGCTTCTGTCTTTGCTTTTTAGAAATTCTTTTCCGTACCAGTTTGATTCACTTCCTTTGTTAATACTGCTTAACGCTGTTTAGCGCGGGTATAAAAAATTGCATTTGCTGTTTCAAAATAGGGTCTGATCAAAATTCCGGTCGCTACTGCAACAATGGTTGCGAGGATAGGTAACACAGTTGGTGCGATAGCTAACCCAAAAAACGAAAGTATGATAGCGGGGATATACCATAACAGAAAACTGATATACATGACAAATAATTTCCATTTATAGCCGTCCATCATTTCACGACTTTGGGTAATAGCTTGATTCGCAGTCAGTTCCGGATTGTCACGGGCAATACGATTTGCTTGGCTGTAACTAAATCCTTTGATGATTCCTGGAATAACAAAAAGCAATGACCATAGCAACGTATAAAGTATTGTTAGTAAGACAAGCCCTAACGAGCGAAAATATGTTTGGCGTGTGAAATTTTGAAACAATCGCGAAATTTTCGGCTTGTCCCCTTCTATTACTTCTAAAAAATACCCATCTTTTCCATAATTTAATGGTGCCGATATAAAGATCCAGAATAAGAATAGCAGACTACCCAATATCTGATTACTTACGAATAAATCTGTGATTTTATCACTTATAAGACCGGAAAGAGAAATATCGTTGAACTCAATATAGATCTGATCTCCTGACAAAATAATATAGACAATCATCGTGACGAGCAATGTGAGATAATTTCCCTTTAAAAATGGTCTTGCATCCCTTTTTACTTGATTAATCTTCATCTCCAAACTCCTTTTTATCATTTTCCTTCTATTATACAAGAATCTTTTCTAAAAATCTTAAAAATACTTTAAAGAAATGATTAATGTGGGAACGGACATTTTAATTCGTTTTTTCCGTTTTTCCGATAAAAGAAGCTTGGCTTTTTGATCGTATTATCAAAACGACGGTGGAAGATCGCTGTCGTTGCTGGCGATACGGGCGGGATCAGCCAGGCCCAATTGCCCGTCAGTTCCCTTCCGGCAGCTAATTCTTTCTCTTCAAAAGTACCAAATTGTTTAGCGGCGGTATGATGATCAACGATTTGTACTTTTGCTTGGTGAAAGGAATGCAGCACGGCAACATTCAGTTCCACTAAGGCACGATCCTTCCATAATGTATCGGTTCTTTTTCTATCCAATGCCATAATATCTGCCATCTGAGGTAATAGATTATAGCGATCTTCATCAGCAAAATTACGCGCGCCGATCTCCGTTTCCATATACCAGCCGTTAAAGGGCGCTGCTTGATAAATGATCCCACCGATCTCCAAGACCATATCCGATATGATCGGTACTGCATACCATTTTAATCCCAGCGCATCAAATGCCGGATAATCCGGATGCGTCATCGGCACTTCTTTTACAAGTTTTTGCGGGATATCGATCAGCTTAGGCGGTGTCTTGCTGTCGACTTGTACAAGTAGTGGCAAGATATCAAAATCTGTTTTCGGAGCTTGCCAGCCTAATTTCAGGCATAATTCGGTGAACGAATTGGAATGCGGATCACCGATTTGCTCTTCTCCAGCACGATAACCAGCATAGCGGATCAATTGGTGATTCCAGATTTTGACTGTATCTGGTTTGAATATTGTAATATATGGTTTGATTCTTCCATTATTAGTCGCTTTTTCCAAATGAGAAAACAAATACGCTTTCACTTTGTCTAGCGTATCTGCTTCGCGCGCATCCACTACTTGGAGGGTATTCCAAAACAACCGACCAATGCAGTGATTATTATTGCGCCACGCCATTTTCGCACCGCTTTCCAACTCTTCAGTGGTATGTGTGTATGTTCCTGTTGCTTCTATTTCTTGCATGACAGTCTGTAGCCTGTTTTTCAATGCTTCAGCTGAATATTGTTTTTCTTGATACATCCTGGTTAAAAATGTTTGGGCTTCTTGATATATAGTCATTGCCTATCCTCCTATTATTCCTTTAGTATACTATGAATATAGTGGATTCTACACTAGATTGTTTGGGCTGTTAAAATGTTTTACTTGCATTTTGAAAAAATTTATGTAAAATAGGTATTAGTTGCACGAGGGAAACTTTTTTAGTTCCCTGAAAAAGGAGTTTTGACCATGAAAGAAAATCGCTTATTTACTAAAACAGAAAATGGGCTTAGCTTAGCTGAAATCAATAATACTGTATCCATCCCGCATAATGCCGGCTTTTGGAAAAAATTATTTGCCTACTCTGGACCTGGAGCCTTGATAGCAGTCGGCTATATGGATCCCGGAAACTGGGTGACATCGATTGCTGGTGGCGCACAGTTTGGTTACTTGCTTTTAACAGTAATTTTAGTTTCCAGTCTGATCGCGATGTTGCTTCAAGCGATGTCCGCAAAACTAGGTATTGTAACGGGGATGGATCTTGCTCAAGTCACACGGATCAGAGCAGGGAAAAAATGGGGGATCGCCCTCTGGCTGATTACCGAACTTGCTATTATGGCCACTGATATCGCCGAAGTAATTGGTAGTGCTGTAGCATTGAACTTACTCTTTAATCTGCCGCTTTTGTTAGGTGTATTTATTACTGTTTTAGACGTATTCTTGCTCTTATTATTAACCAAATTCGGTTTCCGGAAAATCGAAGCGATCGTTGCGACGCTGATCGCCACTATTTTAGTTATCTTTTTATATGAAGTGATTATTTCCAGTCCGGCAGTATCAGAAATCTTCGGTGGCTTTATTCCAAAGCCTGAGATCGTCACGAATAAAGGAGCGCTCTTGATCGCTCTTGGTATCGTTGGTGCCACGATCATGCCGCATAACCTTTATCTGCATTCTTCGATTGTCCAAGCAAGAAAATATGATCGGACGGATCGAAAATCGTTAAAAGAAGCAATCAAATTTGCCACGATCGATTCCAACATTCAATTGACGATCGCTTTTATCATCAACTGTCTACTATTGATCCTCGGTGCTTCCTTATTCTTCGGTTATGACGGACCGCTTGATACACTCGGTCAGCTATATCGGGCTTTGAACGATAATTCGATTGTCGGCGCGATTGCGAGTCCTGCGTTAAGTGTTCTATTCGCCGTCGCCTTGCTTGCTTCCGGGCAAAACTCAACGATCACCGGGACATTGACTGGACAAATCATTATGGAAGGCTATATCCATATGCGGATGCCAATGTGGGCACGTCGAATGATCACACGTGTCGTTGCGATCATCCCCGTCATCATCTGTATCATCATCTTTGGAGATACAGAAGCAGTCGTCGAAAAACTATTGATTTATACACAAGTTTTCCTAAGTATCGCTCTACCGTTCTCGATCATTCCACTCACCATGTTTACTAGCGATAAGAAATTAATGGGGGAATTTAGCAACAGCAAAGTGACAAACTGGATTGCTTGGGGTATCTCGGTTATTTTGACACTACTTAATATTTGGCTGATTTTCACAACATTTTCATAACAAAAAAGCGTGATTTGTTTATCGCAAATCACGCTTTTTTTATACTTCAATACTATTACTTTGCTGATAATTTTGATACAGTTCATAGTAATATCCTCGTTTTTCCATCAGTACCTCGTGGTTGCCGTGCTCTTTGATCGAACCGTTTTCCAAGACATAGATCTGATCTGCTTGACGCACTGTGTTCAAACGGTGAGCAACGAGAAACGTAGTTCGCTCGGAAGCTAAGCGCTGCATAGCTTCTTGGATTTTCATCTCCGTCACCGTATCGATATTGCTAGTCGCTTCATCCATGATCAAAATCCGCGGATTAGCCAAAAATGCCCGGGCGATCGAAAGAAGCTGTCGTTGACCTTGACTGATCCCCGCCCCATCCTGTTCTAGATAGGTTTCATAGCTATCCGGCAGTTCCTCGATAAAGCTATCTGCATTCGCCATTTCTGCAGCCGCTTCTAGCTCTTCTTGCGTCGCATCAGGCTTGCCGAGACGAATATTTTCTGCAATTGTACCGCGGATCAGGAATGTTTCTTGAAAAACAAATGCCAACTGCCGGCGATAACTTTCTTTCGTTATTTTCTGTAAGTCGATGCCATCGATCTTAACAATCCCATGATCTGGTTTGTAAAAATGCGAAAGCAAACTGATGATCGTTGTTTTCCCTGAGCCGGTTGGGCCGACTAAAGCGAGCGTATCCCCGCTATTAGCATGCAAAGAAACCTCATGCAGAATCTCATTATCATCATATCCAAATGAAACAGCTTCAAAATCGACCTGTCCTTCGATTGATGTTACCTGGATCGCATCAGCAGCATCTTTTTCCGGTTCTTCATCTAAAATCTCAAAGACCCGTTCTGCTCCAGCCACTGCCGACAATAACGCATTGAATTGATTAGCCAGATCATTTAACGGTCGGATAAACTGACGCACATACTCAAGGAATACCACGATCATTCCGATTGTTACTCCCGTGTGCGGTTGAAGCGCTAGCGCACCACCAGCAAAGGCAACGATCGCATAACCAAATGCTGTCAGAGCATTCATCAATTTTGGAATAATCCCGGAAAAGATTTGCGACCAAAAGCCGGCATTTCGGTAGAGCATGCTTTGTTCGTCAAATTCCTTCAACGTCTGTTCCTCGCGGTGAAATGTTTTGACCGTCAATTGGCCGGAAACTGTTTCTTCCATAAAGCCATTCAATTTCCCTAATTCCCGCTGTTGCTCTTTGAAATAAACACTTGTACGCTTCGTGATCCAGCGCATCCCAAAGTACATGATCGGGATAACGACTAAACTGATCAACGTTAGGATCGGACTCAAATACAGCATAAAACATAAGATACCGACAAATGTGAGCAAACTGGATAAGATCTCAATAATCGAATCATTGAGTGAACGGCCGACATTATCGATGTCATTGGTCATCCGACTCATTAGATCACCATTTTGCCGTTTTTCAAAGAATGCCATTGGCAGATTTTGAAATTTAACAAATAATTCTTCCCGTAGGTTAAAAACAGTCTGCTGACCGACATCGATCATAAAATAGTTTTCAAACCAAGTACTGGCTGATAGCAGAAAGTAAACGGATAGTGTGATAAACAGCATCATCAGCAATTGTTCAGCGTGGAACGGAACAAGATAATGGTCAATGATCTCCCCGATTAGGAATGGTCCTAAGATCGTAGCAGCTACATTGATGATGACCATGAAGATCACCAGCAGCAACTTCAATCGAAAACTTGTCAAATAATGCCATACTCTGAAAACCGTACTGCTGAAACCAGCCTTTAAATTATCTGTTTTCAAGCGCTTGCCGCTCTTCGCTAAGGGGACATTTAGTTTTTCATATTGAAAAGGTGTTTTTAGTGTTTCTTTCATGCGTTCTCAGCCCCCTTCTGCGCTTCCGACTGGATCAAATCGCGATACATCGGCACGGCTGCCATCAATTCTTCATGCGTTCCAAATCCCAGAACTGCGCCTTTATCTAAAAAGAGGATTTTATCGGCCGCGCGCGCCGAACCGATTTTTTGTGTGATCAAAATCGTGGTCTGCGGATAAGTTCGGAGTACTCGAAGTAATTTTGCTTCTGTCGTGGCATCGAGTGCACTAGTCGCATCATCGAGCAATAGCAGATCCGGCTTTGTCAGCAGTGCCCGTGCAATCGCGATCCGCTGTCTTTGGCCACCAGACAAATTGGTACCGCGCTGTCCCACTCGCGTTTCATATTCATCAGGAAGCTGGACGATCCGATCATGAATCTGGGCATCTTTCGCCACCTGTTCGATTTCTGTAAATGGCGCCCCTGTGCTTCCCCAAGAAATATTATCAGCGATCGTCCCACTGAATAACAGCGTTTCCTGTGCCACATAAGCAATATGCTGCCGGTAACTTTGCAGTGATAAATCTTGGATCGGCTGTCCGCCAAGTTTGATCATCCCTTTACTCGGTTCATAGAGCCTTGGGATCAAGTTGAACAAACTTGTCTTCCCGGAACCAGTCGCTCCAAAAACAGCAACAGTAGCGCCTTCTTCTACTTTAAATGAAATATTTTTAAGTGCCAGTCGATTCATTTCCGGATAATGGAACGAAACGTTGTCAAATGCCAAATCTCCTTTAAAAGCAGACAGTTCCGCACCGCTATCGGTTTCCTCTTCTTCGATATGATCTAACATATCCCAGATCCGTTTCGCCGAAGCCTGTCCGCGCGAATAAGCCATCACCATAAAGGACATCATGGAGAGCGAACTGCTGATCCGCATCGCATAGTTAATGATCGCAACTGTATTACCAAGCTCCATATTACCGAGGTCGATCTGCTTGCTTCCGATCCAGACCACAATAATAACAGCGATATTCATCAAAAATAAGGTTACTGGTTGAATGACCTGCATCAAACGCATCGCATAGACCGTTACGTTCGTCAATCTACCCGTTTCTTCCACAAAGCGGCCCGTTTCTTGTTTTTTACGTACAAAAGCTTTCATAAATCTTACACCAATCAAATTTTCACGCATGATATGGTTTACTTCGTCTTGATGTGCCTGCGCCGATTCAAATGTGACGATCCCGCGCTTCACTAAAAACAGCAACAGAATAATTGCTAGTGGGATCGCACATAAAAGCACCAGTGCTAATCGAAAGTTTACCACAAGCGAAACAATCACACTGCCGATAACCAACAAAGGCGAGCGTAGTAAAAAACGCATCCCCATAAAGAAGAATTGTTGGATTTGTGTGACGTCATCTGTTAATCTTATTAACAACGACGGCGATGAAAAGTGTTGTAAACTCGCATAATCCGCATACTGGATCTTTTTGTACATCGCTCTCCGCAAATCAAGTCCGAAATTTTGCCCGGCGTGTGCAGAGTAAAAGGAATTGATCACTCCTGCTGCCAATGACAGCACAGCCATTCCAACTAAAATACCGCCCCAAACATAGATCGTGCGCATATCCTTGCCGATAATGCCGTGGTCAATGATCCTGGATAAAATAAGCGGTTGTGTTAATTCTACGGATAGTTCTAATAAACTCATCAAGACAGCCATGATGACTGCTATCTTATATGGTTTGATAAATTGAAACATTCTGCCCATGACTTTGCCTCTTTCTATGTATTTAATTACATATATGTATAGTACTAATTTTAACACCAAAATAAAAGCAAATCGCTTGTGAAATCTAATAGAAAGCTGTGATAATGATGTCCAATGACTACAGTAAATTTACAAACAAAGCGCATAATTATGCGTTATACCGTCCTTCTTATGCGAAATCCTATCTTGATTTCCTTCAAAAAGAATATGCTCCCACGGCACAAATTGCTGACATCGGTGCTGGAACTGGCATTTTGACAGCCCAACTGCTGAATAATGATTTTCAAGTTACCGCCGTAGAACCAAATGAAGAAATGGCCGGCGTTCTCCAAACAGATCTGCGACGTTTCGCAAACTTTACATTCCAAAGCGGCACGGCAGAAAATACTCATATCCCAGCTGCTACGATCGACTTGATCACGACCGCCCAAGCCTTTCACTGGTTCGACGCACTTGCTTTTCAAGCAGAGTGCCGCCGTATTTTGAAACCCGCTGGTACCGTTCATTTGATTTGGAATAGGCGTGATCTGAAAGACCCGATCATTCAGGAATTGGAGCAACTCAATAAAGCGCATTGCCCTGGGTATCAAGGTTTAAGTAATGGAATTGGTGATGATAGTGCGAAGATTCATACTTTCTTCGGTCACGAAAATTATAAAGTCCTACAGTTTGATAATCCCCTCTTTTATTCATTGGAAACCTTTATCGGACGTAATCTCTCCGCTTCTTATGCCCCAACAGAAAATGATTCCAGTTACCCCGCGTTTGTAGATGCCTTGATCAAGCTCTTTCGGCGCCACGAAACAGGCGGGAAATTACGCTTAGCAAATCAAACCGTTGTTTATCTGGGGACACTGGATAAATAAAAAAAGCTTTCTCAGCGTGAGAAAGCTTTTTTTACTCCCGATCCTCTTCAAAAATTTCCGTAAAAGCATACGACCCGCCTCGAATCATCTCCAAATAACTACCAAAATCAGGCGCGATCACTTTAAAACTGTCTGGATCATGTAGATAGCGAATTACTTGCCCTTGTTTTCCTGCTTCGGTCGGTGAAAAATCCAGATATAAACTTGAAGTCCCGCCGTTATTGATACAGTCGGAAAAACATAGCCATTCGCCCATTGGGACATCCAAGTGGATCTTCTCGTCTACTTGAATGATCTCATCATCCCCGATCCATTCCGCATAGCGCTGAGCAATCGTTTCTTGATGATAAGATAGGCTTTTATCTGCGACGATCTGTTCGGCTGATTTTAAATAGTAAGGATAGGCGTCTAGATCCGACCCTAAAATTGGGATCGCGATCGTTTCTGTTCCGTATTTTTGATGATAGGTACCGTTTATTTCGCTTAGCATTCGCACTAATGGTTCTGGAACAGCAGGATACGCCTCGCGAAGCCATGCTAACTCTTCAGGTGGTGCGCCGTTTGCTACCTGTAATTCAGTCCATACTGCGCTTGGCAAAAATTTTTTTAATCCCTGTAAATAAACTTGTGCCTCGTTCATACTGATTTCCTCCTCTAGCTTTTGCATTTCGTGCATAATAGACCAGTGAGATACTCAAAATAATCAATAACGACCAACTGGAGATCTTGCCTAAATGAACGAGATGCCAGCCTGCTTCTTGGTTCGGATAGATCCAAGCACCAAAAAAACTGGCAATATTTTCCGCGATCCACATGCATATCCCGATCAAGAGAAATGCTACACTTGCATTCATATAAAACCGCTTTTCAAGTAATCCAAAATGGACATTCGTTCTCCGAAATAAAAATATGATCCAAAAAATCAGTAAATAGCGAATATCCCACATGTAGTGATGCGTAAAAAAGTTCCCATAAATCGCTAGACAAAGTAATCCTGTTACCCATTTATTCGGCCAATTCTCAAATTCCAGCTGAAGTACCTTCCATGCCCGATAAATATAACTCCCGACACTCGAATACATAAAACCGCTATATAACGGCACATCCCAAGCCTTCCAAATCCCCGCTTCCGGATAGCTCCAAGCACCGATATGGATCTTGAATATCTCAAGCCCAAGCCCGACAATGTGAAATAAGAAAATAATCCGTACCTCTTCCCAAGATTCATACCCCGTCTTGATCAAAATAATTTGGATCAAGATCGCGATATAAAGCAGGAGATCATACCGATAGACGCCCGGCACATGAACAACTTTCGTCACCGCCAAAGAAGCAAACAGCAGTACAGGGAACAAGCAACAGCTGATTTGTTTATAGGTAAAAGCTACCAAATATTTCATGTTGTATCCACCTCGCATATCACCAAATATAGCACAAATAACACGAATTGCTGCCAAAATTAAACTTCTTGGAAAAATCTTAATGCTTTATTTGGTATAGGTTCGAATGACGGGCGGGAGATAATTCCGTTTGAATGCTTCAATTTCTTCGGTAGAATTTGTAAATAATATTTTCTCGAAATCTACTTGTGTTAAAAATCCTTCTGTGACCATTTGCTGATAGAAATGCTTGACGCCATCATAGTATCCTTTTTCATTAAAGAAAACACAGGGATTCTGATGTTGTCCTACCCGGCCCCAAGAGATTACTTCCGTTATTTCTTCAAGCGTGCCGGGGCCACCTGGTAAAGCAACATAACACGCAGCCATATCCATCATCATTTTTTTACGTTCATCCATGGTATCCACGATATGAAGCTCTGTCAGCCCATCATATGCTAATTCACGTTCTTTCAAGAAGGCAGGCATGACGCCGATCGCCTTCCCACCGCTTTCCAAAGTTGCTTGAGCCACCTCGCCCATCAGTCCTGTACGGCCACCACCATAAACAAGTGTATGTCCTTTTTCGCCTAACCACTTCCCGATCTTGACCGCGCATTCTTTATACACCGGATCATTTCCGGCACTTGCCCCGCAATAAATAGCAACGTGCATGGTGTTTTACCTTCTTTCTTCTATACTTTCTGCTTTCTTTCGTAAAATCTGTTTGACCGCTTCCTTTGGTACATGTTGATCAAATCGAATTTGCAGCGTTCCTTTTCCTAGCTTATAGCCTGCTTCTTCCAGCTTCATTCGTGCTTCCTCGGAAAGTACATCCGCACCAAAACCAAAGCTGACATGCTTTTTATGGACGGAAAAACCAACGAATTCCCCATGATAATTGTAAAAGGGGACATTATATTTGATCTGTTCTTCGCAGTTTGGGATAGTCGTTTGGATAGTATCGCGCAGTTCCTGCATAATCAATCGGGCTGGTTCAGTAGCCGCGTCAAGATAAGCATCTACACTTTTTGCTTTTTCCAACTTTCATCGCTCCAATCCTTTTGCTATGTGTTGATTGAATTATACTTGAATTTTTCAAACGGGAGAAGTAATATCTATTTGATTTCGGCTAAAATAGATCGCCTTATTTGACTGACGTCGATTCAAGTTGGTAGCATTCACCTCCAAATAATAACCGGATTTTTAGAGATCGTAATCCTTTTTTCTTCTGACAAAATAAAATCGACCACGTCTTTTCCTATTTCTGCCGGTAAAAAATCAATTGTCGAGAAAGCCAGCAACTCACTATAAGCCGCATTTCCTTCTCCAATGATCTGATAATCTGTTTTATGGACAAATCCAAGTTTATTCAAGCCTGAAATAATTCCCGCAGCAGTATCGTCTCCATTAGCATAGATCACTTCAGGGACCGTCTTATTTTCAAAGGTCGCAGTCGCCCACTTAGCGCCATCCTTATAGCCTTCGATCTCCGTATAATAATCGCGTCCTAAAACTGCAGCACCATAATATTTTTCAAAGCTATCGATTTTATCTTTTGCGCTAGTACTGAGCCGTGGGCCACGCTTCACTGTGAAAACCACGTTCGTATTGCCCGCTTGCCTAAGTCTTGAAAATAAATCTTCATAGGCCCTTTTCCTATCTGGATAAATCATTGAGAGGCCACCGGCTGCTATTTTTTCGGCGGATACGATCCGGCCCTTCTTCTTCAAATCTTCCCAATCCAAATTATTGCTGGAACGCGAAGTCAAAATCAACCCATCGATCATTTTTTGTTCCAGTAATACATAATACGCTTGTTCTGTATCTTCCTCGTAATAAGTCGGGAGCAGCAGTACCTGATAGCCCCGCTCCTTTGTATGATAAAGAATACTGTTGATCAGATTATCATAACATGCATTATTGTAAGGCAATGTCACCCCTAAGGTGAAATTTTTCCCACTGCTCAGCTTGACCGCATTTCCATTCGCATGATACCCCGTCTGCTCAATAGCAGCCTGCACCTTGGCACGGATCTCAGCGGAAACATGCTTTTTATTATTGATCACCCTTGAAACAGTTGATTTCGACACACCACTCATCGCCGCAATATCGCGAATATTAACCAAATTACACCATCTCCAAACTATTTTATTGACATGAAACGCGTTCCAGACGTTACAATCGATTGGAAAGGTGGTCAAACCCATGAAAATCAAAATGATAGCAGTCGATATGGACGGAACGTTTTTAAATGACCAAAAAACGTATAATGTCAAAAGATTTTACAACTTATTTTCTAAGCTTCAAGAAAAAGAGATTCGTTTCGTAGTAGCGAGCGGGAACCAATATTTCCAACTTCGCTCGTTCTTTCCTGATATTTATCAATATATCACATTTGTCTCCGAAAATGGTGCAAATATCGTGATGGGAGACGAATCCTTTTATCATGCCAAAATAGAATCAGAAACGATTCTCGCAACATTGATCCTGTTAGAATCGCTAAATCCAGTCAATTTAGTTCTATGTGGTCAAAACAGTGCTTACGTTTCCAAAAATATGCCAGCAGAAAATTTCAAGAAAGTATCCTTTTATTATCCCCAAATCAAAAAAATCGACAATTTATTCGAGATCCAACAAGAAAACGATGATATTTTCAAATTTGCGTTGACCTTTGAAGCACATGAAGCAAAGCAGCATTTAGAAACGCTTAAACATGCATTAGGAAACACGCTGGTCCCTGTTTCCAGTGGACATGGCGATATCGATTTGATTATCCCAGGCGTGCATAAGCACCGCGGCTTGACGCTGGTTGGGAAAGAATGGGGCATTCAGGATTCGGAGATAGCAACATTTGGAGACAGCGGAAATGATTTGGAGATGATCCAAAATACGGCGTATAGTTTTGCCATGGAGAATGCACAAGAGCAAGTGAAACAAGCTGCTAAAATGGTAATCGGTTCGAATAATACTGAGGCGATTTTGGATGAGATCGAACGGATCTTAAAGGAAGCATAACTAGTATATAAAAAAACAAAAGTCCTCTTACCCTGGACTTTTGTTTTTTGTGAGATCGCACTTACTGCGTCTTTCCTCTCCACTTGCGCACCCTGCCCTGCAACCGCTGAAAAGCTAAAAACTGCTGCCGAGCACGTTTGATTTTCTTATACCTTTTCGGATTTTTCTTATAAAATTCCTGATGAAAATTTTCGGCTGGCCAAAAGGTAGAAGCTGGTTCGATAGCTGTTACGATCGGACGCTTATACTTGCCAGACGCTGCCAAGGCTTGCTTGGAGTCCTCTGCGATTTGTCGCTGCACTTCGTTTTCCACAAAAATGACAGGCCGATAATTACTCCCGCGGTCAGCCATCTGCCCCATGGAATCCGTCGGGTCTGTCAGCAGCCAATAAAGCTCGACAAGTTCTTGATAAGACAGGACTCGCGTGTCAAAAATCACTTCCACAGCTTCCACATGCCCCGTATAACCACCACTTACCTGTTCATACGTCGGGTTCTCCACATGTCCACCTGTATAGCCCGATAACACAGAAAGAATACCTTCTTTTGTTTCAAACGGTTCGACCATACACCAGAAACAGCCACCCGCAAAAATCGCACGTTCTTGATAAGGAAGCGCCCCCTGATTATGTTTGGCTACATCAAACGATTCACTCGCAGCCGAATCATCCGTCATTTTTAAGTAAAAATCCGTCACATCAGGAGTGAGATTATTTCTGAGCGCCAGTGGCCGCAAATCAGCTTCCAGTTTCGCCAGCTGCGCGTCAAAGCTAGCACCACTTTCGATACCTGATTTGGCTTTCATAAGCAAAGAACGCTCCCAATCACGCGTTCCCGGATTTAGGATAAGATTATAAAGCTGGTTGAGAATTTCAGTTTGGTTCGTTTTCAATTGGATCATCCTTGTGGTTTCAGGCATAATTTCAGTAATTGGTGTCTGTAAGTGTATTATAGCAGAGTCAGGCGGTTTTGCTGGGATGAAGTGCTTGAACAGATTTAGTAGAACTGAACAAACCTTGCATAATGTGATAAACTGAACTAGAAAGAGCCTTTTATTTAAGAAATTCAAAAAGCGTTTTTATAGGAGTGAGCAAATGAATATCGAAGAAGAACTACAAATCATTGCCGCAGTCCCCAATGGCTTTAAACCAATGGAGAACTTTGCTAACAGATTGGCAGAAACGTATCCAGAAGAACAACTAGAAAAAACAGCATCCGACTTCTATCAATCCGAAACGTATCAGATTAGAATGGTCGCTGTTTTTTTATTTGGCAAACTGGATTAGAGTCAATAGTTGAAACAGTTTTTACGAGAGACATTCAATATTAAGCAACTGAAAATTTCTGTTCAAACTTATTTGGAGATAAATGAGCTATTGCACTATGAATTCGGTGATTATTATAAAAGCCTTGTACATAGCTGAAAACGTGATGCTTCGCTTCTTCGAAGTTGAAATAAGCAGGTCGTTGGTAAACATGCTCTTTCTTTAGCAGCGCATGGAAAGACTCGATTCCGGCGTTATCATAGGGACAGCCTTTTTTGCTGTATGAATGGCAGATATTCATTGCGCTTAACTTTGTTTCATAGTCGATACTTGTATATTGCGCACCCAAATCTGTATGAAGAACCAGTCCTTTTTCTATCTTTCGCTTAGAAAGTGCATCATTTAAGGCTTTAATAACGATAGAGGCCTGCATGGTTTGATCAAAGTGGTACCCAATGATTTTTCTGGAATACAAATCCATGATGGTTGATAAATAGCACCAGCCATCTGAGATGGTATAGATATACGTAATATCAGCTACCCATTTTTGATTGAGTACTATTGTTGAAAAATCTTGATTTAATAGATTTTTATAGGTTTTCAATATCTTTTTCGTTGGTCTTCCTGCTTTAAACTTCTTTACCGTGATAGACCGTAGGTTTTGCCTCCTCATTGATTTTTGGACACGTTTGATACAGTTGTAAAACACGTTGATCCAGCACCTGATCAGCTCGCGCTCTTTTGGAAACCATCGGGTTTAAATGCCTGTAGTAAGAGCTTACTAGAAATACCAAGAATCGTACACATCCTTAAAATGCTATGGCGACCTGCTTCTTGTTCTTGGTTCATCCATTTTAGGATGGCTATTTCTTTGCGAGCAGACCGTGGATATATACTAATAAAGTAGACACTAAAACGAAAGGAATTACAGCTTATGTCTAATTACAAAAAATACGATGAAGATTTTAAAAAAAGTCTCGTAAATTTATACAACGGGGGGAAAATACAGGCTGCTTTATGCAAAGAATATGGCGTCTCTCAGACTGCTCTTTCTAGATGGATTAAACTTTATTCCGAAGTACAAATGGACTCTGGCGAGCTGCTAACTGTCAAACAAGTTCGCGAACTTCAAAAACAGAAAGCCTTGCTAGAAGAAGAGAATTTAATCTTAAAAAAAGCCATTGCCATCTTCACGCCACACTCCAGCAACGATTAAAAGCCATTTCTCTGTTAGCTGCCGATCATTCTATTGTAAGGCTCTGCCAAGTATTGCGCGTTAACCGCAGTACCTACTACAAATTTTTATCCAAGATCCCTTCGGCTGTTCCGTCGAAAACCAACAAATCAAACGGATTATTTTACAGACTTATACCGAGACAAAGTTTAGACTCGGCGCAGCCAAGATAAAAATAGTTTTACAGCGTGATTATGGTATTTCCATTAGTATCGGAAGAGTGTACCGACTAATGAAAACCATGGATCTTCCTAAAATGTCTACCGTAAAACCGAGATTCCGTTATCAAAAACCGTCGGTTTCTTCTACTTGTCCAAATTTGTTGAAACAACAGTTTCATTCCAAGCAGCCCAACCGTATTTGGGTCAGCGACATTTCCTATATTCCCGTAAAAAAAGGATTTGTTTATCTTTGTGTGATTCTTGACATCTTCTCTCGAAAAGTAATTGCTTGGAATGTTTATGCCTCGATGACTGCAAAATTAGTTTGCGATACGGTAGAACGAGCCGTTTACTCTAGGAAACCTATGCAGTCGTTTATTTTTCATTCTGATTGTGGATCCCAATATTTATCTCAAGATTTACGGCAGATTCAAGAAAAGCACAACCTTGTCCCTTCCTACTCTAAACTTGCTTACCCGTGGGATAATGCCGTCACAGAATCTTTCTTTAAATATATGAAGAAAGAAGAGCTGAACCGACGAAAATTTTCCTCTTTGGAAGAAGTAAAATTAGCTTGTTTTGAATATATTGAAGGATTCTATCATTCAAAGAGACCTCATTCCGCAAACAAGTTCTTATCACCTAATTTAAAAGAACTTGCTTTTCTAAATGATTCTTCATAAAACATTCCTTTTTTCTGTCTACTTTATTGACATCTGTCCATATCAATTAATCCCTATTTCTGGAACTAGATTATTTGAAAGACCCAGCAAGTAGTCTTGAAATTTCAAGTGCTAAACGTATTTTAACTAATACTTCTATTAAAGAGGATTTTTAATAAATATTATCCTAAAGAAGCGAGACGAGAAAAGTAATATGGTACGTTTCAAAGTGAGTAAAGCATTCCTTAGGAGAGTTTATTTTGAAAAGAGAGAAATACGATAATTTAACTTAATTAAATATGTGTCTAATCTCTTTTCATTATGGTTATTTTTACATTAAAAGTCATTTAGAATGTATTAATTTTTATTGTTTCTCATATAGTATTTCCGTTGATAATTAGATTTATAAAAGAGTAAGATAAAATTTTATAGTATTTACGGAGCTGTTTTCTAAAATCCGTAATTGATGTTATAGGGAAATTCAAAAAGTTGAAAGCTTTATGCTATAATATATGATGAGTATATTGTTGGAATCCTAAAAAAATTGATTTTAGGATTTTATTTTTTATAGGAGGAAAAATATTGAAAAGTAAAAAGAATCAATCGATGGAACCGAACGTTGCAGATCTAGCGAATGGGTGGTTGAAAAACTATAATCTAGATTATAAATTAGAACAAGAAATATTGAATGAAGAAATAGATAAAGCTTTGACTGACTACAAGTCAAAATCTGGAGGTAGTGGAAGTATCCGACCTGATTGTAAACTGCTATTACAAGACAAAAATTTAAACTTTTATCCGATTTTAATTGAATACAAAGGTTATAAAAATAAACTTGTAAAGTTGGATAATGAGGGGGATGTTCAAAATGTAAAAGCTGATAATACACCTCATTACACTAATATAAAAGGGTATGCAGTAAATGGAGCTATTCATTACGCTAATGCTTTATTACACCATACAAGCTATTCAGATATAATATCTATAGGGATGACTGGCTATAAAAAAAATAATGGCGAAATTGAATATGAGATAGGCGTGTATTATGTTTCAAAATCAAATTTAGGTATGGGACAAAAAATAGGAGAATTTACAGATTTTTCTTTTTTAAAACAAGAGAATTTTGATGAGTTTATACAAACTGTACAAAATTTAAATTTATCACCGGCTGAACTTGAGAAAATCAAGCAAAAAAGGGAACAAGAAATAGATACCTCACTAATGAGGTTGAATAATGATATTTATAAAAATGAAAAAGGTTTATCTGAAAAGGATAGAGTAAATTTAGTTGCAGCTAGTATTATTGCAACTATAGGGGTTGCTGGTAAAGTAGCACCACTTGAAAAGTCTGACCTGAAATCATCAAATGAGAAAGGTAACACAGATGGAGAAATAATAATTAGGAAGATTGAAGGTTTTTTAAATGAAAAAAATCTTCCTGAAGAAAAAAAACACTTAATAATCAATTCATTAAGTAATACGTTGGTTAATGGAAATGTGAATAAAGTTGTGGATGGTGAGACTCAATTAAAAAGGGTGTTTGTTAAAATTGTTGATGATTTAGGTTACTACTATAAAATTGGATTGACTACCGACTTTACAGGGAAATTATTTAATGAAATGTATTCATGGTTAGGATTTACGCAAGATAAATTGAATGATGTTGTTTTGACACCATCTTATGTGTCTAATCTTCTAGTTAAGCTTGCAAGGGTAAATAAAGATTCTTATGTGTGGGATTTTGCGACTGGGTCAGCAGGACTACTTGTTGCGGCTATGAATGAAATGTTAAATGATGCGAGAGAAAATATAGATTCACCAGAAAAACTTATGGAAAAGGAACTTGAAATAAAAGCAAATCAATTGTTAGGATTAGAAATATTACCTGAAATCTATATGCTAGCTATTTTAAACATGATTTTAATGGGAGATGGGTCTTCCAATATTTTAAATGAAGATTCTTTGACTGATTTTGATGGTAAGTACGCTTTTGGGAAAGATGATGAAAAGTTTCCTGCTAATGCATTTGTACTAAATCCCCCGTATTCAGCAGAAGGTAATGGAATGGTCTTTGTGGAAAAAGCTTTAAATATGATGGAAAGTGGATATGGCGCAATAATTATTCAAAATTCAGCTGGTTCAGGAAGAGCAGTAGCAATTAATAAGAGAATTTTGAAAAATAATACTTTGCTTGCAAGTATAAAAATGCCGATTGATTTATTCGTTGGCAAATCAAGTGTTCAAACAAATATTTACGTATTCAGAGTGAACGAAAGGCATGAGTCGGATTCAATAGTCAAGTTTATTGATTTTAGTAATGATGGGTATACTAGAAGAAGTCGTAAAAAAGCAAAAGCTAGTTATAATCTTCAAGATACAGATAGAGCTAAAGAAAGATACGATGAACTCGTGGCTCTCGTTAAATTTGGTAAAACTAAGTTGAATATTTTTTCAGAAAATGAGTACTTAGAAGGTACCATTGACCCTGAAAAAGGAAATGATTGGAACCAATTAGTGGCAGTAGATTTAAAACCTGACTTTGATGAGCATAGGAAAACAATTTCTGATTATCTGTCTTGGGAAGTAAACCAATTGTTAAAAGGTAATAATGACTTGGGAAAATAAATCGCCACTTGATACAATCTAAATTGGATGATTTGGAAAAGAAGTATGATATTAAGTGGCGAAAAAAAGAACTACAACAATTATTTAAAATAACGGGTACTAAGTCGTTAGACGCTGGAAAATTAAATTTTATTCCAGAAGGAACTAATTTTATTGGAAGAACAACCGAAAATAATGGTGTTCAAGGGAAAATAGAAATGCAAGAATTTTTACCAAATGAAGCTAACACCATAACAGCAACTGTTGTCGGGAATTATAAATATGTGAAATATCAAAAAGAACCTTATTACGTTTCTCAAAATATTAATAAGTTGAAAGCTAAATTTAAATTGAGTGAAAAAAGTGGGTTATTTTTAATAAGTTCCATTCAAAAATTTGTATCGCAATTTGATGGACAACAAGGTGGTTACAAACTACAAGATATTAAGTTTCATAAGATATTTGTTCCATATAGTAGTGAGGGGATAGCTCTTGAATATATGGAGGAATACATGACAATTATTGAAAAAGAGCGTTTAGAAGCTTTATCGAGTTACGTGAACACTATTGGTTTTGAAGCATGTGACTTATCAGACAGTGATATGGAGATTTTAGTAGATTATGATAATTTGATATGGAAAGAGTATGCATTGTTAGAACTTTTTGGTAACGCAACAAGAGGAAAAAGGTTAAAAAAAGATGATAGAATTTCAGGGAAACTACCATTTGTTACGGCTGGAGAAGAGGATACTGGGATATCAGATTTTATAAGTAATGATGTTACAATTTTTCAACAAAATACTGTGACTATAGATATGTTTGGTTCTTCTAAATATAGAAATTATAATTACGGTGCTGATGACCATATTGCAGTTGTGCATACAGAACATTTGCCTAAAAATGCAGTGATTTTTATTACATCAGCAATACATAGAGCCGCTAATTCAGGAATATTTAGTTATTCTAATAATTTTTATGCTAAAGATGCTGATGAATTAACTATTTTATTGCCAACCTTGGGTGATAAACCTGACTATACGTTTATGGAACAGTATATTGAGATTATGCATAAACTAATAATAAAAGATATATTTACATGGCTAAATCAATAAAATATGAAATAAAAAGAGCATCTACTTTTAATTAAAAAGAGATGCTCTTTTTGGTGGGGAACCAATTGAAATTAAGTCAATTAAAACCTTTCTATAGTCGTCAAACCCCTATCAAATTTGTGTTTTAAAGTTAAGTTATATACCTATACTACTCCCACTCCGCTTTAAGGCTACAGCATATCAAGTAGAATGCAGTAAAATTAAGGGATATGGAAGCAGATAAAACAGTGTCAATCACAAAATACTATAAAAAAAGTGCAGTCAAAGTGCAATTTTGCACCTAATCAGAATGGTTAGTTTTTCTCTAAATCTGTTAATAAAACATCAATATTCAAACTAACATTTTAAAAAATACCAAAGAGGCGTTCAAGAGTGAACGCCTTTTCAATTGGAACTGCATTATAAGTATCAAGTTTTTTTTGAGTTGAATAAGTTTGGATTTGCTATAAAATAGTTACCTGTCAAACTAATCCATTCATTTGTTAGTAAAGAGATTTGATGAATGCATTTAGATATATATTGTAAAGACTCTTTTTTGATTCTCAAATTTAACAGCAGCTTTTTCGTTACTTCCTGGTCGAATTTCCCTCCGCTTATAACAACTGCTTTATTGCCTTTAAGTGGTTGCAAAAGTAAATAAGAATCTGGAGAATTTGTTGGATTCAGCTCATAACCAGAGACCAACTTGTATTTAGAACACTCCCCAATCTCATCGAATACTCTTTCTGAATAAATTAGTTCTTTATATTCACGTAGTGCGAATACCATTTTTGCTAATAAACGTTTTTCTTTATCAGATAAGAAAAATGTTTCTAGTCCATCATTGAAGAATTCAACCAAATCACTTATATTCAAGCCTATATTTTTATAGAAGTGAAAACCTAATATTTCCTTATTTTCTAAAATAGATGCAATATCATCTAAAGAAATTTGTAGTAATTTGGGATAGTTAAATCGATGATTCTTATCTTGATCTGTTTCAAATAATAACCTACAGAAATCAATAAGGATACTTTGAATATGAAGGTCTACGGTACGTTTTGTTGTTAAATATTCTTTTTTATCTATAATGCGTGTATTAATAATATTTTCTATTGAATCTTTAAGTAATTTGGTTAATTGTTTTTTCGATATTGATGTATTCTCACTAGAATTATAAATTATAGGTTTCCTGAATCTAATATCAAATGGTAAGTCTTCAACTTTGCCATACTCCGAGTTGAAAATACAAAGAATTTTAGACCAATCTAAAACTCTGGAAGCATACCCCAATTCTATTAAGACATTTGGATTTGGCGTATAACGTTCTATTGTACCAGAGTTAATTATACTTATATCTGCCAGAAAAATATCACAGTTATCAATTTTTCTAAAAATACTATCTACTAAATCTGGTGTTCCACTTTCATTTCGGCTATCCATTTCTATTTCAATTTCCGTTACTTGCGGACAGACTTCGAGCAATTGCTTTGAAACTTTTTGAATGCAGTCACCTATTAATCCTCTGTTTTTGTTATTTGGCAAGTCAGATTGCCACGAGTAAAATATTACAATTTTCATTTGTCTTAGCCTTCCTTCTCTCTTCTACAGCATATCAGATACCTATATATTACCATGATTCAAATATACATTGATAAAAAGAATAACAACAATACCAATATTATCAAGTAACCATAAGACGCTCAAAAATGATCGTCTATTTTTAGACCAATTTGAAAGGACGTGATACAACGAAAACAGTAAATCAAGAAAACAAAGGTCGATCTCCACCGTGTAAGAACATCAAATAAATAAGATTCATTCAACCATAAAAATGAAAGGACAGGTAAAAATATGGAACTTAAATTTGTTATTCCCAACATGGAAAAAACATTCGGTAATTTAGAATTTGTCGGCGAGGATAAAATCGTACAGCGAAGAATCAACGGACAACAAACAGTCTTATCACGAAGCTATAACCTCTATTCAGATGTTCAGCGTGCAGATGATATTGTGGTCGTACTTCCTGCTGAAGCTGGCGAGAAGCATTTCGACTTTGAGGAATGTGTGAAGTTAGTCAATCCGCGTATTACCGCAGAGGGTTATAAAATCGGCATTCGTGGTTTTACCAATTATCTTTTACATGCTGACGACATGATAAAATAATAAAGAAAGAGAGGAAAAATGATGAGATTAGCTAATGGCATTGTATTAGATAAAGACACGACTTTTGGAGAATTGAAATTCTCTGCCCTGCGTCGAGAAGTGAGAATCCAAAATGAAGACGGGGCGGTTTCAGATGAAATCAAGGAACGTACCTATGACTTAAAATCCAAAGGACAAGGACGCATGATTCAAGTAAGTATTCCTGCCAGCGTGCCTTTGAAAGAGTTTGACTATAACGCACGGATGGAACTTATCAATCCCGTTGCGGACACCGTTGCTACTGCCACCTATCAAGGGGCGAATGTTGATTGGTATATTAAGGCTGATGATATTATCTTAAAGAAATTATTACAAAATCAGCAATCTGAAGAAGAGCCGAAACGAAAAAAATAATTAAAAACACTTTCCTTATAAAAATTTGATATACTATAACCATAATATCTTAATAAGAAAATAAAATTTAGAAAGGAGAAAAAAATGAGTACACAACATTTGACTTTGGCCGAGCAAATTATTATTACAACTATAAGAATAGAAACTACAATACCAAATGGAATAAGCACTGGAACCGGATTTTTCTTCAGGTTTAAAGAAAATTTTGAAACAGGGATGCATGTCCCAGCAATTGTTACAAATAAACATGTTATAGAGAATGCTATTACAGGGAAATTGCGCTTTTCTATTGCGGATAAAGATGGTCATCAAGTAAAAGGAAAGTACTTTGATTTAGTTGTTAAAAATTTCGAAAGCTTATGGATTAAGCATCCTGAAGATGATATTGATTTATGTATGTTACCTATTGCTAATATACATGCACAAATAAGGCAATCAGGGCATGAACTTTATTATATTTCATTGAACAGTAGTTTAATTCCTAGTTCTTCTGATTATGAAACCAATTTTTCACGAATTGAAGAAATTACTGTTGTTGGATACCCCGATGGGATTTGGGATTCTTTAAATAACAATCCTATTGTAAGAAAGGGAATTACTGCTACACCACTACAAAATGATTTTGAAAATAGTCCAAGATTTTTAATAGATTCCGCAATTTTTGGAGGGTCTAGTGGTTCGCCAGTTTTTGTATTCAATCAAGGTTCATATAGTTTACCAAACGGTACTGTAAGTATTGCTTCTAGACTTAATTTGGTCGGAATTGTATATGCAGTTGCTCAGCACAGTGTATCTGGTAAGTTAGAAATTGTTGAGATTCCAGCATCTAGAACTCAAGTAACTCATACGTTAATTCCCAATAATTTAGGAGTAACTATACATGCACGTAAATTATTGGATTTTGAGCAACTTCTAGATTAAGGAGGGATTTTATTTTTAATTGCAAAGATAAAAGAGTGCGAGTAAGCGACAAACAATTAGTCTATCGCTTCTTTTTTATATCATCAGTTATTCTATTTTCTTGTGTTGTAATTTCTTTTCATTTGGAATCTATTTTGATTATGGGGTTGGAAAACTTCACCATCGATGATTTTGTTAATCAAATACAAACTTCATATTTTTGGGGCAGTGTGATCACTGCCCTTTCTGTGTGTGTTATTGTAGAGTCTCTTTATTATTGACATCTGTCCAACTAAAATTGTACATAATAAAATACACTCCTATCTATTGAATTTTTCAGATAGAAATGCTACAATAACAGTAGTTTATGTGGTGTTATTGCAACACTTCGAGCCTTTCCCTGTTGATCGCAGGGAGGGCTTTTTTTTATTTGGTTTTCTTTTCCAGTAATGGACGATTGTCCTTTATTTTGTTGCCCCATTTTATTTGACCTTTTAAGTCCATGATCGGGCTTGTCTGCACGCCTCGTTCTACAATGTCGGCATCTGATATGCCACGTAGATAAACGTTTGTCATAGACGTGTCATAGTGTCCCATGAGCCTACTTAGGCTATACGGGTCAATACCATTTCTTAGTTGCTTCTGTGCAAAATAATGTCTACAGTCGTGGGGACTTGCTCGAACTTCTGGTCGTATGTCAGCGTTTTTACAGGCAGTATCGAGTATTTTATTGATTGTACTTCTGAAAATTTGGTCTGCGTGCTGGGATAAAAAGTAATACTCGGTTGGCTGTCTTTTTTTAAATCTATTCTGCCGAAAGCGTTCGTATTTTTTCATTTGCTTCCGAACTATCGGGCTGATGTAAACAACACGTTCCTTGCTCCCTTTTCCTCGGATAAGCACGCCTGTCTGCGTTACGTCACTGTTTTTAATTCCACAAACTTCGCTAGCACGCAACCCCATGTCAAAAAGTGCCATAAGTATCGTTTTGTTGCGGACGTCTGTGTAGCTATTATCGTTGTAGTAGTTGATAATTCTAGTTACTTCGGCGTCGTTGAACGTTACCAGTACCCGCTTTTCCTGCTTCAAATTTTTAATATGGCGTATCGGATTTTTGGACTCCAATATGATTTCTTCTTCGACGCAAAAGTTGAAAAAAGAGCGTAAAATGTAGGTGCTTTTGTTGATAGTTATTGGCTTCTCTCTTCCTCTGTCTAGCGTTGCTTTGATGTATCTTCTGATATGTCTTGGTTCTATTTCCTCAATTTCAGATAGCCCCTGCTCTTTTAGAAAATCGAAAATTCGGTTTAAATAGAAAATATGGTTATTAATTGTTCCTTTATTGCGTCCTAAAATTTCCAAATTGGCTAAATGTTCTTCGTAACAGTTTGTGAAATCCATAAAAAACCCCCCCTATTATCATAAGATAATAGGAGGACAGAATAAGTTCTACTCATTTTTATTAGCTATACCAATCGTTGTAACTCGTTTCTAGAGAATGGAATAGGATGTATACCACCAACCCTACTCCCACTCCACCGTCGCAGGCGGCTTACTCGTAATATCATAAACAACCCGGTTCACATGCGAAACCTCATTCACGATCCGCACGGAGATCTTCTCAAGCACATCCCACGGGATCCGTGCCCAGTCTGCTGTCATGCCATCAATGCTTGTTACCGCGCGGAGTACAACGGTATGATCATAGGTTCGGCCGTCGCCCATGACGCCGACGCTGCGGATGTTTGGAAGGGCGGTGAAATATTGCCAGATCTCGCGTTCGAGTCCTGCTTCTTTGATTTCTTCGCGGAGGATCAAGTCAGAATCGCGAACGATTTCTAGTTTTTCTTCGGTGATCTCGCCTAATACGCGGATGCCTAGGCCTGGTCCTGGAAATGGTTGGCGCCAAACGATCGCATCTGGCATGCCTAGTTCTGTTCCTAGGGCGCGTACTTCGTCTTTGAATAGTGTGTTCAGCGGTTCGATCAGTTCGAACTGCATGTCTTCAGGAAGGCCGCCGACGTTGTGATGGCTCTTGATGGTTTGGGCGGTTGCTGTGCCGCTTTCGATAATATCGGTGTATAGCGTTCCTTGTGCAAGGAATTCAACGCCGTCTAATTTGCTGGCTTCATCATCGAATACATAGATAAACTCGTTACCGATGATCTTACGTTTTTGTTCTGGATCGGATACGCCTGCTAGTTTATTCAAGAAACGATCTTTGGCGTCGACTTTGATGATGTTCATGTTGAATTCGCCTTGTAGGGTTTCCATAACTTGGTCTGCTTCGCCTTTGCGTAGCAAGCCGTGATCCACGAAAATACAGGTCAGCTGGTCGCCGATCGCTTGGTGGATAAGGACGCCGACTACGGAAGAATCTACGCCGCCGGAAAGTGCCAGCAAGACTTTTTTGTCGCCGACTTTTTCACGGATCTTTTCGACTTCGACTTCGATAAAGTTTTCCATTGTCCAGTCGCCTTTGCAGCCACAGATCGTGATGGCAAAGTTTTTGAGCAATTCATTCCCGAATTCGGAATGGCGCACTTCTGGGTGGAACTGCACGCCGTAGAGATTGCGTTCTTCGTTAGCGATCCCTGCGATTGGGCAAGATTTGCTTGTTAAAATAACGTCGAAATCTGCCGGTGCTTCGACAACTAGATCGCCGTGGCTCATCCAAACGACTTGATCAGTCGGCAGTGTCGCAAATAAATGATTGGGTTGTTCTACGTGGACACTTGCTTTCCCATATTCACGATCTTTCGCTTTTTCTACTTTTCCTTGGAAATGCTGTGTCATCAGCTGCATACCATAACAGATCCCTAGAATCGGGATACCCATTTCAAAGAGGCCTTCATCACAACGGAAAGCTCCTTCGTCATAAACACTGTTCGGGCCTCCGGAGAAAATGATCCCGGTCGGATTGAGTGCCTTCATTTCTTCTACTGTGATCGTATGTGGATGTAATTCGCTGTACACGCCAAATTCTCTGATCCTGCGTGTGATCAATTGATTGTACTGGCTACCAAAGTCTAGTACGATAATTTTTTCTTGATCTGTAAAATTCTTCATAATTCCTATTATACCCACCTTATCTATAAAATGAAGCCGCAAGTAATACGGCTTGTTAAAATGCTTATAAAAAAAGGACAAATCGCCGTCTGTCCTTTTTCAATTATTCTCATTTTAACTTTTATAAGCGAAACTTGCAACCTCAATTACGATATTTAGATTCCTTTTCCGCCAATAAAATCAAATTCTTTTTGTCTTTCTACGGAAAGGATGAGTGATCTGGCTTCATTAATGGCTTCTACTGTTGCAGGATTTTCCAAAGAAGCTTCATGATGCCCCTTATCTGTCCACACTTCTAGTACACTGACTACTTCGCGGTCATTGGCGTTTAGGATGACTTGATACTGCAGACAGGTTTGATAGTCTTCTAGTGCCTCCGCCGCTCTCAGCAGTATTTCTGCTAGTTTTTCTTGATCTTCAGGTTTGGTGTGAAAATTTGTTAGTAATCCAAACACAGCGTCCATTTTTATCCCTCATTTCCAGAAATCGTCGAATATCGTGATCGGTAAATGACGTTTATGTTGGGTTTTTAAGTACCAGTTTTCAATTACGGCTACTGTTTCTTTTGGCAATTGTTTGCCTTCTAAATAGTCATCGATATCATCGTATGTCACGCCGAGCGCTACTTCATCCGGTAAAGCTGGGCGGTCGTCTTCTAAATCTGCTGTTGGCTGCTTCAAGTATAAATGTTCCGGGCACCCTAGTGCTTTCAATAGTTGTTTGCCTTGACGTTTGGTCAAGCGGAAAATCGGATTGATGTCAGTCCCGCCATCGCCATATTTTGTGAAGAAGCCGGTGATTGCTTCGGCAGCATGGTCTGTTCCGACTACAGCTCCATTATTCATGGCAGCGATCGAGTATTGGACTTTCATTCGTTCTCTTGCTTTTTCATTACCTTTTGCAAAATCAGATAAAACGATGCCGGCGTCTTGCAAGGCTTTTTCACTTGCATCCACAGCGGCTTTGATATTAACGGTGATCACTTGGTCCGGACCGATAAATTCGATCGCATCTTGGCAGTCTTCTTCGTCGATCTGTGTTCCGTTCGGCAGACGAACAGCAATAAATTGGTAGCTCAAATCGCCTGTCTCCTCGCGAAGTTCAGCGATCGCTGTTTGTGCTATCTTTCCTGTAAGTGTAGAATCTTGTCCGCCGGAGATTCCCAAAACAAGACTTTTCATGAACGGATATGTTTTCAAATAGCTTTTCAAAAAATCTACGCTTTTGCGGATCTCTACTTCCGGTTCTATTTCCGGAATGGCGTGCATTTCCGCAATAATTTTTTCTTGTAAACTCATTCTCGATTCCTCCCTAAACTTAAAACGGCATTTCTAAATCTACAGGTGAATGCGCTTGGACGCTTTTACGAACCGCTTCGATATTCTGCATTTTATTTTTCCAGCATTTGACACTTAGATCCACTGGATATTGTTCTGGCCGGATCGTACGTTTGTACTCATCCCATAGTAATGCCAGATTTTCTTCTTTATACGCCTTGATTGCTTCCAAGGAAGGCTTCTTGTAAACTAATTCCCCATTTTCAAAAATGGAAACTAATAATTCTTTTGCTTGATAGTTCGTCACTGTTTTCGTGATATAGGTATGGACCGGGTGGAACATCGTCAGCGGCTTCGAAGTATCTAATGCTTCGTCATCCAACGCAATGTAGTCCCCCTCTGCTTTCAATCCCGTTTCATTCGTAATGATCCGGTATACTTTCTTTTTGCCCGGTGTCGATACTTTTTCCGTATTGCTGGACAGTTTGATCGAATCCTGCCATACGCCATTTTCATCTGCGATCGCCGCCATTTTATAAACAGCACCCAATGCTGGTTGATCATAAGCGGTAATCAATTTCGTGCCGACGCCCCAAGCATCGATCTTCGCTTTTTGCGCTTTTAATGAAAGGATCGTGTGTTCATCCAGATCACTGGAAGCAAAAATCTTGGCATCTGGAAATCCTGCTTCATCCAGCATTTGTCGTGCTTTTTTAGAAAGAAAGGCCATGTCCCCACTGTCTAAGCGGATACCGATAAAATTGATCGCATCGCCCATTTCCTTGGCTACTTTGATCGCATTCGGCACGCCTGATTTGAGTGTATCATAGGTATCTACCAAGAAAATCGAATTCTTATGTGTCCGAGCATAGCTTTTAAAAGCCGTGTATTCATCACGGTAAGCCTGCACCATTGCATGAGCCATCGTTCCGGAGATCGGAATACCGAAAATCTTTCCGGCACGAACATTACTGGTCGAATCACAGCCGCCGATATAGGCAGCGCGTGTTCCCCAGATTGCCGCATCCATTTCCTGCGCACGTCTAGTACCGAATTCTGCAAGTGATTCGTCTTCTACCACACTGCGGATCCGTGCTGCTTTCGTAGCGATCAACGTTTGGAAATTCACAATGTTTAAAATAGCTGTCTCAATTAATTGCGCTTCACCTAGACTTGCTTCGACTTGAATGATCGGTTCCGTTTTGAAAACAAATTCGCCTTCACGTGCTGCCCGGATCGTTCCCCGGAAACGGAAATTCTTCAAGTATTCTAAAAAGGCCCCGTCAAAGCCCAATTCTTCTTGGACATATGCAATATCTTCTGGTGTGAACCGCAGATTTTCAATGTAATCGATAACTCTCTCCAAACCTGCAAATACCACAAAACCAGAATCAAAGGGCATATTTCTAAAAAACACTTCAAAAACCGTTTTATGTTCATGGATGCCATCTTCAAAATATGCTTTCATCATATTTAATTGATATAGATCTGTATGTAATGCTAAACTGTCATCTTTGTGCAAATGTTTCATGTTTTTGCTCCATTCTTCTGGAATCTTCCAGCTTTATAATACAATATGATAGCATAAAAACGCCTCACGGGAAACGAAAAAGCCCGCGAGACGTTTATCTGCTTAGTTTTTGATTTTCTTGAATATTTTTTTGGCGGCATAACGCCAGCTCGTCCAAACAAATAAAGGATAATTATCTGCCAATAAATAGCGGTAAAATTGCTGTTTGATTTTGGAAAGACCTTGCATCGCATCTGTGTGGATATGCGCTTCGACATATGCTTTGATCAGCGGCTGGATCTCCTTGTAATACGTTTTGGAAAGAAAGGCCCATTCCATCATCGAAAACAGGTCGATCTTCAAAAATTTAAGTTCTTTTTTATATTGTAATGTTTCTCCGACATTTTTCTCCGCAAAATAACTGTCTACTAAGTGTAGCGCGTGCAAGCGATCTTTTGTCATTTTGAGCGAATTTTTCTGCTGCGTGATCGACTTATTGCCGCTCGTTCTTGAACGCCACAAATAGCCGACTTCGGCAATCAAGTTTACTTGTTCCGTCGCTAAGTAAGCTTTCATCACAACAGGGATATCCTCAAATAAGTAGCCTTCTGGGAATTCGAGTTGTTCTTTTTCCCAGAACGACTTACGGTAGATCTTATTCCAAGAAGTCGTATCATACAATAATCTGGTCGATTCAAAAATCGATGTATTATAGATCGTTTCTTTCATAAAGCGTTTATGTAACACCGATGTATACGTTTGATCTTCTGCTAGGCGATCTACACCGATCGTGACGATATCAGCTGGTGCTTCGTATAAAGAACCAACCATTTTTTCATACATCCGAGCGTCTAGGACGTCATCACTGTCGACAAAAGTGATGTATTCACCGCTAGCGAGTGCCACACCTTTATTTCGAGTGGCTGATAAACCGATATTCTCATGTGAGTAGACTTGGATCTGTGGATGCTCCGCTGCTACTTGAGTGATTTTTTCTAATGTATCATCGGTTGAACCGTCGTTTATGACAATGATCTCCAGTGCTTGATAGGTTTGCTGAATAACAGAGTATAGACACGCTTCAATATATTCAGATACGTTATATGCGGGAATGATGACAGATAATTGAAGCATTTTTATCCTCCTTAAAAACCGGTTCTTTTACTAGCAATCGCAAATGGCTTCTTCCAAATCAGATCCCCTAAGCGGATCCAACCGTGTAAATAGCAGAAAATCGCTGTTCTTTTCAAAGCAGCGGTTACTTTTCCACCAGCTTGATAGTGATAGTTCCGCCAATCCGGGATTTTTTGCTTGCATAACTGGTTGATTTGTTTTAATAATTGCCGTCGTACTGTTTTATCTGTTACATAGATTACTTTACGCAGAACTAAGCGATAAATCAAATGTTCGATATATAAATAGGTCAATGCCGTTCTATTTTGTTCCAGCAGTCCCCATTTTTCGAGTTCCGCCTCGACATTAGCGAGCATTTTTGCCACATCTAAAAACTTCTGCGGATCTTGGATATTGGACTGGGAATCTTCACGATCGACTTGATAATAATAAAGAGCATCGCTGATCACCACCGGCAGTTTTGCTTTCAGACAGACAACCGGAACGATCCCAAGATCTTCATACCAGAAGCCATCTGGGAAGCGGCAGTTCTCCCAAAGCGTAGCCAAGTAAAACTTATTCCATGGGACACTGCCGGCATCCAGAACCAGCTCGCCGCGGCTTCTGGGGATATACTGCTGGTCGCCAGCTTGATTGACGTTGTAAGACGTGAAGATCACGAGGTCTGCTTCCGTCTGTTCGACTTCTTCCAAGCAGCGTGTAATCAATTCCGGATGGAGATAATCATCACTATCCACCATGATCACATATTTGCCGTTCATTTTATCAAGTCCAAAATTGCGTGCCGAAGCTTGACCGCCATTTTCTTTATAGAAATACTGGATGCGGGGATCTTGATAAGCCATGGCGATCTGCTTCGAATCATCGGTCGAACCGTCATCGATCAAAAGGATCTCAGTATGGCTATAAGTTTGCGCCAAGACGGAATCAAGGCAGCGCTTTAAATATTTTTCCATATTGTAAATGGGAATAATGATGCTCACTAAAGGTTTCAAACGTCCTGCTCCTTTAAGTCAAAATTTTGTGTTTTTGATTTGCGATGTTGAAATCCCTTTGGTTCTTGGTAAATAGACTACTTCGCAATAAGCCCGCAAAGCATCGAATTCCCCTTCCCAATCGTCTCCCATAACTAAGACGGAGATATCGTACTTCTCGATATCCGTTGCTTTTTGCTCCCAATCCGTTTCCGGTATTACTTCATCGACATAACGGATCGCTTCTAAAATCAATTTGCGGTTTTCATAGTTATGATACGCTTCTTTATGTTTTTTTGCATTAAATTCGTCTGTGGAAAGACCAACGACCAAATAATCCCCCAAAGCTTTTGCCCTTTTCAACAAGTTGATGTGTCCCCAATGTAGTAAGTCAAAAGTTCCATATGTGATTACTTTTTTCATTTTAGTCTTCCTTTCTTAAATATGCCTCCGTAAAAGCAAGCAGGCGCTGCGTTGCATTGCCGTCTGCATATTTATTCCATTTTTTCGCAAACTGTTCCACTTTTTCCAAGTCTGGAGTCCGTTGCATCGCACGAACCAACTCGGCCGTCGTTTGGACGATTTCTCCCGGAACGATCGTTTCATAACCAGAAATCAACCCCCGCTCACTCTGATAGCTCGCCAGATCATATGCAAAAAAATACATCGGCTTTTTGTAAAGGGCATATTCAAATGGAATCGAAGAATAATCGGTTATAAGCATATCCGTTGCAGCAAGAATCGATTCGAGCGAAGTTTGTTTTGGAACGGGGATCAAAAACGGATCTTCAGCAATAGTAAGTTCTGTCTGAATCGAAGGATGGAGTTTCAGAATGAGACGGTGCGTTTCCCCAAATGCAGCTTCTAATTGTTTGATATCCAATGCCAGCTCTGCTTTTTCCAAACTGTCATCACGAAAAGTCGGTGCATATAGAATCACTTTTTCGTCTGCTAGGTTCCACTTTTCCCGCCAATAGCGACGTTCTTCCGCTTGAAGTGTAGCATCAAAGAATTTATCCGTCCGCGGCATCCCGATTTTAAGCATTTGTTCTTCTTTCATTAAGAAACTGCGCTTAAAAATGGCTGCCATTTCATCTGAACTGACAACGACGCGCTCAAAACGTGCATACACTTTTTTGAAACGTGCTTTATCCTTATCTGGACGTGTTTGCGCCAGCTTATCTTCCCAGCCAAATTGCTTCAATGCGCCATTTGCATGCCAAAGTTGGATACAAACTGCTTCCGTCTTAAAATCAACTGCAGCAAGTTCAGGGAGATAATTGTCGATAAGCACGACCGCGCTTGTATTTAAATAATATAATAGATGCCATTTATTTTTCAAATTATTTTGTTTGCTGACTACGGCTCCAGCAAAATCACTTGCCTCCAGCCGTGGATCATACATACAGATGACTTCTTTATTCTGCTTGCTCGCTTCTTTTAAAACAGCCTTAGCATTCTCTGGAAATGTTGCTACTAGGAAAATACGCTTTTTGAGCGGCAAAAGGTGAAAACATACGGATACTATTTTTAAGCAAAGGAGATATAATTGGATCGCAATGTTTTTCACTTTTTTATTTCCTCTCTTTTTTGAATTAAGCCAAAATAAATCTCAGATAAGTAAACAAACCCTGCTTAACTGAGATTTATAAAAAGTTACACGCGCCATTCCATTACTGTTTTGCCAAATGGATTGCGTAGGTCATCTTCAAATGCTTCGGTGATATCTTGCAAGTTGCGAACGACTTTTCGTAGCCCGATCAAATTGGAAAGGTACTCGACTGCACCTTCATTTTCACTTAAAAACTTCACTGTGTTTTCAAAATCCACTCTACCACTTCGACTGCTTCCGAAGACGGTAAGTCCTTTTTCGAGTACCATGCGCGAATTGAACTCGATCGGCATTTCTGAAACGCCAAGCAATGCGACGGTTCCTTCTGGCACGATCAGGTCAATGATCTGTTCGACGGCGTGCTCGCTACCTCTTCCGCCGGCACATTCAAAGGCGTTGTCAATGACTAGGTCAGCTGGGATCTCGTCGATCAAGAAAGCTTCATCCACGAACGAGAAGAAATCCAGTTTATATTGCGTTTTTCCGAAGATGTATACTTTGCTTTCCGGATAAATCGTTTTCAGTAGCAGACACGTAATAAAGCCTAAATTCCCATCTCCCCAAACACCAAAAGATTCGCGGTTGCGATTCCCTTTGTTTTGGAAGCGGCTGATCGCGTGGTAAGCGACGGAGATCAATTCAGAATATGCGGCAACTTCAAGATCCATTCCTTCTGGAAGAGGAACTACCCGGTCGCGACGCATGTATACATTTTCCTGCATCAGTCCATCATAGCCACTAGAGCGGAATTTGCTGGTCTGCAAGTAATTTTCGGCGATCACTTCATTTTCTTCAAAAGGCGTATTCGGAATCATGACTACTTTTGTTCCGACCGGAAATTCTCCTTCTGCATCATAAACGACTTCGCCCACACCTTCATGGATAAGCGCCATTGGCAGTTTTCTGGAAAGTACTTCTTTTCCCCGAGATCCTGTGTAATAGCGTTGGTCGGCTGCGCAGATCGACAGATAAGTAGGACGCACAACTACTGTTTCCGGCGTTAATTTTTCTTCGATATTGGTTTCTTCAAATTGCCTTTCGGATACAAGGCGAAAAACTTGGTTTATCATTAGTTGATCCTCTCCTGTATGATGCTATTGGCGACTTTGAGATCATAAGGTGTTGTGATCTTGATGTTAGAGATTCCGCCGTTTACTAAAAATACTTTTTCCCCTGCAAGCGAACAAATTTTAGCTGCGTCTGTCAAAATTTGTTTGTCTTCTGCAGATAGATTATTGTAGTGTTTTACCAATGTTTGGATATTGAAGCTTTGCGGTGTTTGCCCTTGATACATATGGTCGCGGACAGGAATATCAGTTACATATTCATGGTTGCTGGATTCTACGATCGTATCGATCGCCGGGATGACTGTATCGACAGCACCATGTTCCAGTACAGCATCGATATTTTCTTCAATGATCCGGTGCGTGATAAACGGACGAACCGCGTCATGCGTTACGATGACATCTTCTGGATTCAAGCCGACTTCTTTTTCGATATAATGAATCCCATTCATGATCGTTTCGTTGCGATCAGAACCGCCAGCTACAACTGCAACGCGATCATCGCTGATGTACTTTTTAATAATGTCTTTCGTATGATTGATCCATTCTTTCGGTGTTACAATGATTATTTTATCAAAACGATTATTTAAAATAAATTTTTCAAGTGTGTGGATCAATATTGGTTTCCCTTTTAAAGGCAAGAACTGCTTTGGCATGTTGACGTTTCCCATGCGTGTTCCTTTACCGCCAGCTAAAATCTCTGCATAAATCATGTTTAATCTCCTTTATCACTTTTCTAGATAAATATATTGCCATTATAGCATACTCGTTCTAAGAAATCTTCTTTCAATCTGGCATTAATTCGGCAATGATCCGTTCTGCCGCCTGTCCATCTTGGTAAGTAAAATTCCGTTGTACGAATGCATCATTTACCGCCTCACCTGTTTCAGTTTGAATCGCATGGATCAATGCTGCTTCTGTTTTGACGATCGGTCCTGGGACATAACTTTCATAAGCTTCATAAAAATCGCGTTCCTCCAAATAATTTTCCAGGTCGTAAGCATAGAAGAGAATCGGTTTACCAAGCAACGCGAATTCAAAGATCACCGAAGAATAATCGGTCACGAGCATGTCAGCTAGCAACATCAGATCGGTAATATTCTGATCACTCACATCAAAGGCAAAATCAGCAGTATCCGTAAAATCGAGCGATCCCTTATCAACTAACGGGTGCAATTTTACAAAGAATACGTATTCCTCGCCCAGCTGCTCCTGCAAAGCACTTAAATCAAGCGGAACGTCGAACGCTTTCCGCTGCTCCGAATTCCCGCGGAAAGTCGGGGCATATAAAATCACTTTTTTGCGTTTGAGCGCCGGGTACATTTCTCGGTAGTAGGTTTGATTGAATTGTTTGTATGCCTCATCATAGAACTTCCATAATCGCGGCAGTCCTAGTGGCAATATTTTTTCCTGATCGATTTGAAAAGCTTCTGCATACTGCGTTTTGATTTCTGCCGAAGAAGCGATCACATGTGTATAATTCTGATGCGCACGCGTTTCGAATTCTGGAGATAGAGAATCTGCATAGCCAATCGCACTGTGCCCGAATTTCTTGAAGGCTCCGGCAGCATGCCATAATTGCACGACCACAGCTTCTTCCCGAATCCGAATATTGTAGAAGGGATAATAATAATCATCTACAAATAAATACTTGCTCCGTCCAAGCGCATAAAAAAAACGCAGATAATAACGGAAATTATAATTGTCGGAACGAAAATACATCGCGATTTCTTTTTCAGGCTTCTGCTGTTTGATGACCTGATAAAGTGGCAAGAAGGTGTCATCTGGATGCACGATTTTTTGTGATAAGAAAACGACTTGCTCCGTTCGGATCGCTAAGCGCTTGGCAATGGGATAAATAAGTTTGCGACCAATGTATTGCCCAAGCCGTTTCTGAAATGGTGAAACGGCTTTGTGCTTTAAATAACTGGCTTTATATCGTCCCTTTTTGGCAATTTGAAACAACCCGCTGTAAGACGGCAACCATTCTTTTTCCGGTGTTAGTTTCGCCACATAGCATTTAACTAGCGGGATCACATCACTTGTCAGCTTGTTTTTAGGAGTTTCTTGAACTAAAGCGGTGATCCACTTATTTAAATCAGTTAGCTGATCAACCACTTTATCATCAAGCAACGGCAGTACTTTTAACAATTCTGACGCTAGATCCCCTTGCTTCGCTCTGAAATAGCTCTCCACATATTTCTGCAGCAGGTATTGCTTTTGATAGGGATTGGTTTCCATTGGCGCTACTGCTTGTACCACCTCTGTAGCGTCTTTCCCTTGCAAAGTTCCTGCCACGACTTGAACAGTTCTTGCGCGTGTGAGCAAGGCATATAGGAAGGCAGACTCATCCAGAATGTATGGCGTTAAGATTTCTTTAGCGAGATCGCGGTGAAAGGCGATTTCCAAAAGAGAGGCCCCCAATAAAAGAGGCGCTTGATAAATACTGACGATCGTATTCTCCGAACCATGCTGACAAACGATCAATTTGGCAGTTCCTTCCGCTTTTGTTAGGACTTCTGGTGGAAGAAAACTGATCCATTCATTTTTCGCCGCTGCCAGAATGGCTTGCATCCGCTCGAAAAATGTCGGCAGCGGTCTGCTCACGATCCATTCATCCTTCGCCGCGATCGCTTCTGTATCAAAAAGCGGTGCTGCTTCTTCTAATTGTATGTAACTTATCGCAGGATTATCCTTCACTTCTATTGCTCCTTTGTCCAAAACTATTATGTCTAGTATAATTCATTATCTCGATAAATTCATCTTTTTCCCTTCTACTACTTCCTCTCCAGCTTGTGAAACTAGTGAAACTTTTATATAATGAAGGAGAATATGCAACTCTAAGGAGGAAAATCATGAAAGTTAGAAAAGCGGTCATTCCAGCGGCGGGGCTGGGGACTAGATTCTTACCTGCCACAAAAGCGATGCCAAAAGAAATTCTACCCATTGTCGACACGCCGACAATTCAATTTATTGTAGAAGAAGCAGTAGATGCAGGGATCGAAGACATCTTGATCGTGACCGGAAAAGGGAAAAGAGCGATTGAAGACCACTTTGATTCTGTTCCTGAGTTAGAAAATAATCTTCGCTCCAAACATAAAACCGAATTATTGAAGCAAATCGAAAAAACAACCAACATAAAATTGCACTTTATTCGTCAATCGAAGCCTAAAGGTCTTGGTGATGCCATTCTTCAAGCAAAAGGGTTCGTCGGCAACGAACCATTCGTAGTTATGCTTGGTGACGATATCGTACAATCGAAAGTACCTTGTGCCAAACAATTGATCGACCAATACGAAAAAACGCATAGCTCTGTCATCGGTGTTCAGCAAGTTCCACAAGATGAAACGGACCGCTACGGTATCATCGATCCATTAGAAAAAATCTCGGATCGCTTATACAACGTGAAAGGGTTTGTTGAAAAGCCAGAAGCAGGCAAAGCACCTTCTAACCTTGCCATTCTTGGGCGCTACCTTCTGACACCAGAAATTTTTGACTATTTGGAAACACAAGGTCCTGGTTCCGGCGGTGAGATCCAGTTGACCGATGCAATCAACAATTTGAACAAATTCCAGCGCGTCTTTGCCTATGATTTTGAAGGAACTCGCTATGATGTCGGCGATAAATTCGGCTTCATTGAGACAACACTGCGTTTCGCATTAAATCATCCAGAGATCAAAGACGAAGTAAAAGAATTGATTTTAAAACTAGGCACTGAATTAAAAGGCAGTACGCCGAAAAAATAAGTAAGAAAAAGAGAGATCGCAATGATCTCTCTTTTTTTATTCTTTATTGAAAATCGTCTTCACAACGCGCTCTGCGGAACGGTTATCTTGATATTTGAAATGCGTGTCCAAAAACGGCTTCACTTTTTCTTCTTCAAAATCCTCTTCTTCTAGTGCCGTGATCAAATCATCAAAAGTTCGTACGATCTTTCCTGGCACAAACCCTTCATATTCTTCATAAAAATCTCGACTGGTGACATAATCTTCTAAATCAAATGCATAAAACAGCATTTTACGTTGTAATGTCGAAAATTCAAAAATAACAGAGGAGTAATCCGTGATCAAAATATCAGTAATGAAGAGAATATCATTGATTTCTCGGTAGCTCGTCGCATCAAAAAAGACGTCTTTATGCTGTTTGGGAATGACTAATTTATTTTTGACAAATGGATGCATTTTGAAAATCACGACCGCATTGTTCGCCCGGCAATATTCAGCTAGACGGCCAAAATTGATTTTGAAAAAAGGATAATTGGCGTTGTTCGCCCCATTACCGCGGAAAGTAGGTGCAAACATAATAACTTTCTTTCCTTGCGTTTCCGGGAATAACTGCTCCATTTCTGTAACGATATTTTTCTTGTATTCCGGATCAAAGAAAATATCTGTTCTGGAAACACCAAGCGGCAGTACTTTTTCTTCCTTGATACCGAAAGCTTCCGCGTAAAACGGAACATCAATGTCCGCTGAAACGATCGCATTGCTGTAATTCCGGTGCGCCTCGCCATCAAAAAATGGTCCGCCTTTCTTCCCTACCCGACTGAAACCAACTGTTTTAAAAGCACCACAAGCATGCCACAATTGCACGAGTCTTGCTTCTTTAGAAAATTTCACTTCATAAATCATCGGATGGAAATCGTCAATGAAAATAATATCTGATATCCCTAGATAAAAAGGAAACTTAAACTTATCCATTGGTTTGCGGCGCAAGCGAATATTCGGTTTAAATGTCATATGCACCTTGTATTCTTTTGTAATCCCTAATTCTTCCATCTTGTTATACACATATTCAAAGTTCCCACTTAATGTCGAACGTGAATCGGAAGAAAACAACACCCGCTTCCCATTTTTAGGAACCCACTTTTGAGCTGTATAAAAAATCGCTTTAAAAATCGCATTTCGTACAATATAGCTGTTTTTATAGTAAGACGCGATCCAGAGATCCCGCCATCTACGCATGCGGCTTTTTTTCGGAGCTGGACGTTGAAAGAAGACATTGAAAACCAATTCATTGATATCCAAGGAAATCATCGGTTTTACGGTATAGCTGTACTTTTTATTAGTTCCGCCCCGCAAAAATTCTTGGCTGTTATCTTCCAGCAAAATATTTTTCCGATCGGTTTCCGTTTGTGCCTTCTCATAACGAACCTGTTCTGTCTCTGTCAACGCTTCAAACGGCTTGAACAATTGGCTGTCAGGAACCGCAACGATCTGGTCATTATCAGCTTTACGATAAAAATAAAGCAAGTAATCTCCGCTCGGCAAATAATTGCCGTCATCTAAAATAGCAACATTGAAACGAAGAAGAACTTCTTCCCCATTGATCGTCACTTCGGTAGGCTTATAGATCGTCGAATTTGTTGGCGTCCCAAAGCGGATTTCATAGCCTTTTAAATCCGAAAACCCTTCTATTCTCGCTTTAACATACATTTGAACCCGTTCCCATGAAATAGATTCAACAATAAATCGTTTTTTTATCATAAAATATATTGCCTCACTTTTAAAAATATGTAAATACAAACATAAAATAATCTTATAATAAAAAAAACATAAGGTCAAATGTGAGTAAATGTGAACTATTCAAGAAAAACGCATTTAGAACTATAAACTTTTTTAAAATCGCAAAAAAAAGCCTATCCGCAGATAGGCTTTTCCGAGACTCTGATTTTCTTTCAGGCAAGCTGAAGGTAGCTGTTTTTTATAAGAAATCTACAAATCTTTCACGGAAACGCATATGCAGAATCGCGCCAAAGAATAATAAGGTGAAGGAAACGACCCAGAAGTAGATGTTATACCCCATGTGATCGGTCACCCAGCCTTCGGAAAGGAAGGTCTCTCGGAACCCGTCCAGTAAATAAACGATCGGGTTCAATTTCAGAATGTTGACAACGACTGCTGGAAATTTGCTGGTATCTAACTGCCAGATCGCACCGGACACATAGAACAGCACGCGGAGCAGCGATTGCAAGATCAGCGGATAATCGCGGACAAGCACACTGATCGTCGAGTTCAGGATCGAAAAGCTGAACAAGAAGAAAACCATTGCGATAAAGTAATAGATGTATTGGATCCAGTGCAGACTAGGATAAATCCCTTTCCAAGCAAGAATCATCATTAAGAATCCCATCATTACTCCATAGCTCGTCAAATTCGATACGAGCGTGATATTTGGTAAAATACTCATTGGAAATTTCATTTTCGAGACAAGATTGATTTTATTGAAAATACTATTGGCAGCTTGCTGAATGGTTCCTGAAATAAAGAACCATGGAATGATCCCGATCAAAAGCCAAACGAAAAAAGGAACGTTGGAATCGATACTTCTTCCGGCTCTTAGACCTACACCAAACACTGCATAATAAATACCCACTTGGATAAGTGGATTTAATATTTGCCATAATAACCCTAAATAATGGTTTTGGTACGTCGCTTTATCTTCATAACGAGCAATTCGGAACATCATGAAGGAATATTGAAATTGTTCTTTTATAACTTGCCATACTTGTTTCACAAAAACACTTCTTTCATCTATTCATATTCAAATCCAAGTCATTTCAGCCAGACTTTTTTCATTATGTAAATAGCGGCTTCACCCCCGAAAGTTAGTATACCTTTTTTCAGAAAAGAAGTCTATAACTTATATAGAGGAATTTGCAGTTTCCCCACTTATAACAAAAGCGCATGGAGGCAATGAGATTGTCTTACATGCGCTTTTTATTTTTATTTGATTGCTTTTTTGTTGACCCAGCCTAGTAATTTATTGCCATATTTGATTTGCACCCATGTTGATCTACTTGTTTTTGCTTCGCGGATCACGGTGACTTTTTTGTTGGCATACTTTTTCGCATTGTTCATTTTTTTCGTATTCAATGCTGTTCCGTAGATTTTATTATAGAAATAATACTTACTCGTATTCACTACTTTCCCTGTACGGTTGACTTTTTTATTGTAGATCAATTTGTCATAGGTTTGAAAACCTGCTTTATTCGCCCAGCCGATGACTTTATTGCCTACTTTGAACTGATACCAGACAGTAGTTTTCCCTTTAGCTTCGCGAATGATCTTGATATTTTTATTGTTATATGCACTCAGCTTGCCTAGGTCTTTTGCCTTGCCAGTTGTTTTATAGACATCGGAGTAGATCCGGTCTTGACTTCTAGCTTTGACACCGCCATCTTTAGAAACCGTTTTATTGTATGCGACCGGTTCGTAATAAGCAAGACGTGCTTTGCTTACCCAGCCAAGTGTTTTGCTGCCGCTTTTGATCTGCGACCATGTACCTGATTTGGTTATTGCTTCGCTGACCACTTGTACTTCTTTCCCATTATAGCTCGACAGATTGGCTGCTTTTTTTGCTTGACTAGTCGTATTGTAAACTTGTGTGTAGACACTGTCATTTTTCTGCGCTTTGACTTTGGCATTCACTTTAAGCGTTTTTTTGCTTGTGATCTTGTCCAGATAAGTCAAGCTGCCTTTTGAGATCCATCCAAGCGTTTTGCTTCCTTCTTGGATCTGCGCCCAGTTGCCGCGTTTCGTCGTTGCTTCTCGAATGATTTTCAGATCACGATTAGTATATTTTTTCGCTTCTGCAACAGATGCTGTATTCGCTGTCGTACCATAAATCTGGTTATAAATACTTACATTCACACCCGGTTTGATCATTCCCAAGCTAGAAACCGCTTTGTTGGAAGTGACAGCGTCAAAATATGTCAACGCTTTTTTGTCGACCCAGCCGAGCACTTTGCCGCTCTTCTTCACTTCAGCCCAGGTTCCACGCTTTGTAACGGCTTCTTTAGAAACTTGCAATTCATTTTTGACATACGTATCAGATTTAGCGACTTGTTTGACGCCGCTTGCTGTACCGTAGATCTTATTGTAGATCGGATATCCTTTTTTAGACTGTGCGTTGACTTGGACGTTTTTTTGTGAAGTGATCGGATCATATATCGTCCCGGCATTTTTATTCACCCAGCCTAAAATACGACTGCCATATTTGACTTGAAGCCAAGTAGCGCGATCTGTTTTAGCTTCCCGAACGACTTGAACTTCTTTATTTGCATAATTTCCGGCATTTTCCAGTTTTTTGACTTTTGGATTTGTATGGTAGATATCGGAATAGAAATAATAAGTCTTACTATTTAATATCGTTCGCTTATAATTTACTGCTTTATTATATAAAATTGTGTCGTATTTGTCGTACTTTGTCAGTCCATATTTTTCAATAATGCTGTCGAGCTTCTTATTATAGTCCGGATCGGTCGCATAACGACCTGTCAACCATTTCGTAGAATCTTTATAGGATTTCGTGTTTTCGTACCAAGTTCCCTTATAGTAGTTGTGATCCCAGGATACACCATTTCTCAGCTTGCTGGCATTATCTTCCATCGATTCGTAAAAGCTTGGATATTTCCGAAACTCGGCTCTGATCGTGATCCATTTTCCATTGGAGAATTCTCTGGTTTCCACGATTACAGACTGACCTTTGTATTTCCCTTTCACACCAAAAAAGTTGTTCGCTTTTTTGGAAAGGCCACTCTCTCCCCATGCACTTTCTAGCGCGGATTGAGCCATCATAACAGAAGCATATACATTATATTTTTGAGAAAGTTTTTGTGCATATCCGGAGATAGACGCGAAAAACTTTTCTTGTTTCGATTGTACGGGTGCTGCAAAGGTTGCTACTCTTGCTTGTGCTGCCCTATTGGATTGAATTGATTGATCTTGTTCCATCATGTCCATTGCCGCTTGACGATTTTCCTCTAATGAAAAAACTGTACCTTCTTTCACATGTTGGATAGCATCTTCACTGCTGTCGGCTGCAAATACAGATTGAAAAGGCGCAATCGTAAGTCCTAAGCTTAGACAAGTAACGATAACGGTATTGACAAGATTTTTTTTCATTAACCAAACTCCTTTTTTATAGCATCTACTTGTGATTCTATCATTGTGAAACCAACATAGCAACATTATTTAAAAAAACGGGGCTAAGGAATCATGAAAATAAGTCAAATTTTTGACAATTTTACATATAAATGGCAAATTTTTTTCGTAAGATTGCATGAAGAATTTATCTATGACCAGCATTATTCTGTAGGTTCGCTTATATATGGCGAAGTAGTCGGCTATTTATTGATCTCGCTAATCCGTATCTACTAATCTACCGCTTTTTCATAATAAAAAAAAAGCACCCAAAGAGCGGAAACAACCACTTTTCGAGTGCTTTTTTTCATTTAGGATAAATGGCCTGGTAGATCTCTTCTGCGCCTTCCACTAAACGCGGACCTGGGCGGCTTAGTTTATTTGCGTCCAATGAATAGATGCGGGCATTCTTCACTGCGCGGATATTTTTCCAAGCCTTGCGTTTGGCAATTTCTTGCTTGGCATTTGGATAAGTCGTAATGATCACATCAGGATCTGCTTTTATGACCTGTTCTTCATTATATTTAGGGTATCCTTTTTTGGTAACGATATTTTTACCACCAGCCAAATCCAGCATTTCGTTCATGAAGGTGTTATCCCCTGCTGTGTATAGATCATTGCTGATTTCGATCCAGACGGTTGGCTGCTTTTTCTGCTTTGCCGCCTTTGTTTGTAAGCTCGCTTTTTGTTTTTCCATCCTTTGTACAACTGCTTTTGCTTTGTCTGTCGTACCTGTCAATTGTCCGATTTGCTCAATTGTTTTTTCTGCGCTTTGCAGAGTTTGTGCATCTTTTACAACAAATAACGGGATCTTTGCCTCTTCCAATTGTTTATACGCATCCTTTTGGAAGTTCAAGCTAGACTCGTGACCGAGTACAAGATCTGGCTTCATGGCAATGATTTTTTCTGTATCGACTTCAGTGGAAACGACTTTGGTTATTTTTTGCGCAGCTTTAGGATAGTCATCATACGCAGTAACGCCTTTCACTTCTTTTCCAAGACCAAGTGCAAAGAGGATCTCCGTGTTGCTTGGTATCAAAGAAACGATTTTTTTAGGTTTCTGCTTTAGCTGGATTTTGTTCCCTTCTGCATCTACCACCTTGTGGAAGCTAGGGGTTTGAGCCTTTTCGGTCGTGCTGGACATGCCGCAGGAAGCAAGTATTCCGGCAAGTAATAAGATAGGTAAGCTTTTCAACAATTTCATTTTCTAACTCCTTAAAAATCGCAGGCAGTCTGCATAGGACTGCCTGCGATAGCCTTTTTCTTTAAACGCGATTTACTTCCATTAGTAGGTCACCGGAATCAATGGTATCGCCATCCGTTACGTAGATCGTTCCTACTTCGCCATCAAATGGCGCTTGGATAGTTGTTTCCATTTTCATTGCTTCAGTGATCAACAATGGATCGCCTTTCTTCACACGCTCGCCTTTTTGACGAACGACTTGGATCACAGAACCGGTCATGGTAGCACCGATATGTTCCGGATTGTTGGTATCGATCTTGCGTCTGGAAATGACTGTCGATTGAACGTTGAAATCTTGGATATTGATCTCACGCGGCTGACCGTTTAGTTCAAAATAAACCACGCGTGTTCCGTCAGCAATTGGTTCACCGATCGAATTCAGTTTGATCATCAAGATCTTCCCTTTTTCAAGTTCGACTTGAATCGTCTCACCTAAACGCATTCCTTTAAAGAATGTCGGTGTATCGAGAACTGTTACATCTCCATACGTATCGATCATTTTGCGGTATTCTAGGAAGACTTTCGGATAAAGAATGTACGAAAGCACTTCTTTTTCACTTGGTTCATAACCGATTTTTTCTTGTAATTCTGTCTTCACTTGTGCAAAGTTGACAGGTTCCATCAATGCACCTGGGCGTTCTGTCAGTGGTTTTTTACCTTTCAAAATCAGTTTTTGCAGTTTCTCAGGGAAGCCACCATAAGGTTGACCGATCTCGCCCATGAAGAACTCGATAACAGAATCCGGGAAGTCGATCGTATCGCCCTTTTCGTAGACATCTTCTTCTGTCAATTCATTTTGAACCATGAAGAGAGCCATATCGCCGACTACTTTCGAGGAAGGCGTTACTTTTACGATGTCACCAAACATTCGATTCACTTCTGAATACATGCTCTTTACATCGTCCCAACGTTCGCCTAGTCCGACAGCAATTGCTTGTTGATGCAAGTTCGTATATTGTCCGCCCGGCATTTCATGGATGTATACTTCTGTTTGCGGTGAATTAAGCGAGTTATCGAAGTCCTTGTAATACTTGCGGACATCTTCCCAATAATGGTTGATCGTTTGGGAATTTTGCGCGTTTAAATTCGTTTGACGGTTCCCATTTACTAGACCGTAGTAGAGTCCTGTCATACTTGGTTGTGAAGTCGCTCCGCTCATCGCGCTGGAAGCAACATCGACGATATCCACACCAGCACTGACTGCCGCCGCATACGTATAAATACCGTTACCGCTCGTATCATGCGTATGCAGATGGATCGGGATGTCGATCGTTTCTTTCAGTTCACTGACTAGACGATACGCAGCTTGTGGTTTTAGTAGCCCTGCCATATCTTTGATTCCTAAAATGTGCGTACCTTGTGCCACTAACTCCTTCGCCATATCTTTATAATAATCAATGGTAAATTTCGTTCTGGTCTCATCATCGATATCCCCTGTATAACAAATAGCTGCTTCTACAACTTTACCTGCTTCTCTTACGGATTGGATAGATACTTCCATTCCTTTCAGCCAGTTCAAGCTATCGAAAATACGGAAAACATCGACACCGGATTTAGCAGATTGCTTGATAAATTCTTGAATGACATTGTCTGGATAGTTTTTATAGCCGACTGCATTTGCACCGCGAAGTAACATTTGGAACATGACATTCGGGATTTTTTTACGCAATGTTTCTAAACGCACCCATGGATCTTCATTCAAGAAACGATAGGCAACGTCGAAAGTCGCACCGCCCCACATTTCAAACGAGAACATATTCGGTAGCATATGCGCCATTGCATCCGCGATCCGGAAAATATCTTTAGAACGAACACGCGTTGCAAGCAGCGATTGATGGGCATCTCGCAGCGTCGTATCTGTAAGCAATACTTCCTCATGCGATTTGATCCAGTCTACGATCCCTTCCGGACCTTTCGCATCCAAGATTTGTTTCGTACCTGGCTCGATCTTGGAATCATAGGCGATCTTCGGCACGCGCGGTGTCGTATAGACCGCTTTATCTTCCTGCTTGATACCTGGGAAACCGTTGACGGTGACAGTTCCGATGTAGCGGAGTGTTTTCGTACCACGGTCGCGAATATGCGGGAAGTCGAATAATTCCGGCGTACTATCGATAAAGGATGTATTGTATTTGCTGGAAATAAAGTCAGGATGTCTTACTACATTCAATAAGAACGGAATATTGGTTTTCACGCCGCGGATCCGGAATTCTACCAAGTTACGGCGCATTTTCCGAACGGCTTGTTCAAATGTCATTCCCCACGTACATAATTTTACAAGTAAAGAATCATAAAACGGGGTTACGACTGTTCCTTGGAAACCATTTCCAGCATCCAGACGCACTCCAAAGCCGCCAGTTGAGCGATAAGTATCTACTCGTCCTGTATCCGGCATGAAATTGTTAAGTGGATCTTCAGTAGTTATCCGGCATTGGATAGCGGAACCATTGATACGAAGATCTTTTTGCTCAGGGATCGCCATCACATCGCCATGTAACTCTAAGTCATCCGCAATAAAGATCTGCGATTGCACGATGTCCACACCTGTGATCATTTCTGTGATCGTATGTTCTACTTGAACACGTGGATTTACTTCGATAAAGTAAAATTCTTCGCCTTCAACTAGAAATTCGACTGTTCCCGCATTTACGTATTGGACGTTTTCCATCAGTTTAACGGCAGCATTACAGATACGTTCTCGAAGGTCTTCGGTGATTGCTTGACAAGGAGCTACTTCTACTACTTTTTGATGACGGCGCTGAATCGAACAGTCCCGCTCAAACAAGTGGACGATATTTCCATGTTTATCAGCTAAAATTTGAACTTCGATATGTTTCGGGTTGATCACGCATTTTTCTACATATACTTCATCATTCCCGAACGCTGCTTTTGCTTCTGAGGCAGCACGTTCATAAGAATCTTTCACTTCTGCTTTGGAATTTACGACACGCATGCCGCGTCCGCCGCCGCCAAGAGATGCTTTGATCATTAGCGGATAACCGTTTTTCTCACCAAAAGCTTCTACTTCTTCTACACCGGATACAGGACCATTACTACCAGGAATAACTGGTATTCCAGCTAATAATGCTTGCTCTTTGGCTTTTATTTTATCCCCAAACATATCTAAATGTTTCGATTTAGGCCCAATGAAAATAATTCCTTCTTGTTCACAACGTTTGGCAAACTCGATATTCTCGGAAAGAAAGCCATATCCAGGATGGATAGCATCGGCATTCGATTCTTTAGCGATCTCAATGATATTATCGATATCCAAATATGCATCGATCGGTTTTTTGCCTTTACCTACTAAGTAAGCTTCATCCGCTTTATAGCGGTGGAATGCAGCCGAATCCTCTTTCGAATAGATTGCAACCGTTTTGATCTTTAACTCTGTACAGGCGCGCATGATGCGGATCGCAATTTCGCTTCGGTTAGCGACTAAAACTTTCTTGATATTATTCATTATTCTCCTCCTAACCAACATTTTGTTCATCGTGATTTGAGTGCACAGTTTTTCCTCTCTATTAAAAGAACTGGTTATTATAAAAACAACCAACTCCCCAAAGGACATATTGTTAAACTCAAAATTTTCAAAAACTTCTTTTTAACTATTTATGACGTAAGTTCTATGAAAGGATATATAACAGTTATTATAGTATTAAAGTATAGGAAATGTAAATTGTTTTCCTCGAAATTATTTAAAAAGTTAAGAAACTGAAGCAAAAGGCTTGAGGAAAACACGTACCAGTTACCGGTTCTGTGCTTCTATCAAGCCTTTTCACTATTTTTCAAGAACGGGATATTTCTTTTTATAACGTTCCATCATATTGATATTCACAATCAAACCAAGCAGCATCGAGAGCACCATCAGCGAGGAACCACCATAACTGATAAACGGCAACGTTACCCCTGTTATCGGGATCAAGCCGGATGCACCGCCAAGATTAATGAACGACTGGATCGCGAATAATCCCGCTGTTCCATAACATACTAAAGCACCAAACGGGCTGGAAGTGCGTAATCCTGTGAGCGCGATCTTGAAGATCAAGAAGAACAGTCCGCCGATCACGAACATCACCCCTAAGATACCTAATTCTTCCGCGATCACGGCAATAATAAAATCGGTATGTGCTTCGGGAAGATAGCCCAGCTTCTGAACACTTTGTCCCAAACCTTGACCAAAGCCGCCGCCAGAACCAATCGCATAGAGAGAATTGACTAACTGATGTCCCGTTTTCCCAATATCATGGAATGGGTTTTGGAAGCCAGTCAAGCGGCCGATCCGTGTAGGAGAAATGATTTTTTCACGAATCTGCTCCGGCATGATCAGCACAAGTAGCGTGAACCCTGCGATCAACCCCGCAGCGATTCCAATCAGCTTCGAGATCGTCTTGAGCCGCATTCCGGATGCGATGATGATACAGCAGCCTGTGAAGAAAATAATGAACGTTGTCCCTAGATCAGGCTGAATAATGATCAGGAAACAGATAAACGCCAAGAAAATAATGGGCGGTAAAACGCCTCTGTTAAAATCATCGATATAGTTTTGCTTCCGAGCATAGATTGCCGACATATAAATTATCACGACTACTTTTGCAAACTCTGCTGGCTGCAAGGAAGCTGTTCCGATGCGAAACCAACTGTTGGCATTATTTGACGTATGTCCCAGTACGAAAATCATGCAAAGCAGTGCGATCATCCCTACCACCATCGGTACAAGAAACTTGTTGCGCTGGAACAGTTTATAGGGAACGATTGCAAAGATAATAAAGATAATAAAACTGAGTATCAAATTTTTTAATTGTCGCGCGTAAAAATAATCTGCGACTAGATCATTCCGAAAAGCTAATGACCAACTCGCACTATAGACCATAATCAAACCAAATAAACATAACAGGATATATGTAATAATGATACTATAATCATAGGATTTCATAATTCTTTTGAACATACACATCTTCCAATCTTAGAAAAATTGCTTCTCTTTCATTATATAGGATGTCAGACAAGAAAAGAACCTCAAGCACTCAATTTTTAAAAATAATAAAACTTTTGTTTGCATAAAAAAAACCGCTGAAGCGATCAGCAGTTTTTATCCATTTATTTTCGGTTCATTGCCAGTTCATGCAATGCGGAAAGCTCTTTTTCTAAAGTAGCTAATAATTTTTTACCTTCTTCTGGGTCCACTAATCCAAGTCTTACCGCAAAATTGATTTCCTTCGACAGCCCATACATTTGGGTATCCAGAACTTCTTCATAAGCAGGACATTGTGGTAATGTTAAATTATCCATCTGCACTTTGATCAGCTGCAGGATTCTTTTTGCATCTTGTTTCAAAATATCAATGGCCTCTGCTCGATGATTGACTGCTTTTTTTGTTGCCATACTGCTACCCCCATTCACATAACCTTCTAAATATCATCAACTCTATGTCAAGAGTAAAAATCTTTTTCATCTTTCAGTATAGCATAAAAATGATATTACGCAATAGTTCACGTAAGGAAAAGCTTAAATTGACTGAATTTTTATTCTTTATCTTTCCCTTATAAAGATGGTATAATACTCTCATGAGGTGAAAAATTATGAAAGTAACTTGTATCTTATGCGATCAAACGCATGAAATCGACTCGCGTACGTTTAAAGCAAAACGACTTCGCAATAAACCTATCAAGATGTATTTGTGTGAAGAATGCGACCACCGCATCGCTGTAAATACAGTCCATCGTATAAATTCCGGGAAATTTGATTTCCATAAACCTTATAAAAAAACGTTTATCGATTTTCACCCGCAGAAGTGATGTGTCTGTCAAAGCAAAGCCACATACTCGAGTAATTGGATCTATACAAATAGAAATGCCCCGTACACGACGGGGCATTTTTTTAATGGATATTATAAGGTACAACGATGTCGTCATCTTTATCTTTCAATGTGTTGTCGAAATCATCAGGGTTCAGTACTCCGATTTTCGTATTGTTTTTGATCGAATCATAAGTAGCTTCATCCATTGTGAATGTCACAAGTCCGCGAGCAGTCTTATGCGGTGCGAATACAAATGGATCTTTTTTGCTTCCTACCAATTTGTAAGCATCCGGTACAAAATTATCTAAGCTGCCTCCAACCGATTTGGAAGCATTCATCAAGCTGATCTCGTTCGCTTTGTAGATAACATCTTTATTACTGCGGTTTTGGATCGATACATCGAGTGTTACGACATAACCGTTTTTACCATTCAAGTAGCTTTGCGGATCGCTAGCCGGTGCTTTTTTCGTTGGTGCTGTCAGTTTTTCTGCTTTCACTTGGTTGATCGTGATCGTTAAATTACGGAATATCTTGACGAAGCTAGCGTCGCTGTTGACATAGATATTAGTAACATTTCCACCGAGGATCGGTGCTACGTTCGAAACTTTAAATCCTTCTGGAGACAATGAAAATGCTCCTTTTGTTGTTTTTGAAGAATCTTTTGGTGTGGCTGGCTTTTTAGCTGGCGCTTCTTTTGTAGGTTCTTCTTTCTTAGTAGTCGGAGTTTTCGTCCCTGTTGTCGTAGATTGATCCGATTTGTTATCTTTATCAGAAGTTTCTTTTTTAGTTGTAGTTTGTTTGTCGGAATCTGCTTTTTTCTCGGTGTTTTTCTTTTCTTTTACTGCCTGACTCGTTGTCGTTTTGGCAGTTTCTTTTTTATCCCCATTATTTTCACTTTTGTCCGTATTTCCACATGCCGCTAACATGGCAACAATAATCAACGTACTTGCAAGTGTTATCGCTTTTTTCATTGTATTCCCACCTTTCTCTTAATCTTAATATAGCAGATTTAACCTAAGATTACAATATTATGTCAGTTATGTGTTTAATTCTTTACATTTTCTTTAGTGTTTTTAAAAAAAGAGCCCTGTAAACTAGCTACAGGACTCTTTGATTTCCAATGATTAATCGTTTGTTTTAGAGCGTTTTGCTGCTTTTTCACGTTCATTTTTGTTAAGGATCTTCTTACGCAGACGAATGCTTTCTGGTGTAACTTCACAATACTCATCGTCATTCAAGAATTCCAAAGATTCTTCTAATGTCAAGATACGTGGTTTTTTGATAACGTTTGTTTGATCTTTATTCGCAGAACGAACGTTAGTCATTTGTTTAGCTCGAACAACGTTGACAGCGATATCCCCTTCGCGGTTGTTTTCGCCGACGATCATACCTTCATAAATATCAGTACCCGGTTCTACAAAGATCGTTCCGCGGTCTTCCACCTGCATGATACCGTAAGTCGTTGTTTTACCAGTTTCCATGGAAACAAGTACACCACGACTACGTCCGCCGACACGGCCTTTTTGGATAGGTTGGTAGCTGTCAAATGTATGGTTGATGATTCCGTATCCACGTGTTAAGGAAAGGAATTCTGTTGTATAACCAATCAAGCCACGAGAAGGAACATGGAAAATCAAGCGGATCTGTCCAGAACCATCGTTGATCATGTCTTGCATTTCCCCTTTACGTGAGTTAAGGGATTCCATTACGCCACCCATATATTCTTCTGGGATATCGACTTGCACGCGTTCAACCGGTTCACATTTCACACCATCGATTTCACGAATGATTACTTCTGGTTTCGAAACTTGCAGTTCGTAACCTTCACGACGCATGTTTTCGATCAAGATCGATAAATGCAACTCGCCACGTCCGGAAACTGTCCAAGCATCAGGAGAATCTGTTGGGTCGATACGTAAACTTACGTCTGTTTGCAATTCTGCAAGTAAGCGTTCTTCGATTTTACGGGAAGTAACATGTTTCCCTTCGCGACCTGCGAAAGGACTGTTATTCGTTACGAAAGTCATTTGCAGTGTTGGTTCGTCGATGCGAAGTACCGGTAAAGCGTCTTGGTGATCAGCTGGTGTTACGGTTTCACCGACGAAAATGTCTTCCATACCGGAAACAGCTACTAGATCCCCTGCTTTTGCTTCTTGGATCTCCACACGTTTCAATCCTAAGAAACCGAACATTTTTGTAACACGGAAATTTTTGACGGTCCCGTCTAATTTGATCAGAGATACCGATTGACCAACTGCCATCGTCCCACGGAAGATACGGCCGATACCGATACGACCAACATAGTCGTTATAATCAAGTAAGGATACTTGGAATTGAAGTGGTTCATCGCTATTGTCCACTGGTGCTGGAACGTGATTGATGATTAGATCGAAAATCGGTTCCATTGTTTTTTGTTGATCCTTAGGGTCAGCGCTCAAAGAGCTTGTTCCATTTACAGCAGCAGCATAAACAACTGGGAATTCCAATTGCTCGTCATCTGCACCTAATTCGATAAATAATTCTAAGATCTCATCTACGACTTCCTCTGGACGAGCAGAAGGACGGTCGATCTTATTAACAACTACTAACGGACGCAAGTGTTGTTCCAATGCTTTTTTCAGTACAAAACGTGTTTGCGGCATTGTTCCTTCATAAGCATCTACTACTAATACAACACCGTCAACCATTTTCATGATACGTTCTACTTCGCCACCGAAATCGGCGTGTCCAGGTGTATCTAAGATATTGATGTGTGTACCTTTGTAGTTGATAGCAGTATTTTTTGCTAAAATCGTGATTCCGCGTTCTTTTTCAATGGCGTTGCTGTCCATTGCGCGTTCTTCTACTTGTTCATGATCACTGAATGTACCGGATTGACTTAGTAACTCATCTACTAAGGTAGTTTTACCATGGTCAACGTGGGCAATAATTGCAACATTACGAATATCTTCTCTTAAATTCACTTTCTAAATTCCTCCTAAAGAACTTTCATATTCCTGTCATTTTGATATATCCAAATAAAGAGGAAAATGTCATGATTTTCCTCTGCTTAACATAGTGTTTTAATCAACCTACCTATTATATCATATTGCTTTTGTTTTGGCACTGTTTTTTGAAAATAAATCAAGAAAGATAGTTTTGCACTAGCTCTTCATGTATTTTCGGACTGGCTACTACGATCGTTCCGCCTGTCAGCATATCGATTTCCGTTCCATCCATCCGGGTAACGATCGCTCCGATCTCACCGGCGATGATCTTCCCTGCAGCAATGTCCCATGGCTGCAGCGTCCGGGACACATAAGCGCCTGCTCTTCCTGTCGCAACGGACATGAATTCCAGTGTGGCCGCTCCTTGGAGACGCAGCCCCCGCGAACGGCTGATCGCTTTGCGAAGTTCCGGATAATGATAAAGCGTGCTTTGATTGATGATCAGCAAAAGATCGTCCAATGTTTTGTTTTTGTCCAGTGGCGGGATCTTTTTCCCATTCAAGTAAGCACCTTTTCCGCGCTCGCCTGTATATAATTCTTCGCGCTCTACATCATAAATGTAAGCCAGTTCGCCCACTCCATCCACATAGATCGCGATCGAGATTGCAAAGTCGCGTTGCTGCAAAACAAAATTCAGGGTGCCATCGATCGGGTCGATGATCCAAACTACACCTGCTAGGTCTTCTAGTTTCTCGGCGATACCTTCCTCCCCGAAAACACGATGGTCTGGGAAATGCTCCTTGATTTTTTCCACAAAAAAAGTTTCTGTTTCTTTATCCATATTTGTGACCAGATCGTTGCGTCCTGATTTTTGATCGATCTCCAACTCATTTTGAAAGGAATCTTTTATTTTTTGGGCAGCTTCTTTTATCCACTCTACTACGAGTTCTTCGATTAGCGCTTTATTCATTAGTTTCGCTCCTTAATCATTGCTTCGTAATGTTTATTTTATCACAGATCGTTGCTTTTATCTTCTGGTTTGGCTTAAAAGGGATTTCTTTTATAAACAGCGAATGTTTCGTATAATAGAAAATAGTAAATAAGAAAGGAAAGTGGCTAAATGACTTTTAAAGGTTTTACAAATGATGATTTCAAAGCAATGCAGCTCCCTGGACTCGATAATCGCATGGAGGCTATCCGCCAAAATATCCAACCAAAATTTCAAACTCTTGGAGATGAGCTGACTTCTTTTTTAGAGAAAGAATTAGCTGTGCCCATGTATTTGCATATCGCAAAACATGCACGCCGCTCCGTTAATCCGCCTGACAGCACATGGCTGGCGATCGGCCATGATAAACGCGGATATAAGAAACATCCGCATTTCCAAGTAGGTTTATACGATGAATACTTATTTGTCTGGCTTGCATTTATTTATGAAAACGAGGAACGGACATTTATCGCTGATAACTATTTAAAATCAGAAACTGATTTCTTAGCATTACCAGCTGATTTTTCGATTTCTCCAGATCACACGGAAAGAAAAACTTTCCCATTAGAACAGGCTGCCTTAGAAAAAACACTGCGCCGTTTTCGTGACGTGAAAAAAGGAGAATTCCTGATCGGAAAAATTTATCAGCCGACTGATAAAAAGATCCATTCCGGCTCTGCTTGCACGGAAGAAATCAAGTCCGTCCTTACAAAACTACTACCTTTTTATAAAGATGCCTTCCAATAAAAATCAAGGCTATACAAATCTGTGAAAAATCGTTATAATTAATTGGTTGTGAGTATTTTCTATATCAAAGGAGATGAAAGAACGTGGAAAAAGCCCAGCATATCATTAATGAACCTGAACCACATCGAAGTAATAAGGCAGGCGATATTTTCACGTTACAAATGGTGGAAAGCCTGCCTGCCTAAAAAAGGAGGTATTGGTCATGCACCAAATTTTCAAATCTAATGAACAAGGACAACTTGAAGAAGTAGAAGTAGCTTCTAGAGGCGCTTGGATCAACATCGTTGCTCCCACCTCGGAAGAAATCAACCAATTAGCGGAACAATATGATATCCCGCTTGAATTCTTGGAGGATTCACTCGATAAAGATGAAAGTGCCCGGATCGAACGGGATGATGATACAGATTCTGTATTGATTATTTCCGATTTTCCAATTGTCGATGAGGACGACATTCATTACGCATCGTTTGAAACACTGCCGCTTGGTATTATTCTGACAAAAGATTATTTTTTTACCATTTGTACGGTAGAGTCTTCCATTATCCAATCTTTTATCCGAAAACGCATCAAAGGGTTTTATTCCCACATGAAGACACGATTCGCTTTGCAGATCCAATATATGATCTCGACTCAGTTCTTGCGCCATCTAAAACGTTTGAACCGGCAAACTGATGAAATCGAAAAAGAATTGCACGTTTCGATGAAGAATAAACAACTATACGATTTGATGGGGATCGAAAAAAGTTTGGTTTACTTTGTGACCGCACTGAAATCCAATAAGCTTATTTTGGACAAAATGATGCGGCAAAATATCGTGAAAATGTACGAAGAGGATCAAGATCTCTTAGAAGATGTTATCATTGAAAATCGACAAGGTATCGAAATGGCAGAAGTCCATTCCAATATCCTGAGTGGCATGATGGATGCTTATGCTTCGATCATTTCCAATAATATGAACGTTGTCATGAAGTTCCTAACTTCCTTTACGATCATTTTAACGATCCCGACAATGGTTTTCAGTTTTTACGGCATGAATGTGGCTTTGCCATTAGACAATTTCCCATTCTCTTGGATGCTGACACTCGGCATTTCTTTTGGGATCGCTGGTATCGTTACCTTTATTTTCTGGAGAAGAAAGTTCTTTTGACATAAAAAAGCAGCCCGCTCTTTTAAAGAGTATCGGGCTGCTTTTTCTTATGCCTTCGATTTTTCTACTTCTTTATCCAACAGATTCGCCAGTTCTTTCGGTTCAATATGTTCATCGAAAATGTATTCCCCGACGATGACAGTTGGTACGAAAACGATGTTGGCGCGGTTTGCTTCTTCCACGATTTTTTCTGCTGCAGATTGGTTGTTTTTCTCCGTATAGCCTAGTGTTTGCTCCATGTAGCCACCGACTTCATCAAGTGGTAGACTTCCCCAATCATCTTGCGTGTTATAGATTTCTTCTATTTGTTGTAGCGCGATTTTCGGATTTTCATAATCCAAATAACGATGTGTTACGTTACCGCGCTGTAAGCTTTCTTTTTCTTTATCAAAAGGTTTCACGATCAATTCGATTTTACCTTCTTCGATAAATTCAGCGATCACCTCGCGTGATTTATCTTGCCACTGGCGGCAGAACGGGCATCTTAAATTGACGAATGAGATCACCTTGACGGGAGCATCTTCTCTGCCAATATGAATCCCTGTTTTTGCATCTACTTCATTTGCTTTGATTTGACTTATATCCATGTTTATTTCCTCCTTTAATTAAGGACGCATTTTGATGTAGCTGGTGGAAGCATCTTTCACTTCTTTCATCACGCGGTAGATGGAATAACCGCTAGCGTCTTCAAATTGGTTCCCGATTTGTTTTTCTTCACCTTTAGAGGGGACCACGTTTTTAAAACGGGCATACCTTTCTTTGATTTCAGCGACACTCGCGCCTGCTTCATACGCCTGCTCGATCACTGCTAAGAAAGCTACTACTTCTGTGATTTCTTCTCTCGTCCACTCCGGGTCGATCGGATAGCTATATTCCATGAGTTCCTTCCCCCTCCTTGCCACTCCATATTGGATTTGCCAAATGGGCAGCGACAATCTGATCTAAATTTTTCTGTTCTTGTTCGGATAACTTGATCTCTAATACGTTTTTGACCCCTTCTTTTGCAATAACAGCAGGAAGGCTCAGAAACAATGGCTCGGGAACTGCATATTTAGTGTTTACCTCAATTCCGACAGTTAAAACTTTCGATTGATCGAAAGCGATCGCTTCCAAAATCTCGGTGATTCCAAATACGAGTGCCGATTCCATTCCAAACGACAGCTGATCAAGCGCAGTGACATCCGCCAGATTTTGTTCCAGTTGTTGCAAGTCGCCTGGTGAAAACAGCTCATTTTGTTCGGCGATATAGGTCAGCAGTGGTTTTACACCGATATAACTTCTGCTCCATAGCGGCAAAGTATGTGCTTCACTATCTCCGATCACATAGCTGTGTACATTTTCGGAAGACACTTGAAATTTGGTTGCTAATTGAAACTGCACGAATCTAGTCAAGAGCAAAGTCCCGATGGCGATGATATTCTGAGCCGGCAGCCCAGAAAGCCGTTTGATCTCGCTAGCCGCTTCATTACTATACTTCGTTGCCACAATTACTTTTCCATAAAAACCGCTTTGCATCATCTTTTTCACTTTCGACTGAAGCAGTTCCAGATTTTCTGAAAGATCAAGGTCATTCATTTCTTCTTGAAAGAAGATCGCGATCTCTGCTTCTTTGCAGGTCGCATAGGTGGTTCCCTGAATTATCGCTCTGGAATGGTAGTACTGACTAAACGCATAATCGCTAACTGCTGGACGATAGGCCTCATCGACGACACTGATCGCCGTTCGCTGATCCCAACGCAGCAACGCTTGTAATAATAAAGGTATAGCAGGGTCTTTGCCAATAATGGCTATTTTCAACGCGTCTCTCATAGCAAGCCTCCTTCTCTAGTCTTTATTGTAGCATGGCGATTTTTATTTATACAATGAATTGCTCTAAAAAGCAGTTCCTAGCGGGAAAGATAGTATTCCAGATTTGTTGGTTTTTCGCTATTAAAAGCAAAAAAAAAAAACCATAAAGGTTTTTTTAGTCTTCGAGTTGGCGTCTTTTCTTTAATAATGATGTGAAAACAATAAACAAGATTGGCATGATATAGCTTACAACGACTAAAAGCAGCATTTCAAAAAATGATTTCTCAATAACGCCCTTTGTCATTTTCAAAAAGCCAGTGATCGGTGTTGCCAAGATCTCGATAACGGATCGCCAACCGCCTGTGTCATGTAAATGATGCAGAAAACCAATAAAGAAAGCGATGATCGTCAACACAAAACAAACTGCAGCTACTAGATAAACAACCCAAAATGTGATTTTTTTACCGATTGATACATTTTTTCCCATATTCTCACCTAGTTGATTTCTGATTTTAGACCTACTTTGTCATTATACGCCTTTTTTTCTTAAACAGATAGTTTTTTTATAGAAGAAAACGCTATTCTAAATAGAATAGCGTTTTCTTTGTATTAAATGTGGATTGGACGTCCTAATGCAAGTTCAGCTGCTTCCATTGTCAATTCGCCAAGAGACGGATGCGCATGGATAGTCAACGCAATATCTTCTGCAGTTACGCCAGTTTCAATTGCTAGACCGATTTCTGAGATAATATCAGAAGCGTTCATTCCAGCAACTTGAGCACCGATAACCAAACCATCGGATTTACGAGTCACTAAACGCACAAATCCTTCTGGAGCATCTAGCGAAAGCGCACGTCCATTACCACCGAATGGGAATTTAGCTGCTTTTGCATCGATACCTTTTTCTTTTGCTTCTTTTTCTGTCAAACCAACTGTAGCAAGTTCAGGATCACTGAATACTACTGCTGGAAGTGCGTTATAATCGATTTCGGATTTTTCGCCGGAAATTGCTTCTGCAGCAATTTTAGCTTCGTAGCTAGCTTTGTGAGCCAAAGGAACGCCAGGTACGATATCGCCGATCGCAAAGATGTTAGATACGTTTGTACGGCCTTGTTTGTCAACTTCGATCAAGCCACGTTCGTTTAATTTAACGCCTGCTTGTTCTAAGCCTAGTTCGTCTGTATTTGGACGACGACCTACTGTTACTAACACGTAATCTGCTTCGATTTCTTTTGTTTCGCCGTTAGATTCGTAAGTAACTTTCACACCGTTTTCTGTTTCTTCAGCAGATTTTGCGAGTGCTTTTGTTACGATTTCTACGTTTTTGTCTTTCAAATTGCGTTTCACAAGCGAAACCATGTCTTTTTCATAAGTTGGTAAGATTTCTGGACCACCTTCAAGAATAGTAAGGTCTGTTCCAAGGTTGGCAAATGCTCCGCCAAGTTCTGTACCGATATAGCCACCACCGATGACAACTAATTTTTTCGGAACTTCTGTAAGGGCAAGTGCACCAGTAGAACTTAGTACACGTTTACCGAATTTGAAACCTGGGATTTCGATTGGACGAGATCCAGTTGCTACGATAACGTTGTTGAATGTATACGTTTGGGCAGAATCCGGGTGAATAACACGTAAAGAATGTTCATCAACGAAAAATGCTTCGCCTTCTACCATTTCAACTTTATTCTTTTTAAGAAGCGCTTTAACGCCTCCAGTAAGTTTGTTTACAACGCTACCTTTCCATTCTTGTGCTTTAGTGAAATCAAGGCTGACATTGTCTGCATTGATCCCCATGTTTGCGGAATGGTTAGCTTCTTTGAAACGGTGACCGATCGTAATAAGTGCTTTAGAAGGAATACATCCAACATTCAAGCAGACACCGCCATAATTTGCTTTTTCAATAATTGTTACTTTTTGACCAAGTTGTGCAGCGCGGATTGCAGCTACATAGCCACCAGGGCCGGCACCAATAACGATTGTATCGCGTTCTTCTGGAAAATCTCCTACTACCATAATTTTACGCCTCCATTAGTAATAATTCTGGGTCATTCAATAACCGTTTGATATTGTTCATTGCTTTTTGAGCTGTTGCGCCGTCAATCACACGGTGATCGAAGCTTAATGATAATGCTAGTACTGGAGCCGCTACAATTTCGCCATCTTTTACGATTGGTTTTTGTGCAATGCGTCCAACGCCTAGAATAGCAACTTCTGGGTAGTTGATAACTGGAGTGAACCATTGTCCACCAGCAGAACCAATGTTGGAAATCGTTGCAGAACCGTGACGCATTTCGTCTGCAGTCAGTTTTCCGTCACGTGCTTTACCAGCTAATTCATTGATTTCATCAGAAATCGCGAAGACAGATTTTTGATCAGCATTTTTGATTACAGGAACATATAGACCGTGGTCTGTATCTGCTGCAATACCTACGTTAAAGTAGTGTTTGTACACTAATTCTTCTGTTTTGTCATCCATTGTTGTGTTAAGAACAGGGAATTCACGCAATGTTGCTACTAAAGCTTTTACCACGTATGGCAAGAAAGTCAGCTTGATACCTTTTTCTGCTGCCACTTCTTTGAAACGTTTGCGGTGCGCCATAAGAGCAGTTACTTCGATTTCGTCCATCAATGTAACATGTGGGGCAGTGTGTTTTGAGTTGACCATTGCTTTTGCGATCGCACGACGTGTTGGCGAAAGTTTTTCGCGTGTTTCAGGGTATGCATCACCAGATGGTGCTGCTTGTTTTGATTTAGCTGCAGTTGGTTCTTCCACTTTTTCATCAGTTGTCGATTTAGCAGTAGATGTATTTTCAGATGTAGCAGTAGCTCCGCCATTTGCAAATGCGTCAATGTCTGCTTTTAGGATACGGTTGTTTTTGCCGCTGCCGCCAACTTGGGTAATATCTACACCTTGTTCACGTGCATATTTACGAACAGATGGCATTGCGATCACGATACCGTTTGGATCTTTTTTAGCGACTTTGTTTTCTGTAGCTGTAGCGCCGACATTCGCAGCATCATTTTTCTCAAGTTCTGCAGTATCAGCAGGAGATTCCGGCGTAGAAGCATGGGAAGTTTCGTTTTCAAACTCGCCTTCAAAGGTTACAAGTCCTTGACCGACTGTTGCAACTGTTCCTTCTTCTACTAAGATCTCTTTGACTGTTCCGTCTACTGGAGAAGTGATTTCTTCTACGGATTTATCATTTTGCACTTCAAAGATTGCTTGATCTTCTTCTACTTTGTCGCCTGGTTTAACGAACCATTTTACGATTTCGCCTTCATGGATTCCTTCACCGATATCCGGTAATTTGAATTCATAAATGCCAGAACCGCCAGCTGGTGCCGCTGCAGGAGCTTCTGCTTTTTCTTCTTGTGCTGGAGCTGGAGCAGCTTCTTCGTCATTTTCGTGACCTTCCACGCCATCAAAAGTGATCAATGATTGACCAACTGTTGCAACTGTTCCTTCTTCCACTAAGATCTCTTTGACTGTTCCGTCTACTGGAGAAGTGATTTCTTCTACGGATTTATCGTTTTGTACTTCAAAGATTGCTTGATCTTCTTCTACTTTATCGCCTGGTTTAACGAACCATTTTACGATTTCGCCCTCATGGATACCTTCACCAATATCCGGTAATTTAAATGAATATGCCATTATATATTAGCCTCCTATTATTTGTTCAAATTGCTTTGCCCGAAAGTCTTCTGTTTATAGGGACTTGCAGTAAGGAACGAATCCCTACTGCAAGTATATAATCCGATTTGCTTACATTAGAAAGCAATGACTTCTTTTACGCGTTCAATAATATCATTGTGGTTTGGAAGCCAAACTGTTTCTGCTTGCGAGAATGGGAAGATACTGTCTGGAGCTGTAACTCGCATAACAGGAGCTTCTAGGGAAAGAATTGCACGGTCGTTGATTTCAGCAACCACGTTTGCAGCAACTCCGCCTTGTTTTTGCGCTTCTTGAACAACAACAGCACGGTTGGTTTTCTTAACAGAAGCAACGATCGTGTCTGTATCGATCGGACTTACTGTACGCAAGTCGATTACTTCTACAGATACGCCTTCTTTTTCTAAAGCTTCTGCTGCTTTTAGAGATTCTTGAACCATTGCACCGTAAGTAACAATCGTTACGTCTGTACCTTCACGGCGAACAGCAGCTTTACCGATTTCTACTGTATATTCTTCATCCGGAACTTCTTCACGGAATGAACGGTATAATTTCATGTGTTCTAAGAAAACAACTGGGTCATTGTCGCGGATCGCGGAGATCAATAATCCTTTTGCATCATAAGGTGTCGATGGGATAACTACTTTAAGACCTGGGGATTGCGCAATCAAACCTTCCAAGTTATCAGCATGAAGTTCAGGAGTATGAACACCACCGCCGAATGGCGCACGGATTACGACTGGAGCATTACGAGTGCCACCAGTACGGTAACGCATACGAGCTAATTGACCTGCTACAGAATCCATTACTTCAAATACAAAACCAAAGAATTGGATTTCAGCAACCGGACGGAACCCTTCTAAAGAAAGACCGATCGCAAGACCACCGATACCGGATTCAGCAAGTGGTGTATCGAATACACGATCTTCGCCGAATTGTTCTTGCAAGCCTTCTGTTGCACGGAAAACTCCGCCATTTTTACCAACGTCTTCACCGAATACTAAGACGTTTTCATCATTTTTAAGTTCAACTGCAAGCGCATCTGTAATCGCTTGAATCATTGTTTTTTGCGCCATGATTATTTCGACTCCTTCGCTTCATAAATTGCCAGTTGCTCTTTGATTGGAGCAGTTGGTACTTCATACATATTTTTAAGAAGATCCGTAACTTTTTGTTTTGGTGTTGCGTCTGCTTCTTTGATCGCTGTTTTGATTTCTTCTTTTGCTTTTTCGATTACTTCATTTTCTTTTTCTTCGTTCCAAAGACCTTTACCTTCAAGGAAAGTACGGAAACGAACGATTGGATCTTTCAATTCCCACTCGCTGTCAAGATCTTTTGTACGGTAACGAGTTGGATCATCACCAGAAAGTGTGTGTGGACCATAACGATAAGTCATCGTTTCGATCAATGTTGGGCCGTCACCTGCTACTGCGCGTTCACGGGCGAATTTAGTAACCGCGTAAACTGCTAACGGATCCATTCCATCTACTTGTACGCCTGGGATACCAGCTGCTACTGCTTTTTGAGCCAATGTTACGGCAGCAGTTTGTTTTTCACGAGGAGTTGAGATCGCAAACATGTTGTTTTGAACAACAAAGATCGCTGGAGCATGATAAGCACCTGCAAAGTTCATTCCTTCATAGAAGTCCCCTTGAGAAGAACCACCGTCACCAGTATACGTGATTACGACAGCATCTTTTTTACGTTTTTTAAGACCTAGTGCAACGCCTGCAGCTTGTACGATTTGTGCGCCGATGATGATTTGTGGAGAAAGCACGTTCAAATCATCTGGGAATTGGTTCCCTACAAAGTGTCCGCGTGAGAATAAGAATGCTTTTGTCAATGGTAGTCCGTGCCAGATCAATTGTGGCACATCACGGTATCCTGGAAGGATGTAGTCCTGTTTTTCAAGCGCATAGTGGCTTGCTAGTTGACTTGCTTCTTGACCTGCAGTTGGCGCATAGAAACCTAAACGTCCTTGACGGTTCAATGAGATCGAACGTTGATCAAGTACGCGTGTCCAAACCATGCGTGTCATTAATTCTACTAATTGGTCGTCCGTTAAGTCAGGCATTAAGTCTGGACTCACGACTTCCCCTTTTTCATTTAAGATTTGAACCATTTCAAATTGCTTGCCAACGGTATCAAACTGTTTCTTTACATCAATAACTGCCTTCTTCGCTTTAGAAGCCATTTTGTATCTCTTCCTTTCCTTATTAACAAGTTATACAGAGCACTGCTTCAAGCAATCACAGAAAAAAGTAGCAATCCGTATGCCTCAAGTTATCTCTGACTTTCCTGATTGTGTATACTAGCAAAGACGCATTCCAATGCGTTTAACTATTGAAATAGAATGTTGCTGCAAGGTCGTTTCATGCGAAAACACTCAACCCTTTTTGTGAAATGAGCTTTTTTCACATAATCACGCAGCACAAAAGTACGTTTTTAAGCAAAACGCATTACATTCTGTTTTAATCAAATCGCGTCTTATTATTAATACACACCAATCTTCTCTTATAATTTACACCACAATTAATGGGAAGTCAACAAGAGGGCTCACAAAAAACTATCGCTTACATTCGCTTTGCAAACCCAATCATTCGCATTTTTGCACTGTATTAAAAACCGCTGTTCAAAATCGTATCTGTTATACAATAAGCTTCATACGGCAATAAAACACATTCCTTTGAAGGGATGAAGTCTTTTTACTAAAGTTTGTGAATTCACAAACTTTAGTAAAAAGAGAATCACCTATATAACGAATGATAACAGAATACCTCCCGAAAAAGGTTCGCCTTTTTAATTACCCGATTATTTCCCTTTCTAACTTAATTTATTTATTTTTTTCAAAAGGTCTGCTAAAATAATTGTAGTTTAACAAAAGACAGGAGAGAATAATTATGCTTACGATGGACGATATCGTTCGCGAGGGGCATCCAGCACTTCGCAAAGTTGCAGACGAAGTAACGTTCCCCCTTTCTCAAGAGGAGAAAGAATTAGGACGCGAAATGCTCACTTTTTTAAAAAATAGCCAAGATGAAGAAATTGCTGAAAAATACGGTTTACGCGGTGGCGTGGGTCTTGCTGCTCCGCAATTAGCAGTTTTAAAACGTATCATTGCCATCCATATCGAGGATGAAGACCGCACCTACAGCTACACGCTTTATAACCCTAAAATCCGCAGTCATTCCGTGCAGGAAGCTTGCCTTGCTGGCGGCGAAGGCTGTTTATCTGTCGACCGGGAAGTTCCCGGCTTCGTCGTTCGGAAAGAGCGCGTCACGATCGAAGCTTTTGATGAAGACGGCAATCCGATCAAGCTTCGCCTTAAAAGCTACCCGGCGATCGTTGTTCAGCACGAGATCGATCATTTGAACGGTGTGATGTTTTACGATCATATCAATGACAAAAATCCGAATGCATTGCCACCAGATGTGGATGTTATCGGCTAAAAAGCAGCTTGAAATCGAACGCCATTCGGTTTCAAGCTGCTTTTTTTAGATCAATTTAAAATGTTTCAAAGCGTTCCATATACCATCTTCATCCACGTGAGATGTAATGTAATCCGCTACTTCCTTCACTTCTGGTCGTGCATTCCCCATCGCAACGCCGCACCCTACTTCCTGCAGCATATCGATATCGTTCAGCCCATCACCGAAAGCATAGGTATCTTCCATCGAAAACCCTAATTTCCGGATTGCTTCTCTTATGCCCACAGCTTTTGATCCGTTAGCTGGACAAACATCGACCGATGACTCATGCCAGCGTAAGAAACGGTATTGTGGGAATTTTTCCGTATAATAATGGTCATATTCCTCTGTACAAAACAATAAGCATTGATAAATTTCACTGCCTTTGTAAAAGCTAGCATCTACTTTTGGATAGCTAAGTTTTAGTGAGCTCATTCCTTGATGGACACTGTTGTGGTCAGGTAAGTTCACACGCATTTCATCCACCGCCGAAAAAACAATCGGATGATCATGTTCTGTCGCATCTGCGATCAATCTCTCCAGCGATTCTTGCGGAAGTGGTTTCGTATACACTGCTTCCCCTTCAAATACAACGTACTGTCCATTAAAACAAACATACGAGCGAATATCCAGCTCTTTGCACAACGCCTCTAGCATAAATGGTGCCCTCCCAGTGGAAATCGCTACATAAATGCCATTTTCTTGTAATAAGCGAACAGCGGCTTTCGTGGATTCCGGAAGCTGCTTTTCTTCATTCAGCAATGTTCCGTCCACATCAAAAAATACGATTTTAGTCATGTGTCTCTCCTTTGCTTTGATTCTTTTTCTATGGTTAAGTATAGCAGAATAAGCAGCGAAAAACGATAGGCGGCGCGGACTTTTGTGAGGAAAATAAAAACTAGGTTGCCTATTTCTTCCTCTTACGAAGAAATAGGCAACCTAGTTTTTTGCGCTATTATTTATTTTTCTCTATCAATTCGTTCATTTCTTTATTTAATGTTTCGTTTCCTTTTTTGCTGTCAGCGCCATAATCGCGTTTTACTTTGTAGTTTTCCACATCTACTGGCTTTTTGATTTTGTAAGTGTTTCCTTGTTTGATGAAGGTGGAACGTGCACCATATGAGGGGAAATAATGTTCTTCCTTGATATAATCGGTTCCCTTCCCAATAACATAGGCAACATCCGTATTTTTTTCAGTTGGCATGGTACCTTCTGAAAGATGCAGTTCGTTGGTTTGTTTATCATAACCTGCACTTTCAAGAATAGTGATTTTCTTGTTTTCAAGCCCCTTACCTGATTGGGTCAAAACTTTAGTCACTAATAAGGTTATCTTAGTTTGAGGGACCTTAAAGTTTCTTTCTTGGATAAGAATCGATTCAGTAGCAGTCACTTTCCCAATAACGGCTATCCCTGATGTATCCGAATACTCATTAAATAGCTGTTTTTTTATAGTAGAAGCGTCTCCGATATAGCATGGTGAACTGCCTATCATTTCAGGTTTTTTCTGTAATATCTCTGCCGTTAGACTTGCTTTTTTGGGAGCCTGTTCTATTTTTGCTTCAGTCTTTCCACAGCCTACTAATAGTAAAAAACTCATTCCAATACCAATCAATAGATATCTTTTTTTCATCGCTGATCACTCCTTTTCATATAAGTATCAGGATGAATCCAAAAATAACATCTATTTTTACCATAATTGCCGACCCCGCCTTTTAATTTATGATTACCCGGGTAAGTATTATATCCGTTTGCGGCTTGAGTAGTAACTGGCAAGCCACCAATTAGCAACATACAAATCAAAAGGCTACCGCTCCATTTTTTCATTTTATCCAACTCCTTCTATGATGATCGATTAGAAATGTGACAGGAATAAAATAACTATTTATGAACACTTATTTATTTTCAACCTATGCTTATCCTTTTAAGCAATCGTTGTTCTTAAAAAGTGAGCAAAACGCTGTTATTAAAAGCATTGTAGCACATTGTATCCCACTGAGCAAAAGCGATATATCTTTCCTTTTTTCGTGATAAATCAAATTTTTTTAAAAGCTAAATTTTTTTAATAAACTTTTAAACGTTAGATGGGGCACTTATTTTATCTACATTAATAAAATATCGTTTATTTTTGCTTTTCATCCTAAAAAGTAATATCAAATTTTTTTTAGGCATTTCAAAATCCGCCTAAAAAAGCATGTAAAAAAAAGAATTCTTCCACTCTTTTCAAGAAATTAAATGGTTTGTAGTAGCTTTTCTGCGAATTTGTGGTATATTAGATAGCAAGGATATAGTTCGGAATTTGTTTTACCCATTAACCACATGAAAAAGAGATGTTAATTTTACGAAATGGCTTTTTATTTTTGAAAAAATACTCTGTCATTTTGTCTTAATTACTATCTATAATCTGTTAAATGACGGAACTGTAAGCGCATGGAAACGAAAGCTAGTTGCTTACTTCACTTTAACTTTGTCTTTTTTCTATCATCAGACGTCCGATTTCTATATTTTAATGACTAAGCGAACGAAACAGATTTTTACATTGGGGATAAAGATTTGTTTTCCAATCAATTTTTTTATTTTAAAGGAGCGAATATAATGATTTTTAAAGTATTTTATCAAGTAACAAACAGTGAAACGCCAGTCCGCGAAAACACGCAATCCATCTATATTGAGGCTGAAAGCGAAGTAGAAGTACGCCAAATCTTAGCAGCCCAAGATTTTCATATCGAATTCATCGAGAAATTGAGCGATGCACATTTAGAATATGAAAAATCCCAACCTGATTTTAAATTGTGGGAGAAATAAGTTTTTATGAAATTTGTGAAGAATAATGAAACAGCTGTTTTCGCTTTGGGCGGTCTGGGCGAAATCGGGAAAAATACGTATGGCGTACAATTTCAAGATGAGATCATTCTTATCGATGCTGGGATCAAGTTCCCGGAAGATGAGCTACTTGGGATTGATTATGTAATTCCTGATTATAGCTATATCGTAAAAAACAAAGAAAAGATCAAAGGTCTTTTCATTACCCATGGTCACGAAGACCATATCGGCGGAGTCCCCTATTTACTCCGCGAACTGAATATTCCGATCTATGCCGGTAAATTAGCCAGTGCGCTTATCCGTAACAAATTGGAAGAACATGGTCTTTTGCGTCAAGCAAAGATCTATGAATTTGAAGAAGATGATGTATTTAAATTCCGGAAAACAAGCGTGTCTTTCTTCCGGACTACGCACAGTATCCCAGATGCTTATGGGGTCGTTGTGAAGACACCTTCTGGTAATATCGTGCATACAGGTGACTTCAAGTTTGATTTCACACCGGTGGGCGAACCTGCTAATTTGACAAAAATGGCGGAAATCGGAAAAGAAGGAGTACTTTGCCTCCTTTCAGACAGTACCAACGCAGAAGTGCCTACTTTCTCATTAAGCGAACGTGTCGTGGGTGAAAGTATCAAAAATATCTTCCGTGATGTGGAAGGCCGAATTATTTTTGCTACCTTTGCTTCCAATATGTATCGCTTGCAACAAGTCGTCGAAGCTTCGATCGAAGCAGGACGCAAAATTGCTGTTTTTGGTAGAAGTATGGATTCCGCGATCGAGATCGGCAGACAACTTGGCTACATCCAAGCGCCTAAAGATACCTTTATCGACACACATCAGTTGAACCGTTTACCGGCCGGCAATGTAACGATTCTATGTACCGGAAGTCAAGGAGAACCAATGGCGGCGCTATCGCGTATCGCTAATGGAACACACCGACAGATCCAGATCCAGCCTAATGACACGGTGGTCTTCTCCTCTTCTCCAATTCCAGGAAACACGATCAGTGTCAACCGCACGATCAACTTGCTTTATCAAGCAGGCGCAGATGTGATCCACGGAAAAGTCAATAACATTCATGCTTCCGGTCACGGTGGTAAACAAGAACAATTATTGATGCTTCGATTGATGAAGCCGAAATACTTCATGCCGATTCATGGTGAATTCCGGATGCAAAAGATCCACTCCGAAACAGCCTTCGAGACTGGAGTTCCACTTGAAAACAGTTTCGTACTTGGTAATGGCGATGTATTAGCATTGACTGCTGATTCTGCTCGTTTTGCTGGTAAGATCCATGCAGCAAGCGTCTATATTGACGGTAGCGGTATTGGCGACATCGGCAACATCGTACTTCGCGACCGCCATGTGCTTTCCGAAGAAGGTCTTGTGATCGTGGTTGTATCGATCGATATGAAAAACTCGAAGATCATGTCCGGTCCAGATATTATCTCACGCGGCTTTATCTACATGCGTGAATCCGGTAATCTGATCGGCGAAGCGCAAAGTATCTTGAAACGTCACTTAAAAGACGTGATGGAACAACAAACTTCCAAATGGTCAGAGATCAAAAACGAGATCACCGATACACTACAACCTTTCTTATACGAAAAAACAAAACGACGTCCAATGATCTTACCGATCATTATGGAAGTTTAAGCTATAAATAAAAACCAGAGAAGCAATCCATAGCGGATTCGTTTCTCTGGTTTTTTATTAGGTCAGCTCTTTTCGAATTATTTATCCAACTCCGTACGAAGTTCTTTATACTGTTCATCCGATAAATAAGCTTTATACGTTTGCAATAGTTGTTGTTTCTTAGCAGCATCAATTGTTTGCCCAGTTGCTTTTACTTGTTTGATTTGGTTCAACACTTGTTTGAATTGTTCATCTGTAATTTTGACTTGCGGTTGCGTTTGTGTTTGTGGTTTCGGCTGGTTCAGCAGTTTTTGGAATTCTTCGTTAGAAAGAATATCTGCTTTTTTAGGCATTACCGGCGCCTTTTTATATTTGCTTGGTGTTACTGTCATTTCAAGTGCCAATGATTTTAAGCTTTGTTGATCTTTTGGCACGATAGTGTAGATCATATCTGTTTTATCGGTCTTTTTGTTTACCGACAGTTTAAGTGTTAGTTTTTGGAAAGTATCCAATGCTTTTTGGAAATCCTTCTCAGAAAATAGCTTCTTATATTCAGCGTATTCTTTCTTAGATTCTGCTGTTTTTTGAGCTAATTTGACAACTTCCAACATTTCTTTCTTATCAAAAGTATGTGTGATCACGTCGCCGTCGACAGTAAATGATTTTTTATCCAATTTTTTCAAATAATCGCGTACTTCTTTTTGATAATCTTTGGCAAAAGCTTCTGCTGTTTTTGGATCGATTTGGTTATTCTTAGTTTCTGTTTGCGAAAGTTTGTTTACTTCTTGAAGAGATAAATATTTGCCTTTGATTTTTTCCAATTGCGCTTCGTTAACAGGAACATTCTGTCCAAAACTAGACGCGATCTTGACAACTGGTTGAACGAAATCAGTGGAGATATAGGTATCTTTCCCATTTCCTACTAATGTAAATGGAATTTCTAGTCCAGCTGCTTGAAGTTTTATATTCACCTCTGCCGCTTTATTGTTTTTGATGTAATCTCCGGAAATACGTGCATTCTTGATTTGTGAAGTTACCATTGCAACGGAAGAATTTTGAGAAGTATCTCCCAACTTCAGATCCTTGATCTTCATTTCAAAAGTTCCCGCTCCCTGTTTCATATTCGAAACTTTTGCAAGCGATTGGATCATATCTTCTCGCGGATCTTTTCCACAAGCACTCAGTAGTAATAAAACTAGCCCTAACATTAGCCAAAACGATTTCTTTTTAATAATTCCCATTTATACGCTTCCCCTCATACTTCTATTTTTCGTGATGTCTTTTATTATAGCATAGAAAAGCACGCTTGCCCTTCATTCAAAAAAATGTTGGATTTTCGCCACAATTTCGCCTTTTTTATATACGAATATCAAAATTATTGGATTTGTTCTTGCAACCGTTCGATATCATCATCGGAGCCGATAACGATCAAAACATCGCCTTCATGCAGAATGTCGGTTGGTTCCGGCGTGATGATCATTTGTTTATCGCGTTTGATCCCAACGATATTCACTCGAAACGAATTACGAAAATCCAAATCGACAATGCTTTTATTTAAAAAGCGGCGGTTAGAGACAGAGATCTCTACCAAGCTGTACTCATCGGATAATTCCAAATAATCGAGCATATTCTTAGAAACGATGTAATGCGCGATTCGGCGTCCCATGTCACGCTCGGGATGGACAACACGGTCCGCGCCAATTTTTTCCAGTAATTTGGCATGTTTGTCATTCGTTGCCTTAGCAGTAACATATTTTACTCCTAATTCTTTTAAAATCAATGTAGTTAAAATACTAGACTGAATATCTTCGCCGATCGCTACGATAACATGTTCAAAGTTGCGGATACCAAGCTGACGAAGGGCATTTTCATCTGTAGAATTAGCAATGACTGCATGGGTCGCGATCGACATATACTCATTGACGCGTTCTTCATCTGAGTCGATCGCCAAAACTTCCATTCCCTGTTCGACCAAGGAACGACAGATACTTCCGCCAAAGCGGCCTAAGCCAATGACAGCGAATCCTTCTTTCATAGTTATTGCCTCCTTACTTTTTCTTTACTAGATCGTGCTGAAACGCATAGATCGCAGCTTGTGTACGGTCTTGGACATCTAGTTTGGATAAGATATTGCTCACGTGTGTTTTGACTGTCTTGAGTGTGATGTATAGTTCATCCGCTATTTCTTGATTGGCTTTTCCTTCTGCGATCAGCAATAGGATCTCATTCTCGCGATTCGTCAATTCATCGTGAAGATTTTTCTCTGGTTTTGCAGTGAGACGCTGCATCATTTTACCGGTGACTTCCGGTTCCAAAACAGTGTCTCCTGCATATGTAGCCCGAATGGCGTCTGCGATCTCAGAAGCAGTAGATGTTTTGAGCATATAGCTGCTTGCCCCCGCTTCTAGTGCCGGGTATACTTTCTCATCGTCTAAAAAGCTGGTGACGATGATGATCTTTGCTGTTTTCCATGCTTTCATGATTTGTTTAGTGGCTTCAATACCGTCCATTTCATCCATTACCAGGTCCATCAAAATAATGTCCGGCTTTAGTTCTAGAGCAAGTTCCGTACCTTCTCTGCCGTTGCTTGCTTCTCCAACTACTTCCATGTCATCTTGAACAGACAGATAGGCTGAAACACCGATCCGCACCATTTCGTGATCATCAATCAATAATACTTTGATCATTATCTTCACTCGTCCTTTCTACTACAAGTGGAATTTTTACCTCCACGCTCGTCCCTTGGTTTGGAAAACTGATAATCTTGATTGTTCCGCCAAATTCCTCTACGCGTTCCCGCATATTTTGAAGTCCATAAGAACCTTGTGCTACTTCGCTCACGTTGAATCCGACGCCGTCATCTACGACTTTCAAGATAGCGACTTGATCCACGATTGCTAGCCGTACTTCGAGTAAAGCTGCTTTCGAGTGCCGCAATGTGTTCGATAATAGTTCTTGAACGATCCGAAAAAGATGATCCTCGATTCCTTTTTTCAAAGCGATATCAGCGATTTCCCATCTTACTTCGATTGGAATTTTCGCTGTCAGTTCTTGAAGCAGCTGTTCCATTCCTACTTTTAGCGACTTGCCTTCTAGCTGAGTCGGACGCAAGTGAAGTAATAATGCTCGCATTTCAGATTGCGAATCATTGACGATGCTTTCTACTAATTTAAGCTGTTTCTGCATCGCCGGAGTAGCATTCTTTTCTCCTTGTTCATTTAATGCAGATAATAGCATCATGGCCGCAAAAAGCTGTTGGCTCACGGAATCGTGAAGTTCTCGTGCGATTCGATGTCGTTCCTCTACTAAAATCGCTTCTTTTGACTGACCTGCTGTTTCTGCATATCCGCTTGCTATCTCTTGCGTTCTGGCATTTTGCAGTTGCATTTTTTTCCGCAACCGATTGATTTGCTGATAGACCTGCTGAATCTCTGCGAAGGATTCTTCCTTTTCGATCGCCAGGTTTTTCTCCAAATCGCCTTGTTCTAATAGGCGCAGCGAAATATCGATCCCTTCCAGCTTCTGTTTGATATAATACCCGATCAGCGCACCGATAACGACGCCAACTGAAATAACAGTGATCGGCACGAAAATCACGAATGGTACATAAAAGACTTTCTGCCCAATCAGCAACTGATAGATCGTGATGTTGCTCATAAAATAGTAGGCGATCGTTCCGATCAGAGAAGCCGCAAATAACAGCGCTGTCGAATAGATCATCATGAGTTTGGTAAATGTCATAATCGAATCACCTCAAGATCCCCAAAAAGGACAGAAGTTGTGATTTTGACTTTGCGAACCGCATCATTGTAGTTGTCCGAGTAATATTTTACTGTATTGTTCTGCATCGTCATGTATTGCTTTTCATATTGTAAATGACCAAAAACAGCTGAATGCTCAATGCAAACGCCAAGATCAAACGGAACAAGCAGCCTGATCTTGCCGGAAATACTGCGGATCATAATGATACTTTCTCCGGTAGGGAGAACTGTGTTGCCAAGGTCGATGATCGTGTCACCGATCCCCGTATGAATATTGATATCGTCCCACTCATAAACCACATCCAGCATCCGCTGATTGCCGAACCATTGATTTTTAACAAAATGCTCTTTACCAGTCTGACGTTCTCCCGGCTCTTTTGTCTGCAACATAAGCAGCTGCGGCGCACGTTTGCGGTTGATATAATAGATAATGGCAAAAATCCCGACGATGACAAGACTGATTTTAAATGTCGTGGTCACTAATACCGATATCAATAGGAAAAAGATCGCAATGATAATATACGATTTTTCCTGCTTCGAGGTGATATTGATTTTTCTCGACATGAATAAAAAGAAGATCCCGACAGCGAAAAAAAGTAGTAATTGCCATCTAAATAGCATTTCCAAACCAATTCCGATCATTACGGCTAAGACAAAAATAAAAACAAATGAGCTTTCGATTTTTTTCAAACTGTCACACCTCCTTTTCTCTGCTGATCCATCTCTTCCTCATTATAAAGAGAAGCGGACTAGCTTTACAAACAGCTAAGGAAGGAAGCCATTCTACTACTTTAGTCTGAGTCTTTATCTTTTTCGACCAATTTTGTGAAAATGCCGTCCTCTTGCGTTACTTTTTTAGCTTTCATCAGCGAACCGATCGCCCGCTTGAATTGCGCTTTGCTGATCCCGAACTTGTTTCTGATCGACTCAGGCGATGATTTGTCACCGAAAGCCATTTCGCCACCAACGCTATTCAAATATGTCAAGATCATCTCTGCATCGTCGCTGAGGACCTCATGCGCTCTCCCACGAAGTGATAAGTTCAAAGAGCCATCTGGCTTCACAGCAATGACGCGCGCGGTCACATGCTCGCCCAGACGCGGTTCAGAGTTGCGCTCGCTTTCATGAATAAAACCGATGTGATAGTTGGTCGTCAAAATAAAGGAGCCAATCTTCAATAATCGGTATACCGTTCCTTCTACATTTTCATTGAACAACGATGCTTCTGCTTTTCTGCTAATGCCTTTGAACTGATGTTCGTCCGCAAGCACACCCCAAATGCGATCTTTTTCGTCAACTCGCAATGCGATCATCAAACGGTCTCCTTTTTTAGGCCATAAATGTTCTAACTCGGGAAGATCGTCCAGAGAGACGACAATGTCTTTTTCAATGCCGATATCTACGAAGACGCCTAATTGTCTTTTCACTTCTGTGACCGTGCCATAGCTGTAACGTCCGACCTGGACTTTCGGGATATTGGTCGTGGCTGTGATCTCGTGCTGATATCCTACATAGATAAAGACAGTAACTTGCTCGCCGACCTCATAATCTTGTCTTGCGGTGTTCCCTTTAGGCAATAATACCTCTATTTCTTCTTTTGTAAGGACAAATCCTGATTCCGTTATTTCCTTTACTTCCATCGACTGGCTCGTGCCAATATACTTATTCACGTGATATCCACCTTTGTTTTTTGATATCTTTCATTATAACGTATCGTATGCTTGTAAGCTATAGCTGGTGTGGAAAAGGTCCCATTTTCAGGTAAAAATAAAAACCACAAGAATGTGGTTTTTAGCTTATTGAATAAAGCTTTGAAGCTCATCCACTTTATCCGCCGCGATCCCCTTGCTGAAATCGCCATCGATTCGTGCCCCGCCGCCAACATGATAAGTGTGATGATGCAGCTGTGCTTGCAAGTCGGCGATCGTAGTTAGATCCACGCCGCTGCCGACCAAGATCGCAAAGCTGGAAGGATCATGCTTGCTATCTTGGATCCAACTTTTCAGTCTTTCCACAGCTTGAAATGCCTTATCTGCGCCGCCGGACGTCAATATTTGAGTGATGCTAGCGCCGTATTGGTTCCGTAGCAACTGATAGCTTGCTTCGATATCAGCTGTTGCATCAATCGCGCGGTGGAATGTCAGATCCAGCTCACCTTTCCATTCGATCACCTTATCCAGCAGATCCGTATCGATCTCGCCCGCTTCTGTCAATGCGCCGAATACGATCCCGGTCGCGCCGATCTTTTTGACCATTTCGATGTCTTTTTGGATGACTGCTTGATCTGCTTTGTCATAGACGAAAGAATGGCTATGGGGACGAATCATGATCATACTTGGGATCTTCACGGTTGCGACGATTTCACTAATAACTCCATAACTCGGTGTAAGTCCACCCTCTGCAATCGCAGAAACAACTTCTAGGCGATTCGCGCCGCATACTTCTGCGTCTTTGGCAGCACCTGGGCCTTCAACGATTACTTCTAACATAGCTTGTTCTCTCCTTAAAACAGCAATTTCTACTCTTTGTAACCCTACCATTTTTTGAAATGACTGCGTGTTATCGATTAAAAATTGTTGTTTTTATTTATGATTTGCTGGAAGTTGTGAATACTTCTGTTTTCCCAGCGATTGTTTCGGTAACTTCTTTCCAATCAAATTCAAATTTGCCATCCGCGCTGTTTGTTACGACCATTGGAACGATCGTGCTTGCTGCGTGTTCTTCGATATACGCTAGATCTACCTGGATGATACCGTCTCCCTTCTCGACTTTATCTCCCATCGCTGCTAAAGCTTTGAATCCTTCCCCTTTCAATGCTACCGTTTCCAAACCGATGTGCACTAAGATCTCTTGTCCAAGTTCAGAACGGATCCCGAAAGCATGCAATGTATCTGCTAGTTGGATGATTTCCCCGCTGATCGGTGCTACGATCGTTCCATTGGTTGGTTTGATCGCAATCCCTTCTCCCATCATTTTTTGGTTGAAGACAGGATCGGGTACATCGCTAAGTGGGATAAATTCTCCAGTTGCGTGAGCGTAAACGGTTTCTGATTTTTCTTTTTTAAATAGTTTTTTAAACATGCTTTTTCCTCCTTGTTTTGGACTTCTTATCACTAGTACCCCAAAATGAAGTAATTAAAAAGAAAAAGGCATGGAGACGCGGAAAAAGCAATACTCTTTTTCGTGCGTGCCCATGCCTTTTCTTTGCAGTAATTATGAAATCCGATATGAAACATAGTACCCGTATTGTACGACTACTTTCGGTAAAAAGCAATTATTTTCCAGATGGATCTTTTAGATCTTCAATGGAATTGATGTTTTTCATATATGTCGGAACTGCTAGGCCTACTTTAGCACCTTTTAAATTAACACCGAGATCCTCTACTTTATCTTTATAATCGCGATAATAGATTCCTGATGTTTTCGGCAGCCAGGCTGCTACCATACCGTCTGCAGCATCCGTGGCAACGGAAGCCCACATCGGTTGGATCTCCATAGCTTGAATGGTCGGCTTATAGCCTAATTTACGAAGTACTTCCGCGACTACATTGGTAGAAGCGATTTCGGAATCCCAAGCCACATAGGTCAGTTTGATTGGATCGCCGTTTACTTTTTTGATACCTTTTGTCCATTCTGCTACTTTTTCTGGATGTTTTTTGATCCAATCTTTCGCTGCTTTTTCAGGATCTTCGCCATTGTTGACGGCAAGCATGACTTCTGACATTTCTTTGGAAGTCCAGTTGAAATTATCTAGCAATTCGTATGCAGAAGGTTTTTCTTTTTTAAGTCCTTTGCGAACAAAGGTATGGATGTTTTCTGCTTTGCCGTAAATGTTTTTCGGATCTTTTAAAAATTTCAAATCAAATTTGGTGAACATCCAATGTGGTGTCCATCCTGTGACAACGATCGGACGTTTATCTTTGATTGCTTTTTCAAGTGTACTTGTCATTGCAGCTGTAGAACTTGTCTGTAATTGCCAATTATCTTTATCAAGTTTATACCCCTTGATCGCATTTTGCGTGGAAAGCATGATCCCAGCTCCTGCATCGATCCCGGTGATGGTATAGTTGATTTGTTTACCGAGTGGTTCTTTGGCATCATAAGGGGCAAGTTCCGTACCACAACCAGCGACTACTAAAATGAGTGCAGCGAGTAATACTGTGGTAATCGTTTTTTTGAACAACTTATCCGCCTCCTTAATTACCTGCTTTTTTATTGAATGCTTGGGTCAATCGATCGAGAATGATCGCTACGATCACGATCGCGATACCGGCAACAAAGCCACCACCAGCATCGTTACGTCCCACGGCAAAGTAAACACGCGTTCCAAGTCCCATTGCTCCGATCATCGAAGCGATAACGACCATGGAAAGTGCCAGCATGATGCTTTGGTTGATACCAGCCATCATGGTTGATTTTGCCATTGGCAGCTGTACTTTAAATAGTTTTTGCCACGGTGTCGAACCGAATGAATCGGCAGCTTCAACCAATTCCTTCGATACTTGTCTGATCCCTAAGTTCGTCATGCGCACAGTTGGAGGCATTGCGAAGATAACAGAGGCAACGACCCCTGGCACCATGCCGATCCCGAAGAATGCTACGGCCGGGATCAGATAAACGAACGCTGGCATTGTCTGCATAAAGTCGAGAACAGGTTTGAAAATACTCTCGACGATCTCGCTTTTCGCCATCCAGATACCGAGTGGAACGCCGACAACAAGTGCAATCAAGCTACTTGTCAAAACAAGTGTCAATGTTTGTGTCATATCGCGCCAGAATCCTAAATTCAGGATAAGTAGTAGACCGATCAGTTCAAAAATTATCAGTCCCCATTTTTTACCTTTGCGATTGATCCAGAAAGTAGCTGCTAATACGATTAAAATGAATAGCAGTGCCGGGATCAAATCAAAGACCCATTGGAAGGCATTTACAACACCGCCGATAATATTTGTGATGACATTGAAGAAACCTTCAAATTTTGTTAGCCCATCAACGATGCTGTCGATCCAGCTAGCTAATGGTATGGTAGGAATATTAGGCATTGATGTTCACCTCTTTCCCGGATAATGCCGATAGTACGGAACCACGAACAATGATTCCTTTTAATTTGCCGTCTTCTGTCACGGCGATTGGAATTGCTGTTGTCGATACTTGATCCATGATATCTGCTAGCGGGGTATCCGGAGCCGTTGTCGGGATATCCGTGTTGATGACAGACTCAAGTGACGCAATGTTTTCTTTTACTAAACGGGAGACGTCATTTGCATGGACGATGCCTACTAACTCACGATTACGGCGGATTACATAAACACTGGATGTGCCAGCTTCACGCATCCGTTTCAGCGCCACACGTGGACCGTCTTTTTCTAAATTAACGATCTCTGGACGGATCATCACGTTATTGGCTGTGTAAACTTTGGAGCGATCGACATCTTCAATGAATTTTTCCACATATTCGTTAGCCGGACTTGCCAAGATTTCTTCTGGTGTACCGGTTTGAATAACGGAACCGTCGCGCATGATCATGATATGATCGCCGATTCGGAGTGCTTCATCTAAATCATGCGTGATGAAAATAATCGTCTTTTTCATCGTGTCTTGCAGTTCTAATAATTGGTCTTGCATATCTTTTCGATTCAAAGGATCGAGTGCCGAAAAGGCTTCGTCCATCAGCAAGATATCCGGATTATTAGCAAGTGCACGCGCTAGGCCTACCCGTTGCTGCATTCCGCCAGATAATTGGGAAGGATATTGTTCGCCGTAACCAGCTAAGCCCACTAGATTCAGTGATTCTTCTGCTTGCTTGAAACGATCTTGCTTGCTGACTCCTTGGACTTCCAAACCATACTCTACATTACGGATGATCGTCCGGTTTGGAAAGAGTCCAAAACTTTGGAAAACCATGCTCATGCTTTTTCTTCTAACTTCCAGCAATTGCTTTTTATCTAAACTCGATAGTTCTTTTCCGTCTAACCAGATTTTCCCGCTTGTTGGCTCTATCAGACGGTTCAAAAGGCGGACTAATGTAGACTTCCCACTACCGGAAAGTCCCATGATCACAAATATTTCTCCTTCTTCTACTTCAAAAGAAGCTTTATTCACACCAATGGTAGCCCCTGTTTCTTTTAAAATCTCTGTTTTTGTTTTTCCTTGAGCGAGTAGAGAAGATGCTTTGCTAGCTCGTTTGCCGAAAATTTTTGTAAGCTCTTCTACTTTGATCTTACTCAAACTAAAAACCCCTTTCTTTGTCTTGTTATTTTTATACCGTGTTCCTTTCTTTTTCACCAATAAGAAAGAACAGCCTCTACCATTGTACACAAAATCAAGAGGCTTTTCATATTTTTTACACATTTCTTCACAAATAATGCCGCTACGCAACCGTTTCCATTCCCGTCAGCTTAGGAACCAAAAAAAATTTAATTTTTTTTGATTTAATCTTCAAAAAAGCATTGATCGGCTTTTTTTGTTAGAATAGTAACAGGAACTTTTGCAGAGAGGTTGGAATAACATGGAAAATGATTTAGCAAAAGATGTGACCCAAAATATGGGCTTCTTTAAAAAGTGGTTGCATTCGATCGACTGGTCGGAATTAGGAACCAATGCGCTGACGACCAGCATTAAAATACTATTCTTGATCGTGTTGTATCTTATTTTAAAATATGTTGGTTTTAAGCTGATACGTGGCTTATTCAAAAAATACCGTCAGCAACAGGCTGTGTCTATTGGCAGAGCCGATACACTGGAAGGCTTGATCTCCAACTTGTATGGCTATATTCTCTTTTTCGCCTTTGCCGTATTGATCTTGCAAAACTTTATCGATGTTACCGCACTGGTAGCCGGCGCGGGGGTAGCAGGTCTAGCGATCGCCTTCGGGGCGCAGGGATTTGTCAGTGATGTCGTAACCGGTTTTTTCATATTATTGGAGCGCCAGATCGATGTCGGCGATTCCGTAACGATCGGTGAAGTAAATGGACTTGTCGAAACATTGGGGTTGCGGACAACGCAAGTACGTGATTTTGATGGAACACTGCATTATATCCCGAATCGTCAGATCATGATCGTCAGCAACCATTCCCGCGGCAATATGCGTGTTATGGTCGATATCCAGATCAACCCGACGGAAAATCCTGATAAAGCAACAGCAATCATCCAAGCTGCTTGTTCACAAATGGAAGCCGAAAATAAAAACATCGTGGAACCACTGACAGTGCTTGGCGTTCAAACGGTTACACCGACCTATCAAGTTATTCGTGTGGTAGGCAAAGCCGTAAACGGTGAACAAGCCGGTGTGGAACGAGATATTTTGAAAACTGCTCGGGAAGAATTGACAAATGCTGGCATCAAATTCCCACTTCCTTTCGTCGCACCATTTAATACAGATCCAAACGCATAAAAAAAGCCCTAAAGTTAGATTTTCCATTCTAACTTTAGGGGCTTTTTTATAGATTACAGAATAAACTCAAAATATTTTCATCCTCATCTTTGAGAATAGCGTAATACTGTCCCCAAGGCGCTTGCCATGGTTCCCGGACGATGTAATCACCGGCCGCTTTCATTTTTTCGATCAAGGCATCGATTTCCGCAGGACTTTCCATCAAAAATGCCAGTTCTACTTTATCTCCGCTTTTTTCTGGTTTAAACCCGTAAACATCTTCAATTAGTTCGATCTTGTTTAGAGAAATTCGAACGCCTTCATGATCTAACTCTACGTATGGTTCCTTTTCATCTCCAACACTTACATTGAACCCCAACTGCTGATAAAATCGGATTGCTTTTCCCATGTCACGAACGATTACTCCAACCATGTCTAATTTCATGTTGTTTCCTCCTTTCGCTTTATTTATTCTTCACTTCCAAAACTTCTTGAGCTGTAGGCATCCCCGTTTGAGCACCGACTTTTTGAACGGCGATCGAAGCACCGATGTTTGCAATTTGAATCGCTTCTCTTAGAGCTGCTTTCTCGCTCAGCATTTGTGCAAGGATACCGTTAAATGTATCTCCTGCGCCAGTCGTGTCTTCAGCTTTTACTTGTCTGGATGGGATTTTGACGAGTTTGCCTTGTTCGATATAGGCAACACCTTCTTTGCCTAACGTCAAAACTAATTGGCTGTCATATTGCTCTGTCCATTTTATCATTTTTTGTTCTAACTCGCTATCTTCTATCTCTGAGCAACCTAAAAGCTGAGCGAATTCCGTTTCATTTGGCGTGATCAGATCTGCATATGCCAGTAGTTCCTCTGCTTCTTCCGAAAAAGGTGCAGGATTCAAGATCGTGTAGACATCGGCTTCTTTTGCTAACTGCAATGCTTTTTTCACAGCAGCGATCGGTGTTTCCAGCTGCACCAGCAAGCAATCCGCTTCTTGAATCAGCTCTTTGTACTTCTTGATATCTTCTACCGTTATTTTCCCATTTGCACCATCTGCTACTACAATCGCATTATCAGCAGGAAGTTTGAAAACGGCTGCCATACCAGAGGGAACATCCTGTTTTTCGATGATTCCCGAGGTGTCGATCGCTTCTTTCTCCAACTGCGCTACGAGTTTTGTGCCAAATGCATCGTTACCGACGGCTCCGACCATTTTAACTTCTGCTCCCATTCGGGCGGCAGCAACGGCTTGGTTCGCACCTTTGCCTCCATATAAATAATTTGTTTCTTTCGCTAGCACCGTTTCTCCCGTGCTAGGCATTTCTTTGATTTTCATTACAATATCCATATTCAGGCTTCCGACAACCACAACTTTTCCCATCGATTTGCTCCTTACTACTACTTAAGATTTAATGTAAAAATAAAAATGAAAGTATCAGCATGATCACTGTCCCGCCAATCATCGGCACGGATGTCCGTTTCACGATATTGATCGGATTTTCTTTCGTTGTACCAGCGATGATGACGATAACTGCAGCTACTGGCGAAACCGCACGCAATAAGTTGCCGGCCATTCCCATTGGGATACTAAGCATGACCGCACTGATTCCAGCTGCTGCCGCGAGTGGTACCATTAGTGGAATCATCGCATAGAATAATGCTGTACCGCTGCCGCTGATCAAGACGATGATCGCTGTGAATAAGACCATGATGATTGGTAAAATATATCCAGCTCCAGATAACGACGTCATCGTTTTCTCAAGCTGCTGCATGATCCCGATCGATGTCAATCCTGCGACAAAAATCGAAGCTGCAACAAGCAATGCCACGATTCCCATCGCATTTCCCATTCCTTTGAAAAAGTTTTCCGTATTTTGCAGTACTTCTTTTCCTCTGCGTTTGGAGATCAGTTCGACAAGGATCGCTACTAAAAAGCTGATCAATGTGACGACTTCTACACCCATTGTCAATTTACTATGAAAAACAGTATTGCTGATGAAGACGATGATCAAAAGTACGATCGGTAATAATGGAAGTAAGCCATATACAAATTTATATAATCCAGATCCTTCTATCGGCTTGATTTCCTCTAATTCAATTTCTGTGTGATCTGCTTCGTGCTTCTTCAGCTGATCGCGCTTATCACAATATTTTTGCCAAAACATGTGGATAAATGCAATGATGATGAGCGTCGGGATCGAGATGATCGCGTGATACTGAATCACGTATTCTGTGACTGACATGTTCAACTGCTGTGCGACGGCAACATTATCTGCACCCAATGGTGACGGCATGATCGTCGCTGTCGTTGCAATGATCCCTGCGGCTGTCAGTGTACTCATATTGGCTTTCTTTAAAACTGGATATAAGGTCGCAAGTAAAATGATCGCCAAATTAGAAGCACTTGGGATAACGAGGGATAGTAAGTTCCCGAGTAAAAAGACGATCGGGATCAATACATAGGTTGATTTTACTCTTTTTAACGGTTTTGTTAAAGCATATACAGTAACATCATTAGCTCCAATTGCAGACATATATGCACTATACCCACCTAATAGCAGAATAACCAATCCCGCTTGAGAGAACGTCGCTTTGAACTGCTCAACGATCGCCATGATCGGGTCAATAATCGCATACCCAGTTTCACCTGGAATCGATTTTCCCATCAAAACGGCCACATACATCAGTAGCAAGCCGACTGCTAACAAGGTGATTTTGATATCGTATTTCTTTAATAACATGTAAAGGACTGCTGCAACGGCTAAAACGCCTATTCCATACACCAAAACTTGTTCCATATCTTTTCCTCCCTAAATACAATTCTTGATTCGTTTTAACATCCATGCTTTGAAACGTGCTTCATCCACGTCGATGCAAACGTTTGCATTCGCGGGTTTACCAAGGTAACCTTTTAGATCCACGATCGTAGCACCGGCTGTATATTCTCCAGTCGTTTCGATGCCAACAAACGTTTCTGCAATTGTAAACATCTCGGGTTCCAGCAGATAAGCAACTGCACAAGCATCATACATTTTTAATCCTGTCTTGAAACTACCGCCACGATATTTTTTAAAAAGTTGATACATCATATCGCCGGTTTTTCCAAGCGTCTTGATGATCTCGCTGTCTTCTGGCAGAACGAGTGCCTTCCAGCCAACATCAAGCGGAGCTACAGCAATAGGTAAACCTGCTTCAAAAACGATTTTGGCTGCTTCCGGATCAACAGCAATATTGAATTCTGATAGCACACCTTTATTTCCTCTTCCGGTAGAGCCGCCCATGATCACGATCTCGGCGATTTTTTCTTTGACAGCAGGATAGGTAGAAAATAGCAGGGCGAAGTTTGTAAGTGGACCGATCCCTACTAAAGTCATTTTTTCTTCCGAAGCCATGATCGTATGATACATTTCTTCCACGGCATGCCTTCCGGTCAATAAATGTTCCGCCGCCGCTGGGAAATCATAACCATCCATCCCGGTACTACCATGAATATCACTTGCATCTACCACTTCCCGCATCAAAGGCTGATAAGCACCAGCTGCAACCGGGATCTCTTTTTCAAAGAAAGCCATTAATTTCAATAAATTAGTGGTTACTTTTGCCAAGGAAACATTTCCTGAAACCGTAGTCAGCAAGCGGACATCCAGTTCTTCTGCGTACAAAGCGATCGCGATCGCCACTGCATCATCGATTCCCGGATCTGTATCGATAATAATTGGTCGTGCGGTTAAATTCGTCATTTCTTCACTCCTATTCTTTTGGTAAAGCGCTTTATCACTGTACATGATTTGATAAAGCGCTTTATCTTTCTAGAAACAATCTACCATTTTTTGAAAACGCTGTCAACCCTGTTTTAGAAAGCGCTTCAAAAAACGGCATTTACTTACTTGTGGTGATTTGTTTAACACTTTGATTTTTGATGAGTACTGGCTTGATTTTGATTTGTTTTGCTTTGCTTGCCCGTTTGTCGGTCAGCCGTTTGACCAAAAGATCAGCCGCAGTTTCGCCCAATAGATCAATATTTTGATCAATCGAAGTCAGCGAGATCGATACGATTTTGCTGAACGCTAAATTATCATAACCAATCAGCGAAAGATCCTCTGGAATCTGCAAATGTGCTTCCTGTGCTTGTTTAATGACGCCGTATGCGATCAGATCGCTTGCCGCAAAAACTGCTGTAACAGCTTTATTTTCCACAAGTGGTGCAGCAGCTGTGTATCCTTCTTCAAACTTAAATGCTGCATCGATCTCCCAATCGGCTGCGATCGGCAAATCAGCTTCCAGCATAGCGCGCCGATAACCTGCCAGACGTTCTCTGCCATTCGCTGTTTTCATCGAGGTGATGCACGCGATTTTTCTATGTCCGTTTTCGATCAAATGTTTTGTTGCTAAAAAGCCACCCAATTCATCATCGGCGGAAACTTGATTGTAAGCGGGATTGGCAATGGTTCGGTCAAGCAGAAGGACCGGAATCCCTGTCGCCGTGAGTAATTTATCAAATGCCTCGCTATTTTCGGAGGATTCATTGGAAGCAATCACGATCAGCGCATCCGCTCCACGATTCAAAAGCAACTGGATCAGATCATGTTCGCTTTCTGCTTTATCATCAGTATTGACAACGATCGTCAAGTAATCATATTTGCGCAGCTCGTCGTCGATCTTTTTCGCGAGGGCTGCAAAGTAAGGATTGGTGATGTCTGGAAGAATGAGTCCAATTGTATTTGTTTTTTTCATTGCCAGACCGCGGGCAGCAAAATTCGGAACATAGCCATGTTCCTTTGCGATTTTTTTGATTTCCTGCCGCTTTGCTTCCGATATTCTGGAAGGAGCGTCATTCAAAACTAAAGAAGCAGTTGTTTCCGATACATGTGCCATTTGGGCAATATCTTTCAACCTGATTTTCATAAATACTCCCTTCATTCGTTATGTAAGAAGGCGCAAAGGCTGGTAACCATTTGCGCCGGGATCATCTACTTGCTAAAAACGCAGTAAATACATCGATCGCGAAAGGAATCGCTGCTTCATCCGGATCAAGTTTCGCATGGTGGAGACCATATTCGGAATCAACACCAAGCCAGCACATCGCTCCTTTGATCTCCGCTAAAAAGTAGCCGAAATCTTCCCCTGTCATTGCAGCTTTGGCGGGCACATAACTGCCTGGAAATTTTGTTTCCAAAAAACGGATGAATTCCGCAGTTTCTTTTTCCCAATTCGCAACTTGATAATAGCTCGACCCGGGGAGAAACTCAATGCTGCAATCATATGCTTCAGCAAAGCCACGCGCCATTTGTTTCAGCCGTTTCCAAATCAGCTTCATCGTTTCCGGATCGGCGGTGCGGATCGTCCCTTCGAGTAGTGCTTCTCCTGCAATTGCATTTTGAGCACTCCCGCCCTGGATCTTTCCGATCGTTATCAAGACGTTATCCATAGGATCGATATTACGGCTGACAATCGTCTGTAGCTGCGTGACGAAACTACTAGCTGCAACGACCATGTCATTGGCTAAATGTGGATAAGCGGCATGTCCGCCTTTTCCTTTGAATTGGATAAATAATTCGGAAGTATTGGCAAACAAGAGTCCCGGTTTGATCGCGATCTCGCCTACTTGATATTCCGGAGCGATATGGAGGGCATAGATCTCGTCAGGTCTAAATGCTTGGAAAACTTCACTTTCCAACATTGGTTTCGCTCCGCCCGGACCTTCCTCTGCCGGCTGAAAAATGAAAACCAGATTTTGGATAGGCTGATGCGTAGCGAAATATGTGAGCACGCCCATTGCAATACTCATATGTAGATCATGTCCGCAAGCATGCATATTACCAGGCATTTTGGAGGCAAATGGCAAACCGGTCTCCTCCTGGATCGGTAAAGCATCCATATCCGTACGATAGCCAATTGTCTTTTCTGGGCTGCTGCCATTCACTTTTACCAATATGCCGGTCCGCCATGTCGCCACTTCCAGAAACGACTGATCTAATTGCTCGATTTGAGCTAGTAATCGTGCTTGCGTTTGCTGTTCCTTGAAACCAAGTTCCGGGATCTGATGCAGTTCTCTTCGCAAGGAAATAAATGCTTCGTTTGTCACCTGTCTCGCTCCTTTTAAAAAAATGAGATACGAAAATGGCAAGGTTCTCCATTTTCATAACTCATCTTTGTGTTTATAATTGACGTAATTCCTGCATGATCTCTGTTTTAGAGGATGTCTTCGCATCGATGTCTTTTAATTTGCGTGCCGGGATCCCAGCTACAACCGTATAAGGTTCGACATCTTTCGTTACGACTGCGCCTGCAGCAACGACTGCACCTTTACCAACTTTTACACCTTCCAAAACGACTACGTTTGCCCCAACGACAACATCGTCTTCGATCACAACCGGCTGCGCGGATGGCGGTTCAACTACACCTGCTAAAACACTACCGGCACCAATGTGACAGTTTTTACCAACTGTTGCTCTTCCACCTAGTACAACGTTCATATCGATCATTGTTCCTTCACCGATCACAGAGCCGATGTTGATGCTTGCACCCATCATGATAACAGCATTATCACCGATCGTCACTTGGTCGCGGATGATTGCTCCCGGCTCGATCCGTGCATTGATATTTTTCATATCTAGCAAGGGGATCGCCGAGTTGCGGCGGTCATTTTCGATCACATAATCCGCTATGTACGTTTTGTTATTTTCCAGCCATTCGGAAATAACGCTCCATTCTCCGAAAACAGTCCCGCTATTTCCTGAAAGAAATGTTTTTATCTCAGCCGGAAAAGTTACTTTTTCCAGATCGCCTTTCAGATAAACCTTCACTGGTGTTGCTTTTTTACTATTTTGAATAAATGAAATAATTTGATGTGCATCCATTTGTTCCATAAATGATATTCCCCTTTCTATTTTGGCTCCCTTTAGTTTGCCACAGCTTCTTCATTCGTTCAAGAATTTTTTTGTGATTTCCAAAAATGCAGCAACTTGTGGGAGTTCTAGTGACTGTTCGTACGTAAGCAAATGGGATTCGCGGCTCAGTACGGTCCCGTCTTTTTCTTTCAATTCGATTTTGTTGATACTTTGTTCCATCCCTTGGATCGTTGCTTCAGGCAAGATCGCAAAGCCGATCCCATTTAATGCCATCTGCCGGGAAGTTTCCATTTGATCCATCAGCATTGCTTGGCGAGGTGTTTTTCCAAAATTCCGCTGCCAATAGTCTTGGATGACTTGATGATAGTTGGAGTCACTTCTAAATTGGATAAACGGCCGTTCCGTGCGTACGACTTCTTCTAATGAAGTGATTTCCGTGTCGACCAGCACCAATTTATCGGTGAATAATAGTTTTTTGACGCTTTTCCAATTTGTGTTTCCTCGAACGATTCCAATGTGGACATTTCCAGCCGCTAATTGTCCAGAAACATCACTGCTCCAGCCAGTAATAACAGAAATTTTCACATTCGGATAGGTGGCTGTAAATAATTTCAACACTTTTGGTAGCCATGTTTGTGCTGCAACACTTGCACAAGCAATCCGCAACGTTCCGCGAACAACGCCATTCAGGCTTTCCAGCTGTTCTTGGATCTCGCGTTCACGTTCGATCACGCTACCTGCGTGGGCTATGATCGCTTCTCCTTCTGGCGTAAGCAGCAGTCCTTTTTGCGTACGAATGAAAATCTTCGTATTCCAGCGGCTTTCAATGGTTTGAAGGCGCTGAGACAAAGCAGGCTGGCTTAGAAACAACTTTTCTGCACTTTTCCGCATATTGAGTTCATCTGCTAAACAAACCAAAAGTTCGTACTCTGTTACGATCATTTACTTCCCTCCACTGGACTATGGATAAAACGATTCACTTGTTTTAAAATGATTCGTCTGGTAATAATTCCCTTAAATTCGCGCACTTGATCGACCACACATAAAAATGGCTGATCCACAAGTAGACGAAAGATTTTTTCTTTGTTGCTAGTATCTTCAATAATGGGGAAATCAGTCTGCATCACTTCTTCGACTTTCAGTTCTCCCAACTTTTCATATTCGATCCGTTCAAGTCCTAATATCGCATCGGTGATCATTGCCGCACTGATCAATCCGTGAAGTTTGTACTCAAAATCCAGGACAGGAATGACAGAATAACCGCATTTCGTAAGGACAAGTAGCGCATGTTCGAGATTATTGCCGATTTGGACGTGTGCTACTTTCTCTGCTGTTATCATAGATTCTTCAAGTGAATTTCCAAGTAAATCATTAAATTGTTCAGAGATCATGGGAATCTCCCTCTTCCTTTTCATATATAATAAAATGTATATGGAGCAATCTATCTGCTAACCTTTATTTTACCATAAAACAAACTTTTATTATCGGATTAACCTATAAAATAGCAAAAAAAATAACCGAGGGTCACTCGGTTATCACGTTTACTCGTTTTCTTGCAGTGTTTCGAAAATTTCAATTGCCGTCATATCAATATCATCAAATGGATATTTACTGTTCGTCGCATAAATTTCCACTTCAAAAGAATTAGAAGCACGGAAAAAACTTACTTCGCAGACTGGATTACCGTTTTTCTCAAAACGACGGGATTGTGTTTCTGAAGTTTCATCTTCCTGCATGGCATGTAAACGTTGGATAATTCCCATTAACTGAGACACATTACATTCTCCTCTCAAATCAAATGGCGTTTTAAGATAAAAGTCAAGACCCCAAGCCTTATACTAGCTTATTTAAAGATCGCCTGTTCTACTTCATTATACTATCAAATTTTAGCGCATAAGGCACGTATAACGCAAGCTATCTGAAAGAATTCAGAATACGCAATTTTTTCCAAAGAAAAAACTTGAAAGTATGAGGACTGCTGTATAGCCATCTTCGGCTATCAGTAAGACCGACTTCAAGTTTTAGAACGTTCAATTTTTTTTATCGACAATTCCTTGTTTCATCATTTTGACTGCACGGATAACCATTTTCGTGCGGTGGAAACCTTGTACACATATCGTTTGTTCTCCTTTGATTATGTATACTTCCCCCCATGAAGCTGTTGGTTTAAAGCCGTACGTATATATTTTAAGCAGACCGTCTTTGGTCGGGAAAAATATCGCTTCACATTTTTCTAGACTTTGCATCTATCAGCACCTCTTCCTATCTGCAAATGAAAATGATTATCATTATTAAAGTAATTGTATCTTATCTTACTAGAAAGCGCAAGAAAAATTTTGGATAATTGTCAGATTGTTTGCTTTTTTCTATTAATAAGTTATAATAACGAATGGAATGACAAATTTTGGAAGAGGTGATAAAGATGGAGTTTGAGACAGAAACGATCGCAAGAGCCGTTTTTATTATAAATCGACATAGTAAAACAGCGCTAGATACGCGATTTTTATATCAGCTAAAAAAAGCAGCACTGCTCAAATTGTTGGCAGAAAAACGCGCGCAAAAAGTCGGGCTACAGTTTTCTAAAAACCCGAAACATTGCTATCAACACTCCACTGTGCTTATCGCCTGCCAAGACTTCCTTTTTCACTTGCCAGCCGACAAACAAGATCTGCTTTCTTTGAAACACCTTGGCGCTCAGCAGAGCATCCATAAAAAGCATGATTTCCATATGTCATTATCGCGCGCCAAATTTATCATTCAAAATTATACAGATACCCAGACTCAAACACCTCGGAAAAAGCCTACTTATCAAAGTACCTGCCCGTATTTCAATTAATTATGGTATGATAGGTGGGAACAAAAATAAATGGGGTGTCATGAGATGTCAAAAGCAATTCGTGCCTCTTTGGACAAGATCCAAATGAGCGGCATTCGCAAATTTAATAACCGGGTCTCTTCAATCGATGGTATCATCAAACTAACTTTAGGAGAACCAGACTTTCCGCCGCCTGAGCATATCAAACAAGCGGCTATTCATGCGATCGAAACTAATTTTACCAATTACACACCGAATCAGGGAGATCCTGAATTATTGGAAGCGGCGGAGCACTATTTTACCGAAAAATATCATTTGCCTTTCCATAAAGAGGAGATCATTGTGACAGTTGGGGCGACAGAAGCGATCGCGATCGCGCTGCAGACGATTTTAGAAGCAGGTGATGAAGTGATCTTGCCTGATCCAATCTATCCCGGCTACGAGCCACATATCGTTTTAGCCGATGCGCTACCAGTCAAAGTCGATACTACTGAAAGCCATTATAAATTGACAGCCGAAGCATTGCGCGCGGCGATCACACCAAAAACAAAGGCAGTTATCCTGCCCTATCCTTCCAATCCGACCGGAGTTACGATGTCAAAAGCGGAGTTAGCGGAAATCGCTGCTGTTTTAGAAGGAACAGGAATTTATCTGCTTGCCGATGAGATCTACAGCGAACTTACTTACTTCCCAGACGGTCACTATTCGATCGCTAATCTATTGCCGGAGCAAACCATCGTTGTAAATGGACTTTCGAAGTCACATGCCATGATCGGCTTTCGAATCGGATTCCTCATGGCGAATAAGCGTTTGATCACCGAAATGTTGAAGATTCATCAATATACAGTCACCTGCGCCAGTTCGATTTCACAAAAAGCCGCACTGGAAGCTCTGACCAACGGAAAAGAAGATGCCGTGTTGATGCGGACAGAATATGCATCGCGGGCTCAGTTCATCGAAGACCGTTTGAAAAAAATGGGATTCGAGATCATTCCTCCTGACGGCGCATTTTACTTTTTTGTAAAACTTCCTGATGCTGTGCCACTTGATTCATTTGACTGGGCCGTGAAATTAGCAGAGGAAGCGAAAGTAGCAGTCGTTCCGGGAGAGGCGTTCTCGGTAAATGGTTCTCGTTACTTCCGGCTTTCCTATGCAGCATCTTTCCACTTGCTGGTTGAAGCAATGGAACGCATGGCTGCGTTTATGGAAAAACAAGATTATTGATTAAAAGGAACCGCTCCGAAGCATAACCCGGAGCGGTTCTTTTTAATTAGTATACCACTTATGAAATTCGCGTTTAAAGATGCTCATTCGTGTCGCATCTTGATAAGCGCCATTGACATAAAACTCTTCCCGCAAGACGCCTTCTTTAGTAAAGCCCATCTTTTCATAAATATGGATGGCCTTTTCATTGAAATTGCTGACGATCAGATACACTTTATGTAGATTCAAAATTTGAAAAGCGTATTGTAATGCTTTGTAGATCGCCTGTTTTGAAAAACCATTGCCTTGATAATTCGGCGAGATGATGATCTGCAGCTCGGCTTTTCGATGAATATAATCTAACTCGACTAATTCGATCAAGCCGACATATTGCTCCTCATTTGTTATGATGAAGCGGCGTTCCGTGTCATCATGGATATGCTTATTGTATAAACTCTCGAGTTCCGCAAAGGATTCATAAGGTTCTTCAAACCAATAAGACATGATCGAATAATTATTGTTGAGTGAATGAATAAAGGAGAGATCTTTGTGTTCTAATGGTTTTAGTTTGATTGTTGTTTCCATAATTTGTGCTCCTTTTTCTTAACGGTAATAATGGATCAGTGCCTGCGTTCCCTTTTCACTTAACCCATTATCAGCAAGTTTTTGATACATTTGTTCGGCAAGTTCTAGTCCAGGCAGTTTCAACTCCATTCGTTTCGCTTCATCAAGTGCGATCCGCATATCTTTGATAAAGTGTTTGATGAAAAAGCCTGGTTCGAGATCGTCTTTGATAACCCGCGGTGTCAAATTGCTAAGCGACCAACTTCCAGCTGCTCCCGATTGGATCGATGCAAGCACCGTATTTGGATCAAGTCCCGCATTTTCAGCATAAAATAGCGCTTCTGTCACACCGATCATATTGGAAGCAATCGCGATCTGATTGACCATTTTAGTATGCTGTCCAGCCCCTGGACCACCTTGCAGTTGAATCGTTTTCCCCATCACTTCAAATAATGGTCGCGCTTTTTCAAATGCTTCTTGTGTGCCTCCAACCATGATTGAAAGTGCTCCATTTGCTGCGCCGATATCACCGCCGGAAACGGGTGCATCCAGCGCCAAAACGCCTTTTTCTCCAGCTTCTTCGGCGATTCTAGCTGCAAGTGTCGGCGAAGAAGTCGTCATATCAATAGCAAGTTTCCCTGCTGCCATATTTTCAAGCAGTCCACCTTCTTCTAAATAAATCGTTTCAACGTCAGAAGGATAGCCGATCATAGTGATCACAACATCCACATTTTGAGCAATTGCTTGCGGTGTTTCTTCCCAGATCGCGCCATGACCAAGCAGTCCGGCTGCTTTTGCTTTTGTACGCGTATAAACATGAAGTTCATGCCCTGCTTTCAATAAACGGTACGCCATACTAGACCCCATTACGCCTGTTCCGATAAATCCGATTTTCGTCATTTCAACTTCACTCCTTCATAAGTGACCCGCGATCACATAAATACTAAATGCTGCCAATAGCAGGATCAGTACCGTGATGTGGGCTTTTCGATATAAAAATAATACAGCGATAAATTCTCTAAGCAGCGCAGTCGGTAAATAATAAAGTGCCGTTTTCCCGCCGATTCCTTGCGCATCTAATCCTGCTTTTCTCGCATAGATGCTGGCACGGAAAAGGTGAAAGTTATTGGTGACAAATACGCTTTTGAAGTTTTTTTGGATCGAGGTCATCAGCTTTTTCGAGAACTGCATGTTTTCTTCGGTGTTCGTAGAGTCTGCTTCCATGAAAATTTGTTCTTTCGGGATCCCTTTATCGATCAAATAAGTTTGCATCGCTCTAGCTTCTGCTATTTCTTCATTTGGTCCCTTACCGCCGGAAACGATAAACGTAGCAGTCCGTCCGCGCTTTTTCTGCTGCTTCCGATGAAATTGGATCGCTTTATCCAGCCTGTTCGCCAATAGTTGCGGTACTTTTTTCCCTTTCAAACCACAGCCTAGCACGATAATAAAATCTTTATTCAAGCGCGGTCCATTGTATTGATAGATAATGGTCGACAGCAAGAAGGAAACGAGTAAGAAAGTGACATAGGCAATGATTATCAAAAGCCCGAGAACGATATTTTCTAACCACGTATCTGGATGCGCGAGCAGTATCGTCAAAACGCCGATCACAATAATCAATACCGCAAAGCCTGCTAGCATCGGCAACATGTTGGCAAGGCGCCGTCCTTCTTTTTTTACCATGTTCGTGCCATTTAAAATCAACATAATGGCGATTCCGATTACAAAGAAGGGCAATAAACTAAGCAGCAACAATAAGATCGCGCTGGTAACAATCGTGACGATTTGGTTATCAAACGCATATAGCTGCAGCAAAACTGCGATGACCAATAAGACGATTCCTGCTGTAAGCACCATACCGTTGATTATTCTTCTCTTTTCCCAGATATGCAGCAGCAAAAAGCCGATCAGCAGACTGAAAGCTAGTATATACATCAACGCGACATCCCCACTATCCTTTTCTTTTATTATACCTTGCTATTGAGCAGAAATTCAACATTCAGCCATGTTCAGTCTTTTGTTCGTACCAAACGGAGTGCATTCAGTACGACAAGTACCGCAGCTCCTGAATCACTTAAAACCGCCATCCAAAGTGTCATCCAGCCTGGGAAAACCAGTGCGAACGCTAATGCTTTTATGATGATCGCAGAAATGATATTTTGCTTGATGATCTGCATCGTGCGCTTACTTAGCCGAAATACAAAAGGTAACTTTTCCAGACTTTCTGCCATTAGAACAACATCTGCTGCTTCCATCGCTGTATCTGTTCCTGCGCCTTTGACAGCTATTCCCAAATCTGCTGCTGCCAAAGCTGGAGCATCATTTATCCCATCGCCGACCATAGCTACATGGTTTTTCTTCTGCATCGCTGCAATACTGGTCATTTTATCTGCGGGCAGTAGTTCTGCATATACGTGGTCGATTGCTGCTTGTTTTGCGATCACTTCAGCCGTCTGCTGATTATCGCCTGTCAGTAACATTTTCTCTTTGATCCCTAGCAGATTTAATTTATTCATTATGGTAGGAAGATCTTCACGAAGCTCATCTGCGACACCGATGATCCCAATGAGTTCTGTCAAAGTACCAATTGCGATCACTGTCTGTCCTGCTTGTTTCTGAGCTTCGATATACTGGCGCTGCACTTCTGTCAAAGTTTCCTCATAATGAGCTGGCTTTCCGGCGAAATAACGCTCGTTCGCTATTATGGCGGTCACACCGTTGCCGACTTGGTTGCGATGATCTTCACTGTCCAACGGCTGTAGACTTCTTTTTTCACTTTCGGCTAAAATTGCAGCTGCTAGTGGATGCGAAGAATATTGTTCGAGCGTGTAAGCCAGTTGGAGCAGTGTTTCTTCTGAGCCTGAAAACACTTCTACCGCTGTTACTCTTGGTTTTCCTTTAGTCAGTGTCCCTGTTTTATCGAATGCCACCGCCGAAATTTTACTTGCTGCTTCAAGCGCTGTTCCACCTTTTACCAACACGCCGTTCGATGCAGCCCGTCCGATCGCAGAAACGATCGCTACTGGCGTGGAAATCACTAAGGCGCATGGACAAGCGATAACGAGCAGTTCCAACCCTTTATAGATCCATTCATTCCAGCTGCCGATGCCTGCCAGTGGCGGCACGATCATCACAGCGAAAGCAAGTAGGAATACAATTGGTGTATAGATAGCTGCAAACTTGTCGATGAAAGCTTCTGTAGGGGCCTTTTTCGCTTGCGCTTCTTCTACTAAGTGAATGATTTGGGCGATTGTACTTTGATCTGCTGTTTTTGTCACGCGAATTTTCAAAAGCCCTTCTTCATTGATCGTACCAGCGAAAACTTGATCTCCTGCCTGTTTACTTACCGGTATCGATTCGCCTGTGATCGGCGCTTGATTTATGAAAGAGTTGCCCAACTGGATAATGCCATCTAAGGGTATTTTGTCGCCTGCCCTTACTAAAACGATCGTCCCAATAGCGACTGCTTTGATTGGTCGACTCACTGTTTCCCCATTTTCTACAATGATCGCTTCTTCGGGTGTCAGTTTCATTAAATTACGAAGTGAGGTCCGGGTGGTTTCAATGGAACGGTTTTGCAAGTAAGAGCCGATCGCAAATAACCATACTACCGTCGCGCCTTCTGACCATTCTCCAATGAGAACTGCTCCAATCGCAGCGGCGGACATCAATACATTCATATCCAGTGACCTTGCTCGGATCGCATAAATGGCGCTTTTAGCAGGATGAAAACCGCTGATCGCTAAGCAGAGTAGAAAAAAGACTGCTGCTGTGGTTGGTGCATGAAAAAGATATGTAGCCAAGAAGCCACCAAAAATCGCTACAGTAGCAGCCAAAAGCGGTGCATGCTTCCGCCATTTCGAGTTCTCTGTGTGTGTTTCAGCTTCTTTTGCTAAGGTTGCCGTATAGCCCAGCTTTGCCACTTTATCAGCAATGATCTCTGCTGTGGTCGTATGTCTGACAACCATTTCCCCAGAAGCAAATTGGACGTCGGCACTTTCGACATCCGCTAACTGCTGGATGCCTTTTTCAATCGTTTTGGCGCAATTTCCACAGTCCATACCGTCAATTCGGAAAGTCTCAGCTTGAATGTCAGCATCTATTATTCCATAACCAAGCCGCTCCACTTGTTTTGGTACTGCAGTGAATGCTGCTTTGTCTTCAGCTTCGACTTCCAGTTTCCCGGAAGTGAATTGTACCGAAGCAGCTTTGATATCGGGAAGTTTTGCCAGCCCTTTTTCAATTGTCTTCGCACATGATGAACAGTCCATGCCAGTAACTTGATAAAACTTTTTGTAATTTGCTGTCATTGTCGCTTCACTCCTTAATCAATGTCATATTCGCATGTTTCTAAGTCTGTGTGGATGTCTGCAACGATCCCGTCTAGCAGCGCCAACATCGTTTTGATTTTATCATTGGTGATTTTATAATAAACAAACTTGCCAATGTTCTCTTTTTCTACCAGGCCACAGCCTCTCAAACAAGCAAGGTGCTGGGAGATATTTGATTGAGTGCCTTTTACTTGTGTGACGATCTCACCCACACTTAATGGTTCAACTTTCAATAATTCTAAAATTTGAATGCGTATCGGATTAGAGAACGCATGGATCAATTTTAAACGCAATTCATTTTCGTTCACAAGAAGCCCTCCTTATATCAATTTCTACTAATATGTTTATATTAGCATATAAGAATTTATAACACAATAAAAAAGTGCGAACTCCAATGAGTCCGCACTTTTAACAGATTATTTATTCTGCTGTATATTTTTCAACTAATGCAACAACTTCTTCAGCTGTTGATTGGTTCAATGCTTCTGCTGCTAATTTTTCCATATCGCTCTTGTTTAAACGTTTAAGCAAAGAACGAGATTTCAAAATGCTGGAAGCACTCATCGAAAATTCATCTAAACCTAGTCCTAGTAACAATGGGACTGCAGTTTGATCACCTGCCATCTCCCCACACATACCAGTCCATTTTCCTTCTTTGTGAGAAGCATCGATCACGTTTTTAACTAAACGTAAGATCGATGGGTTATACGGTTGGTATAGGTAAGAAACACGTTCGTTCATGCGGTCAGCTGCCATTGTGTATTGGATCAAGTCATTTGTTCCAATGGAGAAGAAATCAACTTCTTTAGCAAACTGATCAGCAAGAACTGCCGCAGCAGGAATCTCGATCATGATACCTAATTCGATAGAGTCGGAAACTTCTACTCCATCAGCTATTAATTTTTTCTTTTCGTCTTCTAAAATTGCCTTTGCATCGCGGAATTCGCCAACAGTAGCAATCATCGGGAACATGATCTTAAGGTTTCCAAAGATGCTAGCACGGAGTAACGCGCGCAATTGTGTGCGGAATAGATCCTCGTTTGCAAAGCAAAGACGGATCGCACGGAATCCCAAGAATGGGTTCATTTCTTCCGGCAAGTCTAAATAAGGGAGTGTTTTATCTCCACCGATATCAAGTGTACGAACAACAACAGATTTTCCTTCCATGCCGGAAAGAACTGCTTTGTAAGCTTCAAATTGTTCTTCTTCAGTCGGGAAGTTGTCACGACCCATATATAAGAATTCTGTACGGTATAGACCGACAGCTTCTCCGCCGTTAGCAATAACGCCAGTCAAGTCCGTTGGAGTACCGATATTTGCTGCAAGCTCAACATGAACACCGTCTTTAGAGACCGTTTTTTCATTTTTAAGCTTTTCCCATTCTGCTTGCTGTGCAGCAAAATCTGTTTGTACTTTACGGTAATGTGCTAATTGTTCTTCTGTTGGATGGATGATCACGTTACCTTCAAGGCCATCGATGATCACCATATCATTTTTTGCTACATGATGCGTTACTTCTTTTGTTCCCACGATCGCAGGAATTTCAAGCGAACGAGCCATAATAGCGGAATGTGATGTACGTCCGCCAATGTCTGTTACAAAGCCCTTCACGAAATTGCGGTTCAATTGTGCTGTATCAGAAGGAGTTAAGTCCTCTGCCACAACAACAACTTCTTCGTCAATCAGAGAAGGATTTGGAATAGAAACACCTAATAAGTGGGAAAGTACCCGCTTACGTACGTCACGAATATCAGCTGCGCGTTCACGCATATATTCGTTGTCCATTCCTTCAAACATTGCGATAAATGTATCCGTTGTATCATGTAGTGCAGATTCAGCGTTTACATTGCTCGATTTGATCGCTTCTTCAATTGGTCCTACCAATTCAGGATCGTTAAGTACTAAAAGATGTGCATCAAAAATCTGTGCTTTATCTTCACCTAAATCTTCAGCTGCTTTATTACGAATCTTTTCTAACTCTTGTTTCGAAATTGCAACTGCATCTTGAAAACGTTTTACTTCACTTTCAACATCAGCCACCTCTGATTTTTCAAAAGAAAGATCAGGTTCCACGAGTAGATAAGCTTTCGCAATTGCAATCCCATCAGAAGCTGCGATACCTTTCAACTCTTTAGCCATTATTCAGCCAAGCCTTCTTTCTTCAGCACTTCAGTTAGTCCTTCGATTGCTTCTTTTTCGTCGCTACCATCTGTATAGATAGTAATGTCAGCACCTTTGCCAATACCTAAAGACATAACGCCCATGATAGATTTAAGGTTTACTTTTTTACCAGTATACTCAATTTGTACATCCGAGCTATATTTGCTAGCTGCTTGCACTAAAAGTGTTGCGGGGCGAGCGTGAATACCTGTTTCATCGATTACTACAAAACTTGCTTGTTCCATATTAACATTCTCCTTCATAAAGAAATTTATTTAGTAACCTTTTAGACCAAAAATAATCAGTATAAAAGACTATCTCTCAATTAAAAAGCATACCATGTTTTTAGTGTCCTCACAACTTTTTTTACATGTTTTTTTGAGAAAACATGTAAGCAAATCAACTTTGTGCAACCGTTTTAGGTAATGGAGGCGCTCATATACCTAGGATTGCGCTTTTATTCACAATTTAAATTCCCAAAATCGAAAGGGTTATAGTTGCTTTTTAAATCGAAATAGTGCAAACTGAACTTTAATAAGCACTTTTTCAAAAAGGAAGCAGCAGGAAGTGAAATTCGGAGGAGTGGTAATGATGACAAAAGCACAGGTTGGAGATATAATCGAGTTTAAAAATGGATTAACTGGAATCGTAGAAAAATTGAACGAAAATTCAGTTATAGTAGATTTGACTTACATGGAAAACTTTAACGATCTTGATGTCGATGAAAAAACTGTTGTCAATCATAAGAATTATAAAATCATTCACTCAGCTTCTTCCTCAGATGAATCGTAAAACAAAAAGAATATGGTGTAAAAAGCAATAAAACAGGAACCGAGGATAATCTCGATTCCTGTTTTTTCATGTCTGCTTTTCTTCTTTATCTAAACTGATATAAAAACATAACGTAAATAACGCATTTGCGCCAATAATGATCGCAATCGATGACCACAGATCAATGTAAAGCGAGAGGAACACGAAAAAGGCAATAATGATCCAATAAACGATCACGAGCTCTAACTTCAGATCTGGATATTTCAATTTCCCCCACTTATCCGTCAAACTCAGGATAAAGAAAATCAATAAATGCAGAATAAAACCGAGCAACCACCAATTGATAAAGTCCGATAATTGCAAGACGGTAATACCATTCCCTAACGCCAACAGATTTTTCGACTGCATCGAGATCGGCTGGATCAAAACTTCAAATATCATGACCATGGTTGCAGCGATGATCGAGTAGATACCACCGCGCAGCCAGTCGATGCTGATTTTCAGCGTGATCTCTCTGGCAATAATGTGCGTCCCAGCGATCATCCCGATCCAAATAAAGCCGAATGTTATTGGTACGCCATAGATATCCAGGCCAAAATGCGCCGCGTAATTCTGTTCTGTGAAACTAAGCTGCATCCACTCGATCGAGACACTCACAATAAACACCAGACTGATCATTGCTAGACCAAGCCCCGTTCCATATTGCATAATGAAAAAAACGAGCGCAAATATCCCCGTCAATACTAAGAATAAAGAATGCAAGGTTGTCAAATGCGGGGGTGTCACATGAAAAGTGATCAAGCAGATATTAATCAAAAACCAGAAAATATATATCCATAGTAGAAATTTATAAATTTTTTCAAGCATTGAATCCTCTCCTGCTTCGCTATATTTCCCTTTCGCCCTTTTAAAAATGAGCAAATCAGCTAGTGCCAAATTTGCTCATTTTGCTACTTCGGTATTTTGATACTTTGACCGACATGAATATTTCCGTCTTGCAAATTATTCGCGGTCATGATTTTTTCTACACCTGCTGCAACTTCGCCTTCTTTATAGTACTTTTGAGCGATAGCAGTAAGTGTGTCGCCTGCTTGGACTTCATAAGTCTCAGTCTGTGATTTTGCTTTTTCTTCTTTTTTCGATTTGGGAGCCGCTTTTTTCTTTTTCTCTGCTTGCTTTGGCTTTACTTTATCATGAACAGCTGGTTTTGAATCAGAAAATCCTAAAACGGAAACAAAAGATTTATCTGCTGCAACGCAATAGCCAAAGAACATCGTAAGTGCTAGCAATAATGCGCCAAAGAAATAGGAGCTGACATTTTTCTTTTGTGCCGGTGCTCGCTTCATTCCCCTGCTCATACCCTCACCGTTTTTTTGTTCTTCACGGAATTTCTTGATATACGCTTTTTTCTCTTTTTTTGATTTTTTATTAAATTCTTTTACAAAGGCATCATAGTGATCTGCTACTTCTTCTGACGGACCGTCTTCCCGTACCGTACCATAGTGCATCCACACAATTCGATCACACAGCTTTTTCACTTGGCTAAGTGAGTGGCTGACAAAAATGATCGTTTTCCCTTGCGCCTTGAATTCCATCATCTTATCAATACATTTTTGATAGAAAGTTTGGTCCCCAACAGATAATGCTTCATCAATGATCAAAATATCCGGATCCGTATGCACCGAGATCGCGAATCCTAATCTAGATTTCATCCCACTGGAATAATTTTTGATCGGTTGCGTGATAAAGTCGCCGATATCTGCAAATTCAATGATACTAGGGAGTAGTTTGTCGATCTCTTTGTTGCGCATCCCACTCATCAAAAGCTTCAACCGAATGTTGTCAAGTCCTGATAAATTACCTTTTAACCCTGCGGCGATCGCGATCAGCGAAGTCTCGCCATTCACTTCCACCTTCCCTGTCGTAGGGATAATAACACCTGAAATAATGTTGGATAGTGTTGATTTACCTGAACCATTTGTTCCAACTAAACCAACTGTCTCTCCATCGCCGATTCTCAAATTGACATCCCGCAGTGCCCAGAATTTCGAGCGATCCTTTGGGAAAAACATCGCTTTTATCTTGTCGCTTTTGGTCTTCACTAGTTCATACTGCTTGGATACGTGAGAAATTACCACTTTTTCCGTCATTTTTCTGTTTCCACCTTTAATTTAGATAGGTAAATTATTATTTTGCATTCTACAGTCTATCATAAATCCCATCTGAATGCTATATAAATGAGAGAACTCTCATGATATTCGCAGCTCAGTCATGTTACAATAAAATAGTTATAAAGTTTGCTAAAAAACTTTTTTTCGATTAAAGTATTAAATGATTATAAGTTCTATGATTAAAGAGGTGTAAGATTTTTGAAAAGCAACAAGATAGACTATAAACTCATCGCTGGGTTTATACTTTGTGCGCTCCTAATTGCGCTTACTTACCATTATCGTGGTGCATTTTGGTATTTATATGGAGCTTGTACGTTATTTTTAATGAGCTTCGTTATTTTTAATGAGGATCTAGAAAAGAAATCATCTTTTACAAAAAACCTATTTCTAGGTATTGTATCCGGTATTGCTCTCTATGTCGTCTTTTATATTGGCGCCATCCTCTTCAAGGTCCTTCCAGGTGGATTGGATCTATCCGTTAAAAGCGCATTCGCCAAATATTCGACCGACTCCCTATTAATATGGCTATTACTCATTTTCATCATCGTTCCGGGAGAAGAAATATTTTGGCGCGGTTTTGTTTTAGAGCGGTTAAATCATTATTTCCACCCGATCATCGCCGCGATTATCAGCGCCGCGATCCTGGCATTATTTATGTGTGTCAGCAAAAGTATCGCTGTTGTCGTCAGTATTTTCGTTGCTTCCTTAGTATGGAATCTACTATATCAATTTAGGAAAAGCGTTATCCTTACCTACTTATCGCACTTAACCTTCATCTTCCTGTTATTAGTAGCTTTACCGCTATACTAACAGCCGAACTGTCAGTGATACAATTTTTGTATTACATAAAAAGAAAGACATTTTTCGATAACAGAAAAATGTCTTTTTTGTGTCTTTTCGCAAATCGTTCTATAAAAATCAAAAAGAGTATTCATATCTCTCCCCTCATGTTATACTTGAAGCAGCCAATAAAAAGGAATTCCGGCTTTTTTATTTGTCAAAAATACCAATTCCAGCTCTATAACGTTTATGGAGAATGTAACAAGGCGTAGTCAAATACTATACGAGAGCTAGGAGATATTAACTTGAATTTCACTGAATTTATGGAGTATATGGACAACCACTTACAATCGCGAGAAACGTTTGTAGTCAATGCGACAGAATACCAAAATGTAAAAAACCGACGAAGAGCCCCTGCAAAACGTTGGAAAGAAGAAAAAATCCAGCGCGCCGTGAACAACATGTGGACAGACCTTCTCAAAACGATTTATAGCCGCATTAAGCCGCTCGTAAAAGCTAGTTCCTCTGAGCCAAAAAAGGAATGGATCAATTATATAGAAGCAAATGAGATACTCGATAGTTTAGATGAATCGATTTATGAGATTGAGTTTGAGTAACTTAAAAAGGACATTTTCTATTTCCGTGGAAATGTTCTTTTTTTTTGAGCAAAACACTTGAAAGTCAAAATAGGTCAGTGTATACTATAGCCATAAGGTCAAAGTTAGTCAAAGTCAACAAGCGCTTTGATCAATTCCACTATTTATAGAGGAGGGAACTTTATGCTATGCGAAAATTGTAAACAAAATCAAGCAACGATACAGTTATATATGAACATCAATGGTCAAAAACAAGAAATACCGTTATGCCAAGACTGCTATCAAACAGTTAAAAATCAAACTAATCCATTTTCAGGCAACTCTCCTTTTGACGATATTTTCCGTCAATTGGGCGGCCTCAATAATGCTAATCAAAGGAACGACTTCCAATCTGGAGGCAGACCACAATCCACGGTTCAAACCCAAACAGCTGGGAATGGCGGCGGCCTTTTAGGTCAATATGGAACAAATCTTACAGCGATGGCACGTGAAAACAAACTAGATCCGGTGATTGGCCGCGATAAGGAAATCAAACGTGTGATCGAGATTCTTAACCGCCGTACAAAAAACAATCCTGTTTTGATCGGTGAACCAGGTGTAGGTAAAACGGCTGTTGTCGAAGGTCTAGCAATTGCGATTGCAGATAAAAAAGTCCCGACGAAATTATTAGACAAAGAAATCATCTTGCTCGATGTGGCTTCCTTAGTATCTGGTACTGGGATCCGCGGACAGTTTGAAGAAAAAATGAAACAATTGATCCAAGAACTGCAAGATCAGACCAATACGATCCTCTTCATTGACGAAGTCCACACGATCGTAGGTGCTGGCTCCGCAGAAGGTTCGATGGATGCTGGTAACATTCTAAAACCAGCATTAGCACGCGGTGACATACAAATGGTCGGTGCGACAACCTTGAAAGAATACCGTCAAATCGAGAAAGATGCTGCTTTGGAACGGCGCTTCCAGCCTGTAACGGTCGACGAACCAAGTGCCGCTGACACGATCACGATCTTGAACGGCTTAAAAGAACGTTATGAGGATTATCATGAAGTCGCTTATTCGAAAGAAAGCCTCGATGCCGCTGTCAACTTGAGCGTACGCTATATCCAAGACCGTCAACTGCCAGATAAAGCAATTGACCTAATGGACGAGGTTGGTGCCCGCTATAATCTGTCTGTCGAACGTTTAGACGAAAAAACAGTCAGCGAACGCGTCGAACGCTTGGAAAAAGAAAAGACACAAGCATTGCAAAACGAAGACTATGAAAAAGCAGCTAATATCCGTGATGAGATCACACGTCTCTCCGAAAATAAAACAGCCGCTGGTATTTCTGAACGTCCGGTCATCCAAGTCGCTGATATCCAAGCTATTATTGAAGAAAAAACTGGTATTCCAGTTGGTCAACTACAAGCCGAAGAACAATCTAAAATGAAACATTTAGAAGCACATTTGAATGAAAAAGTTATTGGCCAAAAACAAGCTGTTGGCAAAGTAGCAAAAGCGATCCGCCGCAGCCGGGTCGGCTTGAAACAAAAAAACCGGCCGATAGGTTCCTTCCTATTCGTTGGACCTACTGGTGTAGGTAAAACCGAGTTAGGACGTACGCTTGCAAAAGAATTGTTTGGTACAGAAGAAGCGATGATCAGACTAGATATGAGTGAATATATGGAAAAACACAGCGTTGCTAAGCTGATTGGTTCACCTCCAGGCTATGTTGGTCACGATGAAGCTGGTCAATTGACCGAGAAGATCCGCCGTCATCCTTATAGCATTCTGCTACTGGATGAAATCGAGAAAGCACATCCAGATGTCCAACACATGTTCTTGCAAATCTTGGAAGACGGTCGCCTAACCGATTCTCAAGGTAGGACCGTAAGTTTCAAAGATACCGTTATTATTATGACAAGCAACGCAGGAACAGTCGATAAAGAGGCTTCTGTCGGCTTTACGATGTTGAAAGAAAAACAATCCGAAAAAGACAGTGATTCACTGGATAAGCTCGGCTACTTCTTTAAACCAGAATTCTTGAACCGTCTCGACAGTGTCGTTGAATTCAACCAGCTTGAAAAAGATAATCTCCTTGAAATCGTCAACTTGATGCTGGCAGACTTAAATACCATGTTAGCAGACGAAGAAGTAACGATCGATGTGACAGACGCAGCAAAAGAAAAACTGATCGATCTTGGTTACGACAGTAAGTTCGGTGCTCGACCACTTCGTAGAACGATCCAAGAACAATTGGAAGACAACATTGCTGATATTTTGATCGATGAACCCGAAGCAAAAGCTTTACAAGCAGATGTCGATGAAACTGGTAAAATCGTTGTAAAACAACAAGTAATGGCTTAATAAAACAAAAAACGCGGAAAAGAGATATTCTTTTCCGCGTTTTTTTAGTTAGCCGATCGCTTTTATCAAATTCGTCATTTCCAGCACACCCATTGCTGATTCTGAGCCTTTGTTTCCAGCTTTCGTTCCAGCCCGTTCTATCGCCTGTTCAATAGTTTCCGTTGTAAGGACACCGAAGATAACTGGCATCCCGCTTGCCAACCCCACATTCGCCACACCTTTTGAAACTTCGCTGCAGACATAGTCATAATGCGTCGTTGCCCCACGAATGACCGCGCCTAAAGTGATAACTCCGTCGATTTCTTTTTTCTTACTGATCACTTGAGCAGCTAGTGGAATCTCGAATGCACCTGGTACCCAGATCACTTGAATATCTTCTTCCGAAACGCCATGCCGTTTCAATGTGTCCAATGCACCTGCTAATAATTTAGAAGTGATAAACTCATTAAAGCGCGCTACTACAATTGCAATTTTTAACCCTTTACCATCGTACATACCTTCATAAACTGTCATTTTACTTCTCCTCCATTTTCTATGTGCAATAAATGATGAAATTTTTCTGCTTTTGTTGTTAAGTACTTACTATTTTCCGGATAAATCCCTACTTCAAGTGGAACTCTTTCGACAACTTCGATCCCCATGTCTTCTAAAGCCTGTACCTTTTCCGGATTATTCGTCATCAGTCTTACTTGGCGAATTCCTTTTTCTTTTAAAATCGCCGCCGCATTGTGATATTCCCGGCTATCTGGAGCAAAGCCAAGATGTACATTGGCATCGTAAGTATCATAGCCATTTTCTTGTAGGGCATACGCTTTTAGTTTATTCAAAAGCCCGATACCCCGACCCTCTTGGCGCAAATACAGGACAGCCCCGCGACCAGCTTTCTCTATCGTCGCTAGCGCTTTTTCAAGTTGTTCCCCGCAGTCGCAACGGTGCGATCCAAGGACGTCACCTGTCAAACATTCTGAATGCAAGCGGACTAGCAGTGGCTCGTCGGTATCCAGTTTTCCTTTTGATACTAATAACTGCAATTGACCGTCATCTAATGACGTAAATGCTTCTAAGGAGAAATTGCCATAAGCTGTAGGCAAGCTGACCGTTACTTCGGATTCTACTGGCGTGTCTTCTAATTGGCGGTAGCGAACAATATCATCTATCGTTATCATTATCAATCCCCACTCTTCTGCCAATTTTTCTAACGTTGCTCGTCTTGCCATCGTGCCATCCGGATTTAAGATCTCGCAGATGTACCCCGCCGGTACTGCGCCTGCTAAGCGAGCCAGATCTACCGCTGCTTCTGTATGTCCACGCCGCTTTAAAACCCCGCCAGTTTCAGCAATCAGCGGAAAAATATGCCCTGGCCGATAAAAGTCTGCTGCTGTGGTCTGTTTATTTCCCAACGCTTGGATCGTTGCTGCGCGGTCAAATGCGGAAATTCCTGTTGAGGTGGAGCGATGGTCCACGCTGATGGTAAAATTGGTCCCGAACTTATCTGTATTATGTCCTGTCATTGGCTGCAAATCCCATTCTTCCGCCAATTCTTTGGCTAAAGGCACACAAATCAGCCCACGTGCATAAGTTGTCATAAAATTAACGGTTCCCGGAGTTGCAAACTGACTGATGCCGACTAGATCTCCTTCGCTTTCCCGGTCTTCATCATCCATGACAATGACCAGTTTTCCAGCTTGCAATGCTTGCAGCGCTTGCTCTACTTTATGATTCATCCTTCTTTCCTCCTTCAAAATCCATGTTCTTGTAAATACTTAGCAGTCAATAGCGAATTCCCAGACTGCTCCTTTAAAAGATATTTGGCAACCAGATCTGTTTCGATGTTGACAAGCTCACCAACTTTTTTGTTTGCTAAAATAGTCGTTGCTTGCGAATGCGGAATCAAACCAACGGAAAAAGTTGTTCCAGCTACATCAATGATCGTCAAACTTGTCCCATCGATAGCAACGGAACCCTTGCGAACGATCTCATTTGCTAAAGAAGCAGGAAATACAAATTGATAGCGAATCGCATTCTCCTCTTGCCAGATTCGTTCGATTTTCGCAGTTGCATCGACATGCCCTGCTACCAGGTGCCCTTCCAATCTGCCGTTTAAAGGTAGTGCTCGTTCAAGATTGACTGGCGATCCGATCTGCAAGCGGCTTAAATTAGTAGCGCGAAATGTTTCTGGCATCACGTCTGCTTGGAAACTATTGGCCGTAATGGAAATTGCAGTCAGGCATACACCATTCACGGCCATACTGTCGCCGATTTTATAGTTTTCCAAAAATGGTTCTGGCGCCGCCACACCAATCACGATAGTTTGATGGGTCTGTTTTACCTGAGTGATCTTACCGATCGCTCCGATGATTCCGGTAAACATTTGTCTGCCTCCCTTCTGTGATACACTAACTTCACATCTTCTTTCAATTGTTCTACATGGCTAAGCTCAAATGCCGTCAAAGCGTCTGTTTGTCTCTTGCTTGCTACAGCTGGACGAGCATTTCCTCCCAGTAAGTAAGGAGCAACATAACTTACGATCCGATCGACTTTGCCAGCTGCTAAAAAGGCATCATGTATTGCTGCGCCACCCTCTACACAAAGAGATTGAATTCCTTCTTCCGCTAAAATGCGGATCACCTTTTCAATTGTCCAGTCCGGGTCAACAAAGACACGGACATGTTCTGCGAAACTAATATCTGGCTCGTTGCCTGTAAAAAGCCATGTTTCTGCGAGACCATCGCGCCAAAGCTGGAACTTTTGATCCACTGTCCGTCCGCGTCTGTCGAGCACGATGCGTACGGGCGGATAAGGCACAACGTTACTTCGAATCGTAAGTGCAGGATCATCGATCAGAACTGTTTCACTGCCGACCAGAATCGCTTGAGATCCCATTCGCAGTTGCTGTACATCTTCGCTCGTCTTTTCATCCGTCAAATATGTGCGGCTAGCCGCTGAGCTGTTAGTTTTGCCATCGATGGTGACGGCTTGTTTCAAAGTAACAAGCGGACGGCGATGACGATGAAAGAAATGAAAAGCTGGATTCAGCTGCTCTGCTTCTTTCTCTAAAACACCTATAGTCACTTTGATTCCATGTGCTTCCAAATAGGCAACACCTTTCCCGCGAACTAGCGGATTGGAATCTAACTGTGCCACGTAAACATGCTCGATCCCCATTTCCACGATTTTTTCGCAGCAGGGTGGCTGTTTGCCATGATGAGCGCATGGTTCCAAGGTGACATAGATACTTGAATGCTTCGTTTCTTCGGGGTTGGAAACATTTTGAAAGGCGTTCACTTCTGCATGGACGTCTCCATAGCTGGCGTGATAACCTTTTCCGATCAAACGGTCTGCTTTGACGATAACAGCACCGACCAACGGATTTTTATACGTTTTTCCACGTCCTTTCCTCGCTTCTTTTATAGCGATTGCCATCCATTTTTCATGTTTATCCAAAACTCTTTTCACCCCTTTATACATAAAAAAGCCCCACCAAAATGGCAGGGCTCCAAATTTCAACACAAAGAAACTTACACAGCAGCAAATAAAAGGTAAACTTCCCCCTTGTTTATTGCACTGGTAAAAAAACGATCTCCTTACAAAATCGCACGTGCTTCTTCTCCCATCCAGACTTTCACTGTCGGTTCCAGATTTCCACTAGATCAACCGCAAATTAATGCGGGTCACGGACTTCAGCTACCAAAAGGAAGCTGTCACCGTCGGTCGGGAATTACACCCTGCCCCGAAGAAATGATATTCAATTACCTACGATTATGGCGACAAATTTGAAAAAAGTCAACTCCTTTTTTCAGAAAACATTACAAAGTTTTGCTTCTTCTTTACTAAACTGTCATTGTAATGTCGGTTATTTGTTACACGAAGCAGGGTATTTACTACTATACTAGAACCTAAATAGAAAGGATAGCGTGGTGATTTTCATGCCAACTACTACCCCAGTCAAAGGTCGTGACAGCTACTTTGATAATGCAAAATTTATTTTGATTTTTTTAGTTGTTTTTGGACATCTGATGCAAAGTTATATTACAGAATATGCCAGCATTCGTGTGCTTTATATTTATGTGTACACTTTTCATATGCCAGCCTTCATCTTGATTTCCGGTTTTTTTGCCAAAAACTTCCGGAAACCTGGCTATATCACAAAAACAATGAAAAAGCTTATTTTACCGTATGTCTTCTTCCAATGTATTTATAGTATTTTCTATTATTTTTTACTTGGCAAGAGCAGCTTTTCGATCCAGTTATTCGCACCGGAATGGTCGCTTTGGTTCCTACTCAGCTTATTCTTTTGGAATATCATGCTGATCGGCTTTGCCAAACTATCTGCCCGTTACGCGATGCCAATTGCGATCGTTCTCGGCTTAGTGGCAGGTTACTTTGATCAAATTGACGGCTATCTGAGTCTATCAAGAACATTTGTCTTCTTCCCATTCTTTTTAGCTGGCTTTTATTTGACCAAACAGCACTTCCAGTATTTACAAACAAAACTGGCTAAATGGATCGGTGCTGGTGTAATTATAGCGATTGTAAGTTTTATCATCGCTCACCCTGCTTTGAATGAAAACTGGTTCTTAGGTTCTAAACCTTACGCCAATTTTCTCGATAATCGCACTTTAGGTGTTTTCATTCGTCTCTTCGTCTATGCGATTTCCTTTGCTTCGATCAGCGCCTTTTTCAGCTTCGTGCCGAAAAGACAGCTCTTCTTTACAAAATGGGGGAAAAATACCTTATATGTATACCTATTACACGGTTTCTTCATTAAATTATTTAGAGAAGGCTCCGTTCAAACCGTCGATTACAAATTGCAGACGATTTTCTTGCTAATGGCTATTTCACTTGGATTGACCATCATTTTATCGAGTAAAGTAGTAACGACGATCGTTCAACCAGTCATCGAACTCCGTTTTTCAAAAATCAGAAATATGTTCACTAAGTGGGCAGGTCGATTTCAAAAACAAAGTTATTAAGTTACTCCGTCGTCATAAGCATGACTAACCCCCGCTCTTTTATAATAAAGAGCGGGGGTATTTCTTTTTCTATAGGGATCCTATTGCTCTTATCAGCCTGTAATGATCTTTTCTTTCGGCAAACGAATCGCATTTTTCGGCAGGTTCTTATTGCGGAACGAAAGCAAGGAATACAAGATCCCGATCCGGCCAATAAACATCAGTATAATAATGATGATCTTACCAGCCACACTTAGATCTGGCGTTAGTCCTAATGACAGTCCGCAGGTTCCGAACGCGGACAGCACTTCAAAAATAATGGCCATCAGCGGCGCATGTGGCTCGGTTTGTGCCATCAACATAATGGCGAGCATACATAAGAATCCCGCACAAAAAGTAACTGCTAGCGACTTCCTCACGTCTTCTTGATAAAGTTCTCTACCAAACACATATACATGTGTCCGGCCGCGGATAACCGAATACACAAACATCATCGTGATCGCAAATGTCGTGGTTCGTATCCCGCCGCCCACAGAACTTGGCGACGCCCCGATAAACATCAAGAAGGATACCAAGATCAATGTCGGCACACTTAACAAATTGCTGTCGATCGTTTCTAGTCCGGCACTTCGCGAAGTAGCCGACAAAAACATCGAATTGAAAAATCCTTCTGCCACACTGGAATGCGCATAGAAATGCTTGAATTCCAAAAGCCAGATAAACAGCCCGCCGCCAATCAGCAAAATAAAATATGTCAGCGTCGTCACTTTTACAAATAAGGAAAAGCGAAACGGGATCAAAGCATTTTTGATCGATAAGAATTTTTTTGTTTCCAATAATACCGGAAATCCGATCGCTCCAGCCATGATCAGCAAAATCGAAATGATCTGGACGAAATAGTCATTTGCGAACGGCATCAAGGAATGCCCAGTAATGTCGACACCCGCATTGGTCACCAGCGAAACGGAATTATATAAGCCTTGGAACATCGCCTCAGGAATTGACTGATAATGCGGGATAAAGTAAATTCCCAATATCAATGTCCCCAGCAATTCGATGCCAAAAATCAATACTAAAATGTCGCGCAGCATCCGCACCATTCCGCTCATTGAAAACTGATTGGTATCGGTCATGATCAGTTGGCGCTGTTTCAAACCGATCCGTCGTCTAAGGATCAAGTAGAAAAACGTACTCAGCATCATGACACCAAGTCCGCCAATCTGGAAAATGCCCATTAGGATCCAGATCCCAAACGTGCTGTAAGTATGATGCACATCGACAGAACTAAGTCCAGTTACACTGACCGAACTAGCGGCTGTAAACAGCGTATCGATAAAAGATACATGTACACCTTTTTGCTTGGTCATCGGTAAGCTCAGCAAAATCGTTGAAACAGAAACAGCTACCACATAGTAAGCGATGATAACCTGGATGGGAGTCATGCGCGACAGAAAAGCCCGTAGGCGTTTTCTTAGTCGCAATTCCCGCCTATATTCATTCTTTTTTAGAGGATCGTTCTTTTCTTCTCGCAATTATATAACCACCTAAAGCTATCATTATCATGACAACCCAAAATATCGCCTTCCATAACGTACTCTCAGGAAACGATTCTGGAATAGCATTTACTGCAGGATGAGCAAGCGTGCTCACAGCTAGTTTTATCCCGACCCAGCCTACGATCAAAAATGCGGCTGTTTCGAGAGTCGGATAACGGTCTAATAATTTGATCACTTGCGTTGCCGCAAAACGAATCACAATCAACCCAGCGATCCCGCCTAAAAACATCACAATGAATTGGCCGCCGTTCATTCCTCCAATATGAAAATCACCTAGCTGAGGAAGCCCAACTACCAATGCTGCCGCAGCAAGCATCGAATCGATCGCAAAAGCAATATCTGTAAATTCCACTTTTGCTACTGTTCCCCAAAAGGATTTCGCAGGTTTCGGCGTTTCCTCTTCTTTTTTCATTCCCGCATTTTCCCGGCGCAGATCAAGCATATGCTTGATGGCCAGATATAATAAATACAATGCCCCGATCGCTTGGATTTCCCAAACTTTCACTAAAAACGAGATCAGTAAAAGGGCAATCAAACGAAAAACGAGCGCGCCCAGCAGCCCATAAAATAATGCTTTCTTCTGCTTTTCATGCGGAAGCGCCTTTACGATCACAGCCATAACGACTGCATTATCCGCAGAGAGAATGCCTTCTAATGCCACGAGCACAAAAAACACAAAGATGTATTCGCCCCAAAGTGAGATATCCATAGTCATTCACCTTTCATTCTGTCATTACTTTACCATATAAATGCTGGAAAAAGAATAACTTTTTATCAAAACTGGCAAGTCGGCGCTTCTCTATTTAGAAGTACCCACTTGCCTGAAAAATAAGCATTTATATGCATTTTTTCTACTGTTCGGTCCGTGTCATTCTCGAAGTCAACCAGCCCCAAACGACTAGCCCGATCATCACGCCCCAGAAAATCAGTTTCCACATGGTGGATTCTGGGAAATGATGGTCGATCACTCCTAGGCTTGGATGTGCTAGCGTGTAAATAACTAATTTCACGCCAACCCAGCCGACGATCAGAAAAGCTGCCGTTTCCAACTTCGGATAGGTTTTCAATAGCCTTACAAACTGTGTTGCGGCAAATCGGATGATAACAAGCCCGATCAATCCGCCTAAAAACATGATCGCGAACTGCCCAGTGTCGATTCCGCCAATATGCCCAAAACCTGTTTTCGGCAATGTGATCGCCAGTGCGACCGCCGCAAGCATCGAGTCGATCGCAAAAGCGATATCAGCAATTTCTACTTTTAGCACGGTCATCCAAAATCCAGATTTTTTCGCTTTATCTTGTTCCGCTCCTGCTTCATGCCCTTTGCGATTTTTCCACAAATGATTTCCGGCAATGTATAACAAGTAAGCTGCTCCTAGTGCTTGTACCTGCCAAACATTTGCTAAAAAGGAAATCAAGAACAATGCAGTGAAACGGAAAACGAAAGCGCCAAGCAAGCCGTAAAACAATGCTTTTTTCTGTTCTTTTGGAGGCAAATGTTTCACCATTACCGCCATCACAACTGCATTATCTGCTGCCAGTATCCCTTCCAAACCAATCAAGACAAGTAGCACCCACCCATATTCTAAAATCATCGACATATCCATTTAAATATCCTCCTTTGTCTTTTCCTTGCGCTAGGTCTGACAATAAAAAAACGAGACCCACCCTATAAATAAGGGCAAAGGTCTCGCTGACATTTTAAATGTTGATAAAACCGATGGCACGGATGCCACGTAATGACGACTTTATCTCAAATCCAGTTCTGGATTTGATGCTACTCCCCTTTGACACATGTCAAAGTACTATTCAATTAATAACTAAATAATAGCATGCTGCTCAGTTAAAAGTCAACTGCTTCTTACTTAGAGCAGCGAAGTCAGTTCGATATCCGGATTTTTATCCTTGAACCAATTTACTGCAAACTCATTTTCAAATAAGAATAGTGGCTGATCGAATCTGTCTTTCACCAGCATGCTCCGTGCAGTCGAAAGTTTTTCATCGACATCTTCTTCGCGGATCCAGCGGGCGATCTTTTTACCGATCGGTTCCATAATGATCTCCGAATTATACTCATTGCGCATCCGATGTTCAAAAACTTCAAATTGAAGTTGTCCAACGGCACCAATGATATATTCTTCCAAACGCCATGTCTTGAAGAGCTGGATCGCACCTTCTTGAACAAGCTGTTCCACTCCTTTATGGAAATGCTTTTGCTTCATGACATTTTTAGCAGAGACTTTCATAAATAATTCCGGTGTAAACTGTGGTAATTTTTCAAACTGTAGTTGTTTTGGTCCATTTGTGATCGTATCACCAATCTGATAATTCCCAGTATCATATAATCCGATGATATCTCCAGCTACGGCCCGATTCAGCGTTTCCCGATCGTCTGCCATAAACTGGGTGGAATTCGCAAGTTTGATCGCTTTTCCTGTCCGAGTGAGTGTTACACTCATCCCGCGATCAAATTCACCGGAACAAATCCGTACAAATGCGATTCTGTCTCGGTGAGCGGGGTTCATATTCGCTTGGATCTTAAAGACAAATCCGGAAAAATAATTTTCGTTTGCTTCTACATTGCCAACGTTTGCTTCATGCGCAGATGGTGCAGGTGCAAAATTAACAAAAGTCCGCAAGAATGTTTCCACACCAAAATTAGCAAGCGCGCTACCAAAGAATACAGGCGTTAGTTCGCCTTGCTGGATCTTTTGTTCATCATATTCATTTCCGGCTTCATCTAGCAACATGATTTCTTCCAATGCTTGTTGATAGTAACCAGAATCTTGCAGCGGATTTGCTGCTTTCAAATCGCCGTCTTCGCCTAACTCTAAAAAGCGGTCTTCTTCCGGCACACGATATTGTTCTACCACGCGGTGATAACGGTCGTATAAGCCCATCAATTCTTTTCCCATACCAATCGGCCAGTTCATCGGGTATGACTCGATGCCAAGCACTTCTTCTAACTCTGCAAGCAGTTCTAGTGGCATTTTCCCTTGACGATCCATCTTATTGATAAACGTAAAAATCGGGATCCCGCGCATCCGGCAGACTTTGAACAATTTCATCGTCTGTGCTTCGATCCCTTTCGCCGCATCGATGACCATAACTGCACTGTCGACCGCCATAAGCGTTCGATACGTATCCTCACTGAAATCCGAGTGCCCCGGTGTATCTAAAATATTGATTCGCGATCCCTCATAATCAAACTGCATCACTGAACTTGTTACAGAGATCCCGCGTTGTTTTTCGATTTCCATCCAATCACTTGTGGCAAATTTACCAGATTTTTTCCCTTTTACCGTACCCGCTGAACGAATAACGCCGCCGAATAATAACAACTGCTCTGTCATTGTTGTTTTACCAGCATCGGGGTGAGAAATAATCGCAAATGTCTTTCGAGATTGGACTTCCTTGTGCAAATCCTGACTCATTCCTTTTCTTCCTCCTAGATAAACTCATATTGCATAAGTATATCATAGAATACGCGTTAAAAGACATGGTTCTGGTAAAAAAAAAGCGGACGTGAAATCATCCACTCCGCATTTTTTCTGACTCTCACATCTGATGTCGCGCTACCCAGCTAGTCCAATTATTTAAGATCCAGTTTTTCTTACTATAAGTAATAACGGCCTCATCTTTCCACTTCTTATATAGGGCATTATAGTATTCTCTGGTTACATTTGTAAAAGAAGCCAGTTCTTTTTGTGTAAAAATCGATGGTATCGTACAGCTGTTATTTTTTACCTCACCGATCTGGCATCCTAATGTAAAAAATAATGCTGTGATCCGCTCTTCCGTCCGGTAAGAATAGTTGACCAAACGGCTGGATAACTGATTGAAAAATTGATGGATCAGCTGATTCCTTTTTTCTTCTATCATATAGGCTTCCGAAGCAATTAAATGTGTATCCCGTTTTGCAACAAAAGTAAGGTTGGGGATAATGTCTTCATCCATAAAGAAAGTGTCCCCTGCCTGATAAGCGGCAATGAATTGCTCTTTATAAAGGCAAACAATGATGCCTGATAAGATATAAAAACTCCCTTTATGAAAGAAAGCCTGGTTCTTGTTGATTTGATAATACTCTTGTTTAGCTAAAGGTTTATTCGTCATGAGAGTTTTTTTCATTTTCATCATCCTCCAAATTTTAAACAATAAAATGAAGCCAATACAAAAGAATATCTTTTGTATAAAAAGCAATAAAGCCGCTAATTAACATGCTAATTGCAAATAAGCAAACAAAAACATAAATTATCTTACTTCTTATCTTTAAAAAAATAATGTCCCAAATTTGATAGTTGAAAAACAGCCATATCAAACTGAATAACATTGGTAGAACGACATTATAAACATATCCCGTTAGTTTTTCATATAATTCCTTTTCGTTATTAATAGACGTTAACACTTGGTAAGCGATTATATATAGGCTAACAATCCCAATGACAGTGAAAAAGATAGCGCTAATTTTGATGAGCCTGCCAATGATAAATGTATGTTTCCCCATTTTATATTTCCTTACCTTTCTCTTTTTGGTTCGTATACTTGTGGTAAAAAAATCCTCTCGCCACATAATATACAATGAAAAATGTCGCTGTTATCCAAAATAAATATATAAAAATATTCAATCGAAACTTTAAGCCGTTAAACAGCACATTAAAAACGTTTCCAACTTCCAATAAACAACAAAGCAGACCAACGATATAGGAACTATATAGAGCAGTCCGCTTTGCATTTTCCACCCATACAGGCCCTTTTCGGAATAACCTGAAAATAATAAGCCCAATCATCCCCCCATTTATAATCAAGTAACTAATCGTTAGAAACATGATGAGCATTCCCATTACTTGATTCTCCCCCTTTACACCTATTGCCTTGTCTTATCTTCTACGACGTGAAGCTGCGGGTTTCTTTGTGGCACTGAGAATTGCCAGTTTTGTTCTTCCTGCCATACTTCTTTGGTGACAGAGGCAACCAGTTGTTGCATTCTTTCTAATAAAGGAACAAAAATCGTTTTTTCTCTTTCCGCCATAAATGCTTTAAAGGAGCTGCTTTCATTTTTTTCGATATGAATGATCTGTTTGATTTTTCCAGAAATGCGGTAATGTTTGTCTGCGATCGCAAATGGAACGTTTAATTGGATATGCAGTTTCTGATCTCCCAGCAGTAATTCTTGTGCAGTCGCATCGATAGTATTCTTTGCTTCAAATTCACCTTGCTCTAACGAAAGCATTTCTACATGGATAGCTTCGTATTCCACTTATCTTCCACTCCTTTCCTAACAAGAAAGAGCGGTCAGCGAACAACTAATGTGTCCGCTGATACGCTTCTATCGTTTTAGATCCAGTTATTACGATTATATCTGCGTAGTAACCACGCACCGATGATCAGCAACGATCCGAGTCCTGCATAGTAAATCGTTGAGACATCACCTGTCTTCAATAATCGTTTCACTGCTTTTTTAGCTTTTGTTTCAGTGACTTTTACCGGATTTGGATCTTTTGGATCACTTGGATCAGGTTTGATTTCCGGATCTTTTGGTTTGGTACCGCCAGACGAAGAATCTTGTTTCTTACCTTTTTTAACGGTGACTGCGATCTGTTTCGTTATTTCTTTGCCGTTGCTTCCTACCACTGCATAAGTAACTGGATAGCTACCGACTTTTTTATTATCGACTTTGTTTTGTTTCACTTCGATCTTCGCACTGATGTCAGTATGCTTTTCATCGCCGTCATAGGCTTTGACAGTTTTAAGCGGTTGGAAAGTTTCTCCGACTTTGATCGTGCTGTTTTCTGCTTTGATCACGGCGTCTTTCGCCAATATCGAAATCTTCCTTGTCTTCTTGACTTGGATTCCATTCGAACCTGCGACCGTATACACAACTTGATATTCTCCAACTTTTTTCGTGTCGACATTGTTGCTTTCGATCGTAACAGCAGAAGTAATATCAGTAGCTTGAGAAGCTGCTTTTTGGACGAGGCTGACATTACCGTCATAGGCGCGGACACCCTTCATTGGATCAAAGGAATCGCCAAGTGTTAGTGTGCTATCATCAACAACAATGATCGCATTTTTAGAAACAACCGTGATTTTGACTTCTTTCACTACTTCTTTTTTATTTTTACCAGTAACACCGTAAACCACCTTGTATTCGCCAACTTGGTTCGTGTCTACTGTGTTTTCTTTGATTTGGAGCATAGTGGTAAGGTCGCGGTCATCGGAGTCTTTAGCAGTTACAGCTTTCCGCGGATCAAATTTGTCTCCGACTTGGATCGTTTTATCAAATGCGTAGATACTTGCATCTTGATATTCTCCTTCGATAACTGCATCTGCTTCTGAATCATGGGCCGTATTTACACCTGTTACTTTAGCGATATTTGTGATCTCTACTGCTGCTTCGGCTGTCACTTTGGCTTTGAAAGTAATAACTTTCTCTTCATTCGCCAAAATATCACCAATGGTCAGTTTCAATTTATTTCCTGCTAATTCGTAGCTTGCATTTTCTTGATTTACTTTTATGCTCGCTTCATTGAGCTGGATCCCTTTCGGTAGATCATCCTTGATAACAACTTCATGCACATTTCCTTTAGTAGTAGGGTTTTTCACTTTGATTGTATACATGATCTCATCACCAGGCGCCGCTGTTGTATTACCGTTTGTGTTAGCAACTTCTTTGGAAATAGTCAGGTCGCCTGGATTTTCTTGAACGACCACATTAATCATTTTAGTGACTTCATTCCCGTTTTCGCCGGTGACGCTGTACGTAACGGTGTAATTGCCAGGATGTGAAGTATCTACCGTATTAGCAGTAATATTGATGTTGGAAGTCAAGTCTGTATCATAGCCATTCCCATCAACTGCTGTAACGTCTTTAAGTGGATCAAAGGAATCGCCAACAGCTATTTTTTTGTCTGTTGCCTGAATGACTGCATCTTTAGCGACAATGGTCACTCGAATCGTTTTAGAAACAAGATTCCCGTTCTCGCCTGTAACTTCATAACGAACATCATATTCACCGGCATGCTGCGTGTCCACGGTATTCATCGTGATTTTCAAATCAGCGGTTAGATCCGTTTCACGTCCATCGCCATCGATTGCTCGGACTTCTTTTCGTGCATCGAAATCTTCTCCGATTATACTTATTCGATTGTCGGCTTGGATAACGGCATCATTTGCGATTACTTTTACCTTGACCGTTTTACTGATCTCGTTGCCGTTTATACCAACTACAGCAAAAGTGACCTGATAATTTCCGGATACACTGGTATCTACATTACTATTGATTACTCGCACGTTTCGAGAAATATCTGTGTTGACTCCATCGCCGTCGATTGCCGTTACAATGCCAAGCGGATCAAAAGAATCATTCACGTATAATTCTTGATCATCCGCTATGATCGTTGCATCCCTACCAATGACCTCGATCTCGATTTCTTTTGTTATTTTTCCATTTCTTGCTTCTGCTTCATAGACAACTTTATAAACACCGATTCGAAGCGGATCGACGTTGTTGCTGATCACTTTTAGACTGGCCGTTATGTCGGATCCATCTTCATCGATTGCTGTAACATTTTGAAGCGGGTCAAAAGTATTGCCGATCTCGATTTTTTTATTGATGGCGATAATAGAAGCTTTATTTGCTTCTCTGCTTCCAATGCTCGTGCTGGCGTTTTTATCCGCGACTGCTTCGCCAGTAACATTGGCAATATTCGTAAGTTCTCCTGAGTAATCAGCTTTCACTTTTACTGGGATAATCACTTCGATCTCATCTTTATCCGTTACCGTTCCGGCAGTAAGAGTGACTTTATTGCCTTTCCATACCGGAGTCGCTTTTGTACCTTTTACAGTAACTGCATCGGTTTGGACCTCGGCTCCTGCTGGAACGGTGTCCGTTAATGCCACTTGTTGCACGGCACTATTAGCAATTGGATTTTTCACTTTGATCTTGTAAATGATCTCATCGCCAGCTATGACCGTCTGCTGATTTAAATCTTCCCCAGCAGCATTTTCGACCTTTTTAGTGATCGTCAAATCCCCTTGGTTGGCTATGACAGTGATCTTAACTGTTTTAACCACTTTGTTTTTGCTAGAGCCGATAACGCCGTATGTTACTTCATACTGTCCTGCTTTGGAAACATCGACAGTATTTTTTTCGATCGTGATTTTTGCAGTAAGATCTGTATTGTTTCCATCTCCATCGATGGCAGATACGCCTTGTTTTGGATCAAAAGCGTCGCCCTGATGGATCGTTTTGTCGGTTGCGATGATCTCAGCATCTTTTGGCAAGACAGTCACCTGGATCGTTTTTTCGACAGTATTCCCATTTGAACCTGTCACGGCATAAATGACAGTATATTTTCCTGCTTTATTGGTATTGACGTTATTGCTTTTGACTTTTATCTTTGAGGTCAGATCCGTTTGATAGCCATCTGTATCTTTCGCTTGTACTTCTTTTAGCGGATCGAATGACTGTCCTAATTGAATGGAACGGTCATTAGCTGTGATCACGGCATTTTTAGCAACTACCGTAACTTTGATGGAAATGCTGACTTCATTATTGTTTTTGCCTTTTACTTTGTAGGTAACGGTATATTTTCCTGCTTTGGAAGTATCTACCGTTCCTTCATGTGTCACTTTATTCGTGATGTCCGTTTTTTCTTTGTCGCCGTCAACGGCTTTTATTCCTGCCATGTAGTCGAATGACTCGTTCAATTCGATCGTCCGGTCGCTCGCGGTAATGGTCGCATTGGTAACAGGAACTTCTTTCTCTTTTACTGTTACTTTGATCGCCTTTTTGACTTCCACGCCATTTTTACCTGTGACTTTGTAGGTAACCGTGTAAATGCCTGCTTTGCTAGTATTGACATTTTGGTCGTATGTTAATTTGGCGGTAATATCTGTATGAGCCAGATCACCATCTTTAGCGGTAACCCCTTTCTTGTAATCGAATGGATCCCCTACTGTGATTTCTTTATCGCTAGCATTGATCGTCGCATTTTCGAGATTCCGTACGTCTGTCGATGCTTCATATTGTTTATTATCGACCGTTTTACCTGTAACGCCAGCAACGTTTGTGATTGTTCCTGAGGCGTTCATATTTATTTTAGCGGCAAAAGTGATCTGATGACTTTTATTTCCTAAAAGATCTTCCACATGGATTGCTTTTAAGTCTGCATTTGCGACTTTTTTATTATCCACTTCCAAACTGTCAGCCTGATAAGTCAAACCTGCTGGAAGCTGATCACTAACAGTTACAGCTTCTACTACGCTGTTGGCAACTGTATTTGTAACCGTGATCTTATAATAAAGTGTATCTCCTGGATTGACCGCTGTTGCTTTGAAATCTTCTCCCGTAGCTGTGATCAACTTTTTACTGATCGATAGTTCGCCAGTTTTATAGATGACTGTTACTTGAATCGTTTTGCTGACTTCATTTCCATTTGCTCCAGTTACTTTATAAGTAATCGGATACACACCCGGGCTAGACATATTGACTGTTCCCTGGTAAGTAACTTTAGAAGTAATATCCGTTTTCGCTGCATCCCCGTCGATAGCGCTGATGTTTTTCTTATAATCAAAGGTACTACCAACATAGACAGTTTGGTTTTCAGCAAAAATCGTGGCATCAACAAGATTAGTTGGTTTTGCAATGACAGTTACTGTAATATTTTGAGTCACTTTGTTACCGTTCGCTCCAGTAACTTCATAAGTGATGGTATATTTACCTGGTTTAGAAGTATCGACTGTTCCCCGATATGTTAATTTAGAAGTAATATCTGTCTGCTTCGCGTCGCCGTCTTTAGCCGTAACATCTTTAAGATAATCAAACGTATCCCCTTCTGTGATCGTCTTGTCAGATGCTTGGATCGTCGCATTTGTGATCGTTTCTTGTTTCTTTGCTACTGTTACTGTGATTGATTTCGTCACTTCATTCCCATTTGCTCCGGTAACCCGGTAAATGACCTGATATTTGCCGGGACTGTTCGTATTGACCCGTCCTTGGTGTTTAATATTAGCGCTGATATCCGTATGTTTCGCATCGCCATCGAACGCTTTGACACCTTCATAATAATCGAATGTGTCACCTTCTGTGATCGTCTTGTCAGAAGCTTCGATCGTCGCATCTCCAATAACTTCATTCGAGCCTTCTACTACCTTGATCGTAGAAACAGCTGTCACTTCTTGGCCATTTTGTCCGGTTACACTATAAACAACCGGGTAACTCCCAATAGTATTCGTATCCAGTTTGCTGGAATCCCAAGAAACACGAGCGGCAAGATTAGTGCCATCGCCGTCTGTCGCAACGATTCCTTCCATCGCGATCTTATTGGAAAAGGCGTCTCCTTTTTTGATCTCCTTTGTAGCTGGTACTGTCAAAGTAGCTTTGGAAACGCTTGAGACCACTACTTTTACCGTTCGCTCAGCTGTCGCTTCAAGTCCTGTCTTTGGACTTTTAACAGAATAGTAAACTTTGTATGTACCCCATTTATTCGATTTCACATTATCCTCTACCTCAATGTAGCCAGAGATATCGACATTATTTTGACCCGGATCTCGGGCTATAACGCCTTGATATGGACTCCAAAGCGACCCTTTTTCAATTGTCGTATCTTCCACACCAGTAAAATAAGGTGGTTCAGCCGCATCTGCACTCTTTTGTGTATTGACTTGCGTATAGAGATGATTGATCGGTTTCGCTAAGGCAATAAATACGCTTAAAAGCAGTAATATAGTAACGGCCCAAATGGTGTATTTTTTTGCTTTCATTATTTTTCCTCCCTTTGTCATTCACATGACTACAGCCTGTTTTAATACGGAAGAAGATGGAGGTATCGTGATACTCTCCATCTTCTTTTGTAATCTTCTATATTATCAATCATTTTAGTTCACACAAATTACTCAAGTGTTGCGAGCAATTTGTGGCAAACGATTATTTTTTATTTGCTGGTTTTTTCTTTTCTGTTTTTTTACCTTCTTTTTTAGGTACTACTTTCACTGTTGCTGCGTTGGATTTCTTTTCGATCGATTTTACTTTGTGTTCTGTTTTTGGTTTTGTATCTTTTTTTGTTTCTTTCTTATCATTGGAACATGCTGCTAGGGATAAACTGCTTACTAACAAAATCCCGATCATACCTACTTTGATTTGTTTCCATGCATTTGTTTTTGTCATTATTTTTTCCTACTTTCTTCTATTGGACTTTAACAGCCATTGTGCGGCTGCCTTGTTTATGATTAGAATTTCTTACTAAATACGTAACTGTGTATTCGCCTGCTGTATTACTGTCGACCTGCTGATAAAACACGGTCAGATTCGTGGTAATGTCGCCATCGACTTTATCCGTTGCCAAGACGCCGTTCAGCCAGTCGAATTGATCGACTTCGGTTCCAAGCGACATATGGATCGGCGAGGCAACGATCGTTGGTGCTTCTGCTTTTACAAAAACAGGTACTTCGATCTTGGCTGTTTTATTATTAGAATTACTTACCTCAAAGTAGATTTGATACGTTCCTTCCACTTGCGGATCTATTTGCGAAAAGTCGACGCGTACTTTCTCTGCGATATTGCCATCGACTTTGTCCTCCGCGATTAGATTTTGCTTCCAATCCATTCGCGAGTCGATGATCCGATTTGCAGTGATCGTGATCGGATCGGAATGGAGATGCGGAACTTCGGCTTTTACAAAAACTTGGATTCGTAGCTCGCCTATTTTATGATTGCTATTAGCTACTTTATAGTAGACTTCGTATTGGCCTTCTTTGGAAATATCTACATTTCCCAGATCCACTTCTACTTCTTCAAGCAGATCTTGATCGACAGGATCATATACATGGATATTGGCTTTCCAGTCAATGTCGTGGACGGAACTTCCTGCCGTCACTTCAAAAGGTTCGCCGGAAATAATTGGCTCTACTGCATTTACTTCAACTTCAGTCCATGCTTTTTGTTCTTTACCATTGCTGTTCCGCACGGTATAAACAATTGGATAGGTGCCATCTTGTTCAAAATTCACTTTGCTGTAGTCCACTTGACAATTTTGAACAATATTCCCATCGACGACATCGTAGGCTGTTATACTCTTATACCAATCAATATCTCGCGGCTCTGAACCTGCTTCGATCTGCAAACTCGCTACTTTCAATGTAGGACGCTCTGCTTTGACAGCTACTAATCGGTATAATGTTGTCGTTACCCCAGCTGAATTCGTTACCAGATAAGTGACAGGATATAGGCCTTCTTTGCTGAGCGATACCATTTGTGGTTCGCATTTGATTTTTGCTGTGATGTTTTGATCAAATGGATCAAATGCGATGACGCCTTTAAGCCAATCGATTTGCGCTCGCGGTGTGCCCGCTTTGATTTCCATATCATTGGCGTATAGTAAAGGACGTTCTCTTCCGACAATGATCAGCAGCCAATGCTCCGGATGACTTTCATAGTGAGAATTCCCTAATTCATTTGGATGCGTTCGATACGGCACCCAATAGCGTCCCGGCTCTCCAAGTTGAAAATGGTGTTTTTGCAGATACGCTTTATCGAGCCAGATCAATTCCCCGGACGATAACTGGATACCTTCTGTCAGCAGTTTTTCGAGAAAAGCAGGTTCACTGTTGCTGGGGATACGCAATTCTTTATGTTCCGAGGAAGACGTTTCTCGAGCATCTTGTCTGAATGCTTCAATCGGATCGTCCGCATAATCAGCTTCTTGTTCTTTTACAAGCGTATTTGCTTTTTGTTCCTCATGTTGATAGATCTCTTCGACTAATTCGCCCAGTTCTTTTTCTGGCTCATCAGGGAGATCTTCTAAAATAGGCGGTTTTGAGATTTCTGGTGTCTCTTCCGTTTTATCTTGAACCGTTACTAAAATACTTTTATAAGTCGTTTGTTTCCGACTGTTAGTTACTTCATAAACTAATAGGTATTGACCGCTTTCGTTCAGATGAACAAAGCTGTCATTCACCTTCACTTGTGCTGTGATTTCTCCATCTACTGCATCGGAAGCAGTCACATAGTCCAACCAATCGACACTACTTGTACCTTTTTCGATCGTGATTGGTTCTCCTTGAATGACCGTGCCCGTTTTTTCTGCTGTTTCAGTTTCAGTATTACGGTCATTCAAAAAGCGTATTTTCTTTTCCTTCATTTATGGATCTCCCCTTTCACGCGCATCTTGATGATCTGCTCATATTTTTTGTCTACGCGCCAGCAGAGGATCGCCATAACGATCACAACTAGCAAGACGATCCATACCCAGCTTTCCTGTCTAAAGAAAAGGGAGACATCAATGCTGAGTAGGAATAAAAAGTAGTGGATATACACACGCCGGATCTGAGCAATCATTTCAGCATGGTGTGTTTGAAAAAAAGTCATGTGCTTCTTTAACGGGCCAATCAAGAAAAAATCTATTCTCGTTAGCGTCGTTCTGAAAAAGAGCCGAATGTATAAAGCACAATAAGTAATAACAGCTAAGCTCACGATTGCAATCAATAGATTATTAAGCAAATGCCTTTCTTCCTTTCTCCTCTTCCAATATTGCCTCCCAATAACTCAATGTATATGGCGCAATTGGCTCTTTATCTTGTAAGTATTCTTCCATTCCATTTTGATAAGCCGTTAGATAACAGGATGTGCTGTTTTCAAATTTGCCAATATAAATGGACTTCATATATTCCCATTGTGATTCATAAAATGCAGCAAACTGCGCTAAGCCTTCCTTTTCCTCGGCTGTCAGATAATTAGTCTGATCGATGTCTTTTTTCAGTGTTAAGAAGAAGGCTTCCGTTTCACTTTGTTCTTCTAACTGTTCTGCCCATTTTTCCGCTTGATAAATAGCCGGAAGATGAATCAGATAGCCGTCATTCTCTTCAATACAGTCTTCCATAAACAGGAGTCGTTCGGCTTGGAAGGCCTGCAAGCGTTCGCTGAGTTTCTGACGCTGAATCCGAAGAAGCGGAGAGATGACGAGTTTTAGTTTCGGTTCCTGTTGCTTGGTCTGTTCCACTTTGTTTTCTGCAAGCAACTGCTTATACCATTCCATCTGCTTGTTGAATTGCGGTAGCAGATCGATCATTTTGATGTGCAATAGATATGGGAATGATAGCCACACCGATGCTTCCTGTTGTTTCTGAAGTTCTCCCCAATGTAGGTAAGAAGCTTGTTTGTCTTGGATGTCCGCCACTTTCTGCAATTCTGCTTTCATCATTTCGTATTGCTTATTTTGCTTCTCTACTTCATACGTAAGCAGTTCTAGTTTCACAAAATGATGTAAGATCATGCGGTCTAATACCCATTTAACTAGGAAAAACCCAGCCATAATTAGAACTATTTCGGGAAGAAGCAGATAAAACAGTTGCATAAACTGCCAAATGGTTGCAAATAGATCCATTTTTTCCCCTCCCTTCTCTTCCTCAAAAGTAAGATATTTTCCAGTGCATTCTTATTTTATCGATATATTTACAAACTTATTTGCACATTCATCAAATGATTAGTCCGTAATTATGACTTTTTAATGACATTAGCTACTCATTCATGATTTCTTCCAGCTTGACGATATCGATTAGTAAGCTGTTAGAGGGTGTCAACTCGATTGCCCCATTTCCTTCTAGCAAACGGTAAACTTTAGAGAAATAACTTCGATCTACACCGCAGTATTCCGCGATATTCGTTTTATTGATACACGCTGGGATCAGATAATTGCGCGTATCGATCGGTTCGCCGACCTGTCGGCACAATTCTACTAAGCCATTGATGATCTTTCTTTCACGTGAGTAGATCGTCATCATCTGGCGGTTGCTGATATAAAAAATCCTTTCCGCCAAACTGTTTGTAAGTTTCTCCATAAATGTTGGTCGATTAGATAAATAATTTAACAAAAACTCACCATTTACAAAGGTAATATGAGAATCTTCCAGCGCCTTGATGTCATACTGCATATTGGAAAAATTGTCACTCATAATGTAGTCAAATCCAATAACAGAATCACGGCGATGAAATTCAAAAATGTGTTTTTTATTATATTTATCCCCAAGAAGTGTAATGAGGATTCCATTATTTACAAAAACGACATTCTGTGAATTTGTATTATTGACTAATACGGTGTTTTTCTTGATGCGCTTTTCTACGACCCAAGCGTTGTTAAAACTGTTTTCTTTTAGTTCATCTAAAATTTGTGGTATAGTAATTCCTTTCTTCTCTTCAAAAAATGGCATCTTCTTTTCCTCCCTGTCATTCTCATTTTAGTACCTGAAAAACACGGCCTTTTGCATTTTTGATTAAAGAATGTGTCTAAATTTGACCAAAATATGTCAAATTATTTGGAAAAATACGGCCATTTTTATCAAAGATTAAGTGCCCTTCGTGAAGTATAGCACAGCTAAAAATGTAATTTCGCTTGTTTTCAGCTTAATTTGTGAAGATTTTGTGACAAAAAAAAGTTCCGTCCCAAGATGAGCTTTACACTCATTTTGGGACGGAACTTTTCGTACCATTCTTATTAAGCTAATGCTTTGACGATTTCTTCTTCTGCTTTTTCTGGTGGTTGCTTCGATGGGAAACGCTCTACAATCTCGCCCTCGCGATTGATCAAAAATTTCGCAAAGTTCCATTCGATTTTTTTACCGCCTGTTTGCTCTGTCAAATATTGATAAAGTGGGTGCGCATCTTTGCCTTTGACTTTGATTTTAGAGAACATATGGAATGTCACACCGTAATTGCGCTGACAAAACTCCATGATCTCTTCATCTGAACCTGGATCTTGGCGCATAAACTGATTGCAAGGAAATCCTAAAATCTCTAATCCTTGTTCTTTATATTTTTCATATAATGTTTCTAAGCCTTCTAGCTGCGGAGTCAATCCACATTTGCTAGCTGTGTTGACAATAATCAAGACTTTGCCTTTATAATCTTCTAATTTCACTTCTTTACCTGCCATATCTTTTGCAGAAAAATCATATACTGTCATCATTTTTTCCTCCTATTGATTAGCTAATTTATCAGAAAGTAGGTACGCGTATACCAACTTTTCTGTATGATACAGAGAATCTTTGTGTGTGCGTTCATAGGCATGGCTTGCATCGATACCTGGCCCGATCAGTCCATGGATGATGTCATTGCCGGCATGGATCGCCGCACTTGCATCGGAAGAATAAAAGGGATAGATATCTACTTTGTAGGCAATCTCATTTTGTTCTGCCAGCTGGATCAAATTTTTGCGTAGCCCATAATGATACGGACCACTTCCGTCTTTTGCACAAATCGATACCGTGTATTCGTCAGAAGTTTGACCGTCTCCGAGCGCCCCCATATCGACCGCTAAATATTCGACAGTTTCTTCCGGGATGTTGGAATTACCGCCGTAGCCGATTTCTTCATTATTGGAAATCAAGAAATGCGTTGTGAATGGCAGTACTATTTTATTCGTATGGATGGTTGTGATCAACTGCAATAAAATGGCAACGCTGGCTTTATCGTCAAGATGTCGTGATTTTATAAATTCATCGTTTACAATAGTAGTCCGGGGATCGAAAGACACGAAATCGCCCACTGAAATGCCTAATGCCTCTGTTTCCGTTTTGCTGAACACTTTGGCATCCAATCGCACTTCGATATTGGTATCGTTCCGTTCTGCGCTTCCCGCGTCCTTATAGACGTGGACAGAGGTTTGGTGCATCAAGATCGTGCCAGAATAGCGTTCTCCAGACAAAGTTTCGATTGTACAATATTCGCCTTCGATCGCATTGAATCGAAAACCGCCGATAAGCGCTAATTGTAGTCTACCGTCCGGCTTGATTGCTTTTACCATTGCTCCCAGTGTATCTACATGAGCAGTCACCATACGGTGTTGATCATTGTTTTTCCCTTCAAGTGTTACGAGTAACCCGCCTTTATTATTCAGGCGAAATGGAATGTGGTCGCGCTCTAGATCTTCCGCGATATGCTGGATGATCGCCCTCGTATTTCCAGTAGGGCTTGGTATATTGGTCAAAGTTTGGATTTTATGCATTATCTCTAGTGGATTTGGTTGATAACTCAAAGACAGTAGCCTCCTTTTCTTCTTGCTGCCTTTATTATATGCCTTCTCTCCCTAAGTTGCATGTTTTTTGTTTGCAAAGATTATGGTATAATTCGTTAGATGAAGAAGGAGTGAAAGACGTGGAACAGACGAAGAGAAAGGCTGTCACGCTTTCCGTATTTGTGGCTACATTTATGGCAGCAATCGAAGGAACGATCGTAAGTACGGCAATGCCGACGATCGTTAGTCATTTAGATGGGATCGCATTGATGAATTGGGTATTTTCTGTATTTTTACTCACCTCATCGATCGCGATCCCTATATACGGAAAGCTATCAGATATTTATGGAAGGAAAAAAATTTTTATTACCGCTACGGTCATTTTCCTGATCGGCTCTACGCTGTGTGGACTAGCACAAAGTATGGAAATGCTGATCATTTTCCGGGTGATTCAAGGAATCGGTGCCGGAGGGATTCTTCCTTCCACTATGACGATCATTGCTGACATCTATCCCGCAGAGAAAAGAGCGCGCGTTCTTGGTTTCATGGGATCGGCATGGGGGATCGCCGGTGTCTTTGGTCCATTATTGGGTGGCTTCCTAGTGGATCAGCTGTCATGGCATTGGATCTTTTTTATCAATATTCCGTTCGGGATCTTGACGATTATCTTAGTAGGATTCTATTTTAAAGAACACCTTACCCCTAAGCGATTGCCCATCGATTATAAAGGGGCCGTTGTCTTTACATTAGCATTATTAGCACTATTATTCGGATTACAACAAGTTGGAGAAACGCTGAATTGGGCAGATCCGCTTGTTTTAGTATTGTTCGTTTGCGCACTTATTTTCCTCTTTATTTTTTATAAAAATGAGAAAAAGGCTGCTGATCCCGTACTTCCGTTTATTTTGTTCAAAAATCCAATTGTACTTATTTCTAATTTGATTGGCTTTTTTTTGAGTGTCTTTTTGATTGGGATCAATGTGTATATCCCGATGTGGGCTCAGGGGATGCTAGGACATGGTGCAACGGTCGCTGGATTTATGCTTGCACCATTATCCGTGACTTGGATCATCGGTTCGTTTTTATCCGATCGGCTCTTTAAAAAATGGGGAATGCGCGCAACGATCGGAATTGGGACATTTATTTCGGTTTTAGGAGCTCTACTCCTCTTCCTCTTCCCGGCAAGTACTAGTGATATCTATTTTTATTTGAATAGTGCGCTGATGGGATTAGGTTTTGGGATGGCCTTTACGATCACTACAGTTGCGGTTCAGGAAGCTGTTCCAAAATCACAGACCGGTATATCGACAGCCACCAACAATCTTTTCCGAAATGTTGGGCAAACGATTGGTGTCGCGATTTTAGGTACAGTTTTCAACAGTGTTATCAACAATCAATTCGGGCAGCATGGCGCCCAAGCAGTCAGCAGTGAGAACCTCAATAAGCTGATCAGTCCGACTACTGCTTCGAGTCTTGCCAAAACGTTGCTACAACCGTTGCGCGAGATTTTATACAGTGGTCTCAACATGGTATTTCTGACATTGCTGTTTTGTTGTTTGATTGCCTTTTTATTATTTTTCCTATTACCAAAAGCAACAAAAAAACGGTAGCTGCGAATTTTGCAGCTACCGTTTTTTTAATCTACCTTCACGATCCAATTTTCAGGTGCTTCTTTTTCACCAAATTGAATGCCCGATAATTCATCAAATAACGCCTTCACAGTTGGTCCGACTTCTGTCTCACTATGGAAAACGTGGAAATCCTCTTTATACTGGATACCGCCGATCGGAGTGATTACTGCAGCCGTGCCACATGCTCCTGCTTCTTTGAAATCCTCCAATTTATCGATATAGACATCGCCTTCTTCCACTTCCAGACCTAAACGGTGTTCTGCAAGGTAAAGAAGGGAATATTTGGTAATACTTGGTAAGATCGATGGAGAATCTGGGGTAATAAAGCGGTCGTCTTTGGTGATCCCAAAGAAGTTTGCCGCACCAACTTCTTCGATTTTTGTATGTGTTGCTGGATCTAAATAGATCGAATCGGCAAAAGCACGTTCTTTTGCTGCTTCACCAGGTAGTAGGCTTGCCGCATAGTTTCCACCGACTTTAGCCGCACCGGTACCATTTGGAGCTGCACGGTCAAAATCAGAAACGATGAAGTTTGCCGGCACTAATCCGCCTTTGAAATAAGGGCCGACTGGCGAACAAAAAATAGAAAATATATATTCTGGGGCAGCGTGTACACCTAAGTTATCTCCTACTCCGATCACGAACGGACGTAAATACAACGTAGCACCTGTTCCATATGGAGGCAAATATGCTTCATTGGCTTTCACCACTTGTTTGCAAGCTTCGATAAATTTATCCGTTGGGACTTGCGGCATCAATAACCGCTCACAGCTGCGCTTCATTCGAGCTGCATTTTGGTCTGGACGAAATAGATTGATTGATCCGTCTTTACTGCGATAAGCTTTAAGCCCTTCAAAACATTGCTGCCCGTAATGGAGTGCCGTAGAACCTTCGCTGATATGTAGCGTATTGTCTTCTGTCAACGCTCCATCATCCCATTTTCCGTCTTTCCAATAAGAGATATAGCGTTTATCTGTTTTGATATAGCTAAACCCTAGATTTGCCCAATCAATATTTACATTGCTCATTTCTATTTCCTCGCTTTCTCCTAACAAACCTTCTGATTCAAGTAAGTTTTCTGTTTATCCACTAGTATAGCATATTTTTATTAATCTATCAGCATGACTTTTATAAAAACAGAAAATTTAGATAAATTTCAAAAACTTAGGTTTTATCGCTTCCTTTTTTGTTTTTTCGTGTTAAAATAAAAGGACTACTCAAAAGAAAGGAGCGGATGAAAATGGCTCAGGGAAAATGGATAGATGACAAGCTTTACAGTGAGTATTTGAAGGAGGAACTGGATTTGATTATTTACCTCCCGCCGGACTTCTCTCATCTCTATAAGTATCCTCTTTTTATCGTCCAAGACGGCAAGGATTATTTCCAATTTGGTAAATTAGCCCACTTTTCTGATGAATTAGTGGAAAAGGATGAAATGGAAAAAGCTATTTTCATCGGCGTTCCTTATAAAACGGTGACGGATAGACGTGAGAAATACCACCCCGAAGGCAGCCAAAATGACGCATACGTTAAATTTTTGGCTCGGGAACTACTTCCTTATGTAGAAAACCGCTTCCCTTCTTATCAAATGGCAGCAAGCCGTTTCTTGATGGGGGATTCGCTTGGAGCTGCTGTATCCTTGCAGACTGCTTTGCGCTATCCCCATACCTTTGGGAATGTCATCCTACACTCCCCATTCATGGATGACAGCTTGCTCACTGCGGCAAAAAAAGCTGATCCGGCAAAGCTGAAGATCTATCATGTTATCGGTAGCAAAGAGACCGATGTTCATACAACAGATGATCAGCAAGCAGATTTTCTCACCCCAAATCTGGCTTTCACAAAAGTTTTGACGGCAAAAGGATTTGAACATCGGTCACAGGTTTTTGAAGGGGATCATAAATGGAAATATTGGCAGCCGCTTGTAAAAGACGCACTGCGTTATATGTTGGCTGCAAATGAGTTGGACTTAGAAAGCATGCATGTGTAAAAGAAAGGACGTTTAATAATTGGTAGTAAAAAAAGTGATGACACCAGAAGAAAAACAAGATGCTTTTGCCATTCGACAAGCTGTTTTTATCGGCGAACAACAAATTGATCCTGAATTGGAATGGGACGAGCATGATAAAGCAGCCGATGCGCTGATGTTCGTAGATTATGATTCAGACGGTACACCGCTTGCAACTGGGCGTTTCCGAATCCTTCCCGATTATGGGAAAGTAGAGCGTATCTGCACGCAACAAGCAGCCCGCGGAAAAGGGGCTGGTCGCTGCATCATGGAGGCGATCGAAGCCGAAGCCGTCTCACAAGCTGTGACGCAACTTCGGCTCGGTGCTCAGATCACAGCGATTCCATTTTACGAAAAATTAGGCTATACCGTTTGTTCCGATGAATTTTTGGATGCCGATATCCCACATAAAGAAATGAAAAAAGAGCTGAATCCATGATTCAGCTCTTGCTCTTAGATCGAAGGAAAACATCCTTTCAATCATTTTTTACTGTTTTCAGCTTGTCCGAAAAATGATTAGATTCTAGGCAAAGTCGAGTACCGAAGCGGAGCGTACTCATGTACGTGAGCATCGGAACGCAAACTTTAACGACGAAGATGATCGTTTTTCGGGCAAGCTGAGAGCTGAATCCATGATTCAGCTCTTCTCACTTTCAAACAGTTCAATTTCGCCGCTTTCACTTGCTGCGATCACGATATCCACGATCCCAAGAAAAAAACCTTGCTCGACAATGCCAGGAATCTTTTGCAGCCAATCTTGCCATTCTGCTGGGTCTGTAAATGCTTGGTCATAGACATCTAAAATATAGTTGCCGTTATCCGTGACATAAATGTCTCCGTCTTCTGTCTTGCGCAGTCTTGCGTCAGCACCGCGTTTTTGTAATTTATTTGCGACTTGTTTATAGCCAAAAGGAATGACTTCGATTGGAAGTGGGAATTTACCTAATACATCCACACGTTTGTTACTGCTTACGACCCAAATATTCGTATCTGAGATATCTGCAACCATTTTTTCGCGCAGCAATGCTCCCCCACCGCCTTTGATGCCACGGAATGAAGCATCTACTTCATCAGAACCGTCGATCGTTAAGTCGATTTTTTCTACTTCATTTAAACTTGTTAATGGAATGCCCAATCCTTCTGCTTGAATGCGTGTTCGTTCTGATGTTGGTACACCAACGATCTGCAACCCGTTTTTGACCATTTCACCGATTTTCTCGATCGTATAATAGACCGTACTACCTGTTCCGAGACCGATCGTCATTCCGTCCTCGACCCATTCTGCTGCTTTTTCGCCTGCCAATTGTTTTGCGTTCATACCTAACGCCTCCATTTTAAATGAAATGATTTTCAAAAAAACTTGGCAGCATACAAGCTACCAAGTTTTTAATTTTAAAATCCAACAATATGATAACCGCTGTCGACATGCAATACTTCGCCTGTGATCCCACGGGATAATCTACTTAGTAAGAAATAAGCGGTGTCGCCAACTTCTTCTTGCTGTGTTGCCCGTTTTAACGGTGCTCTTTCTTCCACGATCGCAAGGGAATCTGTAAATCCACTCACGCCACGTGCCGATACGGTACGAATCGGACCAGCAGAAATTGCATTGACACGAACGCCTTGTGCGCCTAAGTCCATTGCTAAATAGCGAACGCTCGCATCTAAGGATGCTTTAGCAACACCCATAATATTATAATTTTCAACTACTCGTTCGCCGCCTAGGTAAGTTAATGTAATAAGGCTTGCATCTTCTGTTAGCATTTCCAAATGCTTCGCTGCACGTGCCACTGCAGTGAAAGAATAAGCGCTGATATTGTGGGCTTGCAAGAAACTTTCACGGTCGACTTCCAAGTAATCCCCAGCTAAATAATCTTTATTTGCAAAGGCGATACAGTGAGCGATCCCACTGATCTTGCCTGCTTTTTCATAGATCGTTCTAAAAGCTTCTTCAATTGCTTCGTCACTGGTAACGTCACATGGAAGTGCTAATGGGTCTTGATTGACTTCGCTTAGATTTTCTACTAATTGTAAAATGCTTTTTTTGGAACGATCATCTGCATATGTAAACACTAATCTTGCTCCTGCATCGTTCAAAGATTGTGCAATTCCCCAAGCTATACTGCGCTTATTAGCTACGCCCATAACAACGTATGTCTTTCCCTCTAATGATAAATTCATGTTTTATCCTCCTCTAATTGGTGCTCTCGCTTCTTATATTTTACATGAAGCAGCACATTTTTAAAACTATTTTTTCCAGATACGTAATAATTCTTCCATATCCTCAGGTAATTCACATTCAAATGACAAGTATTCTTCTGTAAAAGGGTGAATAAAATGCAGATGATAGGAATGCAAGGCATGACGTTTGATCAGGCTAGTCTCACCGTGATACATGTCGTCCCCGAGCAGTGAATGTCCAATGTGTGAAAAATGAACGCGGATCTGATGCGTCCTACCTGTTTCCAGTTGGATATCCACATGTTCAAAATCCGGATAACTTGCAATCACTTGATAATTTGTTTTGGCATATTTCCCGGTTTCTGTGACTTTCCTTGCCATGATACTGATATCGGAATCTCTTCCGATCGGTGCTTCGATGTATCCTGCTTTATTCGCTAAATCTCCCATTGTTAATGCTTGATATTTCCGTTTTAAAGCGCCCTTTTGTAAAAAGCTGCTCAGCCGGGCATGGGCAAAACGAGTTTTCGCAATCAGCATCAATCCTGATGTTTCCCGATCCAGCCGCGTCACGATATGAACTGCATTAGTTAAGTTTTGCTCTTGATAATGGCCCTTGATGAAATTAGCCACTGAACCAGTCGGATGATATTGTGAAGGGATCGAGGGCATTCCCGCTGGTTTATTTAAAACAATCACAAAATCATCTTCATAACGGATATCGAGATCGGTATGCTCGGCGATCAATTGTTCATTCTGCTTTTCTTCCGGCAGCATAACGCTCACTTTATCGCCAGACCGCACGCGGTACAACACATTTTCAGTAGCGTTATTGACTGCTATCCTGCCGCCTTCATGGTATTTGATCGCCGTCAATAATAATTTAGAAATATGTTTTCGTTTCAAGAAAGTCCGCAACAGCAGTCCCTCTTCTTCAGCCGTGGCTGTCCACTCTAATAACAAAGTTTCCTGTTCCTCCTAATTTTCGATAAAGGAATCATGAACCCGCCGCCAAAATGGAAAATAACGGAAACGTGCAAAATTCGCTTTCTCTTCTGATACTTGGTAAATGATCTCTTTGACATCACGATGCAGGATACTCACGTGATCGATCGAGATCTGGAAATTTTTATCTTGAACTGGTACTAACTGCACCGTGTGATGTTTTGGAAAGACAAGCGGGCTCCCGATCGTACGATAAACACGGTTATTGATCGAAGCCATCTCTGTGAGCTGCATGGCTTCAATCGAAGGATGCATCAATGCGCCGCCCAATGATTTATTATATGCTGTCGTTCCACTTGGCGTAGACATGCAAAGTCCATCCCCACGGAAGCGTTCAAACTGTGAATCGTTGATATTGACATCCACAACAAACGGACCACCGGAGCTCTTGATAGTAGATTCATTCAGTGCAAGGTACTCTTCGCGCTCATGTCCCATTCCAAATACGACAGTGATTTTCAACAATGGATAGGAAACGATCTTGTATTCCTTGTTCGCGATCGCCTCTACTAAACGTTCGGCTTCATTCGGTCGCCAGTCCGCATAAAATCCTAAATGGCCCGTGTGGATCCCAATAAATGCGACTCTGTCTAAACGATGCTGATACTTATGAAATGCTGAGAGAAATGTTCCATCTCCACCGATCGAAATTACTGCAGAAGGCTCTTTCTCATCATATTCCATATCATACTGAGAAAAAGATTCCTTCATCTGCATTTTTAATAGGTTGGATTTTTCATCCCCCTTAGAAACGATTGTATATTTCAAAACATTTCTCTCCTATTCTCAGTGAGATTATTTTCCAGTTAATCGCTCTTGACCAGCTGGCTTACTGCGTTTCTCATCTTTATTTTGTGAAAAATAAACTTGCGCTTCTTGGATCTCTTCACGAATTTGCGACATTTCTTCATCCAATTGAAAAGCCGCTTCTGCTGCTCGTTCCAGCCGCAGATTGATTGCTTCTGGAAGTTCCCCTTGGTATTTATAATTTAAGGAATGCTCCGTCGTTGCCCAAAAGTTCATGGCAAGCGTCCGGATCTGTATTTCTGCTAAGATTTTTCTTTTACCGTTGATCGTTTCGACCGGATATTCGATCACGACATGGTACGAACGATAACCGCTCGGCTTTTTGTTTTTGATATAATCACGTTCCTCGACGATTCGAAAATCTTTTCTGCCGCGGAGTAATTGTACCACGAGCTCAATGTCATCTACAAATTGACACATCATCCGCAGACCGGCGATATCCTGCATTTCTTCCGCCAAACGATCGAGCGGGATATTTTTGAGTGCAGCTTTATCTAAAATACTGACTACTGGTTTTACTCGTCCAGTCACGAATTCGATGGGCGAATGGTTATTTTCCAGCTGAAATTGCTTTCGGATCCCTTTCAACTTCATTTTCAATTCATCTACTGCCTGCGTATACGGCATCAAGAATTCTTCCCAATGATTCATTTTTCTCACCTCAACTATTTTTGCAACAAGGCGTTTTCCATACTATCTTATTCTACCATAAATGGCCTCCATTAGAAAAAGCCTTCACTCGCAAAAAGTGTTTTTTTGGTTTCTGGTTGTACAGAATATGATAAACTAGGGATAAACAACGGGAGGCGAGAAAAATGATCCGGGAAAAGTTGCAAAACAAAGCCTATTTAGAGGCACTTGAAATAATAGAGAAAGAACTGCAAAAGACACCGGAAGACGCAGAACTGAATTACTACGCAGCTTGGGCCAACGACAGTTTAGGTAGAGAAACCGCTGCGATTCCTTTTTACGAACTGGCCCTTTCAGGAAAATTGACCACCACTGATCGGTTAGAAGCTTTTATTGGACTGGGAAGTACCTATCGCGTCACGGGCAATTACGAGCGCGCCCATCAATTACTGGAACAAGCTATTCAAGAATTCCCGAACGAACCAGTTTTACAGGTTTTTCAAGCAATGGTAAAGTATAACCAAACAGATTATAAGGCCGCTGTCAGTCAACTTTTGACGCTGATCATCCAGCACGCTTCTGATAAAAACATTCGTGCCTTTGAACGAGCATTGACATTTTATACACAGAACTTAGATTATCGATATGAAGTTACGGAGGAGGATACCCATGAGTAAAGAATTAGAAATCGAATTTAGAAATATGATCACGGCAGAGGAGTATCAGGAACTGATTGAAAGTTTTGGACTTAAAGAGGCTGATTTTTTCGAACAGACGAATTATTATTTTGACACACCTGCATTTGCCCTCAAAGAACTGCACGCTGCGCTTCGCATCCGCGCTCGCAATAATAATTATGAACTGACACTCAAAACACCAGAAAAAGTTGGTCTGCTGGAAACTACTCAGATTCTCGCACCAGATCAAGCTGAAGGAATTATTGCCGGTTCCAACATCCCTGTCGGTCAAATCCGTGATGCTTTAGCAAAATTAAGCATTGACCATACAGAATTAGAAAATTTTGGTTCCCTGCAAACCATTCGTGCTGAAAAAGATTATAAAAATGGCCTGCTAGTATTTGATAAAAATTTCTACGGCAACATTGCAGACTTTGATTTGGAGTATGAAGTCGCCGATTTTGAAAAGGGAAAAAAGATCTTTTCCAATCTTTTAGAAGACTATGGTATTGAAGAAAACGAAGCGCCAAATAAAGTGAAGCGCTTTTATGACCATATTTACGGAAATAAATAGGAAGATCTTGCTTTTCGAGGATTATTATTTGTTAATTTACAATGACGCTGATAAAATAGAAGTAGATAAAGGTTGTATCGGTAGTTTGTAAAAGATTTATTCTTCGCACACCGGTACAAACTATTTTTTACGTGCACGAAATACAAAAGAACCAGAATCTGAAAATCAGGTGATTGTAATGATAAATCAAAACTTATATCTCCAATCTATCGCAAATAGCAAACCTATCGAAATCTATTTGTTTTTCGATCCCGTTTGTAACGATTGCTGGAACGTCGATGCCAACATCAGACGATTACAGTTGGAGTACGGTAAATACTTTAAATTAAGATATATTCTTCATAATAACCTGCAGACTTTCCTATGCAAGCAGAAACGCGAAGGAAACAATGCGGATATGAAAAACCAGCAAGAACAAAGTCAGCTTTCTTATGTAGCTTGTCTCGCTGTAAAAGCAGCAGAACTGCAAGGGAAGAAACTCGGTATCTCCTTTTTGCGTAAACTACAGCAAGCCTATTTCTTGGAAGGTCGCGATATCGCCGATGATGCTTGCATTGTTGAACAAGCACTTGCGACAGGACTTGATCTCAAAGAATTCCAAAAAGATTGGAGTTCTAACATTGCGAAGCGTGCCTACATCGGTGACCAAAAAGTTGCCAGGGAAATGGAGATCACGGAGAATCCAACCGTTGTTTTCTTCAATAAAAATATTGAAGATGCCGGTGTGAAGCTGACAGGCTGTCACAGTTATGATATCTATGTCCACATTCTCTCGGAACTGCTAGCGCAATTTCCGGAAAGTGATGAAAAGCCTTCGATGGAAGAATATATGAAAGAAATCAAGCTGACGACGATCGAAGAAATGGCTGCTTTCTATCATTTACCGTATAAACAAATCGAGCGCCAGATGAAAAAATGGATCTTACAGCAAAAGGTTGTATCGATCGATTCGCAAGATGGAACTATTTTATGGCAGTATATTGGCTGAATGGATAGCGAGGAGAAAATATTTCTCTTCGCTTTTTTGATACACTGGCGAGAGGAGCAAAACGACTTGAAGTTACTTTACAACACAGCCGCATTATTCTGTATCCTGATTTCCATTATGTTATGGATTCCCAACCTCTTTTTTGATCAAGGGAATCCAACAGTGATGTTTACTTTTCTGATAGGCGGTGTTGGCTTTTTTATTTCTCTCAAAACTAAGAAAAATTATCTATTGATTGGAAATTTGTTAGCCTGCTTCAGTTTTTATTTGTTTATGTTTGTGGGTTATATCGTAGAAGCTATTAGATAACTCTAACTAAAAAAACCGAAGCATCTAAGTGCTTCGGTTTTCCTATTTACATCGACTCTAGTCGCTCGATCCGCATGGAGATCGGTGGATGGGAATCAAATAAGCCAGCTTTTTCTTTGTTTTTCTTTTTTAGCGGTGATGAAAAGTAAATCGATTCACTTGCTGCGCTAACATTTTCCATTTTTTGTGTATTGCCACTGATTTTCTGAAGTGCATCGATAAGTCCTTGCGGGTTACGAGTCAATTCAACTGCGCTAGCATCTGCCAGGTATTCGCGGTTTCGAGATAAAGCGAATTGGATCGCTGTTGCAATAAGAGGTGCTAAGATCACGAAAACGAGTGCCACCACATAGATGACGATCTGAACTGCGCCTCCGCCATTATTGTCTTTACGATTATTCCGATTATTGCCTGTAAGGCCGCCCCAAAAGAGCATTCGCATCGCGAGGTCGCTTAAAATGGCGATGACGGAAACAAGTGCGATCGCGATCGTGGATAAGCGGATATCGTAGTTGCGGATATGCGAGATCTCATGGGCAATAACGCCTTCTAGTTCATAACGTTCCAGCCGCTGAAGTAATCCACGCGTCACTGCTACCGCGCCTTTTTTAGGCGATATCCCAGTGGCAAAGGCATTGGGACTAGCTTCATCTACGATATAAACTTGCGGCATCGGGATATTAGCAACCATAGCCATATTTTCCACGATATCCCATAAAACTGGTTCTTCTTCCCGACTGTTAATTCTCCTAGCATGATTCATGGCCATGACGACAGAAGAACTACTTCCGATCATGAATAAAATATAAACAATGCCGATAACCGCTGCGATCAGAATCCCATTTAGATAATTATTCCAAACTAAGACACCGATCGCTGCACCAACTAAAAGGACAATAAGGAAGAAGCAAAAAACGATAAGTACCGTTTTTCGTTTATTCGAAGCGATTTGTTTGAATAACATTCGCACCTTCTCCTTTTATCTTAAAATTGAACTTTTGGCGTTTCGCGTTCTTCCGTCGGGATAGAAAGCATTTCTCTAACACTGAAGTTGTGCATCTTGGCAACGATGTTGGATGGTACGGACTGAACCGAGTTGTTATAATCCATGACAGTTGTATTGTATAGTTGTCTGGAATACGCCACTTTATTTTCTGTGGAAGAAAGTTCGTGTTGCAATTCGATGAACGATTGGTTCGCTTTCAGATCCGGATAAGCTTCTCCTAATGCAAAGATCGAACGAAGTGCACCAGACAGCTTATTGTCAGCATCCAATTGTTCTTGTCTGCTGTCGCCGCTTTGGGCATTTCCCATTTCATTCCGTGCTTCGATAACTTTTGTCAGTGTTTCTTTTTCGTGTGATGCATAACCTTTTACAGTTTCTACTAGATTCGGAATCAAGTCATATCGTCTTTTTAATTGCACATCGATTTGTGCCCATGTTTCGTCGACCCGATTGCGTTTTTTTACTAATCCGTTATATAGTCCGAAATAAATCAAAGCCAAGACCACAATAATGGCAATAATAATTAAAATTAGCATTGTAAATTCCTCCTTTAGTCTTTAGATGTATTATACATGAAAAAGATAGCCACTAACAATCATCCGCTAGTCCTATTCTCATTTCTTTTTCCGCATGAAATAAAAAGGTTTTACAGGCGCATCTACTTTCATTTTAATCGTCATCATAGCGTTTTTAGCCCGATCAATCGGTGCATCATTTTCGTCCCAAAGCGCTGCCACAGTTTGTTTAAAGCCAATATCATCTGGTCCGTAAAATTCGATTTCTTCGCCGACGCCAAAATTATTTCGCTGCTGTAGTGTCGCTATTTGTGTAGATTCGTCATAATCTAAGACTTGCGCTGCAAATGCATAACTTGGGATCTTTCTTGTTTTCCCGAATAATTGATCGTCTTCGGTTGGTTCATGGTAGTAAAACCCGCTGGATAGTTCACGTTGTGCTACTTTCCACAGTTCATCTTCCCAAGCTCGATCAAAAACAAAGTGTTCAGGGTCTGCTAGGTACGTATCTACGACTTTGCGATAAACACTTGCCACGGTCGAAACATAATGGATCGATTTCATTCGTCCTTCAATTTTCAGGCTATCGACGCCCGCTTCGATCATATCAGGGATATGGCGGATCATCGATAGATCTACAGCACTCATAGAAAATGGCTCTTCGTCTTCATCAACGATATTTTTGCTGACTCCTCTATCAATCTCAAACAATTCATATTTCCAGCGGCAACTTTGCGCACATCCGCCTCGATTTGCATCACGGTTCGCCATGTGATTAGACAATGTACAGCGTCCCGAATAAGAAATACACATTGCTCCGTGGATAAACGCCTCGATTTCGACATCGGAATTTGCTGAGATTTCTTGGATCTCCGCCATACCAACTTCTCGCGCCAAGACGACACGTTCTAATCCTTGACGTTTCCAAAATTCCAGCGTCTTATAGTTCGTAGCCGAAGCTTGGGTAGAAAGATGGACTGGCAAGCCTGGCGCTGACTCGAAGCAAATTTGGATCAGTGCCGGATCCGAAACGATCACCGCATCGATTCCTAAATCACGAAGCGTAAGGAAAAATTCTCCTGCTCCTTCTGTATCGCCCACGTGTGCGACCATGTTTGCCGCTACATATACTTTTGCTTGATGTTCATGCGCGAATGCGATTCCTTCTGCCATCTCTTCGAAACTAAAATTACCTGCTCGCGAACGCAGCCCAAATGCTTGTCCGCCTATATAAACTGCATCAGCCCCATAGCGGATCGCAATTTTCAATTTTTCTAAATTACCTGCCGGTGCAAGTATTTCTGGTCGTTTTAATTCTTTTTTCACGCTCTTCATTCCCCTTACTTCACTTCGTTAGGATCTTTTGTATAAAATCCCGGAGCTAATTGTCTAGACGGTTTTTGCAAAGCCGCCAGTTTATTTTCAAAATAAGTAGCTACATAACTGCCAGCCTCGATAGCTGCCTTTGCTTCCACGAACAGCTTCGCGATTTGGACAAAGTTACTTGTCTCACACAGAGTGCCGTCAAGTTTCCAACATTTGATGCCGTTCTGGTAAAGTTCCTCTAAGAATGGCATCAATGAAATATCTTCGGTTGAAAAAATATGAGTACCAGTCTCATCTTCATAAATCGGCAATTGGCTGTTTTCATCATTTGGTTCACGTAAAAAAAGACCCCGCGCCAAAGACGTATCTTCTTCTATCTCTACGATATGTTCATAATTCGTCACTAATTTTCGTTTGGAATGATGGATACATGTTGGTCCATAAACAAGCACTTCTACTGGGATCGTCAGATGACTTTGGATATCCGCGATCTCTCCACTCGTTAGCTCACGTGCCAATACAGCACCCACAGCTCCATGCGTTTCCCAAAACTTGATTTGTTCGCTACTGGTCACAAATGTTTGGGCATCATAAATAAACGGGATATGTGCTGCATATTCTTCTACAAGCAGCATTGTTCCCGGGTCTCCACATGTGAAAGCATCAACACCAATTTCATCCAGTGCTTCCAAAAATGGTGGCAACTGCTTGATTTCTTTATTGTGCATCAAGCCGTTTAATGCTACCGTTATTTTTTTCCCTGCTTGATGTGCCATGCTCGTCATTTCACTTATCTCTTCGAGCGAAAATGATCTCGGCAATCTAAGCCCAAATGGACTTTGTCCCACATACAAGCGATCGACCCCTGCTTCGAGCAACTGCTCAGCCTGCGCCAGCGAATCTACAGTCGCAATAATTTCCATGTTTTAGAACCTCTTTTCCAATTCTTTTACTTGATAAATGTATCACATAACCGCGCGCTACTGCAATGCTTTTATCAAAAAAACAGCCCCCTTGCTCATTTACAAGGGAACCGCCTTAGTCGATTTTGTTTTTATTCCACTGCAGAAGTCTTAGTAGTGGTTTATATGTATCTCCTATCAAACCGAGGATCTCGATCAACACTTCGATTAAGATCAGTAAGATCCCGATCAGCAACATAGATCCCCATAAAGAAGACATTGTAAAGATAAAAGCAAATAACGAAAATAATGCCGAAATCGCATATATCAGAATAACGGTTTGTCGGTGTGTAAATCCGACATTGAGCAGACTATGATGCAGATGTGATTTATCAGCCATCGCGATTGGCTGTTTGTTGATCAATCGCCGAATAATGGCAATGAGCGTATCAGAGATCGGAACACCTAAAATCAAGATCGGAACAACGAGTGAAATAAATGTAACGTTTTTAAAGCCCATGATCGACAAAACTGCCAATACATAGCCTAAAAACAAAGCACCGGTGTCACCCATGAAAATTTTAGCTGGATGGAAATTATACGGCAAGAATCCTAAAATGGCTGCGATCATGATGATCGCTAGTCCCATAACAAAGCTATCTCCCATAATAAACGCCATTCCACAGACCGTGAAAAACGCGATCCCGGAAACGCCTGCTGCTAAACCGTCTAGACCATCGATCAAATTGATCGCATTGGTGATCGAAACGACCCAAAGAATCGTTAGCGGAATGCTAAAAATACCGAAATGAATTTCCCCGCCAAAGGGCAAATTAATGAATTCAATACTTAGACCGCCCCCGACAACAATAATAACAGCTGCAAAAAGCTGCCCGATCAATTTATAACGTGCTTTCAATTCCAAGAGATCATCTAAAAATCCCGTCAGCATGATCAATGTCGCACCAATAAACAATGGCCAAATCAAGCTCTTGTCAATTGGGAATACAAATAATCCGACAGCAAAGCCAGCATAAATAGCTAGTCCGCCTAGACTTGCGATTGGTTTTTGATTGATCCGACGTTCATTCGGTTTATCTGTTATATCACACTTTATGACGACCCATCTGACAAAGGGGGTCAATACGATAGTCACTAAAAAACAAACAAGTGCTGCTGTCCACATAAAACCAAACCCACCTTTCTTATGAGTTCTATTGACCCCATTATACGTTTTTATCTGTCAATTGACAATCCGCATTTATGGAATTTGAGACAAAAACTGGCAATTATTTAGTCACAAACATGAATATGCCAAATTTACGGATAACCAAGCGGGTAAAACAAAGAAAAAGAGTGACCTTTTTAACTTTTTATACTATTATATAACTATATGATTAAGAGAGGATGAAAAATGTGCGTTCAGACAAACATCGCCAAAAAAAGTCTCGAAAAGGTTTAAAGATCTTTTTCCTTATCTTGCTGCTCCTCATTATTATAATCGCAGCAGTTCTCGGTATTGCATATTGGAAGACAAACAAAACATTTGATAAAATATACAATCCGATCGAAGGCAAAAAGAAAACAAGTGTCACCCTTAATGGCTCTACCCCGTTTTCCGTATTAATCATGGGGGTCGATGAACGTCCTGGAGACCGTGGTCGTTCTGATACATTGATCGCAACCACGATAAATGGGAAAACAAATAAAACGCAGATGTTGAGTATCCCGCGCGATACCAAAACTGAGATCATCGGTCATAACTCAAACGAAAAGATCAATGCAGCCTATGCTTATGGTGGCGTAAAAATGGCATCCGATACTACAACAGAATTTTTGAAAGGTATTCCTTTTAATTACTACGTTAAAATGAACATGGAAGGCTTCCATGACCTTGTTGATGCTGTTGGTGGTGTCACTGTTTACAATGATACAGAAGGAATCAGCTTAGGTAAAAAGGTTTTCCATAAAGGCAACGTAACATTAGATGGTGATAATGCACTTGCTTATGTTCGTATCCGTAAAACTGATGCGCAAGGTGACTTTGGCCGTCAAAAACGTCAACAACAAGTTATTACAGCGATCGTGAAGAAAGTTTTATCCGCAAATGTGGTATTGAGCTTCAATAAGATCATGAATGCCGTTGGCGACAATGTTCAAACCGACTTCACACTAGAAGATGTGACACGAATCGCAAAAAATTATCGCGGCGCTGTCAATAATGTTGAAAATCTGCAGGTTCAAGGAACAGGCGGTAAGATCAATAACTCCGGACCTTGGTACTACAGTGTTAGTGACAATGAGCGTACAAGACTGCACGATGAACTCGCAAAGAACTTAGAAATGAATCAATAATAAAAAAGGCGGACCATAACGGTTCGCCTTTTTATTTATTCTTCTTCACGCTGAATGGAGATCCCAATATTTAAAAGGGCTGCCAGTTCTTTCATTTCTATAAATTTACCGCTTCGGTAAATGGCTCCATCCAAAAAGACTAAAGGAAAAGCTGCTTCTCCTTCATCCACCAGCTTTTGCGCCACCAATCTATTCTTCCTAAATGCTTCGGGGGAATCTGTTTTTATGTATAACTGCATTTCTGGCGTTTTCTCCATTATTCTTTTGAACGCCTCTGTCTCGATGGCTTTTTTTGTTTCACGAAAAATCTCAAGCTCCTCACTCTCCGGATCATCCTGCAAGCAATAACAAATTATCTCGCGCATCTAGCTCTCTCCTTCCAGCAACTCCGTATTCCGCACAGCTACTTCCAATTTCATCCGATCCGGGTCTTCAAAAGAACACTGCATAGTGTTGCTCTCCCCCGGCAAATGGATATTTTTCGTCATACAACAAGGGAACCGAGTGCTTGAGCAGATATTCCCGCAGTTCGTCCACCTCTCTATAACTATCCACCGAAAAAGCCAAATGATTCAGACCAATATTTTTGCGATGGTAGCCATTCTTTTGATACGGCTCTTCCACCTGGACAAAAACGAGATATGTATCGCCAAGCTTGAAACTAAATCCTTGCTCCCATTCTTGATAAAGCTGATAGCTAAGCTTTCCCAGTAAGCTTTGATAAAATGCCCGACTCACTGCCAAGTCCTTTACATAAAATTCAATATGATGAATCGTGCCTCGCATCCCTAGCCCCTCTTTCATTTTGATTTGTCTCTACTATAACATACTAGCACTTATCGTTTCCGATAAAGATGATCCCCATAGATCGTGAAAGCAGAACCGATCAAAATCACACCAACACCCAATATCAGCATCACTTTCAGTGGTTCCCCTAAAAACAAGAAACTAAGTAATGGCGCCAAAGCCGGTTTGACAAAGAATTGTGTTGCTGCGAGTGTTGTACTTGTCTCCTTCATAATAAAGAAATAAAGGACAAAGCCGAGTGCAGTATTAAAAATCCCCGAAATAAGCACTAGCGGAAGATCATTCCAGTGGAGCGGAACAAAAAGTGGAATCTTCGCAAATACTTGAAATCCCTCATGGCTTGTCAAAAAATGCTGTACAAGTGGGAATTTGCTACAAACCATTAGCAAATAAAGTTCCAAACTGCCAAATAAAAACGTAAAGCCCGTTACTTCCAATGTATCCATTCCTGTCCGCAAACTGATTTTCCTAGAAAAAATACTATAAATAGAAAACAACATCGCAGATCCCAACGCCAAACTGATCCCCACCGGTTTCGTCAAATTAGTCGGGTCTACGACAAGCAACATCCCAGCCAAACTGATCAAGATCGAAATGATACTGAAAATAGACAGTTTTTCTTTAAACACAAAAAATGTCAACACTAATGTAAATATTGGATTGCAGCTAAATAAAACAGCTACGACTCCTGCTTTCGTATCGTCTACCGCCAACTGGAACAAGACCATGCCGATAACAACGAACAAAAAACCATTTAGCGCCAGCAAAAAGAAAGCAGTTCGATCAAGGTGTTGAAGCAAACGTTTTGTCAGCATTGCCGCAAAAAACAAAATGATCACAGCCGCGATCAAAAATCGCAGAAACGTGAAATAAAAAGGATCGAATCTGTTGCCGGCTAATTTCAAAACGATCTCTTGAGTAGATACAGCCAGACTTGCTAATAATATGTACATGCAGATTTTTAATCGAGCCATTCGCTTTCCTCCTTGATTTTAATATCATCGCTTACTGATAAGTACCAAACTATCTGGCTTGCTAAACAAAAAACAGCAGACTCATCGTGAGTCTGCTGTTTTAATTGATTTTCGCTACGAATTGGAACCGACTGCCGACATATTGAGAGCGCGTAAATTCGAACGGTCGGCCATCGGAAAGCTTTGTGATTTGCCGAAGTTTCATCACTGGCGTTCCGATTTTCACTTCCAGATATGGCGCGATTTTTTCGGAGATCAGCGCAGCCTCCATTACTTGTTCTGCCTCGCCGATCGATTGGCCAAGTTTTGTCACGATCGCTTCATAAAGCGAGTTCATGATATCTTCACGCGTAAGCTGCTCTGCTACGATTTCTGGGATAGCTACTGTTTCATACAGAATTGGAACTTTATCACCGTAACGGACACGTTCCACCTTCATGACGTTGCTGCTTGGCGGCAGCTGTAGCGCTTCTGTTTCTTGTAAACTAGCAGGTTTGATACCAAATGCCACTACTCGAGTCGAAGGTGTTTTTCCTTCTTGTATCATGAGGTTGGTAAAACTAGTGACCGCCTCTAAACGTTCCGTCAGTTTACGTTCCGAAATAAAGGTCCCCGCACCGACTCTGCGTTGTAAGACGCCATCGTCTACTAATCCTTGAATAGCTTGTCTTACTGTCATTCGGCTGACATTAAACATTTCCGCAAGCTGACGTTCGGCCGGTATTGCAGTGCCGACTTGCCAATAACCTTCTTCGATCTTCTGTTTAATATCATTTTGAATTTGAATATAAATTGGTATTCCTGACTGTTTGTCGATCATTTTCTCGCCCTCTTTTTAAAGAAGAGCACCCGCTTCTTCATCTACTATGATCGTTACATCTGGATGATTTTGCAAAACAGAACCTGGGCAATTTTCATCTACTGGTCCGTTTACAGCATTTTTGATTGCTTCTGCTTTACTTGTTCCAAAAGCAAATAAAATGATTTTTTTCGCATTCATAATAGATTTGATTCCCATGGAATAAGCATGAGTAGGTACGTCTTCCTCTTTCTCAAAGTGTACTTTGTTTGCTTCTCGAGTTGAAACGGTCAACTCCACTTTATGTGTCAATGAATCAAATGAAGTTCCTGGTTCATTGAATCCGATGTGACCATTTGTACCAATACCAAGGATCTGGATATCGATAGGATGTTCTGCGAGTACACGTTCATAGCGAACACATTCTGCTTCTGGATCTTCTGCTGTTCCATCTGGCAAGAAGCTTTCTTTAAACGCTTTTTTCGAGAATAACAGGTCATTCATATAGTAATGATAACTGTTTACGTCATCTGCTGCAAGACCAACATATTCGTCTAAATTTGTTGTCGTGATATTCGATGTATCGACATCGCTTTTTACTAATTCTTGATAAAACAGTTCTGGCGTGCTTCCTGTTGCTAGACCAAGTGTATTTACTTTCCCAGCGCGGATAGCTTCCTCGATTATTTCTAGGCCTTTTTGGGAACCTGCTAATTTATTTTGTGTTTTGATGATTTGCATATTAAACGTCCTCTCTATTAAATAATTGTCCAAAGGAGTATGTGGAAACGATGTTTAGATCTTCGTCTAAAAGATTGAAATCTGCATCCTTACCAGCTGCGATACCGCCTTTAGTCGTTAAATGGAATTCCGTTGCTTGGTTGACCGAAGACATCAATACAGCATGCTCGATCGGACAGTTTGTGAATTTGATCATATTGCGGAAAGCATCGTCATATGTCAACACGCTTCCTGCTAAGGTACCGTCTTCTAACCGGGCTTGCTTATCTTTCACGATAACCGTTTGGCCGCCTAGTTCGGATTTCCCTTCTGGCATTCCTTTCGCCCGCATTGAATCCGTAATGATACTGATGTGTTCCGGGCCTTTCATTTGGTAAGCGAGTTTGCACATATCAGGATGCACATGGATGCCGTCAACAATCAATTCTGCGTTGATCCCGTCTTCTAGCAATACATGTCCGGGAACTCCTGGTTCACGGTGAGTCATACGGTGGCAAGCATTATAAAGATGTGTGGCATGGGAAGCCTTACTTGTCTTCAAATGCTCTCTAACATCATTCGAGTGCCCGACACTTGGTACAACGCCTAGCTCTAAGCACAAGTTTTCAAATGCTGCCGACGTTTCATGTTCCGGAGCATAAGTTACTAATTTGATTTGGCCTTTTGAGATGTCAAACCATTTTTTAAATAGTTCTAAATCCGGTGCTTGGATAAATTCTTCCGGCTGTGCACCTTTGAATACTGGTGAAACGAAAGGTCCTTCTAAATGGATCCCACCAATCACCGGTTCTTCTTCTGCTACTTCACCAATGACCCGAAGCGCATTTTCAATATTTTCATGGGATTGTGTCATCGTGGTTGGGAAATAGGTAGTGATTCCTTCGCGCAGCATATTGCGGACTTGCTTCTTCAAATGATCCGCATCTGCGTCCATTACGTCAAAACCGTAACCGCCATGCGAATGGACATCGATGAAGCCGGGAATTAATTTTTTCCCCTCTGCATCTACGACTTCTTCTTTGTCTAAGGCGATAAAGTCCTGCATGCTGCCTACTTCGCGGACAGTTTTATCGAAACGAACATACGCATTTTCTAGAACTTGTTTGCCAGTGTATATCGTTGCATTGATGATTGTTTTTGTAGTCATACCAAATTCCTCCTCGACTGGTCTATACCAATTATTATAGCACGATTATGCCAAAATGCAAGAAATCTGCGAAAAAAAAGCTGAAACACATTTCTGCGTTTCAGCCTCAGCTAGTTATTTTTCTTGTGTATCTTCATCTTGCTCTTCTGTATCAGAAGGCTGCTCTTTCGCACGTTTTTCAAGATCGCTCAATTTTTCTTCCATTGATGGATCTTTGGATTTGCGGAAATTGATTTTTTCTTGTTCGATCATGTCATCGATCATATCATGGAATTGACTCGCTTTATCTTTGATGACTACTTTGCTTTTTTGAGACTTGCGATTAAGTTCGTCCATCAAATCATCGAAGGACTGAGAAAGTTCTTTCGTGATCGTTTCACGTTTGCGGGCAGTTTCTTCCAGATCGCGCTGTTTTTGTGCTTCATGATAGTCCGTCACGGTTCCCCAACTCATATCATGGATCACTTTATCCATTTTTTTAGAAGTGGCTTCTGCATTTTTTTCGGCGATTTCAGCCAAATGTTTCGTTTTCAAGTTTTTCCATTTCAAACGCATTTCTTGCATTCGCGTTTCCAGTTCTTCTAGTTGTGAACTTGCACTTTGATAATGCTCTTTTGTTTCTGCTAGCTGCACTTCGTATTGATCGATCTCATTTTGTACAAATTCAGCAAGTTTGGTTTCTTCTGCTTCTTCTGCTAATTTTTTCTGATAGCGTCTTTTCTCCAAGTATGTTTCCATTTCTTGGTATTCTTTATAGAAAAGCGACTTCAACTCGCGTTGTTTTTCTACCATTTTTTCGATCTCTTTTATTTCACTTTTAGTCTGATCCATATAGTAAGCAACCGAGCTGCGTTTCTTTTCTGTGCGTTCGTCTAATTTATTGTTTAACGATTGGTTCAATTCTTTTAATTTGTCAAATAAGTTTGCCATTTTATTTTCCTCCAATTTATTTGTCATATGGGTAATCGAATGTGCTGTCGTCTTTTTTGCGAGGGCGTTTTCGTTTTGTAAAGAAATAAATAATCGCGGCAATGATCGCTACGGCTAAAATGCCTTTTAAATGTGCCAAGATCAGAAGTACTCCAATAACAGCTAAAATACCATATAGAATCTTTTCTCCCCAGCCGCGTGCTTTTCTTAAATAACGGAAAGAAAAATAAGCGAGTAAAGCGCCAAGTGTCGCGATAATAACGGGCCACAAGAACATAAAAATCAGGGAGATAAGAAAAATCGCTAATATCCCAATAATGATTAATGGCATCTTGATCCTCCTCTTTTCCACAATACTAAGTGTTTTCTTTATTGTATCTCTATCTTACCTTTTGACCAAGTAATAGGAAAGTAGCTAAGGGTGTAAATTTATATACAACTTGCGACTTAATTTTAACTTTTACTTGTAAAAAAAGCGATCCTAAGAGGCAGGGTCGCTTTGATGGTAACCTATTCCAATTCTTGACGTTCATTTTCATAGCGAACGGTCGTGAGCGCACCTTCTGACACCATGTCAGCTTCTTCCATCGTCGCTTCCTCTGTCAACAATCCTTCTACCGCACGATTCCTAATGGAACTAACATCAAATGCGGCACGGTTTGCGAAGTCTTTTTTCTTGAGAAGGTACAAGGGCAGTACTAGTCCGATCACAGAACCCGCTATCCAAAATCCTTTTTTCATAGCGATTCCTCCTTATCTATCTTTCGTTTCCCTCTTTCCTCATTTACAAACAAAAAAGCCCCCGCTACACGAGCAGCAAGGGATTTTAAAACCAGCTATAATGTAGCGAATGGTCTTGGTTTGCGGATAAAACTCATTAGCGCGGCGATAAATAATAAAATTGCCGGGATAAATCCTACGAACAGAGTAGCTAATAAAACAACGATCGCTGCTACCAAAAATAAGATCCCTGCAAGTACAGGCTTTTTATTGCCAATGATAAAATAAATACCCAAGACGGAAATGATAACTGTGACTATCAAAATGATCAATGACCAAGTTCCGAACGTATGCAGGCCGGTAATAACCGTATGTACATCTGGCGCGTCGCTTGGCGAAACATTAGCATCACGTAACGCTGATTCATACCGCGCCGCGAAATCCGAACTTTCCGCATTACTTTGTGTGATATTTCCTACCCAGCTGCTTACCAAAGAGAATAATCCTTGTAAAATCGCCCCAAGAATCAGACCAATAGTTGCTAGTGTTACTTCACCAGTTCGTTTTATCATGTGAAATCCCCCTCTCCCGCTTATTATTACATAATTAAATTAACTTTTCTACTATTTTAAGTTGCTTGCTCCGTGCGTTTTTCCAGAAAAAAAGTTATAGTATAGAAGTAACATTTTCACAAAGAAAGGAAGATCGGCATGCTAAAGCGGTTCAGCTTTACTATTTTAATACCGCTACTCTTAGTGGGTGCTTCTGTTTTTATCCTCATAAAAATGCAGCCTGCCCCGCTCAAAGTAACTAATCGTCATATTCCCACTGTGTTTATCCATGGCTATGCCGGTAATGATCGTTCTTTTCATGGCATGATCAGACGTTTTTCCGAGAAATACCACTGGGGCACCGAGTCACTTCATATTCGAGTCGATACATCTGGCAAGCTCCATACGCAAGGAAGCTATCCTACTGATGCTAAAAATCCCTTAATAAATATCGTTTTCGATGACAATCGTGCTTCCATCGCACAGCAATCGGCGTGGACAAAAAAAGCCATGCGCTATTTAAAAAAACATTACGCGATCAAAAAATTTTATGCAGTCGGTCATTCAATGGGTGGCGGGACATGGATCTCTTATCTCGCAACGGAAGGCGACAATCCCGTTTATCCAATGGCAGATAAAATCGTCTTTTTAGGCGTTCCGTTTTATCCAGAAGAATACCTCAACGGCTCTGAAGAAGTTGTAATCGACCACGCTTCTTACCTACACGGCCGATTTGCCAAGCGTATCAGTCAAGTCCTCCCGAAAAAAACGCAGATCTTGATTATCGGCGGCGACATTCTGGACGGCAGCAAAAGTGACGGCGAGGTCAGCGCAGCCAGTGTTCGTTACGGAAAGAAAATCTTTACCAAACAACAATTATCGCTACACATCCTAAAAAGCAAAGATGCAAATCATTCTGCGCTGCATGAATTACCTATCGTTGATAACTACATAGGTGACTTTTTATGGCGGTAAGAAAGGAGTAACACATGAAGAAAAGTATCCCTAGTCTTCTGATCGCAGTGATTTTCCTAGTGATCATCGGTTTTATTTTCCACACGACCACGACAAGATCACCCGAGAAGAAGGAAACAACAAAAACGACCCCACAGCCACAGGCGAAAATCGCCGGCAAAGAGACCGCAAAAAAAGAGATCACGACACCCACTCTCTTTATCCATGGCTATTCTGGCGGAAAAAGCAGCTTTGGTCCGATGATCGACAGATTTTCCTCCAAAAATTTAGGCAGCCGCTCGCTCGTTATCACAGTCAAACCCGATGGCAATTTAGCAATCCAAGGCACATTTGACAAATATGCCAAAAATCCGTTGATCCAGCTCCTTTTTGCAGACAATAAAAGTTCGATGGTCAATCAAAGTGAATGGATCAAAGATGCCATGATCGATCTAAAAAACGTTTATCATATCGAAGAAGTCAATCTCGTTGGTCATTCAATGGGTGGCGTGAGTTTAACTGATTATATCGAAAAAAATGCCACCAATAAAAGTGTTCCCTCTGTTAAAAAAGTTGCACTGCTCGGTGCTCCTTTAAACGGCTTATCGATCGGCGATGATGGCAAGACTCCTTACGACTTAACACCAACAGGTCCTGCCATGCAATCAGAACGCTATGCCGAATTGCTGAAAAACAGCTCCGTTATTTCAAATAAACTAGAAGTCCTGAACGTCGCCGGTGATACGAAAGATGGTCGCAAAAGTGACGGTTCGGTTTCTATAGCAAGCGCACTCTCCGGGAAATTCATTTATAAACGGGCAGCCAGTTATAAAGAAAAAATCATCACCGGGAAGGAAGGCAAACATTCTAACTTACACGACAGTGAAAAAGTAGATAAATGGATCGCTGATTTCCTTTGGGATTAAAAAAAGACCGATAAAGTAGTTATTACTTTATCGGTCTTTTTATGGTTATTTATGCTGTGTTTTTTTCCGATTTCCAAAGAAAGTATGTTTCTGCTTCTGCTCCTCGTTGCGAACGTCGAGGATATCAAGTAAGAACACGAATACTGGAATACCAATGATCAGTCCCCACACACCGAAATAACTTTCGGAAAATATCAGGACGATAAAGGTATAGAAGATTGGCAAGCTTGTTTTAGAAGCCATCAATCTTGGGTTGAGGAAATACGTTTCAATACAGTGAACGACCACGATCGTGATCAACAGATAAATAACGTCTTCTACCCCACCGATCGTATACGCAATGACCGTAAGCGGAATGCAAGAAATAATCACGCCGGCAACTGGGATCAATCCGAATAGGAAAACCATAATGACCAGACTTAGCATTTGCGGAAAATCCATTAAGAATAATGCCAGCGAAGTGATCAATGTATTGATAACAGCGATCACCAACTGCGCTTCAAGGACAACGCCAAAAGTCGAAACGAATTTTTTACCAAAATAAGCAAGATTATCATATAAAAAGCTTAATTTGCTCGTCTGGAATTGGGCAGTAAATTTGGCGACCCGCTCTTTTTCCAAGGAGAAAAACAAACTCAAGATAAGCGCTAAAAAGAACGACATGCCGAGTGCGCCGAAGCTTTTCAACGAATCCATGATCAGGTCCGCCCCTTGCCGGAGATAGGATTGGATATGGGAATTTTTAGTTGTATCTAACAACCAGTCGGTAAAGCCATTTTGCGGCGGATGATGATACAATTTCACCCCTAGATCTACTAATTCCGAGATCTGTTTGATCAGAACAGGCAATACATGTGTAATTCCCGCATATATCCCCAGTGCCACCAATATGTACAAAATAACAACAATCAATTTGCGCGGAATTTTGACCCAACGTAAAATCAGGCGTTCCAATCTCGTGACAATAAATGCAAAGATAAATGTCAATAAGATAAGATTCAATTCACTGCGCAACAAATAAAGAATACCGATCAACAGAATAAATGTCAGTACCCGCTGAAAACTTTTGTTGTGAAATAACTTCTGAATATTTTCCATTTCTCATACCCCTCTGATTTCTTTCTTTATCTTACCATATTTTCTTCCATTCTTATGCAATGAGGTTTACAAAAATAAAAATCTATTTTATAATAGTCCAATCATCCTACCTTTAAGGAGGGGAAAATATTGGATAAAGTCGAACGGAAAACACTCGTGGAACAAGTATATAGTCAAATGGAGAAAAAAATCCATGATAATGAATGGCAGATCGGTAGCAAGATCCCTAACGAAACAGAACTGATGAAACAATTTGGGATCAGCCGTAACACATTACGAGAAGCCGTGCGCGCACTGGTTCATGTTGGACTTTTGACTACAAAACAGGGCGAAGGAACTTTTGTCACACACAGCGATGAATTGAATGCGATCCTGCAGCGCCGTTTGTCAAAATCAACGCTCGCGGATATTTTGGATGTTCGTCATGCCTTAGATAAGGAAGCTGCGGTGTTGGCCTGTGCTCGCTACACCGACGAGGATATGCTCGAAATGGAGAAATGGATGCATGCCTGCCGTGCTGCTGTTGCCGATGGTGAACTTGACAGCTTTGTCGATGCCGATATCAGCCTGCATATTTCTGTTGTCAAAGCTGCACATAACTCGCTATTGCTTACGTTGTATACCAATATCGTCGAACAGATGAAAATCAGTATCGAGAAAACGGTCTCTCTTGCCGATGACTACACGATCGGTCATCAACAACTGATTCGAGCAATCAAAGTACGTGATCAGGAAGCCGCTATGCAAGAAATCGATCACTATATCCACACATTCAAAAAGCGAATTTAGATAGAAGGAGTATTTTTTATGCAATCAAATCAAAAAACGATCCCGTTACACGAAAAGGAACAACGAGAAAAGACCAGAAAAACATTATTAGTCCTCGGAATTTTGCTGATCGCTATCAACCTGCGGACACCGATTACGACTCTTGGTCCATTAGTAGGCACGATCAGGAATGATCTCCATTTTTCCGGTACATTAGCCGGCTTTTTGACAACACTCCCATTGTTAGCTTTTGCAGCTATTTCCCCATTTGTATCGAAATGGAGCCGCAAATATGGTGTGGAACTCGTCCTATTCCTCGCTTTGATCTCCATTACGCTTGGGAACTTGATAAGACCGTTGGGTAATATCTCTATCCTATTATTTGGGACCTTGTTGATCGGAATTGGGATCGCTGCTGGAAATGTTTTGATCCCAAGTGTTATCAAGAAAGAGTTTCCATTTAAGCTTGGTTTGATGACAGGTGTTTATTCGATCTTTATGAATCTGATCGCTGCCACTGCTTCCGGATTAGCGACACCGATCGCTAGAAACAAACATTTTGGCTGGCAAGGAACACTTTGGCTGTTTGGTACGATCTCCATTATCGCCTTGATCGTATGGAGCCTGCAATTACGCCATAATCGTATGGAGAAAAAGAATACGAAAAATCTCCACGCCGCACATAAAAGTATTTGGAAATCGCCTCTTGCTTGGCAGGTCACTGTCTTTATGGGCGCACAATCGGCAATTTTTTATGTATCTGTTGCTTGGTTACCGAACATCCTGGCTGAACAAGGTATCGATCTAGTAACAGGCGGGATCGTCTTATCTATCCTACAATTCTCTGTTATGCCAATCACCTTTATTATGCCGATCATTGCTGGGAAAATGAAAAACCAAATTTTCTTGGTCATCCTCACAACGGTACTTTGGCTGATCGGTCTTGCTGGCATTATGATGGAAACAGGAAATCTGGTGATCGTTATCATCGCCGCGATTTTATATGGGGTCGCTGGTGGATCAGCATTCAGCCTCTCCATGATGTTCTTCAGTTTGCGGACACGAACGGCCCAACAATCAGCAGATCTATCAGGAATGGCACAATCGATCGGCTATCTAATCGCCGCGATCTGCCCGACATTATTCGGAGCGCTACATGATTGGAGCGGCAGCTATGCAGTTACGATGTGGTTATTAGTCGCTGTTGTAATACTACTCTTCTTCTTTGGTCTTGGCGCCGCAAGGGATAAAAAAATATAAAAAAAGCCAGCGCGGGAAAAAGGGGAAACCGCACTGACTCAAGGGAATTGGGATTTTCACTCTAAAAGGGAAAGAAATGAAAATTTATTGCTTGTTGTTAGCTTACTACTACTATAATCTTTTAAAAAGAGAATGTTCTGAAAAATAAATGAAAATTTGATTAAAGTTAAAAAAAGTTTCTCTCATTTGTAATCAAATAAAAAAAGCCTTGCCAGCTTTGCTAAAAAGCGAATCTGCAAGGCTTTTTCTTTAGTTTATGAAAACGAGAAAGAGATTTCCTCTGTAGTTGGTTCATAATCGATTTTCCAATCGTGATCTTTAAAATACCAATAGTCATGATCTTCAATAAAGTAAAGTACGTTATCTTGCTTTTCTTCCACGACAGCTTCACTTGGTTTTTCTGCAACAAGACCAATGGAAAATCCAGGATGTAGGGAACTGTTAGAGCCGCCATACTTCGCAAAAAGCCGAATACCATTTCCATTCTCCACATTGAACTCGTCATGGAACCATTTGTTTGCTTCTTCCGTGATTTCTATTTTCATTATCGCCACTCCTTTTCCATTGTATTATAGGATACTTTTTACTAAAATGCCTCTACTTTGCATGTAAGTTAATTCTATTATACACGTTTTTCAAAAAAGTTAAACCTTTTTTGTCTTAATACATTGAATATTGTGTTATTTTGTAATATAACAGAAAAAGCCTCTTGCTTGATGAATGACATTTCATTTTATTCGTTCGAAGCAGTTCTTAGCCTATTAAAATATGATGATCAGATCCATTTATCGGATCCGGTCATCATATTTAATATAAGTAATTATTATTTTTTTTGCTGTTTTTTTAATTTATATATTAGCCAAATAATCACAGCGATTAAGATAACAAAAATACTTATTCCTATAACTAGATACAACCATGTATAATTTTTTTCTAGATCTACAGCCTTATCATTATATGCGTTAGCTTCTTTGTCTTTGATTGTAAAAGTTTTCGTGAAATGCCAAGTCTGTTTCCCCGCTTTCGCAGTTCCTTCAAACACGTATTTACCAGGTTTAAATGGCTTGTTTTCTGCACTGATCAAATAATTGAAGTTAGAATTTGGTGCCATTTTCAAGCCGTCTTTCTTGGCTTGAAACAACACTTTGTCCGAATTACTTTTACTGATTTTCCCTGAAATCGATAAATCAGGAATGATGGCAGCCTTATCATTCTGGATATTAGCAGAAATAACATTACGCAAATTACTTTGCGAAGCTTTGACACTTCTTAGCTTTAAGTGAGGCAATACTGTTTTATTAGTTTCTTGCAAACTGACACCAACCACGTAAGCGTAGTTATTCTTCACTTGACTGTTATCTTCTGGCTTGTCCTTTTCGGCATCAGTCTTTTTGACAAAATGTAGCCCACCAAGAAGTACACCGTTGAATTTTTCTTTTGGCATTGTTATATATACAGGAATTTTTTTAGACGAATTTGCTGGCAGTGTAATTTCCTTTGCTACTTTGACAATATCCGCAAAATCAAATTTCAATGAACTATCTTTTTTTGCTTTGTATGCGTATATTCTACAATACCATTATCATTAGTAATGGCCGTATTCGCTGACATAGCAATTGTTACTGGTTCTTTTGTCGTGTTCGTAAGTTTTACCAATAATTTTTGTTTTGCTTTAGGTTTCATTTTCAAATCAAAGTATGTCTTGGAAGTATCTATTTGGTTGGATGGAATAACTGTTTCTACGGAAAAAGCCATTTCTGCAGCTGATACATGATAAAAAGAAGAACATAAAATACATAGGATCAGACTTAAAAAAAATATGGTTTTTATTCTTTTCATTTCTTCCACTTCCTTTCCGTTATTCTATTTCTCCCTTTTCCTTCTATTATACTGGTGAATCTGTAAGTGTCCAAGTCAGGGTAGTGGAATACTTACCATTTATTTTTTTGGATTTCCCTGGGATAGAAAGCGAGATACTGTTTTCTCCTTCTGCATTATCTGCGCCAAAACGGTTTACCCAGGTTCCTGTTCCTTGAGATTCCTTTGCATCTACCACATTAGTAGCTATTCCTGGTGTTAATGTAATGGCTTGCTTCGCTGTTGGTGCGTTGCCGCCATCAGCAGAAGCTAGTGTTCCATTATTTAAAACCATTACAGCACCTTCAAGTTCGGTAGTAGCATTTTTAAATTGGGCTTCTTGCGTCACATTTAAGCTCCAACCTGAGTTATTTCCTCGCATATCGGAAACTTGTACCCAGTTCGGACGCTCTACTTGATTTCCCTTGCTATCTGTCAGTTTATCTAATTTGGCATAGTAAACACTATCTTTACCAGAAATTTCTTGATCTCCGAATTGTAGATTAGAAACATAATCAATACTTAGCGGACCGTTTGTTCCTGGCTCATGATCGTTTGGATCATCTGGTGTTACGGGATTATTTGGATCGATTGGATCGACAGGATCAGTAGGATCTGTATTTTGGATAAATGTAATACTCCCTTTGGATTGCATTTCTCCTGCGGTCGCAGCAGAAACTGGTTGGATAGCTACTGTCATCACACTGGCAACCATAACACTTGCCAGAGCTAATCTGATTTTCTTAGAATTTTTATTCATTGATTTCATTGTTTTCCTCACTTTATTTATTATTTTGATCAAACAGGGGCATCATTTAATGTCCACTGGATAGTGCTTGTGTAAGAACCAATGGCTGCATTCCCGGGCTTAACTTGTAAAAGCACGCCCTCGTCTTGTGTCCAGCCAACCTCATAGGTTTCTTGGCTGCCATTACTCAAACCATCAAATACGGTAACGGCATCGGCGGTATTGATAATTTGATTTTGAGTGCCGTTTTTATAGACGAGTATATCGTTTAGCGTATTGCCAGCCGTGGATTGAAACGGACTAAGCTGTTTTGCGGTAATATACCAATTTGTTTTTTTCTCGCGAGTGTCGCTTACAATCATTTTCCAATTTGGATCTTCTCTGGTGACAGTAGTTTCTCTTGCCGGTAGTTTTGTTGTGCTAAAGTTGATTGTTTCTGGAACTTTTTCAAATTGGAGCTTTCCATCTTCTACTTGAATGGAGCTGCCATCTTCATAATTTTGGTTCGTATTTTTCTCAGCAGCGATCAAGTCTCCGGTGATTTTTTTATTTTTAGCGGAAGCCGCTATTTTTCCTGAAATAATGATCTGGATCTCTCCATTTTGGGTTTCTGTTTGTTTAGTATTAATATGCAATGTTCGTGTGTCGCTGTCATAAGAAGCCGGGTCGATCATCTCCTCACGGCCGTCTGCATGGACTAGTTTCAGCGTATTTTGATCTATTTCTATGCCCTCAGTTAAATGAATCGAAATATCAGCATCGTAAGCAGCATTTGCGACGGAATTCCGGATAGTACTGATGTTTTGGATGTCATCTCCAACATGATAACTTTTCGTTCCTGTTGTTACATTAGAAAATTCGTTTTTGACCTCTAATATCGGATCTGGTGCAGTATGAACAGTGATTTCTGCATTATTATTCGGATTATCCGTTGCTCCGTCTAACACAATACGATAGGTTTCTTCATTCTTGAGTTGTGGAAAGGTAAGTTCAGCGTCCCATGTTCCATCAAAAACTTTTACATTGTCACTTTTACGATAAATTTGATAGGTGTGGTCTGCAAACAAATCACTTTTCGTTCCGTTTAATGCGGTTTTTAAGCCGAAATCTTTGAAGGGCCTCACGGTATTTCCCTTTATGGAAATAGAAGTATCGCCAACACTCAATGTACGATCATTAACAAATGTATTCGCATATTTTGGTACTTTACCATTATCTAGTTTTTTCTCACCCACTTGATTGAGCGTAAATTCATTATTTCTGAAATCTAAGTCTGAAAAGTTGATATGATATAGTCCTTCTGGAATTTGTCCGACAAAGTAATTATTTTCCAATCTTAGTCTTGTTAAATTCGTGAGTCCTGCTAACTGATCGATCGTTCCGGATAAATGACTACTACTGATATCCATATCTACTAACTTGGTTAACTTTTCAAAGCTGGCTGGGATGGAACCTGTATAATTATTTGCCCCTAAATATAATGTTCGCAGGTTTGTCAGTTGTCCAATCGAAGCGGGGATTTCTCCTGTCAGACTATTAAAGGCAACATGCAAATAAGTCAGATTTTGCAAATCACCAATTTCAGTAGGAATACTTCCAGTCAAATTCATTCTGCTTAAATTCAATTCGGTTAATCCTGTGAAGTATTTGATTTCTTTGGGAATTATCGGGGTAGTATCTCTGACGACAAAGCCGGTATAATTTTTCAGACTCGTTAAATTTGCTAAATCGGCGAAAGTCATATCTTGTCCTACTTTTTTCCCTGTATAATGTTCTGCTAGATCTTGTAGCCATAACTGATTTCCCAGATCTGATAACGAAACGATGTCTTCAAGCGATAATCGAACAGTAAATGTATCTCCTTTAAATCCTTTTGTGTCGATAATGGTATGAGGCATGTCAGCAGATTCGGTAGTACCAAGTTGAATATCATATTTATGAGCCATTAACATATCTGTCATTACTGCTGTGCCAGCTTTATTGGTATGCTGCCCCTCCCATACTTTGCCGTTAGTTAAGTCTTTTACAAAAAATTTCTGATTACTAACTGGCTTGCCATGTCCATCGTCCACCATGATCCTTATATCTGCTTCTTGGTTTTCGCTTTGTACGGACTCTACCGCTCTACTTTGAATAGGCAGCAAAGAAATTACGGGCATCAATAAAACATGAAGTGTCACAACAGCAATGAATGTTTTTTCTTGTATCTTCCTCAAACTGCTCATCCTTTCGATTGGTAAAATTTATTATTCTTATAGAAAGTTTAGTCTGGGAGGAATCACTAGTTGAAAGTTTACGCTAGAAGTTTAAAAGTTAAATATTTAACATTTAAATCTTATCAAACGCACTTATAAATTTCTATTCTTCATCCACAATTTCTTCATAAAACTTCCCTACTTGTCATATTTTTGACATATTCATCCTAATTTCCTACAAAAATGATCGATCTTAGTGCTTGCCTTTTTTGCTCAATCTTCCTCTTATATAAGGCTCGACGCGCAAAAAAGCAAAATATGTACAAAAAAAATGGATTTGCATGTCTTCCATTTCGGAAACATGCAAATCCATTTGCTATTATTTAGATCTTAAATTCTTATTCTAACGGTGCTTTTCCAAGAAATGCTTTGTACATCCAAATATGTTTATCGATCTCTGTTTTATAGCCGATCAACATATCATTGGTTACATCGTCGCCTTCTTCTTCTGTTAATTTGATACCTTGTTGATATTCATCACGTAGCAATTCTAACGAACTAACTAAGTCGCCGATCAATTCATCCATCGATTTTTCTTTCGTATAAGGAGCCTCTTCAATGCTAGCATTTTCCAAAAATTCTTTTAAAGAAGAAAATGGTTTGCCGCCGATAGCAAGTAAACGTTCTGCTACTTCATCCATTTGTTCGTCAAATTCGCTATATAAATCATCCATTTTCTCGTGCATCGTAAAGAAGTTATGACCCTTCATATACCAATGGATTTGATGGATTTTCACCGTAAATACATTTAAATTAGCTACTTGGTGGTTTAAGAATTCCTTTGTGTCTACTGAATTAATTGTTTTCATAAATATCTCCTCCTAGATTAGAATTATTATTAATTTATATTAATTATAAATTAAATTTTAAGGATTGTCCACTACTTTTTATATTTCCCGCATATGTGATGCAATAAACATGTTTGCCATAATCGAGGTACCGCTTATTTTGATAATAGCATGTTATTGCTTTTCAATCTACTAGGGAAATCCCATTTTATTTTAATGCTCGTTAGTAATATCGTTCCCAAAATTTTTTCACGGCAAACATTGTACTTTTTTATTTTTTTGGGATAATAAGGAGAAAGGAAGGTGTCGAGATGGAATTATGGATCAGCAATCAAAATCAAGGTTGTACAGAAGAGGCCATCGCGGAATTTGAGAAAAGTCAGCAGCTCAAGCTCCCTGCTTTATACAAAACTCTCATTCAAGAACAAAATGGCGGATTGATCAAGAAAAATCATTTCCCCACATCGGAGCCGACTTCTTACGGCATCGATCATGGAGAAATTTATGAAATAACTGGATTAGAGCGGTTGCTCCTTAAAATCGATGAAGAAGCAGAAGTAGAGATTCCGGGAAGGCAAGTGTATTTTCACCAAGATGGAAAAAGATATATCGGTTTTTCTTATCATTCTGACGAGAGCGAACCGGAAATTGTTTATACGGATTTTGAAACGCTTCAAGTCTTAAAGGTGGGAGATTCTTTTGCAGCTTTCGTAAACAAGCTTTATTTCTCGCCGTTCGATCACGCTCTGCTTCTTACTTATCCAAGGGCAAAACTGGAACAAATGTTGGCAATGGGGAATTGGCAGACACGGAAAACGATTCTCTTTGTTTTGGAAGACGAGGCAGATAAGGAATGGTATCTGCAACAAATCGAGCAATTAGTCGACAGAGAGGAGAACATCTATGATAAACTCGCTGTGGAGCTGCTTGAAAATCAAATTTTGTATTTCAAGCGCAAATTGCCACGCCAACAAGTGGACAACCTTTTAGAGCGCTTGCTGACTAGCGAACAGGAGAATGAAAAATTGAACGAAAGCTATAAAGAATGGCATTCATGAATGTTAAAAGAAAACTGCTGCCTGATTACTTCCTGGCAGCAGTTATTGTGTTTTCAAATAATCTCGCGCTATTTGCCAAACATTATCTTCACAATTGCTTAGTAGCGTGAGGCTATTAGGGACAGTTAATCCATAAAGCGAAATACAGGAGACTCCCGGATCACTTCCCTCTATATAAGCGAAGACATGATCTGTATGAGACTGGGTCAGCCAAAGACCGATCCCGAATTTCTGTTTATTTTGTTCGATGTGGGGTTTGATCATTTCTGCGACATATTTTTCAGATAACAGTTGATAGGAAAATAATCCCGCCCAGAATGTATGGATATCCCCAGCAGTCGTATAGCACCCACCTGCCCCGGTCCCCTTACTGTCGATCGCATATATATTGGTCCGATAGCGGTTATTTTCTTCTTTGATATATCCGAAAGCAGTGTTGCCGGGAAGCTGATCCATTTCAAAGTAGCCCGTGTCATGCATGCCTAATGGTTGAAAAATATTTTCGGCTAGGTACTGATCAAATGGCATTGCTGCTAGCTGTTCTATGATATCAGCTAAGACTACATAGCCCGCATTATTATAAATAAAACTGCCTCTTCTGGTGGTTTCTTTTTCTTTATGAATAAAGAGCGGAAAGATATCTTTGTTTTTTCTGATAGAATAATTGGGTAGTTCCTTCCATAATGCTTCATAGTCTTCATTCACTTCTTCATCAAAATAATCTTGCAAGCCGGAAGTATGGGTAAGAAGTTCCTGAATGGTGATCGTCAAGTCTACGTTCCCCAATGATGTTGGATAAAATGTATCGATCGTGGTATCAAAATGAATACTTTCTTTTTCAATCAACTGCATGATGGCAACAGCGATAAATATTTTACCAAGGGATGCCGTGCCAAATCTAGTCTGCTCCTCATTGACTAATTTATTTGCTTTATCCCGATACCCGTATGTTTTTATAATCGTTTGTGTCCCCTTATTTTCTAATAAAACACCTGAAAAATCAGGATCGATTTTTATCCCCGCCATATACTCTCCCCCATTCTGCTATTATTTCAGCATGATTTGTCTTTCTTAAAATTGTAATGGTTTTTCTACTGAAAAGAAAGCACTTTTGTTGCCCGCTGTTTACTTATCGACAAATCACTGATTGGCAGAAAAAAGTTTGTTTATGATAAACTAATAGTAAACCTATAAAAATCCGTTGACGTTCTGGTAGGAAAATATGATTCGCTTCGAGGACATGTCGACTATAAAGGAGTTTTTGCAATGATTCATGTTTTATTTGTATGTTTAGGCAACATCTGCCGATCTCCAATGGCAGAAGGTTTATTTAAAAAAGCTGTCGCTGATGCGGGGTTGGAGAATAAGATCCAAGTGGATTCTGCTGCTACTGGGACCTGGAATCTCGGAAATGCGCCTCATGAAGGTACACAACGGGTATTGGCAAAGCACGGAATCGATTTTAGCGAGATGCGAGCGCGGAAAATCACGCAAGCAGACTTTACGGAAAATGACTATGTTATCGGCATGGATGCAGAAAATATGGCAGATTTAGAATCATTTGATCAGGGAGAAGCAACTGTGAAAAGTTTAATGAGCTTTGTTCCTGATAAACAAGAGGCAAGCGTTCCTGATCCCTATTATACGGGGAATTTTGATGAAACTGAAAGGCTAGTTTCGGAGGGTTGTCATTACTTGTTAGAAACCATAAAAAAAGATTATCAACTCTAAAAATGTTTAGCCGCTCTTAAACGGGGAATTATACTCTATGTACAATCAAATGTTGCAAAAGAAAGAGGGGTTTTTACTTATGCTAGGATTAATTTGGGGAATTATTGTTGTTTTATTCGTATTCTGGTTATTGGGTGTTGTTTTCCATGTAGCTGGTGGATTAGTGCATATTTTATTGATAATCGTCGTGCTTTTAATCATCTGGAATCTTATCCAGTCAGCGCGTAATAAGCGAAAATAAAACTTGGATACAAATAAAAAAGAAGTCTTCGCTGGAAGGCTTCTTTTTTTACGATTTCAACCGCCTTATGCAAGGCTGTTTTTTAACTTCTCAATCTGTAAATACTTGGCGTTCATAATTTGGAGCTTGTTCGAGCGCACCAAAATTTTGTTGGCGTAATACCTCATAGATCACCAAAGCAGCGGTATTAGAGAGGTTAAGTGATCGGATTTTATCTGTCATTGGAATGCGCAGGCACGTTTCTTCATGTTGCTGTAATAGTTCATCCGGTAAGCCAGTCGTTTCTTTTCCGAAAATAAAATAGTAATCTTTGTTTGTATCTTGGTAAGATACATCACTATATACATGGCGACCAAATTTGGTGATAAAATAGAGTTCGCCGTCCTTACTTGCTTCCAAAAATGCTTCTAAAGAATCGTGATAAACTAATTTCACATTATCCCAATAGTCTAGTCCTGCTCGTTTGAGCATTTTATCATCGGTACTGAAGCCGAGTGGTCGGATCAAATGGAGGAACGTATCTGTTCCTGCGCATGTACGTGAGATATTTCCTGTATTTGCTGGAATTTCCGGTTGATATAATACGATATGATTTGCCAATAGTTTCACCTTGTTTCTATAATTTGGATTGCTCGTTTGATTTCTGCTTGGACTTCTTCATTTTCTTCTACCTGATTTGCCCGATAAACTGCGGTTTTTGCTTCTTTACCACCGATCTTCGCAAGTGACCATGCAGCAGTCCCACGAATCACTGGACGCGGATCTTTTTCAAGGCATTGAATGATGTCAGGAATGGCAGTTTGATCCTTGTAACGTGCTAAAATAAGTAATGCATTGCGCTGAAGCGGTTTTTTCCCACGCCAAGACCCTGCCATTTTTCCAAACTTCTCTTTGAATTCTTTGTTTGATAGTGACAGTAGCGGCTTTAGTTCAGGACGGACTAATTCCGGATCTGGTTCCATTTCTTCATGGAGGTGGAAATCATGACCACGATTAAATGGGCAGACGACTTGGCAAGTATCGCAACCGTACAACCGATTATGGATTTTTTCGCGATATTCTTCCGGTAGCATGTCTTTTGTCTGTGTCAAATAACTGAGGCAGATCTTTGGATTCATCCTTCCTTCGCCAAGCAGTGATCCTGTTGGGCAGGCTTTGACGCATTGATTGCAGCTGCCACAAAGATCTTCCATTGGCTGATCGGCCGGGAAAGCCAGATTTGTGATCATTTCGCCTAAATAAACAAAGGAGCCATATTCCGGAGTGATCAATAGCGTATTTTTGCCTCTCCAACCGATACCGGCGCGTTCTGCTACAGCGACGTCAGAGAGTTCGCCAGTATCGACCATTGATTTGAATTTGGCTTCGGGAACTTTTTCTTGGATAAAGGCTTCTAGTAAAGCTAATTTTTCGCGGAGGATCGTGTGATAGTCCGTGCCCCAAGAAGCTCTCGCAAAGACACCGCGTCTTGCTTCCCGTTTGCTTACGGGCGATTCTTTAAGTTTAGATGGATAAGCCAGCGCGATCGCAATGATCGATTGGGGCGCTTCAAAAATCAACTCGGGGTAGACACGTTCATCGATATTGGGATGTTCAAAGCCAGTAAGAACGTCTTCTTCTTTTGCTTTTTCCAACCTTTTTTTCAAGAATAAGAAAGGTTCTGCGGTTGTAAAACCGATTTTTTGAATGCCGATCGTCTTGGAGTAGGCAATGATCTCTTGTTTGAGCTGCTCGTAATCGATAGGAGTTTGTGTGGTCATTATTCTCCGCCCTTTCTTCCAAATAAAATAACGCAATGCTTCGCTTTTTAAAAGTTCGAAACACTGCGTTGATAACAGAATTATTATAAAGCGGGTGATGGGAATCGAACCCACGACAACAGCTTGGAAGGCTGTAGTTTTACCACTAAACTACACCCGCACGGTAAAAGCTTTAGTGTTTTAACAACTTTTATATAATAACATTTCTATGCCATTTTGGCAATAGCTTTCCTAAAAATAATTAGATGGACTTTTTCAGTAGTTGTTTTTACAATAAAAGAAAGCGCTATTATGACAAAACTCATTGGAAATTTTTAACGTATTTTCATGTTCTTCTGTCAAACTAAAGATAAGCTTTGTGAAAGGGGGAACCTCATATGGACTGGTGGCATCATCTTATGGCTTTTTTCAGTGCCGATAATCTTACAGTGCTACTCGATAAATACCGTTCTTTTGGTCTGTTGTTTGCGTTCGGATTGCCATTTATTGAAGCATTCCTACCCTTTCTGCCGTTTATTGCTTTTGTGATCGTTAATGTGAATGCTTATGGTCTCTTCGGCGGATTTTTGATTTCTTTCTTAGCAGCGACACTTGGCAGTTTTGGTGTTTTTGTCCTTGCAAGAAAATATGGGCAGACTCGTTTTCTACGCTTTATTACCAATCATCCTGCTATCAAGCGGGTAATGGAATGGATCGAACGCCACGGATTCTCACCGATTTTCATTTTGCTGGTAATGCCTTTTACTCCCTCATCTGCGGTAAATGTGGTTGCCGGCTTATCAAAAATCCGTGTACTTCCCTTTTTGCTTGCCCTTGTAAGCGGCAAACTGATCAAGGTGTTTGCTATCAGCTATGTTGGGTTTGACTTTGTAAACATCATCCACCAACCTGTGAAGGCAGCTATTTTGATTATCAGCGTCTTCGTTCTTTGGCTGGTTGGTAAACGACTAGAAAAATGGATGTCCCGTAAAGACTTAGCGTAGTGCCTTTTTAAAGATAAATTGTTCGCCGAGCTTTCCGATCTTGCGTTGGGTCGTATCGTGAAAGCCGACTTTCTGATACAGCTTTTGACCGTTTTCGTTAGCGTGATTGACTGCTAAAATAAGCACTTCTGCTTTGGGGAAATGCTGGCCTACAAATGCCGGTAATGCTTCCAAAGCTTCTTTCGCGTAGTATTTGCGGCGGTGCGCTTCGGAGATCGATAAGGCTCGGATCACGAGATGCGCTTCCCCGCAAAATTCAGTCATTGCATTTTCATCAAGGGCAAAAAATCCTACTAATTCTTGATCGACGATGATTTTGATCAATGCGCGCTCCGGCTTGTCTTTGCCGATCAATTCCTTGGGATGAGCAGTAAATTCTGTGTTTTCTAATAGGTAGTTTTCTACTTGCTGCTTTTCTTCTGTCTTTCCTTGAAAAATCTGTAGTTCCATATATTTAGTCCTCCTTACAATAGTAACCTGGCATCGTCTTGTCCAGTGATGCCAGGTTACTATTTCCGATTAATAAATCAAATCAATGAATTCTTCGGCTGTGATTTTTCCGAGATAATGTGGTACGTCTATGTCGGATAATGCTTCTTCCAATGTTTCCCGTTTGTAAGCGACACCTGTCAATTTTGTTTCAATATCCTCTACATCGCCGATCCCAAAAAAGTCGCCGAAAATCTTGATGTTTTCGATTGTGCCTTTTTCCACATCTAAGCGTACGTCTAAGCTTCCAGAAGGGAAGCGTTTGGAGCGTTCCAAGTTGAATTTAGGTGATTTGCCATAATTCCAATCCCAGTTCGCATAGCGAGCTTTAGAAATCTCATGGATACGTTGCCAGTCTTTTTCCGTTAATTTATATTCTTTCACATCTTCTACATGATCGACGTCAAAGATATACAAGAGCAATAGATCGCGGAATTCTTCTGTAGTCAACTTTTTGTCTAAGAACTGTGAAATATTGGCTACGCGGCTGCGGACAGATTTGATTCCTTTTGATTCAAATTTATCTTTACGCGGTTTTAGCGAAGCCGCTACGTGATCTAAATTCAGATCCAACATCAATGTTCCGTGAGAAAACATCTTTCCTCTGGTTGAAAATTGAGCGTTTCCAGAAACTTTATAGCCGTCGATCAATAGATCGTTGCGCCCTTCCAGTTTGGCATTGACACCGAGCCGTTTTAAAGCTTCTACGATCGGCTGCGTAAATTTAGCAAAATTATGGAAGGAATCGCCGTCATCTTTTGTGATGAAGCTGAAATTCAGATTCCCTTCGTCATGATACACTGCGCCGCCACCGGATAATCGGCGAACAACGATAACATCATTATTATCGACATATGTGGTGTCGATCTCTTCAACGGTATTTTGATTCCTGCCAATGATGATGGATGGTTTATTGATGTAAAACAGCAATACTGGTTCATCTAATTCCAGCTCTGTTAAAATAAATTCCTCAATCGCTAAATTGATACGTGGGTCTTTTTCATTGTTGTTGTCGACAAAATACATCTCTTTCTCCCCTTTTTTATTAAATTTCGATCGTCAAGCCTTTGGTCGCAATGGTGATCTTACCAGAGTATTTACTCTCTGCTTCTGCTTTTAGTTTACTTAAATCACCGACTTGCGGCAAGTGGCTTAAAAGTAGATGTCTAGTTCCAGCTTTTTGTGCCAATTCTCCCACTTCTGTGCTCGCCATGTGAACCTTTGATTTTCCAGCCATATCTTGGAAAAAATTTGTGTCAGTGATCAGCAGATCGGCTTTATCAGCAAATGGGATAAAACTTTCTTGGTAAGCGCTATCTGCTGTGTAGACGAGTGCCTTTCCTCCTGCTTCGATTCGGAAAGCGTAGCATGGAACTGGATGGATCGTTTTTAGAAAGGTTATTTTAAATGGTCCGATCTCAATCGGTTCATTACCGGAATATGCGCGGAATTCTGTCACACCCTCCATCGCCAGCAGTTTGTACTTTTCATCTTCTTGATGACCATAAATCGGTAAAACTTCCGGTTTCGGTGTTTGTTTGGATAGTAATCGAATGTGCTGCAAGATACCCACATCGGCAATGTGGTCAGGATGATAATGAGAAATGATCGCAGCGTCGATCGTTTCCGGCTGCGTATAGTTCTGCATAATGGAGACCGCGCTGGCGCCGACATCCATCAGCAATTGGAAACCATCTTCTTCTATTAAATAGCTGGACGTTCCTTCATTTGCAATTGGATAGCCGCCCCATTGCCCGAATACAGTCAATTTCATGTGAATTACTTCCTTTCTTTTATTATGCTTACCCCTATCATACAATAAAAAAAAGATCAAAACCACTTTTGCAAATGGTCTTGATCCGGTTCATTATTGCTGGAAATATTTACTTGCGGAGCTGTCAGCTATAGCTTCTTTTTTTGTTAATTTCCCAGTTGCAACAAAGCGTTTATCCGTTTCTGTCGGTTTGTCACAGGTAATCAATGTGATCGTTGCCTCTTTCGTTTCATCAAGCACTTCCACATTGGTATCCGGAATGATCTCTGTTGAATCGATCGTATAGGTGTAAATGTATTTTTGGTCGCTTAGATAAACTTTTGTACCTGCTTTTACTTGCATAAGTGGGCCGAACAAGATCGATTCCCGGCGCATATGGTGGCCGGCAAGCGCATAATTGCCTGCTCCCATTTTTTGTTCCTGCTTCATAGTGGTGGCTCCTGCTAATAGATTCGCAGTATTGGTTCCTTTTAAGATCAGTAAATCAATATCGACGGAAGGAATCGCGATCGCACCAACTACAGCTTTTTTATCAAATTTCATGGCTCCTTCTGCGACATTTCGCATGGAGGGCAGCTGAACACTGTCATAATCGAATTCTGCTTTTTTCTGGTTATTCTTTTCAATATCTTTTGCCGTGAACGCTGTGATTTTATTATGCTGACTCGTATATTTAACAATTTCATTTTTTAAAAAGGGAGATAAAATCAATAATACTCCGATGATCAACAAGATAATTGCAATTATTTTTTTTACCATTATTTCCTCCTTCTAGCTTTTTTCATTATAGCGGAATCGTTTTTAGAAAACAACTATTTCTAAGGAAGTTCCAACCAACCATTGTTAGCTGTGGCAAGTTGCTTCTTACCAGATAAATAGGGATTGCCGGCAACTGTGAATCGCAGTGGATAATGCGTTGCCATCCCCTTATTAGGAACACCGATCCTGCTGCTCATTGCGATTACAGTAGGCGTTTTGCCAGAGCGTAAGAAAATCGAATGATCAAAAAGACTTTTCCCATAGTCGTCCATCTTTATTCCCATAGCTTGTGTTAATTTGCCTGGTCCATTAGTAAGCTCGATGCCGTGCTTACCGTTTCGATTTGCTTCCATTTGAAGTTCATTGGTATATGGTTCGATGGCGCGGATCAAAACTGCCTCAGGGATTCCTTCTGCCATCGTGATGAAGTTCAGGAGTACTTGGCGATGCATCTGATAGGTATAGATCCGTCCCGGTTCGTGAAACATGATCTCGGTTCGCTTTGTCCGCAAACTCCGAAAGCTGTGTGCCGCTTGATCGGTTGGTCCCAGATATGCTTCTGTTTCTACGATATAGCCCGCGAACTCACCTTGTGGGGTGATATGGACTAGTTCCGTTCCCAGTAGATCCCGTGCTACTTCTATTGTTGTTCGGTTTTGAAAAAATGCTGCAGTTATTTTTGACTCCATTTCTGTTTTCACCTCTCTACCCGAGTGTATCAAAAAAGCGTTTAAATGACGACTATCGCAGCCAATGCTTTTATTCTTTTCTTTTTTTGCGGAGGTATGGTAAAATATAAGATAATGGGAATTGGGCGGAATTTTAGGTGACTAAAGAACTGCTTTTTTTATTTAGCTTAGGGAAAAAATATAATATAGCTTTAATTAGCGCTTAGGAGAGGTGTAACATGAAGGATAGGAAAGGAAAAATCCAAGGTTTTTTGAGTAAAAACTATGGTTTTTTTATTCTAGCCGTCATACTTTTTTGGCTGAAAACGTATATGGCATATCAGCTTGATTTCAAGCTAGGTATTGAAAACTTGATGCAAAATATTTTACTACTTATAAATCCAATCAGTGCGACCGTCTTTTTCTTTGGTCTAGCACTATTTGCGAAAGGACGCCGTTCTTTCATTTGGATGATCGTTATTGATTTTCTATTGACATTTGTTTTGTTCGCCAATGTGGTTTATTATCGTTTCTTCAGCGATTTCATCACATTGCCTAACTTAAATACGAAACAAATGCAAAACTTTGGGGATCTAGGTGGCAGTATTTCTGCATTACTACGTCCACATGATTTTCTTTTCTTTATCGATATCCTGATTTTGATCGGGTTACTTGCCTTCCGTTTTGTAAAACCAGATAAAACGGCTCGCATCCGTGCAAGAAAAGTAGTCGGAGTACTGACACTCGGTATCGCGATGTTCTTAGCAAACCTAGGACTTGCAGAAATCGACCGTCCGCAACTTTTGACAAGAACATTTGACAGAAACTACATCGTGAAGTATTTGGGTATGACGAACTACCAGATCTATGATGCAGTCAAGAGTACACAGTCTTCTACAGAACGTGCACTGGCAGACAGTAGCGATGTAACAAAAGTACTCAATTATACAAAATCAAAACATGCAGCACCGAACTCGATCTACTTTGGAAAAGCAAAAGGTATGAATATCATGTACATCCACTTGGAAAGTTTCCAACAGTTCCTGATCAATTATAAACTGCATGGTGAAGAAGTAACACCGTACTTGAACTCGTTCTTTAAGGATAAGAATACACTCAGCTTTACGAATTTCTTCCATCAAACTGGTCAAGGGAAAACTTCCGATGCCGAAATGATGCTGGAAAATTCCTTATATGGACTACCACAAGGTTCTGCTTTTACATCGAAGAGCCAAAACACTTATGAGTCTGCGCCAGCGATCTTTGGTCAGCATGGTTATACCTCTGCTGTATTCCATGGTAACTATAAGAGTTTCTGGAACCGTGACGAGATCTATAAACACTTTGGCTATGATCACTTCTTCGATGCTAACTATTATGATATGAATGATGAAGATGTTTCCAACTATGGACTGAAAGATAAACCATTCTTTAAGGAATCCGAGAAATACATCTCGAACTTGAAACAACCCTTCTACACGAAATTTATTACGCTAACGAACCACTTCCCTTATCCGATCGATGATAAGGAAGCAACGATCGCACCGGCTGATACTGGTGATAAATCGGTTGATACGTATTTCCAAACGGCTCGTTATCTTGATGAATCCGTGAAAGATTTCATGACGTACTTGAAGAAAAAAGGACTTTATGACAATACCGTTATCGTGATGTACGGTGACCACTATGGTATTTCTGACAATCACTCCGAAGCAATGAGTAAGATCTTAGGGAAAGACTACGATGCTTATCAAAATGCACAAGCGCAACGTGTTCCTCTAATGATCCATGTTCCTGGTGTCAAAGGCGGTATCCAAAAACAATATGGTGGCGAGATCGACTTGCTACCTACGTTGGAACACTTAGTAGGCATCGATAATAAAGATTACTTGCAATTCGGTACGGACTTGCTTTCGAAAGATCATAAACAGCTCGTTCCATTCCGTAATGGTGACTTTATTTCGAAAGATTACTCCATGATCGGCGGTAAATTCTATAACCAAAACGACGGTCAACCAATTGAGGATCCTACGAAAGAAATGACGGAAACAAAAGATTTAGTATCTAAAGAACTAGAACTTTCCGATTCCGTTCTGGCCGGCGACTTGCTTCGCTTCTATGCACCAAAAGGATTTGATAAAGTGAATCCGGATGACTATAACTACAACAAGAAGATCCAAGGTGACCCAAGCAAAGATAAAGATTTCGATAAAAAGAAACCTACCGAGAAAAACGATACGAAAAAATAATAAAAAAAAACGGCGTGAAGTTCATGAACTTCACGCCGTTTTTTTAATACTTATTTTCGCAGGTAAATATCCGAAACTAAATGATCGGCTCCTTTTGCCAACACAACATTGGCACGGTACTTGGTTTTTTCGATATTCTCTTTCAAATTGACACCATTGATCGTATCCCAGACCTCCAAAGCGAACGCCTCCGCTTCTTTCGTACTGATCTTCGTGTAGGGATGAAAATAGGAACTTTCGTCCTGAAAAGCCGTTTCACGCAGCATGAAAAAGCGTTCGAGGTACCAACGTTTGATATCTTCTTCCTTCGCATCCATATATACGGAAAAATCGAAGAAATCACTAGGAAAAATATTCGCCTGAATATCCGCCTGCAGCACGTTGATGCCCTCAATGATGACGATATTTGGGCGTTCGATCGTTCGCGTTTCTTCTAGAACATCATAAGTAAAATGCGAGTACATCGGCACATCGATTGTAGGCTTATTTTGCTTTAATTCTTTTAAAAAAGCAGCGAATCTTTCTTTATCGTAACTTTCTGGAAACCCTTTGCGATCCATGATCCCCTTTTCTTCAAGAATCTTATTGGGATAAAGAAAGCCATCTGTCGTGATCAATTCCACTTTGCGCGTCTTGGAGAACCAGCGATCGAGCATTAATTTGAATACCCGGGCGGTCGTGCTTTTTCCAACAGCGACGCTTCCAGCTAAGGCAATAATGAATGGAGCGCGTGTTTCCTTTTTTTGCAGGAAACGAAGCTTTTCTTCATGAATAAAGATTGCTTCATGATATTCCATAGCAACCAATTTTATCAGCGGCAAATAAATCTCTGAAATGTCCTCTAAGGAGATCCGATCGTTCAATCCCCGGATTTCTTCCAATTCTTCCGCCGTGAGCAGCTGGTCTTCACTGATTTCTAAATGCTGCCACATTTCTCTTTTAAAATGAAAATAGTTCTTATCGTCATTCATAGGTTCAGTCCGTCCTTTGTCGTCTGTTCTGCTTGATTTATTCCTTTTATAGCATACATGACTCGTTTTGAAACTGCAAGTCTTGATACCTTAGAAATAAAAACTTCGAAAGTAGCGCTGGATCACCAAGTGAAAAGGACTTTCCCCTACTGGCAAAGTCCTTTTCCGTGTTAGAAAATATCATTTAAAATTGTCTATAAACATAGACGTCTTTCGGTTTGTCGATTTTTTCGAAATGGGTTACTTGAAGTGCTGGAATGTTCATTTTAAATGGTGCATAGTTCTCTTCTGTTAGTTTTCCGGATACTTTTACCCAAGTATCATTTTTGTACTTTGCGTCGTCTGGCATATGGACGAGCATGCCGTAAACACCTGAATCCGCCACACAGTGGATGATACCGAAGCGGAATAGGAACAGATTGTTATCGTTGGTCACTTTGTCATTATAAACGAAACCGGTAAATTCAATGTTTTTCCCTTCAAATTCGCCGGGATAATTATAAATCAGTTCCATAGTCATTAAATAATTTTTATCGGTAATTTTGATTGTATCTTGATTGATGATGGAGGCTTTTTCTTTTTCCATCATTTTTTCATAATCGGTTTTTCCGAAATAGCCGCTGGTGTCTGGCCGTAGAAATTGATTCTGAGCGAATGGATCGTCACCGGCTGCATTGTTTTTAGGAAAATGGAAGCCTTTGGCAGAAACGATCGTTGAATCGAGGGTCGCTACTGGCACTAAGAATCCAGCTGCCAGTGCATAAAGCAACATGCCGTAAACAATGATTTTTTTCCACCAGCGATTTTCGCCTTCATGTGTATGACCATGATGCTCATGTTTTTCAATATCTTCATCGCGGAATACCATGATCAGCTGGATGATCCCTAGTAGAAAAGCTGCGATCATTGCTGCGATAGATAAATAGGAGTACCGCATATTGATATATTTACTGATTTCGCCATTGATATGCAGCTGCATCAGGTAAAAACCGAATCCGAGTAAAATAAAGACGCGAAACATGGGATATTCCCCTTTCTAAACGATAAATATTAATAGTAGTGCATATAAGAAGACAACGGCTGTCGCCCCTGCGACGATATAAAGAATGAATTTTGCTTTAAATGTACTTCCCATCATCAATAGGTTTTTGATGTCCAGCATTGGGCCAAAAACAAGGAAGGCAACGATCGATTGGGTCGAAAAGACGCTGCGGAATGATGCACCGATGAAAGCATCCGCTTCGGAACAAAGCGATAGTAGGAAGGCAAGTACCATCATCAATAAGATAGAGAGTACTGGGCCATGTCCGATCGCGCTCAGTGTGGATGTTTTTATGTAGGTTTGCATTGCCGCTGCAAGGAGAGCTCCAAACACCAGATACTTTCCGACAGAAAAAAATTCATCGACAGCATGTTGCAGCGTGTGCCAAACTTTTTGGCTAAATGATAGCTTATGATGGTGATGATGTTCGTGTGGATGTGTCTCCTCATGAACTGCTTCTTCTACGCGTAAAAAACGGTCTTTTAGCCCAGTTCCCTTGTAAAAATAAGCAATCGCATTACCAACAATGATCGCAACGACTAGACTCCCAACGATCCGCAAGATCGGCATTTCCCAAGTGCTGCCGAAAGCAACGTATGTAGAGAAGACGACGACCGGATTGATGATCGGCGCAGTGAGCATAAACGCGATCCCTGCATGAAGCGGAACACCTTTTAGCATCAGATTTCGTACGATCGGGACGATACCGCATTCACAAGAAGGAAAGAACACACCGATGACGGAACCGACAATAACGGCAAGGAATTTATTTTTAGGAATAATGCGGGCAATAAACTGTTCTGAAATAAACATTTGAATAAATCCGGCAATGAAGACACCGATCAAAACAAAGGGCAGTGCTTCAATCAAAATAGAAATAAAAATCGTATTCATTTGTAAAAATGAATGAGGTAAATGCGTAAACAAACGTATAATCCTTCTTTCTGCGAGATTCTAACTACAATCCATTTTTAATAACTATTCGATTTTAGTCCTATTTTTTTTTGAAAGCAAGCAGAATGGCACGGCTTTCACGCTTTTAGGAGGAAAGTACCTAAAAAAAATGCTGACTACCGGAAATCGGCAGTCAGCATTTTTTATATGATAAACCGCTTAGTCACGGTATTTTAGGTTGACGAATTTAACTTGCAAGTACTCTTCCATGCCAAAATGCCCATTTTCACGACCAAAGCCGGAATGTTTCACTCCTCCGAATGGCGTTTCCGGATTAGAGATCGCTACTTCATTAGCACCGACCATCCCATATTCAAGTCCGGAGCTTACTTGTTCCACGCGCGAAAGATCTTTCGTGTAGAAATAAGAAGCTAGACCGAATTCCGAATCATTAGCCAGTTTAATTGCTTCTTCCGTTGTCTCGAAAGTAATAAGCGGTACGACCGGACCAAATGTTTCTTCATAGAAAATGTTCATATCCCGTGTTACATTACCTAGAATAGTAGGCAGATAGAAGTTACCATTTTCCAGTCCGTCACCTGTCGCTTTTTTACCACCGACAAGCACTTCGGCACCTTTGGCTTTCGCATCTTTTAATTGATCCTCGATTTTATCGATCGCATCTTCGCGGATAAGTGGCCCTACGTCTACTTCATCCCAGCCATTTCCGACTTTTAGGTTTTTCACTTTCTCTACCAATTTTTCTTGGAAAGTAGAAAGAATAGACGCTTCCACGAAGATCCGATTTGGGGCGATACAAACCTGACCGTTATTACGGAATTTAGAAGCGATCAATCCTGCTACTGCATCGTCGATATTTGCATCGGCAAAAACGATGAATGGGGCATGTCCACCTAATTCAAGCGACAATTTTTTTAAAGTCTGACCAGATTGTTCAAACAGTGTTTGCCCTACCGCAGTGGAACCAGTGAAGGTGAGTTTGCGGACATCGTCGCTATCTGTCAGTGTCTTCCCGATCTCTTTGGAGCTTCCCATCACTAGATTGGCTACGCCGTTAGGTAGGCCTGCTTCTTCAAAAAGCTCAAAGATAGCAAGGGCGGATAACGGTGTATCACCGGAAGGTTTCAAGACCACTGTATTACCGGTTGCTAAAGCAGGGGCGATTTTTCTTGTTACCATCCCAGCTGGGAAATTCCATGGTGTGATCGCTCCTACGACCCCGATAGGCTCTTTTTTCACGATATAGGCATGATTATTGGGAGCGGGAATTGTTTCGCCATACAGACGTCGTGCTTCCTCTGCTGCCCAGTGAAAGTTTGCTGCTCCGGTTAGAAACTCACCTTTTGATTCTTTTAGTGGTTTCCCTTGTTCTAAAGTCATGATCGGGGCTAATTCTTCTGCGCGCTCTTCTAGTAAATCACCGATTTTATTTAAAATCGCGACCCGTTTCGCTAATTCTAACTCTTTCCATTCGCCAAATGCTTTCTTGGCAGCTTCGATCGCGCGTGTTGTTTCCGCTTCCCCGGCTTGAGCTACTTCGGTAAGTGTTTCTCCATTTGCTGGATTGATCACGGCTTTGGTGTCTTTTTTATCTCCGTCGATCCATTTTCCATCTATAAATAATTGGGTTTTCACGTTTGGTAAGTTTGGTTTACTCAATTTCGTTCACTCCTTCTAAAAATGTGTCTACCTAGTGTTTTCCACGAATATAGATTTTTAATCTTATTATACAAAAAAAGAAGAAATGGTTGCCCATTCCTTCTACTCGATCTCTTCATTGTATAAACTTTTTTGAACAGGGATCAGAATGTCCCGCTTACTAGTTTCGGTATAGATCTTACCATCTTTTTGCAAAATCTCGATTTTCAAAGGAAATGGATCGGAAAGTGGTGACTGAGCGGTTATATAAGGACGGTACTTGGTTGTTTCCATGTGCTTCTGCAAATGATCGTAACTCTCTTCCACAGGGGTATCCGCTTGATGCTCTGCCACGAAATACGTAAAAGACGGCACATCGAGTACTTCCATTTCTTCCGGTTTTTCAGGAAGATCATGCTTGATCCGTACCGCGTAATAATCACGCAGCCCTTCTTCCAGATCATGAATGACAACATGGTATAGTTCATCGGTGACAATGTAAGGACCGTTTTCCTCCGCAAATTGAGAAATATCTGCTAATATCGTGGAATCATTTTCTTGTTTACGTTTTGCTAATAAGGAAAATCCTTCTTGTTCTTCTAATCGAATGCTGCTAATTGCCATTGTCATCCACTCCTTCAAGGTTATTCTTCTTTCTAATTATACTTCGTCGTATTGAAAGTGACTAGTATCATTGAGTCTATCTAGCTTGAAAAGGCCGTTTTCATAAGTAAGTACGGTAACGCTGGCATTATCAAGTACGACAGATGGGTCCATCGAAGGCTCCAACTCATGGACGATATTTTTGATCGTGTTGCCGTGAGCGACGATCAAAATATTGCCGCCTTCTTCGCGATGGCGATTGATCACATGCAGAAAGCCTTTTTCAACGCGAGACCAGAATTCCATAAAGTCTTCCGCATCTCCTGTTGGATCGGCAGCTTTTGTCGCGTTCATAGTTTGTCTAACATCTGCACGCTGTTCAAGGTCTTCTTTCGAGGCGTAACCATTTGCTTTGGCGATTTTATCCCAAGCCACTGTACCGACTTCGCCTTCCAGCGAGCCGAAGAAAGTTTCACGGAATTCGCTAAGCGGTTCTAAAACTAGCCCGAAGCCGTGTTTGTTTTCTTTTAAAATATATTCGGCTGTGGCGATCGTACGATGTAGATCGCTGCTGTAGGCCGCAACGAATTCTGTATCTGCAAGCCCTCTTCCACTTGCCTTGACGACCTCGATCCCTTCTGGCGTAAGTGGTGTATCTGCCCAGCCTTGGATCCGCAAGTTTTTATTCAAATAAGTCTGTCCGTGTCTTACAAAGTATAAAGAAAGTTTTTTTGTCATGTTTAGCTACCTCCCATTTTCCCTTTAGTACTTAGCGCATTGTAACGAATTCTTCTGCTCCAGTAGGATGAATTGCTACGGTGCGGTCAAAGTCTTGTTTAGTCGCACCCATATTGATCGCAACTGCAAAACCTTGGATCATTTCATCAACTCCATAACCGATGCCGTGCAGTCCAACAATACGTTTGTTTTCGCCTTGGCAGATCAGTTTCATCTTGCATGGTTCACGGTTCTCTGTGATCGCGGTGTACATGGAAGTGAAACTGGATTGATATACTTGGATATCTTCTTCCCCGTACTTTTGAATCGCTTCTGCTTCTGTCAATCCTACTGTGCCAATGGCTGGATGGCTGAAGACGACGGTTGGGATATTTTCATATTCCAAATGTTCGTCAAGTTTGCCGTTAAATAGGCGCTCGGATAATCTCCTTCCAGCAGCGATCGCCACCGGAGTCAGTTCGAATTTCCCAGTCACATCCCCAACAGCATAGATATGTTCAGTAGTCGTATTTTGGTATTTATCTACTTGGATATACCCTTTATCCGTCAATCTCACTCCCGCTTTATCCAAAGCTAATTTGTCAAAATGCGGTTTGCGACCGATCGCCCAAATAAGCGCATCGACAGTTTGCGATTCACCGTTTTCGAGGTAAAGCGTCAAGCTGCCGTCCTCGTTTTTGACGACTTCTTTTGGAACTGCCTGTTTGTGTAAGTGCAGTGCCGATTTATCCATTATCTCTGTTAGTGTCTCCGATAATAGAGCATCAAATTTACGAAGCGGCTGCTCTTTTCGAACGAACAAATGGGTCTCTACTTCAAAGCTTTCTAATAATCCTGCAAGTTCCACGGCAATATAACCGGCACCAACAATGGCTACACGATCCGGTAAAGTCTTCCAATCAAAAAAGTCATCGGAAGTCTGGCCATACTGGCTACCCTTGATTTCCGGATAGATCGGTTGCCCGCCAGTCGCGATCAGAATGTGTTCAGCCGTGATCTGTTTACCATCTACTTCGATCGTATGGGCATCAATAAAGCTAGCATAACCTTTGATCCACTCGACACTATTGCTATCGAGACCGTTTTTATAGGAACCGCGGATTCGCTCTATGTATGCATCTCGATTAGCGACCAATTTCTCAAAAGAAATTTTATGGCTTGCTTCGATTCCGTAATCAGCAGCATATTTATTTAAAGATTCATTGATCTGCGCACCATACCAAGTTACTTTTTTAGGAACACAGCCAACATTTACGCATGTTCCGCCTAAATAATGGGGTTCGATAAGGGCACATTTCGCACCGTGCATCGCTGCCCGGTTAATGGAGGCGATCCCGCCGCTTCCTCCTCCGATAGAGATATAATCATAATCGTATACATGTTCCATATTTTCTCGTCCTTTCTACCATTGAGTAAATGTTTCTCCGCGCATGAGTGCTAAAACCCGCGGATTTGGTAAATAACGTTTGATCTGCTTTAATTTTGCGTATGTCTTTTCATCGTTCACATGCTTGGCGATTCCCATTGCTACTGCGCTACTTCTACTCACGCCAGCATTGCAGTGGACTACGATCTGCTCGGCATCTGCATATTTATCGACAAAGTCGTAGATCACTTTGACATGCATGCTGCTGAACAACACCATATCTGCTTTTTCTTTATCGCTCAACCCCCAGTAATCATCGCCTTCATTGATGTCATTAAAATGAATAGGAAGTACATCGATGTAACGACTTTTATCACGCAATGGTTTGAAGTCTTTATCTACATCCGCGATGCGTATCATGATCGCATTTGACGTGAACGGTTTAAAATTAACAGCAACTACTTCGGGCAAGGCAACAATTGGTAGTTGGTAGGGGTCAAATTCAATTTGCCGCTTATCTTTATTGATAAAACTAGCCACAACTATTCTCCTTTTCCGTTTGCCTTGAACAACATTATACTACTATTTTAACATTCTTTGTCCTCATTACCAAAAGCCAGGTTTGTAAATTTATGATCTCAATTTGGTAAATCTTCACTGCTGCGGATATTTTCGTTAAGGATATCTGCTAGTAGGATCTTCCCTTGAGGGGATATCCGGTATTTTTTGCTGAGGGTAGCCGATGAATCCTGCCGCAAAATATAACCGTTGAACTCCAGCCAATAAACGGCGTAGAGCAAATCATTTTTAGTATAATCATCCAGACTGCTTTGATTGGTATTCTCAAAAGTGAGCGCTCCAACTGTTATATTGGTTTGGTTGATAGCAGTGAAAATTTGTATCAGCAGCGGTATGCTGGGCTTTTTCATCTTGGGTCTCCCCTCCCTCCTAGTTTAAATGTTAAAAATAACAGTAAAAACACCTACTTGGTTGTTTCCTTTTTTTGAGCAAAAAGAAACATACCATTTTTTCAGTGTTTTTACTGTTATGATTGTTGAACTTATTTACGCAGAGATACCGGCTTATCTAAAACTTCTTTTAAGATCATTGCTCGTTTCAGCTTTTTAGAAGAACCAAACTCTTGACGAAGAACATTTTTGCTTTTGCTTGCAGCAGTTCGACCTGGCCTTGTCATCACGTCTGATTCTTGACGTATGTCTTTTAACAACTTTTCTTGTTTACGTGTCATTGTTTGTATAGTTGGTCGTTTCGTTGCTTGTTTTCGTGCAGCAGCCTGGTTGGCTTTACTGCGAGCAGTATTGTTCTTTTTCGCCTGCTGATGTGCGGCAGGTTTCTTATCTTTCGTTTTGTTCGCAGCGGATACAACGTAGCTGATGACCGCGATAATGATAATAACAATCTGCCAGCCGTTTCCTGCTAGATCTAATAATTCAGACAATCCAGATCGCCTTCTTTCTGATTAACCAGGATTTTACTCATCATCTGCAATGGATTCGCGCATGCTTGTGTCAGCTTGGACGTTCTCCATTTTGTAGTAATCCATTACGCCTAATTTACCATTGCGAAGTGCTTCAGCAAGTGCTTGTGGAACTTCTGCTTCCGCTGCAACAACTGCCGCACGGTTTTCTTGTTCCAACGCGATCGCTTCTGCTTTACGTTTTGAAGCCGCTGCTTGAGCAACTTCCATATCGGCGTTGGCTTTTTCGATATCCAGTTTCGCCTTGATGTTATCACCGATACGCATTTCTGCGATGTCGATCGAAAGGATCGTATAAGCGGTACCGTCTCCAAGACCTTGCTCTTGGACATTTTTAGAGATGCTGTTCGGATTTTCTAATACATCGGTATGTTCGGCGGTTTCACCGACAGTAGAAACAACGGCTTCCCCGACACGCGCGATGACTGTATCTTCTCCAGCACCACCGACGATACGTTCAATATTGGATTGAACAGTGATTTGTGTGATTACTTTTACTTCTACCCCATTTTGAGCAACACCTGTAAATTCTGGTGTGCGAATGACTTTTGGTGTAACGGAAGTTTGGACAGCTTCCAAAACGTCACGACCAGCTAGATCGATCGCTGCTGCGCGGCTGAAATCCAATTCGATATTGGCACGGTGAGCAGCAATCAACGCGTCCACCGTATTATCTACATCCCCACCAGCTAAATAGTGGCTTTCTAATTGGTTTACTTCTAAGTCTAATCCGGCTTTTACTGCCTTGATAAGTGGTTTTACGACACGAGAAGGGACAACTCGTCTAAGACGCATCCCGATCAATGTTCCAAGTCCCACCCGTACACGAGCAGATAGTGCGCTGATCCATAATCCTACTGGGACCAGACTGAAGAAAATAAGTAAAACGATGATAACGAGTATTACAGTAATAATGAGCGGTGCTGTTAAAATCATATTTGTTCCTCCTTTAATTTAATTTTGTAACTAATACATAGCCGAAATCGATAGCAATTGCTTTGATAGCAGAGCCTCTATCTAAATAGCCGCTTTTGAGACGTGCTTCGTACTCTTCTCCTTCAATTTCCACTCTGCCGATCGGCTTCAGTGTAGTAATTGCTATTCCTTCTTTACCGACTACTTTATCTCGTAACGCTTTCATTCTTTCAATGTCGGTATCTTCCAAAACGCCGCGATGCACGAGCCCCCATGTTTCGCCATAAACGACTTCATCTTCTGAGAAATCTTTTGCCATCCCTATCACCTACCTATTCGGGCTTATACTACAACCTTAACACGAAAATTCAGTTTATTACAAGTATTTTACGTAATGTTATCGATTTTAAATGAATTTAGTGAATTCCTGAGCTTTTTTAACAAAATTGGTGAAAAAAGGGCTTTTTCTGTATAAAAAAAGATTATCTATTCGTAAATAGATAATCTTTTTTAGGACGGAGAAGGAGGGATTTGAACCCTCGCGCCGATTTCTCGACCTACACCCTTAGCAGGGGCGCCTCTTCAGCCACTTGAGTACTTCCCCAAAACGACATTTTTCCCAAAAAGGACTCCACAGGTAGGACTCGAACCTACGACCGATCGGTTAACAGCCGATTGCTCTACCAACTGAGCTACTGTGGAATAATCGCTATCAGCGCTTTTGCTCTGACTTTTTTTATTATAAAGATTTCAAGAATAAAAAGCAAGTGTTTCAAGAAGGCTTAATAGTGGTTTCTTGTAAATATTTCCATTTCCCTCCGCAATTACCACAGCGATATTTTTTCACATCAAATCGTCTTTGACGAAAAATCTTCTGCTTACAAGTCAGGCATTGATAAAGATGTCCCGCTTTCTCTTCCGGCAAGGCATGGCAGAAACGTGGTGCGTCTACTTCTTTCAAAAGTTGCCGAAAATCGGTATCGCGGTGTTGATAGCCTTTACCTTCTAAATGAAGATGATAGTGGCAAAGTTCATGGCGCATGATTGCTGTAAAATAGTCTAGACCATAGGCATTTAGATATTTGGGATTCATTTCGATCGCGTGAGAAGCGAGCAGATATCTGCCGCCGGTCGTTCGCAGTCTGGCATTGAAGCGGGCTTGATGCGTAAAGGGACGCTTGAAAAACTGCAGCGACACGGCTTCCATGTGTCGCTGCAGTTCCGTATTCGTCATCACTTCGCTTTGCCTTCTGGTGCTAAGCGAGTCAATGCGATCCGGTTTTTATTCAAGTCGACTTCTTCGACCCAAACAGTAACGATATCGCCTACTGAAACGACATCCATTGGGTTCTTGATAAATTGTTTGCTTAATTTGGAAATGTGGACTAAACCGTCTTGTTTTACGCCAATATCGACGAAAGCCCCAAAATCCACAACGTTTCTGACAGTTCCCTGCAATTCCATTCCTGGTTTTAGATCTTCCATTTTCACGATGTCTTTTTTGAGCAACGGCATCGCCAATTCCTCACGCAGATCGCGCCCGGGAGCAATCAAGCTGGCGATGATGTCTTGAATCGTCTCTTTGCCGACTTGGAGTTTATCAGTAACGGCTGCAGCATCGATCGCTTGTAAAGCGGTTTTTGCTTTTTCTGTGCCGATCTCCTCTAAGCCAAGACCTGCTTCTTGAAGTAATGCTTTTGCAGCATCATAACTTTCCGGGTGGATCGCTGTTTTATCAAGCGGATTTTTACCCTCTAAAATACGGAGGAAACCGACACTTTGTTCATAAGATTTCGCTCCTAGTCGTGGTACTTTTTTCAATTCGGCACGGGAATGGAAGCCACCGTTTTCTTCGCGGTATTTACGAATATTCCCAGCAACTGTTTTATTAAGTCCAGCAACGTACTGTAATAAAGAAGCAGATGCGGTATTTACATTTACGCCAACTTGGTTTACTGCTGTTTCCACAACGAACGTAAGGGTATCGTTCAGCTCTTTCTGTGAGACGTCGTGCTGATATTGCCCAACACCGACAGATTTAGGATCGATCTTGACTAATTCTGCTAGCGGATCTTGGAGTCTGCGTCCGATCGAAACCGCACTCCGTTCTTCGACTTGATAATCAGGGAACTCTTCTCTGGCAATCTCACTTGCCGAATAAACACTTGCCCCTGCTTCATTGACGATGCAGTAAAAGGCTTTGCTGCTACTTTCTTTTAATACTTCCACGATAAATTGTTCCGTTTCACGGGAAGCCGTTCCATTTCCGATCGCAATGACTTCGATTGGGAATTGACGGAGCAATTCTGTTATTTTCTCTTTCGCCTCCGGACGACGGGCTTTCGCGGTGTGTGGATAGACGACGCCGATGGTCAAGACTTTCCCAGTCGGATCCAGCACAGCTAATTTACAACCTGTACGATAAGCTGGATCGACACCTAGGACATATTTGCCTTTAAGCGGTGCTTGTAGCAATAGTTTACGCAAGTTTTCCGCGAAAATATGGATGGCATGTTCCTCTGCTTTTTCTGTCAATTCACCGCGGAGTTCTCGTTCGATTGCAGGAGCGATAAAACGTTTGTAAGCATCTTTGATAGCAGTATCCACGTACTGTGCCGCTTCTGAGTTGTTGTTTTGGATGATCTGCTTGTCTAAATAATCGAACACACGGATCGTATCGATTTGAATACCGACGCGAAGAACGCCTTCTTTTTCTCCGCGATTAAAAGCGAGTGTCCGGTGAGATGCTAATTTATTGATCATTTCTTGAAACTCATAATACATTTCATAGACTGCTTTTTCATCTTTTTCTTTATCTTTCACAGTCGAGGTGATCAGCCCGTATTTGCGGGTAAAGTCGCGGATCCAGGTCCGGTATTTGGGATTATCACTGACTAGTTCAGCAATGATCTCATGAGCGCCGGCAAGTGCTTCTTCTGCTGTCGCAACTTCTTTTTCCGGGTCAATATACTTGGCAGCTTCAGGAAGTACTGCTTGATCTACTGGGAAAGTCAGCAACCAATCTGCCAGCGATGCCAATCCTTTTTCTTTGGCAATAGTAGCTTTTGTGCGTTTTTTTACTTTATATGGTCGATAAATATCTTCTAAAGTCTGCTGCTTGGTCGCAGTTTGGATCTCCTGTTGTAAACTGTCAGTAAGTTTTCCTTGTTCTTCGATCAAACGAATGATCTCTTCTTTTCGACCTTCTAATTTCGTCGTGTAAGCATACGCTTCTTCGATTTCTCTAATTTCTACTTCGTCCAGACTACCGGTTACTTCCTTCCGGTAACGGGCGATGAAAGGAACGGTATTTCCTTCCTCCATCAAACGAATGACTGCATCGATCTGTTTTGGGTTGAATTGTTGTAATTGCTTATGTAGCAATGCTTGGATAGATTGCGTATTTTGATTCATTTTTAAGCCTCCTGGTTGGTAGTACTTTTCTATTTTAGCATAGATATGTTGAGAAAAATAACAGTTTGCGGACAAAATAGATTAGAAATATCATTCTCAAGACGTAATCATTATCCCAATCATTTGTGATACAATTAACATAACTAAACCAAATGGATATGAAAGGGGCTTTTCACCATGAAAATAAAAACGATCCAATCCTATTGGAGTGCAGCTGCTTTAGATGAAAAGGTAAATGATTTTTTGCTTTATTTGGAGAATAACAACTATGAAGTTTTAGAGGTGCAATCCGTTGCAACGATTTTCGTCTATCAGGCTACTATTATTTATCATTGATCCTGAGCTTGTGGCAGTAAAAAAGAAACGAATCACTGATTCGTTTCTTTTGGTAAATTTTAGCTATCACATCTTTGGGAATTGACCCAATAAAAAAGTGACATCATCGGAAGGCATATCAAGAATCGATTGTTCAATGATATTACCGACTTTATGCACGCATAACGGAGAATCCAAATAATATTTGATTCGTTTTAATACTAGACCATCGGAATGAATCAAAAATTTGGAACCCAGTTGATACCGGAAAGCTTGTTGACGTATCTGCATTTTCCTCCCAGATAAAAAGCCGGTCTTAGATAATGGATACACCATTTTGCCTTGTTCATCGATCATGAAAAAGCGAATATTGCCCAAGCCGATATATTGGACGGTCTGCGTCGCATAGTCTGCTTTGATGATCGCGATCGCCGCACCTCTCAAAGAGGCAACGGCATGATTCGCTTCTTCCAGCATATTGACAAGGTCATCGCTCTTGGAAAGCGGTAGAATCGCATCCACTGCACTTTGCGCCGCTTGATGTGCGTCCTTTCCGCTACCAAGTCCATCAGCTAAAATAAGAAAAAAACCGTCCTTATCTTCTTCTAAATGCCAGACGTCTCCACAAAATTTTTGCTTCGATTTAGACCGCTGAAATTTAAAGATATCTAATATTTGGTTGGGATCTTTTGATGATTCCATCAGTCCACTTCCTCATTCAGCAGTGCTTCCCGGAGTTTTTTGATTGCCTGACGCTGCACGCGTGATACGTGCATTTGAGAAATATCTAACAACTCGCCGGTTTCTTTTTGACTGCGGTTTTCGATAAATGTATATTGCAATATCTTTTGTTCCCGTTCGTCCAGTACTGGCAAGATTTTTTCCAAGATCATGCGCTGATTGACTTGTTCAAAACCTTCGTCCACTCCACCAACGACATCTAGCAAAGTAATGGTGCTGCCATCGGAATCTGCTTCGATCGAGTGATCGACAGATAAGGCTTGATAGCTTTTTCCCATTTCCATTGCTTCCAAAATTTCCTCTTCTGTAGCTCCGATGAAATTAGCGATATCGCTGATCTGCGGCGAACTTTGCAATTCACGCGTGAGTTCCTCGACCGCATTTTTGATTTTTGGACCTAATTCTTTGATACGTCTTGGAACGTGAACGCTCCATGTTTTATCCCGCAAGAAACGTTTGATCTCTCCGACGATCGTTGGGACCGCAAAAGCTTCAAAACTTTTCCCAAAGTCTGGATCATACCTTTTGATTGCTCCAAGCAAACCAATAACGCCGACTTGAACTAGATCCTCATGAAAGGATTTCCCTTGGGAATATTTTCTAGCAATGGATTCCACCAAATTATGATAATGGAGCACTAAATTGGTTTGCGCGTCATCATCGGCAGTTTCTTGATAAAGTTTGATCCACTCATATACTTTTTCTTTATTTTCCTTTTCAGGTCGAGATACTTTTGGCATTCTCCTCCACCTGCTTTTCATTGATATATTTGGTCATCACCACGGATACACCTTCATTTTGATAAAGTTTCACATCGTCCATCAATGCTTCGATAAGGAATAACCCTAATCCGCCAATCCGGATAACATCGGTATCTTCCCCGACACTGTAAGGCCCGATCTCTTGTTTTTTACTTTCAAAATCAAAGCTCTTGCCATTATCGGAAACGATGATCTCTAATTTATCTTCATAAAGATTATATTCTACTAAGATATTGCCTTCTTCCTCACCTTTAAAAGCATGTTTAACGGAATTCGTGATTGCTTCGCTGACCGCGATTTTCAAATCCTCGATAACTTCGTAAGAAAAGCCGGCACGGCTTGCCAAACCAGATAACGTTAAACGACCAAGGCTGATAAATTCAGGTTTTGCTGGTAGTTGCAGCGTTACTGTATCATACATTATTGCCATTTCGTTCACCCTCTACATTTTTGATTTCGATGATATCGGATAATCCAGTAATTTCAAACAACCGGTAAAGTCTGTCCGAAAGGCCGATTAGAATCAATTCACTATCATATTGACGCAAATTTTTAAATAAACCGACAAAAACGCCTAATCCTGTGCTATCCATGTACCCTACTTCTGACAAATCAACACGTAAAACGATATCAGCTTTATTTTGATATTTCTCTAACTCATTTTTTATTTGTGGTGCGGTGTAAGCATCGATCTCTCCGTTTATAAATGCTTCAATATGCTGACTATCGCGTTCTTTGACTTCGATATTGATATTCATTTTGTCACCTCATCTATTTTGTATACTCGTCCTTTTTACCCTGCTTCTTTTCTTTCCAAACATCGATCACTTTGTTCGTTTGATACAAATGATCGTAAAATCATCATGTAATTCAAAATTTTGCAGTTTAATCAATTTATTATAGACGGCTTCTGCGATTTTTTGAGCTGGCAAATCAACAAATTCAGAAAAAATATCTATCAATGCTTCGCGATCAAGAAATCCATCTGCTGTCCGCGCTTCTGTGACGCCGTCTGACATGATGAACAAAATATCGCCTGCATGGATATGTTTGCTGAAAGTTCGGTATTTAGCGTCGCTATTCACGCCTAGCGGCAAGCCTTTCGCATAGAGGTCACTGAATTTCTGTGATTCATCGCGATAATATAAACCTAGCTCGTGTCCGGCAGAACTATATTGGAAAAGATGTTTTTCCGGTTCGTATAGGCCATAAAACATCGTAATGAACATATTGTCGTCCATATTTTCTTCGGCAACTTGGTTCAATGTTTCCAAAACGATATTCGGTTGCGGAGTTGTTTCCACGATCCCGGCAAGCGCGTATTTTATCATAGAGATCGTAAATGCGGCCGGGATCCCTTTTCCGATAACATCAGCAAGAGCCACGCCGATTCCTAAAGGCGTAGGCTCTGTAAAACTATAATAGTCACCGCTCATTTGTCTGGCTGCTACACTGGTAACTCCGAAATCCACGTTATCCAGCACTGGAACTTCTGACTTCATCATCGTTTTTTGTAACGTTTCTGCTTGGGCGATCTCGTTTTTCAGTACTTTTTGTTCCGTCCGCAAACTTTGATGTTCTAAGTAGGCAAGGCCGTAACCGACCATCGTTTCTAATAAAACATCGAAAGAAAGTTTGATATAGGGAGGGATCTCTACATCATATTCTTCTAAAACAGAACGATGCAGGTTGACGATCTCTTCCGGACTAATTTGATTTTCCATTGCTTCTCTTGTTAACTTCTCACAGCTGTATAAAATCTCTTCGTCTTGATGTTCCAAATATTGAAACAGGATCTCACGGTATTTTACTTCAAATGTATTTTCCATAAATTATCCTCCTACCGAACCCATTTCAGTACAGTAATGGTTGTACCTGTACTTTCTCCTTCTGCAATAGATTCGATATCAAAGCTGTCCATAAGACGTTTCACACCCGGTAGTCCTGCTCCGAGTCCTCCTGACGTCGTATAGCCGTCTTGCATGACTTTGCGAATATCTATTATTCCTGGGCCTTCATCTTTTGCAACAATGCGTAACCCTTGCTTTCCTACTTCTGATACTTTGTTGATGCTTATTTCTCCTCTACCCGCATACAAGAAAATGTTTCTTGCAAGTTCACTGATGGCGGTGGTTATTCTAGCTTGGTCTACTGTTCCGAAACCAATTTCTTTTGAAATCTTTCTTCCTAATTGTCTAGCCGCAACAATATCCCACTCGTTGATTATTTTTACAGAGGAATGGAGAGTCATAGGCTTATTCCCCCAATTCCTGTTTCAATTTTTCCAAGCCGCTTTCGAGGTCCATGGCAGAAAGAACTCCGCCAAAAGTGATCCCTAGTTCCACTAAGGTAATGGCAACAGCTGGTTGTATGCCCGTCACAACAACCTTTGCTCCCATCAATTTAGACATATTTACAACGTCTCCCAAGATTTTGGCAATGAACGAATCGATAAAGTCAATGGACGTAATATCAATTACGACACCACGAGCAGATGTTTCATGGATCTTATTTAATAGGTCTTCTTGAAATCCTACCGCCGACTGGTCATCCAATTCGCTTTGGATAGAGATCAGCAAGCACTCCCCGAGTTTTAAAATTGGTATCCCCACAGTGTTCACCCCTCTTTAGTTACTATTTCTTTATTAGTAAGCGCTAAGGCGCGCTCGATTCCTTTTTTCATGGTATTGGTAGTAATGATCTGATCCAGATCTATACCTAGGTTGACGATCGTTTGTGCGATCTCTGGTCTGATACCAACCAGCATAGCTTGGCAGCCGACGAGTTTCACAGCTTCCGACGCTTGGATAATATGATGAGCAACCATCGTATCAACAACAGGAACCCCCGTTATATCGATCAGCACTACTTCCGAACGATTTTTCACTACTCCGACAAGCAGATTTTCCATGATCAATTTGGCTCTCTCTGTATCGATCGTACCGATAAGCGGCATTACGGAAATATTTTCAAAGATCGGCAGGAGCGGTGCAGAAAGTTCTTGTAGAGCTTCTTTTTGGATCGACACCGTTTTTTCCCATGTTTCTGCATATGTATTAACAATGCGATTGTAGATTCCAAGGAACCATTTTTGCAATTGATAAAATGCGGTTTCTTCTGCTACATCTTTTGGTTCTTTAAATTTTTCTTCTTGGTGCATCAATTTATAGACCAATAGCCCGAAATTGCGAAGTCCTGCTGTTACAAATTGGATCGGCCAGCCTAGGTGGACGACTTTTTCCGCAAATTCATCGAGTCTTTCCGAAAAAGAAGCTTGATCATCCGTAATGTTAGAAACGATCAGCGCAACAAATTCTTTGCTAGTGTCCCGATAAACAAAATCGTTCACGACTTCTTGAATCAGCATATCTGGCTCCTGATCCATTTCTTCCATCCACTTTTCAAGTAGACCATCTTCGTTCAAGCGAATGAATTCGCCAAAATTTTTATACATGTATTTAGTCAACCTTTCTTTTTTGATTGTTATTCTCAGGGGGTATAAAAAAAACATAAGACCGAAAAAAAGGATTTTTTCTATAATCTCTCATGTTTCTTTTTTCACTTAACTCTCAAGCGGAGAGAATCAAGTTGATATGTAGTGATTTGCGAATTTCAGCCTATTCCATTTCTTGATAGAGGGCGTATGTGTGGTTCAAAGATCGATCAATCCTAAACTGATGACCAAAGCATGATCTACTTTTTCCATCAATTCATCATCCAGATGTGTGATCTTGTCTGTAAGGCGCTGTTTGTCGATTGTTCTCACTTGTTCCAGTAAAATGACGGAATCCCGATCGAAGCCGTCTTTCCGCATTGCTTCTACGTGTGTGGGAAGCTTTGCTTTCTGGATCTTCGCTGTTATGGCCGCTACGATAACTGTTGGACTATGTCGATTCCCTATATCATTTTGAATAATAAGAACAGGCCTTGTTCCCCCCTGCTCGCTTCCGACCACAGGGGAAAGATCCGCGTAGTATACATCGCCACGCTTCACCATAAGGCTTAACCTCCTAATACACGAATATTTTTGTCCTCGGCTTCGGATTCTACGTGGGTACATTCGCAGGCAATCGCGAAGTTGATATTCGCCATTTCTGCATAACCGCGTTCCATTTCCACGCGTAGATCCCGGACTTTCTGCTGACTAATATATTGTTTCACTGCCCGATCAATAATTTCGTTCTTTTCGATACGTTGTTTTCTCGCAAGCACATCCAATTCACTCATTGTTTCTTGCGTAAGTTCGATAGACATCGTTGTCCATTCCAGTTTTTCTAACACGCCTCGCACCCCCAAAAGCTATCTCCGTATGACATTTTGATTCAAGCTACTTGTATCTTTGTATCATGCTTTGACATTATCATGTTAATTTCTGTTACAACGCAAGCAATAAAAACAGTTCACGGTTACATTATAATAGAAAAAACCTCTAAAAGCACGCATTTTCTGTCGTTTAGTTATAAATACGAGGAATTCGCTCGGATAATAGACAAGTCACTTCATAGTCAATGGTTTCGATCTTGCGAGCTGCCTCTTCTGCCGTGATTTGTTTCTCGCCGCTTTTTCCGATCAATGTAACTTTCGTACCTACAGGATAATAACGCGGAAGTCTGATAATAAGCTGATCCATGCAAACACGACCAACGATTTCCGCATATTCACCTTCCACTAATAAAGAGAAACCTGTGTACTTTCTGATCCAACCGTCTGCATAGCCGATTGGAAGCGTCGCTACCCATTCTTCTTGCGCCGCTTGATAGGTTGCACCGTAACTTACGCAATCACCTGCTTGCAGCTGTTTTACTTGGACGATCTTCGTATACAGAGATAATGCCGGCTGCAATTCAAATGGCAGAATGTCAGCGATCTCATCTGATGGTGTCAACCCATACATGGCAATACCAAAGCGAACTGCATTGAAACCAGTTTGATCGTGAAGGAGCGCCGCGCTAGAATTAGCCACATGAACAAAGCGCGGACGTGGTTTGATTTCGCTTAACAGTCCTTCAAATTTAGCAAGTTGTTCTTCATAGTAGGTTGTGTCTTTTTGATCAGCGGTTGCAAAATGGGTATAGATCCCTTCCCACTCTAAAAGTGGTTGTTCTGCTAGTTTGACGCTCACTCGTTTGAGCGCTTCGCCATTACGAAAACCTAATCGGCCCATTCCTGTATCGAGTTTAACATGAAGTGAAAGTTTGGCAGTCAGCACTGGCAATTCAGTTAGCCAGCTTTCATCAAATAAGGTAAGCGAAATTTGTTTTTCTGCAGCCAGATTCGCATACTCGGCAGGAACCGCTCCCAGTACCAGAATAAGTTCACTGGTAAAACCTGCTTCGCGTAATGCCAGTGCTTCATCTAAGATCGCTACGCAAAATCCATCTGCGCCTGCTGATTTTGCGATTTTGGCAACTTCGATGATGCCGTGTCCATAAGCATTTGCTTTTACCACTGCCCAAACGGCGGTTTCTGCCGGCAGATGTGCTTTCTCATTTGTGATATTCGCGCGTATCGCGTCTCCGTTCACTTCGATCCATGTAGGACGATGCCATCCTGTAACCATATCAGTTGCCCTCTTTCCATTCGATAATGATTTGTGCCGCGGCTGACCTTCCTGTATGTGTGATACTAACGAAAACAGCCGTGTCCGTCTGCGTGGGTTTGACGACATGGGGCTTCCCATCCGCATCTTGGAGGATCTCGATATCAGTAAAATGGAGCCCTTTGCCAAACCCGGTACCAATTGCTTTCGCATAAGCTTCTTTGGCAGCAAATCGGCCTGCTAAATATTCGATTTGCCGTGCACCTTTGTATTTTTCATATTGCTTGATCTCAGTTGTTGTTAAGATCCGTTCCACAAAGCGGTTGTTTTTTTGGACCGCTGCTGCAACGCGGTCCAAATCGATCATATCGAGTCCAATTCCTTTTATCATAGTAATTCTCCTTGCAGATAACGAACGACTTCATGGCTCGCTGTTTGTGCATTGGCAATGCAATCGGGAATGCCCACTCCAGTCAAGCTCATCCCAGTATAATAAATGCCAGGATAATTTGCTGCTAAATTGGCTTCCAGCGCAGCCAACTTTTCCAAATGCCCGATCGTATACTGCGGCATGGCGTGTTCCATCCGACTTACTTCAGCAAAAAGCGGCTGCGCAGTCAATCCCATCATTTCTTGATAATCAGCCAGTACTTTTTGGATGATTTGTTCATCTGTAGCCGTCTCCAACCAAGTATCGCCTGATTTTCCTACAAACCCGCGAAGCAACATCTTTCCTTCCGGCACCATATGCGGCCATTTTTCTTGGACCCATGTGCAAGCCGTTGAAGCATAATTTGCTGTGCGTGCTACTAAATAGCCGGTTCCTTGAGGTAAAGCTGCCTTTTCGTCGTACGCGAAAGAGACAGTTGCCAGCGTAGTAAGCGGCTGGTCTTGAAAGGGAGCTGTGGTTTCCTCGTCTAAAATCGCTCGCAACACATCGTGTGTCGCTGCAATAATTACAGCATCTGCAGTTTCTACCGTGCCGTCCGCAAATAGCAGCTGATACGCTCCGGGCTTTTTAATAACCTGTATCACCCTTTTATCCGTGTGAAGCTGCTCAACTGGCAATTCGGCAACTAATGCTTCGATCAGTGTCTGTAAACCGCCTTTCAATGTTCGGAAAGCCCCAACTGTATGCTTAGTTCCTGTTGTATTCAGCTTTACGTCACTTGGAGTCTTCAAGCCTTCCATCAAATTGCCAGCCTTGGATATCGCTGTTTCAAATTGCGGGAAAGTAGCGCGCAGACTCATTTTATAAATATCGCCAGCATAAATACCCGATAACAGCGGCTCGACGATTTTCTTTACCAATCCTTTGCCAAACCGTTTTTCAAAAAACTCACCCAACGATATATCCGCAGTTAACGGTTCAAAAGGTCGTTTTTTTTCTTGCAAAGCCCGTTCTTTTTCTGCAGCAGTCAATAATTCGCTTTGCAGCAATGCAGCTTCATCGGTCGGAATCCCCATTACCGAGCCTTCAGGAATAGGATGCAACTGCTTGTCGTGGAAAATAAAAGAACGGCCGGTAGCATTTGCGATCAGCTGATCCTCTAGCCCTAACTCTTTTATCAGACCGATCCCAGCTGGTTTTCTTGCTAAAAAGGAATCTGGCCCTTTCTCGATGGTAAAGCCTTCCCGGTGAACGGTATGAAATTTCCCACCTAAGCGTGAATCTGCTTCGTATAGGTCTACCCGGAGATCATTGGTTTTATTTAATTGATATGCAGCAGTCAGCCCCGATAATCCACCACCGATAATTGCTACTCGTTTCATTCTGATACCTTCCTTCTGTTCTTATCCCTCTATTCTACCAAAAAAATAGCGTTTCTAAAACAGCTAGCAAAAAATCCGACCTCATAGAAGTCGGATTTATCTTTTATTTTTCCATTATCTTTTTGAAATTGACTTTCTTATCGATGAAATACATCACAGGGATCGTGACACCCATTACGATAAATTCACTGACTGCTGTTGTAAACCATGTTAATAGGAATGGCCAATGAAATGCAAGGTGAAGTTCCCATGCAATCAAGAACATCGTTACGGAAAAGATGATCGTCGTGACGATCATTCTTGCGATCGTTCCTTTTACAAAGCGTTTAGCCAAAATCGCAATTCCAAGCGCAAGTGCAGATTGGCCCACACCAAATACAAGATCATACGCACCCAGCGGGGAAAATAGATTTGTAACCGCTACTCCAATGATAATGCCCCAAAAATAGCGTTTATCAAATACGATCAGATGATTGAACATCTCGGATAAACGGAACTGAAGCTGCGAAAAAGCAAACGGTGCGACGAGCATACTTACTGCTACATATAACGCTGCCACAATCGCGTTTACTGCTAATGTTTTTACTTTCATTATTCATTTCTCCTTAGTTTTTTTGAGTGGGAGGTTCTCGAACCACTGTTATTTATATTAGCTTAAAATCGTAGGTTTAGCAATACGGAAAATAAGACGACATCTATTTAACCCCACTTACAATTGATCAAATAGCTGCGTTGTTTCCGTCAAGCTCTGTTTTGCCTTGTTTACCCAATTTCCTTTTGCTGTGGAAGAGAACTTTTTTGAAAAAGAAGTACTGTGTTTTTTCAACCCTGCCAATGTTTCCTTCTCGATATCCGCTATCATCAATCTTCTTGTTTCAGAAGTGGAGTAGCTTTGACTCGCTACATAGAAACGAATAACGGTTTTTTGCGTGTTTTTTTTGATTGTCGCAAGCTCCGCACTGATATTGTCTAGGATGTTATCCAGCATTTACTCGCCTCCATTTGCTTTGAAAAGCCGAAGCTCTTCTTCATAGTGGACGAACTGTTTTTGGTAGTCCCGTCTTTTTTCTTCTATTTTGTCTTCCAGTGAACGAATCGCCTTAGAAGCAAGTTGCTGCCCTTCATTCTGTGCTTGTTCCAGCATCTGATAAATGGAGGTCGTGTTTACTTGATTGTCGCTGCCTCTTTTTCGATTCGTATAATGGATTCGTTCTGCCATATCCTCCATTTGGTTAACAAACCGCCGTTTTTCCTCGTCGATGTATTCCATATCCCGCTCTAAGCGATTTCGATCTGCGATAAACGCTTCTTCTATCGCATGCCATTTTTGTTTCCGTTCTCCCATTTCAGAACCCCCTTAACTGATCAGCTAGTTCTTGATCTTTCGCCACGGTCTTCTGGATAGCGGTCGTAATAGAAGCAAGGAGGGTATCGTATTTCTTTTCTTGGGCGGTCAACTTAGCTAACTTATTCTCATACTCTGCCACCGGTTTTCTTATAATCGTCTGTTCCGTTGCTCGGCCACTCTCTAAAGCTGCCAATTGTTCGGAATGGGTAAGCGCATTCCCATGAAATGCCGCATCCGCTACAGTATCTTTCCATAACGTCTTGGCATTTTCTATTCCTTTTTGATAGGTCTTTTTTAAGGCAGCTAATTCGTCTTGGACTGTCTGCTGGATCCCTTGTGTCAATGCAAGAGCCTCGGAAGCATCCAAGAATTCTTCTTGCGCGGCAGATAAACGACCCCCTCCATCCTTGAGGAAACTTTTTCGCAACTCATTTAGTCCCTTCAGATTCATTTCCATGATCTCTGTAGCCACTTCCAGACCGGAACGCACCTTTCCATTTTTATCCACCAATAGTAGTTTCCCACTAATAAAAGTTTGCGCTTCTTTATCTAAAAAGCCCGTGATCGCATGCCCCTTATCATTTTCTAGTAGAAATGTTTGGCCGGGATAAATACTCCCTGTTATCGTCGCACTTTTAGTTAATGGGTCTTTCTCGGATCGGAAATAGATCATCCGTCCTTTATAATTCTTCACGAGTAGAAACATCTCGCCATCGTTCCATAATCGTGAAAGCCCTCCAGTTGGATTTATAGCAGTTGAAATCCCCTGGCCTATAAAACTATTCAACGGTGCAGCATTATAGAGAATGATATTGGGTACTTTATTTTGCATCCCAATGACAGCAGCATCCCTACCACCTTTAGAGTGCCCCGTGATAGTGCCCACCTCATAGTTTTTTTGTAGCTTTTGAACAAAGGCATTTCCGGAGCGAAAGTACACGTTGCCTCCGGATTCGCCATTAAAAGCGATCGAGCCATCTGCACCGATGTCCTTGACATTATCGATCATTCCGTTATCCAAATTAGTACCAGCAAAACCAACCGTCACTTTTCCCGTTGTCGTATCTTTGAAGGCTACGCCACTTAGACTGGTTTTTTTATCGTAGAAGGCATCGACTAGTTGCAGGTTTTTGGGGAATTTGCCTTTGTCTTGAAATTCTTGCAATTGCTCATTTATTTTATTCATAGAAAGGCCCTGACATAAAGCATTCTCTACCTCATATGAAATCGCAGATATGGTACTCGTTGCTTCTGTATTAGACTGAATCCCTTTGTCTTTCAACTTGTAATCATTCATTGATCATCCTCCGTATTAGCAGGTTGATAATCAATTGAATCAGTAAAATAATTATCTACCTTTTTATCAAAAGTAAATTCAATATTTTTATATCCAACCGAACCTGAACTACCATCCAAATTCCCTCTACCTTTTAATAACAGAGTCGGCTCTTTATCAGTTGGGATTTCATACCGCTTTCTTAATTGTTTCACATTGGGATCATCATTCGTCAATTGATACTCTAGTTCATACATTGGTACTTCGGGGTTATACATTTTATCAATATTTTTATATTGATTCAGTTGTTTAAACTCTCCATACTGCACAAAAAATTGAAAGTCTTCTATTTTTTCTCTTAGTTTAGGATCAGAAACTGCTTTTACTAAATGAAAACCCTTTTTATCGTACGTTACAGGGTATTTTTTCTCATTGACATTAGGTGTATCTATCTCTCTATGAAAATAAAACCCCGTAGCTGTTCTCGTATTTCGATTTAATCGCAATAGCATGCCTTCACTAACTAATGGAGCTTCCTTTGTCTCGGCAGTTGACATACTTGACTGAAGAACCCAAACGCCCTTATCCCCTTTCTCAAACTCATCATCTCGATACCCTTCCATATCATAAAAAGCCTCTAAGTTCTTTGTCGGATACATTGCCAGCACTTTTTCAAAGCTTTGTTTCGTTTTTTTCGCCTTTTCATTTGTACTAGATTCTCCGCATCCGCCTAATAAAGTCATTATCGTCATTCCTCCTATCAATATGGATATCACTATTTTTTTCTTCAAATCGATTTCCTCCCGCCTATCATTCCCGTATGCTCTTTTTTATGGAAAAAGCCATACACATTCGTGCATGACTTTTCCAGTTTTGGAAACCTTAATTGAGACCAAAGTTCTGCGATAACTCGCGATCATGGTTCTCCACAGAAGTTGCTGTTTTCTCTAATTGGCCTTGGATCTGGTCAAGTAGATCGGAGAATTGGACGACTTTGGGTTTTAGTTGGTTGAATTGCTCATCAAAATGTGCGAAGGCTTGCCCTTCCCATTCTCCTCGTAATTGTTCTTGTAGATTTTTCAAGTTATTCAAGATCTGATCGATTTCTCGTGCGCTCGTCCCGTATTTCTTGGCGCGGTCCCGTAATTCAGCCGGGCTCATTCTGATTTGTCCTGCCATTTCATTCTCTCCTTTGATGTCTATTTTTACTGTACTCTTGTATTTTAGCATATAACAAACCGAACAAAGTTCGAACACTTTTCGAACTTTTTGTGACGAAAGTTTGGATGTGCTTTTCTTGATAATCAAAATGAGCATTCTATAAAGCATGGATTTTAGCCCCCTACTTGTTTATAGACATAAAAAAAGCCAGCGAGAAGATTATTATCTCCTTGCTGGCTTTAGGTTGTGAGGCTTATTTAAATTTCTTATTTCCACCTTTGTAACTGTTGCTGCCGCTATTGCTACGTTCGCCATTGCCACGACGGTCACGGTTGCCACCGCCTGAGCCGCTTCCACGACGACCTTTGCCGCTGTTGTTGCGATCGCGATAGCCGCCGCCTTTACCACGGGAGTTCCCGCCTTTGCCGCCGCCTTTGTTACCACCTTTGTAGCCGCCGCCACGACTTGGAAGCGGGCGTTCTTCGGTAATATGAACCGGTGTTTTGTCTGGTTCTTTAGCGATCATTTTAAGCATTGCTGCCGCAATATCTGTTGCATCATATTTTTCAAGTAGTTGACCTGCAAAAACTGCATAGTCAGCTAAGTTTTCTTGCGTGATCGCTTCTTCGATCTTTTCTTGTGCTACGCGCAATTGACCTGCAAATGCTTCGTCCCAAGTTGGTGGCTTAAGAGGTTCCATGCGTTTTTTCGTTGTTTCTTCCACGATGCGCAAGTAGCCCATTTCACGCGGTTGAACGAAAGTGATCGCCATTCCCTCTTTACCAGCACGGCCTGTACGACCGATACGGTGTACATAGCTTTCTGGATCTTGCGGGATGTCATAATTATATACATGGGTAACGCCGGAAATATCTAAGCCACGAGCAGCTACGTCTGTCGCTACTAATACATCGATTTTTCCTTCTTTGAATTTACGTAATACGCTCATTCGTTTTGCTTGCGTCAAATCGCCATGGATTCCTTCTGCAACATAACCACGCATATCTAAAGCGCGAGATAATTCGTCTACGCGACGTTTTGTACGTCCAAAAATGATTGCTAGTTCTGGTGCTTGTACGTCTAATAGACGGGACAAGACATCAAATTTTTCTTTTTCATGCACTTTAACGAAGAATTGTTCAATTAGCAAAGCAGTCATTTCTTTTGCTTTGATACGTACTAATTCCGGGCTATGCATAAAGCGTTCCGCAATACGACGGATCGGATCCGGCATTGTTGCTGAAAATAGCAATGTTTGTCTTTCAGATGGTACAGATTTCAAAATAGCTTCGATGTCGTCGATGAATCCCATGTTAAGCATTTCATCTGCTTCATCCAATACTAATGTTTCTACGTTTTCGAGTTTTAAAACACGACGATTGATAAGGTCCAACATACGACCCGGTGTTCCCACGATGATTTGCGGATTCTTTTTAAGTGAACGAATTTGGCGCGAAATATCAGAACCACCATAAACGGCAAGTACGCGAGCGTGTTTGTCATAACTTAATTTGTACAATTCCTCAGACACTTGGATAGCAAGCTCACGTGTTGGTGCAATAATAAGTGCTTGAATGTTATTATTTTTTTGATCGATCTTGTTGATGATTGGTAATCCAAATGCTGCTGTTTTCCCTGTACCTGTTTGTGCTTGTCCAATTAAGTCTTTACCTGCAAGTCCTAGCGGGATCGTTTTTTCTTGAATGGGCGTTGCTTCTTCAAACCCCATTCTGTTTACTGATTTCACAACTTTTTCGTCTAAACCGAACTCCGAAAATTTTGTCAATGTCATTTCTCCTTTACCTATTTAAAGTTTGGTAAGAGAGCCTCTTTTATACTTCCATCACAATACTCGTATGACGATTACTGTCCGTTCACTTGCAGCTAGTTTGAAAATTTCATTGTTAACTTTCATTTTTCTGCAATAGAAAAGCCTGGCGCACCAAGCAAATGATTTATATGGTTGCCGCATGCCACTTAAAGGATGCTATTCTTTTTATAAAAAAGCCCTCAATTATCACTAGGCTTTCAAACCTAATAAAATTCCATCTATAATCATACCATTATTATATGGATTAATCAAACTGAAGAACTTAAGAAAAAATATTATAAAGAAGCATACTGCCTTATTACTCGCAATCCCGCTTCTTTGTTTTATTTATTTTTGGCGGGATCCTTTTCCAATTTCTTATATTGGAATAATCAAGAAGAACAAATAAAAATATTCTTGTGTAAGAAAAGATTGTATGAAAATGACTACAGTCACTAGTAAGAAAAATATAATTATGACGTTTGCTCCTTAGCTGTCACAACTTTATCCTAAAAAGAATGGTTTTTCACCTATAAAAAAAGTTTGGGAGCCTATCTCCCAAACTCAGCATTATCTTTTTCTAAAAAAACTAAAACAGCGCGGAACAATGCTTCCGCTTGTTTGTCCAAACAAATCAGATGTTTCGAGCCTTCCAGAATAAATACTTCTTTTGGTCCCGGAATATGTTTCATTAAATAATCGACGCTTTCGGTAGGGGCAACAACGCTATCGTCGCTTCCTTGGGCAATGAATGTTGGGATGTCGATGTGTTCGAAAACAGGAAGTGCGAGATTTGCCATTTTACGAAATTGATCGGCGGCAGAAAGCGGGATATCATCGATTTCTTTGTAGCGTCCTGATAATAGACCAGCTTTCACTTTGTGCTTTTTGCAGGCAGCAGGTACTTCTTCTGAGTCGGCAACGATCTGTTCGAGTTCTGTTTGATTGACTGCTGTGCTAAGCAATACCAGTTTTTTCACTTGCGGGTAATGTCTGGCTAACCAGCCTGCAAGCAATCCACCCATGGAAAAGCCGATAATATAAACTTCTTCATCTTCTTTCAGTAGTTGCGTTAAAATACTTTCCAGAAAAATCAGCCAATCTTTATAGGTTACTCGTTTCAAATGACGCAAGTGATCATGACCCGGCAAGGTCGGTGTCAGCACATCCCAATCTGTATGTGCGCGTAAATAGTCCGCTAGCGGTTTTACTTCTTCTTTCGACCCTGTATAGCCATGAAGGCATAAACAAGCGACCATGATGCATTTCCTCCTGTCTTCTTATCTAATTCATATTACCCTATCATAAGTTTTTCTACAACATCTTTCAACCCCATTGAATAAGAACCTTTGACCAGTATCCATTCATTTCCTGTTAAAGCGTTAGAAACCGCATCAGTCAATGCTTCTTTGTCTGTAAAGTAGTGTACTTTTTCTTGACCAATGAGGGAAGCTGCTTCGTCAGCAAAATTTTTCATGGCAGTTCCATATAAAAAGACACCGGCAACTTCACCATTTTCAAGTGTACGGGCAGATTCTTGGTGCAGCTGATCGGAAAAATCGCCAAGTTCCAACATATCTGCTAAAACAAGATATTTTTTTGCAGCTGTCGGCATATTTAAAAAGGTGTTCAAAACAGTTTTAAGGGCAGTGGGACTAGAATTATAAGCGTCATTCAAGATACGGCTGCCTTTTGGAGTCGTCAGCCACTCTAAACGGCTTTTCGATCGGTCGATATGCCGTAATGCGGTTTGGATTGTTTCTGGCTCCACACCTAATTCAAATGCGGCCAGCATGGCTGCCATACTATTGAAGACATTGTGTTCACCGATGATCGGTACATAAAATTCTCTATCAGCAGTTTGATTGGTCGTGAAAGTCGTTCCTTCTTCGCTAGTTTTAATGGTAGTAGCGAAAATCGTCGCCTGATCCGTACGACCAAATGTCACCGATCTTGCTGGCAAAGCGGTGTGCTCGGTAAGCAGTGGCTCATCACCTGGATAAATGAACAGTCCGTCTGCTTTCAGTCCAGTAACGATCTCAAATTTAGCATTGGCGATCTCCTCACGTGATCCCAAATATTCGATATGTGCTTCGCCGATATTTGTAATGATCGCGATATCTGGTTGGGCGATTTGGGAAAGTACTTCGATCTCATGACGATGGTTCATTCCCATCTCCAGTACCGCAACTTCTGTATCTTCCGGCATTGTCAGAATCGTATACGGCAGGCCGATATGGTTGTTAAAATTACCGCCAGTCCGGTGCACACGAAATGTTTCGCGTAGCATGCCGGATAAAATATCTTTGGTTGTCGTTTTCCCGTTGCTGCCAGTCACGGCGATGACTTTCGGATTTACTTCCTGCAGATATACCGCAGCTGTCTGCTGGAGGGCAAGAAGTGTATCGTCGACAAAAATAAGCGGAAAATCTGCTGGTGGGTTCGGAACGCCTTTCTGCCAAAAAGCTGCACTGGCCCCTGCTTTTCTGGCTTGATCGACGAATTCGTGACCATCACGTGCGGCTCCTACGAATGGGACAAACAGATCTCCTGCTTCGATCACACGTGTATCAAAGCAGATCCCAGTTACAAGTGTTTCATCAAATGGACTCCGCGTTTCGATTTGGAGCATTTCTTTTATTTCTTTCAGCGTTTTTTTCACAGGTTATCCCTCACAGTTCTTAAAGTACTTCCATAAGCACAAAAACGAGCTTGAAAAACAGTTCCGTTTGTTGGAACTGCATTCAAGCTGTCGATATGCGTCATTTATTATTCCGCTAAAGTATGTTTTAATGCGCTTTTAGCAGCAAAGCGTTCTTTCGCAAGTTCTACCAAACGCTCGATCAATGCCGCATAGGGAATGCCGCTCTCATTCCAAAGCAATGGATACATGCTGTATGGGGTGAAGCCGGGCATTGTGTTGACTTCGTTCAATAAGATCTGATTGTCTTGCGTCAAGAAAAAGTCTGCACGTACAAGACCAGCTGCATCAAGACCCAGATAAGCTTGGATCGCATATTCTTTCATTTGCTCTAGCACAGCAGGATCGATTTTAGCAGGAATCGCAAGTTCCGTTTTATTGTCGGTATATTTCGTTTTGTAATCATAAAAAGGTGCTAATCCGTCTTCTGGTAAAATTTCTCCTGGTACGGAACATACTGGTGTATCATTACCTAGAACGGCGATCTCGATCTCGCGAGCTACCACACCTTGTTCGATCACAATGCGGCGGTCGAATTGGAATGCTTCGTTAATGGACGCTGCTAATGCTTCTTTACTTGTTGCTTTTGTGATCCCTACGCTGGAACCTAAGTTTGCTGGCTTGACAAACACTGGATACTGTAATACTTCTTCAATGTCAGAAAGCATTTCAGATTGATGTTTTTGCCAATCTACTAAGCGCAGTGAAACAGCGGGTACTTGCGGAATCGCTGCGTCTGCAAATACTTTTTTCATAATGATCTTGTCCATTGCAGCGGCTGATGATAATACGCCATTTCCAACATAAGGAAGCTGCAATACTTCAAGGAAGCCTTGAATCGTGCCGTCTTCTCCATTTGGTCCATGTAATAATGGGAACACAACGGTATCTTCCGTTTTATAACCTAAGATCTCGCCTGGATTGATCCATTCGCCATGGGAAGGTTCTCCTTCTGTTTGGCTTAAATGCGTCGTTTCTCCATCTAAGAAACGTAATTGTTCCGCAAATCGAATCGGTTCTGTCAGCGCAGGACCACTTATCCATTCGCCTTCGTTTGTGATATAGATCGGCTGAATTTCAAATTTATCTAATTGAACAGCACCGATAACCGAAAAAGCTGTTTGTAAAGAAACTTCATGTTCTGCGGATTTCCCGCCATATAATACTATTAATTTGGTTTTCATCTAACCCCTCCGCCACGTTTTACTCCAATCTATTTTACCATGTTTTCAGAGGATGAAAAGCATTATCTTTAGGAAATTATCATCTACTTCAAGCAGAAGTAAGTTTCAGCCCTACTGCACCGATCACGATAAAACTCAAGAAGAGGATTTTAAGAGCGCTTTTCGGTTCTTTAAAAGCAAGCATGCCAAGAATCACACTTCCCGCTGCTCCGATACCTGTCCAAATGGCGTAACCCGTTCCGATCGGTATCTCTTTGAGAGCAAGTGATAGCAAATAAAAATCCACCGCCATGGTGGCAAATGTCAACAAACTAAATTTCAAATTACGAAAACCATTCGATAGTTTCATAAACAGGACAAAAACCATCTCTAAAATACCTGCTGCCACTAAAATAAGCCATGCCATTAGGCTTCACCATCCTTTTTTCCATCGATCAATTTCAAACCAAGGATTCCAACTAATAATAAAACAAGTGCTGCGATCTTAAAAAAGCTGACACTTTCATTTAAAAATAAGATTCCTACTATTGCGGAACCAGCTGATCCGATTCCTGTAAAGACTGCATATGCTGTGCCGATCGGTACCAGTCGTAATGCTTTCGCAAATAAATAAAAGCTGATTGTTAAAAAAAGCACGGTGATGGCACTCCAGCCCCACTCCGTGAACCCATGAGATTCTTTCAATCCTAGCGCCCAAATGATCTCAGCGATTCCACCGCCAATCAAATACATCCATTCCATGTTGTTATGCCTCCTTCTGTGTTAGTGCCTGCTTCAAGAAAAGCCAGGCAGATTCTCTTCGTTTTGTAATTTCTTCTGATTCATATAAATTACCTTCCATCAACAAGCCATCAAGCATCATATAAAAAACATGCATCCAGCGAAGCGTTTGTGCTTTGGTGAAATAAGCAGGTACTGCCTGCTCCATAATTTCGACTGTAAGATTCTCAAAGGTTTGTGTAATATTCTTTACGCTTTCCGAAATCGCTTCCGGCGGATAAAAAATGGCACGCTGAGAAAATTGCTTTCCTAATTTATCTGTATTTATATCGGTCAAATAATAAAACAAAGCTTCTAATAACGCTTCGCCCTTTTTCCCTTGCTTTTGCAATTGCTTGATTTTTTGCAGTTCCAGTTCCAGTACATCTTGATAAACTTCTAAAAACAACGCTTCTTTAGAAGAAAAATGCGCGTAGATCGATGGTTTTTTGATTCCGACTTCTGCAGCGATCTTTGCTAGTGAAGTCGCTTCATAGCCGATCTCAGCAAAAAAGTGCAGCGCAGTGGATTTGATCGTTTCTTTTGACATTTCATTCACCTACCTAACGTTCGTTAGTTAAATAATAACATAGAAAACCAAAAAAATAAACCATTGAAGGTTTATTTTTTTACAATTTCCCATTCTGAACGTCGATTATCGTAAATAATACTAGCTACTTCTGATCCTTTATCGATAGCATCCGTGTGTACGATCTCTTCCCCTACATTGGTGAAAAGTGGGATCTCGATTTGCGTACGTGATTTTTTGGCATTGGCAAAATCCAGATAAACGCCTTCTTTAAACAACGGAACTAATGTTTCGATCAGCGATTCTGAAATATTGGCAACATCTTTTTTCTTGCCGAACGAGAAGATGCTTTTTTCCGAAACTAAGTCAGCTGTCCGTTTTGTAATACAATAGCTGAGCAATGTATAAAAACGATTGATGTGACGGTAATAGGTCTTGTTGATATGTCCATCCGATGAACTCAAATAGACAAAGTTGTTTTGCAATTTATAGTAAAACGGCGAACGCAAATGTCTTCCTGTATGGGCCAAATACAGTAGCTCTGCGATTTCTTGAGCTGTCAGCTGATTAAGCAGGTCCACCTCTTCAAAATCGATCCAGCTGAATGCTTCCTGCTTCCGTTCTTCCTGTACTTGCAATTTATGAATATCGCCCGCTTCTAAATAATGAAAAAGTGTATGAGCATTAAAAGAAGTGTCATCTAAGTGGTGCTTGAGTAACAATAAATTTTCTGGGAGTAGTCCGATTCCATTTACAAAATCGCAGAAATCAATGCCGCGAGTGGCAACACTGTTAATGACATAATCAATATAAATATAAATGGACTGCTCCTTTTTCAACTCTTTTTTCATTGGTCTTCCTCTCTCTATTCTAAAATTCTTCTTACTCCTATCATAACGCAAAAAGCGCGCGAATAATATTGTTTAGCTCGCATTTCGACTAAATAATATAAAAAAACCCGCGTCTTAAAAAAAGACACAGGTTTTACATTCATTTCAGGCTATATCCCAATTTTCTAAATGAACTTTGAAGAGATTCCAGTACATCTTTTCGCGATTTAGTCTCTTCTACTTCAATGCCTTGTTTTTTTAACTGAAGGATTATTTTCTTTAAATCATCTTGGTTTTGCTCCATCCTGACCGCTCCAATCCTCTGGTTTTCATCCATCTTTCTCTATATTACCTACTTTATCATAAGTTAATCCATAAACCTAGATTTTTTTGAAATTTTTACATTTTTCATCATATTGTAATAGAAGGAGTTTTACGAAATAAATTCCGCCTGTCGAATAGCATAAAAGCTGCGGCTACCTGAATGATTCCAGCAGCCGCAGCTTGATTTATTATCGATAGGTTTAGTCGGTATTATTTCCGTCATGATGTTCTTTTAAGACCTGTTGTACCCATCTGGAACTATAGCCGAATTCGCGTGCTAAACTTTGCGGACTTTTGCCACGATAGGTTTTAACGATTTTGGTTTCACTTTATCACTTGCATATAATCTTGTCGGAAAATTTAATTGCTGTCCCTTTAGTACATCATATAGCTTTAGCATCGTTTCCAGCCCCACTATTTCTGCTAATTCTTTATATACTTCCGCCAAGCAATCTTGATGTATTTTTTGACTGCTGATCACGTATAACTGTCACTCCCTCCCTTATCCCCCTTTCATAATAGCAAGTTTTAAATATTTCTTCTAAGTATCGATTCACGCACTTTGCGTGGATATTAGTCACCACCCTCTCGTGCGGCTAATTTCCAATCAAAAAAGAAACCAAACCGGAAACCAATTTGGTTGGATTTTAGAGATGAAACAGTTGCTGATAAAGCGTTTCGCGATAGTTCTTGTGGACAGGCTGATAGTAAAATGCATCATATAATTCCTCCAACTCAGGCTCAATACGAAAGTCCTCGGTGATATACCTGTTGATAGAAGCAATGATTTCTTCTGGACGTTCATACCGCTCTCCAAATTGATCGATATCGAAATCAAGACGATTATAAATGTGATTGCCTCCTAAAAATCGTTTGAGATCAGGAAAGAAAAAAGCGATTTTTGTCTTGGTCTTGATGAAATCGAACATAAAGGAGGAAAAATCAGTGATAAACAGTTTATATTCCTCAACCGCTATTTTTTCACCGCTTTCGATAATATGAATATTGCTTTGCTCTGTGTTGAAAAGCGCACCTTCTTCCATAAAGATCGGGTGCAGTTTTACGTCCAACTGATAATTATTTGTTTTTAGGATATCATTCAATTCCGGTGAATTAATAAACGCATGAATCGCTTGAAAGAATTCTGATTGGTAAAAAGCTTCTTTTGCTATGGTGCGGTTTAGGTACTTATCTTCTTTCACTAATGATTTTCTCCACGAAGGGGCAAACAACAGCTTGTTTTTTTTCGTCCCTGACGTGATCAGGTCTAGTCGCGGCATTCCAGCTTGGAGCAGATCCTTTTCTGCGTAGCCATAGTGTTTTTTGAGATTTTCCTTCTCAAAGTCGCTGGAAATCAAAAATTTGTCAAAGTTCGTTTTGTGTTTGCCATACAGCCATGGAGTGTGTGCATTTAAAACGCCGTGTTGCAAATAGACGACTTTATGTTTCATCTCCGAATAAAGCGCATTATAGGCTTGATTGGAAAGCGGCGAATATTCTAGTTTCTCTTTAAAAGAAGTTAAGATCAGTTCACTGTAATAAAAAAGAAGTTTATGTTTTAGCGATCCAAAAAGGACCACCTTTTGCTTAGGGATTTCTCCTGCTACCTCATTTAAATGTCGAACAACATAATATCTATTTACACCGTCTTTTTTAGTCATATCGTGCTTGAATTGAATAAACGCGTTATCTCGGGTATTTATTCTGTCGTTATAAAGCCAAATTCGTTTTTGTTTCCATACGAGAGCGAGGAGCTTTTTATATTTTCTAAAAGTCAAAACGTTCCTCTGCCCTTTTTTCTCGTACAGCTTCGATTGGTGGGCAAGGACATTTTTCGCGAAATCCCGATTTTTGCTGCGCTCTCTGATAAGGATCGCAAACGGATTTTCTTTATAGGAAATAATGGTTTCTGGCAAAACGACATGTTTTGACTGGATATGTTTTTTGAAGATAATATCCTCTTCAAAATAAGGAACCGTTTTATAAACGACACCATTGATCTTTACTTTCACTAAAAGCTCTGCCTCTTGGCGAAGATCTAGTGTAAAGTCAAAACCCAAAAAGGAACTCACTTGGAGATGAGACTTATAGTAGCTGGCCGGGGTTTCTCGCAGCCATACTGTTTTTTTGTAATCCTGCTGTTCACTGGTCAGCTCCAGTGCGACATCATCCGCATTGTCCAGTAACGGCGCTTTGATATATCCGACGAATTGCAGTTCTTCTCCTATTTTTTTGATTTTATTAAACACGATCGTCACATGCTGAAGGGTGTGGATATGCTCGTCTTTACTGAAAAAGCGTAAGCCAAAAGAATCGTTTTTATGGATGATCTGTTGTTTGAAGGTTTGAATAAAATAGATTTTATGATAATAATCCATCAGTGGTTGTTCTAAAATCGTATGGACTTCGATATGGTCAAAAACCTGAACGATCCTATCCATCCATTCTGCATATCCCGGTTCTTTCAAATGAAAGGGAAATAAAACATTTTGAAGAAAACGCCAATTTATTTCGTATAAGATCATGCTTTGAACGTACGCTGGCACGCTGCCGTAATGTTTGAGCGCATTGTTGATGAGATTCTCAAAAAACTGTAGCAGCATATCGCCAATATCGACTGGGTTTTTAAATTTGTCGACAGTCGATTCATGACCGATATCATAGACATATCCGCCATTATTTGAAAAGGCGATGTTCCCCATCGTAAGTACCATTTGTGTATTAAACAGCGCATCTTCGCATTGTTTGAGTGATGTATTGAAATAAATCTTATCTGCGTCATCCAGATTTTTTATAACTACATTCATCGTGCATTGATTCAAGAATGGAAACTCACCAATATTATAAAGGCCGCTTCTGTTCTTTTGCCGGAAGTTAGCATTACGGATATGTGGTTTGATGTCATTGCCTTCCTTGGTATACAGCGGATATGCTAGAATATTTGTTTCTTCTTTATATTTTTCAAATGTAGTGATTGCATGATATATCGTTTGTGGTAATAACAGATCATCGGCATCCAAAAACAAGATATATTCCCCCTGCGCGATTTCTAGCCCTTTATTTCTAGCATGGGAAACACCTTTATTACGTTGCTTGATGTAATAAAAATTGTCGTATTTCAAACTGTATTGAAGGCAGATCTCACCACTTGTGTCTGTTGAGCCGTCATTGATCAGCAATACTTCATACGTCAGTCCTCTGGTTTGCTGGGCGATGATCGATTCCAGTGTTCTTTCTAAAAAGGCATCGGCATTATAAACGGGGATGATAATACTCACATTATATTCGATATTTTTTTCCAAAACTTGACTGCTCCCTTTTGAATATATTCGTTCTAACCTTGCTGCTTAGAAAAACATAACCATACCTGCAAAATGCAATGATACGGTATTTAATTGCTGCAAGCAGATTAGAAGGTCTAGTGGTTATTTTTTTAGTTAATAGATATTTATAGAAGTAGTTTTTTTTGATCTCATTTTCAAAAAGAGACGGATTACTTTCGATAATAAGGCGTTGGAGAGTAACGTAATCACGATAACTTTTATTCTGAAGGATAAAAAAAATATTATTTAATTCCACAATGAATTTATAAACAATGATCGACGAATCTTCTATCAATTCGTTATCGATACTTTCAAAGAAGTTGCTGATGTTTTCCAGTCCTCTTGATTGAAAGCGCCGGTTTTTGAAAACCAATTTAAAAATCGGAAAAATCTCAAATTCGATCAAGCGTTCAAAATAAGCATGCATGATCGCTTTCTTTTCTGCGGGCAAAAAGGTAGTATTCCTTTCAAACCCTTGTGATATCAGTTGAAAAAGATTGATCAGCGAATTCAAATACGCAAAGGGATATTCTTCTTTTTTTTGCGTCAAAGATCGTTCTCCTGCTTCTCTGATTCGGTAAAAATAAATATCTTCGTTCAAAAAAATGATTTTTTGGGCACTGACATAACTCATAAACGTAACATACTGGTCTTCGCCAAAGATGATATGTTCTGGAAATTTGATTTTTTCAAATAAATGTTTGGCAAAAAGTTTGGCACAAGGACCGATCGAATAAAATAATTCGCTATTTGCTAAGATGTTTTTCTCTTTTCCTGCATAGATTTTTCGACCTAGATGGCTTTCTAAGTACCACTCTTTTTCTGTAGTAAATCGTTTCATTTTTCCATAAACGATATCGGTGCCGCTTGTGATACCTTCCTGATATAAAAGCGTCGCTGCATCTTTTGCAAGTTTGTCATCCGCATCAATGAACATGATGTATTCTCCTGTCGCATGCTGGATCCCGATATTTCTTGCATGGGCCGCCCCTTTATTCGCTTGTTGGAGAATAACAAAACGAGTATCATTTCTTATTTCCGCTTGGATGATGTCCATACTGGCATCCGTCGAACCGTCATCGACAATCAGAAACTCGATTTGTTTCATTGTTTGTTGGATCAAACTACGTATCATTTCTTTTGCATATTTTTCAACATTATAGACGGGTACAACAACTGAAACATACAAAGAATCCTCTCCCTCTTTCACTACTTCACTAACAACTAACGGAATTTATTTTAACTTATTTATTTTTTCTATTTATTTGCATTTGAGCAATGTCTAATTGGTGTCTTTTTGTGAATTAATTGACATGCCACTCTGATTGAATTGAAAAAACAATGGCGCAAATCGTGGTCGGCAAAGGCGTTGATTTCACATTGTTTTCTTCCCCACGGAGCATTTTTTTCAACGGCGTGTTAAATTAGAAAAGAACTTCTCCTGTTCTGCTATTTTTTTATAAAGTGCCTTTTGGCGGGATACATAAATATCTTGACGCTGATAGTTTGCCTTGGTGATAACGCTTATCCGTTCTTTTAACGCTTTTTCTTTGCAAGCTGTAATTGGTGCTATTTCCTCTCCATAATTTGATTGTCCGTATGTCCGATCATAGGGGGTATCCATATAATTCGTTTCGTTCTGATACGTATAAGCCAGATTATTTTTTTCTAAAAAATGAATAAAGTTTTCATAATTACGTACTTGTGTTTTTTCTGCGGAGTGGATGTCGACTTTCTCAATGAGTCCAAATAGAGATTCCCCTTGATTTTCGATGATTTCCTGCGGTGTCATTCTTGTTAAGTTGTGATAATCAGCAAGCTCCTTCATCCGGGCGTCAATCGGAATCGTGATGCTTGGTGTTCCGGCGATCGTTGCGGTAATATTTCCGTGCAGTTTGGTTCCAAAACTAAAATCCATTCCCCGCATATGCGTGATCCATCGAATCGCACTTGTAAAAAACGTTGCATTCCCGCTTTCGTAGGCAATGTCTTTCATCGTGGATGGATAGCTGCCGATTTTAAAAGTCGGTACACCTGTGTACATCAGCTTGAATTCATCCCAGCCTTGCGGGACGAAGCTTGCTTTCTCAAAGGCTTCGTGAAGTCTGTGGATATACTTTAATACGGGGCCAGGAGCAGACTTCGACCGATTGGTAGATAATAGCAGTTCTGAGCCTTTGTCTTTGGCAATCTCACGGATCTTTAGGTTTTCGCCATAGGTGTACATGGATGGACAGCCAATCACCATATGATCCGTACCTTCTTTAAAGCCGAGATTGGTTAAGTACCTTGCTGTCATCTCTCCTCTTATACCGACAATGCTAGATTTTTCCAGAATCGCTTTGATAAATCTTTTACCGTATCATCATATGAAAAGTGCAGATCTTCACTTTTCGATTGGATAGGCGCTTTTATCCCAACTCCGATTAAATAGACAGGGATCGTTAACTTTTTCACTAGTAGTGTCAGCTGGCTCAAGTTGTTTTCAAAATCACCGCGAAAGGCATCAGCTAGCGGTATTACAAAACCTGCATATGTCTCATTGATTTGGTCTGCTTGACTAGCAGATGCGCGATAACCATCTGCTTCTAATACTGTATCGTTAGTAGTTAGGTTTCTGAACAGGCTGTGTGCAAATATCAGATTACCGACATTTCCACCGATGTAATCTGCTTTCATCAAGTCAAAAGCTGTTTTTTGTTCATAGGGATTCGCGCCCGCTCTAATTAATATTTTTTTCACATTCAATCTCCTTTTGAATAACTTTCACCCCGGATTTTCGTTTCCATTTTTATAATAGCAACTTTCTAATACTGTTTCTAAGTGTGACTCCACGCAGTTTTCGTTTAAATAAGAAACAGCCACTACTTTCCATCTTTTAAAAAGAAGTGGCATTAAAAAAGCAGCCGCACAAATGCAGCTGCTTTTAAATAATATTCGGGAACAAAAAAAGAGCAGCGCTGGCTGCTCTTTTTCCTACAATACTTTTTCTAAAAAACTAATCGTCCGCTCGTGCTTCGGTGTGTCGAATACTTCTTGCGGGGTTCCTTCTTCTACGATGTAGCCACCATCCATGAAAATGACACGGTCGCCTACTTCGCGGGCAAATCCCATTTCGTGAGTAACGACCATCATCGTCATGCCGTCTTTTACGAGGGATTTCATAACATTCAATACTTCGCCGACCATTTCCGGATCTAGTGCAGAAGTCGGTTCATCGAACAACATGATATCGGGGTTCATAGCTAGTGCTCTCGCGATCGCTACCCGTTGTTTTTGACCGCCGGACAGTTGTTTCGGATAACTATCTGCCTTATCTGCCAAGCCTACACGTTCCAATAATTGCAATCCGATTTTTTTAGCTTCTTGTTTGGATTGTTTTTTTAATTCGATTGGTGCTAATGTGATATTTTCTAAAACGGATAAATGCGGAAATAGATTAAAGTGCTGGAATACCATGCCGATATTTTCGCGTACTTTGTTGATATCCACTTTTTTATCGGTAATATTATAATCGTCCACAATGACGGTGCCGCCAGTGATCTCTTCTAAGTGGTTCATACAGCGCAAGAACGTGCTTTTACCCGAACCAGAAGGGCCAATGACGCAAACTACTTCGCCTTCTTGAACTTCTAGATTGATATCTTTCAGCACTTCATTTGCTCCGAAATTCTTTTTAAGGCCTGTTACTTTTAATTTAGTCATTTCGAAGTCTCCTTTCCACTCGATCTGATACTTTGGTCAAAATCGTGATAACGATCAGATACATGAGGGCAACAATCAGCCAGATGTCAAAAGATTGGAAGGTTCTCGCAATGATGATCTTCCCGGATTGAGTCAATTCTACCAGGCCGATGACCGACATGATCGAAGTATCTTTCAGTGTGATGACAAATTGGTTGATAAAAGATGGAATCATCGTACGGATCGCTTGCGGAAGCACGATTTTTATCATCGATTTACGATATGGAAGACCTAAACTTCGGGCTGCTTCCATCTGTCCGGAATCAACGGATTGGATACCGCCACGGACGATCTCAACCATATAGGCACCAGCATTTAAGCTAAGCGCAAGCAGTGCGGCCAAGAATGCCGGCATTCGGAAATCAAGAGCTTGCGGGATACCGAAGTAAATGAAGAACGCCTGTACTAGTAATGGTGTTCCCCGGAAAATATCTACATACACGGTCGCGATGCCACGAACGATCCTGTTTTGGCTTACTTTCATAAAGCCGAATACAACCCCGATAATAAGGGCGATCAGTAGCGAAAGCACAGTCAAGCGGATCGTGTACCATAATCCGGCTAGTAGTGCCGGCCAGCTTTCACCAAGTGAGGCAAAGAACCCACTTTTTTGGCTCGCTTCACCGTTTTTACCTAAATATTTTTCCGTGATTTTCTTATATTCACCGTTTGCTTTCAAATTAGCTAAACCAGTGTTGAATTTATCAAGTAATTCTTTGTTTTTACCTTTATTTACGGCAAAACCGTATTCGCCGCCTTTTTCTTTATCTGTAACGATTTTAAGTCCATTTCCTTGCTGAACGCCGTAAGCAAGGACTGGAAAATCATCGAAAGCTGCTGCCGAGTTTCCGGTTTTAACGTCATCGTACATTGGTGAAGATTCATCGAAAGTGACGATTTTAAAACCGTACTTGTCTTTGATTTTGTCTGCAAACGCGTAGCCTTCTGTTCCTGTTTTAACAGCGACTTTTTTGCCTTTCAGATCTTTATAGCTTTTGACATTTTTTTCGTCTTTATCGACCGCCATTACCACGCCAGATTCAAAATACGGTTTCGAAAAATCGAATTTTTTCTCGCGATCGGGAGTGATGCTCATCCCGGCAATAACAGCATCTACTTGATTTGCCTCTAAGGCTTGAACAGCGGCGTTGAAGCCGAGTGGTTTAATTTTGTATTTGAAATTTTGGTCTTTGGCGATGGCTTTGAGCAAATCCATGTCAATACCAATATATTCCCCTTTTTTAGATTCAAATTCAAATGGCGCGAATGTGGTGTCAGTCGCAATTTCATATGTATCTGTTTTAGCTGCATGGACAGGTTTTGAAACTCCAGAAATCATGAATATCAAAATCAATGCTGCGAAAACTGGAAACAATATGCGTAGACATTTTTTCATTTGCAATTCCCCCAGTCTTTTTATAATCACACTGTTAAATTCTACCATAAGGATTCTTTATTGAGAAGTTCTAAAGTTCATAATTTTTTCAAACAAAAATCATTTTTAGAAAAAGATAGGCTTTTTATCCGCTTTCATTATATAATAAAATAAAAAATACTATTGGAGGTTAGCTATGAAAAAGTGGGGTTGTCTTTTTATCGCTATCGCACTCAGCTTTTCTCTTTTCAGTCCTTACACTGCAATCGCGGCTACGACCGAGAAGAGCCAAGTGATAACGACCTATCAGACCAAAGACAAAAAGGTCTTGAAAGAAGTAACAACAGAGGGAGAACCAGGTGCAGATTATCAGACAGAAGCATTGGCATTTGAGGGATATAACCTAGTGTCCTCGCCAGATCAGCCAGCTGGGAAATTTCCACAAGCAGGTGAAAAAACGTATCTGTATTATACCTATGAAGCCAAACAAACGGCTCCTGTCACGATTTCTTATTTGGATACACAAGGTAAAACGTTAGCTGCGAAACAAACGCTGACCGGAGAATGGGGCAAAACCTATCAAACCAAACCCAAAACGATCGCTAACTATACACTGAGCAAAACAACTGGTGCTGTTAACGGGACTTTTTCCGATAAAAAAGCGGATATCGTCTATACGTATCAAGTAAATAAAGCTGCTCCGATCACAGTTCTATTTGTAGATACAGCCGGAAAAACGATCGCTACGAAACAAACGTTGCAAGGTGCGATCGGCAACAGTTATCAAACCAAGCCAAAAACAATCAAAAACTACACCCTCGCGAAAACAGCCGGCAAGACAAAAGGAACATTTTCCAGCCAAGCAGAAACTGTGACCTATACTTATAAAAAAGTAGAACCTCCTAAAGCAGATCCGATCCTCTCACAAAGCAAAGTCAACTTTGACAAAAAAGTAAATTCCACTACCGAAAAAATCTATTCGAAACCTTATCAAGTCGCAGGTGTCAAACAAGTCGGCACCGCTAAGACTTATAACAAAAAAACCGTCCATATCCTTCAATCTGCCAAGACCAAGCATGGGACGTATTATCAATTCCGCTATAAAAATAAAACGATCGGTTGGATGAAAACGAGCGCATTTACTTCCCCTTATGATAAATTGAGCTACGATAAAAAGGTAAGTTTCGACAAACGTGTCGCAACGAAAAAAACGGCCATCTACAACAAGCCTTATAAAATCAAAAACGCCAAAAAAACTGGTGTTTCTAAAACTTACAATAACCTGATCGTTCAAGTCGTTCGGGAAGCAAAAACAGAACACGCCGTTTTTTACCAATTCAAAGTAAATGGCAAAGTCAAAGGTTGGATGAAAAAAAGTGCCTTTAAGAGTCCAAAACTGCTCCTTTCCGTACCGATCATTAAACAACGTCCTGAACTTCCAACAGGTTGCGAGATCACTTCCGTTACAATGATGCTACGGTATACCAAAGCGAAAAAAGTAACAAAAACAAAATTAGCTAATGAAATGCCACGTCATAGTAGTAATCCGAATAAGGGGTTCGTCGGAAATCCATACACGACGCATGGCTGGACGATTTATCCGAAAGCATTGAAAAAGCTGGTGAAAAAATATGCTGGTTCTTCCCGTGACCTTACCGGTTCTTCCACAAAGACATTAGAACGGTTTTTACGTTATAAAAAACCTGTTGTCGTCTGGGTGAAAATGCACGGCTTCAGCGTTCATGCTCTGACACTAACTGGCTATGATAAAAATAATTTCTATTACAATGATTGTTGGACAGGTCAAAAAAATGTCAAGATCAGCAAAAAAGCGCTGGATAATACGTGGAAAACGCAGAAACGGCGGGCGATCTCGTATTAATAAAAAAGCTGGTATCGATGATCGATACCAGCTTTTCCTATTTCACCGCTACAACCTCGATCTCCACTTCCGCATCTAGTGGCAATTTTGCCACTTGGAACGCGCTTCGAGCAGGATAAGCATTTTCAAAAAAGGAACCATAGATCTCATTTACGGCTTGAAAATTGGCCAGGTCTTTAAAAAAGATCGTGGTCTTGACGATGCTTTCCAAGCTGCTGCCTGCTTCCTCTAATACGGAAGCGACATTTGTCAAAGCTTGTTTGATCTGCGCTTCTGCGCCAACCTGCAAATCGCCAGTCGCTGGATCTATTCCCAACTGTCCAGAAGCGAAAATAAAACCGTTTGTTTCGATTGCCTGTGAATAAGGTCCTAATGCTTTTGGCGCCTTATCCGTATGAATAACTCGTTTGCTCATCTATATCCCACCCTTTCATGATTGTTTCTATTGTAGCTGAGATGTCATCTATTTTTCAACTATCTTTGCGGAACTGCGCATCATAAAGATTGCGGTAAGTCCCTGGAACAGCTAATAATTCTTCGTGCGTCCCCATTTGTTCGATGCCATTTTCGGTCACAACTAGAATGCGGTCAGCGTGTTTGATGGTCGCTAGGCGATGCGCAATGATCAGCGTGGTCCGTCCGACAGCTAATTTTTGTAAGGATGCTTGGATGACTTGTTCTGTTTCTGTATCGAGCGCAGAAGTCGCTTCATCGAGGATCAAGATCGGCGGGTTTTTCAAAAACATTCTCGCGATCGCCAAACGTTGGCGCTGTCCGCCTGAAAGTTTGACTCCTCGTTCTCCGATCACCGTATCCAGTCCATCCGGCATTTCTGCAATTACTTTTTCTAAATGCGCGAGCTTCACTACCTCATCGATCTCTGCATCACTCGCATCTAATTTCCCATAAGCGATATTTTCCCGGACGGTACCGGAAAACAAGAATACATCCTGCTGCACGACACCGATTTGCGAACGAAGTGAAGCGAGCGTCATTTGTTTGATCGGCCTATCATCAATACGGATTTCTCCATCTGTCACTTCATAAAAGCGCGGCAGCAAATTACAGATCGTCGTTTTCCCAGCACCGCTTGGACCGACAAAGGCAATGCTTTCGCCAGCCTGGATCGACAATTGGATATGATCCAGCACAGTCTTGCCATCTTGATAGCGGAATGAAACATCCCGGTATTCGATGTCGCCGCGGAATGGCTCGGCACTGACAGCATTCGGTGTATCCGTAATACTCGGTTTCGTGTCGATCACTTCCAAAAAGCGTTTGAAGCCGGCGATTCCCTTTGGATAACTTTCGATGATCGCGTTGATTTTTTCAATCGGACGAATAAAGACGTTTGTCAGTAAGATAAAGCCGACAAAATCACCGTATGTAATATCTCCCTGAATACTAAAATAAGCACCAAAAATAAGTGCAAACAGCGTGATCAGCCGAATCAGAAAATAGTTAAATGATGTGCTGACACCCATTACTTTATAAAAAGCCAATTTTGATTTGCGATATAACGCATTGATTCCTGCAAAACGCTTTTTCTCGTAATTTTCATTTGCAAATGCTTGGACGACACGAACCCCGCTGATCGCATTTTCGATCCCGGCGTTGAAAGTCCCGAGATCTTTGAATATCTTGGTGTTGACCTTTGTCATCTGTTTGTTGAAAAAAACTAATAGAATCGTCAAGACCGGTACCAATATAAATGTCGCGATCGCTAGTTTCACATGGATCGTCAACATCAGCAGAAAAGCGCCGACAAGTGACATGATCGAGATGAAAATATCTTCCGGCCCGTGATGCGCGACTTCTCCGATCTCAAATAGATCCGTTGTCATCCGTGCCATTAGTTTCCCCGTTTTTTGATTATCATAAAACTCAAATGGCTGGCTTTGGATATGATGGAACAAATCGCGGCGCATATCCGTCTCGATATTCAAACCAAGCATATGTCCGTAATAAGTCACGATATATTGCATTCCTGTATTTATTAAGTAAAAGAAAAACAATGCCAGACAAGCGGTCACGATCAATCCCCAGTCTTTCCCCGGCAAAAGTTTATCGATCACGCGATTGACCGCAACTGGAAAAGCAAGTTCTAACAACGCCGCAACAATTGCACAGCAGAAATCCAGAAAAAACAACCGTCGATACGGTCGATAGTAATTAAAAAAACGTTTTATCAAGCCACTTCTCCCCCTTTTTCAGTCTAGTTATAACTATAAAGGAGTCATTTTAAAAGTGCAAATCAAAAAACAGCTGGCAAGTGGGAAATCCCAGCTGCCAGCTGTTTCCTTCTATCAGCTGAAAATCGCACTTATTTCAGCAACTTCTTCTGCTGAAAGATCTACTTGTAGCGTATTCAAATTATGTTTCACTTGCTCGGCGCGTTTGGCACCCGGAATGACTGCATCGATTCCCGGCCTAGCAAGCAGCCACGCAAGTGCGATATGTGCTACCTCTGCTTGTTTTCGTTCTGCGATGACACGAAGTTTTTCGATTTTCCGAATGTTGGCTTGATAAGTCTCCCCTTGGAAAAGCGGGTTTTTCTTTCTGCTTTCCGGGATTTCCGTATCTGCCCGGTATTTCCCAGTCAACAGACCGGAAGCAAGTGGGAAATAGGGAATCAAGCTTAGTCCATGCTCGACTACATATGGAAGTAATTCTTCTTCCGCTCCTCGTTTCAGCAGATTATATTCCGACTGAATCACATCGACATATCCATCTTGATTGGCTTCTTTTAATTGTTCCAGTGAGAAATTAGAAACGCCGATCGCATTTATCTTGCCGGCATCTTTCAATTCTTTCAACGCACTGACAGCTTCATTTTTCGGTGTTTTTTCATCTGGGAAATGAATGTAGAAAACATCTAAGTAATCTGTTTGCAAACGTTTTAGACTCGCTTCTACGGTTTGTTTAAGGAATTCAGGGGAATTATCGATCTCTACTTTTCCATCCACTAATTTATGAGCCCCTTTAGTGGCCAAAATAATTTTGTCACGAGCCTTTTTTTCAGCAATGACTTGACCCACCAATTCTTCGGAGCGACCTTGTCCATAGATATAAGCCGTATCGATAAATTTGATACCACTGTCGATTGCTTCAGCAACTAAGCCCTTTCCCTCATCTTCATCTAAATTCGGGAACAGATTATGCCCACCGACTGCATTTGTCCCCAGTCCGACTGGGTTAATGCGCAATCCAGTTTTTCCTAATTCTACTTCTTTCCTCATTGTCATCACACTCCTACTTTCTTTAGTTCCCATCTTCTCAAAATAAAAACCTTTCTTCTGAAAACAGAATTATCAGATTCTATTGCTAACTATGATAGAATAAGGATATTACATATAAAGAGGTGTATCTATGCAATTTGTCCTTATCTTACTTCCTGTTTTCGGGATTTTTTTAATTGGCTTTATCGGGCAGAAAGCGTTGAAATTCGAGATTCCTAACCTTTCTAAATTGACGCTTTACCTAATGTCGCCTTTCTTAGCTTTTTCTGTTTTCTATAGTCATCCGGTTTCCCTCGATTATCTGTATTTGGCAGTTTATATTTTTGCACTCTGCTCGATCTTGATTTTCGTGGTCTATCTCGTTTCCAAATTGATGGGCTATTCACTGGCAGATCGCTGTGCGCTTATTTTGTCTAGTGCCTTTATGAATAACGGCAACTACGGGACGCCAGTCATTTTGCTGGTTTTCGGCGAAAAAGGGCTCGCGATCGCGGTCATCTTGATGGTGCTGCAGCAACTGGCGATGAGTACGATCGGTGTTTATTATGCAGCGAAGGGAAGCGAGGACGGTGGCGGGATGAAACTCGTGTGGCGGCGTGTGATTCGGATGCCGATCGCATATGGCGCGTTGCTTGGGTTTCTTTTCCAGCTCTTGCACATCCCGCTGGCAGATCCAATCCTGACCTGTATCGATCTGGTTGGTAATGCTGCTATTCCAACGATCATGATCGTCCTCGGGATGCAATTGGCGGTCATCTCGTTTCGAGAGATCGAATTTCTTAAAGTTGGCTTTGGGCTACTGATTCGATTGTTGCTCTCGCCGGTGATCGCGTTTTTGTTGACGCTGCTCTTACCAGTCGATACGATGACCAAACAAATCATGGTGATTCTAGCTGCCATGCCAACCGCTGCAAATACAACGCTACTTGCGGTCCAGTTCCGCACAAAACCTGATCTAGTGTCGAGTACCACTTTTATCAGTACAGTACTGAGCATCGTCACATTACCGATCGCCTTGTGGGCTGCCCAGCTGTTCATCTGATTGAACGACTCGATTTGGAGGTATAGAATAACTTTAATAAAGGAGAGTGCTAGGCTATGACCAAAACGGAGATCAAATATTTAAAATTGCTTTCGCGTTCCTATCCAACTGTAGCGAAAGCAGCGACAGAGATCATCAATTTAAAAGCGATCTTGAACCTACCTAAGGGAACAGAGCATTTTCTCAGCGATGTCCACGGGGAATATAGTGCTTTTGAACAAGTGATCCGCAATGGTTCCGGAGTTGTAAAACGAAAGATCCGTGATATTTTCGGTGATATTTTGACTGAAAAAGAAATCAATTCACTTAGCACGCTTGTCTACTATCCAGAACAAAAACTTGATGTCATCACGCAGGAAAACGATGATTTAGAGACGGTCTACCGAACAACGTTATATCGCCTGATCAAAATTTCGCAATATGTATCTTCCAAATATACACGTTCCAAAGTTAGAAAAGCGATTCCACAGGATTTTGCTTACATATTAGAAGAATTATTGAATGAAAACCAAAATCTGCCAGATAAAGATATGTATTACAAAGAAATCATCCAAAGCATCATTGATCTAAACCGAGCGGAAGAATTTATCAGCGTGCTTGCAAAATTGATCCAGCGGCTTGTCGTCGATCATCTGCATCTCGTTGGGGATGTTTACGACCGCGGTCCACACCCGGACAAAATCATTGATACGCTGATGGATTACCATTCACTCGACTTTCAATGGGGCAATCATGATATGATCTGGATGGGGGCGGCAAGTGGCTCCCGCGTCTGCATGGCGAATGTCATCCGTATTTCTGCCCGTTATTTGAATTTGGATATCATTGAAAATAGCTATGGCATTTCGCTGCGCCCGCTTGCTCTCTTCGCAGATGAATTTTACCAAGATGATCCTTGCACTTACTTCCAGCCAAAAAATGAAGGCGGTGAATCGATCAGCGATGCCGAGCGCACACAGATCGCCCGCATGCATAAAGCGATCTCGATCATCCAATTTAAATTAGAGGGCGAGATCATCAGGCGGCATCCGGAATTCAAGATGGATCACCGCCTTGTTTTGGATTTTATTGATTATGAAAAAAAAGAAATCACTTTGGATGGCAAAGCGTATCCACTGTTGGATGGACATTTCCCAACGATCGATCCGGAAAACCCATATCGATTGACCCGTGAGGAACAGGAAGTCGTGCAGAAATTGATTGGTTCTTTCAAAAACTGCGAACGGCTGCAAAAGCATATTTCTTTCTTATACAGTAAAGGAAGTATGTATCTGACTTATAACGGCAACCTGCTTTATCATGGTTGTATCCCGCTCAATCAAGATGGCACCTTCATGCCTTTTGAGATCCGCGGCAAAGCATACCGTGGTAAAGCTTTGCTCGATAAATTTGAACAGCTTGCCCGCGAGGCATATTATCGGCCATCAGGAACTGCTGAAAAGCTTTACGCGTGCGATATCGTTTGGTATTTGTGGACAGGTGAAGTTTCCTCTTTATTCGGCAAGCGAAAAATGACGACTTTTGAACGCTATTTTGTGGAAGCCAAGGAAACACATAAAGAGGAAAAAAATCCTTATTATCAACAGAGAAATGAGATCGCCACCTGCAAACAGATCTTGAAAGAATTTGGTTTAAAGGAAGACGAAGGACACATTATCAATGGTCACACACCAGTGAAAGAAGGCGATGGCGAAAGCCCGATCAAAGCGGACGGCAAGATGCTAGTGATCGACGGCGGCTTTGCGAAGGCATACCACAAAACCACTGGCCTAGCTGGCTACACCTTACTATTCAACAGTTATGGTCTGCAGCTGGTGAGCCATCAGCCATTTACTTCTACAGAAGACGCGATCCAACGCGAAACTGATATCCTGTCCACTCGGCGTGTGATAGAAACAGAGACCGTACGAAAACGAGTGCGTGATACCGATATCGGCCAGCAATTGTCGAAGCAAGCTGCCGATTTGGAATTGCTACTAAATGCATATCAAGAAGGAATTATCAGCGAAAAATGACTGATCGGAAAATGACACAAAATCGACAAATTTACGAAACCCTTTCTCCTGCAATCGATAACAAGATTTCAACTCATTTTGAGGCATTATTTTGTTAAATAAATGAATGACGCACAGGAAAAAAGCCGTTATAGTATACCTATAGTTATTTCTTTATTGCTCCCTCTTTAAAGAATAGCTATCTTATCCCTTCTAAATGTTATAATTCCCCACAATTTAGCATTTAGTACAATTATTCCGTCTGAAGCCTAGGCTTCAGAAAACAATTTACCTGCTTGGTTATCAAGCAGGTCTTTTTTTATGAAAAAAAGTTGCTCCATTCCTCGGAACAACTTTCGGTTTATGCTTTCTTTTTTATCACTTCAATCAAGACCATGTATAGCACCACTCCGATCGAAAAAACGATTGCAATACTTTTTAGCGAAATCTGCTGCATGTCATATATGCTTAAAATTGCAAGCACAGGCGGGATCAACCATGCGATCGTAAAAAAGAAATAATGCGAAAAAAGATTTCTGGTCATGATATAGCGTTCGTCCTTCTCTACTTTTTCTTCTTCATACTGCTTTCTAAGTTTCTCTTGTCCCCAAAAAAAGAAGCTACTCCCCACAATAAGAAATACCACGATGTATGTTGCCGGGTTTAAATCTTGAAATGGTTTCATCCCTTTCATAATGGCTAGCAAGATCCCTGTATAGACCATGCTAATAAAGATAGTGCTCAGGCGGCTTATGCGGTATCTTTTCATATGTCATCCTCCAAGTGTTCTATTTATAACTCTATTTTAATCATTAGTTATTTTCATTTCCACTCTTTTTAAAACAAAAAAATAGAAACCTCTATAAATAAAGGTTTCTTAGACTGAAGAAAAATACCATTTCAATCATTATTTTACTGTTTTCAGCTTGGTGAAAAATGATTAGATACTAGGCAAAGCCGAGTACCGAAGCGGAGCGTAATTGTGTACGTGAGCATCGGAACGCAGGCTTTAACGACAAAGATGAGCGCTTTTCGCCAAGCTGAGAAACCCCTATAAATAAAGGTTTCTATCTTCCATATATTCAAATAAAATCAGCTTCTAAGCCCTCTGCCTCTATCGATCAAGTACCAGCAAAGCGAATACAGTACGACAATGAAAAGGACTAGAATGATCATTGAGATCATGATCGGCACATCTTTTGTTCCAAGAAATCCATAACGAAATCCTGAGATCATATAAACAATCGGATTGATTTTTGACACAGCCTGCCAGAATGGTGGTAGCATGGAGATCGCATAAAATACGCCACCCAGGTAAGTCAACGGCTGCAGCACGAAAGTCGGCACGATCGAGACGTCATCAAATGAGCGAGCGAAGATCCCGTTTAATAAACCTGCTAATGAAAATAAAATGGCGGTCATCAGAAGTGTGATAATAACAATGCCCCATGAAAAAACATGTAGCGGGACAAAAAAGAGTGAAATAATAGTTACAAGAATACCTACTAAAATACTTCTGCCTACCCCTCCAATGACAAATCCCCAAATGATGATATGGGTCGGCACTGGCGCAACCAGGATCTCTTCAATATTTTTTTGGAATTTCTGGGAAAAGAAAGAAGACGAAACATTGGCATAAGAACTTGTGATCGCGGACATCATAATCAATCCGGGGACGATGAATTCCATATAGGAGACACCGCCTGTTTCACCGATTCTGCTACCGATCATTTTCCCAAAAATAACGTAGTACAGCACGGTAGTGATCACTGGTGGTACTAACGTTTGGATCCAGATCCGCATATAGCGGTTAGTTTCTTTAAATGCTAAACTTTTTAAAGCTGTAAAATATAGACTAAACATGTTTTTCCTCCACGATATGTTCTTCTTCTGTGATTTTTAAGAATAATTCTTCTAAGCGGTTTGATTTATTACGCATCGAAAGTACTTTGATCCCCTGTGCGCTAAACTGTTCAAAAATAGCATTCACGCCCTGATCCCGTTCTACTTCTACAGCAATCGTCCACTCATCTTCAAAATAAGTCTTATATCCGCTGATTTCCGGTTTTTTCGTATACGGTGCTAGGTCAAAGATAAATGTTTCAAACTGTAATTTGGAAAGCAGTGTCCGCATACTGGTATTCTCGATCAATTCGCCTGACTGAATGATCCCGATATGGCGACAAAGCATTTCTGCTTCTTCTAAGTAATGGGTCGTCAGAATAATGGTGGTCCCATTCAAGTTCAATTCTCGCAGGAATGTCCACATTTCACGTCTTAGTTCGATATCTACGCCAGCGGTCGGTTCATCTAGGATCAGCAACTGCGGTTCATGCATCAAGGCACGCGCGATCATTAAACGCCGCTTCATTCCTCCTGAAAGCATGCGTGCTTTCACGTTGCGTTTTTCCCAGAGGTTCGATTGTTTTAGATATTTTTCACTGCGTTTCAATGCTTCTTTACGCGAAACGCCATAATACCCGGCTTGGTTCACGACGATCTGCTGAACCGTTTCAAAAGGATTGAAGTTGAATTCCTGTGGTACAAGCCCGATCTGTTGTTTGGCGCGCACGAGATCGCTATCCAGATCATACCCAAAAATTTTCACTTCGCCCGCCGTTTTGTTGACAAGCGAAGTGATAATACCGATCGTGGTTGATTTTCCGGCACCATTTGGACCTAGAAGGGCGTAAAAATCACCTTCTTCGACAACTAGATCAATTCCACGCAACGCCTCCACGCCAGTGGCATATACTTTTTTCAAGCCTTTGATTTCAAGTGCATAAGTCATTTGTTTGTTATCTCCTTACTGATAGTGTTCTTTATTTTAGCATGTATTTGCGGACATGAGAAATAATCGATTCGTCAATTTGCTTACTTATCGCAACAACAAGGAAGCAATTCTGATAACAGATTTGCTTCCTTGCTTAGTAAATTATTTTGGATTCGTTCCTCTATGGCTCTATTTCAAACCATGATTATCAGGATTTCGACCTGTTCGTTCATCCTTGTTTAGAGCACTGATCGCTTGCACGTCTTCCTCTGATAATTCAAAATCAAAGATATCTGCGTTTTCTTGGATACGTTCTTTATGCACTGATTTCGGAATCGTTACGATATCTTGTTGGTAGTCCCAACGTAAAATCACTTGAGCAACTGTTTTTCCGTATTTGTCTGCCAATTTTTTGATTTCTGGATTGTCGAGCATTTTTCCGCTTCCTAATGGAGACCAAGCTTCCACAACGATATCATTTTCTTTACAGAAGGCACGCAGCGGTTCTTGCGTCAAGTTAGGATGCAACTCTACTTGATTGACCATTGGTTTCACTTCTGCAATTTCAAAAATCTCTTTCAGATGGTGTTCATGGAAATTACAAACACCGATCGCACGTACTTTTTTATCTTTATATAATTTTTCAAATGCGCGCCACGTATCTTGTGTTTTGCCTTCTACCGGCCAGTGGATCAAATATAGATCGACGTAGTCTAATCCTAGTTTGTCTAAACTTGCATCGAATGCTTTCAACGTTGATTCATAGCCTTGTTCGGAATTCCATAATTTGGTAGTGACAAACAAGTCTTCGCGGTTGATTCCTGATTCTTTGATTGCCTTCCCTACTCCAGCTTCGTTCTTATAAGCTGCCGCAGTATCGATACTGATATAGCCAGTTTCCAATGCCCATTTTACGGAATTTACTGCTTCTTCGCCATCTTTGACTTGCCAAACGCCAAAACCAACTCTTGGCATTTCTACACCATTTGCTAATGTGATTGTATCTTTTAAACTCATTATGTCAATTCCTCCTTTATATCAGATATGTATAGTATACACCTAATAAGGGAGCTTTAAACACCATCTTGCTTGTTAGAGCTGTTTTTGCATGTGGTCATATCGATGACCTGCGATGACGATCTCACTGACCTTTTTAAAACCATTTCGTTCATAGAGCGCTTTTGCCCGTGGATTTTGCTTGTCGCAATTCAGACCGATCAAATTCTCACCTTCTGCTTGAGCGATCGCTGGCAACGCGGCTAATAATTTTGTACCGATGCCTTGTCCTTGAAATGCTTGGTTTGTCACGATCGAATCCAGATACCATTCACCAGGGAAGGTTTCCTTATCTTTGAAGATTGGTTCTATATAGCTTAAATGATGTTTAGCGGCTAGTTCAGGCCAATTCGCATCTATAGTTGGTTCGATTTCACCTTTATACCCTGCCAGAACGCCTGCGATCTGTCCGTCTTGTTCATAGACATGTAAATGCTCATAGCTATATCGATAATTTTCAAGTCCGATCCCTTCGATCAGGGCTGCCAAGATCGCTGTCTCCTCATCTTGGTTAAAGATTTCTAATTCCATATCTTTCCAAATGACAAGCAAAAGTGGTGCGATTTGCGTGGCATCTGTTTGTTTAGCTGGTCTGATCATTTTTTACCTTCCTTTTCAATAATTATGTAATGCGTCTTTCGATTTTACGTGTATGATGTAAGCCTGTTCGCCTGTTGCTTGGATCAATTTGATCATGTCTTCCCTCGGAACAGCAACGCAGCCTGCAGTAGGACGCTGGTTCTCAACATGCAAGAAAAAGGCGGAGCCAGCGCCTTTGATGATTGGATCCGTATTGTAGTGGATCAAGCGGGCGAATTCATATTGATGCTCACTGTAAGCATAAAGCGACTCATCCATTTCAGATGTCTGAAATTGCTGCCACGTGTTGTAATAAGCACTCTCCGGATTGGAGATCCAATAGTCTGACGCAGTGATCGGCCGAAATGCCGTTTTGCTGCCAGGGTCTTTTTTGCCAAAAGCCTGGCCGAGACGAAAAGCGCCTTCCGGAGTAACTTTGCTGCCTTCCCTTGCGTTACCGATCCCAGCTTCACCAACATACCCTTTCGTCTGCAGCTTCATTCGCCATTTGGCATCCTGCTTTTCCCAAAAACTAACTTCTGCTTCGACTGCTTCAGCAATAACGATTACAAGCTGATTGGTCCGCTGTGCCAGTTTAAGTTGCGCTATCTGCGCTTCCATGTTCCTCGCCTCCTTAATTAAAATCTGCATCTAAAATCGCAAAGGTATAATGATCCTGCCAAACTCCTTCGATTTTTACATTTTGGCGAGCTAATCCTTCTTTTTGAAACCCGCTGTTTTCCAGCACGCGCATCGAACGATGATTCGCCGGCATTACACCTGCTTCAATACGGTGAAGTCTCAGTCTCTCGAAACAATAAGCCAGGACTTGCTTGACTGCTTCGCGCATATAGCCTCTACCATTTTGGGCTTCATCGAGAAAATAGCCCAGCCACGCGCTTTGCAGATTCCCGCGCAATACTTCCGTTATCATCAGCAACCCAATGATCTGCTTTGTTTCTGATTTTGTGACTACAAAAAAATAGCCATCATCTTTTTTTGCTTGCTTGCAAAAAGCCTTCACTCTTTTTTTCTGCTGTTTCAATGTATAAAAAGTGGCTTGCCGTTCCGCTGCATAGCTGCTGAAGAAAGAGCGATTCCGCTTTTCAAGTTCCAGCAGTGCCGAGGCATCCTTTTTCTTTACTAAGCGGACATGGATTTCCGTATTAAGATCAGGCATTGGTTCACTCCCCTTTTTCAAACACTTTCTTCTATATTAATACATTCGCTTAGCAAAGCGCAAAGAAATCGCCGTACAAAAAAACACATGGCTGAAAAAGCCATGTGCGCTTGTTATTAATTAATTACTTATTTATTCACTGCTTGAGCGGCAGTGATCAGTGTTAAATGATATACATCTGCAGCATTACAACCGCGGGATAGATCATTTACTGGTGCATTCAATCCTTGTAAGATCGGACCCACTGCTTCAAAATCGCCTAAACGCTGTGCGATCTTGTAGCCGATGTTTCCTGCTTCTAAGCTTGGGAAGATGAAGACATTGGCATCACCTTTGATTTTAGATCCTGGTGCTTTCTTTTCAGCAACAGATGGGACGAAAGCTGCATCAAATTGGAATTCACCGTCTAATGCTAATTCTGGTGCTTTTTCTTGCGCGATCGCAGTTGCTGCTACTACTTTTTCCGTTTCATCAGATTTCGCAGAACCTTTTGTGGAAAAGCTTAGCATAGCTACGCGAGGATCGATTCCGAAAATCGAAGCTGTTTCTGCGCTGACAATAGCATTTTCAGCCAAATCTTCTGCAGATGGAGCAATGTTGATCGCAACGTCGCTGAATAGATAGCGTTGGTCCTCTTTGACCATGATCATTGCGCCAGCTACTTTAGAAATGCCTGGTTTTGTTTTGATGATTTGAAGTGCTGGACGGACAGTGTCGCCAGTAGAATGTGCTGCACCACTTACTAAACCGTCTGCTTTGCCAGTGAAGACAAGCATCGTTCCAAAATAGTTCGGATCTTTCAGCATGCGTTTAGCATCTTCTTCAGTTGCTTTTCCTTTGCGGCGTTCAACAAATGCAGCTACTAACTCGTTAAAGTCGGCATCGCTTTCCGGATCGCGGATCACTACGTTTTCCAGCGAGATGTTGAGTGCTGCTGCTTTTTCTGTGATGCTTGCTTTATTTCCCAGTAAGATCGGCACTACGATACCCTCTTCTTGCAGGCGGGCAGTTGCTTCGATGATACGTTCATCTTCCCCTTCTGGTAAGACGATACGTACGTTTTTGCCAGTTACTTGTTGTTTGATCGTTCCAAATAAATCACTCATTTTTGATTTCCTCCATCATTTCAGTCTTATACAGACGTATTCGTCGCGCTTTCGTCTGCTTTCCACGGCACTTCTCATTTTACTATATTTTTCACTATAACAGTAGTATAAAATAGCTTAAATAAAGAATTTCTGTAATAAGACAGCTACTATTACCTGTACTACTGTTATTTTACTGCAATCCCTTTCACAAAATGCTTCTGTACTATTACATTGCCATATTTATCAAAAAATAAACGAGTTCCCCTATTTACAAGCTTGATTTTTGTGATAAAATGAACATAAATGATAATGATTATCATTATGAATGGAGTGATTGACGTGCACTTAGCTGAGATAATGATCGGGGAACGTGTGACTATTGAAAATATCCCTAATCACGACCCCTTATTGAAAAGACGGCTTATTGCGCTCGGCTGCTTTAAAGGCAGTGAAGTGTGTCTGAAGCAGAAATGTCTGTTTGGTGGACCGTGTTTATTAGAAACGCAAGGCCAGTCGATCAGTATTCGGCAGACTGATGCGGCCAAGATAAGGGTGATCGCCAATGACTGAACAGATCCATTGTTTGATCGGAAACCCGAATACCGGTAAAACATCGCTTTTTAACGAGTTGACTACTTCTTATGCTTACGTAGGAAACTGGAGCGGTGTAACGGTTGAAAAGAAACTAGGAAACTTAAAAACAAAACGCGGTACGCTGATTGATCTTCCCGGCATTTATGATCTTAGCCCGGTCTCCGAAGACGAGCGGATCGTGACGCACTTTTTATTAGAAGAAAAATTTGACGACATCGTTAATATCATTGATGCAGCGAACCTGGAGCGTAATCTACTACTCACGATCCAGTTATTAGAGCTTGGCGCGCCTCTATTGATTGGTCTCAACATGATCGATGTCGCGCTCGGACGTGGGGCAAAGATCGACATCCCTTTATTAACGCGAAAATTAAAAGCTCCCGTATTTCCAGTCATCGCTCGGAAAGGAAAAGGCGTCGATGAGATCTTAGTCGCGCTTGGAGAAGAGGCATTCCCCCGCCGTCCGCTCAAAATCGATTATGGAGAGCACATGGAACGGGCGATCCGCTCAGTGGAAACAATTGCAGCGGAAACGATCACGAAAAAGAAAGCGCGCTTCATCGCGATTCAGCTGCTTTTACATAATCATACTGCTGAATCTTTGATTTCTTCCTCTGCTTTAGAAAAAATCCGTGCAATTCGAACAGCACTGCAATCTGAATTAAAGCAACCCATCGAGGATCATGTCTACGAAGTCAGGCATCTTTATGTGAAAACCATTACAGAAGAAGTCTGGATGCCAGCGAACACAGCTTCCACGCCGCTTTCTGACAAATTGGATAGGATCTTTACTCATAAGATTTTTGGAATCCCGCTTTTTCTTGCGATCATGTGGCTGATTTTCCAAGTCACCTTTACATGGGTCGGGTCGCCGCTGTCAGATCTGCTGGACGGCTTTATTAGCGGGCCGCTGACCGACTGGATCACACAGTTCTTGCATATGATCGGTGCTTCTGGTTTTTTAACAGATCTATTAGTGGAAGGCGTTGTTGCCGGAGTCGGCAGCGTACTTGTTTTTGTTCCGCAGATTTTAGTTATTTTTTTCTTTATTTCACTACTGGAAGACTCCGGTTATATGGCCAGGATCGCTGTTGTAATGGATCGGCTGATGGAGATGTTTGGATTGAACGGAAAAGCCTTCATCCCGATGATCATTGGCTTTGGTTGTAATGTCCCTGGTATTATGGCAGCCCGGTCGATCGAGGAGAAAAAAGAACGGCTGCTTACGATCTTGGTTTCGCCATTTATGTCGTGTTCCGCGCGTTTGCCGGTTTATGCTTTATTCGTCGGTGTCTTTTTCAAGCAATATCAGGCACTTGTAGTGCTTTCCCTATATGTGATCGGCATTGTGCTGGCGCTAGTGGTTACCAAGATTCTATCTAAAACGATCTTGAAAAACGATTCCTCGATTTTTGTCGTGGAACTACCGCCTTATCGCCTGCCATCTGCCAAAACGATTTGGCGCAGTACGGCAGAAAAGGGAAAAGGATTTATCAAGAAGGCAGGAACCTTTATCTTTGCCGGTTCCGTTGTGATCTGGCTGCTCAATTATTGCGGTCCAAATGGTGTAGATGTTCCGATGGGAGAAAGTTTCCTAGCCATGATCGGAAAAGCGATCGCTCCGCTATTAGCACCACTAGGATTTGGCTTCTGGCAAGCGGGGGCCACATTGATCCCCGGCTTTCTTGCAAAAGAAGTTATTATTTCTACCATGTCGATTATTTATGCAACAAATGATGCTTCGCTGGCAACGATCATCACCAGTCATTACACGGCGCTGTCTGCTTATTGTTTCATGTTGTTTATTTTACTTTATATTCCTTGCCTTGCAACAGTCGCCGCGATCCGGAAAGAAACGACTTCATGGAAATGGACCGTTTTCGCGACTGTCTATCCACTCATGACAGCTTACTTGATCGTATTGCTAGTTTATCAGATCGGACGTTTATTTTAAGGAGGAACCAAAATGATCACACTCTTTATCAATCTCGTTTTAGGGTTATTGATTTTCGGTTACACGCTCTATATTTTTATCCGTTTTTTCAAAAAGGTAAAGAAAGGAAAATGCAGCAGCTGCGAGATCAATCAGCACTGCGCCTCCCCTTCCAAAGAAAAATAAGACAGCGAAGCCCTAGGTTTTCCTCTAGCAATTGGGTGATAACTGCTATATACTAAATGAGTAGATATTAGGATTAGGAGGATTATCAATGGCAGAAGCATTCTTTTTCAAACCCGTGTTCCAAGAACGTATTTGGGGAGGCTCGAAACTACATACTTATTTTGGTTACGACATCCCTTCTGATAAAACAGGCGAGGATTGGGCAATATCCGCTCATCCGAATGGTCCTTCTGTGATCAAGAACGGGGAATTTTCCGGCAAGACATTAGCAGAAGTCTGGCAATCGAATCCCGAATTATTCGGTAACCCGAAGGAAGAAGTTTTCCCACTTTTAACAAAGATCTTAGACGCCAATGACGATCTATCGGTGCAAGTCCATCCGAACGATGCTTATGCAAAAACGCATGAAAATGGGGAGTTAGGCAAAACCGAGTGCTGGTATGTGATCGACTGCGAACCAGGTGCGGAACTTGTTTATGGGCATCATGCTGCTTCTCAAGAAGAATTTGCTGACTGGGCAAAAAGCGGACAATGGGACAAATTACTGCGCAAAGTAGCGATCAAACCGGGCGATTTTTATTACGTGCCGAGCGGAACGATCCATGCCATCGGAACAGGCACTTTGATCTTAGAAACACAGCAAAGCTCTGATACCACATACCGTGTTTACGATTACGACCGTACAGACGACAATGGTAACAAACGCGAGTTGCATCTCGATAAAGCTATTGCGGTCACTACGGCGCCCCATCACGATGCAAAACCAGCGATCACAACTAGCGATCGTGACGGCGTAAGCGTCACGACATTTGTATCCAACTCGTTTTTCAGCGTGCATAAATGGGAAGTAAACGGAACAGCTTCTTTTGAAGCGGAAGCGCCTTACACCCTGGTGAGTATTATTGCCGGTAGCGGACGATTAGAAATTGGCGGTACAGAAACTGCTATCCAAAAAGGGGACCATTTCTTGATTCCTGCCCCTGTCAAAGATTGGAAGATCAGCGGTGAATTGACGGCGATCGTTTCTAATCCACCAACAAAATAAATGGATCTTCAGCACGTTTTTTCGCGTGCTTGCTCCAATAAGTGAATCATTAGACATATGAAGAGGTGAAAAAAATGAATGAAGCAGTAAAAACACTAGACGGCTGGTTTTGTTTACATGACTTCCGTTCGATCGATTGGTCCGCTTGGCGCGAACTTGAGAGTAGCAAACGCAAAGAATTACTTACCGAATTCAGCCATTTCCTTGCTGATATGGAACTTGTGAAAAATATTGGCGGCGGCGAACATACTTTATATAGTATCCTTGGTCAAAAAGCAGACTTCCTATTCTTCATCTTGCGAGAATCATTAGAAGAACTGAACGAAGCGGAAAATCGCTTTAATAAACTGCAGATTGCAGACTTTTTGATCCCGACATACAGCTATATTTCCGTGGTGGAATTAAGTAACTACCTTGCCAATCATATGGCTGGCGGTGAAGATCCTTACCAAAACAAACATGTCCGTGCTAGATTATATCCGAAACTCCCGGCTGCCAAGCATATTTGCTTCTATCCGATGACGAAAAAACGCGATGGCGCTGATAATTGGTATATGCTTCCAATGGAAGACAGACAAGCACTTATTCGTGATCACGGCAAGATCGGTCGTAGCTATGCTGGCAAATTGCAGCAGATCATCGGCGGATCGATCGGTCTGGATGATTTTGAATGGGGTGTTACGCTATTTGGAGATGACGCACTTGATTTCAAACGTATCGTTACAGAAATGCGTTTTGATGAATCCAGCGCTCGTTATGCGGAATTTGGTTCTTTCTTGGTCGGGAACCTACTGCCTGTGGAACAGTTAGAGACTTATTTTGAACTATAAAAAAAAGCGTTACTGGTTTAAACCAGTAACGCTTTTTTCGTTATTTCCTTTTCGCGACTGCGCCCATAATAAGGGATACAATCAATACAAGGATGATCGCTCCGATTATAGATGGGAAGATCGCCATTCCAGCGACGCTCGGTCCCCAATGACCTAGTAAGCTTTCCCCAAGCCATGAACCGACTAAACCAGCAATGATATTGCCGATCCAACCGAATGGTAAACTACGGTTTGTAATCATCCCGGCTATAATACCAATAATTGCACCAATAATAAGAACCCATAAAACATGTAACATATTTATTTCCTCCTTCCAATCTCTCATTGTGCTCTTTCTATCAATACCCTGTGAATGGAAGGTAAAACATCGTACATTTAAAATTGCTTCTGCTATTCTCAGTTTCTCCGCAAGATGATTAGATTCTAGGCAAAGCCTGCGTACCGAAACGAAGCGTAATTGTGACGCGTGAATCGGTACGCAGAATTTAACGGCGAAGATAAGCGTTTTTCAGACAGGACAAGCGAAAATATTTATTCCGCTTCTTTAAAGTAGGCTACTTGTTGTTTCAAGTCAGCAAAATAAAAAACAGCTTCATGCTTCCCCGAGAGAAAGGCAAAACTTAATGTATCCTCTTTATGGAATACGCCCTTTCCCACTTGTGTCATTTGTAAAAATACATACGTTTCATCAGCAATAAGCGGATTCTCCAGATCGATATGGCTATTGCTTATGTCCGAATCTGTTAAAACACGTATTTTATTGCTACTTACTGGCTCGAAATCGAGCCCCTTTTCTTCTTTATAAGCGGAGAATGTGTAAAAATATGGTAAATCGATTTTCTTCATTTTTTGATAGATTGTTTTTTCTACTGCAAGTATTACGGTCACTTGCTGCTTATTTTTACTAATTGGTTCTACTTTAAATACGACTGGCAGCATATGCTCTGCGTCTGCTTGTTTTTGTAAAGTATCAATTGTATATTTCTGGCTTTGTTTCTTTTCTTGATGTTTTGGCGTTGGTTTCGGTGATTTGTTTTTTTCTTGGCAGCCTGAAACAAATAAAATTGAAATAAGAAAAATTGGAAGGTACATTCTTTTTTTCATTGTTGTATATCTCCTTATAGTAAAAGTAGGAAGCCCTCGCTTTAACTTTAAATGGTATCAAAATTTTATTCAACACTTTTATGAAAACACAAAAAATCCTGCTCACTCGAACAGGATTTTTATCTATTATTTCACAACACTTGCCCTTTATTATATGTTTTCTCTTTATTTACCCATTCCATCTACGTAGATAGCTTGCTTGCCCATTGCCTTATAACTACGAATGAACGCTTTTTTATCCACTTGACGGTTCTTGTGGCCATAAGGATCATTCAAGTAGATATATCGCGCATCCACGCCTGTAATCACGACGCTGTGCATTGCGAATGTCACTTTCAGATCACCTTGTTTGGTATGAAATTTCTGCCATGTTTTCGGAGCTTCAAAGTTAGTCGTCGTGATGACCCAGACTGGCTTGCCTTGTTCGATCAGTCCGGCAACTTTCGAAAAGTCGCTGCCGCTGATATCATGAACATGCTTTTTTGGAAGATATTTAGTCGCTAGTTTGTAGATTGGGCCATGATAGACGCCTAAGCCAGGTTTTTTTCCGGTAATATCCCCGACGAAAGCCTGATTTGGATTGCCGTCCCATTTACCTTCATGCATCGGTGTATAGGCTAATTGTTTCGCCAGCTCGTTTTTAGTGACTTTCTTCCCTTGAAACTGAAGTAGCATAGAAAGAGCTGCTACTTCACAGCCGTTATATAGAGCTGGGGTCGTGAGCTGGTTGACCAGTGGAACGTCAATAACTTTATTCTGCGGGGAGCGAGTGATTTTTTCCGCTTTTCCTAAAGCCGTTCGCGATGCTTGGACATAGAAATGGTCTTCTTGAACAGAAACTGCCAAGTATGTCAGCAAGCAAATGGTCACTATTTTTAACAAACGCTGCATATTAGATGTTCTCTGCCACTAATTGTTCTTCTGCAGCAGGATCAGCTAACTGCTGCTCTTCTGTTTCGATATCCTCGCTCAATTTATCTGTAACGAATCGATTCACATAGCCTTCCAACGAACTGGAAATATGTTGCATTTCTTCTGAAACGCCGACCAATTCATTGATTTTGAATGTATTGATCTCCGCAAATTCTAATGACGTCTTCGATTGTTCACCGATTTGTTTGGAAATCTCAGTCACGTCAGCGATCGATGTGTTGACCTCTTCGATACCAGCTGCCATTTCTTCTGTTTCTTGCGATACGCTCTGCATTTGCGTTGCGATATCATTGACACGGCTAAGTAAGTCTTTGAAAGTCACTTCTGTTTCGCCGATGATTTTTTGACCTGCTTCCGATTCGGATAGGCCTTCGTTCATTACCTCTACCGTCGTTTGCGATTCTGATTGTATCTTTTTCAAGACCGCATTGATATCAACAACGGCAAGGCGTGACTGCTCTGCTAATTTCCGAACTTCTTCCGCGACTACTGCAAATCCGCGGCCGTGTTCTCCAGCTCGCGCTGATTCGATCGCTGCATTCAAGGCAAGTAGGTTCGTTTGATCTGCAATATTGGTTACCGTATTCAACGCTACTTCTACTTCGCCGACCCGATTGACAAGTTTAGAAACGACCTCTGTACTAGAGCGCATCACCATGCTGATCCGATCCATTTGTGAAACAAGATTATTGATAACGGAGATTCCTTCGTTCGTCTTGATAACTGACTCTTTCGTCAGATCCGAGACTTTCAAGGAATATTCGGCAACGTTTTGAACGCCCCCGGTCATTTGATCCATTGCTTCCGTACTTTCTGTCATGCTGCCGATCTGCGTTTCGATTTTTTCACCCATCATCCGCATTTCCGTACCCATTTCGCCTGTCATTTGCGAAATGATCTCCGAGCTGATGATGACGTTATCGCTAGAATTTTTCACTTGCGCCGAAGTTTCCTTCATATCAATGATCATCAAGCGAAGATTTTCCGCCATCTCATTCAATTCATGACCAATTTCGCCGAGTTCATCTTTGACAAGATTCTCACTTTGATAAGAAAGATCTCCCGCTGCGATTTTTCGTACAGACTCACGCAGGTGACGAATCCCACTTAGTATCGTTTTATTCATATAAAGATTGAACAAAACAGCCACGATCACTATTAAGATGATCGCTCCAGCTAACGAAATACTTAGCATATTACCGAATGCTGAGATGGCATTTGTAGAATCATTTACTTGATTAAAATTCATGCTTTCCAACCCGTTGAGTGCACCAACTGCATCATCAAATTTTGTTTTGACATGCAAGTAGTAATTATTTTGGGCATTCAATAATTCTGAATCTGTTTGCGCACTTGTCGTGTCGCGAATAACAGAAGATGCGGCATCTTTCATTTCAGCTAAATTATTTTTAAATAGTTGCAGTTGTTTCTTTTCATCAGCACCTAAACCGGCTTTTTGAATAACTACTAAGGCTTTGTCGTTCTCTGCGTAGCGGTCATCGATGTCTTTGACAAAATTAGGGATTTCATTTGTGGAGTCAAACATACTTAAAATATCAATATTAATTTGTGCCATATTTGCTTTGACAGTCGATATCTCACGCATTGGTTTTACGTTATCTTCGACAGTTTGTTTAGATAGCGAAGAAACATGGTTGAAACCAAAATAAACGGTTACGCCTAATGCAATTAAAATAATGGCATTTATCACAATATTCAAGCCTAGTTTTGTCTTTAATTTGCGATTTTTGATTATATTCATTGATTTGCACTCCCTTTCTGCTTTTCACCCCCTCATTATCTCATGTTTTTTAAAAAAATGCTATATTTTATATTAAAATTTACTTTTATTTAAAAAAACTTCAAATTTTATTATTTTTGAAGTTTTTTTGATCCTATTTATTTTTTATCGAATACTAGCTTATTTTGCGGAATGATCGGGGCGGGATGTGTAGTACTTGATGTGATGGGAGTGATACCGATGTTAGTCATCCATAAAAAAGCCATATCGTTTAAGTATATGTCAAACGATACGGCTTTTCCTATATTTTCATTATAAAAATCGTCTAATAATCGTTTTTAGCGGTGGCATTTTCGCGAACTTCTTGTCTTCTAGAACAGAGCGCACTTCGAATTTTGAATAACCTAGCGCTTCGTCCATGATGATCTTCCCAGGTAGCGGAGCAGCATCGGTATCCACAGCAACGTCTAAGATCACTGGGACATCCGCTGTTTTAGCGGTTTGCATAGCTTGATCAAGGTCTTCGTATTTATCGACTTTGATTCCTTTTCCGCCGCATGCTTCGGCAAACATCGCATAGTCAATGTTTGGCAAGTCGATCGCATAGTTTAATTCGCCGGCTGCTTGTTGTTCGTATTTGATGAAAGATAACTGGCGGTTGTTTAGGATCACGAGGATCATTGGCAATTTTTCACCGACTGCAGTAGCGAAATCCTGCATGACCATGGAAAAGCCGCCGTCGCCGATAATGCTGATCACTTGGCGTTCAGAATATGTTTTTTTAGCGGCGATCGCTCCCGGTAAGCCACAACCCATTGTGCCCAGCCAAGCGGAGACAAGAAAGTCATTTTTGTGCCCTAATTCTAAGTAGCGGGTACCCCAAACAGTGGCAGTACCGACGTCGATAGAAAAGATCGTATCCTCTTCCGCGATTTCGTTGATTTTTGCCATCAATGCCTCGGGTGCGATTGGATTGGTCGTCTTCGCTTTATCTTCTTTTAGCCATTTTTCCCAAGTCTGCATATTTTCCTGACAGGCTTTTAAAAACTTGCGATCAGTTACACGCTCCGTATTAGCCGTCAGCTGGATCAGCGCTTCTTTGGCATCACCAATTAGGCTAATGGTCGTTTCATAGCGTTTGCCAATGCGGGCTGGATTGGCCTCGAGCTGGATGCAAGTTACGTCTTTCGGTAAATAGTCTGCATAAGGATAATCTGTGCCGATCATGATCAGCAAATCGGTTTCCTGCATAGCTTCATATGCTGGTTTGGTACCGATCTTACCGAGATTCCCTAAATAATTCGGATGTTTGTCGGGAATCACACCTTTTGCTGGCAGTGTAATCACGACAGGAATTTCAGCATGTTCAGAAAAAGTGACTAATTCAGCTTTGGCATGTTTGGTCCCCACGCCGGCAAGGATAACTGGTTTTTTCGCTTCATTGATCAGTTTGCTAGCCGCAAGAATATCATGTTCTGGTATGGTCGGATAAGAAGGTTCAAAAATAACGGGCTCATCTTTAAGTGCAAATTCGATCTCACCAAGTGGCACGTCATTCGGAACAGTCAAGACAGCAACCCCTTTTTGTTCATAAGCAGTACGAATCGCTTCGTTCAAGATTTCCGGAATGCTAGCGGCACTCTCCAAACTACGATTATAAACAGCGACATCTTCAAATAAAGCTGGCAAATCTACTTCTTGAAAGAAACCTGTCCCCTTTACATCGCTAGTTACTTGCCCGGCCAACACAAGCATCGGGACATGATCCATTTTCGCATCATACATCCCATTCAGCATGTGAATCGCACCAGGCCCACCGATCGATAAAGCAACACCGATCTTACCGGTCAGTTTTGCATAGGCTGCTGCAGATAAAGTAGCCACCTCTTCATGACGGACATGGATAAATTCGATTGCCTCACTTTCCGTACGTAGAGCGTCGACTACTGTATCGATAGAATCGCCCGGCAATCCATAAACGTGGTCGATCCCCCAATTTTTCATGATTTGAACCATTGCTGTACTTGCTTTCACTTTTTTCATCTGTCTATTCCTCCTCAAGTTTGCATGTTTCCATTATCATCGTTTTCCCTTATTTGTGAGGAATGAAACTAAGTGGGGAGAGGAAAATAAACAGAGAACCGAAATCAATACGCTAGATTAATCATTTACTAGCCTCATACTGATAAACTGGTTGGTTTAATACGCTCAACACTAATTTTATCGTCATTATTCTCTCCAAATGACAAAAGATCCATTAAAAGAAGGATGACTTTTATCACTTTTCCATTCACTTTATTCCTAGCTATCCACTTTTCGTCTTTTCCAAATATATAGACCTTGCAAGCATAGTAGTAGACCTATAAATAGCGGCACTACATTTTTTTGATTACTATCTCCTGTATGAGGTAGCTTTTTATCTTTGACAACCATTTTCTTCGACTGCTTAGGGTCTTCTATGGTTCGACTATGCTTTTTAATTATTGGCTTTTCGATAACACTCAAATCTTCTTTGGGATTTTTCTTATTATTAATTACATCTTTTTCGTCGGGTGTTGTTTGCTTATCTCCATTCTCTTTGGATGGTTTTTGCGCTACTTTAAAGGCTATTTTAGTGGAAAGCATTGGTTCTACGCCTGCTTTTCTTATTAAATCGTCAGAAATCGCGTGGACTTCAATGGTTGTCTCTCCTGCTTGCTTTGCCGTCCATTTACCATCACTTGTAACACTTACGATGTCCGAATTCTCTACTACATATTCAAATATATATTTTTCGTTATTGTTCTGAGGGAGAACAGTTATTTGGAATCTTCCCTTGTCACCAACTTTGGCACTGATATCTTGGATTTTAAGCTGATTTGGCTCATATTCGAAAACAATTTCTTGCGTTTTGTCAGTAAAAGTCAACATCTGATTTTTATCGGAGACAGCTGTGTAGCCGTTAATTCTCTTCGGCTTAGCTTGATACCTTTCTCCCACATTTCCATAGATCGTTTCTTCGTCTAAGTGCTTTCCAGCTGTCGTTTGATACCTGATGTGAATTGGTTCTGCATTATAACTAACCATTACTTCAAGTGGCTTAGTCAGTTCTAGCTGCTTACCGCTTTCCAGTGTTACTAAAGCGGTAATGGTCGTTGAGCCGTTTTTAAGTGCTTTCCACTCGCCATCCGTCTCTAATTGAATAATACTTGGATCAGCTACATTATAAGTGATCTTTTTTGCTTTTATAAGCTTTTCTGCGGGCATTTCTGTTATTTCAGGAACCAATTTGATTTGTATTTTCCCGGTCTTTCCGACTGTGGTTCCGATGTTATCACCTGTAACGCTGATAATGTTCCCACCGTAAATAAATGAAATATCTTGTTCTTTAGTAGAAACTACCGCTGTTTTATTTGCTGTTTCAGTAAGTAGTGTGTAGCCTGGAACCTTTAGCGCATACTGCTCTAAATTAATAACGTCACCAGCATCACCGGCAATCACTTGTTCTGATACATCTGTCAGCGGATTTCCTTGTAAATCAACATAGTGGATTTTAATCGGGGCGCCGCTATTAGTGACTTCTACTTCAATAGTTGTTTTCAATTCGGCCGGATAATCTGCCCCAGCTAATTCCCCTACATCAGGAAGTTTTGCCGTGACGGCAATAGTTGTTTTACCTTTTTTAAGTGCTTGCCACTTGCCTTTGCTGTCAACCTTGATAATAGAAGGATCCGAAACAGTATATTCATAGTCACTTGGTAAAATACTGTTTGCCGGATTTATTTGTAAATCCAGTTCGCCGCTGTCACCGACTTTGGCAGCAATCGCAGAGCCTTCGATACTTTTCGGATTAAAATCAATTTCTTGCCAGCCGGTCTTAGTGATTTGATAATAGTAAGTATCTTTATTTGTTGTCAAAGGTTTGTTGTCTTTATAACGCTGTACCCGCTTAGCTGACTCACGGTGATAAATTTCAACGATGTCTCCAATATTAACAGGCACATTGTCTAATTTGCCCGCAAATTCATAGCCATACGTTTTTCCGTAACCTTCTGCTACTTTTTTGACTGTCTGCATATTTTTATCATAAACTTTTACTCGTGGATAAAGATTATTTGGCAGATTCTCCAATATTTTCTTGGAATTCCCACGTGCCAGGAGCGTTTTCGCTTTCGGATCGTAACTTAAAACTGCGTAGCGACCACGTTGTCCCGTCATGACGATACTGTCTCCCGGCGTGACTTTTACGGAGAAAGGGATTTTATTCGGGATTCCCAAATCATTCGTAAAGTATGCATACGCGTTCTGAATATCAAAGCTCGTTCCGTCCGAGACTGTTCCAGTGGTTACTAAACTTGTATTTGATGCAATTGGTGTTGAATACATATTTGCAACTAAATCGTTGGCATTCAAAGCATTTCTTAAATTCTCAAAAGGAAATTGCGGGATACCTGATTTCCATTCAACTTGTGGAACAGAGTATGGCCCAACTGCCTTTGAAATACGATATGTCCCAGCTTTTTCTTCTTGTTCGGTTGCTAGTACATCTTTCCAAATCTCTTTCTCCAATGTTGGAAGTTTTAATGCTTTCAACTTCTCTTTTGTTTCATCTGTTATTGTGAAACGCCAATGTTCAAAGAACGGCGTTAAATCACGATGTGCCACTTTACTTGTCATCAGAATAAATAGTTGCTTCTGCTCTTCCTCTGTTTTCGGTAGCTCTTCCTCCGGTAAAGAGCGATAAGATTGATTCAATACAGGATAAAAATCATAACCGAATGTTCTTGGTAATGTTAAAAACATGCCTAGTAAAGCAAAATGATAGTCGTTTGTCTCCGTGGACTCACGATCAAAATTCCATGTCGGATCTGTTTCTAATTTCTTAAAATACTTTTGTACACTTGCTCTGCTTCCGTTCTTCACATTTACTGCATCGTATCTCCCTGTTCCATCTACAGACCACATTTTTTGCGCATAGTCAGCATAAATATTAACCGTTACTTCTGTCATATTACGCCATTGATACATTTTATTTTGATAGGTATGCCCAGATTCATGAAGCATTCCCCAATCTGTACTATCAAGTCCTTTGCTGAAAATCTCCCGGTCTTTAGTCGTTGCACTATGAATACCAATAAAGTTATTCGTTGCAAACAGTTGCCCTGCTCCCCATTCTGGATTCATGACATGAATGCGTTGCGGATCTTTTCTTTCTGCACCCTGTCCATCATAAGAAAGACCGGCAGCCCCGTTTTGAAGTTTAACGATTTTAGCTAACGAAGACATAAATACATCCACTTGATTGCCTTTTTCAAAAATATCTTTTGCTCGATCTATTCGAATGGTTGCGATTGCATCATTATTTACAAACTCCATAAATGGGACATCTTTATACTGTTCCAATTCATTTTTAAAGGAATCAATCGATGTCTTTCCTTGAACGTAATAAGGAACTTTTACGCCACCTTTAATCGTAACATTTTCTGTTTTCGTAGTGGAATAATTGACGAGATAAACCATTCCTCCTGAAAAGTTTCTCGTAAAGGTATTCGTTCCTCCGTGAAGTTTTACCACGCCCTCTTTAAAAGCATAACTTTGCGAACCAGTAGCGATATAAGGAGTATTCGTATAACCACCCCATTGTCCTACCCGCAATTCCAAATTTTCCGGTTCGCCTTCTACTTCAACGGTGATCTCATCTCCCTTATATAAAAATAAACCGGTCGACTCAAATGATGTATGCTCGTTCCCTCTCTGTTCTCTTGCCCTACTAGTCGCCGGATTTCCTCTAGGGATTACTTTCATTTGCAGACTCTCATTGCGCACGCCATCTCTACTTTCCTCTGCTGCGGAAACGCTACTTTGAAAACAAATACACGAAAGTATAAATAAAGCGAATAAACTGACTGCTCCCCAAATGATTGTCTTGTTCTGAATATGTACTTTCATTGCTTCTATGATACATTCCCCTTTCACTCTAAATTCAAGTGAATTATATCACTATCCCTATAATAAAACGAGCAACCTCAGGGATTTGCTTAAAAAAAATCTCTATTTTATGTCAAATTTATGGCTTTCTAATAAACAACTTATACTTTTCCTCCGATTTGAGAAATATCTCTTTCATTTGTTCGCTACTTTCGCCGAATTTGAACGAAATTTGATTTTAGAACGCTCTTCATATGGAAGAGAAACTGATATACAATAAAACAAGCTGGAAAAGTAATTAGTCCAGCTTGTTTTAGACTTTGTTACATATATTTCCATCTAATTCGTTCAATAACTTTTTCTATAAAACTTTTATTTCTATATCTACGTCTTCTTCTAAAACACTTATTAGATTCTTTCCATCAGCTATTACAAAATATTGGGCTAAACTAGTAATATCTTTACTTATATGTGTGCCACAAGGTGGATTTTTCTCTAAATCCTCTACATCCCCAATAATTTCTTTTGGGGGGAATTTCACTCAACCTATTTTAATTTTTTGTAACTCATGTTTAGCAATTTCAATTTTTTTCTTTTGATAAATATCCTGCGTACATATCTTTCATCACGATAGGAAATTCACTCCCCCAATTTATGTTTTCTAGGTTTACACATATTGTTGAGAAAAAGAATGAAAGAAATCACCAGTTCCAAACAGAAAAAACTCATCTTAAGAGAATAACTTTACTAATAAATAAACACATTTCGGAAAATAAAAAGCCATCTGATTGTAGCGCTCCCCTTAATTTAGACTTTTTGGTCTAAATTTAAGGGCGTACTACAGGTTTAGTTGACTTCTTTATAAGTGGTTATAAAATTTCTAGGGAATTAATTTTACAGAATGCTCTCCTATTTCTACTGTTATAAATAGTCCTTGATACAAATAGATTCTTGTTTTCTCTATTTGTTGTATTCAAATATAGGAAAAAAGCCATCAAAAAGCAAAGTGCCTTTTTTATATTGTTTTCAAGTATTCTATTTCTTCATCAGACCATCTTTCATGGAGTTCATTTTTCATATCATCAGATAATTTGAAAACATCTAACCATTCGGAACTTTGCCTTACACTACTAATATTCCATAAACTCGTATTATCAAGATTTAGCACTTTTTCTCTAAAAAGAGCAGCTTGTTCTTCAATATTTTCATCAATTAATCCATTCTCTTTCAATTCGATTAAATTATTTTTACTGAAAAAAGAGGTAACACCTACTATTAAATCTTCAAAAATAAATGTCTCTATTTCTTCATTAGATAATTTCAAAATAAACATACCACTTTTCTCAAGAGTATCCATGAACCAATCAAATTTTCCGCCTAAAGTTAATTTTTCCAAATGTCATTCACCACCCAACTTTATAATTGTTGCTTTATCATTCGAAAAGTCTATATAATCTTCCCCAACAATTTTCACTTTACCTGTATCACCTGTAGAAAATCCATAATAGGGACCTCCATGTATACCGTCTCCTGGATGATAAAACACCATTCCATCTCCGTCATTAGTAAATTTCCAACCATTCCCTGCTGACCCATATGTGGACTCTGTCCAACCTTCACCTAATATTGATTTTATTTCATTTTTGGTACTTCCATACAGTCTTTCAGGACTGGAGATAAGGTCTTCAATAGAGTTAGGTTTCCACTGAACATTCCCAGCACCATATTTTTCTTTAAAATAATTGTTCCAATCTTTTCCTGATACAGGATTTTCTGCACCAAAATCTGTCTTTGGAGCCTTAGCCCCACTAACTTTCTCTGGAACCCCCGTACCCGTCGTCACCTTATAAGAAGCATAACTCAACCCAGCCATCAAAATCAAATCGTACATGCCGGTCTCTTGTACCCAATTATAACCATCCGCTACATACTGAGAGGTTGCGAGTGTGCCTTTGATAAACGCGTTATATGCATCCCCATTTTGATAATTGATCCCATGACGCCAACCATCTTCTAAATGTTTCTGATAATCTTCCATCGACCATTTCCGGTATTGCTGATCCGGTAAATATTGGCCGGCCTTACTTAAATACTGATATAATTCCGGGGCGTCTACGCCTTTTCCGTCTTTTTCTAAATGCCATAAGATTTTCGCATTTCCATCCGTATCTTCATAAACAATGGCATAGACATCATAAGCTTCTAACTCTTTCTCTTTCTTAGAATCGATCCCTTTTTGCCTGCGATCGTATTCCGTCCATTTATCATTGATCGGTTTCACCCAATCCATATTCAATCCCATCGTGCTGAAGGTTCCTGTTAATCCGCTAAAACCCTTTCCACTACGCATCTCTTTTAACCCTTGTTCCACCGCATCCAGTAATGTTTCTACTTCACCAAAAAGCGTTGCGGATACGGGATCAAATGCCATCAGTTTTGCCAACTTTGCTTGTTCATCCTTCTGTTGATCTTGGTAATGTTCCCCTAATTTTGTAAATCCGGTTTTCAAAAAACTGTTTTTTGATGCGCCTGCTGCTAAGTGGTCCGCGAAAGCCATGAGCTTATTCAGCTGCTCGATATGTCGGCGTAAAACAGCTTCTTGAAGGGAATTTTCATCCACATCCGACCGATAGCGATCTGAAAGTTTCTTTGCCGCCGTCTCTAAAGTTTCTGCCGCTAAAATCAGGCCAGTGATGACAGGGATATACGTCATTTGAAAATAATTTTTTGCGGAATCATAGGTTTTCCCTATTAATATCGGCTCGAAAATAAACTGGGAGATAGCCGTTTTCAAGCTGTTTAGTCCTTGAACATGGGCTCGGCACATATTCCTGATCGCGGTGACTTGACTGTCTGCGTCGTCTAGAAACATATCGACACTCATGATGTTGCCTCCTTCTCATAAGCTGCTTTTCGCTGATAGTAGACGGCTTCTTCTTTCGCTTCCAATTGTTGGTGCGCTTTTTTGATCGTTTCCCTTTCTTCCCAAAATCGTTCCATCAACCCTTGTTCTTCTTTTCGTATTTGTAGCATTCGGTCTGTTGTCCGGCGCGCCATCTGTCCTTTTTGCCACGTGTGACTGATTTCATCCAAAAGCCGATTTTTTTGTTGAAGATGGGTTTGGAATTCTTCTTCCAACCGACGTAGCTCCCGTTGTTGCCCTTCTACTTCCTGTTTTTCTTCGCCTATCCGGTATAGTCGTTGCGTTAATTCTTCCGCTGTAGCTGTTTCCAATGTCCCCATTCCTTCCTATGGTAATGATGGCAATGTAAAGTTTTGTTGTAGTTGTTGATCGAGTGCCTCGAAATCTGTTGCCACACTGTGGATATTCGCAATATCTTGTTCTAAGACACTACGAAGGGAGGCTAGTAAAGCTAGTTCTTGCGTGCTGACCGTTTGCAGCTTCGTGTTTCCCTGCAAGGTCGTTTTTTTATCCGTATCTGGTGTCCAGTTTCCAGATAACGCGGTCAGTGCGTTTTGTAGGCTTGTCGCGTGTCCCTGAGCAATGCCCAGATTGCTTACGATTCCATCTGCCATTTACGATCCCTCCTTGATGTAGAAAAAGCCATACACCTTCGTGCATGACTTTTCCAGTTTTTGGAAACCTTAATGGAGACCAAAGTTCTGCGATAACTCGCGGTCATGGTTCTCCACAGAAGTCGCTGTTTTCTCTAATTGTCCTTGGATCTGGTCGAGTAGATCGGAGAATTGGACGACTTTTGGTTTTAGTTGGTTGAATTGCTCATCAAAACGTGCGAAGGCTTGTCCTTCCCATTCTCCTCGTAATTGTTCTTGTAGATTTTTCAAGTTATTTAAGATCTGATCGATTTCTCGTGCGCTCGTCCCGTATTTCTTGGCGCGATCCCGTAATTCTGCCGGGCTCATTCTGATTTGTCCTGCCATTTCATTCTCTCCTTTGATGTCTATTTTTACTGTACTCTTGTATTTTAGCACAGCCTGAGGCGAACGAAAGGCGAACATTTCCTGAACTTTCTTTGACAAAAAACGAGAAAGTTGCCATAATTAGATAAAAAAGCCTAGAAATTATACTTTCTAGACTTTTAGTGTTTTTTATAATTTTATTTTCTATCTTACTAAATGAAACTGCTAGAGTTAACAAACTATACCCTTTAAGTTCGATTAAGATCTATAAGTTAAGTCTACTTCTCTCTAACTTTCTTCTCATCCAAAAATATATTATCCCCCTAGACAGCTTGCTATGCCAAAGACAATAAATGAAAACGCAGATTGCAGCAATCCTATATATAGCTAAATTTTTTTTGTTAGCATATCATATTCCACGATTTCCTTTAATAGGAAAGTGAATAGTTTACAAGGTTTCCAGTTTTATCAAACCATAAAACTTGTGCAAACTTAGAAGCTCCCATACAAAAATAAAAAACAAATAAAAAAAGTAACAATGATTTATACTTGATAAGCTTCATTTCTATTTATTTCCTCCTAGCAAATCAAAGAAGTCTTTGATTTCTCGGTTATATGAGGGCCCTTGCAATATATAGCTTTTTTCATTTGCCATTATTTGGTAGGCGGACCTTTCTCTAAACAATAATACCCTAAATACGTGTGATTGTCGTTTAATTCTCTAGTTTAAGCTCGTTTACCCAATCCTAGTCATAAAAATCAAACTCAATCAAGTGCTTCAAGCTTTTTTTCTGCTTCTGCTAACTGTTCATTCACTGAAACGTCATAGCCGGATTTGCTTTCATCTCCGTGATGACCGCTAGATTCATTGTTAGGAATTTTTTCTTGGCTGGTTCTAATTCTTCCAACCATTCGTCGATGATTTTCTTTGCTTCGGCGGATTCGTTCTGGTTGCGGCAGATCCAGCCGATATTTTTATATTGGCGCATTGCTTCTAATTCTTGTCGCAGTTCGTCTTTTTCTTTGGCTGGGTGGAAGAGGTTCAAGTAGTAGTTTCGGCTGGCTTTGACGAAATGGATGTAGGTGTCTGTTTCGCCGACAAAGCTGAAATCGCGGGCTGCTAGCAGTTGTTTTGCTTCTTCTTTTACGGTTTCTGCTGCAAATCCTTTTGGTGCTTCTTTGCGCTGTTCTTCGATTTGGCTTAATTGTCCGGCTTGGAAGGGTTTGCTTTCTGCCTTCATCGTGCTGGAGAAATCAGCGAGTTTTCGTTCTAAGTGTGCCCATTTTTCTGTTAGATCAAGTTCTGCTACTAAGGCTTCGGTTTCGTGGATGACTTGGATCGCTTGTTCAAATTCTGAGGCTAGTAAATGACTTTTCACTTTTTCTGCTGCTTCGGTTTTGATCTCGGTCTGCATTGCCACAGTCATATCACGCCATGCTTGCCATTTTTGTTGCCATTCGCTCATGGATCAACCCACGTCCTTTCCGAGGATTTTTTTGATATAGTTTTGGGTTTCGGTAAATGGCGGGATTCCGCCGTATTTGCGTACATTGCCTGGTCCTGCATTATAGGCGGCAAGTGCAAGTGACAGATCGCCTTTGTAATTTTTGATATAGCCGGATAGCTGTTTGACGCCAGCATCGATATTGGCTGCTGGGTCTAAGCGGTTTTCCCCATACATCAGCTGCATCAAGCCGGTCGCACCAGCACTGGAAACGGCATTCGGATTGAAATTCGATTCTACTTCGATCACTTTGCGGATCAAGCTTTCTGGTACGTCGTATTTCTTGGAAGCGGCTGCGATCTCAGTCGCGTATTTCCCGTCATGTGTGGAAGTTACGGATTGCGGGCTGCTTGAAATACTTGCTGCGGTCGTTTTTACAGGCTGGCTAACTGCGGGAGCTGCTGTGGTCCCTTGTGCTAAAATCGCTTCATAAACGGATTGTGCGTAAGCCATCTGCTGGTCTAAAGAAGTAGCCTTGTTAGAAGACGGACTTGCTTTTTCAGCGGTTTCCATCGATTGTTGCTCTAAAGCACTTTGAAATGCTTTCGGATTTTGTGCGGTCTGATTGGCTGTCATGGCTTGATTGAATTCCGCTTTGCGGGCGGTGATTACTTGTTCGACAGGGTTCACGCTAGTCCATCTCCTTCACAGATTTGTTTCATTTGTTGAAGTGTTTCCGCGAACGTAACGTGTTCGTCTCGCGGTTGTTTCAGCATTGTATTGATTTGGATCGCTTTTTTCTGGCTGAGGAAGATCGCGGTATTGTCTTTTGTTTGTTCGATGGTTCCTAATTTGAAGTACAGTTCGTTTTCTTGAAACGTACTGAGCCATTCGCGCAGTTTATTGGAAGCGGCAAAGTGTTCTTTTGTCGTGATTTCTTCCATAACACGGCTGATCGAGTCCAGAACGGAGATCGCGGGATATTGGTTCATAATGGCAAGTTCCCGCTTGAGGATAATATGTCCATCTAAAATCCCACGCGCCAGATCCGGGATCGGACCATTCATGTCGTCGCCGTCAACTAAAACTGTATAGATACCAGTTATCGAGCCGGTTTCTGTTTTTCCAGAGCGTTCGAGTAATTTTTTCATATATGATTCCATCAGCAATGTCTTTCCGCCAATGGGTAAATCTTTCGTTGCAATGTCAACACTTCTTCTAGCATCCGCAAAGCGAGTGATCGAGTCCATCATCAATAAGACGTTTTTCCCTTGATCACGGAAGTGTTCTGCGATCGAAGTAGCTAATTTGGCAGCGCGGAGCTGCATTAAATGACTCTCATCGGAAGTAGCAGCTACGATAATACTTTTTTTCATGCCTTCTTCGCCAAGATCTTTGCGGATAAAGTCTTTTACTTCCCGTCCACGCTCGCCGACTAGGGCGATCACATTGACATCGACTTTAGCATTACGCGCGATCATGCCGAGTAGGGTGGATTTTCCGACACCTGAACCGGCGAAAATACCGATTTTCTGGCCGATGCCGATCGTGAGCATGCCGTCGATTGCTTTGATACCTGTTTCTAGGCTATCGGTGATTTCTTGGCGGGCAAAGGCGTTGATCGGCGGTGCTTCTAAAGCGATTTTCTGCGTGTTTCCAGCTGGATCGCCATTGATAACTTCGCCTGTTGCGCTTAAGACTTTGCCGAGCAGTTCGCCGCTTGCCGGGATCGTGACCTCGGCATCGTTTGGGTAGACCCAATCTCCTGCTGAAACTTTATCCGTTTGATTAAAGGGTAAGAGCATATTATTTTCTTTTTCAATCGAGATCACTTCGCACAAGACCTTTTTCTCGCCGACTGTCACAGTGTCACCGATCTGCATTTGCGGGCCTTTTGAGATATAGAGCTGTTCTTGTACAGTATGGATCTTTCCTTTTCTAATGTAAGGAATAGCACGCTTGATCGTTTGCCATGCTGCTGTTTTCGGTTCAAACATCTGCTGTGCCACCTTTAGCTGCAAGTAGGCGTTCACTTTGTACTTTGATTGCAGCGAAGATTTCCGGAAAGCGGTATTCAAAGTATTCTTTTTCTTCTTCTACACTGAATTCTCCGTAGCCAAGCCGCATATCAAAACGCCAGTCGATGTTCTGCATCAGCCATGCTTCTTTGTCGTCTGCGTGTTCGGCTTTTAGAGCTTCCAATGTTTCCGGGTGAATCGTGACGCATAGTTTCTCAAAGGAGATCGGCAGTTTTTGGATGACTTCTACAAGTAGTGGAGTCATTTTCAATTGCCGTTCATCGATCGTTTGCTGGACGACTTGTTCGGCCAGTTGGATACTTTCTTCATATAAAAAGCGGGTGACCGTTTGGTAGACCTGCTGCTTTTCTTTTTCCCATTCTTGACGTTCGGTTTGTTTGGTTTGTTCCCATTCCGCTTGTTTATTCAGCAAGTCGGCTTTTTCGGATTCTAATGCTTCCAATCGCTGCTCGAGTTGTTGTCTACTTACTGCTAATTGTTGTGCTTCTTGCTCCAAGGCAGCTTGTGCTTGTATTAATTCTTGGTTGTCGGAATCGGTTTCTGCGCTTTCTGTGATTTCTTCCAAGTATACCAATTCTACTGGCGTTTCGGAGATTTCTACGGCAGTTTTGGGGATTCGACTGTTAGATAATGACATCTTGGTCACCTCGAACGATCATGATTCTCCCTTCGCGTTCCATGTTGCGGACAACACCGGAAATATCTTGTTGTGCTTGTTCTACTTCAGAAAGACGAACTGGTCCTAATACATCGATTTCTTCGACGATCATATCGCGACGGTTTTTCGATACACAGGAAAGAATCTTTTCTTTAAGCTCTTCTTTTTCGTTTTTAAGCGCACGGGCGATCTTGTTGTTGTCTTGAATTTCTGCGAGTACGAGCTGTAAGGTCATATTGTCCAAAATAAGCAGATCTTCGAACATAAACATTTTTTCTTTGATGCGTTCGGAGAGGTCTTGTTCTTCCTCGTCCAAGTATTCAAAGATCGTGCGTTCTAAGCCGCGGGATACGTTGTTAAGGATATTCGCCACGTTTTTGATACCATCTGTTTTGTTGATCGAACTGCTGGCCATGGTGTCTAGCTTGATCCGTAGTAAATTAGAGATATTCTGCATCACTTCACTGTCAAACTGTTCCAAACTTGCTACACCAATCACAGTACGGATCATTTTTTCTTCTGGAAGCAAGCCAAGTAGTTTGGAAGCTTCTTCCGGTTTCATATAAGAAGCGATCATTGCAATGGTTTGCGGGGATTCGTCACTGATGATAGTGAATAATGAATCGACATCATCGATTTCTTGCAGGATGTCGATCGCTGTTTCGCCGACCCGTGCTTCGGTTTCTAAGCCATAGATCAGCTGATTCAATTCTTCTGCTGACATGTTCGGGAACAAGCGACGCAAGTGTTCGCGGTCAAGTTTGGCGATCCCTGTATTCAGCAAGTCCATTTCTGTCATAAATTCGCGCGATGCTTCTTCCACGACATTGCCATCCATTTCTTTCAGCTTTGCCATTTCGCGTGCCAGACGCTGTTTCGATGCATCCGGCAGCAGGTCGACAACTTCGGTCGCCACATCTTCGTCCAGGTTCCAAATAATGAGTGCTGCTTTTTCACGCTTGGAAGAGGAAGCGAGATCAACTGCTTCACTTTCTGCCGTTTTTTCTTGTTGTGCTGTTTCTTGTTCTGCTTTTTCGTTTATTTCTAATTGTTCTAGCGTTTCTTTTAATGTATCTGCCATAAGCTATCAGGCCTGCCTTTCATTGAGCCATTTTTGGATGATTGCAGCTGCTCTGCCTGGGTCTTCTTTTGCAAGATCGCTGATTTTTTCTTTTAAGTTCTCTCTTCTGGTCAAGATGGAAGGCTCTGTCATTGCGTCAGGATCGATTTGGAAATCAGGTTGTTCGCTTAGTTCTTTTTCGACTAATGCTTCTTCTGGTGAAATATAGTCTTCTGCGATTGCTTCTTCGATCTGTTCTTTTCGTTTCAGCCAAATAATATAGAAAACTATTCCGCCAGCAATAAGTAGCAGTAATGTGCTGCCAAGGATCCACCATACCCACGCGTGGCTTGCTGGTTTCGCAGCTGGTTTTGCGGTTGGTGCGGCTGTGTCATCTTTCAAGAATGTGATCGGCATGATCGTAACTTCACCGTTTTTGAAAGTGCCGTCAAAAACTTCTTGGTTAGTTCCGTTTCCGTCGGCGTTTGCATTTGCATTGCCACCGCCATCACCATCACCGTTAGGGTCAGTCATGTTAGGTGTTAATCCTGCTGCTACGCCGACTGCTTTTGTAAATTCATTCATATCAACGCGGTTGGCGTCTAATGTGTTTTGATCTACCCAAACGACAACGTTGGTTTTCGCAAGTGCTGGGTGTTTTTTGATTTCCTGCATCGTCGAGTCAAGTTCATAATTAGTAGTCTCGCTGTTTTTTTCGCTCGTATAGGTAGAATCACTGTTTCCGCCGTTTTCTGTATAATTCGGAACATCAGCGTTTGATTCTGTTCCGGATGCCTGTCCTGCTGAGCCTGTCGATTTATCGGTAGTGCTGTCTTTTTGTTCACTGCGGACTTTTCCGTCTCGCGGATATTTTTCCGTTTTTTGTTTGATCTCGTCAAAATTTACGGTAACATTCGTATTTACACGGAAGTTTTTCAGTGCAAATATACTCGAAAGTGTGTCTTCAATATCGGTTTTGATGTCTTTTCCGATCGCGTCTTGAATATCCACTTCGTTTTTATAAGCGGAACTTCCTTCATCTTTGGCTGTGGTTGCAGAATCAGAAACAACACCGCGTTTGGAATCGATCACGGCTACTTCTTCTGCATTGATGTTCGGGATCGCTGCGCTGACGGTTCTTTGGATGCCTTGGACTTGAGCAGTGCTGAGCGACATTTGTCCTTTGGTTTTGATCGTTACTGCCGCGGAACCTTTTTGACTCGCTTCTTCAAAGATCGAATCGGACTCTGGCATGGTCATTTGAACGGTCGCACTGTCTACTACATTGCTGTAGCTTTGCAAGATCTCTTTCTCTAAGTTCGCTTTCGTCCCTACTTGTTCTTGCATTTTTTTGTCTTCTTCACTTGCTCCAAGTGAGCTGTTTAGTAAAATATCGTTCCCGTCGGTTCCTGTGTAAGGAATGCCATCTTCTTCCATTTTATCTCTTACTAATTTTTCCACGCTTTTATCGACTAAAATATCCCCATTTTTATCAATCGTATAGTCTACTCCGATTTTGCCTAATTCGTCGGTCACTTGTGTCTGAGAGGTTTCTGACAGATTTTTGAATAAAGTGACTTTGGTACTTGGCTGATTCATATAAAGTAGCGCTACTGTGACAATGACAAAAAAGCCGACTAAAATGGCGGCCTTGTGCCAGTTCTTTAACTTCGAATACATTGTTTTAATTCTTGTCATAACAGAAACTTCGCTCCATTTTCTCTGTGCCTAGCAGTGTTCACTCCCCGGAACTATTGCTTTACACTTGCGTATTTAAAAGCTGTTTATAACTTTCTACTAAATTATCTCTTATCACGGCGGCTGTTTTCATCTGTGATTCTGCTTTTTTCATTTGGATCAGCACATCGCTGGTATTCCCTTCGCCTGTGGTAACCATTTTGTATGCGGAGTTTTCTGCGTTATTTTGGACATCACTCATCTTGTCAAACATGCTGGCAAATGTGTCCGCGGATTCGGTTACTTGTTCCGTTCCGCCTTTAGGTGACTGCAGCGGTAAGGAACTTACGGCACTACTTGCTATTCCTTCGATTGCCATGCGATTACCTCCTTAGATCTTTCCGATTTCTAGTTCTTTATCGAGCATTTTTTCATTGGCTTGCAAAGCAGAGGTGTTAGCGGCGTACATTTTTTGGCCGACCATGATGTTCGTCATTTCAGCTGTCAGGTCAATATTGGCATAACGCACGTAACCGTCTTGGTCGCTATTAGGATGCGTCGGGTCATAAACTGTTTTTACATTTTTTGTATCACTGACGATATTTTCTAATTTTACACCATTTACGCCATTTAATTTTGCTTCAAAGGGGCTGATTTCCTGAAGGACGACACTTTTTCTGGCGTAAGGGGCTTCTCCCGGTGCAGCGGAGGAATTGGCATTCGCGATATTGTCGGAACTGATTTCCATCCAAGTTTTGGCTGCGTTTAAAGCCGAGCCGTTTGTATTGATTGATTCAAACATTTCATTTCCCTACTTTCCGCGTGCTGCGATGCCGATGGCTGTGTCATAATTGAGTGCATTGATCGCAATGGCATACATTTGATTATTTTTCGTCAAGCCGATCATTTCATCGGTCACGTTGACATTATTGCCGTCTTCATTGACGCTGCCTGCTTTTTCTGTGATGCGGACGTTGGCGCTTCCGGCACTTTCGCCAGCCATATGTTTGGGATTTGTCTCCCGCAGGCTGCCTGCTTGCTGCAGATTTTGTTCAAAGCTTGATTCTTTTGCTTTATAGCCGGCTGTTTGGGCGTTGGCGATATTATCGGAAATAAGTGTGTTGGAACTTTGTAGGTAACTGATATAGCTTCCTAAACTAGCCACATAGTTGTCCACGTCAAAACCTTCTTTCTTTAGAAAAACTTCGCATAATTGCGGTTCGCTCGATCGCGTTTTTTGCCTGTTTCCAGAGTTTCTTTTACTTGTCTGATTTGATTGTCGGTAAAGATCATTGCTTTTTCGATCGTTTTTTTGATTTCTAGTGCTAATTCACGTTTTTCTTCTAACTGTAAGGAAGCTAGATATGTCGTGACTTCTTCTATAGACATTTGATACTCAGAATCAGACACGCGTAATTGGCCGCTTTCCAAAAATTGCCCTTTAAATCGATTCAGTATCTGTATGCTCTCTGGATTCACTGGCAAGCGCTCCTTCGTAACCTTCCTTGAGTTGGGTAATAATGTGGATGATCGTATCGACATTTACCGCTTTGCGGAACATTTGCATTTGTTTGATCTGTTCAGTGATCCATTCATATAAGCCATAAATATTATCGAATAGTTCTTTGTCCGCTTCCGGACTCAATTGCAGTTTCAACTCTTCAAATACTTTTTCCATTTTATCCAGTATCAAGTCTGCTTCACTGAATTTAAAATCGGCGAAATTCTGTTCCAGTTTTTTGAATTCAATGATGCAGCGTTCGTAAATATAGATCGTATTTTTGATGGGATTGCTTGTTAAGATCTCACTTGCCGAATATTTTTTCCATGCTTGCATTTTCGTCACCTACTATCAATTTTTACTTCCTGCGTTCATGCCGTCGATCAATGCGTCCATTACTGTAGCGCTTGATCGCAAATTGTTCATTTGTGTTAGCCATTTGGTGTATTGCTGTGTGATTTGGTCGAGCATCGTCGTGTTACGATCGGTGATGCTGTTGATCTTTGTGTTTAGTTTAGCGATCTCACTGTTTAGTGAGCCAGTTTCATCGCTGACAATTCCAGTTGCTCCGTATATCTTGTCGAAAGACTGGGATAAAGTATCGCCGAATCCGCCGATGCCGAAGAAGAATTTCTCCGCTGAAGTTGGGTCTTCTGCAAGTTTGGCTTCTAGTTTTGCGCTGTCGATTGATAAGACACCCGTTTTGTCTACGCTGATACCAAAGTCAAAAATGCCGCTGCCGTTCTTTGTAAATTTGAAAATACTATTTAGTGCGCGGTCTGTAGCAAGGTCAACGGTGGACGCTTGTAACGAGGTTCCATCCCCTGCATATGTGTTCATGACAGTCAATACTTGATTATAGGCATTCACAAAGTTTGTGATCATCGCACTTGCCTGGGTGTCTTTTTGCTCTTGAACTGTCAATGTTTCGATTTGAGTTGTCGGTTTTTTAAGTGTCAGGGTGACGCCGGGGATAATGTCGCTTACTTTATTTGTAGTGCTGGTAATATCCGCGCCATTGATCTTGAGTAAAGCATCTTCCGCTGCAAGATGGTTGGGTGAGTCTGTTTCCAGTCCTAATGCAGCTAGCAGATCTTGATCGCCACCGAAGCTGATAGTATTTGCTTTCCCGGTATTATTTGCTGTGATCACCATGTTACCGCCAAGTGTATAGGCATTTACTTTAGCATTGCTACTGTTGATTTTATTAAGAACGTCTTTATACGTATCCTTTTCATCGATCGTGATAGCTTTACCATTTAGTGTGATCGTTCCTCCTAAACCAATCTCCGCGCCTATATTCTGAACGCTTTTGTTGTAAGTATCAGACGTTGCCAGTCTAGTGACTTCCACGGAATAAGAGCCGTTTACACCACTGGAAGAAGAAGTTGCGCTAAAAGCACTTTCGTTAGTGGAACTTGCCAATTTGGTTTGGCTGGCATACGTGGTAAAGCCGTTAAATACTTTCAAAGAATTCGCCAATGCTGCTTTTAAGTTGTTGTATGTCGATATTGTCGACTGATACGTAGTGATTTGATTTTGAAATGGTGTTTTCGCACTCTCTAGCGTTGATTGAGAAAGCTGGATAAACTGTGTGTAATACTGATTCGGGTCAAGCAAACTGTCAATAATGGAACTGCTCATTTTTCTCACCTCACATATAATTCAAGATACTTAACTGCTGGATAATAACGCTCGATTTCAGGGAAGCTTGATACGCGATCGATGCTTGGTTCAAGTTGCTGATCGCTTCTGGACCATCCACTTCATCGACTTTTGATTTGCGGTCTTTATAGTCGATGATTTTTGACGAAAGAATATTATCGTAAGCCAGTACGCTGTTTTTTTGTCCGCCTACGCTCGTCATTTTATTAGAAAGAATATCCAGATTTGCTTCATTTTGTTCTTGGAATCCTCGTAAACTATCTTTATCGCCGGATTGCATTGCCTGAACGATTTGGTTGATCGTGTTAAAAATCTGCGTCAGCTGGCTGCCGTCGTGGTAAACTTCCACTTCATGGCTGTCAGAAACTTTGAAATTTTTGTTGTCGGTGGTTCCGTTATACGCGATCACACCAGTTTGACTATTGATCGTAAACGGCTTGGTATTGGTGCTGGAACCGCTGAAAATGTAGCGGCCGTCGTCATCTGTATTTCCTAGGGAAACGAGCGATTGTAGCAGGCCTTTTACTTCTTCTGCTGCTTGGTTCATATTTTTCTCGTCAGTCGTTCCATTCAGTGACTGCAAAACGATCGCATTGATACGGGACATTGCGTCATTCATAGAGGATAGCGAAGTATCTGCGCTTGTAAGCAAGCTCTTCGCATCGCTAACGTCTTTTTGCTCACGGTTCAATTGATTTAAAATATGATTATAAGAAAGCACCTGCGTCGTTGCTGCCGGGTTTTCACTCATCGTTTCATAGCGTTTTCCGGTCGATACCTGGGTTTGATATTTTCCCATAAGTACATTCGCATTGTTGATTTGATTGATGATCGTATTTGTTTGTTGATTGGTGGCGATTCGCATCGGTCATCCTCCTTACATGATATTTAGCAGTGATTGGAACATGTCGTTGACGATATTCATTGCTTTGGTATTAGCGACATAATAACTTTGATATTGCATGATATTTGTCATTTCTTCATCGATATTAACACCTTCGACAGAAGATTTTGCGTTACTTAGATTATCAAGTGTCTGATTTTCTGCTTTGGCGATCGCATTTGCACCGCTACTGTCCGTTGCAACTGTTGTGATCAATCCATCCATAAAATCGCTTAGCGTCGCATTACCAATAGTCGGTGTGTTTTTCAAAGCACTCATCTGATCCGCGATCGCGCCTAAAAACCCTTGGCTAGAATTATCTTTTGTCAATATTGGATTCAGCTGCAAGCTACCATCCGGATTTTTGGAAAAGATCGGGATCGAGAATTGGCTGATATCAGATGCTTTTGCGTTCGTATCGATTGCAGCGATCGTAAAGGTATTCCCATCGTAGGAAAGAGTTCCGTTAGTGCTGTCTACAGTCACGCCCGGGAATTTCGCTAACTGTCGTACTGCTTCGTCCCGGTTTTTGATCAGTGTTTCGTTTGCTGGATCCGCTTGTAGCTGCAGATTTATTTTCGCGATCTGGTCGATCTGATTATTGAAACTGTTCAGCTGTGCTTGATTCGTGCCGTCAACTAAACCGTCCATAAAAGTATTCAGTTTCGTTTGATAATCCTTGATCTCCTTACCGCCTACATCAACAGCAGCTCGAAGTTGCCCTTCAGGAAGATCTAGCTGATTGCCGTCTACAGAAAATTGATAGCTGCCATTTTGCGCCGTCATTTGGATCTGATTGGTCTTGCTTCCCTGAACCACCAGTCTTCCACCAATCGTAATATCGTATACTTCCGGATTATTCGGATGTGTGGTGGTCGAAACTTTGGCATAGGCAGACATTTGAGCAAGTAAGGAATCCCGCTCATTCAACAGATCGTTCGGAGGATTAGAACCCGCATTGCCGATCGCTTGATTTAATTTGCCGAATTTTGAGATCAAATCGTTTAATCCTGTTACCGAAGCTCGGATGTCTGTACTGATCGTATGCTGCAAGTCATCCAGTCCAAGTTTAAGCTGGTTCAGCTGCCCTTCAAATAAATTCATATCCGACAAAAGTGCAGTAGCGTTCGTCTGTTGGTCGGGATTTTTGGCAAGCGCTCCCCAAGATGTGAAGAAATTATCGAGATAATCACTTGGTGTATTCGTGCCGAGCGTTCCAAACAGATTCATCGCTTGCCCCAGCGCACCGCTTCCGTATGCTGCGGCAGATTGTTTCGCGATCTGCTGGTTGTACTGTAAATTCAGGGCACCGCTTGTTACTCGGGCGATGTCGGTCACTTTGACACCGTAACCGGTTTGTTTGCCTTGCAATAGACCACCGTCACCATATAGCGCCTGTTGGTTGACATTTTGTCTGACATATCCAGCTGTATTGATGTTGCTGATATTTTGCTGTGCTACCATCGTTGCTATTTGGGCAGCGTTCATTCCTGATAAAGACACGTTATAATCACTTAACCGCAATGCTACTCGCCTCCTCTTCTTTAAAAAGTCTCATTGATCATGATAGATTGCTCGTTATTAGCTGTTTCATGAAAATCTGTCAGCATATCGATTATTTTTTCGGAAAAAGCTAATTTCATTTCATTATTTGTTTTGACAGTCAGCACGATTTCTTTGAGTGTTTGTTCTTTGGCGAATAGTGCGTTTTTCAAAACCGTTATTTCATCACTGACAGCTTGGCTGAATTGTTTTTGCGCCTCGCTCAATGTGGGTTTTTCTAATTCCATTGCCTTTAGCAATTCGGCAAGTTCCACATAGCCTTGTTTCGTTTTCTCTAACTGGTCATCGAGCTCTGCTTGTTTTGCCGCTCCAGTTTCCCACGCTTCTTCTGCTTGAGCACTGCCGACTGATTTTGCTTGTCTGCACGCTTCTTCTGTCTGTGCGATCAATGTTTTTAATGACTGAATCAATTTTTCCTGCATTTTCTTCCCCACCTATAAAACAATATTCAAGATCATTCCCGAGATTTCTCCGATTCGGTTCAACATATCCAAATGTCCTGATTTTGTATCGATCAAATTCATGACATCATTCAAAGCGTCGGCTTTATCCGTCGCTTCATTGATTACTGTCATCTTTTGCTGGTAGCCATATTTAGGGTGCCGGTTTGTGGTGCTGTCATAGTGCATCACATTATCGACGTAATAATTTAAAAATCCTTTGACTGCGTCTTTATAAGCCATGACATTATCGACGGTCGTATCGATTTCTACCGCCGTTTTTTTATCATTGATGTGATCTAATAATTTTTGGATCTCGATCGTCGTGCTGTCTTTTTTTGCAGATTTTTGATCAAGTTGCCGCGCATATAAATCATTCGGCTTTACCGCTCCGACTTTTTCTTGTGAGGTTGGATGAAATGCGTTTGCACTCGAAAGCTGCATCGCGGAGATGTGGTTCATTTTTTATCCCCCAAAACCCATATTTTCGTTTTATTTTTCTATTATTTAATTATACTTAACTATTTTTAAAATGTATATGTTTTTTCAAAAAATACTGTACAAGATAATTATTATAAAAATAATTATTGCGGCATAAAAAATCGGACTTGTTACAGCTTGACCAAAATCTTTACGCAGTAAATCGAGTAATGTCATCTCTTGTTCGGCGATCTGCATAAGATCTGTGATATCTTTTTCATTAGGATCTACTGTTTCGATTTTTTCTGGATAGCCAGCTGCTAGTTCCATTTTTTGAAAACAGCCGACCAAACGGTGAAATTGGAGATACATTTTTTCCAGCAGTCTGGCAATATCTCCCTGCGTGATCTCTCCTTGTGCTAGCTGATCAAGATTTTGATAAAGTTCGTTCAGTAGTTTGGTCGCCTCTATGTAATGTTTATGGACGATTGGATTAGGAAAATGTTCCATTGTCGGCAGATAAGCGTTCATTTTTTTCAAAAAGGCGGTACCGAGTTTCCAAATATTGACGTTCTCGGTCTGAAGTTCGTATGCCATTAGGTGACGCGCATGAAAAATGTGATTGAATTCTTGAATGATCCTCGTCATCCAATTAGCTTCTTCTTTAGCAGCGACAAAGACTTCCAATCGTGGAGAAGGTTCGGTGACGCCTTGAAGGTCGCTCCACATGCGGGCATGACGATTGATTGTATGAAAAGTATCCTGCATGTTTTGGATAAAATCGACTTTATCTGCAAGACCAAAGCGAAGTAGCGGGATGCGTTCAATCAGCTGCTGCCATTCTTTCAAAATCGTCTGGTTGATCTCAACAAAGCTTTGATAGGCCGGCTGGTTATTAAAATAAGCAAGCAGTCTTTCTTGTTTGCCCGCTAATGATTCTAATTGTCTGGTGATTTCTCTCGTTATTTGTCGCCATTTTTCGCTGTCGGTCGAATAAATGATTCCGGAACGAGTAAGCAGATAGAGCAGGTCTTGTACTTTGTCTTGATTATTGCTGATGAGTTTCATGTAGAGCTGGAGCTCATCACTCTGCAAATTTGTCTGAAGAGCCGCTAATTCTTTGAAAGAAAAGGAAACGAGCGGGGGCGCATCTTCTTTTTGATCCGCTTCCGGTAGCATGGCTGGCTTCAGTGCTGTTTGTGCTTCAGAATATGGTGATTTTGTAAGCCCGGCTTCTACACTGGTTTTAGGGGTCTCGCTCTCTTGAATACCATCTACTCGCATCCTGATTCCTCCCTTTTTATAATTTCATCGCCCGATTTCCTGAAACAATAACAAAACCGATAAGAACTGCTCCGCCGAGCCAATAAGGGATCGTGGAGGATCTCTTTTGATGTTTCACTGTCGTTTGGCTGCTTGGGCGTACAGCAGATGCCGATGTCGGAGCATGTTTGGAAAGTGGCCTTGCTTTTTGCGACGTTGGTGTTTTAAGTGGTACTTTTGCAGCAGGTCCAAGCGGTTTCGAGCTAGACAGCGGCATTGTTGGCAGATCCGGCTTCTTGGCTGGCACTTTCGGTGGCTCCACTATTTCCGTTTTACTGAAATCCCAGGGTAAAACCGTTTCTTGTACGGAGCCATCCCAATCTTGCCATTTGATTGTATTCCAGAGCGGGTTCCAATCCATTTGAAATTTTCGCCCATTCCATACTAGCGGCGCATTCTGCTGGATAGTGATCATTTGATATTCCGGCCAAAGCTGTCCGGTCAAACGCCACGTATCTGTGTTTTGATAGAAAATCGTCCCGTTTTGCTGGGAATTACCGTTTTTTATGAGTAGTAAGCTTTCAAAGGGATCTTGATGTATCCTTGCTAAAAAGTGATAATCTCCCCATTGCAGCTCTTTTCCTGACCAATCAGGTGGAATGGTGACAACTGCTTGACTTGTTCCTGCTTTTATCTGCCAATCCAGCGGGATCGTTGTTTGGTCATCCTCACCGCTCATAAGTGGGAATGCTGTTGGATCATATGGTGCTTGGACACGTAGCGTTAGCTTTTGGCCCGTATAGAGTATCGTTTTAGGTTTCGTTACAGTATGCTTGTCTAATTGGACTTGCAGTGCCTTTTCGACTGGCAGTGCTGCGGTCAATTGCTGCTCTTCCAATGCGATATTCCCTTTTTCATCTGCATACGTTACTGCTTCGACAGTCAGCTGGATCGGTTGATCTGGACTGAATTCGCGGAAGGGCATCGTTCCTTCGTAGTCTTGTGTCCACATGTATTGCTTCAGCGGCTGCTGTACGGTTTTTTCGCCTTGCTTACCGATCAATGTCACTTGCTTGAGACTTTGTTCGGAAGAAGCGATCACGACAGCAAGACTATCCGCAGAAGTTAGTTGGTTCCGCAATTTGTCGGTTATTTGTGCTTCGGTTTTGACTATTTGTAGTTTTGGCTCAGCCGCTTCTGTATCATGTTCTTGAATACTTAGAAAATCAGACTGTTCCATAACGGGGGCAGATTGGTCGGTATCTGTATAAAGCGTTGCTTGATAATTACCGGCCATATCCTGCGGCTGAATCGTATAGCTCCCTTTTCCGTCCGCATTGATAGGAATAAAAATCTGCTTCCCAGAAGTATGACTAAGGACTACTAGACCCGGTGTGGCTTCCACGCTAATGGTGTCACCAACTTGAAAACCTGTTTCCGGGGACTCTGCTAATTGCATGCTGTATTCTGCGGCATGGGTGTGCAACGCATAGCTGCTGAACAAAGCGAAGATTACTGAAAGAAAAATCAGCTGCTTCATTTACTTTTCCAGCTCCGTTATCTTGATACCAAAGTGATCGTTGACGCGTACTAATGTGCCGGAACCAATGTGGATACCGTTGGCAAGCAGTGATAAAGGCTGTTCGTAGCTTTCTTTCAAGATCACAATGTCTTTTTCGCACCATGTGATAAAATCTGCTAGTTTCACTTTGGCAGTCCCAAAGATCACTTCCAGTGTAATGGGGATGCTGTCGATCACAGCTTCTGTCTCGGTAGTGCTGATTTGCGGCGTAGCTTTCTCCACTTGGATCGGTTCTGCTGGTGGGGTTTCCACAACTTCTTCCACGGGCGTTTCCGCTTGCACTTCTTCCTGAACGGAAAGCATCATGTGGGCTATTTCTTTTGCAAGTTCTGGATTGAAGATCTGGTACATTGGCGTTTTGATAAGTGATTCGACTTCTAGCGGGAAAATCACTTCGACTGTTTTTCCACCGTCGATATCTTTTTGGATCATGGCATCTCCGACATTGCATACTTCAACGATTGGCGGGCTGATATCGATTTTTTTGCCAAGCATTTCCGACATGGCGGTAGCCGAGTAACCCATCATCTGGTTCATGACTTCCTGCATCGCACTTAACTCTAATTCCGTCAGTTCCGCATCTTCATCGACCTCACCAGTTCCGCCAAGCATCAAATTCGCCATGACTAAGGCAGCTTGTTTACTGATAATAAAAGTATTGCTGGATTTCAGACCTTCTACAAACTCCACTGTCGTTACGATGCACGGTCGCTCCGGATAATCAAATTCTTTGCTGTCAATAACTTGAGCGGTAGGGATCGCGAGGGTCACTTTACGGTTCAGCAGTTTAGACAATACCGTTGAAGCCGAGCCTGTCCCAATGTTACATACTTCTAAAAAAACATCGAGTTCTTCTGGTGTCAGCGAGATCTCGTTGGTTTCTTGCTGTGTTTCTGCTTCGACTTCTTCCACTGGAGCAGCATCACCAAGCAGAATATGCGCTAGTTCGATCCCCTTTTCGACAGGGATCAACTGCACAAGTGTTGAGCTGATCAAATCGCCGATAATGAGATCGAAGGAAACTTTGATCAGATCTTGCTGTTTGAAATCTTTTAATTGATCTTTGATAGTAATAATTTTTATATTTGGTGTCGTGATATCGATCATCCGGTCAAATAGATTACTCATCGCTGTAGCAGAATGTCCCATCATCTGGTTCATTGCTTCTTGGACAGCACTTAAATGAAGTTCACTTAGTTCCACATCTTTGTCTACTTTTCCATCGCCCATCATCATCAGATCTGCCATAGCAGCGGCTACTTCCGATTTCAAGATAAAGATGTTGCTCATCTCGATACCTTCATGGAAATTCACTTCTAACACAACGTGCGGGATCTCAACATCTTTGGTATTGTAAAGATCCACGATTTCCACTTTTGGTGTCGATATGGTAACGGGCTGATTTAATAAACTAGATAAAACGGTGGATGCCGAGCCAAACGAAATATTGGCTATTTCTCCGATCACGTCTAGCTCCATTTGTGTTGGCTCTTGGTTTAACAACGCTTTCTCCACTCCTTATCTCTCCTGCTGCGCTTTCTCCGTATGGCGCAAAAATTTGATTGCTTTTTGTGTTCCGCTTTTTCCCATATAACTTTCGAATTTCCATTTGTTCGATAAATATCCTTTTAGCGGCTGATTGACATGCGTTTCTGTCAGCAAGCAATCCCCGACTTCGAGCTCATCCAATTCTGCTAGTGTCATTTTGATATCGCCCACTTTGATGATCGCATCTTTTTCGACTTGATGAATCTCTTGTTCCACTTCTTCATCGAAATTACGGCTCTTGTCAAAGGTATATTCCACCACATTTTCCAGTTTTTCCATAATATATTCTACGGAGAAGAACGGGACGCCAACGCGGATCGTGCTGATCCAATAATCGGATTTGACATCGATATTGATAAGCGCCATCATGTCATTGGATGATGTGACACGCAGTAGTGCTGGATTGGTTTCCACGGCTACTAGCTGCGGTTCGATCGGGTGGATACTCTTAAAGCTTTCTTGAAGTGCCTGACAGGATAGATCCACTAAGCTTTTTAAGGCAAGTTCTTCAAAAGAAGACAGCAGACGACGTTCGCTAAACTTCCGCTTTGCGCTGCCGCCCGTCAGACATTCGTGGATATAGATCAAAAAGGCGAGATCGTATTCCACAATAACTTGTCCAAGTTCGGGATCGCCGAGGTCGATAATGCAGAACAAATAGCTGTCGTTCGGCATTGTGTCCACGTATTCACTTGCAAAGGATACTTGATCTGCCAGCATTGCTTCAGTATGGATCGGCAGACGGATTCGCTGGGAAACATATTCGATCGTCTTTTTCGCAAAAGCAGAACTCAATGTTTTCAAGCTTTCTAAATGTTCCGGACCGAATTTTTCCGGTTTGTGAAAATCATACGGATGAAACTTGCCATATTCGCCGATCTCTGTGGTTTCATCAACGACTTTCCCTTCGCTCATTTGGTTTAAGAGCGCGTCGATTTGTTCTTGACTTAACTTATCACTCATTTTCCCTTCACTCCCTGTCGTCAGACTCAGCAGCATCGCCAAGTTTTACTATTTTGACGAACAGTTTTCCATCTTTGGTCAAAATTTCGCCATACCCGATGCAGGTCCCGGCAATCACGATCTTCACGACGTTAGCTGTGGAACATTCCAGTCGGAAGATCGTCCCTTTTTTTAAATCGAGTAAATTTCCTACTTGTTGATTGGTTCTACCGAGTTCAAAATCGATTTGAAGCGGGATCTCATTTTTTATTTCCATGGATAAACTCCTATTGGATTAAGTTGACGATTTGTTTCATTACATCATCGGCAACTCGAATTACTTTTGTATTTCCTTGGAATCCGCTTTGGTAGGTCATCAGGTTGACAAACTCTTGCGAAAGATCAACGTTGGAGCCTTCTAAGGACGCGCCGCTAATACCGCCGGCACCGTTTTGTCCTGCTACGCCGAATACTGGATCGCCAGAAGATAACCCTGGTGTGTATTCCCCATTACCATTTTTCACAAGACCATCCACGTTCGAGAAAGTTGCTACGCCAAGCTGAGCAACTGGAATGATGGTTCCGTCTGAATAGCTGACTGCGATATAACCAGCGTCCGTTACAGCGAAATCTTTTACTGTTGCTGCGCCTTTACCGTCTGAAGAAGGAGAGAATACTTGCTCTGTTTCATAGTTTGTCATTTTGCTAAGATCGAAATCAAAAGAAACATTTTTCCCTTGGATCGTTTGGTTAACATTGATATTTTCTAAAGCGGCTGCGTTTGTCAGTTCGCCTTGTGCGTTGTAGTTCAACGTGCCGGTTCTAGCAGGAGTAAGTGCATTGCCGTCGATTTTCAATTCGTAACTGTAAGAAATACTTCCGTCTGCTGCACGTGTACCGTCTTTTAGTTCGACTTGTAGCTTATGACTACCGCCAGCATCATCATAGACGGAGATTTCCGATGTCAATGTGTCTTTGCCTTTCCAGTCTGTTGGAATATTCCCGCTTAGTTTCGCATTTTTAGTCGCTTCTCCCGGAATCGCGCTGTTAAGTGGTATTTGGATCGGACGCAAATTGCCATCGATCACGTTACCGTTTTTATCAGTTGCATAACCCATGACATATTTTCCGGACTGTGTAGTTAGGAAATTATCACTTGAAACAGCGAAACTACCATCACGTGTATAAACTGCATTCCCGCCAGAACGGTCGCCGGCAATAAAGAAGCCGTTGCCTTGAAGTGCAGCGTCTTTATTACGGCCAGTAGCTGTTGGCGAACCTGCTGTGTAATCCGTGATCACAGCACCGATCTTGGTACCGGAACCAAAGCTCATCGGATTTGTTCCTGCATAAAGGCCGCTCGTTACAGAGCCCAATGTGTTTTGGTATAAAAGGTCGTTGAACACAACTGATTGTCTTTTATAGCCAGTCGTGTTGGCGTTGGCAATATTATTAGATGTGACTGATAATGCTTGTTGAAAAGCGTTCATTCCCGAAATTGCAGTATACATAGTTTGATTCATTTTTGATTATCCCCTCTTCTTCTAAACGTATTTTTAATTATTTACTTCTGTTATATAAGTGAGTGGCACGACAGTATCATTATCTTTCAACTTCAACATAACCCCATTTGTTGTCTGCTGAATACTTTCTACAAGTCCACTTACGACGTCGCCATTCAAATTGACACCTTTGATCGATTTGCCGATGAATCCGACCGCAGACTGCATGGCTGAACTTTGTGCTTGGTCAGACAGTTTATTGACTGCTGAACTCATGTTGGATACCTGCTCCATCATCGCGAGTTGCGACATCTGCGACATCATTTGGTTTGTATCCAGCGGACTGGAAGGATCTTGATATTGCAAACTGGTCAAGAACAGTTTCATGAAATCATCTTTATTCAGTGAATTGGTTGCTGCATTTGTCAGCGCATTGCTGTCATTATTTGCTGCACCTGCTGCACTACTGGCTACTCCGTTTACTCCGTCCATCCTATGTCGCCTCCTCGTAATCTTCTAATGCCTTTTCTACCTGTTCCTCGTCTTGCTTCTGTTTCTGTTGTTCACGCTGCTCGTCTTTTTTCCCTTGGCCGGAATCACGCTTGTCAAATAAATTCGGCTGGGCGGCCTCTTCTTTCGGCACTTGCTTTTCTGACAATGAAACAAGAACGTCAATGCCACGTTCCTTCATTCGTTGCTGCATATCGTGCATCATTTGCTCGATCTTCGGCTTCACTTGCTGTTTTTCATACTCGATATGTAAGAGGATCTGTTCTGGTGTTTTTTTAACTAAAACATCGACTTTTCCCAGTGCTGCCGGTGTTAGTGTCAAATAAGCATGACTTTGTTTGACTTGCCATTTCTGCAATTGTTCGATCTGAGCCGCGAGTTCTTTGTCGAGCTTTTTGAGTGGGATCGCTTCCGAAGTTGGCTCATTTCGGGCAGCTTCTTTCACCGCTTTGTCAAGCCAAACTACAGATGTTTGGTTTTCTTTTTCATGAACAGCTTCTTTCTGCATCTCTGCAAGGTTGACTTTTGTGACAGTAACTTCCTTTTTCAATAATTTCGAAAAATCTTTCTGCAATGGTATCGTTTCTAAGAACTCTTTGAGAGCAGCTTTTTGCGAATCTGCTTTTTGTTCTATTGAAACCGGCAACTCTGATGCGCCTTCCTTAGTCGGTATGCGGATTGCTTGCGTGGGTTCTGCTTGAAGCTGTCCTTTTACATTTCGTTCTGATGTATTCTGCTTGGCTGGTAAAGAAAAGCTAGCTAGTGACTGAAGCTGTTCAACGATCGACGGTGGTGGTTCTGCCGTAAGAGCCGATGCAGGTGGTGGCGTTGGCTGCGGTTTATCTGAAACTTCTGCTGGTTTTTCTTCCTTTTTATCAGCTAGTTTATGGTCATTCAAACTTTCGTCCGGTGGTTCTTTCACTGGGACTAGCATGACCGGCAGTGGCGGTATCCATGTCCCTGCTTTCGGATCTTGCTGGTCTGTAGTTTCTTTCGGTAGTTTTTCTCCACTTTTTTCCAGGAGAAATGGAAATAAACCTTTCAAGAAAGGCTTATTTTCATTATGCTCATTGTTTTTCTGTGCCGCCGGACTGTTCTTTAAATCATTTCCCACTAAAATTTTAAGAAGCTGCACACCTATCTCCCTCTCTATTTCGTCAATAGCATTTTTAATTCTCTGAGTAGCTGCTCTTCTTTTCTCTCTATTTTTTGCTGCTCCTGTGTTTGGAAAGCTGTTTTCATTTTGGTCGTTTGTTTTTCTTTTTCGTTCAGTATTTCTACCCTTTTTTCTGTCTGTTCCACATACGTGTGGACGATGTCGATCTCTTTCGTCAACTGCTGCATTCGCGCTGCCGAAAAACTCGTACTTTGGATGCTCCCTGCTTTAAATGTCCCTTGCGCCGCTTTTCCCCTGGACAGAAAAACATTCCGTTCGTGCAATAGTTTTTCCTCGAGGCTTTCTTTTTTTCTTAGCAGCTGGGCAAGTTCTTTTCTTACCTCATTTTTTTCTTGGTCGATTTTCATTTTTATTGCTGAAAATGCTTTTAATTCCATTATCCCCACTCTAATCTATTTCTGAAATAACGATCCCGAAATTCTCATCCATCAAGATCGCCTCCCCTATTCCTACTTTTTTTTCATCTAAAAAAATCTCTACTTTATGACCCGGTTTCTTTTCGACTTCTAATATGTCGCCTACATTAAGCCGCGCGATATCTTTCACGGGCATTTGCTTTTTACCGAGACGGACAATCAGATTGACGCCGATATTCTCCACTTGCTTCAGGTCGCCAGTATCACGGTTCCCTTTAGGTACTGGTTCCCATTCAGGAAGTTCTACCTGATAAACTTGTTCCGCCATGTTGGTCAACTCCTTTTAAAACTTATCTAGATCAATGACGAGAACGACTTTCCCATCTCCAAGGATCGTGGCACCTGAGAAGTTGATCATCGTCTCACTGAAGAATCCGCCGAGTGTTTTCAAAACGATCTCGCGTTGACCGATGATATCTTTGATTGCCAGGCCAAATGTCCGTTTTTCATTTTTAACGACTAGTAGCAAGCATTCATCGTTTTCTGCTAGCTTGTCTTCATAAAATTTCTCGCCCAGATCGATCACCTCGATGATACTGTCGCGATAGTTGATAAGATTTTTGCCATTGATCAGCTGGATTTCTTTTGCTTCGATCGTAATGGCTTCTGCTACACCGGATAGCGGCAATGCATAACGCCGTTCATTCGTTTCTACCAACATCGACTGAATGATCGACAATGTTAGTGGAATCTCGATCCGGAAGGTTGAACCTTGATTTTCTACAGAATCAACAGTTATCTTACCACCGATCTTTAAAATCGTATTCCGCACGACATCAAGCCCCACGCCTCGGCCGGATAGGTCGGAAACCTTATCAGCTGTACTAAAACCACTTGCGAATAACAATTCAAAAATCTCTGTATCTGTCATTTTAGTCGATTCTGCTTGGGTGATGATATTATTGCTGATCGCTTTTTCAGTGACTTTCTGCTTGTTGATCCCTGCGCCGTCGTCTTTGATCTGGATCACGACATTGTTGCCGCTGTGGAATGCTTCTAAGCGGATCGTCGCCGTTTCTTGCTTCCCTTTTGCTCGTCTTACTTCGATAGTCTCAGCACCATGATCGACGGAATTGCGAATCAAATGAACAAGCGGATCGCCGATTTCATCGATAACGATCTTATCGACTTCGGTATCTGCGCCTTCAATGATCAAATCGATTTTTTTGCCAAGATCTTTTGCGAGTGTCCGTACCATTTTGGGAAACCGGTTAAACACGCTGTCGATCGGAACCATCCGCATTTCTAGTAGACCGTTTTGGATCTCTTTTGAGATCGTACCAAACCGTTTTAAATGTTCCATTAGTTCTTTATTATGTGTTTTTTCAGCGATCTCATCGATTTTCGCTCGCTCGATGACACTCTCTTCAAAAATATTCATTAGTTTTTCGATTTTCTCTAATTGAACACGGATGCTTTTGCTTTCTACTTTTTGGACCTTTTTCTGCGGTGTTGCTGCAGTTGTCTGAATTGGTGTTTCTAAGGTTGCGACTTCTTTTATCTCGATCGCTTTCACTTCCGAAATATTGAGGATCGTCTGTTTGATCAGCGCTTCTTTTTCGGTAGTATCCAAGAATACTTGGAAAGATTGCTCAAACTGCTCCTGTTCGATCGCTTCTGCTTCCGGGAGCGTTTTGGTGATCGTGCCCAATTCACCGAGTCGTTCCAGACACATGACCGCACGAACTGCTTTGAGGATCGCATTTTGATCGATCTCAATGCTAAGTTCATAGCTTTTTTCTGTCTCTGTTTCGATTACTTCTTCGCCGCTAAGCAGGCTTTCTAAATCTTTCACGGTCGCGGAAATATCGGCTGCACCCTGACCACCTTCGGAAATGTCGGCTACCATTGTTTCTAAATGAGAAGTACAAGAAAAAATGATATCTACTAAATGTTCCGTTACGACTAACTCATCTTTGCGCACAGCGTCGAGAACGTTCTCCATGGCATGCGTCAAATCAGCAACATTTGTAAATCCCATGGTTGCTGACATCCCTTTGAAAGTATGTGCGGATCTAAAAATCTCGCTGATAAGCTGCTTGTTATGCGGATCTTTCTCCAGCTCCAGAACGTTGTCATTCAATGCTTGCAAATGTTCCGTCGCTTCTTCAATGAACAATTCCATCATATCTGTACTCATGCCTTATTCCAACCTCATTTCCCTTTGGCATCTATCATTGTGATGCTTTTTCTAAAGCCTCTAATACACGGTCAGCTTGAAACGGTTTCACGATGAAATCTTTTGCTCCTTTTTTGATTGCATCTACGACCATTCCCTGTTGCCCCATTGCGGAACACATGATAACTTTCGCATTTGGATCTTTCGCCATGATTTGGGCAAGGGCTTCCAGACCGTCCATTTCCGGCATTGTGATATCCAGCGTTACGAGATCCGGTTTGAACTCCTCATATTTTTTAACAGCTTCCAGACCGTTTTCTGCCTCTGCCACCACTTCGAAGTCACTATCTTTTACAATGTTTTTAATCATAGTGCGCATAAACATCGCATCGTCGACAATCAATAATTTCACCAAACACAACTCCCTCTATTCTTCCGTTCATTTTGTTTTTTAAAAAAACTGCATAATAACATTTTATAATAAAAAATAAGTTATTTCTACCTTTTTTATTATAAAAACAAATATTTTTAAAAAAATTTACAATTTATTATAAAAAACCCTTCGTCCGGGGTGACGAAGGGTCAAGGGGATAACAATGTTCGATAAAATCTAGCTATTTATTTCAAAAATTAACCGTTAATCAATTGCGTAAGCATTTGAGGAGTTTGGTTAGCTTGAGAAAGCATACTGATAGAAGTTTGTGTTAAGATTTTGTATTTTGTTTGTTCGGACATTTCAGCAGCCATGTCAGCATCTTGGATAGAAGAAGCAGATTGCTTGGTAGCGATCGATTGGCTGTTTACGTTAGAAATGTTGTAGTTCAAGCGGCTCATACCTGCACCAAGTACAGCACGTCCGTCAGAGATAGAGTTGATCAAGCTGTCGATCGCTTGTGTTGCTTGTTGTGCATCAGCAGCAGTACCAACAGATAGACCTTCATAACCAGCTACAGTAGCAGCAGTTTCAGTACCATCAGCAGCAACAGATGTTACAGCGATGTCAGTATCTTTAAGTGCACTTGCATCAAATAGGTCGATGCTGATTGTGTCGTTAGCTTTGTCAGAAGCTTGAACTGCAACAGTTGCAGCACTTCCGTCAAGTAGATTGATGTTGTTGTAGTTTGTGCTGTCTGCTACGTGAGACAATTCTTTGATCAAGCTACCGAATTCTTTGCTGTATTGACCACGGTCTTCAGCGCTGAATGTACCGTTGGAAGCTTGTACAGACAATTGACGCATACGTTGCAAGATAGAAGTCATGGAGCTAAGTGCGGAGTCAGCAGTTTGAAGCAAGTCAACCCCTTGAGAAGAGTTTTTGCTTGCTGTGTCGAGACCAGTAGATTTCGCGTTCATACGCGTAACTACTGCAAGTCCAGCTGCGTCATCTACGGAACTATTGATACGTTTACCAGAAGCTAAACGTTCTTGCGCTTGGTTCATTCCTTCATTATTTTTACGAAGGTATTCTTGCGTTTTTAAACTGATAATATTTGTATTTACTTGCATGTTTTTCCCTCCTAGTTCGATATGTAAGAAGTGCTGTGCTCTTCTATATTTTTATTATATACCCGTTTTTTTAAAAAATCAACATTTTTGTTTTAAAATATAAAAAAATGTTTTTATAATTAAAAAAATGGCATTATAGAGCCATATGCTCCCCGCCATTTTTTTAATTGATTATAAAATAAGATCGTCTATAATATGGATCAGCTGGTGGATATCTGGCTTGCTGACCTGTGCATCCGCGCCGACACCCTCGCCTTTATGGTGAAGATCATCTGTGATCAAAGAGGAGAAGATAACGATCGGCAATTCTTTTCCGATCTCATCTTCTTTGATGCTTTTTGTCAAATGATGTCCGTCCATTTGCGGCATCTCAATATCGGTGATCAATAAATTCAATTTATCGAAAGCCTGCGTTTTTTGTTCTTTTAATAATCGGAAAATGTGTTCTTGTGCTTCTTTCCCATTTACAAAGAAGTGTAGGTTCTTATAGCCGGCTTCGTGAAGGGTATTCTCAAGCAGCTGGCGAAGCATCGGGGAATCTTCCGCAATGTAGATCGTTTTTTCCTCACGGTTGACGACTTGGCTGACTTTATCTTCTCCGGAAATAGCAAAGTCCGAATTACCGCTGATCTCATAGATGATTTTTTCATAATCGAGCAGCAGGATGATGTTGCCATCTAATTTAACGATTCCGACTGCCAAATCTTCTAGACCGATGGATAGTTTTTCCGGTTCTTCGATCTGTTCCCAAGAAATACGTTGGATACGGTGTACTTCATCGACGCGGAAGACGATTTTCATTTGGTTAAGCTCTGTAATGATGAATTTCGTATCAGCAGGATCTACTTCCGGTAATTTCATTACGCGTGCCAAATTGATGACAGGCATGATCTCTCCGCGCACCTGCGAAACGCCCTCGATCGCCATATGCGAATCTGGCACTGGGGTAACTTCTAACGGTTGGATGATTTCTTTTACCTTCAATACGTTGATACAAAACAAGTTTTGCCCGATCGTAAACGTCACGATCTCCAATTCATTTGTTCCACTTTGCAGTAAAATACCTTTTTCTTCAGCCATTACGCTGACCTCCCTTATTCGGTTATTTGTTTACAGACTCCAGATCGATCAAGTTCCCTTGCAGTTCTGCTAAATACGTGCTGTCAGGGAATTCATCGATCGCCTCACTGATACGCATTTCTCGATTCGTCTCATCCAGCAAGATCGCCCATTCATGAAAGCGGAAATCTGCGGCGAAATTATCAAGGCCACGTTCAACGATCGATAATGCTTCCTCTGTGATGTTTTCTTCCACTAAATACTGGATCAAATTTAAATGTCCTTCTTTAGTAACAGCACTGGCATCTACGGTGTTATATAGATCAAGCGCGATATCTTTATAGTCATATTGGAAAAATAGATCCGCGATCCTGCTATTGATGCTATCCTCATAATGACTGCGCAGTACTAATAATTGATCGATGAATTCGCCTTTGCCAAGCGCGATCCCGCGTTCCATAACGAACAAGTAGAGTTCTTCCTCGACAGCTGGTCCATTTTCGTAAAGGAATTGGTAAAGTTCGCCGGCATTGCTATTCTTCATGATCTGTTCGATAGGCAATGTGCCATTTTCAAAATGCCAGATACATAAATCTGCCACGTCGATCAGGTTGGTTCGGATCCCAGCTAAAATAGCTTGCTTGCTGATCACTGGGAAGATGTTTTGAATGGTTTGGATCTTCACTTGCATGATCTCTTGCAAGACGATATTTAAGTCCGGCATGCTGTTCAATATGATTGCTGACAGATTCCCCAATCCTAATTGCGTCGTGAAAGAAAGTATCTTCGTGCCGTCTTCTTCATTTTCAATGAAGCCGTGGCGTGAAATAAAGTCATACACTTCACTTGGCGAATGGAATTTGCTGAGCAGCTGGATCATTTGGTACTTCACTTCATAGTCGCTGCTGTTTTGCTGATAGGCAAGTGAGTAATGTTTGATTGCTTTGACATAGTCCTTCTCGACTTGATAGATGTCGCCAAGCGCTTTATGCGGCAGAAAAGAAGTTGCTTCATAATAAGCGATCGGCTGGAAGATCACTGCCGTTTGCTCGATCAGATAATGATAGATTTTCTTTGCATCCGGGAGCTGATGGAGCGCGCGTTTGATATCGGCTTTCTTCAAGAAGAATTCCGGCGTATCCGGCCAAATAATGCGGGCTTCTTCCAAAATAGCTAAAGCATCGGCATATTCTTTTTTTGCTTCTAAGATCTTAGCGATATTGAGGGCACTTATTTTTGCCCAGACAAGGCGGTTGCTTGTGCGCTTTTGGAATGCTCTGGAAAAGGCCTGCAATGCTTCTTCAAATTTGTGCTCGCGATATAGTTCTTGTCCCAAATTGAATTCTGCAAAGCCGCTACTTTCCTCCTCCTTCATTTCTTTTTTCAAGATCTCTAGATTGCGGGCAACTTTGTCTTGTCTGTCGACTACTTCGGACATATACCCGTAATGATAGATTTTCAAAGGAGAATCGGAAATAGCTGTATTTCCTGTGCGACGATTGAATAACTGTTCATGAATAGCTCCGCGATAAGCGATATCCCCATTATTGCGGTAAATACGCGGCATTTTATTCGTGACAGTAACACTTCCTTTTTCACCAGTGAAACTGATGATCTCACCTGTAAAGATCTCTTCTTTTTGAGTCAATCTTTTCAAGAAGCTTTCTACTGCTAAATAATTTTCTTTTTCTAAGCATTCATCTGCATCCACTACAACGATCCATTTCCCTGTCGCATATTTTGCAGCAAAATTACGTGCTTCCGAAAAATTGCCTACCCATTCAAAGTCATAAACTTTATCGGTAAATTCGCTGGCGATTTTCTTCGTATCGTCTGTAGACCCCGTATCTACAATCACGATCTCAGAAACAAACTCATGGAAAGAAGCCAAACTTTGTCTTAAAACGGCTTCTTCATTTTTTACTATCATACAAATTGAAATTAATGGTCGCATAATTCTCCCTCTTCCTCAATTAATTTACTAGTCTTATCTTATCCCCATTGCTCCGATAAATGAGATGCTTCTTCTGCTTAGGCAAGTCATAGATCGCACTTTGCACGCCTAGCTGTTTGGCCACATCTACTGGAATCATATCTGCCGGCTTATCGCCGTTATAAAAACAACAAACTAAATCCATTTTTTCAATGATCGCTTCTTGAAATAATTCTAATTTCGTTTTAGCGATCTGGGTATCATAATAATAAAAATGCTGATGCGAAGCGCCAAGTTCCTGCAGATATGTGATTGCTCCGCAAAACGGCTCAGGCAAACATTCCAGCGAAGGTAGCGTGTAGACCGAAAGCCGCGGTGCCAGGGCTTCATTCTCTAAGAAAAACCGCAGGACTTCGTTTTCAATCGATTTGAACGCTAATAAATGGATATGATTCACAGCCGCATATTTTTCTAAATACTGATAGATTTCCTTTTTATCCCACTCGCTTAAACGGTGGGAACCGGCTACATATATCTGCATCTACTCTTCCTCCACTTTGTTGTTCAGCGGTCTGACCATAATCTCGACCCGTCTGTTTTTTTCACGATCTACCGCATTATCATTTTTAGCGACTGGCTTGTATTCGCCATAACCGCGTGCGCTGAAAAGCCCCGGATCAAGCGATGTATTCTCAGTAATGATCGCTTCCATGAAATTAACAGCTCTAGCTGCACTTAATTCCCAGTTCGATTTGTAAGTTGCGGTATGGATCGGGACATCATCTGTGTGTCCAGAGATGATCCCCTCCATTTTGCTGTCGCCTTGTTTAAAAAGCATACCGATCTCTTTGGCGATTTTCCGTTTGCTAGCACTCAGTTCAGCACTTCCCGAGTCAAACAAAATATCATCACGAATCGTGATCAGCAAGCCATCGTTTGCGTATCTTGTACTCAACTTCGCTTCTAAATGTTCGGTGGAAATGTAGCTATCCAGCTTTTTCTTGAAAGCTTCGAGTTGCATTTTATTCTGTTTTTCCAATGCTTTTTTAGAAGCTGCTGCTGATTTCTGCTTATCTTGAGCTGCCATGGCTTTTTCGATCGCGTCAGCACTGATGTTGGTCGGGTCTTTGCTTTTCGCGACATGTGCCTGATTTCCGGCAGCACCTTCGTCCACGATTTTTTTAAACGCATTTCCCATTTGTTCGAATTTTTTCGCATCGATCGAGCTGGTTGCAAATAAAACAATAAAAAGAGCTAAAAGCAATGTCAGTAAATCACTGTACGGGAGCAGCCATGATTCGTCCACATGTTCCTCAGAGTGTTTCTTGCGACGCCTCACTGCTGACCGCCTCCATTTGTTTCGTTTTTTCTCCGTCTCCATTTAGCAGCGCATCCTTTTCTTGTGGACTTAAGAATGACAATAACCGTTCTTCTATCATTCGCGGTGCATTCCTTTCCTGCAGCGCGACAACGCCTTCAATGATCATATAACGCTTATGCGCTTCCTGACGTGATTTTATCCGTAATTTATTCGCAAACGGATTCCAAAGTACGTAACCCGTAAAGATACCGAAAATCGTACATACGAATGCCGCCGCGATCGCCTCGCTCAGCTTATCCGGATTGGACATCTGCCCCATCGCATGGATAAGTCCCATCGCCGCCCCGAGCACTCCAAGGGTCGGTGCATAAGATCCTGCTGACGCAAAGATCTTCGCGTAGTTTTCATGTCGTTCTTCCATCGAGGAAACTTCTTCTTCCATCGTTTCACGCAGAAATTCCGGCGAAGACTGGCCATCAACAACTAAACGCAATCCGCGACGCAGAAACTTATCCGGGATCTCGTCGACTTCTTCTTCCAAAGCAAGTACACCACTTCGTCTGATCGTATCCGCATATTCCTTGAATGTTCGCAAGACTTCGATTTTACTTGGGCCGCTTTCGGTCGTGAACAACACTTTGAAAAGCTGCGGAACTCTTTTCACATCATTCCACGGATGTGCCATCAAAACACTCGTGATCGTTCCTAAAATGATAACAATCAAGGCTTCGGCACTAAACAGCATCGCCAGCGAGATGTGCTGGATCAAAAATGATCCGGCAATGACTATGACCGCAAGAATCAACCCAATAATCGTTGTTATTTCCATATTCTATCCCTTCTTTCTGTTTTATCGGACTAATTCCACTTCGTTCAGCCAAAATGCCATCAGTTCTTTTTCGATGTCCGGCAAGTTCACGAAAAACGCTTTCGCACTTGCTTCCCCGACAAATGCCTGACATTGGTAAAGCGATGCATCCGTTTTTTTGATGCCGATGAAATAAAAATTTTCTAGTCTTCCCAGCAGGACGATTTTTTCCCCAATCTCATACCCACTCGTCTGTTTGATTTCAAACTGATTCGGCAGAAAAACCTGTTCCTGTTTTTCCAGCCGCAGGATCTGCTCAGCTAATCCCGGTTTGTCTTCAAAAAAAGTTAAACGTTTGATACTTTCTTCTCTCGTCATTTCATTCACCCCTTATAGTTTTATGTAAAAAAAGTTTTCTAGTAGCGCAAAACCATAACTTGCCGGATTCAATATTTGTTCAGATCCACCTAAAAATAAGATCCCGCCTTTGCGAAGCGACGCTGCAAACCCTCTGTATATTGCATCTTTTCCTTCAGCGGTAAAGTAGATCAAGACATTTCGACAGACGATCAGATCCACATGTTTTTCATACTCGTCATTTAAAAGATCATGACGTTTGAAGCGAATGGCTTGCCGATATTGTTTCAATATCTCATAAGTACCATCTGGATGTTTATCGAAATACTGCTCTTTCTCTTCCGGTGTCAGCTCTTCCAGCTGCCGCGGCGAATACCTGCCGATCACAGCTCGTTTCAAGATCGCCGGTTCGATATCAGTGGCGACGATCTCATAGTTCTGCCGATTCATGCAACGGTTCATCAAGATCGATAGTGTGTAAGGCTCTTCCCCAGAAGAACAAGCAGCACTCCAGATCTTGATCCTCCCCCGCGTCTCTTCCGCGAGCTTTGGAATGATTGCTTCTTCCAATTGCAGCCATTTCTGCCGATTGCGGAAAAAGGCGGAAACATTGATCGTGATCAGACTAATAAAATCATCCAGCAGCTGCGAATTATGTTTTAACTGGTTAAAAAACTCCCCAAATGTTTGAAACCCTTTTTTTGTCAAAAATGACAAGATCCTTCTTTTCATCTGTGTTTCTTTATATAGATGCAAACTAAGACCAAACTCTTTTTTGATTGCGCGGATAAAAAAATAATAATCTTTTTCTAAATTGGGGATCATGCTTAGCCCCTCCCTTTTTTATTTCAGATTAGTTTCTAAGTAGTCCGCTTGATTCTTTATCGTAAACTGTATCAAACATCTTGATGATATTGCTCGATGCTTGGACCATGCGCTGATTATCCATCAGTTCCACCATTTCCGTGCTCATATCCACATTAGAAGATTCCAGCACACCATTTTGGATCAGCGCCCTGCCAGCAGGAAGCCCTTGAATCGTTCCTGTCTTGAGTGTCAGTTGTCCTAATCCGTTTTTTTCGAGATTACCTCGCTGATCAGCTGCGATAAATTTAGTTTGTAGTTTGCCAAGCAGTTCATTAGTGTCCGCACGGCGAATATTTCCGGCTGTGTCGACAGTGACCTTCGTCTGTGCTCCCACTTGAATCGCCGTACCGTTTTCGGCCAGCAGATTAGCACCGTCGCTTGTTTTCAAGAAACCATTCTGGTCGGAATAAAAAGAACCGCCTCGTGTCAAAAAGGTTTCGCCGTCCTTACCAGCAACGAAGAAACTACTGCCAGCTTCCGAGTCGGCATCATGGAGAAAGAAATCCAGATCGCGGCCAGTAACTTGCATGGAGCCCTGTTTCAAGTTGACGAATGTCTGATTCGGATGTACGGCATAATCGACACTGCCGATCGTTTTCGCACTATCTGCCTGATTAAACTGTACTTGCTTGCGCGACATCGCTTGGCTCGTCAGCTGGTCGAATTTAAAGCCGGCCGTTTCACTATTGGCGATGTTATTGGAATGCACGTCGAGGTGCTTCATGTAGTTCATCATTCCAGCTGCGCCGATATAAAGTCCTTTCATACCTCATTACCTCCCTTGTGGTCTGTTTCCAACAAGCGATCTGTAACCCAGCGTTCACTTGGCATATGGATATGCTCGGAAATAGTTTGTCCGTCTGTGACCCACAGAATCGGCTGCGTTAATTCTTGCGTAAAGCGGTAGTAATTTCCTAATAGCGCTGTTTCATCTAATTTAGTAACAATAAAACCGTCTATCGGAATATTTTCGAGTTTGCCTAGTATCAATTGAATGTCAGCAGTACTACTATTGGCGTTAAATACGAAGCACGTAAGGTCAGGTTGAATGATCTGATAATAAGCATCTAATTCTGCAATCGTTTCTGCGTCGAAATAGTTTCTGCCAACTGTATCGATCAAAATATGGTCGACGCCGCTGACAAAAGTAAGATAATCGATTGCTTCTTTCAGCTCTTCTGGACTCTTTGCCACGATCAGCTCTGCTTCCAGTTTATCGGCATAGCCTTGAAACTGCTCGACGGCACCGGATCGGAAGGTATCAGTTGTAATGAAGCCGACCGTTTCCCCTTGTTCTAGTAGCTGCCAGCCTAGTTTGACTAATGTCGTCGTTTTTCCTACGCCTGTCTGTCCAATCAGCGAAATGATCCGTTGTTGCTTTAGTATGACGGGCCGATAAGGCGGGATCGATTTTTCGATCGCTAATCTCAGCCACGGCAGATAGTCGTCCTCATGCAGACTTTCGACTGCTCCCAATTCTTTTTGGACTTGTTTGATAAAACGGGGATGATAACTGCTATCGATTCCGATCTTTTTCAAGAAACGGACAAAATCGCTGCTGGCTATGCGTTCTTGATATAATTTTTCGGACAGTTGTTTGTTTGCTGCTGCCAGTTCTGCCCGTAGTGATTCGAAATCTGCCTGGGTGATCTTTTTTTCTTCTAAAAGCGGCGTTGACTGAGCAAGTTCTGCTCCTGCTGCCAACATTTCCAAAAGTTTTTCCTTTTTGAGCAGCATCGCATCTTTCGGTCGCTCCCGCAGGATCTTTTCTTCTAATCTTTCGGCAAAATCCTGTCTGCCGTCCGCAATGGAAACTTGCTTCGTGATGACTGCTGTCACTTCGTATTGCTTTTTGAAAATACCAAGCCGGCGAACACGTTCATCTGTGATTTTATAAGGTCCGCTAGAAGCTTCACGAATTTTTTTATGCAGTTCTTTTTTCGTTTCTGCTTTAAATACTTCGATTTTCTCGATCAGCTGATTTGTCATTTTTATCCACCACCTTGCGCACCATCAATCAGTGCAATTTGTTCTACTTCCGTTTCTGGGGAAAGCTCGCTGATCGCGAGTACCGGGATATCGATCTGATATCTTTCCAAAACACGGACAAAGCCGAAGCGAAAGTCTTTTCGTCTTGTGAGAACAACTGGTTCGCGGCCAGTAAGTTGTGCTTTTTGGATCGTTTCTTTGATTTTCTGCATAACAGGGATCTCTTTTTCCAGCTCCCAATTGAGCGCGTAACCGTAATAGGGAGTGGTGACGATCTCGGTATCGAGTTCGATCGAGTCTTGCAGTAGCAAAGCGTATATTTTGCCGTCCTGATTCTTCGCCTGCTCGCAGATGACTTTCGAGATCCGTTCGCGAACGAAAGAAGTGATTCCATCTAAATCATTTGGATAAATGGTCTGACCGTCGATAATCCCTTCGATGATAGTCGGCAGATCGCGGACGGAAATGCCTTCTTTTAATAATTGTTTCAATACGCCTTGGATAAGGGAATAATCGATTTCCTTTTTCTTGATCTCATCAATGAGGATCTGATTATCATCTGCCAAACCATCGATCAGCTCTTTGATTTGCTGACGCATCAGGAGCTCATGCAGATTTTTGCGTAGTGCAACGTCTAAATGAGTGATAAGGATACTGAGCGGCTCAAGTACTTGGTAGTTTTTGAGCTGTGCATCTTCCAGTTCTCCTGGCAAGATCCAGTAACCGTCTTCACCGAAAATCGGATCTTTCGTCGGTTCTGCGTTGAGGTCGACCATCACACCTGGAGTTTTAAGAGCAAGTAAATGTCCCGCTTTTAAAATCCCTTCCGCAATCGGCACGCCTTTGATCTTGATCACATATTTACCGCGCGGCCGATAACTGGTATTATCTTTAAAATTGATGCCGGGGACGCCGATTCCAAGATCCTGCATGATCGACTTCCGCATCAGGATAACCTTATCTTTCGCCGTTTCGCCATTGATTTTTTGTTTGACCAATGCAGCAATATTCAATCCAAGTTCTACTACGACTGGATATTTTTCCTGCGCAGCACCGAATGCTTGATTCTGTTCTTCTTCGGCTGCTTTGGATTCGGCTTTTAGCTGTGCCATTTCCATATCTGCTTCCAACCGCTTTTTCTTGCTCAATGCTGATTGTGTGCGGAAGCCAAGTACGCCAAGCGCTCCACCGATCAGTAAGAACGGGAATGTCGGCAGCGGGCTAAATATCCCCATGAGAACAAACATTGCCGCCAGCGTGTAAACCACGATCGCGTTCTGCATCAATTCTTTGAAAATGCCGACCGCAACGTTATCCTCTTCGCCGTCAAATACTCGCGTTACGATCACACCCGTTGACATCGCCATTAAAAGCGAACCAATCTGGCTGACGATTCCATCCCCGATCGTAAGCTCTGTATATTTCACTACCGCATCGCCGAAAGAGAGATTTCCTTGGACCATACCGACAATCAGACCGAAGACGATATTGACAACCGCCAGCAAAACTGTAAACAGCACATCGCCCTTTACAAATTTACCGGCACCATCCATCGCACCGTAAAATTCCGTCTGCATATTGAGATCCGAACGCTTCTGCCTTGCCTCCACTTCCGTGATCAGCCGCTGATTGAGATCCGCATCGATCGCCATTTGTTTCCCCGGAAGCGCATCTAAGGTAAAACGCGCCGCCACTTCTGCAGTACGGGAGGAACCATTCGCCACGATAAATTGGAAAACGATCAAAATGATAAAGATAACGATTCCGACCACGAAATTATTACCGATCACGAAGTTCCCAAACTGCTTGATGACTTGTCCCGGATCGCCAGTTGTTAAGATCGCCCTTGTTGTTGAAATATTGATAGAAACACGAAATATCCCCATTAGTAACAGTAATGTCGGGAAAGATTTTAATTCCGCCCAGTCTCTGATCGTTGTAGCTCTCATATATACCAAAACAGCCACTGCCAAAATCGTGACCAAAACAAGGTCGATCACAATTGGTGGCAATGGTAGGATAAGCGCGATCACAAACGATACCGCAACTAATATGGCAAAATATTTCTTCAATGTCCCTAAATTTCCCATTCAGTAATCCTCTTTCTCTCAAGCCTATTTCTCAAAACGAGAGTTGCTCTTTATCCATCAGTTCTTTCATTATTTCGATCACCGCAGCGTACAGATCTTCTTGGATGTATTCTTCTTCGTTCGTCGAATAATAGATCATCCGCGCTACTTGTCTGTTCGTGATCATCGGGATCCCGTCCGTTTCTGCGATTTGCCGAATGAACAAAGCCAGCTCATCTTCTCCCTTAGCAAGCAGCTTCGGCGCATGATCCTTTCCTTTGTCATAGCGCATCACGACGGAAATGTGTGTCGGGTTGTTGACGACAAAAGTCGCATCCAGCATTTTCTTGGTGATCGCCCCCTGTAGCAGTCCTCTAGCAATACTCCGCTGCCGCTGCTTCACTTCCGGACGACCCTCTGAATCTTTCATTTCTTCTTTGATATCCTGCTTCGACATCCGCAGCCCTTTTTTATATTCATAGCGCTGATACAGAAAATCGAGCAGCCCGATCACGACAATAATTAGAAAAAGTGCTAAAAACTCATTTTTGAATAACTGCAAAATCTGCCGAAGCGAGTAAAGCCAATTTTGACCGGTAAAGCTGATCAACGTCTGCAAATGACTTTGGAAACCTTTATAGGCAACCGCCGAAAGCAATGTTATCAAGAGGAGTGCCTTGACCACTTCCACGATTCCTTTTACGCTGAAGACCCGCTTGAAGTAATTAGCCGGATTGAGTCGTTTGAACTGCGGTTTGATCGACTTCGCAGAAAACAAGAAACCAACCTGGACCGCGTAATTCAAGATCCCGATCACTAAGACCATCACCATCACAGGCAGCAATACTTTCCCAAACTGCAAAATGAAAAATAAGGAATAGCTGGAAGCATTGCCGAGAGTTGGCGGCTGTTCCAAGAGTGCTTTGAATGCAGCGACCATGTTGCCGATCCACCACTTGCCAAAAAAGAAAATCATCCCCGCAACGATCAATAGCGAAAACGCATTATTCAGCTCTTTGCTCTTCGCAACATTGCCTTCCTCTCTGGCCTTTTTGATACGGCGAGGCGTTGGTTTTTCGGTTTTATTATCCTTCGCCATCTACAACGCCTCCCCTAGTTCTTGAGTAAACTATCAAAAAATGAGATATAATGCTGGATCATATCATTTGTCAGATGTCGAAACACCGTACTGATGACCGGAACCGCACATGCCAGAATAAAAATCCCCAGCGTGATCTTGACCATAAACGCATTCATGAAAATATTGATTTGCGGTGCACTTTTAGAAATAAACGCTAAAATGATGTTGACGATAAAAATGCTTCCCATGATCGGTAGCGCGAGCGAGACCGCTGAAGTAAGCGCAAAAGCAAGCGTGGCGATCAGCAGGCGGATAAAGCCTTGCTCAAACAATATCTGGATCGAGGCAGTAAACTGGAAGGATTTAAGTAAGTAAAACATCAGGTAATCCAGCCCCTGTAAAGAAAGAAAAACAATCACAAAAAATGTATCTAAAATGGCAGCTGTAATCGAGTTTTGTGTGCCATAAGATGGATCAATCAAATTGACTTGCGAAAATCCTAGATCATAATCGATCATAAAGCCCGCCATTTTAGGAACCAGCGCGATCATTTCGATCAATTTCGCTAAAGCAAGTCCGAAAACGACCTCCGCAGAAACACGGATCAATAAATCTGTCAGCGTGTGGATATTGCCGACTTTCACCATTCCTGCTACCGGAAAAGAAAGCGCCAATCCGAAAATAACCTTCACGCTGTTAGGAATTGCGGTACTTTTTAATAAAGGAAAAAAATAAATAAAACTTGCGATCCGGCTAAATGCAATAACGGTTGCCAATAAAAACTGAAATTCCATGTTTACACCTGAATCATAGTGGGTATTTTAGCAAAGATACTGACGATGAGATCCGTCATATGTCCAAACATCCAAGGGCCAAGAATAAACAGCGCCACCACAAACGCAATGATTTTCGGTAAAAATGTCAGCGATTGATCTTGAATCTGCATCATCGCCATAATGATCGCAACTAAGATCACGACGACAAGACAGACGATCGAAACTGGTAAGATGATCGTCAAACCGCTGTAAAAGAACTTTTGGAACACTTCCATGACTGGCGTTAAATTCATTGCATTCTCCCTCTAAAAGTGAATTGTCTGAAACATCATATTCGTTATCAAGCCGTACCCGCCGATAAAAATAAAAACGAGGATCTTAAAAGGCAAACTGATCGTCATTGGCGGCACCATCATCATCCCTAAATACATCAAGAGCGTACTTACGACCAGATCAATAAAGACAAAGGCCAGATAGATAAACATTCCGGTCAAAAATCCTTGCGTGATCTGCGTCAGAATAAATGCCGGCATCAATGCCATTAGCGAAGCATCTTCTTTTTTCGCCACCGCTTTTTTGCCCTCTGCCTTGAGCATCATGTTTATGTCATGCCGATATGTATTTTTAGCAATATACGTCGTTAAGATCGGCTGCGTCTCTTTCCATACTTTCGAGGCCTTCCACTCTTCCTTTTGCCCCGGCTTCCACACATCTTGATACCATTCATTCGCAACAGGCTGCATCATAAAAATAGCTAAAAAAAGTGCTAATCCCACGAGAACCTGATTAGGCGGCAAGTTAGTCGCGCCAAGCCCCTGTCTCGTCAAACCTAAAACGATGATGCAGTAAGTAAAATGAGTAAACATCAAAACGATCGATGCCGAAAGTGATAACAAAGTAACAATCAAGAACAAGCTGACATTCGAGTTGACGCCACTCGTTCCGTTTATTGAAAAATCATTTAGAAATCCAGCCGCTTCTGCATAACGCAACGGATAGCAAACGAGTAATAAAAATACAAATGAAAAAACAAAGGAGAATTTAAAAACAGTCCCAGAACTCACTTTAGACATTTACCTTACGCTCCTCTTTCGATAACATTTCCGAAAATTTTTCATCTGTATTTGCTTTATTAGTTAACGGTGTTGTTTGGACGTTATTATTGGAAATAACTGTCATCATCTTTTGTCCTTCGACTTCGAGAAGAAGTACTTTCAATTGATTCGACACATATAACGTGTCTTGCAGCAAGATCTTGCCGTTTTCGCTTTTGCGTAAACGAGCGGATTGCCTATTTTTTTTAACCAAGAAGTAGGAGATCCCTGCGAGCGCCCCTAAAACAACTAAAATTTTAATTAGTGAAAAAATATATCCATCCATGTGTATTGGTTTTCGCACCTTCACCCCTTCATTTTTCAAAAAAATAGATTTTTATACCTGCAATATAAAATTTTACACCAATTTCAAAAAAAATCTATAGTTTTTTAAAAAATAAAAAAATGAGTTTCCCTAAAATCGCCTCATAAGAAGCGCTTTCGCATTTTTATTTTTTTTGTAAAGGAAAAATGATACTTGTGACCTAATGCTTTTTTACCATGCGCCCCGTTAGAACCATTGTGATTACTTTACACTGACGCCAGTTATTGCTATTATATAGACAAGCAGCAATGGGTTTAATAAAAACATAAGAGAGGTTTGTGATTAGATGCCTAAAACAGAAATCAAAAATATACTAGCTGAAATCAAAAAACAAGCAGATTCTCAATCGGAAAATTCCATTAAAACGATAAAAAATGAAGCTAAAAAACAAAACATAGATGTTGATAGTGCTGTAGAAATCTACGAACAGCTCGTTGATTTTTATAAAAAAGTCGAAGAAAAAGGTGGAATAGAAAAATATATCCACTCTGACTTGAGCTGGATGAAAATCGAATTAGAGCTGCTTTACTCTTGCTATCAGTTGGCAATCTCTCATGACATGAAAGTCCTGGACGTTTCTGAAATGCTGAGTCTAAACGATCTACACATCTTTCCGAAAACACCAAGTCAGCTACAGAACACCTATTATAAATTAAAAAAAGAGCTCATTACCTTCGAAGATATCGTGAAAAGCAAGCCGGGAAGGAAGCGAAAACCAAAAGCAAGTTCCAATGCACAAGGAAAAACCAACATCTTCGGCCGTGCGGTCAGTACAGAACCTGCCACCTCGATGCGCGAAAAGATCAGCTTCAATAAAAACAAAGAGAAGAATCTGGTCGACTTATTATCGGGCGTGAAAAGCAATGTGCAACTTCTAAGCGAGCAACAAGGCGAAGATAACAACGTGTATGACTTACTGAAGAGCATTTATTCCTTGTCCTCCTTAGCCGTTCAAAAAGAAGAACTAGATCGTAAATATCAAGAGTTACTTGCTAAAAACAAAGAACTAGAACAAGAAAACTTCCAGCTACGACAGGAAAATGAAAACAATGCAGAAACGTACCAAATATTGCTCCAAGATCTAGGTTCTTTCCTTTATGCGACCGAATTAGAACAGATCCAAGCATTGCCATTATTTACCCAAGAAACGATCGTCAAGCTCAACCAGTTAGGATTTTCGAGAAATAATCAAGAGCACGTTTAAGAAGTGAGGTGCAAGAAAATGTATGTGGAAATTTATGTCGTTGGCGGAGAATCGATCCGCTTAGACGAAGACGCTAAAATCAATGGTGTCCCCATTCAGCAACTGACAAAACAAGCACTCAAAGAAAGTTTCAACGACAAGGCAGTCGAACTTACCAAATTTGATTTAAGCTATGTGGTCAATACCGCGCTGATTACTTGGTATCTGATTGGCGATGGAATTCATTAAATGCTCGCAGCATGTTTATCGTCTTTCAAAAAAACATAATGAAAAAATCGCATGAAACTCCATTTTAAAAATGGATTCCATGCGATTTTTCTTTATTTTGCCTTATAATTTTTCCTAGCCTGCTTACTGCTTGCCTCCAATTGTCTTGCTTCCGATATCATTTGGAACTTTTATGACTTCCCAAATTGGGAATAACATGACTACACCTAGAATGATAAAACTGATACTGTAAGCAGTATCTATAGCAAAAATCGTTTCTAGAAGATGAAGTATCAATGAAATAAATGCAATTCCCAGTCCTTGTGATAATGTTTGAACGATTGCATTTAATGTGTTAGCACTATTCCGGTCTTGCGGTTCTATCTCTGATAAATTCAATCCATTAAAGGCTGTTAATGCCAGTGAACGTCCTACACCTGAAATAAAAGCAAGCGCCATAATAATGACCGAATAAGTCGCCTGTCCAATAAACGACATCGCAACGGAACTAAGTAAAACCAGACCAAACGCAACAAACAAAGCACCTTTATATTTAAGCGTGCGAATAATTGGCGTAGTAAATGGCTTAATGGCAATATTTCCCAAGAAAATAAATAGGACATAAGTACCCGCAACGACAGCAGACCAATGAAATCTATTTTGTAAAAATAACGTTAGCAAATACGGCATTGCTCCAACTGACAACCAAAGCACCGCACCGCTGCTTTGGCTGATACGAAATGAAGTTATTTTCAATGCCTTCAGCGAAAACAATGGCTGTTTTGCTTTATTTAAATGATTGTAAATTACAGCTCCTAGAAGCAGACCAACCGCTATAAAAATCAATCCAGCTGTTACGAGCGACACACTTGAATGCGTTGCAAACTCAGCCCCAACAACTAATAGAACAGAAGCAATTGCAATTTCAATAAAGCCTATCCAGTCAAATTTATTGCGAATGAACTCAACATCTTTAGGTATCATCGAAATCCCCATCATTACGATTACTATGCCAATCGGGATATTAATTAAAAAGATCCAGTGCCAAGTGAAATAGGTTACGATTGCGCCACCGATAACTGGTGCAATCGCAGGAGCAAGCAATGCCGGCCAGACAAAGTAGCTCGTCATTTTTAAAAGATCACGTGCCGGGGTTTTTTCTAAAACAATTAGACGTGCAGTCGGCGTCATTAACGCACCTGATACCCCTTGTATAATTCTCATCGTTAATAAAAAGGTGAAATCTTTTGCTAGTGCACTTCCTAAAGAACTTACAGTGAAAAGCAGTACAGCAAATAACCAGATACGCTTTTTCCCAAAATAATTTGCTATCCATCCACTTAACGGAAGGAAAATTGCAACCGTTACTAAATAGACACTGACAAGTAAGGACATTTGTGCAATACTCGTTTGAAAATCTTTTGCCATCTGAGGCAACGCTGTAATCACAATCGTGCCATCCATTATTTCCATAAAAAGACTCGCTGCCATCAGTAAGGCTATTTTAATTTGTTTAGACATTTTATATTTTACCTTTCTATATATCTTTTAGATGTATTCATTTATCAAAAAAAATCTGGAGAGACTTTTGTTCTCCTACTTTCTGTTTTCTAATTCTTTTAAAAATTTTTCCGCCCAAATTTTGGCTACCTGTGCTTCCGCAAGCCGAAGATCCAGTTTTTTTCCTGCGTACCAATGATCCACTGAACCTTCTTTAGAAAGCTTGAGAATCCAAGACTCCGCTTCTTCTATCGCATTCTGATGTTCTTCCATAAATTGGTTCAGCAACTCTTTTTGCTGTTCAAGCGGTAGATGTTGCATGACATCAAGTTTTATTTTGTAAATATCATCCCGATGCGCTCCGCTAGGAACATCTTGCTGCATTAACTCATAAAACCGCTTTTTCCCTGCTTCTGTGAGGGAAGCCAATTTCTTTGTTCGCCCCTGCGCATTAGTTTCGATTGTAACAAAACCTTGCTCTTTTAATTTTTCCAATAACGGATAAATCACACCGTAACTTATTTTACGTTTCTTTCCCAAAGAAGCTTGCATGGCATTTCGCAAATCATAGCCGCTTGCAGGATCCTCCATCAGCTCGCCCAGTAAAAAAAGTTCGTTCATCATGGCATTCTCCACCTTTAATACTATTTTTGCTATTCGATGACTTTAGCAAATATATCTTTTAGATACAATCATAATACATCTAAAAGATATAAAAAACAACCCCTTATTCTTAATTTACAAAAAAAAACGAGCATAACCACATTCGCTATATTTTTCTATTGTAGAACTACCTCATTGTTTATGCTAGTTTAAAAGTACACCACTTTTTATAGATGTGCTGATTGAAAACTGCACCACGAATAACTCACAATAAGAAGAAACATTATCTTTTTATTGGAGGTTCAGGAGTGAAGAATTTAATGGATAAATGTACCATTATACGATTAATAGAAAGTGGTCGTTCGCAGACCGACCGGTCTGATTAAGCGATAGCATCGATTCTCTAAATTCTTGGCAATATCTTGTAGCTGAATTTTTTCTTTCCATCATAAAAACTCCTTTAATAGATTATAGCGAACAACTTGTCCGTATTTCCATTATAGGAGCCGGAGTTCCATACCACGATAAGCATCCCGCTCACGCATTTAGACATACGCATGTAAAAAGACTTGATGAATCTGGAGTAAGTGAAACAGCAATTCAACAACGTATAGGACATGTAAAGGGTTCTAAGATTACTAAAGTTTATAATCATGCTGATGACTTGTTAAAACTGGATACTATTGACAAGTATAAAGCCTATAAGTCTGCCAAAGGATTCTAAAACGATTACTAGGGGCAAGACTAGGGGCAAAGCTCATTTTCGCATAAAAAAAGACCCTTGAACGGTTCATATAGAGCCATTTAAGGGTTTAAAAAGGGAGTTTAAGGTAAGAAAAGACAATACATTACTAAAAAGGGAGAAAAAGTAATGGAATGTCATTGCTTATGCTTATAGATACCCCGGCTTTTTTTCTTTAAAACCTATTTTGTAATTTTTTTTATTAAAAAGATATTACAAAATACATTTTCTTGCAATATTATACAAGAAACTGCGGAACGGCGCGGTTTTTAAATTACTTTAAAATAAAGATTTTTTTTGTTTGATGACGTTTAAGAGCGTCAATATCCACGCTGCTATAAAACAGACTCCTCCAAGTGGCGTTATTGCACCTAATAGCTTGATATGACTGATTGCTAACACATATAAGCTTCCTGAGAAAAGAACGATTCCCAAACTAAACAGCAAGCTTGCTGTAGCTAAAAAACGTTGGTCTTTTCGATCGCCTAATAGTCCAATAAATAGCAGTGCTAGCGCGTGGTACATTTGATAATGTACCGCTGTTTCCCAAGTTGCCTGATAGCTTCCGAGGATCGGTTTTAGGGCATGCGCGCCGAAAGCTCCTAATGCTACAGCAAGACCGGCGAAAATAACGCCCCAAATCAATGTTTTCTTCATGTTTACCTCCTAAAAATCCAAAAGCGAGTCGCCATTTGCTCCGTCATCCAGTTCGATTTTTTTACCGTCAAGCGGAACGGTACTCGTAGTCTGCGAAGTTTCACCAGTCATTTTTTCCAACATGATCTGCTCCGAAGTCGTATCTTTGGCAGTTCCTTCAATCACTTCGATCAAAACTGCTAAGCCATGAAGATGCATCGCTCTATCTTTGGCTGTGGAAGCATTTTTGGCTAGCTGCAGTTCTATTTCCATTTTTTTGAAAAGTGTTTGTTCTGAAATATCCACGCTTACAATCCTTTCTGTTCGATTTGTTTGATCACGCGTGCAGGATTCCCTGCTAAGACTACATTATCAGGAAAGCTTTTGGTGACGACCGCCCCGGCGCCTACAACCACATTATTTCCTAATGTAACACCTGGATTAATGACCGCACGGCCGCCGATCCAGACATTATCACCGATCGTGACCGGCTGTCCAAGTTCTAAACCGCTGTTGCGTTCCGCAGGATCAAGCGGGTGTGTCGCTGTATAAATATGTACACCCGGAGCAAGCATGCAGTTATCGCCGATGTTGACTTCGCAGACATCTAAGATCACACAATCAAAATTAGCATAAAAATTCTCGCCGACATAAATATTGTCACCATAATCTGTATGGAAATTCGGTTCGATATAGACATTCTCTTTCGTTCCGCCTAATAGTCGTTTGATAACGTTGGTACGTATATTTTTATCGAGCGTATCATTGATCTCGCGGCAAAATTTACGTGCTCGATGTCTCCCGTGAACCAATTCTTCTGCGCTTGGGTCATACATTTCTCCGGCAAGCATCTTTTCTTTTTCGGTTTTCATTGTAGCTCCCTCCTCCATTCGATTTTCATCTATTATTATAGCGAACTCTTTCCTATAAATATATATTTTCGATTTCAAAACAGCTGTTTATTTTTAAAAATAGTGGCGTGTCAGTGCAATTTCTGCCAAAAAATGCTATTCTAATCATGTAAAGAAAATTGGAGGGAATGGAATACAATGATAAAAATTATTGCTTCAGATATGGATGGGACGTTGCTTAATTCGGATATCGAGGTTTCCGAAGAGAACGTCAAAGCAATTGAAACTGCTCGTGCAGAAGGGATTCATTTTGTACTTTGTACCGGTCGTATGTATAAAGATGCGATGGAATTAAGTAAACGTGCCAACCTTCATGCTCCTGCGATTTGCATGAATGGTGCGGAAATCCGCGACGAAAACGGCAAAGTTCTTTTGCAGCATACCATTGATAAAGATTTAGCACGGAAAACGTATAAAATTTTGATTGAACACGGACTTTATACAGAAATCTTTACAGAAATCGGGCCCATTACCACTAATAAAGCAACCGGAAAAGCCTTTATGATTGAAATGCAAAAAAAATTGCATCCTGAAGTAAGCTCCAATGAAATCTCTAAAAAAATCGAAGAACGGTTTGAAGCCAAAGATGTCCATGAAAGAAATGATTCTGAAGAAATTTTTGCGAATGATGATCTGCATGTTTTCAAATTCATTGCTTTCTCTGCCGATGAATCAAAACTTGCTCAAGCGAAAAAACGCTTGATGGAAAGCAATTTGCTTGCCGTTTCCTCCTCAGGACATGAAAATATCGAGATCACACATACAGAAGCGCAAAAAGGTATCTCGCTACAATATTATGCAGAAAAAAGAGGCGTCACATTAGAAGAAACATTTGCGATCGGCGATAATAATAACGATATTTCGATGCTAAAAATGGCTGGCTATACCGTTGCAATGGGAAATGCAGAAGCGGATGTCAAAAAAGTTGCGAAATATACAACAAAAACAAATGATGAAAATGGCGTCGCAGCTGCGATTTACGAAATGCTTAAAAATAACCATTAATTTTCTGGAGGATTGATACACAATGACAATCAAAAAAACATTAACAATAGCAGGTTCCGATTCCAGCGGTGGTGCTGGACTACAAGCTGATTTAAAAACATTTGAAGAATACGGGACATTCGGATTCAGCGCACTGACAACGATCGTAACGATGGACCCGGATAATAACTGGTCGCATAACGTGACACCGATCAATGCCGAATTAGTACGAGATCAATTAAAAACGATCCTTTCCGGTGGTCCGGTCGATGCCATGAAAACAGGTATGCTGGGATCTGTGGATATTATCAAAGCTACGCGTGAATATATCGACAAATTCCAATTGAAAAATGTCGTGATCGATCCGGTCATGGTATGTAAAGGCGAAGATGAACTTATCCAACCCGAAAATGCCGAGGCGATTCGTGATCTTTTGCTCCCTGTCGCAACCATCACAACGCCCAATCTTTTTGAAGCTGGACAATTATCCGGCTTAGGAAAATTGACGACGCTAGATGATATGAAAGAAGCTGCGAAAAAAATCCACGAACTTGGCGCGAAATATGTAGTCATCAAAGGCGGAAAAGCCCTTGAATCTGACAAAGCAATCGATTTACTGTATGATGGCTCAGAATTCACGATCTATGAAGTAGAAAAAGTGGCTTCTTCTTACAATCATGGTGCTGGATGTACATTTGCAGCAGCGATCACGGCTGGCCTTGCGAAAGGCGAAACAGTGGAAAATGCTGTTGCTAAAGCGAAGAAATTCGTCACTGCTGCGATCCAATCCGGTTTCGCACTAAACAGCTTCATCGGTCCTGTTTGGCACGGGGCTTACAACCATGCTGAGAATCGTTGATCATTCCGTAGAACCTACTCAAGGAGGAAACTTATTTTATGCAACAACCTAACAAAAAACAAGTACGTCCCGCTAGTCAGGAAAAAAATTATTTTTGGCCGATCATGATTTTCTCTTTTGTAGCGGTAGTCTTCATCTTGCTACTGTTCTTTTCACCGATCGGCTATCAAGGAAAAGTACATTTTGACTTAACGATCTTCCCGCGTATGAATGCGATTTTTAACAGCTTTACGTTTGTCTTTCTGTTGATCGCACTTTGGGCTATTATCGTCAAAAAAAATATCAACATGCACCGCGGCTTTATCTTAGCTGCTTTCGTATCCACACTGTTTTTCTTAGTCTTTTATCTAACATTCCACTATCTATCCCCTGATACCAATACATTCGGTGGAACAGGAATCGTTAGACCGATTTATTTCTTTATTTTGATCACGCACAGTTTTCTGGCTGCGGTCGTGGTTCCACTGGCATTATTCTCGCTCGTATGGGGCTGGACGAACCAGATCACCAAACATAAAAAAATCGTTCGCTGGACAATGCCGATCTGGCTTTATGTTAGCCTTACCGGCGTTATTGTGTACCTTTTCATGGCACCTTATTATTAATAAAAAAAGCTGTCCTTCATTGGACAGCTTTTTTAGCTACTTATTTTCTTTTTTTCAGCCCGTTTTGGAAACTGTTTTTATTATTTTGATGGAAGCCATCCGGCAAATTCCACAAGAACTGGCTCGTATACCGATCGACATATAGGTTTTCATGCAAGCCACTGTGGGTAATATTATTTCCTTTTACTAAACGCTGCTGATAATTGATTCGTGGAAAAATATTTTTAACAAAGAAAACACTATCGACTCTCACTAATCCGTCAGAATCCGTTTTTCCCTGTTTCCCGGCAATCGCCAACATTTTGATGTCAGTCGGGATCTTATCTTTATTTTTCACCAGTGCTTGCAAGGCATCAGAACCCTTTTTCAGATCATGCGCAGCTGGATCTTTTTGCAATTTAAAGTAATCCGCTTTGTCGATTCCTTCGAAAGGTGAAGCGATCGCGACAAATTTATGGATCTTTGGATAACGTTTGCTTTTTGCCGGTGTATCTTCTAAATAGCTAAGCAGCGCCAAGCCGCCCATTGAATGGCCAACGACATTGACATTTTCCACATTATGTTTGACCCGTAGATAATGCATCACTTTATGCAACCAATCGGTTTGTTTTGCTAAACTAGCTCGGTTATCTTGGAAAAGAACTTGAATGGCAGAGTTGCCTTTATCTCCTGGCAACAGCGTACCGCTTACTTTTAATTTCCCAGATGTCAAAACAAGGATCCGCATCGCTGCGTTGTTATCTTGGTAATCGTAACCTAAACGATTGAGCATATGTCCAAAGGAATTGAACGTTCCCTTATAACCATGCATAAAGACCGTGGGTATGATCGTTTTTTTCTTACTTGAGGTTGTTTTTGCTTTATAATAAATCGCACTGCTACTTACGGAAGCTGTCAACAAAACAAGCATAGCTACCAATAAGGAACAGCGCGCCGCACCTTTCTTCAAAAAATCACTTCCTTACTTATGCGATTCAGCTGTATATATTTCCGAGATCCCTGCATCTGTTAATACCACGCCATGCAAAGCACCACCGAAAACTGCGCCGCCATCGATGTCGATCCTAGTTTTATCTTCCGAGATCCAAATATCGCTACTCCCGTTCTCATGCAGGCTTTGAACTGGTGTATGACCAAATACAAATGTTTTATCTGTATGATTCTCTCCAAACAAAAAAGGTTCTCTGATCCAAATAAGATCTTTGTCCGGAGTTTGACGCCAGTCGGCTAAGTCGAGATCCACGCCTGCATGTACAAAAAAGTAATCTTCTTTTTCATAATAAAAGGGGAGCGCTGCAATGAACGAAATATACGCCCCAGCTTCCTGATAAAGTGCATCGGCCAATTCTGTCGGGGTCAATTCTTTTGTCAGTTTATCTGCTAGAAATGACTGAATCGTTTTAAGCCCGCCTTGGCTAGTATAATAATTCATTTTCTCTTCCGGATCTTGGAGCCAGTCCAGTAGCATTTGTTCGTGATTTCCTCGCAATACGATGGCGTTATGCGTATCGACGAGCTGTTTTGTCACTTTCACTACACCGGAAGGGTCTTCACCGCGGTCGATCAGATCGCCAACAAAAACAAGCTGCTCATTTTCTGCGTCCCAATTAGTCAGCATTTCTTTTAATAATGTCAGCTCTCCGTGTACATCTCCGATTGCAAAAATAGGTTGCACGGTCACTCGCTCCTCTTCTCTCTACAATTATTCTTCTAACTCATTCAATTTCTTTTCGATTTGTTTGATTTCTGTTTGCAGTGCATTCAAACGGACCTGGCTGGGATCAATAGAACCATTTTGAAATTGCGGATCTTCTAAGTTTCGGGTATCCGATAGTGCTTCTTGATACTCGCTGCGAAGTTCTACCAAACGTTCTTCTAATTCTTTTCTTGTTTCATCCATTGAAACACACCTCCATCAGTTTATAAAATTCTTTTTCCCCAAATTCATGCTTTCCAATCATCCAACGTTTTCCAAGCGGCTTCATTTATGGTATTTTAGATATAAAGCTACACTAAAAGAAGGAGTTGGTATTTGTGCTTTCAAACCGAGAGATTCGTCTCGCCGCTCGGCAGGCGCTTAAAGGGAAATGGGGGATCATGGTTGCCGCTGCCGTTATTTATTATTTGATTACGTTTGTCGGTAGTTTGATTCCTCTGATCGGGTGGCTGGCAGTTTTGATCTGTGGTGGCCCGCTTGTGACTGGTCTGATTTGGCTGGCGCTGGCGATCAGTAGAAATGAAGAACGGGACCTTGGTTACTTATTCAGCGGTTTCAAAGACTTCGGACGCACGTTGGCCGCATATCTGCTTATCTGCCTATTCACTTTTTTATGGTCCTTATTATTGTTGGTTCCGGGAATCATTAAATCGTACAGCTACTCGCAGACATTTTTCATCTTGCGCGATGATCCGAATATTTCCGCGTTAGATGCGATCACAGCCAGCAGAGAGATGATGGCTGGCTACAAAGGGAAATTATTCGGCTTGAGTTTATCGATCGGTGCTTGGTTACTGATCCCATATGCGTTGATATTTATTGGTATCACTACCGGTGTAGCTGCCAGCGTTGTTTATTCGGATAGCTATTCCGATTTTCCAGTCGTCTTTATCATTATCGGCTTTTTGGTCGCCGGCTTAGGTTATCTGGCATTTCTTGGCCTGTTGCTTTTCATCATTCCCTATTTGCTGATGGCACTTGCTGTTTTCTATGATGAACGCCAAATGCGAGTAGTGGCTGATAGCGAAGGCTGGTCTGAAGACGATCCATTTTCAGAAGAAGAAACAGCGTCAAATCCATTCGATTCTTCGGACGATCGCTAGGAAAAGCACTTGGGGAAACCCAAGTGCTTTTTTAAATGCGGTAAGCTTGCACCTGTAGCTCTCTAAATAAGTTTCGTAAGGTTTGGACAGCCGCTTCGGTCTGCTCGCTAGAAAGCTGTTTTAGGAGGCTGTCAAGCTGGTGGACGACCCAGAGGCGTGTATCTGTCATATTAAAGGTAGGCAGATGTCCCCCAAATTTTTCGATCAGGAAAAAATTGCGCCTACTATATGCAGTAAAATAATTATTTTCTGAAACACGAAGCAATTCGAGGAGAAAAAGATGCAGAACGTGGATAAATTCTGCCTCATCCTCATCCGCTGCCAACAAGCGCATCTGAAAAACCATCGAATGTAAAGTCAAAAACGACCAGTTGTAATTTTCGGCAGGTGCTTTTTGGATCACAATGGCAAGAAAAGCCTCCGCTACTTCGGTCAGCATTTTGTAGCGCGCCGGGGTCACGAGGATATCGCCTACAGCAACGCCGCGATCAGTAGCTACCAATATTTCCTCCGCAACCAACTGAGCCACAGCGGTTCTTACCGGAGATCGGCTTATATCCAGTTCTTTGGCGATCTGCTCTTCACGCAGCGCTGCACCTACCTGCAATTGTCCAGCTTGGATACGTTCAATGATCGTCCAATAAACTTTTTCGCTGTATAATCCTTTCGACTGTTTTTCCATAAGTCCATCCCCTTCTCGCTTTCATTATAAGCCAAAATAAAAACAATCACCAGCCCTCTTATCAAACGGCTGGTGATTGTTTTATCAGTGTATCAATTTGCTTCGTTTTACTTTTTCCGCGAGTTTCGGAACTACTTTTTCGAGCGGCTTTTTCAGTAATGTTCCAATTAAAATGAACAATACACCAAAACCGACGAGTACGATGATATCTTTCCACATATTCGGCGCATAGATACCACCCACGCTCTCACGCAGCAGATTGACTGCATAGGTAAATGGCAAGAATGGATAAATTGCTTGGAAGAATGGCGGTGATACTTGGATCGGGAAGTTCCCTCCCGCTCCTGAGATCTGAAGTACCAAGATAATGATCGCCAGTCCTTTACCGACATTATTGAAAAGTGCCACGAGCGTGTAGACAATGCTGAGGAAGACAACGCTTATCAGCATGCTGAACACAATAAGCAAGAATGGCTCAGCGATATCGACTTTCAAAATAAAGATATTTCCCAGCGTTACCACCAATGCTTGTGCCAGACCAATCGTCAGGAAGGTAAATAATCTCCCGAAGTAGCGATGATAATGTTTGTAAATACCAAGTGGTGCTTCCACATCGGCACGCAAGAGCGAGATCAGCAGCAGTCCGCCCACCCACAGACACAACGCCGTATAGAATGGAGAGCTTGCCGAACCGTAGTTTGCGATCGGATACTTGTCGTTTTCATTCAAGTGAATCGGATTCGCTAGGAATTCACTGTCTTTATCTGCATCATTGCGCAAGAATTTGATGATATCTTGTAAATTATACTTTTTATCGAAATCATCGATCTTGCCGGTCGCATTTTTGATTGCTTTTTCAAATTCAGGCAGTTCATTACGCGACAGGTCTGCTAGTTTAGTAACCGTTGTTTCAAAATCAGGCATTTTATCTTTGATCAGTTTCGCTGCTTGATGGATCTCTTTTTCATATCCTGGCAGATCATCTCTGACAAAATTTGCCGCGGTATGGACTTTCTTCTTGATCGCTGGATATTTGTTTTTGTAAAAATCTGCTGCTTCATTGATGTCAGCGATCATCGTGTCGAGTTTGGTATCGATTGCTTTGGTTGCGTCATTTAATGCTTTTTGGATTTCGGGCAATCGTTTTTGGAATGTTTTTAGATATTTTTGACCGTCAGTGAGTGTTTTTTGCGTTTCAGCTAAAATACTTTTGACTTCTGGTATTTTACTTTGGGCATTTTTCAGTAGATCTTTACTGTTTTTAAGCGTTCCTTTGACTTCATTCAAATCTTTTTGAAGTGCTGGCACGATTTTAGAATCATAATCCTTGATGATTTGCCCTAATTTATTGCTGACTTCTGTAGCTTGACTATCCAATCTATCTAATAATTCTTTTGCGGGTTCTTTGCCATTTTCAACCGCTGTTTTTACTTGCTCAATGGTTTGTTTTTGTGTCGTCAGTCTAGAATCGACTGTTTTGAGCGCTTCGATAAGCGGATCAAATGGATGGTTTGGCAAGGATTCGTTGAGTCCAGTCAGTGTATCGATTTGGGATTCGACCGTTTTCTGAAGCTGATCGACTCCTGCTTCCAGCTGATTGAGCTGTTCTACTGCTTGATCCGGATCGATTGCTCCGCTTTTGAGGGCGGAAGTAATCGTTTTGACATTATCTGAGATTTGTTTCATCAAAACAAGATTTTGTTTGACTGCTGGTGCGATCTGATCAAAAGAGCTATCGATTTGTGTCACGAATCCGTCCACTTTATCGACATATTTATTACCGTCTTTCGCGATTGCTTCCACTTTTGGGATCGCGTCCATTGCTTGATTGACGATCGTCAGCGCACGGTCTGATTCAGAAACTGCATTGTTTAGTGTCTTTTTGATATCGCCGAAGTTGTTATTGACTTCTTTCACATCAGCTGCGATTTTTTTGATCTCTGGGATTTTTTTCTGCAATGTTAGCACGTCTTGCCCCAGTTCATCGATTTTCGGTAGATTTTTTTCTACCAATAGAATATTGCCTGCCGCATCGTTTATTTCTGGGATACGTTTATCCAGTTCTTCGACTTGCTTTGCTTTTGATTTGATCTCCGGAAGTTTTTTCTCGATGTTGATCGCTTCTTTGCCCATTTGCCTGATTTCCGGCAGTGCATCATTCGCAGCAAAAATCTTCGTCTTCAATTTTCTTAGCGTCGGCAGTTCATTTTTCAGATCAATACCGGCTGTATTGAACTCTTTGAGCACGGCCTTGCTGACCGTCCCAATAAACTCATTGCTGACTTCGGAAACGATCGTACTTGCCCCGCTCGATGTCATTTTCGGCGCGATCGCATTGATTTTTTCATTTACTGTATAATCGATTGTAGGCTTTTTCACGTCATCCGTCACAACAGAAACCATGTCTTTGGAAAAATCCTTAGGTACACGGATCGCAGCGTAATATTTCCCGCTTTCCACGCCTTTTTGGGCTTCCTTATCACTGACGAATGTCCAGCCTAGTTTTTTATTTTTCTTTAAATTATTTTTTAGTTCTTTTCCGACATTGATAGCTTTTTCTTTTTCCCCTGGTACTTGGACGGTCGAACCTTTGTCTTCCACCGTAACAGCCACTTTGATCCCCTTCGTATTCGAATACGGATCCCATAAAGCAGCGATATTAAACCATGCGTATAAGGAAGGTAAAATAACCAATGCGATAATAAGCAGCAATGCTAATGGTGCACGAAACACCCGCCGCCAATCTAAAATATAGATCTCAAAAATCTTACGCAAGATAACGTCCCTCCAATTAATAATTCCTGTCACACTAATCCACTATTATACTATTATGTTTAATAATTAGCAAAAGGTCAACGAAAAGTCAATATAATAAACTCATTTATCAACTTTTGTATACTATTTTTAGCTTCTTCATAGCGATGCGCCTGTAATTCCTCGATCAACTCATGAAAAGCAGTGACGGTCCTGTCCGCTAAAAGTAGCGGCAGCATTTTCAAATCATTTTTCGCTTTCACTTGGAAGTCCTGCACGATTTTACGCAAAGTTTCCTGTACATAAGGATTATCTGCAAAGGTCAGCAGCTGATGCAGCCAAGCGCCGAGGCCACTGTTATAAGCGCTGTAATCGCCTTTTTCCCCTGCTGCTTTCAGCTCGGTGGTCAATCGGATATTTTCGCTTGGTTCAAAGCTGGCGTAATGTTTTTTGATTTTATCGACCGTTTGTAAGCAAAGCACTTCTACCATTTCCAGCATTTGCACAAATTGGGCCGGCGTCAAAACACTGGTAGTCACTACAGCGCCGCGATTCCGCTCAAAGCGGATCAACCCGTCTGCTTCCAACACTTCCAGAGCCCGTCGTACCGGTGTCCTGCTGATCGTCAGTTCTGCAGCAAGTGCAGATTCAGAAACATGATCCCCGATTCGATACGTGCCACTGAGGATTTTTTCTTTGATTGTCATATAAGCTAATTTTTCATACGTCTGTTTGTTCATTCTTTACCTCCATGCCGTATCAAAAATATTTTTTCTTCCAAAAAAGGACGACCAGAATAGCACATATTACTACTGTCAGCGAATTAAGCACGGCAAAAGCATGATCATAATGGGCAATCGGTAGTTTGATATTCATCCCGTAAGCACTGGAAATGATTGTCGGGATCGATAAGATGATCGTCACAGAGGCTAAAAATTTCATGACCAAGTTCAAATTATTGGAGATAACGGAAGAAAAAATATCTGACATTCCACTGATCACATTGGAATATGTTTCCGTCATCGTTACTGCTTGTCTGTTTTCAATTCTTACTTCTTTTAACAACAGTTTAAGTTCTTGGTTGTGCAAGATCTCTTTCTCTTCCAGCTGCTCTACAATGATTTTATTGGATTGCAATGCCGTTGCAAAAAACACTAAACTTTTTTGGATCGCCATAAACGCATATAACTTCTCGTTTTTCATAGATTTTTTTAAATTGATTTCCAATTGATTGGTTTCTTTAATAATATCATTTAAATATTTCAAGAAATAGTTCGTTGCACCTAAAAACAATTTAAGCATAAACTGCCACTTGTCGCTACGATCGAAATCTCCAAGCCTATCTTGCAGCATGTCGTTGATGAAAGGCATGGCTTTTTTCGAGATCGTGATCACATAGTCTTTTGTCAACATGATCCCGATCGGCATCGTTTCAAAAAGTTTATAGCCAAGTTCATCTTTCGTTTCATAGGGGCATTCAATGATCAAGATAGAATAAGGCTGATCTTCATGAGAAAGATTTTGTTCCACCCGTGAACGCTCTTCGGAATCCAGCGCATCTTCAAGAAACTTTTTTGGTATGGTAAGCTCTTTTGCCAGCAGCTCCATTTCTTGGTTGGTAGGATTCTCGATTTGAATCCAATTACTATTTTCTCTTTTTGAAACATGCTCAATTTTTTCAGCTGAGCACTTATAATAATTCAACATTTTAATCGGCTCCTTAGGCTATTTCTATATCTTATCATAGCATGACTATCGCTTGAATAACTATTCCCGATTATAAAAAAAAGCAACATGACATTTGCCATGCTGCAAGTGTTCTATTTATTTTCCGATAAAAATGCGTATACCATTCGGATCTTCGGTGAAAAAACCTGTTGCGCTTTCCACGATCGGATAGCCGTTTTCTGCTAACAGAGTCTTCACCGTTTCATGCTGTGGTGTGTGGATCGTAAAGAAATCCAAGCCAGTTTCATTTTCCTGACGAGGAGAAAGATTCCGGCCGCTCCAAACATTCGTACCGAGATGATGATGATAAGTTCCAGCAGCGAAAAAACGTGCGCTTGGGATCGTCGTCGTAAGGTTTAAACCAAGTAGACCCTGATAAAAGGTTTCTGTTTTTTCGATATCCGCTACTTGCAGATGAACATGACCAATGATCGTACCCGCTGCGATTTGTTCAAAAGGCGCATGATCTGCTTCAGCAAGCAGGCCATCGATATCTACTTCGTTCGTCGCCATTGGCAGATCTCCATTTTCAGCTCTTTGCCATTCCGCTTGAGGACGGTCAGCATAAATTTCAATTCCATTGCCCTCGACATCTCGAAAATAGATCGCCTCGCTGTAGATATGATCGCCAGCCCCGTCCAGCGGATATTTCGTTTGTGCGATGTGGACCAATAAATTCGCAAGGTCTCGACGCGACGGTAATAAGAAGGCAGTATGATATAGCCCCGTCCGAGGAGAGCTACTGATCTCACCTGCTTCTAATTGCGAAATATGGACGAGTCCCCGCGCTTCATCAGCTCCGAGCAGTACTTCTTTTTCATTATCGCTCAATACCCGCAACCCCATGATTTCTTGATAAAAGCGGCGCATCTTTTCTTTTGATTTTGCTTTTAAATAGACAGTTCCTAATTGTAAAGTTTGTATTCCAGACATGGCTGACAGCTCCTTTTCTTCTATTAGAACATAGAAGGGCTGTTTTTCCAATTATTTTGCTTGTAAAAAGTAAGTTAGTTACTTTTAATTATATTTCATCGATAATTTATATTTTTCTTAATTTAACAAACTAGACATCCTATCTATAATTATTTCCCATTCAAATTACTATGCTTTCGACCATAAATGAAGTAAATGAGCAATCCGATCACGAACCAAATACCACAGGCGATCATTGTCGTAGCTGATAAGCGGCTGATCAAAAACAGACACAATAAGAAAGAAATAATCGGAACGACTGGATAAAATGGTACTTTAAATCCACCTTCTGGTATTTCTTTGTTTTTACGCAGAAACAAAATACCAACTGACACAGCCATAAAGGCGAGGAGCGTTCCCATATTTACTAAAGCAGCTAATTCATCGAGCGGGATAAAACCAGCCACCAGTGATACGCAAACGGCGAAGATCCATGTCGCGCGAACCGGGATTTTTTTCTTGCCTGATAGTTTAGCTGCTGCCTTTGGAAGTAGTCCATCGCGGCTGATTGCATAAACTAAGCGAGTAGCACCATAACTCATCACCAGTAGCACAGTGATCATTCCGGTAACTGCTCCTAATGAAATCAGTCCTGCTGCCCAGTCTTGGTGGATATAATGAATTGCAAATGCCACCGGATCGGTCACATCCAACTCTTTATACGACACGATTCCTGTCAATACAGCGGACACTGCAACATACAAGATCGTACAGATCGCCAAAGCGCCAATGATCCCGATCGGCATATTGCGCTGCGGGTTTTTGACTTCTTCTGCTGCAGAGGAAACAGCATCAAAACCGAGATAAGCAAAAATAACGATAGAAGCTCCGTTGAATACCCCGCTAAGTCCATAAGGTAGAAACGGATTCCAATTTTCAGGTCTCACATAAAAAATTCCTACGGCTAAAAACAGAAGAATCACCACGATCTTCACAACAACCATTATCGTATTGACACGTGTGGATTCCCGAATCCCCGCTGTAAGCAATGCTGCGATCACAAGTACTACGATAATTGCTGGAAGATTGACGATGGTTCCATTCTTGATACTGAATGCTGCTGTCATCGCGTGAGGGATCTGCAGATGGAATCCGCGAAGTAGTGAATTTAAATAGGCAGACCAGCCGCTTGCCACCGAGGCAACGGCTAGCCCATACTCCAAAACCAGTGCCCAACCAAGCATCCACCCGATCAATTCGCCAAAAACCATATATCCATAACTATATGCACTCCCAGCGATCGGGATGCGCGAGGAAAATTCCGAATAACAAAGTGCTGAAAAAGCACATACGATCGCGGCTAATACGAAAGAAAAAATGATTCCTGGCCCTGCACTTTTAGCAGCTACCGTTCCAGGAAGAATAAAGATCCCGGTTCCAACGACTGCCCCAACGCCTAGAAACATTAGATCTATGCTTCCTAAGCTCGGAGTGAGTTTATTCCGATTGCTTTCTTCTATATTCAATTCTTTTCTTCTAAATAAACTATTTCGCTTCATCATATACACGCCTCTTTTGTCGATTATTATGTCTCAATTAGTATAATAATACACTTTTGCAATTTAAAGGTCAACAACGTTAAAGCGCTTGTGAATTTCCTAAATATTTGCACCTGTATGGGGATTGGTTTAGAATTAGATAGATTAGTAATTTATATAAGAAGAAAGAGGAAAAAAATGTGATAGTTATCTATTTGTTGTTTATCGTTGCCAAAGTATTTATTTCCTATTTCCAGATCTTTAGTAAGCCTGATTTTTTGGCGATGGGAATTGATTTAGTATTTATCTTTTTTGTCTTGTTCTTGATCCATACCTTTGTTTCCAAACGCGCGCAAGTATACTGGTATGCAGGCGTTTCTTTATTTGTAGGTATCCTCATGTTAGTCTGTGTTTTATACGCTCGCTTCTATCATGAGATCCCCACGTATCACAGCTTTTCGCTGATCGGTGAAGTAGGCGTCGTAAAATCCAGCGCTACGAGCTTGCTGAAGCCGCTTGATTTCTTTTACTTTATTGATATACTGCTGTTGCCGTTTTTGCTTTTCCAAGCAATCGTTAAAAAACGGACCTTCCGCGGCTTTAAATTCCAAGGAAAAAAAGTGGGACTCACAGTCATTGCTTTCTTTGTGATCGTCAGCTCGTTTACCTTCTTCACAGTCAAACAAGATATTATCAGTGACTCGATCCGAGCAAAGAAAATGGGACTCTTTACCTTCAACATTGCTACTGCACTTGCAGGAACAGCGAATGTAAAGGCAGCCTATATCACAGCTCAGAATGTTCGCGATATCAAAGGCGAGAAACTACCGAAACATCCGAAAGATTTCGGCGTTGCTAAGGGAAAGAATCTCATCATCATCCAGTTGGAATCCTTCCAGCGAAACTTGAATGGCGTCAAAATAAATGGTCAATCGGTGACACCGACGTTGGATAAACTTCAAAACGAAACACTCTATTCCAATCAGTTTTTCCAAACAGTGTCCAAATCTAATACCGCCGATGCAGAATGGTCCGTCTATACATCGACCTTCCCAAGCGGCTATTATACCAATACCCAAACATATGCCGATCGAGTGATTCCCTCGATGCCGAGACTTCTAGGCAAAAACGGCTATTCAACGGCGACATTCCATACCAATGACGCAAGTTTCTATAATCGCGAAAATTTCTACCCAGCAGTTGGCTTTGACAAATTTTATGACCGGAAATTCTTCGGTGATGAAGATAAGATCGGTTTCTCAGCAAGTGATGAAGTTCTTTATAAGAAAACATTCCCGGTTTTAGAAAAACATTATAAAAACAAACAGAAATTTTATTCACAGCTGATCAGCGTCAGCAGCCACATGCCTTTCAAACTGCCCGAAGACAAGCAGACATTGCAGCTGCCCTCTGACCTTCAAGACACAGAACTCGGTGACTATTTCCAAGCAGAACATTATGCGGATAAACAGTTAGGAGCTTTCATTGCTAAATTGAAAAAAAGCGGTATTTGGGATGATTCCGTTGTCGTTATGTACGGCGATCATCATATCCTGGATACGAAAGATCTTTCTTCGGAGGAACAAAAATATGTACCAAAATCTAAAAACTGGAAAACACAGCCAGCAGATGATTATCGCGTTTCTTTCTTCCTACATTATCCGGGTATGAAAGCTACCGGTGAGATCAAAAATGTCGGCGGCGAGATTGATATTATGCCGACTGTCATGAATCTGCTCGGCGTTCCTACCAAAAATCAAATCATGTTCGGAAAAGATATCTTGAACAGCAAGACCAATTTTATTCCTGAACGCTATTCGATGCCGGAAGGAAGCTACTTTACAAATGATTATACCTATTTGCCAGATGAAAGTTTTGAAACAGGTAAAGCTGCTTACTATGATGGTCAGAGTAAAGCACTCGGCAAAGATGTCCGCGCCAAGTTTGAAGCCAGCCGTAAACTGCTGCGCTATTCGGACAGCTACATCAACCAATTACCGCTTCGAGACGACAAATAAAAAGAAGGCTCTCCGATTTGGAGAGCCTTTTAATTTATTTTACATAAGCATTACGGTAAGAAACGGTTCTACCGAATGGGAAGATTTGAACACCTTTTACACGACTGTTCAACAAGTATGCGGTCGCGCCTTGATAAACCGGAGCAAACACAGCATCTTTTTGAACCAATTGTTTTTCTAGTGCTAACATTTTTTGCCATCTTGCTTCTGGATCGGCTGCTAATTTAGTATCTAGTTCCGCGACACCTTTATCGTATTCCTTATTGGAATATTTAGGGAAGTTGATACCGCCATTTGTGATATAACCATCCAAGAAGTTGATTGGGTCCCCATAATCCGGTGTCCATGTACCAAAGAAGACATCATAATCACCAGCAGAGTTCAATTGAAGCCGATTTTTTAGCGGCACATTTTTTACTTTGACTGTCAGTCCTGGAAGATTTTTCTCCCATTCGCCTTGTAAGAATTCAACCGTTTGTTTGGAGGATTCCGTATCGGATGCCAATAATTCGATCGTCAGTTTGTTCTTTCCTAATTCTTTCTTCGCTTGTTTCCACTCAGCCTTTGCTTTTTTTACATCATAAGTAACTAAATCACCGTTTTCTTTACGGAAATCTTCGTTATTTTTAGGATCTTTGGCAAAACCTTCTGGGATATACCCGTTTAGTGGTTTAGAACCGTCACTTAGGATCGTATCGGTATAGCCTTCTTTATCAAATCCCATTGATAATGCTTTACGCAAGTGAACATTACCGGTATTCGTACGTTTGAAATTGAAACCTAGATAGCCGATCAATGACTTCGGTGTTTCGTGATAATCTTTGTCTTTACGGTATTTCTTCGCATAATTTTCTGCTAAGCCTGTGTAATCAGCCGCTTTTGTTTGGTAAAGGTTCACACCAGCACCGATATCTTTGATGACTTGAACAGATACTTTATTCAATTTTATGTCATCTTTTGCGTAATACGTTTTATTTTTGTCGAATTCCCATGAATTTCCTGTGCCGTTCCATTTTTTAATCACAAATGGTCCGTTAGCAAGTACCGTATCACTGGAAGTTCCGTATTTTCCCTTTTGCGCTTTCACAAATTTTTCGTTTTGCGGTAAAAATGGTGTTCCTGTTAATAATTTAGCTAAATATGGCGTTGGATGTTCGAGCGTCAACTGCAGGGTACTGTCATCGATCGCCTTGACACCTAAATCTTTCACCGGTTTTTTACCATTTCTTACATCTTCGCCATTTTTGAAGACGTCCGTTTCGTTAGAGCTTGGTGATGCTGTTTTTGGGTCAGCAACTTTGCGGAAAGCAAAAACGAAATCATTTGCCGTCACTTTATCACCATTTGCCCATTTTGCATCTTTTATCTTGTATGTGTATACTTTCTTATCTTTACTGATCTCTGGTGCTTTTTCTGCCAGACCAAGAACGGCATTATTGTTGTCGTCTACCAGATATAAGCCTTCCACGATCTGTCCGATCGCATCAGAACTGAAAACATCGCTGTAGAGCGCACTGTCTAATGTCGCTATCTGCCCTTGTGCGGTTACTTTTATTGCTTTGTTATCTGAGTTTGCACCCTTTGTATCATTTCCTTTTCCACAAGCTGCCAATACCATCCCAATAACCATGATTGCCATGATCAATCCTATTTTCTTTTTCAATAGAATCCCTCCCTAACTTATATTTATATAGCCAACTTCACAAATTTGAAACCCGTTTTTTCATTACAAATTCAGAAGTAGCATTTTTAATAAAAAAGTGAAATAATTGCTTCATTTTTTGATCTGTAAACTGCATCATTTCCGGATGCCATTGCACACCAATCACATTCGGGCGATCTGCAAGCTCAACTGCTTCGATCGTTCCATCTTCTGCATAAGCACTCGCCACTAATCCTGTTCCTAACCGGTCGATCGATTGGTGGTGGAAAGAATTGACATCGGCACGTTTGGATAGCAGTTTCGCTGTTTGCGTCCCTTCGATCGTATAAATAGGATGCGTAGCTTCATGGACAGGCATATTCTGCATGTGCGTAAAAGTGTTTAACTCTGCGATATTTTGGACCAATGACCCTCCAAGCGCCACATTTAAAAGCTGCATGCCACGACAAATAGCGAAAATCGCTTTATTTTGTTTTAATGCTTCTTTGACCAAGGCAAGTTCAAACTGATCTCGTTCCAATAAACTAGCAGTACTTTCCTCTACCTCCGACTGCCCATAAAAAAGAGGAGAAACATCTTGTCCACCCGATAAGATCAATCCGTCGATCTTGTCAACAAAGTAAGGAACTAATCCTACCTCTGTAATCGGGATTACAAACGGAATACCATGATTCTCCGTTACTGCTTCGATATATGCATTGCCCACATATGCTTTTGTAGTAGAGATCGTCCCCGGTACAGCGTCCGTCAATAGATTCCCAGATATTCCAATAACAGGTGTCATGCGTATCCCCTCCTTATCCTTACAAAAAAACTCGGAATTAAGTGTTTTTATTATACTGCTATCACTGGAAAAAGTAAAGGCAAAAAAACCAGCCCCTAAAGAGACTGGTTTCAAGTTATTTGTTAAATGAAATCAAGGTAGTTTATTTCCAGCTGCACGATAGATCTCATACCACTCTTGGCGAGATAATGTAATATCGCTTGCTTTCGCACTTGCCACGATCCGTTCGGTATTCATTGTACCGATAATTGCTTGCATTTTGGCTGGGTGGCGCAGAATAAATGCAATCGCGATTGCTGTATTCGTTACTGCTTTTTCAGCCGCGATTCGGTTGATTACTTCATTTAATTCAGGGAATTTATCATTATCCAAGAATACACCTTCAAAAAAGCCATATTGGAACGGCGACCATGCTTGAATCGTCATGTTATGGATACGGCTGTATTCCAAGATACCGCCATCTCGTACCAAACCTGGATCGATCTGCATGTTGACATTCAAGCCAGCATCGATCATCCCAGTGTGCATCACACCAAATTGTAATTGATTCGCTACTAACGGTTGTTCTACTGCCGTTTTCAGTAATTCGATCTGTAGTGGATTTTGGTTACTGACACCAAAGTGACGAACCTTACCGCTCTTTTCCAATTCCGAAAAAGCAGCCGCTACTTCTTCCGGCTCTACTAGAGTATCCGGACGATGTAGTAATAAGAAATCAATGTAGTCCGTTTTCAAACGTTTCAAACTACCTTCAACGGAAGCAATAATATGTTCTTTAGAAAAATCAAACGTTCCTTCCTGTTTCCGGATTCCGCATTTTGTTTGGATGATCATTTTTTCACGAATCGTAGGGTTCATCTCGATCGCATTCGCAAAGATTTCTTCCGATTTGCCATCGCCATAAATATCCGCATGGTCAAAAAAGTTAATTCCATTATCCAGCGCTGTATGTACTACCTTCGCAGCTTCTTTTTCTTCCAAAGCAGCCATGCGCATACAACCTAGCGCAACATCAGATGCCTGAACACCACTCTTGCCAATTTCTATCTGTTTCAATTTCAAGACCACCTTTTTCTCAAGATAGCTATATTTTATCATTAATTGTAAGCGTTACCTAATTATTCACCTCGAAAAAGGACTAGCAATTTTCTTCTTTTTATTATAAAATGTTTTATGTTGGTTGTTTTGATTATGGAGAAATACCCAAGTCCGGCTGAAGGGGACAGACTCGAAATCTGTTAGGCGGTGTATGCCGCGCCGGGGTTCGAATCCCCGTTTCTCCGTTTTATAAGTTTGATTAGTACAGGTTATTTTTTAAGAAATCGCTATATAAAGCCATTTCTTAAAAGACAACCTGTTTTTTTATGACTATTTTTGCCACGAATTTGCCACCAACTACTCCCTTCAATCCCTACCTCTGATCAACTTAACTATCGAAATAATAATAAAAACAATCACACCTAGAACCAATATATTCCCAATCAATCCCGCTATAAGAAACATTTGCATCTCCCATTTCTTTATTTAAACTTTTTTCTTCTTTTCAGCACTTTCACAATCAGCGTTGCAATCCCTGTAATTAAAATCACCCCTATAAGTAAGATTAATACTACCCAGATAACATCAAATTTATTAAAAATATCACCAAGAATAAACTCCATTCTCTTACCTCCTAGAAATCGAATCTAATAATTTTAACATATAAAAATACGTTTTTTGCAGTAAATATCCTAAAACACTCTTATTTTGTCTTAAATGAAGACTTCCCTTCAAATTTGGGATGTTGTATAGTGGAATCAATCCTAATAAAAGGGGGATTTTTGATGGAAGAACAGCCATTGATCACAGCGGAAGGTTTATATCATTTAAACGGCAAGAAAACCGGGAATTGGGGGATCTTTTGTTTTTATGAAACCAAATTGATTATTTATAAAAGCAGTCAGCTGAAAAAGACTCGCGGTGCTTTTGGTGCGATTGGAGCACTTGTTGCACAAATCGTGGACGAGCATAAGCAGAAAAATAATCCCCCTGATTTCGTTATTCCCTATTTAGAGCTTGACGAATTTTCGATTGATAAATCGCTGCTCTTCGGTAATGGAATCAAAGTAGTGCTAGCGAACAACAGCTCGATCAAAATGGACATTCCTCCTAAGTATTATTATGAAAAAATCGCCGCGATCATTAAGACAGAAAATCCAAATGTCGTTTAGTAAAAAACACTATTTCCAGTCTGACCGAAATCGAAATGTAGCCCTTAACGACGAGGGGAATCGTTTTTCGAGCAAGCAAAAACAGCTCGTCTTTTTTAGACGGGCTGTTTTTACTTTGCTTTGATCAGCCATATAAAAAAACTAATAACAGCCACGATACATAATAAAGCAATACTTGCTGCGGTCACACCAAAACTCAATTTGTTTTCCTCCTTTCTGATTTCCCTCATTTCTTTCCTTCTTCCCAATAAAACGCTCCTTGTTTTTGAAGCGCAAACACTGCATCCAGCATTACATAGGGAATCATCTCCCCAGCCGCTACCATTGCCGTTGCTTCTTGATGATCCACCCACTTTACAGCTGCTACTTCGCTTTCCTGTAGCGTTAATGTTTCGATATCCACAGAGCGTGTTACGATGTAGTAATCATCAAATCCTTCTTTAAAATGCATTGTAAACACCGGTCGCTCATTTTTTAAATTCAAATCCAGACCCAACTCTTCTCTTGTTTCCCGCTCCGCAGCCACAAGACTTGTTTCTCCTTCACATGCAGATCCTCCCACGGAAAAATCCCACATGCCCGGCCAGCCTTCCTTAAATCGCTGCCGCTGTTGGATCAATAATTGATTTTCGGAATTAAAAATACAAATATGAACAACTAAGTGGTATTCTCCTTCGCTTAATGGTTCGCCGCGGAAATGCTGTTTTCCCGTCAAATTTCGGTTTTCATCATATAGATCCCATATTTCACGCATCGCCTTCCCCCAATCTTTTTCTAACACTATTATACCCTACAGCGATTTCATGTTATACTCCTAATATAAAATAGAAAAAGGAGCTAAGATCATGGCTACAGCGATTCAGGAATATTGGGAGCGCTATCAAGAAAAAGCACAGGTGCGATTGAAAATGCCTTCTGCTTGGAAATTCGGAGACGGCACGAAAGAGATGGGCGATACGCTCGCCAATTTAGTGATAAAGGGGATAAAAACAGCAACTACTGCCTCAGCAATTGTTCATGAAATAGAGGAAGAGCCTTTCCCGCAAGTTGGAGAATATGCGATTATTTTAAATGGAGATGATGAGCCAGCAGCAATCATCCAATATACACAAATTGATTTAGTCCGCATGAATGAAGTTTCACCTGCCTACGCGGCTGCTGAGGGAGAAGGAGATCTGAGTTATGATTATTGGTATCAAGCCCACGTAAATTTCTTTACATGGGAATTGGGATTATATGATATGACTTTTACTCCTGACCTATTATTAGTTTGCCAGTCATTTCGGGTAGTGGATATCAATCAAGATTAAAAAAGCTCTCCCGGATAGGAGAGCTTTTTCTTAATTTCCTTTGACAAAGTCAGCAGATTTATTCCCTGCCTGACGCCCAAAGATAATAATTTCTGCTACCGAATTTCCCCCGATTCGGTTTTGGCCATGCAATCCGCCAACTACTTCTCCAGCTGCGAAAAGTCCAGTGATCGGTTTTCCGGCTTTGTTCAATACTTCTGTGTTGGTGTTGATTTTCACACCGCCCATTGTATAGTGGATTCCCGGTCCGATCTTGATCGCATAATATGGTTTTTTGGATAAATCATTATCCATTGCAGTCGTACGGTCAAATGCTTGATCTTTTTTATTTTTTACGGCTTCGTTCCATGTTTGCATAGTCTTTTCTAATTCTTTTGCAGGGACGTTGATTTTTGCTGCCAATCCCTCGATGGTATCACTTTTTTCAACAAATCCCATTTCTTCATATTGAGCGATCGCTTTGACACGGTCTTTCACGCCGCTGTCGAAAATCAAATAAGCGGTACGTTTCGGTAATTTATTGATAGATGCTGTTACATTGTCGCGTGTATCCATTTCATTGCCGAATCGGGCACCTTTTTGATTGACTAAAATAGCACCTTCTCCGCGAACGGCTTCACCGATCAGATATGACTTTTCTTGCTGAACGGTTGGGTGGACTTGGATCTGGTCCATGTCAACGGTTGTTCCGCCCAGTTTTTCGATCATCTTGATGCCGTCGCCAGTACTGCCTTCTTGGTTAGTTGTTACATAATCTTTAAGTTCTGGTCTTTCTTTGGCGATCAGTTTCATATTTGCACCGTAGCCGCCTGTTGTTACTACGACTGCGTTAGATTTTACTGTTTTCTCTTGTTTACCATCAAACAAGACTTTTATACCTGTAACTTTTCCGTCTTTTTCTGTTATTTCTTTAACGTCTGCATTAACAAAGACTGGAATCTCTTTTTCTTGGACATTTTTAAGTAATCCGTCCACTAAATATTTTCCTACTGCCGAGCCATCTTTTGGCCGGTGTGTACGTTTTTCGTTCATTCCACCTGTGATCGTGATGTTGTTGAGGGTAATGTCCATGGAATCAAGCCAATCGATCGCACTTGCGGAATGATCCACAAAATAGCGTAGCATCGCTTTATTATTTGTTCCATGTCCGCCTGCTAGAGTTTCCTTATAAAAAGCATCGTTGCTGTCTTTGATGCCTTCTTCTTTTTGGAATTTTGTTTCCGAAGCGTTCATTCCAGATGATGCTTTCATCGTATTCCCGCCTGCAATCGGCATTTTTTCAAAGATAACGGGGTTCATACCTTTTTCTTTTGCTTCTAGCGCTGCAGACATTCCTGCTCCGCCGGCACCGACGATAATGATGTCATAGTTGTCTTTCAGTTTATCAAGCTTCGTATAACTTGTTTTAGAAGCTCCTGACGTAACTGCCACTTTCTCTTTTTTACCGCTCTCTTTTCCGTTTTGCTTGTTTCCACATCCAGCAACAACAAGCACCAATGCTGCTACTGAGATCAGTAAAGCAAAGAAACCCTTTTTCATAGTAAAACCTCCATTTTTTAATTCCCTATCTAAATTCCCTTGTTTAGATAGTTTGTGATTTCACAAACTATTATATCATTTTTCGCATTCCTGTACTAGGGCAAATCCTAAATCAATCGAAAAAGCTGCTTCTCTTTAACAGAGAAAACAGCTCAGTTGCGATCTAAAAATGCAAATAATTCATCGATATTCGCGCGGTCTGTCAAGTTTTCGTTGCAAGCTACGCTATCGGTACAGATGTAATGTCCCATTGCTTTGTACCCGTATGTCTTAGCATTGACCTTGCCTTTGATCGTAAACAATCCTACTTCCGTTTCTTGCCGACACAGGTGACAGATACTTTTCTTATGATTGGTGATAAAGGTTCCCGCTAAACCTGCTAATTTACCGTCGCGTTCCGTGATCATAAATTTCCGGTTGTTGGCATTATCGAACCAGCTGATATAAGTTGCTCTGGTTGGAAATGAAGCTTTTGGAAAATGAAGTTTTTTTATCTTCTTAAAAAGTTGCTTCGCTTTCTGCTCTTCTATGTTTGGAAACGGGCGGACAAATGCTTTTAACTTATCATCGAATTGAAGAAATTCTTCTTCTTTTTTCAAATCCAAAATATCCTGCAGTAATTCTGCTTGTTCCTTTTCGGATACTAATGCGGTTGCTTTTTCCAAGATATAATAGGCAAACTCTTTTTGGATTTTTTTATCATTGGTCGTTCGATTAGCAGATAGGACCTGCTTAGCTTGCTTTTTGATCGTATTATAAGTATGATTTTCGATCTGCATGGATCTCCCCCCTCTTTTTGAGTATAGCAGTGTAGTAAGATCGCCAAAAGCTGAAAAATGATTATAGTCATACTCAGCATAAAAAAACGGTGCGTGTTCTGCACCGTTTCAGCTTGGCGAAAAACGCTCATCTTCGTCGTTAAAGTCTGCTTCGGTACTCGACTTTGCCTAGAATCTAATCATTTTTCGCCAAGCTGGGAATAGCTAGGAAATGATTGAAATGGTGTTTTTCTTCAGTCTGAAACGGTACAGTTCTGCACCGTTTTTTTATTTTCTATATAAAATATTTTTGATCGTACTTTCAGCGAGGTAATAATCGCTTGCCAGTTCTGCAATGCTTGTACCGTCTGCATGAGCGGCGCGGATCGACTGATTTCGCGAAGCTAGCTCTTTTTTGGTTCCGGAACTCTCGCCCCATGCTTTTTTCTCGATCGCCGGGATGTATAATAAACTTCCGCTAACGTATTTTTGCAGTTCTGCTATTAATTCATGCGGCAATAATTGATCCGCTGTTTGGTATTTCATATCGGCTGTACTCCTTTTCTCGATTTTGCTAAGAAAAGTGAAGCCTATTGGGCGATAAACGATTATTTAGATACTGTATGAAGTATCGCCCTTTGAAAAAGGCTCCACACAGCTCACTCGGTTAATAGCTTTCTGCAAGCTAATCACCTCCTTTGATTTTTTTCATCTATTGCTTGTAGCCGTTTCAATGAAGCTGTCAACCAGCCATCTTTGGCGAACTTTTCAAGTGAACCTTCTACAAAGCGCTCGGAACGGATCACATACGTAAGCAAGCCAATGACTTCCTCTGCGGTCAATGTTTGAAAAAGGTTTGGCTCTGTTAGATTTTCTAAGGAAAGCTCAATCGGTGAACGAGCTATCGTCTCTTGATAATTGTGATCCATAAAGGGCTCAAATGTATGACAAAAATCATGTATTTGCTGCTCATAAATAACATAGGGCAACTGCCGAGCACCATCGATTTCTTTCCCAAGTGTCCATTTCCCTATTTTTTCCGGATCCATTGTCTTTAAATAAGCAGTTAGGCTTTCATAACGCATGGCTTTCCCTTCTTTACTTCCATTTTATCTTCCTTTATTATATAGGGAAGATGATATAAAAGAAAGTTAGGGGGTCTTGACCATATTAGCATACACACTCGCATTTATTAGACGAAAAAACGACATTTTGCTTTTAAACCGAGAAAAGGATCCTTGGATGGGGCGTTGGAATGGGGTCGGCGGGAAGATCGAACCTGGCGAAACGATCACAGAATCCGTCAAGCGTGAGATCCTTGAAGAGACTGGAATCGAAGCGAAGGGATATGCGCTGCGCTTTGCGGGTCAGATGGTATGGGAAGATGATGGAAAAGCAGTAGGTGGTATGTATTTATTTGTGGCAGAACTCGCTGAAACAATTGCGATCCCAGATGCTGCTGCCACACGTGAAGGGGTTCTTGCTTTCAAAGCATTGGATTGGATCTTGGATGCTGCCAATACCGGTGTCGTGGATAATGTGCCTTACACGCTACGCCATATTTTACCGACTGATACACCAATCGAGATAAAATCTGTTTATAAGAAAAATGAATTGACATCGATCACTCACCAGCCGTTAGAAACAACCGATATTTTATTATAAAAGAAGCCCTGCTTATGTGCAGGGCTTCTTTTTTATTATTTTGCTTCTTCCAATTCTTCCTCTTCTACTTTGTCGCGTTCGATCAAGACGACATCTTCCCCTTGATCGCGTAAGTAGTCGACATGTGCTTCGCCCCATAGGCATAATTTATTTAAAATAAACGATAATGTATCTCCATATTCTGTCAAAGAATATTCCACTTTCGGCGGAACTTCGCGGTATACTTTCCGCTTGATGACACTTGATTTTTCTAATTCTCGTAATTGACTAGTCAGCATTTTTTGAGAAATTCCGGGGATCAGCCGTTTCAATTCGCCAGTTCGCTTCGATCCGGTACGCAAGTGACATAAAATAACCGGTTTCCATTTCCCACCGATCACTTCTAAAGTTGCTTCTACACCAATATTATAAACTTTTTTCATCTTCATTTCTCCTTTCGTTACACAATTGTTACCAAAAGGTGCTTACATGATTTTAAAGTACCTACTTGTTTCTTTATACCCTATATATGATACTATACATTGTCAATAAAATCAAAGGAGAAATGAAAATGAATACGGAAACGAAAATCAATCCATCCCTAACTTTGCTTGCTCTCGCAATCAGTGCTTTCGGGATCGGTTCTACCGAGTTTATCAGTGTTGGTCTGTTGCCAATGATCGTGAATGATATGGGGGTATCCCTCAGTAATGCTAGTTTAACTGTTTCCCTGTATGCAGTCGGGGTGATGATCGGAGCACCGGTCTTAACAGTCCTTACCTCCAAATTAAGCCGCAAAAATGTACTTTTAATCGTCATGCTACTTTTTATTGTTGGGAACCTAATTGCGGCAGCCGCTCCAGAATTTACGTTGCTACTGACTGGAAGAATCATTTCCGCATTAGCACATGGTGTTTTCATGTCGATCGCTTCTGTGATCGCAGCTGATGTGGTCGCTCCAAATAAACGAGCAAGCGCGATCGCAATTATGTTTACAGGTTTAACCGTAGCGACCGTAACAGGTGTACCGCTAGGAACTTTTATCGGTCAAATCACTAATTGGCGCATGTCATTTGTATTTATTGCGGCAATCGGGATCATTGCACTTATCAGTAATTTATTCTTAGTCCCAGGTAATCTATCTAAAGGCGCAGCGATCTCGCTTCGTGATGTTGGTAAAGTACTGGCTAACTTCCGGCTCTTGCTTGTTTTGATCATTACTGCTTTGGGATATGGCGGAACATTTGTTGTCTACACGTATGTATCGCCGATTCTAAGTGAGTTTATGCATTATTCGGCAAGTACGATCGTCATTTTACTTGTCTTATATGGGATCGCCGTAGCCATTGGAAATACTTTAGGCGGAAATTTAGCTAACAACAACCCGCTTCGTGCCTTGCTCTATATGTTTGCCGCACTGGCATTAAGTATTTTAGGCATCTATATTTTCCTACATTCCCAAGTAATGGGGCTGATCATGGTATTGATCATGGGGTTATTTGCCTTCATGAATGTTCCGGGTCTCCAATTGTATGCCGTCCAATTAGCAGAAAAATATGTCCCAAGTGCGACAGCAATGGCTTCAGCGTTGAATATCTCGGCATTCAACATCGGGATCGCGATCGGCTCTTATCTTGGTGGACAAGTGACCTCCCACCTCGGACTTGAGTATACACCGATTTTCGGCTTTTTCATGGTATTATCGGCTGTAGTGATCACTGGAATTTGGTTGGTGGTGGAAAAAAATAAAGCTCGTAAGTCTTTTGCTGTCAGCAATTAAAACTTTGCGGTGCCTATATTACGTTAAAGTAGGTACTTTTCATTCCGCACTTCACGGTGCATACTTTAAATATACTTTCAAATGAAGGAGACGAAATAACAATGATTACAAACTTGCAAGATCGTGTTCAATTAAATAATGGTGTTAAAATGCCCGGTTTCGGACTTGGTGTTTTTCAAGTAGAAGATGGTAATGTAGCTGGTCCGGTTGCCGAAGCAATCAAGCAAGGCTACCGTAATATCGATACAGCTGCGATTTATGGCAATGAAGCTGGTGTCGGTGAAGGGATCAAAGCTGGTTTAGAGGCAGCAGGAATTTCTCGCGAAGAATTATTTGTTACATCTAAAGTTTGGAATGGCGGTTTGAGTTATGACGAAACGATCCAAGCGTACGAAGACAGTCTAACAAAATTAGGATTGGATTATTTAGATCTTTATTTGATCCATTGGCCTGGCGACAATGATTATCAAGAATCTTGGCGTGCTATGGAAGACCTTTATCAAGCTGGTAAGATCAAAGCAATTGGTGTATGTAATTTCACAACTGCTCAATTAGAAAACTTATTGAAGGACGCTCGCGTTACTCCGGTACTAAATCAAGTAGAACTTCACCCGCGTCTAGATCAGCACGAAGTACGTGCTTTTGCAGCAAAACACAACATTCTGATCGAGGCATGGGCGCCACTTATGCAAGGTGGATTGCTACAAGATGAAACATTGACTGCTATTGCTAATAACCACGGCAAATCTGTGGCTCAAGTTATCTTGCGTTGGGATATCCAAAACGGGATCATCACGATTCCAAAATCCGTCAAAGCAGAACGCATTGCCGCAAATGCTGACGTTTTTGATTTTGAATTGACTGCAGAAGAAATGGCAACGATCAATGCGATGAATACAGATACACGTGTAGGTCCGGATCCTGATACTTTCCGATTCTAAGTGTAAAAAAGACATGCTGCCAACAGCATGTCTTTTTTTATTAGAAGAGCAGATCCAATAATTCTGCTTCGGATATTTTACCAAAATAATGGGAAACTGAAATCGCGTCTAGTTTCTCCTGTACCGCCTCGCGAGTATACTTTGTTCCCTCTAACAATGCTTGGATCTCCGTGATCTCGCCGACAGCGAAAAAGTCGCCATAGATCGTGATCGTTTCCAAATATCCTTTTTTGATTTCCAAATGAAATTCAACCGTTCCAGCCGGAAAACGTTTTTTCTTGATAACACTGCCTTTAGGCGATTTCCCAAAATTCCAGTCCCAATTCTGATAGCGTTCTTTTTGGATCGCAGCGATTTTTGTATTGTCTTCCTCTGTAAACTGATAAGTAGGGATATCTTTCGTTTTAAAAATCGATTCCAATAATAGTTGTTTGAACTGTAGTATATCCATATCTTCTTGCAAATGTTCTTTAATCGTTGTTACTCTGGCTCTAACCGACTGGACACCCTTCGATAGATATTTTTCAGGATCGACATGTAGTGCCTTCGTCAGGTTTTCCAAATTCACATCGAACATAAGCGTTCCGTGCGTGTATAACCGACCTTTCGTTACGAACTGGGCATTCCCACTGATTTTTTTGCCGCCTACTTCAATATCGTTGCGTCCGCTGAGTTTAGCGTCTACCCCTAACGAACGCAATGCTTCGATGACCGGCTCGGTAAAGCGAGCGAAGTTTTGAAAACTGTCGCCATCATCTTTAGTGATCATGCTGAAGCTGATATTGCCCTCATCGTTATAGACAGCGCCGCCACCTGATAATCGACGTAGTACCGGCAGATTATTTTCATGGACATAGGCTTGACTGATCTCTTGCAGTGTATTTTGATTTTTGCCGACAATAACTGTTGGGTGCATGCGGTAAAACATAAAATACGTTTCATTTTCGTCTAAATAACGCAATGCGTATTCTTCCATTGCAAAATTATACGTTTGATCCAAGTTATCTTGGTTATCTAAATAAATCATTTTTTTCTTCCCCTCTATTCCGACAATAAATGAATGACCACCATTTCTGGATCATTCCACACCCGCGGAATCCAGGTTTTGTTCCCGAGACCTCGGCTGACGATCAGCGTTTTTCCCGCTGCTTGGTGCCGGCCGGCTGTTAATGTTGGAAACAATCCCTGCCCCGGTGCAAAAAGCCCCTCCGTTCCAGGAAAGCGAACTTGCCCCCCATGGGCATGTCCGGACAGCGCTAAATCAATCGGCAGCTTTTGATAATAGTTCCAATATTCCGGACGATGCGCTAATAAAAAGGTAAATGTATCTGGCGGAATCAAACTACTGATCCGTTCTAATTCCTTCTCCAAGACCGGTAATTCCCGCTCCTCCTTCGACAGATCCGGATGACGAAACGAATAAAATGACGGATCTTCAATGCCCGCGATCGCTAATTGATCGCCATCGATAGTCACTGTTTGTACATCGTTCGCCAGCACCTCCACTCCTGCAGTTTTCATTGCCGCAAGCAACTCCGGATAGAAAGCGCTTTTCGCCTCATGATTTCCATTCACAAAGAACAACGGGTAATGCCGGGCTAGTTTGCGAATAAACGCGATCGCCACATGCGGGGATTCATCGCCATCTAAAATATCCCCCGTCAAAAATATCATCGCCGGCTCTATTTCATGGATCTTTTTAAATAGTTTACTGTTATATCTTCCAAAACTCGCACTATGCAAGTCAGATAATTGTAAGATTTTTTGATGATGCCACGCCTTGCCGATCTTTTCAGAATGGATATAATAATTGGAAACCTCGAGCTGTTTCGTCGACCAGTACGCATAGCCAGCCAAACCAGCAGCGATTCCGAGTGCTGTAGATGTGATTTTTTTCATAATAAGTCCTCGCTACTTCATTTTTCTTTATTATACCAAACTCTCTCTCATTCTTCCTAAAAAAAATCTCTCCGGTTAGGGAGAGATCTCTATATTTATACGTGATAAGCTTTTAACTGCTCGATTACTTTCGGTGCGACTTCTGCTGTGATTTTCGTTCCGTCTTCTAGGTATTCTGTAGCAGCGACATCGCCAACTTCATTCAGATACGCGACCCACTTACTTTCCTCAAACGGGATCAAAAACGTCGCTTTTTCGTAATCAGCAAAAAGTTCTTTTTTGATACGGTTTACTAATAGCTGCAAACCAGCCTCTTCGCGGGCAGAGAAAATGATCGTATCTCCGCGCTCGATTGGATAGTCTGTATCTTCACGTTTATCCGCCTTATTAAACGCATAAATGATCGGTATATCTTTAACATCCAGGTCCGCTAATGTTTTTTCTGTTGTTTCCATCATCAACTTATAATGTGGATCGGAATAATCAACCACGTGGATCAGCAGATCTGCGTCGCGTGCTTCTTCTAGCGTCGAACGAAATGCCTGTACAAGGTGATGTGGCAGTTTGCTGACAAAGCCAACCGTATCCGTTAGTAAGAATTGCTTGTTATCCGTCAGGTGGATGTCGCGGATACTCGTTTCGAGCGTTGCGAACAACATGTCCTTCTCAAAAACTTGCTTATTTTCTTTTCCTTGGAAAAGTTTGACCAAACCGTTCATCGTAGTCGATTTTCCAGCGTTGGTATAGCCTACCAGTGAAACGACCGGCAAATCGTTTTTCTTACGCTTGCGCCGCATCACCTCTCTATTTGCCACGATGTCTTGCAATTCCTTGCGCAGATTCTTGATTTGATAACGGATCGTCCGTCTATTCAGTTCCAGCTTGGTTTCCCCAGATCCACGGTTTGTAACTCCTGAGCCGCCGCCTTGCTGATCTAGGTCTTCGCCTTGACCAAAGATCCGCGGCAATTCATATTGGAGCCTCGCGATCTCTACTTGGATCTGTGCCTCTCGTGTTTTGGCACGTTCCGCAAAAATCGCTAAGATCAGGCCAGTTCGATCCATGATCTGAAGCTCTAATCCTTCTTCCAGATTACGGATCTGCGAAGGAGACAATTCATCATTGAAAATAACCAGTTTTGCCCCTTCGATTTCTGCTTCCAGTTTTATTTCCTCCACCTTGCCCTTACCCACATAAGTTGCCCGGTTCTCACGCTCCATATTCTGAACCATGACCGAACATACTTCATATTGATTGGCACGAGCTAAGTTTTCTAGTTCCTCCATTGAGTAATCAAAAAATGCTTGTTTGTGGCTTACGCCGACTAATATTACTTTTCTCTGCATAAAAAAGACCTCCTGAAATTATCTTTTCCAGTGCGGTCAACAAAGGCAAACGAGTGCCAATATACAAACTGACACCGCTGCACGATATTTGATTGGATTTCGGGTCGTTACTAGATATTCCCCATTCTCACAAGCCGCACTATTCAATTAGTTACATGCACGCGAATAACGCAATCTAGTATATCCCACCGCAAAATCCCTCCGTTCCTATTAAGTGGCTCTAGTTTAACACGGAATTTTTTATTTCGCAACCTATCCTACAAATCGCAGCCGAAGCTCTCCATCTGCGCTGTCTACCAAGATTTTCCGGTCACTCGTCACCTTCACTCGTCCATGTTCCAGTGTTTCATACTCCCCGGGAAGCGGTAAGACATAATCTTCTTCATCAGCAATCACGCCGTCCTTCACGACGCCGTTTACATACCAGGCATGACCAAGCAGACGCTCTGCCTCTTTGAAGGCACCTCGTCGCAGTAAAGAGCGTATATAAGTAGAACTGATTTTTTCGTTATTCATCGGCACGACAGGAACAGCAACCACCTTGATTCCAAAAGGTTCTGCAAGATCCCGCAACAGCTCCACATCTGAATGGCGTCCCTTCCCGAAATTAAACTCTTCGCCCACACAAATATGCGATAAATTCAAATTCGCCAAGTGCTCGCAGACAAATTCTTCCGGTGATGTTTCCGCATAGGCTGCTGTAAATGCAGTCTCAAATAGGCGATCCACCCCATAATGCCCTAGCCAATAAGCTTTTTCCCGCGGCGGGGTGATCATTTCCCGATAATCTTCCATTCGTTTCAGTGCCCAGAGCGGATGTGGACTGAAACTGATAGTAGCCAAAATCTCAGACGGCTGTTTCAACTTTAATGCCTGTTTCAAAATATATTGATGTCCGAGATGCACCCCGTCAAATTTCCCGATCGTGAGCACAGCCGGCCTTTTATCGATAGTCGGTGCAAAATCCACATGCGTTATTTCCATCATCCTGCCCCCTTTTCTTTCCACTTTAGCGGATAGCTCAGGAAAGTACAACTAACTTGTTTATGGAGCTATATATCCAATACTTTCAGCATGACCGCTATCAGGATATAACCAACAAAGAAGCTACTGACTGTTATGGCGTGCCGTTTTTTGTGCATACTAAGAATCGCGATCCATTCGCGCAGAAAAGCATTCGGCAGAAAATAAAAAGCCGTTTTTGCCCCGATCCCGTTGATTGCCAGACCAGCCTTTCGCGCAAACATCCCCGCCCGCAAGACATGGTAATTATTCGTAAAGAAGATCGCTTCGTAGTTTGTCTTTCTATTTGCCATTATCTCCGCAGAAAACCGCATGTTTTCATACGTAGTACGCGAATTTGTTTCTACCAATGTATCCTGCTCAGGAATCCCCTTCGCAATCGCATACTGCTGCATAGCCTCTGCCTCCGAAATCGTTTCGTCAGCACCTTTTCCACCTGAGAAAACAATCTGCGGCCGTGACCCCACGCTCGCTTTATAAAAAGCAATTGCCTTATCGATCCGAGCTGCCAATAAAGGCGGCACCCGATTCCCACCAATCAGCCCACTACCGAGAACTATTAGAAAATCCGGTTGTCGCGGCTTTTTCGCATACCGATAAATCACACTTAGACTCGTAAAATTCAATGCCACACAGAAAAAATAATAAGCCGTAGTCGGAACCACTAATAATAGAACTTGGAGCGAACTGGGGATTTTTAAAAAGGACGGGATATTGATCCACTGAATAATCACCCAAATAATCAGCAAAAGTCCTGCAAATAACGTCAATAGGTTGGAAAGCGCCAACCTTTCTCTCCGCATGACGATACCAGCATTCCAAATCAGAAAAATAATAAGCAGATAAATGCCAAACAGCAATAGAAATACCGCTAAAATAGCTACTCCGACTAGCAAAATATAAATTGGTCGAAAATTCTCGAACTGTAGAATAAAAACAAGCAACGTCAACAACGCAGCCATTGCTGTAAGATTGAAAAGTAGCCCATTGCGTAAATGTGTCGGATTTTTGCGAAAAGATAAAGCTAGCAAGCCCCCGATCATGATGCAGACGCAAACGCCTATTAGTAAGATCATGACAATTCCCCTTTTAAGTCTTTTTTTCTATTATAGCAAAAAAAGAGCTTAGCTTGGCGAGCAGATTTTTGATCTGTTGCCAAGCTAAACGCTTCTCTAATTCTTTCCTACTCCACTGTCACACTCTTCGCCAAATTCCGTGGTTTATCCACATCACATCCGCGATGCAGCGCTGCATAATAAGCCAGCAATTGCGTTGGTACAACGCTCACTAACGGTGTCAGCAATTCATGTACTTCCGGAATCACGAATTGGTCACCCGGCTCTGCAACGCTCGCCATTGCAAATACACAGCTGTAAGCACCGCGGGCATTGACTTCATTGATGTTCCCACGAATATTCCAATTGATTTCCTTTTGTGTGATGATCGCCAGCACAGGAGTTCCTTCTTCGATCAGAGCGATCGTACCATGTTTCAACTCACCACTGGCAAAACCTTCCGCTTGGATGTAAGAGATCTCTTTTAATTTCAGTGCTGCTTCCATTGCGACGAAATAGTCGATATGGCGACCTAGGAAAAAGGCATTGCGGGTTGTTTCTAGATAGTCGCCGGCAAGATGTTCGATCTCTTCTTTATTTGAAATGATCGCTTCCATTGCCGTCGCAACAATACCAAGTTCTGCTGCTAGATTGATTTTACTTGCTGCCTCTAGGCCTTTTTTTCTGCCCAGTGCTACAGCCAAGATCGACAGCACCGCTATCTGCGCAGTATAGGCTTTTGTGGAAGCTACTGCTATTTCCGGACCGGCATGCAGATAAAGCACGTCAGCGGCTTCTCTCGCCAATGTGGAGCCAGGTACATTTGTCAGTGTCAATGTATCATAGCCTTGTTCTTTCATTTTTACTAATACTTGACGGCTATCTGCTGTCTCACCGCTTTGGGTAATAAAAATGAAGAGTGGTTTTGGCGTCAAGATCGGTGTATTATAACCGAATTCGCTGGAAACATGTACTTCCACGGGAATCTCGGCAAATTTTTCGATCAAGTTTTTTCCGACTAGACCAGCATGATAACTCGTTCCGCAAGCGATGATATGCACACGGTCAGCGGCAAGCAATCTGTTCAGTGTTTCTTCCTTCACTTGCACCTCGCCAGCTTCATCTTGGTAAGCTTGGATGATCTTGCGCATAACGGCAGGCTGTTCGTCTACTTCTTTCAGCATATAATGTGGATATGTTCCTTTTTCAATATCAGCAGCATCCAACTCTGCAGTGTAGCTAGCGCGTTCTACTTCTTCGCCTGCTAAGTCTTCGATCTTCACGCTATCTTTTGTAAGTGTGATCACTTCTCCATCCATGATTTCGATGAATTCTGTTGTTTCTCTCAATCCAGCCATCGCATCACTAACGATCATATTAAAGTTTTTCCCTTTACCGATCAGTAGTGGGCTTTTATTTTTAGCCGCATAAAGTGTATCTTTGTCCGTATTGTCGATCAAGCAGATCGCATAAGAACCATGAAGTAATTTTAGTGTTTCCACAAATGCGGCTTTCACAGCCAAGCCCTCTGCTACTTTTTTCTCGATCAACTGGATAATCACTTCTGTATCGGTCTCACTGACAAACTTCACGTCTGCTAAGTAATCTTGTTTCAATGCCAAGTAATTTTCGATAACGCCATTGTGCACGATCGTGAAACGGCCGCTTGTACTTTGGTGCGGATGCGCATTTTGATGGCTTGGTTTGCCGTGTGTTGCCCAGCGCGTATGTCCGATCCCAATCTCGCCGTATTCTTTTTCGCCGACTGCTGCAGCTAGATCCGCTATTCTGCCTTGTACTTTTACTACTTTGACTTGCTTTTTATCTTCTAAAAGCGCGATTCCTGCTGAATCATAACCACGATACTCTAATTTTTCCAAGCCGTGCAGCAAAACATCTTTCGCATTTTTTCTACCAATAAATCCTACTATTCCACACATATAAAATCCTCCAATGATTTAAAGGCCGCATTTAAGAAGCCTTGTATAATTCGCGTTTCCTTGGAGAATCAAACTCATGCGTCTAAGCTTTCTGTCCAAACAGTCACCTGCTTGTTTTGTAACTCAGACATAACGGCTACATGAATAACCGGGAGACTCCCGCCGAAAAACTCGATTAATCTCCTCCTCGTCAACTGATACCCCGTTCGATCAGTTCTGGCGCTTCTATTAAATTGTCGCTATCCTCCTCTATCTTTTTTCAAGGAAACAAATTCATTTTAAACGAAATTGTATAGTACGTCAAGCATTAATATAAAGGGGTTCCAATAAAATTGGTATATACATTTGTTTTTTGAAAAAATTTTATTTTCCCCACAAAAAAATGCCTTTTTCAAGGCATTTCCTAGCTATTCCCAGCTTGGCGAAAAATGATTAGATTCTAGGCAAAGTCGAGTACCGAAGCGGAGCGTACTTAAGTACGTGAGCATCGAAACGCAGACTTTAACGACGAAGATGAGCGTTTTTCGCCAAGCTGAAATGCCTTTTTCAAGGCATTTACTCTTTTTTCCCACCAATCGCATAACATACAGAACCTAATAAAGCAGTCGATCCTGTTAACAGTTGCATACCTAAGATTCGTAGCTCGCCGCCCCAAACCTGCAGTGGAGTATCGCTTGTTTGGCTAATGACATGTGTGAATTGAGAGGACCAGATATAGTTATTGATCGTGATAAATCCAACTGCGAACAATATAGCAAGTGCTGCATAAAAATATGTATTCCGCAGAAAAAGAACTAAACAGCCGATCAACATGAGACAAGCAATCAAATTCCAGATGCCATCTGTCCAACCAAGTGATAAAACGTTGGCGGAACTTTTTTTATTTCCTAAAGTCGTAAATAGCGCATAACTGGAAATCGCCGCCAGAATAATGGCGAAACTATTCCAAACATTTCCTAGAATCCGCCATTTTTTTTGCCAGCTTTGTTCGATTGCAGCAATTGGTTGTACTTTGAAAAATACTAATACGCCTATAAATAACAACACTGCCACAATTCCTTGGACAAGTGCGTTTATCTCTCCCGGACTGAAAACGTGGTTTACTAAGATTTTTCTGACGGCTGACAATCGCAGAAACTGGATCAGATAAAATAATATGGTCAATCCTAAGAATAACAGCGTCCCAATTGCCGCCTGGCGATTCCGGTCGGCTTTATTCCCGAATACAATCAGCAACACCCCGATCGGCAACAACAGCAGGTCCAACCAATCAAAGGTATGATTGATAAAATAACCGCTGACAGAGGTTATAAAATAATAACATTGTACAAGTCCTAGCGCGATTGCAAAGCTTAAAAATATTTTTTTTGACGCATACATAGGATAATTCCTTTCTTTCTATATTTATAGCGTTTATACTTATAGGAGGAGGTGATTTCATGGAATACGCAGAACTATTTCCCAGCGATGAACTACCCTTGCAGCTGCTTTTAGAAGCCGATCCTGATCTCAACCAAATCACCAGTTACATCAATGATTGTATGATCTATGTACTTAAAAAAAGCAGCGAGCCGATCGGTATCATCTGTGTGCAGCCGCTCGCTTCCCATACAGCGGAAATCAAAAATATCTCCATTGCCGCTACCTACCAAAACTCAGGACTGGGTAAGCAATTGCTTCACCATGCCCTGTTGAAACTAGATCAGAAAGCGTTCCGGAAAGTTATCGTAAAAACGGGAAACTCCAGTATCGGTCCATTAGCTTTTTATCAAAAACTTGGATTTCGGATAACCGGCATGGAACCAGACTTTTTTACAAAGCATTATCCCCATCAGGAAATCATCGAAAACGGCATTCCTTGCAAGGATCAAATTGAATTGACATTATACTTGAATGGAAAAGGAGGCTGATAGCAGCCTCCTTTTTATTAAAACTATTCGTTCAATCCCATTTCGGCAACAACGACATCAGCAATCTTGCTGCAATATCGCTCGGTATCTTCTTCTGTCAACGCTTCGACCATTACCCGAACTAGCGGCTCTGTTCCCGAAGGCCTTACCAGAACGCGGCCATTTCCAGCCATTTCTGCTTCGACTTCTTCGATTGCTTTGCTCACTTTAGGGTTTTCTGTCACGTGATGTTTATCTTGAACACGGATATTTACCAGTTTTTGTGGGAAAGTTTTCATTTCCGCTGCTAATTCCGACAATTTTTTGCCTGTTGCTTTCATGATATTGACTAATTGGATTCCTGTCAGCAGTCCGTCACCAGTTGTATTATGATCTAGGAAAATGATATGACCGGATTGTTCGCCGCCAAGATTAAAGTCGCCTTCACGCATAGCTTCTACCACATAGCGATCACCAACGGCTGTCTGTACATCTTCAATGCCTAATTCTTGGAGACCTTTGTAAAAGCCAAGGTTGCTCATGACCGTGGACACGATCGTGTTTTTATTCAGTAACCCTTGTTCGTTCAAATATTTTCCGCAGATAAACATGATCTTATCGCCATCGACGATATTCCCTTGTTCATCGATCGCAATCACGCGGTCGCCATCGCCATCGAATGCTAAGCCGACATTTGCTTCTTTTTCCTGTACAAATGCTGCCAATGCTTCCGGATGAGTTGATCCAACACCGTCGTTAATATTTAATCCATTTGGGGAAGTTCCCATTGAACTGATGTCTGCTTCTAAATCAGCAAATAGATGATTGGCTAAACTGGAAGTAGCACCATGCGCGCAGTCTACCGCTACATGAATGCCGTCAAAATTATTATCGACTGTCTGTTTCAAATATTGGATATATTTTTGTTTTCCTTCAAAGTAATCACTGATCGTACCAAGTCCTTCACTGCTTGGACGAGGTAATTCATCTTTTTCTAGATCCAGCAATTCTTCAATTTCTGCTTCTTGATCATCGGATAATTTGAAACCGTCCGACCCAAAGAATTTGATACCATTATCTTGGACAGGATTGTGTGATGCGGAAATCATTACGCTTGCCGATGCACCTTGTGCTCTTGTCAAATAAGCGACTCCTGGAGTAGATATTACACCAACGCGCATGACTTCAATTCCCACAGATACTAAGCCGGCAATTAGAGCAGATTCTAACATTTCCCCTGAAATACGAGTATCTCTAGCAACTAATACTCTCGGGTGTTCCCCGACGTGTTTCGTTAGTACATAGCCGCCAAATCGTCCCAGTTTAAATGCGAGTTCCGGTGATAGTTCTTGATTGGCGATCCCTCTAACTCCATCTGTTCCAAAGTATTTTCCCATTTTACTTTCTCTCCTTTTGTATAAATCAGTATACAAATTACATTATCTCTATTCTTGGCGCTGAAAAAGTGTCTTTCTCATGCATATGATTTAGATTTTGTTTCTACGTTAGAAACCCTTTGTGAATTACATTTCTATCTAGGGCTAAAATTATTATACCCTTTTTGAATAAATATTTCATCCTCTAACAGAATAAATCCCGGAAGTCCATGGTTCCCTGCACATTCCGAGATTTTTATTGGCTATTTATTCAACTGCTGCTTTCATCGCTTTCCGCTTTGTCTGCCTCGTCTTCTTTACTGGCGATCACGAATTGCGCCTTTCCCGGTGAAGTTGTATAGCTTATATTACTAGGAATGCCTGTTACTGTCAAACCAGTACTATATATCGAGTCGGCCTTGGCACCACTTAGATCCGCATTCACCTGCAGACCGCCGGCACTTACTTTGTTCAAGGCATCTTTAGGTCCTTTTAATGTAATACTTATTTTCCCGTTTGAAGGAGAACGTAATTCAGCTTTCAAATCATCATCCAGGTTCATTGTTCGGATCGCGATGTTATTGATTGTTTTTGTCGTTGCTGCATTTTGGTCTTTGTTGTCAGATCCGCTATTTTCCTGACCGTTATTGTTTTTCTTCTCATCATTACCGCTCGTCGAATTGTCATTGTCTTCCGTTGCATTGTTATCTTTCTTGGCTGTCTTTATACGTACCTCGATCGTTTTCGTTTCGACCTCGGTCGCTCCTTTTGGAACAGGTACGTTTATTTCTTTTACTGTATCTGCTGTGATATCTGAAACATCGACAGGTACTTCGATCTTGTTGATACTGCTGAGTGCTTTATCACTGCCGAGCACCACAACCTCCACTGTATTCGTCGTCATATCGGTCACAGTCAAGTCATCACTTACTTTGCCAGTCTGCTTCAATTCAAGCGGAACCGTCTTTCCGACTTTTGTTACTTTCCCACTGATCATCACTCTTTGTGGACTAACAGATACATCTAATTTATTCAGCTTGTTATCAAACGCCGTGACCGTTGCTTCTTCTTTGAAATCCGCTTTGTACTTTTTCTTATTATCTAATGTCGCCTTGACATAAGCGATTTTGTCAACGGTATCTTTAGCGCCTGTGACCGTGATTTGTTGGGGATCCGTCGTGACTTTCGAAACAGAGTAGCCTTCCGCTAAGTTAGCTTTACCGATCTCCGTCCCGACTGAAAACTTCTTTGTTACCCGCTCCTGAATATTGACCTTCACCGTTTTCGGATGAATGGATGCTTTTAGCCGATTGGAGAGATTCCGCGTATGGAGTGTTACTGTGCTATTGCCGATGTCAGCGTTACGCAAGTCTGCGTATACAGTGAAATCCTGCTGTGCTTTCGCTGATTTTACTAAACTGCGTGGACCTGAGATCGTCACATCGACAGTGTCGGGAATCCCGGTAACAGATAAGTTTGTTTTATCATAGTAAACTTGGACAGGCACACTTGTTACCACTTCAGAATCATTTGCCGTCCGTGTTTGGAAAATTCGCTTGCTTCGCGTTGTATCGTTCGTGCTGACAGATACAAATAGAATGGCTGCTAGCAGCAAGGCAACGATCCGAATGGACCATTTATTATTTAAGATTCGATCCATCATTCCTTATTGCCCCCCTTCAACATCGCAAATAGAGGACTTTTCTTTTGAATAACGGTTACTAATTCTCGTTCTAAAATGCGGTGCAGTTCTTCTTCAGTGACATCTCGGAATAATTCGCTGCCTTTTGCAACCGAAATTCCGCCTGTTTCTTCTGAGACCACGATGGTGATACTATCAGTAACTTCACTGATCCCAAGTGCTGCCCGATGTCTTGTCCCTAATTCTTTTGATAGAAACGGGCTGTCAGAGAGCGGCAGATAACTTGCAGCAGAAGCGATTTTTCCATTTTTGATAATAACTGCCCCATCGTGGAGCGGCGTATTTGGAATAAAAATATTGATCAGAAGTTCGGATGAGATCGCGGAATTCAAAGCAATACCAGTCTCGATATACTCATCCATCCCCGTATCGCGGGCGATAGAGATCAAAGCACCGATCCGCCGTTTTGCCATATATTGCGTGGATTTTTCGATAGAATCAATTAAGTTCTTTTGTTGCGCTTCGATTTTAGAACCATATTTGGTAAATATATTACCTCGACCAAGTGTTTCCAAAGCTCTACGTAATTCGGGCTGAAAAATAATAATAATTGCTAAAAATCCCCACGTAATCATTTGGTCAGTAATCCACTCAACCGTTTGCAGTCCTAAAAAGCTGCTGATCAATTTTACAATAATGATCACAAAAGTACCCTTCAAGAGTTGAACTGCCTTTGTACCTCTTATCAACATAATCACTTTATAAATCACGAACCATACTACTAAGATATCCACAATGTTAGCAAGGTAGTGGAGTATGGTTTGATAGGATAAATCGCCCATTACTTCGCCTCCGTTTAAAGGCAATATATTTCAAAGTTGCCATTTTATTTTTTAAGCTAGCGTATGCTCTCTCTTTGCCCTATATTATAGCATAACAAACCGCCTTGAAAAAGAAATGTAAACGCCTCAACAAGAAAGATTTCTTAAAGAAAAACCAAAGTAATGAAAAAGAAGGACTGAAAATCGTCCTTCTTTTCTTCGAGCCTATTTTTTTGTCTTTACATTTGAACTTGTTCTGCTGCTTTTTTCTTTTTTCCGAACCAAGAAAGATTTTTCCATAAATAAAGAAACAATTGATGTACGCCGCCGATAAGAATGCCCATTCCGATAGCGACACCCATGATGATGAAGAAATGAAGCGCAAGGTAGTCAGCAATATTTTTCGCGGCTATTCCTAGTATAAAAACAATAACCATTGGTAATAAGTAATACCTAATATCCGTTTCTGACATACAATTCTTCGCCCTTTCTCATTTTTTTAAAAAATATCTTTCATCCAAGATAAGTATACTGTAAAAATGCTTATATTTCAACGGCTTATCGCGCATATTTACAATAAATTTTCAAAAAAACTGAAAAGTTAACAAATTGTTATTTATTTGACGCTGTTTTGTAACTTTTTATTCTTTTAGGTGGTATGGATAAGTGGCTACGACGACATCTTTTTTCATCAATAATCTTGTTCGGATCAGTAAACTCGTTTGATTATGCAACACATTTTGCCAACCTTTTTTAGGAATGAATTGCGGGATAAGGACAGTTAGCGAATAATTATCCTGCTTCGCTTTTTGCTGGGCCGCATCAATGAATTTCATCAATGGATCAGAAATGGAACGATACGGCGAGTAAAGATGCGCGATCCGTACTTCTGGATGGATCCTATTCCAACGCTCTACAAAATTCTTTTCCTGTTTCTTGTCGAGAGAAACATGGACAGCAATAACGGTATCGCCGATCGATTTCGCATATTTCAATGCGCCTTCGACCATTTTTGTTGCATCAGATACACAAACTACGACCGCATTCCCCGTAAAATCAGGAACATCGATATGTTCGTCGATCCGAAGCTGTGGTGCGATACGTTTATAATGACGTCGTGTTCGATGAAAAACAAAGATCATGATCGGTAAGAAAATAAATACCGGCCAAACGGATTCGATTCGTGTGAAAAATAATACCATAAGAACGGTGAAAGAGATCAGTGCGCCAAGTAAATTAGCACTTAGCTTCAATCCCCATTTCGCTGGTTTTTCTTTCAGCCATTTCAGTATCATCCCAGTTTGTGATAGTGTAAATGGAATAAATACACCGACGGAATAAAGCGGGATCAGTGCTTCGGTTTTCCCTTTGAAGATGATCGTCAGCAAGATCGAACCGACAGCCAAGGTGATGATCCCATTGGAGTAGCCGAGTCTGTCCCCTTTCGCTAGATACATTCGCGGCATAAACTTATCTTTTGCCAAGTTGAAGGCAAGTAATGGAAACGCAGAAAACCCTGTATTAGCTGCTAATACCAAAATAAGCGCGGTGGCAATCTGAATAAAATAAAAAAGAAAATTGCGGCCAAACACATTTTGCGCGATTTGGGATAAAACCGTTGCTTTCATTTCCGGTACTGTTCCATAGAAATAAGCTAAAAAAGTGATACCTAAGAAAAAGAACGCCAATAACGAAGCCATGATCGTCAACGTTTTCGCAGCGTTTTTCGCTCGGGGCTCTTTAAAGAATGTAACTGCATTGGAAATTGCTTCGATCCCTGTTAGCGATGCCGAACCTGATGCAAACGCCCGAAGTAACAAGAAGATCGTGACGCCAGACACATGTGTGCCGATAGCACTTGTTTCATGATCCACGTCCATTCCCATTACAACTTTGAATAACCCGACAACGATCAACAGCACGATCGAAAGTACGAATAAATACACTGGTGCTGCAAGCAAACTTGCTGATTCTGTGATTCCGCGTAGATTGATGATCGTCACTACGATGATCAGAATAATAGCGATCGGTACTTCAAATGGAAAAAGATCCGGTACCGCGGATACGATCGCATCTGTTCCCGATGAGACACTTACGGCGACCGTAAGCATATAATCCACTAGTAAAGATCCGCCAGCGATCAGCCCTGCATTGTTGCCCAAATTTTCTCTTGAAACCACATAAGCTCCCCCGCCATCGGGATAAGAGTGAATGATTTGTCGATAAGATAAATTCAAGGCAAATAGCAAAATCAATACACAGAAGGCAATCGGAATAGAATACCAGATAGCCGCTACCCCTACTGTGACAAGCACAAGTAAGATTTGCTCCGTCCCGTATGCAATAGAAGAAAGTGCATCCGAGGACAATACAGCAAGTGCTTTTAATTTCCCTAATTTTTGTTCACCGGCTTCTGAAGATTTCAGAGGCCTTCCAATTAATAAACGTTTGAGTGGTGAAGCCATTTTGCTCCCTGCCTTTTTATGAAATTTTAGTGTTTGTTCTATATAGAACAAAGTCGCGTTAAGTGGACCTACAATACGTTCTGATTTTAGTAAAGATACCTGTCGGAACAGAAGCTTTACCCCTAGAGCGAAACATTGTCGTCACGCTGAACAAAAGAATTATAGCACAGCTATACTTTTAAGCAAGCTTTTTTCAAATTATTTTCATGATACAATTAGATTGCAATTGTAATCCGGAAGTTCTAGCCCGTTTTGGGTGGTTCCATGCATAGTTTTCCAGTCATTTTCTTTAAACAATTGGCGATGAATCGTTGATATAACGCCATTTAAATTGTCAGAATAAAAAGAAATTAATTTTTCTATTTACAAATACCCTGTTTTCTATATATAATAAGTTTCGTTGGTGATTTTTATTTCACTCTGGCCCGTTGGTCAAGCGGTTAAGACACCGCCCTTTCACGGCGGTAACACGGGTTCGATTCCCGTACGGGTCATTAGTTTTATACTTATAAATTGCTGGTACATAATTGTAAAATAGTATATGATAAAAGTAGCTTTTTTACTAGGGTTGCCGTCAGTTTGATAAGTAGGCCGACTTAGCTCAATCTGGTAGAGCAACTGAATCGTAATCAGTAGGTTGCGGGTTCAATTCCTGCAGTCGGCATTTCTTCCGGGGGGATAGCGAAGTGGCTAAACGCGGCGGACTGTAAATCCGCTCCTTCGGGTTCAGTGGTTCGAATCCACTTCCCCCCACCATTTTATTATTGGGCCATAGCCAAGCGGTAAGGCAACGGATTTTGATTCCGTCATGCGTTGGTTCGAATCCAGCTGGCCCAGCCATTATAGAGAGCCGTTAGCTCAGTTGGTAGAGCATCTGACTTTTAATCAGAGGGTCGATGGTTCGAGCCCATCACGGCTCATAACAAAAAAGAAACTGGTTTTTGACCAGTTTCTTTTTTTGCGTTCAAATGAGTTTTCCGGCCGCTTTGTCGACGATCACCGTTATATTTGGATGCATTTTTAAGATAGACGCTGGGAAGGCCTCTGTCACCTCACCATGATAAAAACGTTGCATTGCTTCACTTTTTTTAACTCCGCTGGCTAGTAAAATGATATGTTTGGCGGCCATGACCGAGCGTGGTCCCAGTGTGACATAACTATCTGGGTTTTCAGCAGGGTCTTCAAAATGTCCCACAATGATTTTTTTCAACCGTTCATCGCAAGGTACTTCCGTTGTAAAATCCGTAAAGCGTGTCGTTCCCGGCAAATTCCCGCAATAATGTCCGTCTGTTCCAATTCCAAGCACGATCGCATCCAGACCTCCATCACTAGCGATTTTCGCATCATGTTGCTGATAGTTTTTTTCATTTAAGATCTCGATTTGTTCTTCTGCGATCGCTGCCGGTGAAAAATATAGGCGGCGCAGATCGCTGAGCGTGATCCCCTCCTGCTTTCCTGATTTATAGGGAATCTCATCAAAATTATAATAATGGACATGATCGAGATAATTTTTCCCTTTTACCTTTGCCGTTAATCGTTCATACATTCCAATCGGAGTGGTACCTGCTGTAATAGCTAAATTCACGCGTTTTTGCTTCGTAAGCATCTCTCCGACGACCATTTCTGCTGCAAGTTCACTTAATTCTCCATAGTTTTCTGCTACGATCCATTTCATTTTCCTCTACCTCCATTACTATTAGATTGGTTTTATTTCCAGTTGGATAATCGTCTCCATTGCAGTCAACGCTTTTCGCTTGGCATAAGCAGCAATTTCTTCAAAGTGATCGGTATTCGCAATCACCATGATCACACTATCGTCATAACCAGCTTCAACAAGTGCTGCTCGGTCAAAACGAACAAGCGGTGTACCAACTTCGACCTTCTGCTGCTCATGGCACAATACTTCGAAATTTTCTCCTTCCAATTCTACGGTATTCAGCCCCACATGTATCAAGATCTCCGCTCCATTATCAGCGAGCAGTCCAATCGCATGTTTCGTCTTAAAGACAAGCTGTACTTTCCCAGCTACCGGTGAAACGATTAGATCTTCCTCCGGCTTGATCGCCACTCCTTTGCCAAGCAAGCCCTTTGAAAAGGTATCATCGTCCACTTCCTCGATGGGATACATTTGGCCGCTTACCGGGCTCTTTATTTTCGTTTCGCTATGCGGATTCAACGGTGCAGTTTCTTTTTTATCCATCCCTTTACTCAGCAAAAAGGTGAGAATGAATGTACTCACGATCGTGATCACAAAAGCAAGTAAAAAGCCGAAAGCTGCTTCGCCTAAATAAACGGGAAAAGAGAGCACACTTGGCATTACAGGAGCTAAAGCACGCGCACCTAGACTTGCACCAATGCCTCCGCCGATCCCTCCACCGACTGCGGCACCAATGAAAGCCGATCGATATTTAACCAACACCCCATAAAGCGCCGGCTCCGTGACTCCCAAATAGCCGGAAAAAGCCGATGAAAGTGCCACTTGCTTCATGGTCTTGTTGTTGATTGCCAGTGAGATCGCCAAGGCAGCTGTTGCTTGTGCTATAGTACTCATGAAGTTCATTGCCCCCATCGTCGAAAAGCCGAATGTTGCGATCTGCTGTTGCGTCAGCGGCCGGACAGCATGATGCATACCCGTCAGCACTAAGAGCGGCCGTGTACCGCCAATAACAAACCCCGCAAGTAATGGCGAAAAGTCGATCAGAACTTCGATCCCCTTCGCAATATACTCGCCTAAGTAAAAGCCAAGCGGTGCGATCCCAAAAAGCATGATCGGCACAATGATCATCAGCGACAATAACGGAGTAAAAATGACCGTTATCATACTGGGAATGACTTTCTCTAAATAACGATATAGATAGCTGAACAAGTATACGGCTAAAATGATCGGCAAAATCGAACTGCTGTAGTTTACGACTGGGATCGGAATAACCGATAAAAAGGAAATGTTTGCTACTTTCCCTTGCAGCGCCGCATCCAATAATGTAGGATACATCAGTACTCCTGCCAGCGAAAGCGCCATATATTCATTGGTTCGGAAGCGTTTCGCACTACTGACTGCTAATAAGAATGGAAAGAAATAAAACATCGCATCTCCCGCAAGATTCAAGATAAAATAAGTCCCTCCAACTGGATCGATCAGCTTAAGCGATGTTAATAGGAAGATCAAACCCTTCAGCATCCCACCTCCGATGACGGGTGGCAGACTGGGGATCAAAATAGCTGACAACGTTCCAATAAGTCGGCTCCAAATGGATTCTTTTGTATCTGTTGGTTCCGGTCTGCTGCTTTCCATGCCAAAATGCGGATATTGCTCCACCATGATCCGGTAGATTTTACTAACTTTCGTGCCGACGATCACTTGGTACTGTCCATTTTTCACTTGCGCGCCCAATACTCCCGGCAATGCTTCTAATTGTTCTTTTAAAAACAGTGTTCCGTCCTCTAACTGAAATCTCAGCCGTGTGACACAATGCGTCAATGATTTTACATTGCTATCCCCTCCTATAGAAGTAATGATTTGTGAGGCTAATTCTTCGTTGGTCATGATAGCTACTCCTCTCTTTTTGTTATAAATAAAGACCTGACCAAACAAAGAGAAAAGTATTTTCCTCCTTGTTTGATCAGGTCTTGCCGGCTATTCCCGTAACAAATCCTGTTTACTCGGTCGTTTGGATAAGTCTTGCTAAATGAAGCGTCAGGTAAACTTGCTCATCACTGGAAGGTGCTACTCCATATTTTTCGGTTAAATAGCAATCGATCTTCCGCGCACATTTGAATTCCCGCTGATAATCTTCTTTTATGAGACGCGCCAAGGGTTGACGGATAAAGCGTTTTTGCTCCTCTCCCTTACGAATTAGCAAGTAGCATTTTAAATGGTGCAGAAAGCGCTGAAAATATACGGAATCCTCATCGATTTCCATTTGAAATTCGAATTTGATCATTTGGGTGATATCGCGTATCGTTTCCAAATATGTCATCATTTCCGGCATTGTCGCTGAACTGTCGATCTGATAATGAACGAAGTGCAATGCAATAAAAATCTGCTCGCTTTCTGGCAATTTTACTCCTTTTATTCGATTGATCAATTCTACCGCTTGCTCGCCGATCTTCATTTCCTGCGGATAAAAATGTTTTACTTCCCACTCGATCGGACTTTTCATCGCTATTTTTTCCTTTGATCGTTCTAATGCAAAAATGATATGGTCAAGTAAACTTAGCATGCTTGTTCGCTGGATTTTTTGCTGTAGCAGTTTTTCTCCAATAAGAATGATCGCCTCAGCCAATTGGATATCTGCAATATCCGTATCCTTCAATAATGCAGCAATCTGCATCGTGTCCCATTTTCCAGTCGGCAGGAATAACTGTTCTACTTTTGTCTGATCAACCTCGTCCTTTGGATAAGCCCGAAACCCGATCCCTTTCCCGGTCACAATCATTTCCTTGGCATTTTCCTCTGCTAAAATAACATTATTATTGATCCGCTTTTTCACAATCATGTTTTGCCACCTCTTCATGCTGAAATAAAAAAAACCATAGAATAGGCAGAAATGATGTGTTCACCATTCTTCCTTATTCTATGGTTATGCCCGACTAGCGGTAACGATCCCATATCTTATTTCCAAGATAACACATTTATGTAAACGCTGTCAAATCGCATATTTAATTGCGAAATAAAGCGCTTATTGATAAACTTACAGTATCATGAAACGGAGGGAGCGAGGCAATTGCTGGAATTGATTCAAGCAACGAAGCATTTTGGCGACAAAGTGGCCGTTGACCATTTATCACTAACAGCCGAACCTGGAAAGATCCTCGGCCTGATCGGTCAGAACGGCGCCGGCAAGACCACGACATTTCGACTGATCCTGCAGTTCTTAAATGCAACAGAAGGCGAAGTTCGTTGGGAAGGCAAACCGATCACACAAATGGATGTCAATGAGATCGGCTATTTACCAGAAGAACGCGGCCTTTACCCAACAAGTACAATCGAAGAACAGCTGCTCTTTTTTGCAGAATTGAAAGGGTATCCACGTAAGCAATTAAAGCAAGAATTGGATAGTTGGCTAGAAAAAACACAAGTAGTCGGCAAAAAAACAGATCTAGTCAAAAGCTTATCAAAAGGGAATCAGCAGAAGATCCAATTACTAAGCACGATCATCCATCGTCCGAAACTGCTCATCCTGGACGAACCTTTCAGTGGTTTGGACCCTGTTAATGCGGAGATCCTCAAAGCGCTCATCTTTGATATGAAGAAACAAGGAAGTACGATCATTTTTTCTAGTCACCGGATGGAAAATGTGGAAGAGCTTTGTGACGCCGTGCTGATGCTCAAAAATGGCAAAACGGTGCTTTACGGAGCGACAGAGGAAATCAAAAACAGTTTCCCGCGCACAAAAATCAAACTCGAATCTACTCATTCCTTAGAAGAATTGTCCGCTCTCCAGGCTGTTGTCAGTGCCGAGAAAAGCAAAGGCTATACGATTCTTACTTTAAACAGTCAAAACGATGCCCCTGCTGTTTTCGATTATGTAACAAAAGATGGTTTCATTCCCACCTTTACATTAGAAGCTCCCACACTAGAAGAAATTTTTCGCTGGAAAGTGGGTGAGAAAGATGGCTAAATTCTGGATAATTGTCAAACAGGTTTATAAAAGACGTGTAAAAACAAAATCTTTTTTACTCTTTTTACTATTTCCATTACTCATTTTTCTACTGATCAACTTTATTCCACAGATCTTTAGTTCTTTTGATTCTGGGGATAAGCCGACAAAGATCGCTCTCCTCACAGATGATCCGGCTTATCGAAATGCTTTCCAACAAGATAAAAAGCATTTTCGTTTCAACGAAAAGATCACCACTGCCCAAGCTGCAAAACAAGCGCTAAAACAAGATCGAATCGATGGCTTTATTACATTCCAAGATCCGCAAAAGCCTGTTTATTACTCCAACGAAACAGCGGGAAAAAGTGTCTTGCAGCAGATCAATCAGCACCTTACTTCTACTAAAATCGCAATAGAAGCAAAACAATATAAGCTATCCCAACAAGATCTGCAAAAAATACTCGCACCTGTTTCTGTCGATAATAAATTACAGGGCAACAATCAATTGACAAGTAGCCAGAAAGAAAAAATGAGTGGTGCAGTACTTCTGTTGACGCTCATCATTTTCCTATTCGTCATCAGTTATACCAATATCGTTTCTTCCGAGATCGCTACCGAAAAAGGAACGCGGATCATGGAAGTCATCTTATCCAGTGTTTCTGCAACCACACATTTACTCGCAAAATTAACAGCGATTATTTTGATGATTCTCACCCAGCTAGGTTTTTATCTACTTTGTATTGCTTTATTTATCGGATTTGGCAAAGATATTCCTATGCTTGCTGGTTTCCTAGATCAATTTAATGGTTTTCCCAGTCATTACTTATTTTTGAATATTGCTTTTATTATTTTTGGACTGCTTCTCTACATTATATTGGCTGCCTTGATCGGCTCCCTAGTTCCTAATGTAGAAACAGTTGCGCAATTCATCTACCCGATCACTATCCTATGTATGGTTGGCTATTGGGGGTCGATTGCAGCTGCTGAGATCCCGGATAATCTGCTCGTTGTGATTGGTTCTTACATTCCTGTTTTTTCACCAATGATGATGCTTGCTCGTATGGATCTGCTCGCAGCCAGCAACCTCGATATTTGGCTATCACTTGGGATCTTAATCGTAACGATCGCGCTCGCTCTATGGCTAACGATCAAATTATACCGCCATAACCTGTTGCTTTATTCTCAAGACGGACTCTGGAAAACATGGCGGAATTCATGGAAATACGCAAAAATGAATACTCGAAAGGAACGGTGAACAGCTTGGAGATCAGAGAATCGCGCAAAACAGATGCAGCTGCAATGATGGAGATTGAAAACTTAGTATGGACTGCATCAACAACGCCCGGTGAGATCCATTTTGCTTCAGAAGCAGCATTTTTATTAAAAAACCCTCCCGGCACCAAGAAAGTTGCAGTTATAGAAGGGAAAGCAGTTGGCATCCTTGGCTATCATTCCCCTACCTCATTGACTAGTAACAAACATGTCTGGACATTCGATATCGCTGTACATCCTGACTATCAGAAAAGAGGAATCGGTTCAGCGCTATTGGCGGAACTTAAACGACTCGCCACAGCAGAGCATATTCATAAGCTTTCTTTGCGTGTCTTATCTAATAATGAAAAAGCGATCTTGCTTTATAAAAGAGCTGGTTTCGAAGTAGAAGGCATTCTCAAACAAGAATTTTATCTGAATGGTCAATTCGTAGACGATGTTTTGATGGCTTATTTTCTATAGTAAGTGAAAAGGCTCAGCAATTGGGATATTCCTCCAAATGCTGAGTCTTTTTTATCATTTTTCCTTAAAATGGTTTGGCTTTCTTTAAAACGGATATAGATAAATGAAAGCGAAATAAGTGAACAAACTGGACTTCCAGTTTTGTTATAAAGGCAGAATCATTGTCTGATAAAGGATTTTGAAAAAGCCGAAACTTGAGGAAGGCGATGGAATTTAGCCCCATCCATGAATCGGTGAAGTAGAAAGTAGTCGTTACTGTCGCTGAAAAAAGCGAAGTTAATCTTGTAAGAAAATGGCTGATCAATGCTAATTCATCTACTTTCTACGCAGTATGTTTAATCAGAAACATCAGGCAGGATTCCGCTATCAGATGAGAGGCTTCTTAGTCTCATCAGCAAAAAGCCCCTTCCAAATAGGAAGGGGTCTTTTCATGCTGCCTTTTTATCAATATAAAGCTGAATGTACGCCCCCATCATTTGGCGAATAATGGAGTGCCCTTCGCTGAAATACCTTGCCTGCAAGGCTTTTGTCAGATTACCCAGTAGATCATGCCACTTGGCGACCTGTTCTTGATTGAACCGTTCGGATAAAAACAACTCTAGAATATTATCCTTCCCCTTATGCAATAATTCGATTTCTGTATAACGGATCAAACAAGAATAGAAGTCCTGGATCGCTCTTTCAAAGGTGTGCTGCTCTTGCCGTTTATAAGCTTGTTCCATCAGCTCTAATGTCTCTTTCAAGCAGCTGCTGCAGCTGTTTTTTTCCGAGTCTTCCAATTTCTGTAAGGCAAAGTGAAGATGTGTGAACGTCAATTTGATTTTCCGAATTTTTAAGTACAGCCATGTATCCATTTTTTTATAACAACGTGGATCATTTGCCTTACTCATCAGTACACCATCTTCTAGCAGCTTTCCAAGCAACATTTCTGCTTTATCTTTAGATAGGTGGTATTTTTTTTGAAAAGCTTCTTGATCTATGAATGTTACTTCCTTATCCACAAGGAGCGCTTGTTTGATTTCGACATATTCACTATCTGTTAATCGTAAAAAAGTATCCATGACAGCCTCTAATCTTATGAAGGATTTGTCTGTATTATCACATAGAATATCTTTTTTATTTTATAGTTTTGTTCAAGTTCAGAATGCAAATTTGTCTAAAATGTTACATTTATTCTAATTTAATTCGCAAATCTCCTGGCTTTAATAATTTCCCTTTTACCACAAACGGTTTGACAAGAAGTGTAATTACACATGGCAAGACAACCGAAACAAAAATAAAAGCAGCAAAAGTGCTGAAACTGGAATGCGCGGCTACATATAGCGGAGCAACAAAGGCACACAGCCCTAGACCGGCAACTTCATTGGATGTTTGGATGTGGAATACAAGCACACCGATCGGTCCGGATATCACAGCTGTTAATAGTGGGACCAACATAACACTTGGCTTACGGATAATGTTTGGCGTCTGTAGCTTTGGCGTACAGATCAATTGCCCGAAAAATGCCCCCCAATTGTTATCTCGAAATCCCAAGATAGCAAAAGCAACATATTGTGCTGAACAGCCGATCAATGCTGCAGCGCTCGCTGTCGGATCCAGTTGTAAAGCGATCGCTAATGCCGCTGATGAAGCTGGGCTAAGGATCAATAATGCAAATACTAATGAAATGACCATAGATGAAATAAGTGGTGAACCTGCTACCATAGAGGTGATCTGACCGCTGATCGTCGTCAAGATCGGTGTCATGATTTTCGCAAACAATAAACCACTGATGCCACCTGTTAAAAGTGAAGCTGCTGGAATCAAGATCATATCAAAGTTGGTTTTCCCACTGACACGCTTGCCGATCCAAATGGCGATTACTGCTGCCAATATCGCGCCAACTGGTTCGCCGCCGCCGATCGTGTAAATTCCTGCATCTGAAATCGTGTATGCTCCTCCACCAATGATCGCCGCAGCACCTGCACTGATGGCAACTAATGTATTGGCGCGTAAGCACATTGCGATTCCGATCCCAAGTCCTGGTATCAACATGGTTTTGCCGATCGCTCCAATCTTCACAAGGAAATCGAAACCAGCGAGCTGACCGATAGTCTGCAGCAACAGTCCCATTCCTAGCGTTACCAGAACTGCATTTGCAATTCCCATTGACGCTTTGTACGAACGGTCGATAAAATAAGCTTTCATACGTCATACCCTTTCTTTATTCAATTTTCACTTTTATATTGTACCTATTTCCTTTCCAAAAAGCGAGTCTTTTTCTGCAAATTTAATCGAACAGTAATACATCGAGATCCTTATTTTATGGTACAATGACTAAAGTTGAGGTGAAAATCGTGTTATCAAAATTCATGTGGGCATGCCGCCTATTTTTAATTACTTATTTTGTTATTATTTACTACTTTGCAGATACATTTTTCTTCGTCTTTTTGAATTTGACACTTGCATATATCCCATTTGAGATCGCTGTGTTTTTAACTGCGAAAAAAAGAGCTGCTTGGCTTTTCTGGCCATTAGCTGTCATTTGGCTGGTTTTCTATCCAAATGCGCCTTATATCCTGACAGATATTTTTCACCTGCAACGTTTAGGTGCTTACACAGCTGAAGGGAATCTTTCTCCGGATATGTATATTTGGAAAAATTTCACTTTTCTCGTCATCGGGATCTTTTACGGTCTGTTTGTCGGATTTACCTCCCTATCTTTAATGATCAAAGAATTTATGCGTCGATTGGAATGGCAACGCGTATTTCAGTATCAGATCGTACTGATCTTACTGACACTGCTTTCAAGTTATGGGATTTATGTTGGTCGCTTCTTGAGACTCCACACCATTCATTTACTAACAAGACCGCTAGAGTCTTTCTTAGATTTGATTTTCGTTGTTTCTCCTAACTTTATTGCTTTTGTCATTTGTCTGAGCGTCCTTCAATATATCTTATTTTATAGTTTTTCTACCTTTACCCCCTTACTTCAAAAAATCCATGAACCAAAAAATCAAAAACAGCGATGAATGTCATCGCTGTTTTTGATTTTACTTATTTTTTTCTAAAACTTTTATTTCCCCATCCTTTGTTCGTAAATTTATGACAGGTTGCTTTGCATTTTTTGACCATAAAAGATCCGAAGCAATATGGCCGTGTGGCGCATGGATCTTTAATCTCGCTTGTTGATACACAGGATTTAGCGTCAACTTTATCAAACCAGACTCACTAGCGATATCCAACATTTTCCCTTTTTGGGACTGAGCGATAATCACATCTCCATTTTTGCTCCTGACAATTTGGCTACCTAAATTATCACGTAAAACACTCTTGCCATCGTTTGTATTTAATAAAAGTTTTCCTTGCAATCCTTCAATAATAGCGGTTCCCTTTATCGAATTGACAATTAATTTTCGTATATTTGACTCCGTGGCTACGATTTTTCCAGCCATATTGAATATTTCGCTCTTTTCACCGTGATGGCGATGGACCTGTGACATCCCGACTTGATTTTGCAGCGTCAGGTCTCCCGTTGAATCTTTGACGATCTGATTTCCCGTTTCGGAAGACAACATCGTAGTTCCATGCCACTCCGTTAAATCTACCTGTGCATTTTCTGCATCGATGCGTGTTGTCTGAAAAGCGCCTTTGTTCCCTTGGATATCTCCGCTTTCGATCTTCACATCCAGCTGTTCGCCTGTTACTTGATCGATACGGATGTTCCCTTTCTTTAGTTCCAGCGCTATTTTCGACAATTCGACTCCTTTCGGAAGTTGAACGATCACCTTTTGACTTGTATAAAGCGGTCGGTGCCACTTCTCCAGCCAGTGATGAGGTGTTCCGATGGTTAAAGAAAACTTGCCCGCATGCGGAACGATCCCTTTGACATCGGTTTTTTCTTTCGCTGATAAGTTACCAGATGCTGTAATCACGATTTGCTTCCCATCGCCTCTTTCAAGCTGCACCGTTACATTTTTCGAACTTTTCACAGTTAATTCTGTAAGTTCATGTTGCGATAGTTGCCAGCTTTTTTTATAATCCTTTCCTGTATCATAAAATTGCTGATTCCCGATACAAACCAATAAGCCGATAATACCTACTACTAGAAAAAGGCCACCGATCATATAATGCTTTTTCATAAAAAACGCCCTTTGCGAATGATGTATGTTTGCCATAGTTGTCTCACTCCTATTATGGAAAGATAAACGATCCCGATACTGATCAGCATTTCAAAGATTTGGAACAAAAGAATTTGCTTAAAGCTCCAGATATCGACCAAAAGAAAAAGAATGCTAGCCATGCCGCCTATTATAAGTAGACATGACAGCAGAAAACCAACCAAGAAAAGACTATTGATGACCACTCGCTTCCACCAGCCCTTTACGACTAGTCCCCGGTAAGCCTTTTTTTCAAGTGGGACCTCACTGTTCGCCTCTAAATACGCCTTTGCGACTTGCTCCGGTGTCCCAATTTCTTGTAGCACTTGATCCATGTTTTCTCCTTCATGGGCAGCACTTGCCAGATACTCCTTATAATATTGCAGGAGTTCTTCTTTTTCCTCTTTTGGTAATCCAGAAAAAGCTTTATCCAATTGCTTCAAAAACTGTTCTTTAGTCATGCTGATCTGCTTCCTCCTTTAGTCTTTGAAAACTTGCCACAAATTGTTCCCATTCCTCTAACATTTCTTCTAAATATACTCTGCCCGTATTGGTAATATGATAATACTTGCGTGAGGGACCGCTAGGCGACTCTTCTAAATAGGTCGCACAATACCCCTCTTTCACTAAACGTCTTAGCGACGGATATAATGCACCTTCTGTGATCGGTATATGTCGATTCACCTGCTGCGTCAAATCATACCCATATCGATCTTGTTTCTGCAATAAATATAAAACACAAATGTCTAAAACACCTTTTTTAAACTGAGCGGATGGACGCATTTCCATTCCTCCTACATTTAACTATTCACTTTTTTAGATTAGTAAAGAACACCCTTCAGTATAGCATTTCCAACATTCTTATACAATATCCAATCAACTACTATAAATAAAATATTAGAAAAGCATTGACATTATATGTAAATTATTTTATATTAAAGTCAGCTATTGTGAATAAAACAATACTATACATTCTATAACACAAAGGAGAAAAGAATCATGAACAAACTTATCACTATGACAGCAGCAACCGGATTAGCCTTGACCTTAGGTGTTTCAACACTCGCTCCTACAATTTCACACGCAGAAAGTAGAACTGGCAGCATTGTGCAAGAAGATGCTTACAAAACGATCAAAGCATTTAGCAAAACCGATTTGGAAAAACTCACTGGGACCCCTTTGACCATCCAAAATGTCAATAAAGCATATAAACGATTGCAACAAACCTCTACATGGACAGCAGCTGGATATGACAAAGCTAAAGCCCAGGTTATCGCAAATCGAGTAAGTGCCTATAACTACCAATTAAATGGAATCTTGCTGGACATCGCTAAACATACAGGTAAGGGATTAAAAGTTACCTATATCAATAGCAGCTGGTCTCCACAAGTAAACTTTGGCACATTTTCAAGTCACAATGATAACAACAATGATCACGGAAATGTTTCTCCATCTGAGGGGATTTTGCCTGTTAAAGAATTTGATATTGAGATCGAGTATAAACATCACGATATCGAGATCGAATATGAAAAGAAAGATAACGGACAAATCAAGGCAGAATTTGAAAATGAATTTACAGGACAAAAATTAAAAGGTAAGGCCGCACAACAGCTTATCGAAAAGCTTTTTGCAGATTTTGACTTCCATTCCAAAAACAAAGCACAAATCGTCGAATACACCTTAACACATTTGCAATTGGATCCTAACTTTAAGAAATTTGAATTCAAAGAAAAATTCCCTAACCAATCAAAATTCGAGTTCAAAATCAAATAATTTTACTCGCGAGTGACTCGATTTTGTCGAGTCACTTTCTTATGAAAGGAAAATGATCTGGGAGGATATCTACATGAACAAAAAAAATATAATCGGATTGCCTATTTTGATCACCATACTTCTTTTCACCCTATTGGCAGTTCCTGCTGAAGCTACGCCAATATCTTCAGTCAGCAAAGTACAACATGCGGCTATAGAAAAGAAAATTGAACGTATCAAAAAGAAAGTAACCACAAAAGTATTGAAGCAACGTATCAAAAAAAGAAAAGAAGCTAAGGCAAAAAAAGCAGCCTTGCGCACGGAAAAAGAATCTCAGACGCAGCCTGCTAAAAAGTCCTCGCAGAAGCAAACAGTCACACAAAAAAAGCAGCCGGTGAAAAAGTCTGCCCCCTCTGCACCTAAACAAACCCCTTCTGCCAAGGAAACTCCTCAGCAACATGCCTCACAAGATAAAACTGATGCAACAAGTGGTGCAAGTAAGAACGGCAGAGAAATTGGAGAACAGAATAAAGCTTACGGAAAAAAACTGAGTGATCCAAAACTTTCTCCTGAAAAACGCCAAAAAATCATTTCCCAAAAGAGGAAATATAATCAAAGCCATCATTAGGAGTGTGATAATATGAAAAAATATCTCTTTTTAATTGCATTAGGGGCCTTGCTAGTTGCTTTAGCAGGATGCAAACAGCCGGAAGAACCTGATAAAGCAGCAGAAGCACTTGTTGAAAGCTTCATCTATCAAGAACCAGCTCCTGAATTAAAAACCATTTTTGGAATGAATGACGAGCAGATCGAACAAGAAAACCAAAACATCTTTTTAAGTTCCATTCAGGAAAAGATCAAATATGAAAAGAAAGAAAAGCTTCTTCAACTTTATCAAAAAGCACAAACGCATCTAAAAAAAGTAACGACGTATAAAATTTCTGTAAAAGAGAGTAGTAACAAAGAAGCTACGGTCGCCATCACTGTCAAAGGCTTAGATATCAATCATGCAAAAGTTCAAAAGCGCATTGCCACTATCATGGATACAGCCCAAAATAAAGTTAAAGCCGATAGTTCTGATAAAGAGTTAGCCAAAATTATCGATCAAGCCAGCTTAAAATCTTTAGCAGCCGTCTATTTAGATAGCCCCGCTAAACAAAAACCAACTACGGTGACCTTGCATCTTCAGCAAGACCCAGACAACAAAGAAAGATGGAAAATCAAAAAAGAGAATGCTTTTTTTCAAGATCTATACGAAGCATTCGGCTTATAAATCAACCAAATCATAGGAGGACATCATGAAAAAACTATTAACTACCAGCAGTATGGTGCTGTTAAGTGCACTATTATTGGCTGGCTGTACTTCCAATAACACGACACATGAGCAGCCAAGTAAGAAAAGCGAACCAAAAAAGGAAACCTCGCACTTCACATATACAGATCAAAAGGGCTGGAAATTCGAAGCAGGAGATTCCCAATCGCCTGTTGATATCGTTCCTGCTAAAACAGAAATGATGAAAGATCCCGGAAAACTGAAATTAGATTACGATTCTTCCATTCTGGATGAAGTAGACAATGGACATAGTATCCAAGTAATCGACAAAGGAAGAGCCACTATCGATGGCCGTCAATTTGAATTAGAACAGCTTCATTTCCATGCAAAAAGTGAACACACATTGGCGGGAAAACATTTTCCAATTGAAGCCCATTTTGTGCATCAAGCTCAAGATGGTCGTATAGCTGTCATTGCGATATTCCTTGAAGCAGGAAAAGAAAATCAAGCTTTCCAGACGATTTTAACTAACTTGCAAACAAAGAAAAAAAATAAAGATCTACCTCTTGAACAGCTTTTACCTACTAATCGATCATATTACCATTACTTAGGATCATTAACTACCCCGCCATTATCTGAAAATGTAGAGTGGTATGTGATGCAACATCCTGTTTCTATTTCTAGTGCTCAAATCAAAGCATTTGAGAAGCATTATAAGGGTAATAATCGAAAAACGCAGCCGCTTCATGGTCGCAAAATCTTGGAACACCATGAATAAAAAAACCGTGTGCCCTTGTTCTTTTCAGAACGAAGGCACACGGTTTTCTTGTGATCAGATCAATCGATTTTTAATTTACTTCTATCTTGCACAAACCCATTCGGGTAACGACGCTTTAGCTTTTCGATATTTTCGCTTGCGACTTGCTCCATTGGGATATCCGCCCACTTCGCGATCTGTGAGATATACCACAATACATCGCCTAATTCTTTGGTTAAATTTGCTTTGTCTAATGTGTGGCCATGGAAAGCATACTTTTTGATCAATTCGGCTACTTCCCCTGCTTCGCCACTGATTCCTAATCCATAATTCGTAAGGGCCTGCTCATGGATTTGAGCTGTTCGACTTGCTAACGTTTGATATTCTTCAAAATTCACTATCATTGCCTCCCTTTTCCACTTTCCACTATAACAAACAAACGATTCACAAAAAAGCCTTGTTTTTTCTCTTTTTTTCTGCTTGAAATCCTTAATATTTTTCCGGATTTGCTTTATAATAGAGAGGAGCTTAGTGGAAAGGAGCTATCATATGAAATTATTTGGTTGGATCCTCGGCCTGATTGGGATCATTGCTTTCTTTGTTTCCTTCAGCATTACCGGGATCAGCGGATTTATCGTTTGCATCGTTTCCATTATTATATTTATCTTTGGAATCCTGTTTGCTATTCGTTCTAAAAAAAGACGTAGAAGAAGCTATTACTAAAAAAGAAACCACTTGGGAGCATCATGTCTACCAAGCGGTTTTTTATTTTAAGCGTTTTGCTCTAATGCTTCTTCGATTTTAGTTGGCGGAATAAAACCGTTCAAACGAGTTACTTCTTTGCCGCCTCTGTATAATACAAGTGTCGGTGTTTGACGAACATCTTGATCAAAGAAAAAGTTTTCACCGACTTCTTCTAATTTCACTTTCAATACTTTGACTTTCTCAGCCATACTTGAATTTTTGAATTCATTGAAAGACAAGTCCAACATTTTGCAATTTGGGCAATCGTCTTTCCAAAAATCTACATATACAAGTTCTTCACTATTCATATGTGTTTCAAATTCTTCTAATGATTTGATTTCAATACTTGTCATTTGCTTGCACCCCTTAATCTTAAAATATCATCCACCCATGCTTGGATCGTTGCCTCATCCTCGGCTGTGTGCGGCATTTGCTCGATTTTCAGCGTTGGATATTGGCTGTTAAAATATTTCGCCAACCGATCCACAGCTCCGCAATAATAATCCATTCCCCATTGGGTTTCGCCTGTTCCAAAAATAGCAACATGCTCCGGCTTCGTGCCTAGCTCGGCGATGAAATCCTTCATGTCAGCTGGCGTCCTGCCGTAATCGACCGTCCATGCCCCCAATACATAGAGATCATACGTTTCCTGGAGCGGATATACCTGCCCCGGTGAAACACGAAATGCGGTCACTTCATGTTGCTTTGCTAACGCTTCTTTGACCCGATCGGCTACCATTTTTGTATTCCCACTCAAAGAATCATACGCTAACAATATTCTCATAGATCGTCAAATCCATTATCCATGTTTGTCTTTTTATAACTTGAATTGCGCATTTCAAAGAAATCAGTTTTTGTTTCGGTAAAGTTATCTGCATAAGCTTTGATCCAAGTCATGGTGTTTTCGCTATGCCCTGGATATAATTCTGGGATTCCCAGCATGCCAAGCATCTTATTGGCACGATATTTGACGTAATCGACCATTTCTTCTACATCGATACCCTCGATACCTTCCATTACTTCTTCCGACCAGATCGTTTCCAATTCGACCGCGTGTCTGAAAGCATCATGTGTATAAGCCACTAATTCATCTGTTTGCAATTCAGGGTTTTCGCCTAAGATCGCCCGGATCACTTCAGAAATGAATTTCGAATGCGCCAATTCATCACGGTTGATAAAGCTGATGATTTTACCTGTTCCTGTCATTTTGTTTTGGCGAACTAAGTTATAGAAATAAGCAAAACCGCTGTAGAAGTTGATTCCTTCCAAAATAGAAGACTGGATCAATGATTTAACCAACGTTTCGCCAGTTTTATGTTCTAAAAAGTCATCATAGGCGTCCATGATCGGCTGATTTCGTTTGATGATCGTCGGATGAGTCCGCGCCAATTCAAAGATCCGATTTTGATTTTGCAAGTTGGTGATCGAAGCTAAAACATAAGAATAGCTTTCATTGTGGATCACTTCTTGTTGCGCGATGATCGCTGCATTCGCATGTACCGCCGGATCCGTCACATATTCCGCAACATTATAGATAAAACGCGTTTGCGGGGAATCAAGTGTCGCAAGTAAACCAATGATCGCATCATACGCATAGCGTTCTTCTTCCGATAACTCCGGATATTGTTTCGCATCGCCCTTCATATCTACTTCATCTGGAATCCAGTAATTGGTAGAAAGTTCTTTATACGCACGATAGAAACTTGGATATGGAATATCGTTCCAATTCAAAATGCCGCTTGTTACGCCATTGATGATTGCTGTGGAACGATTTGGGTTAAGCGGTTCTAAAATCTTGATACGGTGTAGTTCTTCCTTTTGGTCAGCCATTTGGGCACAACCTCCTTCTTTAAATATGTAAGGGAACTGCTACAATCGCTTGCAGCAGTTCGCTTGATGTTTATTTGTGATTGCAGCGGATCAGCTAGAACACCATTCACATTCTTCTACGTCAATATCATTGGAACGGACATAGTAAGTTGTTTTAAGGCCTTCGCGCCATGCTGTCATGTGCAGTTCAAGAAGTTTGCTTGCTTTGATACCACTTGGCACGTACAAGTTGAAGCTCAAAGATTGGTCAACGTGACGTTGACGGCGCGCATTTTGACGAACACTTGCAAACTGATCGACTTTATAAGCACCTTTTTCATAGTACGGATAGGTATTCAAAGATAGATCTGGTGCAATAACTGGACGGCGATAGTCTTTTTTCTCTTCATAGTAAAAAGCGTTATAGATCGGATCGATCGAAGCCGTTGAACCTGCGATCTGTGCCGTACTCATATTTGGTGCAACTGCCATCAAGTAAGCATTACGCATACCGGATGCTGCAACTTTATCTGCCAACTCTTTCCATGCTTCTGTGCTATAATCACGGCGTTCAAAGTATTCTCCTGTTTCCCAGTCGCTGCCTTTGAACACTTTATAAGCACCTTTTTCTTGTGCTAATTTATTACTTGCTTGAATCGCAAGATAGTTGATTTTTTCATATAATTCGTCTGCATATTTTTCTGCTTCTTCTGAATCCCAAGCAATGTTTTTCAGGGCAAGTAGATGATGCCAGCCGAATGTGCCAAGACCAATCGAACGATATTTTTTATTTGTGATCGTGGCTTGTGGAACAGGAAGTTCATTCAAGTCGATAACGTTGTCAAGCATTCTTACTTCTACATCGATCAAACGACTAAGTGTGCTTTCATCCTCAGCTAATACCGCACGTCCTAAGTTAATAGAAGAAAGATTACATACGACAAAATCGCCTGCTTTTTTCGTGATGACGATTTGATCGCCGGAAATGATCTCGTGGATAACACGTGTTGCACTCATGTTTTGCATAATTTCCGTACATAGATTACTGGAATAGATGCGTCCTTCATGCTTATTCGGATTCATGCGGTTGACTTCATCGCGGTAGAACATGAATGGATTACCTGTTTCCAGTTGGCTAAGCATGATGCGTTTTGCGATATCAATCGCTTTGACGATCTTTTTACTGATCGTTTCGTCGGCAACTAATTCGTCATATTTTTCACGGAAAGTACCTTCACCTTTTTTCTCATCGTAAAAGTCTTGCAGATACCAGCCTTTTTTATCGTGTACTTCATGTGGATCGAATAGATACCATTCGCCACGGCGTTCTACGGCTTCCATGAATACGTCCGGGATACATACAGCAGTAAATACATCATGTGCACGCAGACGTTGGTCCCCGTTGTTCAAACGAAGATCTAGGAAAGCTTCGATGTCTTTATGGAAAACATCCAAATAAACAGAGATCGCACCTTTCCGTTGACCAAGCTGATCTACACTAACAGCCGTATTGTTAAGTTGTTTGATCCACGGGATCACACCGCCGCTCGCACCTTTTACGCCGCGGATCGCTGCACCAGTGGAACGAACGTACCCAAGGTAAGCACCCACACCGCCACCATGTTTGGAAACACGAGCAACATCCGTATTACTGTCATAGATCCCTTGCAAGCTGTCATCTACAGTATCGATAAAGCAGCTAGAAAGTTGTCCTCCGACTTTCCCTGCATTAGCAAGTGTTGGTGTCGCTACTGTCATATAAAGATTGCTAAGCGCCCAATATGCTTCTTTAACAAGCTCCATTCGTTTTTCTTTTCCTTCGTTTTGCATCAAGTACAAGGCGATCGTCAGCCAACGTTCTTGCGGCAATTCGTAAACATTGCGTTCGGAGTCGGTCGCTAAATAACGCGTTGCTAATAGATAAAGACCATTATAAGTAAATAATTTATCTTTTTCAGGATCGATCAGTTTTCCTGCTTCGATCAGTTCTTCTTTGGAATAATTTTTTAGGATGTTGCCGGAATAGATTCCGCGTTCTCCTAAGCTTTCTTGTAGGCCGATGTAAGAACCATATTTATCGTCATCATTATAAAAGCGGTTTTTGCTTGCCTTTTTATATAATTTATTTAAATATAAACGCGCTGCAAAGTGTTCCCATTCAGGAATATGGATATCTGTACGTGCTTCCGCTTCACGGATAAGATAATCTACTAAATCATCTGCTGCATAATCTTCTTTCTTCTCAATAAAGTTGAAGATTTTACGTTTATAGTCCTCAATCTCTAATTTAGGAAATTCCTCATGCACTTTGTTTAAATAACGATCCAGTCTTGTATGATCGAATTCCAATTTTCTGTTACCACCGTCTTTTACAATATACGTTGCCATCTATGCTTCCCATCTCCTTTGCATTTCTGATTGCCGCTGACCACTGGTTGCGGTCGTCAGCCCTGAAATAAAAATTTAATAAAAAATCGTCATTTTCCCCTTGACAAATCTTTATTTATATTCTAGCGTTTTCGCTATTCCATACTATATATAGTATAACTTTTTAATTGTGAAATCAAGATGTTGTGCTTGTGAAGTAATAGAGAATCCTCTTTAAAAGTAGTATTCACAACGTTTTAAGCCTTAGAAAAAAATTTTCGCACTTAAATGTGCGACTTTTAACACGTAGAAGCGAAGATTATTACCTACAACTTATAGTGGCCTTTTCGTGTTCCCTTCCTATATTTAGATTTAAAAAACTATCAAATAATTTCTAATCGTTTATTTTCACAAGCGATTTGGAACTATATTTTTAAGCGATTATTTGGTAAATTAATAGAAGGGAGGGATTTTATGGATTTTACATTATGGCAAAAAATCACTTTTGCGCTTTCTTATAATGAAAGCATTGGGCACAACATTATGCTAACACTTATTTATGCAATTGCAGCTGCGGCTATTTTCATCTTCTTTTTATTATTGATAAAATCACTAACGCATCGTTCTGAGCGACCCAAAACAGCAAGAAAAGGCATAGGTATAGGTTCCGTCATAGGAATGGCTGCGATTTTATTCTGGGGTGTTATTTTTCCAGTCGGCTTATTTTTGATTTTGACTGTGACATTACAATCCGTCAGCAGCGCCAAGGTGATCGGCGATGGTGTATATTTCACCTATAATAAAGAGCCTGCTGTAGCCGTACTAACGGATGAATATAAAGCAAATGGGACTGACAGAGGCATCACTTATGGCTCTTCTAAAATTTACGCCACAGCGATACTCCCGAAATCCGGAAAGACGATCTGGAAAGTCAAACTAGACCGTACCACATCGCAAAGCCCTAAAATCTTCCATTCCAAAGATACATATATTTGGTTATTTGATGGTTCTAAATTAACAGCGATCGACAAAAAGACCGGCGCGATCAAACTAACACAGAAAGCGCTGGAGAAAAAAGCGCCTGAATTGTCCGGGAAGTTCCCAACATCATCGGACAACTACACGAGCCGTGGTAACAAGATCATCTTTAAGGGACTCGACGGCGATATCTATCAATTCGATACTGTGACCAAGCGCGGCAAGCACTTAGCTGGGAAAGTAGCAAGTGATTACTTTTCAGATAAGTCATCACCAATAGAAACAGATCTAACACTTACCAGCCCAATCATCACCATGTCGCCAGCAAAACCAGACTATGCGGTCTTCTTATCGGCCTCCGACATCAAAAAGATCGAATCTGGAGCTACAGATATGAGAATTGCACAAAACACAGAAGAGCGGCGTGATCTATACCTTACGACGTTACACCAAAAAGATAAAATCTCTGTCGCAGATCGACAAAAACTTGATACACCGGGATTCATTAACGGCCACTTTCTGCTACAGCGGGGAAATGAGAAAAATGCCTATCAATTCCAATTACCGCCGGCTTTTCAAAAATACCGCAAAAAGCCTTCGCTACCAGATACCAGCCACTATACAGACGCAGCTACTTATAACCGCGACTATACAACCGCCTACGACAAGCAATCTGAATATTTAACACAAAAGAGCAACTACGATTCATTTTTCAATCAATTTCGACCAAATAACAAACCACCGAAAGCACCATTACTCGCAGATAATCAATTATTTATTATCCATGCCAAAACGATCGAGGGAAATAGCGGCTTGCTGATCAGTTCTTTTGATACCAAAAAAAGAACCGTCCACTGGACGGTCCCGCTCGGCGACGTTACGATCAGCGACTATAAGCAGATCGATGACTCTCTGATTTTATTCATAGGTGCAGGAAATCCCGAAAACACCGTTACTATCAATATCCATACTGGCAAAGCAATCGGTTATAATTTCCACTACAACCGCAGCTACGACGTCAAAAAAAATGATGACACTAATTAAGTGCCATCATTTTTTTATTTATCTTTATCAGAAAGATCTTTTTTAGCGTCGCCGACTTTATCTTCTACAGAACCTTTTGCTTTTTGAGCTTTACCTTCTGCTTGTTTGCTTTTATCATTGCTCACCTTACCAAAAGAATCTTTAGCTTCACCAGCGACTTTGTCTTTGAGGCCTTTTGCCTTATCTTTAAATCCTTTATCTTCACTCATCATGTATCTCCTCCTACTATTATTGTTAGATAGTATGAAGATTTCTATCTCCATAGTAGTGTTTTCCACTTGTAGAGAAAATAAAACATTTATTTCGCATAGGCATTTTCAAAGCTTTTTCTAATCGCTTCTGGCGAATTTGGAAAAACAATAATCAGTTTCGCTGGATTGCTAGGCAGATAAATCACATTGATGACGTTTCCCGGTTGGACATAGCTCCATGCCTCTTGAGGTACCTCTTTACGGACCGTCACCGTCTCTTCTCGCCCAGCTGTTGTAGTCAACGTCAATTCTATTTCCACAGGGATACGATCCTGCTGCATGCTTCCCAGTGGCACTAAATTATTTACCGTCGCATAACTCTCACTGCCATTCTTCTTGATCTCGACCGATTCAGCAGTAAACAAACCATGCTTGATGCCCCATTCTTCATAAAGGCTCTGCAGCTTCTCAGGATCAATCACTTCACTTGTCAATGCTACACGATCACGATCATCGATTTTGATTGGCAGTGGTGAATTGATACTCAAACTTCCCATATCAGTAAGCGGTATGATCGGCTTGATCGTTGTTTCAAATTCCGTACCATCTTGCTTAATGACAGCAAGTTTGATAGCAACTTGAGGATTGTTATTGATATAGGTCCCGGTTTGACGGATTTCCTGCGTAATGCCAAGTCCAAGCTCCCCATTTTTCATCTTCTCTCCCCGCAAGCCGCTCAAGCTGGTAAACACACCTAAGATCGAGCTGATCACTGTAATAGCGATCCCACCATAAAGCAGAATGTTACTAAGACTGTCATCCGTGATCCCTCCATTAATCGTTTCATTCACTTGGATGAATTTCATTATGGATCCACCGATGATCATTAATACCCCGATTACTCTTGCTACTCGTAAAAATATACGCATTGTTTTTCCTCCTTTGCTTTTACTTCAACAGCTGAATCGTTTTTTTATACATTTCTGCTGCTTTTTTATATTGCCGTAGCTCCTCATAACAGATCCCCATCTGTTCGTAAAGTACCAATAACCGTTCTTTTTGAAACTGTTTCTCAAAATATTCGGTGACTTTTAAAAGCAATGGCAGCACTTCTTCGATTTTCTTTTGTTCAAACAACAGCTGACTTTCATAAAAAGACAGCGCTTGAACTTGATCTTCATTTTTCTCCATTTCTTCCAAATGCTTGACTTCTTTTGCTAATGCGGCAAAATCCTGCTGCAAAAGAAATAGATCGCATCTATAGATAGCAAGCAAGGCATAAAGCTGAGCAGGTGTATCGCTGTTTTGCTCCAACCACTCCCGCAAATGCTCCACTTCCTCCAATGCTTTTTTATACTGCTGAATGCGAATCTGCATCACGATCCGGTTATTATAGATCATCATCAAATAATCTTCTTTTCCTGATGAAAGATATGTTAAATTGCTCTCCGCTTTTGCCAAATAATAAAAGGCTTCTGCTGTTAGACCAATTTGGAACGTGAAGCCGCTGTATAAGAGATAAAGTCCAGCTAAATGATGCAGCACATTCTCTTGCATCACTCGCTGTTCCGTCGTTTGAAAAACTTTTTTCAGCCTGTCATAAGCCTTGATATGTAACAATACTTCCATTTCGATTTTTTGCAGCGTAAGCCAGATCTCTAGTTCGTCTTCTTGAAGCAGTGACAAAATTTTCATAACATATTTGTCCGCTTCTTCAAACTGGTGGAGCGAACGGTACGTTTGGACTTTATAATAATAAAAAGCTTTCTGCAGCGGCACCGGCAAGCTCTCGATCCTACCATCTTCAAAATAACGAATATAAAAGTTCAAATAATCCTCGTGCAACTTTTGATAGCCTGCTTGATCATTTTGCGATTGATAATAACAAGCATTTGCTAATTGGATCGTGAGTTCGAGTACTAGGGCGTTCGCTTTTCCCTCCCGCGGCAGATAATCGCCGGTAATCACTTGATTGATATACTGATTGGCTGTCTGTAAGATTTGATGAGAGCTGTCCGATGTCTGCAAAAGGTACTCTGCTGCCACGTCCAATCTCTTTCCAAACTCGCCAGCAAGATCATCCGCCAATAAATAACGTTCAGCCAAGAGGTTAGATAAATGTGGCAATGTCAAAAGTCCGTCCGCCAATTGCTTGCGATTGATCCCTTTCTTTTCCATCAAATACTGAAACCGTGCTTTTAACATGTTTCCGCCTCCTTTCCTTTAGTGTTTGGCTTACCACTTAATTTTAGCATATCCTTTGCACAAAAAAAGAGATTTCAGCAGATGCAATAGTTTTTCTATCAACTATAGCTCGTTTGAAATCCCCACCATAAATTTTGTTTATTTTGCTAATCCCGGCAAAACTTTAGCTGGTTTTCTAGTTTCCATTTGCTTGAAAATATGGATTAGTTTCCTTCTCATAACCAATTGTCGTACTGTCACGATGTCCAGGATACACCTTAAATGCATCCGGCAATGTAAATAAATGTTTTTTGATTCCAGCAATCAGCGTTTCATGATCCCCTGTATAAAGATCACTTCTACCCACACTGCCTTTAAAAAGCGCATCTCCAGAAATGACAAAATCAGCAAAAATATAGCTGACACTCCCAATCGAATGACCCGGTGTCGGCACAACTCTGAAACGGAAACCCTCTATATCATATTCCTTCATTTCTAATTCGTATTCAGCCGGTTCACAGATCACAGGATGATTCGCATAGGCCGAAAAAGCAGCGGATCCGTTAAATTCAGGATTAGCCAACCATTCTTGTTCTAATGGACTGACATATACGGGAATCTCGTATGTATTTCTTACTTCCTCTAGCGCTCCGATGTGATCAAAATGACAATGCGTAAGTAAAATTGCCACTGGTTCTACAGCAAGCTCCTTGATTTTCGCAATGATCAATTCTGCCTCCGCGCCCGGATCTACAATGAGCGCTTTCTTATCTTGATGGATGATATAGCAATTCTCCTCGATCAATCCAGTCACGATTCTATCTACAATCATATTTACACGCACCCTTCTGCTTCTTATTATAGCGAATTTCCAAATGATTAAACAATTAGTTTGTTTTCACTCTCCAATTATATTAAAATATGAAAAGGAATAAGGAGGAATGAAAAATGACTGCAAAAATGCTACATACGTGTATTCGCGTAAAAGACTTAGACAAATCGATGGATTTTTACGAAAATGCATTAGGACTGAAAGAAACGAGACGAAAAGACTTCCCAGACGCAAAATTCACACTCGTTTACCTTGCTTTTGAAGAAGGCGGCTTTGAATTAGAACTGACCTACAACTACGACCAAGAAGAAGCATATGAAATTGGAAACGGATATGGTCACATGGCGATCGGCGTCCCAGATCTAAAAGCGATCCATAAAGAACACGAAGAAGCCGGCTATACCGTTACCTCGCTAAAAGGCTTGCCAGGCAACGAACCAAACTACTATTTTATTACCGATCCAGACGGCTATAAAACAGAAGTTATCCAAAATAAATAAAAAGACATTGAAAAAAGCTGCATCCATAAGGATACAGCTTTTTTCAGCGCAATCAAAAGGAGAAATTTCACAAACAAATAAAGGGGGTATTTGAATGTGATTCATTTCACGCTAATAATATACCATATTTATTTGTGTAATTCAACACTTCACAAAGATTTTTTTGATTTCTTTTTTTGAGGTGTACTCGTTAAGCAATATCCGTTGGCAATACAACTGTTTTATGAAAAAATATAATTTGTGATACAATTCTCTAACTGCTTCTCCCCGCCCATAATTCTGTAATATTCTAACATTATATTTGGTGAATACAGAAATATGCTCCCAAAAAAGAGAGCCCCTAAAGCAGGTGCTCTCTTCTTATTATTTTTTTGAAATCATTATTTATTCACAAGCGTTTCTAATTCCGTTAATCTTTTCTCAAAAACTACTAGCGCATCATCGACTGGTTTTGAGGTCGTCATATCTACACCCGCTTTTTTAAGCACATCGATTGGAAAATCAGAATTACCAGCCTTCAGATAAGCAATATAATCATCCACAGCTGATTGTCCTTCGTCTAAGATTTTTTGACTTAAAGCAGAAGCTGCCGAAAAACCTGTCGCATATTGGAAAACGTAATAATTCATATAGAAATGAGGAATTCTTGACCATTCATAGCCAATTTCCTTATCATAATGCATTACTTCTGTTCCGTAAAATTTCTTATTGATGTCCGCATATGTTTCAGTAAGATAATCGGCAGTGAGCGCTTCCCCGCCTTGATCAGCTTGATGGATCTTATGCTCGAATTCAGCAAATTGTGATTGGCGGAAAACAGTTCCTTTAAAACCATCTAGATAATGATTCAACAAATACGCACGAATCTTCGGATCATCGTATTTCTTCAATAGATAATCTGTTAGCAAGTTTTCATTTGTTGTGGAGGCTACTTCTGCTAAGAAAATCGAATAATCTCCGTAGATGAACGGCTGATTATTACGTGTATAGTAGCTATGCACACTATGCCCTAATTCGTGAGCCAACGTAAAGACATTGTCAATATTGTCTTGCCAGTTCAGCAAAATGTAAGGACTTGTACTGTATGCACCAGAAGAGTAGGCACCGCTTCGTTTCCCTTTGTTTTCTGTGACATCGATCCATCTGCTGTCGAATGCTTCTTTTAAGATTGCTTGATATTCCTCGCCAAGCGGTTTTAATCCTTCCAGCACAACCTCTTTCGCTTCTTCATACGTAAAGTTCAAATCAACATCATTCGATAATGGTGTATAAAGATCATACATCCGCAGGTCTTCAATTCCTAACAACTGTTGACGCAGTTTTACGTAGCGATGAAGCAGTGGCAAATTATTATTGACAGATTCTAATAACGAGTCATATACTTCTTCAGGAATATGGTTCCCAGACAAAGCTGCTTCCCGGGCAGATTTATATCCGCGGACACGAGCATAGAAATTCGATTTCTTTACTTGTCCGGATAATGTAGACGCTAGGGTATTTTTCAAGCCTTCATAAACTTGATAAACGCCTTTAAATGCGGCTTCACGAACAGAACGATCTTTGCTTTCCAATAATTTACCATAACGACCATGTGTGATCTCCACTGATTCGCCATCTTCATTTTTGATTGTTGGGAACTTGATGTCAGCATTGTTGAGTGTATTAAAGGTATCCGAAGAACTCCCAAGAACTTCCCCTGCACTTGCTAAAAGTGCTTCTTCTTTTTCACTCAAAATATAGGGACGGCTGATTGAAAGTTCGTCCAATAAATGTTCGTATAAGCGCAAATCAGCATTTTCTTCCAAAAAGCCTGCTAATTTTGCTTCATCAATCGAGAGAATCTCCGGATCAAAATAAGATACCGCAGCCATCAGTTGAGAAATCAGACTCCCAGCTCTGCTATGTAGACTTTGGTATGTCGGATTTGCTGTATCTTGGTCCATTTTCAAATGGGCATATACATATAGATTACTAGCCTTATCAAACAACGTATCGCGGAAACGAAGCGCCGCTAGTAAGGTTTCGCTACTCTCCCCCAGTTTACCCTGATATTGGCCACTTTCTGTCACTAACTGCTGGATCTCTTTAAAAGCAGATTCCCACTCTTCATCTGACTTATAAATGGTAGTCAGATCCCACGTCAAATGCTCTGGTACCTCTTGTCTTAATGGTAATGTCTGTTCACTCATGAAAAAACCTCCAAACGCGTTATAGTAGTAGTCCAACGACTCTTATTTTATTATGAAGTAAAAATGCGAATAATGCAAAAATGCAGACCTTCACTTAATAAGAAAATGAACGCAAGACATGGTAGCTTTCTTTCTCAGCGTTTTGGATATATTTTTTACGTGTCAAATAGTTCAGATAAGCAGTGCCGAGATCGAGGTAAGTATCTTCTTGGATCATTGGCAAGCGAATCGGATGCACGATCTGTTTGAATGCGTGCAAGTATGCTTTCGTAGTAAATGTGTCACCTTCCCGCAGAGATTGAAAAAAAGTATGCCAGAGAAAAAACTGCCATTCTAATGCCGGTTCCTGAACCAATGCTTGGCAATGCGTGATAATACCGATATAGGAGGGAAGATTTTGAAGACAGTAGCCGTTTTGATAGAGAAACTGCATGAATGGACGGCGATTATCAAAGCGTGTATACATATAGATACGTTTTTGGCGAACAGCTTCTATTCCTTCATCAGCATAAAAAGCCGGTTGCCGAATCCTGCGCAGACAGCTGAAAATATCTGTCAAAGCTATTCCCTTTGAAAAGATGAGCTGCCGGTAGCGAAACTTTGTTTGCTTAAATGTACTTGCCAGATGATAAAAAATCTGCCACTCCTCGCTATGCGGATCAAAACGAAATAAAAACAGACCGAGCCGCGGATGGTATCGTAAAAAGTTTTTTCCGAATGCAGTCAAATAAAGGTATGTCTTATTCCGTTCTAATGGTTTGCCGTACAGCCAATAAACCTTTAGCTTCTGGCTCTGATAATCTGTTGTTCGTTGTAAAAAGTCTCTTGTCGAAATGGAGGAACATTGATATTCAAAAACGATATTCTTATTTATAAGCAAATCGGCTTGGCGATTGATATTGGGAAGATAAACTTCCAGCTCAGTAGAGCACCTTTGCAGACGAAAGTATGTCGCAAGTCTGTATTTACCTTCTCGATGCAGCAGAGATTCGCCAGAAAGGAAGCATGAATTCGCATGGGCAGGATGTGCAAAGTGAGGCAGTTTCGTTTTACCAACTTTGATAAGTAACTTGCTTTGACAACTTGGACAGTAAAGAATTTTCTTTTCCTGTTTTAAACGAGTCGCATTCCCTGTGGTGATCCAAGTAACTGTACCGGATTCGTCTAAAGCTGAAAACATATCTACTCCTCCTTTTACTTTCTTATTCGCCAGCTACACGTCAATTCCTTAAGGAAAGGCAAAAAAATAAAAATAGCCCGAAATGATCTTATTCGATCACTTCGAGCTACTTTTTAGAAATATTTTCTTACTTCAGCGAGTGCATTTTTGGTAAAAATCGGTTTTGCATACTCTTCCAAGAAATAGCCGGTTAAATCAGACTCATTCCCATATTCAAGCAAGATGCTTACCGTGTTATCGATATTGCTTTCATTGAATTTATTTTCTGGGAATTCAGCATGCAGATAGTACTTGTCGTTATGATGATAGAGTTTAGCTTGTAGTTCCTTTAAGCCTGTCGCATGCGACATCGTGATCACATCTTCAAAGTCGCGAAACTCAAGTACCAATTCTAACGTATCGGCATCATCTGCTGCTTCTTTGCGATTTGGATTGAAGTTTTCCTCGAGTAATTTTTCGATTTTTTCCTCTGCCAATTCATCATCATTCGATAAAGTAATATCAATCGTTCCATCATTTTTGCCAATTGTAGCTTTCGTTACCAGTACCTCTAAACCATGTTTTAAGGCTTGGACTTGAATCCACAATGGACCTTCTGGAGTAAATTCTTCTTCATATTTCAATTCTTCCATCATATCCCAGAAAAGCTCTTCGCTTTTCTCACGGTCATACCAGAAATCTTCTTGTTTGAAACCGCGTTCCTCTAAATCGATGTAAGAGATATAGAATTTGATCGTATTCTCATTGATTCTTTCAATTTCCATCGTTATTCGCTCCCTTCCCTATTGGTTGTTGACAACGAAGGGTAATACATTTCATGCCCCACTTTTCTATTGGTGGAACTATATAGTAGCGCATCTTTTTAAAAAACACAATACATATGCTTTTTATAAAAAAATTGCCGGACTTTTCCGTGCGGAACCATCCAGCAATTTGTTTTATTAATTAACCATTTTTTGAGCTTCGCGTAATTGATAGGTACGTACTTTTCTAGGTAAGAATCGGCGAATCTCATCTTCGTTATAGCCTACTTGGAGACGTTTTTCATCAATGATGATCGGTCTACGAAGCAAACCAGGATTTTTTTGAATTAGCTCAAACAGTTGTTGTAAAGGCAAACTGTCCAAATCAACATTCAATTTTTGGAATGTCTTCGAACGTGTGGAAATAATTTCGTCTGTACCATCTTCCGTCATCCGAAGAATTTCTTTAATTTCATCCAAATTAAGTGGTTCGGAAAAAATATTTCTTTCTTTATATGGAATTTCATGTTCTTCTAACCATGCACGTGCTTTTCGGCAAGATGTGCAGCTAGGTGAAGTGTATAACGTTACCATTAGACATTCACACTCCTTATCAGGTTATTGTCTCATCTATTAATTAATGACAGGATTTGCAGCTCACTATTTGGAAAGAATAGTTTATATCCTTTATTATACACCATTTTTGTGAAATTCTATAGATGTAATTTGAAATTTCTTTCAAATAATAGGTTGTAACACCGATCATTAGTTAATTTATACCCCTAGTATACATGACTTAAACAAAAATCCAATGAAAAATGGAACTTTTATATTAAATTTTAATGAGAATATTATCATTTATTTCTAATAAAACATCACCTGCTGTTTCCGGCAGGTGATGCAATGATTCTTATTGATTTTTATATTGTTCTGCTTCTGCTTCTGAACAGAAAACAAAATGTCCGGGACGGATCTCGCGCATCTTGATTTCTTCGCCGTCTTTATAGTTATGGATGCTTGGGTCGTAACTTTGACGTTTACGAGTACGTTCGTAGTTAGGGTCAGGAAGCGGGATCGCAGATAAAAGCGACTTTGTATATGGGTGGAACGGATGGGTATATAGATCATTAGCTGGTGCTAACTCCACTAATTTACCAAAATACATAACACCGATACGGTCACTGATATATTTGACCATCGATAGATCATGGGCAATAAACAGGTACGTAAGTCCTTTTTCTTTTTGTAGTTCACGCAGTAAGTTAACTACTTGCGCTTGGATGGAAACATCGAGTGCAGAGATTGGTTCATCGGCAATGATAAATTCTGGCTGTACAGCTAGCGCACGGGCGATACCGATACGTTGACGTTGACCACCAGAGAATTCATGCGGATAACGTCCAGCATGCTCTTTGCTCAGTCCAACTGTTTCCAATAATTCATATACTTGCTGCGTCAATTCTGCATCGGATTTGGCAAGTTCGTGAATACGAATCCCTTCACCGATGATGTCTTTTACTTTCATCCGCGGATTAAGAGAAGCATATGGATCTTGGAAGATCATTTGCATTTTTCTGCGGAAGCTATGCATTTCTTTGCGTGATTTATGCGCATGCACATTTTCGCCATTATAGATCACTTTTCCGCCTGTTGCTTCATAAAGACGGATGATCGTGCGGCCAGTCGTCGATTTACCACAACCAGATTCTCCTACAAGACCAAGTGTTTCACCTTTATAAATATCAAACGAGATGTCATCAACGGCGCGAACTTCATTTGCAGTTCCTTGGTTGAAGTATTGTTTCAGATTTTGGATCTCAACTAATTTTTCTCTTGTTTCACTCATGTACTTCTACCCCTTTCGCATGCACTGCTTGCATATCAGGATGAAGTTTTGCGAAGTCTTCTTGGCGGCGCAGAACAGCATCTGGAGGAGTAACCTCTGGTGCGTCCGGATGTAGCAGCCAAGTCGCTGCAAAATGGGTGTCAGACACTTTGAATAGTGGTGGCTCTTCTTCTAAGTCGATTTGCATCGCATATTGGTTACGTGGTGCAAACGCATCTCCTTTTGGAGGATTAAGCAAGTCAGGCGGTGTACCTGGAATAACATATAGCTCTTCTTCTTCACTATCAAGTGTCGGCATAGAGCTGATCAATCCCCATGTATATGGATGTTGCGGATTGTAGAAAATCTCATCAACAGTTCCGATCTCAACGATCTTACCACCATACATAACAGCAACGCGGTCAGCAACATTCGCGACAACACCAAGGTCATGGGTAATGAAAATGATCGACGTATCGATTTTCTTTTGCAGATCCTTCATCAAATCAAGGATCTGAGCTTGCATGGTTACGTCAAGCGCGGTCGTCGGTTCATCCGCAATTAGGATCTGCGGATTACATGCTAGCGAGATCGCGATAACAACACGTTGTCTCATCCCACCGGAAAATTGGTGCGGATATTGCTTGATACGTTCTTCTGCTTTCGGAATACCAACTAATTGAAGTAGGCGTAATGCCGTTTTTTTGGCTTCAGCTTTGCTTATTTTTTGGTGCTTGATAAGTGGCTCAGAAATTTGTTTACCAATGGTCATCGTTGGATTCAGCGATGTCATTGGATCTTGGAAGATCATCGAAATTTCTTTACCGCGGATTTTTTGCATTTGTTTTTCTGAAGCTTTGGCAATATCTTTTCCATCGAATAAGATCTGCCCAGCTTTTATTTTTGAATTACTTTCAGGGAGCAAGCGCATCAGTGATTTTGTTGTAACTGATTTACCAGAACCTGATTCCCCTACAATTGCTAATGTTTCTCCTTTATAAAGGTCAAAGCTGACACCACGAATTGCTTGCACTTCACCAGCGTAAGTGTGGAAGGAAATGTGAAGGTCTTTGACTTCTAAAATTTTCTCCATTTAGCTTCGCCTCCCTTAATCTCTCATTTTCGGATCAAATGCGTCACGAAGACCATCTGCAATCAAGTTAAATGTAATCATGATCAGACATAGAACGATTGACGGATACAGAATTAGATATGGTAATACTTGAAGCGATTTATATCCATCATTGATCAATGTACCTAACGATGCTTGCGGTGCAGATAATCCTAAACCGATGATCCCTAGAAATGCTTCGAAAAAGATAGCACTTGGAATACTGAACATGACGTTAATGATGATAACACCGATCGTATTTGGTAATAAATGTTTTGTTAAAATTTTAGGTGTCGATTCACCCAATGTTTTCGATGCTAATACGAATTCTTGGTCTTTCAGTTTCAAAACTTGTCCTCGAACGACCCGAGCCATGGTGACCCAACTTGTCATTGCAATCGCAATGATGATGGAAGTGATACCTGGATCTAAAACTAAGAGCATCAAGATAACGACAACTAAGTTTGGAATCGCAGAAATAATCTCTAGCACACGTTGCATGAAATCATCTACTCTTCCGCCGACATATCCGGAAATCAAGCCGTATGCGACCCCAATAATCAAATCACAGAGTGCGGCCACGACACCGATAAGCAAGGAAATACGCGTTCCTGCCCAAATACGTGCAAACTGGTCACGTCCAAGTGTATCGGATCCTAACCAATAATACGTATTTTTTTCGATATGTTTTGTTTTATATACATTCACGTCTTCCCCACCAATGTCTTGATGACCATTTAAGAATGGTAGGTTATCAAAACCTTGTACCTTTGGTGGCAAACTTGCATGTGGTGCATTTACTTTATTAACTGGATAAGGACGAATCATCGGACCGATGATCGCCATAATAACGATGATCACTAAAATGATCAAGGAAACGATGGCAGCCTTATTTTTACGAATACGAATCCAAGAATCCTGTAGGAAATTAAGACTCGGTCGTGAAATTTTTTCAGCAACTGCATGGTCAACGTGGGCTGGTTGAAATTTTTCTTTTGGTATATTGTGTTCTACCATTTATTTTTTCCCTCCCGAAATACGGATTCTAGGATCAATTAGACCATACAATATATCTACTACTAAAATAATCAAAATCAGCATTGCTGCGAATAAAATTGTTGTCCCCATGATAACAGGATAGTCATTCGTTTGGATAGAAGAAACGAATTGGCTACCGATTCCTGGGATACCATAGATATTTTCGATAACAAGTGAACCTGTCATCAAGCTTACTGCTAGTGGTCCAATTACCGTAATTAGTGGAATCAATGCATTACGGATCGCATGTTTGATCGCGATCTCAGAACGGCTATTCCCTTTCGCTTTCGCAAGCAGGATATAATCCGAAGAAAATACATCGATCAATTCGGTACGCATGAAACGAGCCGCTGTTGCAAGCGGGAACATCGCAAGTGCGAATGCTGGTAAGACCGTATAAGAGAATGACCCCCACCCAGCAACGGGCAGCCATTGTAATTTAGCGCCGATCCAATACTGTAAGACAGTAGCAAATACGAAGGAAGGAACAGATTTACCAATTATCGCAATGAAAGTACTCGTATAATCAGGCCATTTATTTTGGTACATCGCGGCAATAACCCCGAGAATGATCCCAAAAAGTAATCCAAAAACAATAGCTTCTAAAGCTAATAAGACAGATGGTCCGATCAAAGCACCTAAGACTTCCGATACTGGTCTGTTATCAAGTTGGAAAGAAATACCTAGATCGCCTTTCAATAATCCCCCCATATAGTGAAGATATTGAACAGGTACTGAATCATTCAGTCCGTATTTTTCATTCATGATGTGGATTTGTTGATCAGAAAGTTTTTCTTGATTACGATACGGTGTTCCAGGTAAAAATTTCATTAAGAAGAATGTGACCGAAGTAATAATGAAGAGAGTGATCAGCATGTAAAGAATTCGCTTTAACGTATATTTTAACATCTATCTATACACCTCCCGGTAGTAGTTATTTTATAAAAGAACTAATCTTATTTTATGCTCGCAGGCTACTACGCAAGTCTATCATAAAAGCAGGACCAGTTTTATTTTCGATGTTCAGATAGCTAACAGTCGATTCCAATTTTTATATACAAAAAACATTGTACCACATATTAAATATCATCAAAAGGAGAGAGCATATCGGAATATACTCTCTCTCCTCCATCAAACAAAATTCTTATAAGCAGTTTTATTTAGAAATATAAGTTTCTTTGTATGTGTAATCAGGTCCGAATGGATTCTTTTGTAAGTTTTTGATGTAATCTTTTTGTAGGTAAGCATTAGCACGTTGATATAAAGGTGCAATCGCTACGTCGTCAGTTAATAGAACTTTTTCAGCTTTAACCATTAAGTCCCAACGTTTGCTTGCATCGCCAGCATATTTGTTGTCAGCATCTTTGATCAACTTGTCGTATTTAGAATCGGAATAATCCATTCTGTTTTGCGAACCGCCACTTACAAATAGATCTAAGAAAGTAGATGGATCTTGATAGTCAGGTCCCCAACCACTCATAGAGATATCATAATTTTGTTTTTGGTCATCTTGCAAACGAACTTTGAATGGAACGTTTCTTAGTTTAACAGTAAGACCTTTCAAGTTGCTTTCCAATTGGTCTTGGATAAACTCAGAAGATTTTTTCGCATTCTCAGTATCATCACTTGTGAATTCAAGCGAAAGGTTTTTAGTTCCTAGTTCTTTCAAACCAGCATCCCAAGCTTTTTTAGCTTCTTTCGCGTTGTATTCTAAGTGTTTACCAGATTGTTTCGTGAAGTCTTCTTTTGTTTTTGGATCAAAAGCAAATTTAGTAGGTACTAAGTTGTTTGCTGGGATACTACCATTTTGTAGTACTGTGTCAGCATAAGATTGTTTATTAAGTGAAAGCGCGATTGCTTTACGGATGTTTTTGTTAGCAAGCGGTGTTGATTTGCCATCACGTTTTTGGTTGAATTTGATGTAGAAAGTAGATGAATCTTGAACAGTTGTGTAATCTTTATCGTTTTTGTTTTGAGCTGCATAGTCTGCGCTTAAAACTGTACGATCGATTTTGCCTGTTTTATACAAGTTAACGCCAGTATTAGCATCTTGAACAACTTGTACATTGATTTGTTTCAATTTAACTTTGTCTTTATCCCAGTACTTATCGTTTTTCACGTAAGTCCATTTTTTATTTGTACCAGTCCAGTCTTTCAATACGAAAGGACCGTTTGCTAACAAGTTATCGCTGCTTGAAGCGTATTTGTCGCCTTTTTCTTTAACGAATTTTTCGTTAAGTGGGAAGAATGTTGGGAAAGCTAGTAAAGAGTTGATGTAAGAAGATGGTTTTGCAAGTGTGATTTCTAGAGTCTTATCATCTACTGCTTTAATACCCAATTCAGCAGGTTTTTTCTTACCTGCTACGATCTCATCGCCATTTTTGATAGCTGAGAATAGGTAAGAATATGTTGCAGCTGTTTTAGGATCAACAGCACGTTGCCAAGAAAATACATAATCTTTTGCAGTTACTGGATCTCCGTTAGACCATTTTTCGTCGCGAAGTTTAAAAGTAAGGACTTTTTTGTCAGAGCTTACTTTAGGTTCTTCTGCAGCACCAGCAATGGCAGGAACACCATCTTTATCTAATGCATACAAACCTTCGTTTGTTTGGTTAAGTACGTTCAGACCAACTTGGTCATCTGATTTTGTGCTGTCAGCAGATGGAATAAGTGCTGATTCTGCCAAGTTTAAAACTTGTTCTCCAGATGCGTTACCTGAGCCTTTCGAACCGGAGCTGGAATCTTTGCCGCCTCCGCATGCTACTAAGACTAAGCTTAGTAAAAGTGTAAATCCAAGTGTTAGAAATAATTTAGATTTTTTCACTTAGTGAACCTCCCTTTTGTATTTTTCCGAAAAATTAATTCGTTTACTATTATACTCTAAGAATTAAATTTTTGTAAATTAAATTTACAAGTAAATTAAAAAAGTGTGAAAAGATACAATTTATTATAATATTTCCAAAAAACTGAAATATTAAGAAAACTTTGATCGCACAGAAATGGCTTCCATGCGCTTTATCTGTTTTCACACTATTCTAATTAAATTTTCTGAAAAAGAGAAACACATTGTCGCTAAATTTCAGAAATCAAATTCATTTCATTAGAATAAAATGGCAACTACCTTAAAAATAAAGGTTATTTATATTTATATACTTTTTTTCCAGTGTTGTCTATATCATTTTACAAAAAAAATACGATATTTTTTTAGAAAACTCTGTAATCGTTGATGTTACCTCACTTTTTTAAATAAATTTATTTTACTTATTTTTTCGGCGAAGCTGTGCTAAAATTTGATTGAGGTGACTTTTGTGGTAAAACGGATCTTATTATATACAGGAATACAGGAAATAATTATTTTTCTATTGATCATATGGAAAGAAACTGCACTTTCATTCAGGGCGTATAGCAATATTGCTTTTCTGGTAGGGTTCGCTTTATTTCTTATTACACTTCTCGTCTATATCATGCAGACTGGCTTTTTCGACCGGGTACACCACAGTTTCCGTGGGATGCTCCGAAAAGTGCGTGGTGAGGATGAAGACGATCGCTATGCTTCCATGATGCTTTCAGAGCTTGTCTCGCTACGATTTGCTAATTTGATGATCAGTGCTGCGATCGTGACGCTTAGCAGCTTTATTACGGCGCTTCTGTAAGTTGACAGTGCAATCAGCTGTTGGTAAAATAGAATTGAAGATATATATGGATGCGTTGACGAAGAGTAGTACGTCTGATGTTGGTTTTCAAGAGAGTTTGCGGTCGCTGTGAGCAAATAACCGATCAGATCGAATGGACTTCTAAGGACTGTTTGTGAACTAGTAGTAGCAAATGGCGGTACAGGGCCGTTATCCCTAAGATAGTTTTACGGAACTATCTGCTAAGTGGCCGTTTGGCACTTAGGGTGGCACCGCGGATTATACGTTCGTCCCTATTTTTATAGGGATGGGCGTTTTTTTATTTATCTCGGCGCAACTACCTCACGCAGCATGTAATATTAAAGGAGGAAACAACAATGAAGAAAACCGTATTTTCAGGCATACAGCCTACTGGGGATCTGACCCTAGGGAACTACATTGGTGCATTAAAACAATTTGGCCAGTTTCAAGAAGAATTCAACTGTTTCTATTGTATAGTCGATGAACATGCGATCACAGTCCCACAAGACCGGCTGAAGCTGCGTAAACAAACACTTAGTCTAGCGGCGTTATACTTGGCTGTTGGACTTGATCCGGAGAAATCGACTTTGTTCATACAATCCGAAGTACCTGCTCACGCGCAAGCAGCGTGGATGATGCAGTGTAACGTCTATATTGGCGAACTAGAGCGCATGACGCAATTCAAAGACAAATCAGACGGCAAAGCAGGTGTGAGTGCTGGACTACTTACTTATCCGCCGCTGATGGCTGCAGATATTTTACTTTATCAAACAGATTTAGTCCCTGTCGGTGATGATCAAAAGCAGCATTTAGAATTGACACGTAATATCGCAGAACGTTTTAATAAGAAACACAATGATATCTTCGTATTACCGGAAATCTACGTGGCTTCTACAGGCGCTAGAGTCATGTCTTTGCAAGCGCCGACTAAAAAAATGAGTAAATCGGATACAAATGTGAAATCTGCCATTTATATGTTAGATGCACCAGATGTCATCCGCAAAAAAATCAAAAGTGCCGTTACTGATTCTTCTGGGATCATCGAAGTCGATAAAGAGCATAAACCAGGTATTACGAACCTGCTGACGATTTATTCTTCGATCTCGGGCGAATCCCCTGAGGCAATTGCAGAACGTTATCAAGGCGTGGGTTATGGACAATTTAAAGCTGATCTGGCTGAAGTCGTTGTCGGTGAGCTGGAACCGATCCAAGAAAAATACTATGCGTACTTGGAATCAGAAGAATTGGATAAGATTCTTGATGAAGGCGCTGAAAAAGCTTCCAGAGTCGCTAACAAAACGCTGAAAAAAATGGAAAACGCCATGGGTCTTGGCCGCAAACGACGTTAAAAAAAGCTCTCCTTAAAACGGAGAGCTTTTTCTTTGTTTTATTATCGCTTAGTTGATTTTCAATTCAACATCGATGTTACCGCGTGTTGCTTTAGAGTATGGGCATACTTCGTGTGCTTTTTTGATCAATTCTTCTGCTTTATCTTTATCTACACCTTCAATGTGTCCTTCTAAGACAACGCCTAGTTTGAAGCCTTTATCTTCTGGATCTTCGTATAAAGAGACTGTTGCTTCGATTTGACTTTTCGCGTTGATTTTTTCTTTACTTAAAACAAGTTCTAACGCACTGTTGAAACATGCGCCATATCCTGCTGCAAATAATTGTTCTGGGTTAGTACCACTGCCGCCTTCTCCGCCTAATTCTTTCGGTGCTACGACGTCATATTGGAAAATGTTATCTGGAGAATGTACTTCTCCGCTTCTTCCTCCGGTATTGATGACAGTTGTTTCATAAAGTTTTTTCATTACTAATTCCCTCCAATTGATTCGTTATATCCTTTATACCCTTTAGCAAATGATTATAATCATCGCCAAGGAAATCCAGACGATCTAAACAGCCTTCTACCTCTCGAAGTACTTCTGGGCGAATCTTTTTTGCTTTGTCTGTTAAATGGATCGTCACGTGACGTTCATCTTCTGAGCTCCGAAGACGATCTAATAGTCCCTGACTCTCCATGCGTTTTAACATTGGCGTTAATGTCCCGCTATCCAAGTTTAGTTTATCCCCAAGTGTCGATACGGATAGACCGTCTTCTTCCCAAAGTCCCAATAGCGCAATATATTGCGGGTAGGTAAGCTGGAATTTTTTCAGCGGCTCGCGGTACAGCTTCGTGAACGCCCTAGACGCAGAATAAAGAGCAAAACATAATTGATCCTCTAGTAGTCGATTGCTAGTAGACATGTTCATTTCCTCCTTTTAAAGTTGTGCACAATTAGATTTTACACCATTTAAATAAAATAGCAACTCTTTTGCTCAAAAAAAATATCCAGAAAGAAAAATTCTTTCTGGATCATTGTTATACTCAGTCTTCGATTGCTTTGAATACAAGCGTTGCGTTGTGTCCGCCAAAACCAAAAGAATTGGATAAAGCAACTTTTACTTCTCTTTCACGAGCTTCATTCGGCACATAGTCCAAGTCGCAAGCTGGATCCGCTTCTTGTAAGTGGATCGTTGGTGCGATTTTTTGATCTCGGATCGTCAGAACAGCAAAAATCGCTTCGATACCGCCGGAAGCCCCTAATGTATGTCCGGTCATGGATTTTGTGGAACTGATTGCCAAAGAACTTGCTTGTTCTTGGAAAACAGATTTGATGGCTTGTGTTTCGTATTCATCATTGTAAGGTGTGCTTGTTCCGTGCGCATTGATGTAATCTACATCGCCAATCGCCACTTCTGCATCTTCTAATGCTGCTTTCATGGCTCTTGCAGCTCCCTCACCGTTTGGTGCAGGTGCAGTGATGTGATAAGCATCGCCTGTTGCTCCGTAACCAACGATTTCTGCATAGATTTTCGCGCCGCGTGCTTTTGCATGTTCGTATTCTTCCAGAATAACGATACCCGCACCTTCACCAATGATAAAGCCGTCACGGTTTTTATCGAACGGGCGACAAGCTGTTTCTGGATCAGGATTAAGTGATAATGCTTTATTTGCTGTAAAGCCGGCTAACGACATTTTGGTGATTGGTGCCTCTGCTCCACCCGTGATCATTGCATCTGCATCACCGCGCTGGATAACTTTGAAAGCATCTCCGATCGAATTCGTTCCTGTTGCACAGGCAGTTACCGTTGTTGAATTGATCCCTTTTGCGCCAAAACGAATCGAAACTTGTCCAGAAGCCATATCTGGAATCATCATTGGTACAAAGAAAGGACTAACACGTCGTGCGCCGCGATTGATAAATGTATCGTATTGCGTTTCAAAGGTTTCCATTCCGCCAATACCAGAACCGATCCATACACCTACACGGGCTGCATTATCATCATTGATCTCTAATTTCGCGTCTTGGATCGCCATGTCTGCACTTGCAACTGCATAATGCGTGAAGCGGTCCATTTTACGTGCTTCTTTCTTTTCGATGAATTTTTCTACATCAAAATCTTTTAATTCCGCAGCGATTTTCACAGAAAAATCTTCTGGGTTCAAACGTGTAAGATCGGACACTCCATTTTTACCAGCCAGGGCATTTTTCCAAGACGTTTCTGCGTCATTGCCTAGTGGTGTTACGGCACCGATACCAGTAACGACAACTCTTCTCTTTTCCATTTGCTCATCTCCTTATAATGAATGAAATCACAGAAAAACAACTTCTACCTTTTGATAGGAGTTATTTCTCAAATAGACTTAAAAAATAGTAGTGCAATAAAAGATAATAAAATAAAGTCTAGGCTATTATAACATAATTAAAGAAGCATGTCTTAACTGATTATTTAAACGTTAAGACATACTTCGAGTTTACTTAGTCTTATTTACCGTAGCGAAGGACTAATGCGCCCCAAGTCAGGCCAGCACCGAATCCGACTAAAAGAAGCGCATCGTCATCTTTTACTCTGCCTTCTTCAACTGCGTCTACTAGTGCTAGTGCGATGGAAGAAGAAGAAGTGTTGCCGTATTTATGAACAGTTTTCATTAATTTCTCTTCTGGCAAACCTAATCGTTCACGGCTTGCTTCCATGATGCGGATGTTTGCTTGATGCGGGATCAGTAAGTCGATCTCGTCTTGCGATAATTTTGCTTTTTCCATCACGCGTACTGCTGCTTCTCCCATTTGGCGAACAGCGAAGCGGAATACTTCTCTTCCGTTCATTGCCAAATGTTTGTTTTCGTCAAGGTTTAAATACTTACCACCGGAACCGTCTGAACCTAAATCGAACGACAATAAACCGCGTCCGTCCGAAACTGGTCCCATGACGACTGCACCAGCACCATCACCGAATAATACGGCAGTGGAACGATCTTCCCAGTTTGTGATCTTCGACAATTTATCTGCACCAACGATCAATACATTTTTGTAAGCACCCGTTTGGATAAATTGCGCAGCTGTCACCATTCCGAAAGTAAAACCGGAGCACGCCGCTTCCATATCCATGCCGGCTGCCTTAGAAGCACCTAAGCGATCTTGGATAATATTTGCGACTGATGGAAAAGTGGCTTCTTGTGTTACTGTAGCCACAATGATCAAGTCGATATCGTCTGGAGTCAAACCTGCATTTTCAATTGCTTTTTTACCAGCTTCATAAGCCATATCATGTGTATATTCATCATCACGCGCAATGCGTCTTTCTTCTATACCAGTGCGAGTTCTGATCCACTCGTCATTTGTATCTACCATTTTTTCTAAATCAAAGTTTGTTAAAATACGTTCAGGGATGTATTTTCCTAAGCCCAAAATACCTGCGTTCATTCGATATCCTCCAAAATGATTCTTCTACTTTCCAAATCAAAAAAGAATCAGTAGTTTTTATGACCTGGTACTAATTTTAGCAGAAAACACGTATTTGTCAATGGATTATATTCTGCGATAAGATTTTTGGGAAAAGATTGCGCAATACCAAATTTGTGGTAAAATGTAATGGAGAGAAACGAGGTGGTTGCATGCGTTATATAGTAACAATCTTTTGGGTATTTTTACTTTCATTGATGGCAGAATTCGTTCTTTCTTCAATGCTTAGCGTACCATTCAGCTTTTCAAGAGGCTTGATTATTACCGTTGCGGTTTCTGTGCTGGTAATCGTTCTAACCCTCGTGATGCCGAAAGATAATGAAACTTACGATTTTAAGTAAGAGAGAATCGCTTGAAAGCTATTGAGAAATAGGCTTTCAAGCGATTTTTTGTTTTGGTTTATGGTCAAATCCCGCTTCCTTGACGACTACTCCATTTTTTCTATAAACCAGGTAATCATCGCTTTGTCCTTTGCGTCGGAAACGGCGACTGCATAAACGGCGTTACTTTCTTCTCTATTTTCGGATCGATTCCACGCGCTTTACTATTGATTCTTCAAGTCTTTCAGCATAAGTGAAGCGAGGTTTCCCTATTACACGCTTATTATATTTCAAACAAAAAAATCACTTGAAAGCCTACTGTTAAACTTGGCTTTCAAGTGATTCTATTTTTGTTGTTTCCTCTTGTTAAGAGAAGAAGTACGTTTATACGCTTTTTATTTATCGCCTAAATAATATTTATCCGTAGGTTTCAAGTTTTCATCTAGTTCATACACAAGCGGAACGCCTGTTGGGATCTCAACATCCATGATCGCATCGTCGTCGATATCTTCCAAGAATTTCACTAATGCGCGAAGGCTGTTCCCGTGAGCAGCGATCACTACACGTTTGCCTTCTTTGATTTGAGGAGCAATGGTATCCATCCAGTAAGGTACAACACGTTCTAGGGTTACTTTAAGATTTTCACCAGCTGGAATCGCATGGGTGTCTAATAGCTGGTAGCGGCGATCATGTTTTGCATGACGGTCGTCGCTTTCTTCCAACAACGGTGGCAGCGTGTCATAGCTACGACGCCATAATTGTACTTGATCGGCACCGTATTTATCTGCTGTTTCTTGTTTGTTCAAGCCTTGTAAAGCCCCATAATGACGTTCGTTTAAGCGCCATGATTTATACACTGGCAGCCATGATTGATCTGTTTCTTCCAATACATAATTCAAGGTCTTGATGGCACGAGTCAAAACGGATGTAAATGCTACATCGAATTCCAATCCTGCCTCTTTGATTAATTTACCTGCTGTTTTAGCTTCTTCTACGCCTTCTTCTGATAAATCGACGTCATGCCAGCCAGTGAATAGATTCAATTTATTCCATTCGCTTTGTCCGTGTCTGATCAATACTAATTTCATTGCTCACTTCATCCTTTCTGGTTTGTTTGCTACCTATATTGTTCCCGATATTGTGTTTTTCAAAACTTATTTGTTTTCGGTATGAAATTGAAATCCTTCTTCTGTCCGTTCAATTGTAACAGTCGAATGTGGCAAGATCTTGCCGGCAACGATATCTCGTGCTAGCGGCGTTTCGATCTGTCTTACGATGTAGCGTTTCAGCGGTCTTGCTCCATAAACAGGATCATAGGCTTCTGAAGCAATAAATGTCTTTGCTTCTTCGCTCATTTCTAAATGGATCTCTTGTTCTGCAAGTCGTCTTTCTAATTCGTGGATCAGTTTATCGACGATGCCTTTCATATTTTCGATCGTAAGTGGCTTGAACAGGATAATATCATCGATACGGTTTAAAAATTCTGGTTTGAAGGAACCCTGCAATACTTGCTGGATATCTTTTTCCAGTTCTGGAGAAATTTCGCCGTCTTTCGTTCTTTCCAGTAGTAATGTCGAGCCGATATTGGAAGTCATGATGATCACGGTATTTTTAAAGTCGACCATTCTGCCTTGCGAATCGGTGATCCTACCGTCATCGAGGACTTGCAACAGTATATTGAAAACGTCTGGATGCGCTTTTTCGATCTCGTCCAGCAAAACGATTGAATATGGATTGCGTCGAACAGCTTCCGTGAGCTGACCGCCTTCTTCATAACCGACATAGCCTGGAGGTGCTCCGACTAAGCGGGAAACAGAATGTTTTTCCATATATTCGGACATATCGATCCGGATCATATGTTCTTCAGAATCAAACATATTGAAAGCAAGTGCTTTGGCAAGTTCGGTTTTCCCTACGCCGGTCGGTCCGAGGAAAATGAAAGAACCGATCGGACGTTTCGGATCTTTGATGCCGGCGCGGGCACGAAGCACGGCGTTACTGACTAATTCAACAGCTTGATCCTGGCCGATGACTTGCTGATGTAGCAGATCGCCAAGTTTCAGCAGTTTTTCGCGTTCGCCTTCTACCAATTTAGAAACCGGTATTCCCGTCCAGCGGCCAATAATGTCTGCAATTTCATTTTCAGTCACTTCTTCTTGTAAGAGCCGATCGCCAGTTTTGCTCTTTTCGCGGTTTTCAGCTTCCAAAGCAGCTAGTTCTTTTTCTGCTTCTGGAATCTTGCCATGCCTTAGTTCGGCTGCTTTTGTCAAATCATAGTTATTTTCAGCTTCTTCTAATTGATGACGCAAAATATCGATTTGTTCCCGTTTTTCGCGGATCTGGCTGATTTCATTTTTTTCGATTTCCCATTTGGACTGCATTTGGTTAGCCGCTTCTTTGTAATCAGCCAGTTCTTTTTGCAGTTGTTCTAATCTTCTCCTACTTGCAGGATCGCTTTCTTCTTTTAAAGCTGCTTCTTCGATTTCAAGCTGCATGACACGCCGCGTTACTTCGTCGAGTTCATTTGGCATCGAGTCGATCTCTACTCGGATCGTTGCGCAGGCCTCATCGATCAGATCGATTGCTTTATCTGGTAAAAAGCGATCCGTAATATAACGGTCGGATAAGCGAGCCGCAGCTACTAAGGCGTTATCGTGGATATTAACACCGTGATGGATCTCGAAGCGTTCTTTCAAACCACGCAGGATCGAGACTGTATCTTCTAAAGTCGGTTCATTGACCGTAACTTTTTGGAACCGTCTTTCTAATGCTGCGTCTTTTTCGATGTACTGCCGATATTCATCTAATGTCGTCGCGCCGATACAATGTAGCTCACCTCTTGCAAGCATTGGTTTCAACATGTTGCCGGCGTCCATTGCACCCTCTGTTTTTCCTGCGCCGACGATCATGTGGATCTCATCGATGAACAGCAATACTTGGCCTTCGCTTTGTTTTACCTCTTGCAAAACCGCTTTTAACCGTTCTTCAAACTCACCGCGATATTTTGCCCCAGCGATCAGCGAACCAAGGTCTAACGAAATGATGGTTTTATCTTTTAATCCTTCCGGCACGTCTTTTCGTACGATCCGTTGCGCTAATCCCTCGATGATCGCCGTTTTACCAACGCCTGGTTCTCCGATGAGGACCGGATTGTTTTTTGTTTTACGAGATAATATCCGAATCACATTGCGGATCTCGGCATCACGGCCAATGACTGGATCTAACTTTCCGCTGCGGACTTCTGCGATTAGATCGCGTCCATATTTTAATAATGCTTCGTATGTTTCTTCTGCGTTTGGACTGGTCACGCGTTTCCCTCCTCTTATTTGCATAATTGCTTCTTTTAATTGTTTTTTGCTGCATTTTTGTTTTTGGATCGCTTCCGTTATCGGATGATTTTTCTGCTCCATGATAGCGAGTAACAAATGCTCGGTCGACAGATAGCTGTCTTCCAGTTCTTTTTCCACTTTTCCAGCGTCTGTCAAAAGCTGATAAAGGCTTTGGCTCATAGCTTGTCCGTATTGAACATTGCTTCCCGTAATGACTGGCAAACCAGCTAAACCGTTATCCACTGTTTCCATCAACAATTGTTTGTCGATTTCTGCGACTTCGTACACGCGAGCTGCAAATTCACTATTAGCGAGTAATTCATGAAACAAATGATAGCTGTCGATCTCTTGGTGCTGCCATTCCACTGCCAGCGCTTGTGCATCGGCGATAAGTTGTTGTACTTGTTCTGTATATTGATTTGGATTCAATGTCTTCACCTCTTCTTTGACCTATTTTGACCTTTATTTTATTATACGCCTCCCGCTAAAATTTGTCTAATCAAAACACAAAAAAACTCGCCGCCCGAAGCAGCAAGTTTTTAATCACGTCCAGCAAACAGACGTAGTAAATATAAAAATAAGTTAACGAAATCCAAGTAAAGATTTAACGCTAAGATCGGAACATCATCTAAGGTGATCGTCCGCTTCATCATTTGATTGAAGTCATACACGATATACAGGCTGAATAATAATGCTCCTGCTCCGGAAATAATAGTGGACGTTCCCGAAGTAAGTGGGATAAACATCCCAAAAAGGGTTACAACAACTAAGACGATCAATGCGATCAGTAGAATTTTACCCATTGCCTGCAAGTCTTTCTTTACTTTTGCGCCAATAACTGCAAAGGCGATAAAACTTACCGTCGTGGTGGCAAATGCCATTAGCACAGCATTTCCCGCTCCGATCGCAAAATAGTGAGTAAGCACAGGCCCGATCGTCAAGCCGCTGACGAAAGCAAATGCAATCAAGATCGGATAGCCTAAAACTTTGGGAACACTTTTATTCGCTCTGACAATAAAAGCCGCCACCAATAAGATGATCTCCGTCAACAACAAAGGAAAATAGAGTTCCGGACTAAGCTGATTGCCAATGCCTGCTCCGATCGATGCGATCAATAGCGATATCACAAACCAATTCAATGTTCGTTGCATGACGACTTCTTTTGGTGCTGCTTGATTTGCAGTTGCTTGTCTGACTGTACGATTCATTTCTTCCATCATCGATCCCTCTTTTCATTCATTTATATCAATTTATAATGCGCAAGTGCTTTCGCAATACCATCATTATTGTTTGTATCTGTTATATAAGAAGCATGTTCTTTGAGTCCTGGCATAGCATTTTCCATAGCTACCGCATAATCTACGGCTTGGAACATTTCCATGTCGTTTTTGCCGTCGCCGAATGCATACGTGGGAATTCCTTCATATCCCATGACTTCGATCAATTTTTCGATCCCGCGTGCTTTCGAACCACCTTTTCGAAGTACATCATTACTAAATGGTGTATTGCGAACAAATTGCAGTTCTGGGAATCTAGATGGGAAATATTCATCCCCTGTTTCCAGAAGCAATAATGCCATGTTGATCGTTTCCTTGGCAAACATATCTGGATAGACACCGGGCATGGGTTCGCCCAAATAATCAAAATGTTTTTTGACTGTTTCATTCTGAGCTGTTGCGCCAATGCGCTCGCCATTATAGAAGCAAACTTCTACATTTTGCGATTTTGCTTCGGCTGTTAAGCGCGCTATTAATTCTGGTTCTAATTTATCTTGGTAGACGACCTCGCCTTTATAAAAAGCCAGTTGACCGTTCATCGCGACTGCTGAATCAATTTTGGTTTTTGCCATATTTTTATCGATCTCAATAAGGGTTCTTCCTGTTGCGATGATCGGTACGATGTTATTCTCACGAAGCTTTTCTAAAGCTTCCATCGAGCTCGGTAATAATTCTGCCTCACTATTCAATAATGTGCCATCCATATCAAAAAAACATATTGCATTCGGTTTCAAAGTATCATTCCTTTTCCCTATGATACCTCTATCATATCAATCTTTGCTGGATAAATCAAAAAGCCTATTTATAGATCGCATAGTTGCCGATCTTCACAAAACCAAGTTCTTCGTAAATAGCTCCAGCAACAGGATTGCTATAGAATAAGCATGGTTTTTTACCTTCTGCCAGCAGATCGCAGCTTAGTTTCTTCATGATCGTCTTGGCTAAACCTTGTTTGCGGTATTCTGCTTTTGTCGCTACACCGATTATCATCGCAGAATATGGATTTTCAGCGCTTGACTCAGCTACAGCAACGATCTCACCGTTTTGTTCGATATAATAGATCCGCTTGGTCTTTTCAGCTAATTGCGTGACCATCAGTTCTTTGTCTTCTCTACGTGGCTGTAACTCTTTTATATTAGCCCGCATCTCAATGATCGCTGGTATATCTTCCGGAATCGCCGTGCGCACTATTACTTCAGTATTCACTTTGATCCTGCTCGCTTCTTCACATTCGCAAAAATGCTGATCTACTCGCTTCACTGCTAACTCAGGCATATATTTTTCGAACATGGTCGTTACGCGACTAGCACCCGTTAATATCGGATTCTCATAAGCGAGTATTTTTTCGGCTAATCCTGCTACATCGAAAGCGTCATTTTTCGCATACGGCAAGAAGTTATCGCCAAATTTCACTAAAACAGCTCGCAAGGAGTGTGTGTCATCGAAATCTCCCCATACTTCCTGGATATCGCTGTCATATCCAAAACTAAGGATATCCCCAATCAAAAAAACATTCAAAGCAGCTTCTGATTTCAATAACGCAATTACTTCATCATGATCCTTTTCCAGTAACTTTCTAATCATACTACACACTCCTTCAAAAATTGCTTTCATTTTAAGCCAAAGCAAGTGGGAAGTCAACTTATTTTTTTAAAACAAAAAACAGGCCGTCCGTTGGCCTGTTTTAGAACGTAACATTATTTATAATGAATTTCGCTGATTTTAAGTAACAAGCTTATCGCACTCAGTTTTTCATCGCCGAGATGAAGCTTATTCTCGTCGGAATATTGAATCGGCGCCGCGGTGATTTCCGCTTGCTCCCGAGTGAAATACTCATTATCTAATCCTAGATTCGCAGAGATTTTTTCTACGTATTTTTTAAATTTAACGGGTTTCATTGTTTTATTAGTAGTGATCGCTTTTAATGTTGCCTGCGATAATTTAGTAGCTTGGGCAAAAGTGCGTTCCGTGTATCCATTCCATTTCATATAGATTGCTATATTAGCTGCAATTCTCTCTTTTTCTTTATCTTCCATAATATCCTCCTGTATTGCTTTTCTTGACATACTCCGAGTATGCACGTCCAAGATGAGATATCGATTAAAATCTCATAGTATTCTCGTTAATTTTTAGAAAGCGCTTTCTTTTTTTGACAAAAAAGCAGATAACGACAGCTATCTGCTTTTCAGCTCTTTTTACAGCGTTTGATATTTCTTCCAAACCACATTTTTAAGAACAGCAAGAAATTCGTCATCCGCATTTGGCATTGGCGGACGGTGATAAGCTGCTCCGATTTCTTCTGTTACGACTTTACACTCGTAATCATTGTCGTAGAGAACTTCTAAATGTTCTGCCACAAAACCTACCGGCGTGTAAATAAAATGTTTGTAATGATGCTCTGCGAAAAGGTCACGTGTTAGATCTTGAACATCTGGTCCAAGCCACGGTTCTCCAGTTTTACCTTCACTTTGCCAACCAAGTGCATAATTTGTCAAAATCGTTTTATCAAAGATCAATTTTGCTGTTTCTTTCAATTGCTCTGGGTAAGGATCGCCAAATTGCTTGATTTTTTCCGGTAGACTGTGTGCGGAGACCACTAATACGGTTTCGTCTAATTCCGATTCAGGAATACTCTTCGCTACTTTATTGATCCGGTCAGCCCACATTTGGATGAAACTAGGCTCTTGGTACCATTGATTGATGGAGTGGATCACCAAGCCGCCTACTTTTGCTGCTTCATCTTGCGCGCGTTTGTTATAGGCTTCCACGCTGAAACTAGAATAATGCGGCGCTAAAACGATCGAGATCGCCTCTGTGATGCCATCTGCTTTCATCTTTTGAACCGCTTCTTCGATAGATGGTTCAATATGTTTAAGGCCAATGTAAACTTGGAAAGTTACTTCGTCTTGTGCTTCGTTTAATTTATCACCAAGGCCATACGCTTGTGCTTCCGTGATTTTTGCAAGTGGAGATAGTCCTCCGATCGCATGATAACGACTGCGCAAGTCCTCGATCATTTCTTCGGAAGGACGGTGTCCGTGTCTGATGTCTGTATAATAACGTTCGATATCTTCATCCTTATAAGGCGTGCCGTAAGCCATCGCCAATAATCCAACTTTTTTCTTCATCCGTAATCACCTTTCTTTTAACAATTTCTCACTTTCGCTATGTACGAGCGCTGTTAGCTGTTTTAAAGTGCTGGGAGAAACTTCCGGGAAAACACCATGTCCCAAATTGAAAATAAAACCTGGCTGTTTCACGGCTTCTCCAATAATTGTTTTTGCTTTATCAAAGCTTTTCTGAGGTGCGAGTAATAATGCTGGATCTAAGTTGCCTTGCAGGGCCTTTTCAGGCAGAATATCACGCGCTGCTGCTATCGACATACGCCAGTCGATTCCGACAACGTCTATTGGAACGTCATTCCATTCAGGTAAAAGATGTCCGGCTGCTACAGCCTGCATAATGATCGGTGTCTGTGGATGCTTCGCTTTCACTTTTGTTGTGATCATCCGAATGCTAGGCTTGATGTAATAATGATAATCTTCTCTGCTGAGTGCACCGACCCATGAATCGAACAGCTGCACAGCGGATGCACCGGCTTCGATTTGTGCCGACAGATAGTCCGCTGTCATAGTTGCCAGCTTATCCATCAGCGCGAACCAAGTTGCTTCGTCTTGATACATCAATGCTTTTGTCTGGTAGTAATTTTTCGAAGGGCCGCCTTCCACTAAATAGCTTGCTAACGTAAATGGCGCGCCTCCAAAGCCAATCAGTGGGACATCAAGCTGTTCCTCTCGAAGCAGTTTGATCGTTTCCAAGATATAAGGCACTTGGGATTTGGCATCAAATGCTGCCAAGCTTTCCACGTCTTGATATCGTCTGATTGGATGCGCGATCACTGGACCGATACCCGTTTTTATTTCAACATCGACTCCCATTCCTGGAAGTGGACTCATAATATCCTTATAGAGCACAGCGGCGTCTACGCCATAGTTTTCAACAGGCAGTCTGGTCACATAGGAGCATAATTCAGGCTGATGTGTGATCTCGAATAAAGAATATTTTTCTTTCAGTGTCCGATATTCTGGTTGCGACCGTCCTGCTTGTCGCATATACCAAGCAGGCAGACGTTCTACTTTTTCGCGGCGTGCAGCTCGTAAAAATAAATCATTACTAATTTCTTTCATTTCTTATCCTTCCCTTGTTCAATGACACACAAGAATGAACAACATTTACCTTTTATGTTCCGTAAATAAGTTTACATGATATTTATAATAATTCCAAATAAGAAGGCTTCGTCAGGTTTTATTTTTACAAAATCGCGGTATAGTGAAGACAAAAACATTGTTCCCTTTAGAAAGAAGGTCATTAAAATGAAACATGTTTATATTACAATGGGGACGGAACATTATCTTAGACAAGTCTTAGACGAGATCCCATCAAACGGCGTAGAGCTTTTCCAAAATTATGAGCAATCCCTTCTTTACCATGAAACCGAGCAAGAAAATATTTTTAGGGAAGGCGCCTCATACCGCATTTTACAAATGTTTGGTGAGCGAAAACACGCAGGCGTTCTTGTTCTGGAATACCTCTCGATCCGCGATGAGGAGATTCCGATTTTTCTAGCGGACTTTGATGCAATGCGCAAACAGTTACTAAAGCAGTTAGGCTTTCAAGCAGCTCGGTTGGCGCAGGAAGTCCACCATCAAAAATTTTTGATCGTCAGCTTTTGGGACTCGGAAGATGCCTATCGCCTTTTTTCCAAAAACGAGCACCATTCCAAAATCATGCAGCGTATCCAACAAGCGGGCAATCAAGCCAATTTCTCACATACAGATATTTATCATTACCCCGCCTTCAGACATGATAGTAAATAAAGAAAAGCCTTCTGTTCAAGAAACAGAAGGCTTTTTAACCTCATAAACTATCATGGCCTACTCCATTTTTTTCAAGCGATATGGTACATATAGGAAAGTAAATGCGGCTACGAAACCGACATTAATAATCAAGATCCATAGTCCGCCCACGCTTCCATTTTGCGCGATACCTATCAAGCTGAACAAAATAGCTTGTGCTAGCAAAAGAATCCGTAGCAGATGAATATAACTTCGCTTCTTCACCGCTTCCGTGATTGGGTACAGGCGCTGCATGATCTGACCGTCAAAGTGCTTGATCATTGGAATGAATTGGAAACCGGTCAAATATAAGAATAATAGTGAGAACACGATCGTTAAGTAAAAGCCACTTAAGAAAATCAGTAAGATAACTGCCACCACGGTTAGCCGCAGATAAAGTCCACTAAATTCATTGATTCGTACAAAAGTGCGGCTCCATAAGTAAGCGTATGTTTTTCGATTTGCATATGGGATCGGCCGGTAAAGGAAATCTAAATAGGCTCGTCTTCTGACCGTTCCTTTCAAATGCGGAACATCCGTAAATAAATTTACCAAGCGATAGAAACGATTCATTCGTCCTTGTTCTTTATCGATCAGGATCTCCCATCTTAAAATGATCCCTTCTGTCCGTTTTTTCAGCCCCCAATATGAAAGCCCCAATACAATAATGGTCAACGGAATCGTCCAGTAAAAGGAAAAAGCCAACAGCAGATAAATGAGCAGCGCGCTGATAACCACACGTGCAAACATCCATGTCGTATCGCTGTTATCTAGCTTCATGCTCTCCCAATTCGTATAGACATTCCATAGCTTGATTGCGCCAATCGATACGAGCAATAAGAAAAAATGGGAATATGGCCGATGTGTAACCCCTACATACATAGGCATTGCTACAGCTAAAATGACGATATACAGATAAAGTTGCATCCAAAAGCTGATGCGCTTTGCCCGCTTAAAATAATCCTGCATCTCTGTTTCTTTCACAATCAAGTAAACGATGTCAGGCTCTTTCAGCAGCGTGATGATCGGACTTATAACTACCGCGATCGTCAACAATGTCACCATTAATGGGATCGCCGGGAACGTCTCTTGAATCGTTTTTACCCAGCCGGCGTAGTAAAAAATCCCTGCACCTACACCGATGACCAGCACAAACAACAAGTGATCGTTGAACATATAGCGCATATAACGGATAAGTTCTGTCGTATAAGCCTCGAATCTTTTCTGCCATAATTCCCGGCTATTAAAAGACATCCTCGTCCACGTCCTCTTCTTTGGTTAATTGAATATAAATCTCATCTAAAGAAGCTCCCTGCATCTGGAACTCCTCTTGAAGCGCTACCAATGTCCCTTGTGCACGAATCTCACCATGATGCAAAATAATGAACCAGTCGCAGTATTTTTCGGCGGTAGCAAGAATATGCGTCGACATCAAGATACTCGCACCGTCATCTCGCATCTTTTGGATCAATTGCAGCAAGGATTGGATCGCCAATGGATCAAGTCCAACAAAGGGTTCGTCTATGATATACAAGGAAGGCTCGATCAGGAAGGCCGACATGATCATTACTTTCTGTTTCATCCCTTTGGAAAAATGCGCTGGAAACCAGTTCAAGCGATTTTCCATTCGAAATTCTTTTAATAGTGGCTGCATTCGCTCCTTCAATTGTTCTTCCGATAAGCCATAAGCCATCGCTGTCAATTCCAAATGTTCCTTTAATGTTAATTCTTCATATAATACAGGCGTTTCCGGGATATACGCAAACTGTTTGCGATATACTTCCGTGTCATCTACCAATTTTTTATCATTTACGGAGATCGTTCCTGATTTTGGTTGCATCAAACCAGTGATATGTTTGATTGTCGTGCTTTTCCCAGCACCGTTCAATCCAATCAATCCAACAATCTGCTTTTTCCCGATCTCGAAAGTAATATCTTTGAGAACAGGCCTTTTCGTATAGCCGCCTACAAGATTTTTCACATCTACTAAACCCATCTTATAGCCTCCTTATCTGTCTTTCTATCATCATAGCATAAAACGTAAATTTTATCATAATCCTAGTTGATACATGCTTTTATCTCGATTTTATGATAAATTAATGGTAAGTAGGTTGCCTTTTCTAAGGCGATCGAATAATGCCATAGAGAGGTGGCCTAATCAATGGAAGATTGTATTTTTTGCCAAATAGCCGCTGGGAAGATCCCTTCTGCTAAAGTATATGAAGATGAGGAAGTATACGCCTTTCTCGATTTGGGGCAAGTTACCAAAGGGCATACACTTGTGATCCCGAAAGAACACGCACGTAATATGTTTGATTTGCCAGAAGAAACAGCTGCAGCACTTTTCAAACGCATTCCTAAAATCGCCAATGCACTTAAAGAGACATTGCCGCTCGAAGGAATGAATATCTTGAACAATAACGAAGAAGTTGCCTCGCAAAGTGTTTTCCACTGCCACATTCATCTGATTCCGCGCTACAGCAAGGAAGATGGCTTTGGATTGATCTGGCATAGCAACGAAGATGATTTCAACAACGAAGAAGCTCAAAAACTAGCAGCTGAAATCAATCAAAGATTAGTGTAAACTCCCTATTTCAGGGTATACTGAATGTAAGTTCAAATAAACGACGAGGTGAGATTAGATGGATAAAAAATCAACGATCATAGGTATTTTCGCTGGGAGCCTTATTGGCGCCGCGGCTTCCATTTTATTAGCTCCAAAATCTGGAAAAGAGCTTCGCAAAAACATTTTAGACAAGTCCGTGGAGGCAAGCGTAATTATGAAAGAACTTGCTTACAACGCAAATGAACTTCTTCAATCTGTTCAAGTTCTTGGTTCTGAAGGCGCTTCTTTGCTGAAAGATGTTACTAGTGAAATCTCAGAATCTGTGTCTAAATGGAATGAAGATATGGAGCCTGAGAAAAAGCGTCTAAAAGATGAAATCAAAGACATGCAAAAGACAATCTCTGATTTAGAGAAAACCCTCAAAAAAGACAAAAAAAGTTGATTGGATTCACTTTACAAAACGAGAAAAAATGGCTTCGCTATTTTTCTCGTTTTTTTATTGAAAAAGGGTTGAAATCTCGTTCCGAAAAGACTAAAATACTATGAGTGTTTACAGAATAAAAACATGGAAGTAACCAGTTATTGGAGGAATAGGAATGCGTTGCTTGAAATCTGTATCTACAGATCGTCGCGATGAATACAATCGGCTTATTTTAAAAGGAGTTCTCATCGGGTTTGCGGCTTTTTGTATGATTTGTGTCAGCCATAATCTGCTTTATCCAGAAAAATTTACAAACCATTACCCGATTATAGGTTTCTTAGCTTTACTTACCCTTTATCCGCTCCATAAGTTGGCACAATATTTGATTTGTATACCCTATTTAGATCTAAAAGCTTTCAAATGGCGCATCCACTTCTATATCGTTCCGTGTCTACATTTAAAGCGAACAAAAGTTATTCCAAAATGGCTCTATATCGTTTCATTATTTTTTCCATTTTTTGTGATCTCTGCCCTGTTGATCGGGCTTGCTCTGTTATTACCGATCGCGCATGACTGGCTATTTTTAACATTGATCGCTGTCCATGTCGGCATGTCATCGCTTGATTTTCTGATCTTGAAACAAATCTGGACAACACCGAAAAAATGTTATATTGAACATGCTCAAAACGGCGTTTCAATATTAATATCTGATTAAAAATGATTAAATCACATTAGAATTTTGTCATCTTTTCATTTTCAATAAAATTTGTGATATGATAGGAAAGTATTGACAGAAATATATAACTTTGAAGGAGAGTGTTTTTTTAATGAAGAAAAAACTACTATTAAGCCTCGTAATGCTAATGGCTATAGTTGGATTAGCTGCATGCGGCGGGGGCGGAGCAGTCGTTAAATCTGATCGAGGAGACGTTACAAAAGATGATTTGTACGATGCGTTGAAAGATAAAGACGGCGAACAAGTACTTCAACTACTTACATTTAATAAAATTCTTGCTGATAAATATAAAGTGAGTGACAAAGAAGTAGACAAGAAATATAACGCTGCTAAAGCGCAATATGGCGATCAATTTGCAAGTGCTTTACAACAAGCTAACTTAACAGAAAAAATGTATAAATTAAACTTGAAAAATGAATTACTTCGTCAAAAAGCAACCAAAGCTTATATCAAAGTAACTGACAAGAAATTGAAAGATTACTACAAAACTTGGCAACCAAAAATCACCGTTAGCCACATTTTAGTTGCTGACAAGAAAACAGCGAATAAAGTAGAACAAGAATTAAAAGACGGTAAAAAATTTGCTGATCTAGCTAAAAAATATTCTACTGATACAGCATCGAAAACAAAAGGCGGCAAACTAGATGCATTTGGCACTGGGCAAATGGATGCAGCTTTTGAAAAAGCTGCTTACGCTTTGAAAGAAAAAGGTGATATCAGTAAACCTGTTAAATCTCAATTCGGCTACCACGTTATCCAATTAGATAAACCTGCTAAAAAAGCAACATTTGAAAAAGACAAAGCACAAGTGAAAAAAGACTACATCGATAGCCAATTGAACAATTCAGAAGTTGTTCAAGCAGCTCTTAAAAAAGAATTCAAAGATGCAAATGTAAAAGTGGAAGACAAAGATCTAAAAGACGCATTTTCCCAATTTACATCTAAAAAGAAATAAGCAGAAAAAAGCGCAGGAGCCGATTTGGTTCCTACGCTTTTTCTTTTTTACTCAAATGTTGGTTTATAAAAAGCACGATTATCAAGTCCAAAGACACGTTCAGTAAACTCGCCCGGCTTTGTATGACGCAATGCTTTGTCCATCATTACCATCGTCGCATCAAAGTTATCGATTTGATGCAGGATCTCTGCTTCTCGAACAAGTGGCGGTTTTGGACTGCCCCATTCTCCTTTGCCATGATGTGCTAACAGGATATGCTTCAAGATGACGACTTCTTCACTATCGATTCCTAATTCTTCTGCTACTTTGCCAACTTCCTCCACGACGATTGAAATATGCCCGATCAGATTTCCTTCCAATGTATAGGTTGTAGAAACTGGTCCCGATAATTCTTTCACTTTGCCGATATCATGTAGAATGATTCCAGCATACAGCAAATCCTGATTGACATTGGGATACAAACCTGCGATCGCTTTTGCTAAACGCAACATTGAAACGACATGGAAACTAAGACCTGAAACGAACTCATGGTGATGCCGCATTGCTGCTGGATATTCATAAAATGCTTCTTGGTGTTTTTTTAAAATCGCTCTTGTGATACGCTGTAGATTCGCATTTTTCATTTCAAAAATATATTGCGTCACTTCTTCAGCCATACTCGCTTTGTCGATTGGTGCTGTTTCCATAAACTCGGATGCTTGGACATTATCAAGTGGGGATGTTTGTCGGATCTGTCTGATTTTCAACTGCTTTCTGCCCCGATAATTTTGAATATCGCCGACGACATGAACAATTTGTTCCGCACCGTAGGCTTGTTCGTCCGTTTCTTTGATATCCCATAATTTCGCTTCTAATTCCCCTGATTTATCTTGAAATACAAGACTTAAAAATGGCTTCCCATTACTTGCTGTGCCTTTCACGCTCGATTTTATCAAAAGATACAATTCGACCGTACTGCCAACTTCAAAATCTAATAGTCTTTTTTCCAATTTTGTCGCCTTCTTTCTATCTGCATTTTCTTTTTCTCTAGTATAGCACGACACGCTCCATACTTGAAAAATAATCTGAACTTGTTTCATGGCAACTGAACATCAATACTTGATTTTTACCTTGTCGCATTTTTAGTAGATCCATCATTTCCGCTAGACGCTCTTTATCAAAGTTTACAAAACTGTCGTCAATGATGATCGGAAGTGGATATTTGCTATGAAGAATATCAATGAAGGCAAATCGAACTGCTAGATAAAGCTGTTCTTTTGTAGCCTGACTCAATTCTTCCGGAAAGAAAAACACTTGATCTCTAGTTTCGACTTGTAAGCGATTATTAGCAAAACGGACATGAACATAATGTCCTTTAGTCAATTTTTTGAAATAACGGCTCGCAAGTTCGAGTGCTTTCGGCAGTTTATCTGCTTGTAGCCGTTCTAGCGTCCGCTTTAATATCTCCAAGCTGAGGCGGATCGTCATCCATTCTTTTACTTGAGATTGAAGCAGACTCTTTTCTGTATAAAATTCCTGCATGAGCGCAGCGAATGTTCCTCCCGCTTCCAATGATTGGATCTCATGGTTTACACGTGCATATTCTGCATGACTTTTTTCTTGTGCATGGCTGATCTGTGCCAATTCAGCTTCGATCTCAAGCAATTCTGCTTTCAGCGTCTCTTTGGAAGCATATGCCTGCAGCGCTTCCCGGACACTTTGATCAGATTGCATTTCCAAAAAGTGTTTCCGCGCTTTATTTTTTTCGATTTCTTCTGCTTCCTGATGACGCTTGCGGAATGCTTCATCTTCTACTACTCCTGCTTTTTCCAGTAACGCCTCTTTCTCTGCTTGCAAGCTGGCAGCATCACGGCGGATCAGTTCTAACTCTGCTTCGACTTGTTCGAGTTTATCCTCTTGTTTCGTAACGGATGCGATTGCATTTTGATATTCCCGCATTCCTTGTTTCAACAACGTTACCAGTTCCTCGAATGTAGTTGTTTGAAATGGTGGCTTTAGCGCCACGCATCGTTCACGCCACGTTTGTATTTCTTCGTGGATTGCTTGAGAATCAGATTGCAACTGTTGTTTTTGCTTGATTTGTCGCACGCTCGTTTCCAATTTGATAAAAAAAGGATAATATTTTTGATTCACAGCTTCTGCCGCTATTCCCAGTTTTTGTAAAGTAGCATGTATCCGTTCACGTCTCTGCTCATTTTCAGCAAATCTCTGTTGGCTTTCTTCCCGCCATATTTCTGTTTTCGCTTGTGATGCATCTAATTGCGTTAATACTTCTTGCCACGTCTGGCGCTTATGTCGTTGCTCCATCAATTCTGCCAATTCACTTTGATCAAAGGCTTGACTGATCGGTTGGCGTTTATTAAGTAGCCATCCTGCTGCTAGTAAAACTGCTAAACCAAATAGCGCAAGCATCCATTTTGAGGGTAGAAAAATTGCAAGTATACCTGTTATTCCCACAGCTAGTAAAGGAAGGAACAACCTGTTACGGTTTGGTTTGACTGCACGGCTCGGCTGGCGTTTCTGCTGCTGTTCTTCCGCCGCTTGCAACTGCTGCCGGCTCCACATCTCCGCTTCTAAATGATCGATCTGTTGCTGCAGCTGGTTTTGTTTGTGCGCTTCTTCTTCCATAAAATAAGCGATCTGTTCCAGACGTTGTTGATTACTTTGTAAGGCTAGCTCTTCTTCCTCGATCTGCTGCATGTATATGGGCTGCCAATTGCGTAGAAGGAGCTCTTGATCAACTTCGAATGCCTGTTCTTCTAGCAAATGATCGATGTCAGCTAATTCTTTCTGGAGGGCAGTTAAACGCTGTAGATTTTCTTGGTAAAGCGGATAGGTTTCTGTAATCGCAGTAATCTCATCTTGTTTGTTCGCAAAAAACGAATAATCCATTTTCTCAGTTTGTTTCTTTAACTGCTGATATCTTTCTTGCAGCTGGATATGTTTATTTTTATTTTCTGTCAGCCGACCATTCAAATGCTCTAAGCGAACGATCCCATCCGTCGGAAAAGCAACCCGCTCTTTATCAGCCAAATATTTTGCCAAATTCGCCCATTCTTGGTAACTTTCCCAATAATCGAGCCAATCCTGCTTCTGGTCATGTTCCAAGCGTAGTGTCTTCTGTCTATTCAGATTGATCTGCTGTGCTTCTTCCAGTTCTTCCTTTTCCTTATAAAGCGTTTCATAGTTGGTATTGTGCGCTTTCGCTTCTTCAAAACGGCTATTCGCTGCTTTGACTGTTTCCAATTGTTTATTGATAAGTGGGTTACGTCCGCTTGGCTTGAAACGTTTATCCAATTCCTTTTGTAATTTTTCGATCGCTTTCAGCAGCAAGTCGGAGCCGGTCATGCTCGTAGCCAATAGATATCGTTCAAAATCTGCCTGTTTCCACTGCTGGATATTTTGCAAAGCATGGATATCAAAAGAGAAGATCGCTTCATAAGTCGCGCGGTCCATTTCGCCGAGCAGTTCATTCCATTTTGCTTCACCATGGATCGATCCGTCTTCCAAATAGAGCGTAACATCACCAGTCGCTTTTCCTTTTAGACGCTCGATCGTTACTGTTCCGAGTGCTGTGTCTGTCAGCGTAAGTCTTCCGCCATATGCTCCCCCGGTTTTCGGCTCCATTCGTGGCGTAGATTGCTGACGAGTAGGAAAACCGAACAAGATGCTGTGGATGAATGCCATGATCGTTGATTTGCCTGCTTCATTCGCCCCGTAAAAAAGCTGCATTGCCTGTAAATCATGAAAATGTGCATCGATCCATTTGCCATAGCCGATAATGTCAATAGCTGTAATCTTCATGATCAGTCGTCCTCCAATTCTGCGAGTGCCTTTTCTAAATACTGGTTGGCTTCCGTCAGCAACTCCGTCCGTTCTGCTTCAGTGATGTCCGTCAGAAAGCGGTTGATCCCTTTATGAAAATAGAGCTGCTCCATGACTTGGAAAAAAGTACTTTCATCTTGTAGTTCATTGCTGGCGGCTTGCCACTCTTCCCCAATTAGATGTGTTTCCAGAAAAGAGGTTTGGCTTGTTTTTTTCGTTATCAGACGCAGGGAATTGACCCACACAAAACTCGTTTCAGTCTGCTTGCAGTTATCCTGCACTAATTCCAGTAGATCATTGGCAGAAACAGTTGGATGTTCTGCTGTGACTGTCACTTCCATATCCAGCAGATAGGAGCCATCTTGGACAGCATAGCTCTCGATCATTTCCAAAGCTTGTTGAAAAAATGTATTGATTACTTCTGCTGATTCGATCGTAAGTGTAACGGTTTCCCATTGGATCGGAGCCGTAGGGTAAAAAGTCAATGCGGCGCCTTGCGAGTCTAGTTGTACAAGCGTTGCTCCTTTTTCACCACTTTCTTTGCGGTTTCTTCCTTGGATATTACCAGGATAATAAATGACTGGTCCACTCTCTTCCAGCAGCATTCGCTTGTGGATGTGACCAAGTGCCCAATAATCAAAGCCCTTTGATCGCAATTCATTCGTTGTAAATGGCGCATAGACATCGTGCCCATCTGCATGCGTTCTTTCGGAACCGTGTAATAGTCCGATATGAAAATCAGCAGGTTGTTTTTCATATTTATCTAATTGGCTATCCATCACATGTCGGCTACCATAACTGAAACCTTGGATATCAACTTGTGTGCCATTTTTTGTCTGATATAAGTACTTTGCTACTTTTTCGGGAAAAACGGTAACATTCTCCGGTAGAAGGAGTGTCTCACGATTTCCCTTCAAATAGTCATGGTTCCCATGGATCATAAAAACAGGGATAGCAGCTTGTTCTAGTTCTTTCATAGCCTGATAAAAACGTGCTTGTGCTTTGACACTTTGATCATCGCTGTCGTAAATGTCACCCGCAATGAGGACAAAATCGACTTGTTCGCGTATAGCGATCTGCACACAAGCTGCGAGCGAAGCAAAGGTGCTCTCTTGGATGATCTTATGTAATTTTTCACCGACGTGACTTAGACCGATAAACGGACTATCCAAATGCAGATCAGCGATATGTAGAAAGCGTACTCCACTCATTTTCCTTAGCCTCCCTAAAAGCGAATATATGTTCTTATTATACTAAAAAAATGAGATCGATGCAATCTAATCCGCATAAAAAAACTCTCGGAAAGTTTCCCTTCCGAGAGTTTTCAGCTATTATTCGCCAACACTGTAAAGATCTTGCAGAGGCGTCATGATGATCCGGTTCAAATCGTTGATGATCGTGCTCATTGCTTGTTCTTTTTCCATTAAAGCAACGATTGCTTCATCTTTTTGAACTTCATCTGCCACTTGTTGGGCAACGTTGATTGTTTCTTCGTCGATTTCTTGTCCGCTCATTTGTTTTTCTTGGATCGTGATTTGTACTTCACGGAAACGATCGAATTTTTCTTTAGAAGTCGCGTCTGCATTTACAGAACGGTATGCTTCTTGTAAATTCGTAAATTCTTGTGTTTCACGAATTCCTTTTTCTAAATCATTTGCTAGATCATAAATATTAATTGCCATGTCTATATCCTCCACCTAATTATATAGTTTGATTCTTCCTACTCACTATAACAAAAAGAATCCATAGACGCTAGCAGAAACATTGCATTCCCGCTCATTCACCGCTATTTGTCATTTTGAGCGGATCGACCCACTCGTCGAATTGTTCTGCGGTGACATAGCCGGTCGCAATAGCCGCTTCTTTTAGCGTTGTATTCTCGTTAAATGCTTTTTTCGAGATAGTTGCCGCTTTTTCATAGCCGATATGTGGATTTAAAGCAGTTACCAGCATAAGTGAATTTTCTACTTTTTCTTTGATTACTGCTTCGTTTGCTTCCAAGCCTTCGATACAATGCACACGGAAAGAGTAGATACCTTCATGCAATAGTTTAACAGATTGTAAAAAGCTCGCAGCAATGACAGGTTTGTAAACATTTAATTCAAAATTACCTTGGCTTGCCGCAAAATTGATGGTCGTGTCGTTCCCCATTACTTTTGCCACTACCATTGTCAAGGCTTCACATTGTGTTGGATTTACTTTTCCCGGCATGATCGAACTTCCAGGTTCATTTGCAGGGATCTCGAGTTCACCGATCCCGCTTCGGGGACCACTTGCTAAGAAACGGACGTCATTTGCGATCTTTAGCAGATCGCTGGCCAAACTGCGGAGCGAGCCATGGACGTGATTGATCGGACTGTGGCTTGTTAATGCGAAAAATTTATTTTCATCGGATGTGAATGGGAAATTTGTTTGTTTCTCCAATTCTTTGGCAACATGTTCGCCAAAGGGCACACTGGCATTAAGTCCTGTTCCGACAGCTGTCCCACCGATCGCTAGCGGAAGCAGTGCGGCACGACTTTCCTCAATAAATTGCTTGCCACGCCGCACCATTGCTTCCCAGCCACTGATCTCTTGACCGAGCGTAAGCGGCGTAGCATCTTGCAAATGAGTACGGCCGATTTTAACGATGGAACGGAATGTTTCTTTTTTCTCAGCAAGCACTTGGGCGAAAGTCTCGATTTCTTTTAGCAGGTCATCGACAACTTTGTAAGCAGCAATGTGCATAGCAGTCGGGAAAGTATCATTGGAACTTTGCGACATATTGACATCATCATTTGGATGAATGTTTTGGGTTTGGAGCTCGTGATTGGCAACATGTGCAATCACTTCATTAACATTCATATTTGATTGGGTACCGCTTCCCGTCTGGTAAATAACGAGCGGAAAATGCGGCATTACATCTTTCTCACGAACAAAATCAATAGCTCGTTCGATTGCTTCAGCTTTTTCAGCAGTAAGTCTACCTTCTTGATGATTGACTTTCGCGGTAGCTTTTTTTAATTCGAGAAACGCTTGAATGATCGGTTCCGGCATCTGTTCATCTGTAAATTTGAAATTGCGGCGGCTACGTTCGGTTTGCGCTCCCCAGAATTTATCATCGTCTACTTCGATTTCCCCAATACTATCATGTTCGATCCGTGTCATCATTCATCGCTCCAATACTAATTTTTAGCGGCCAAAAGCACCAAATAAATCAGAAATTTTATCTTTTACTTTGCCAACTCCATTTTTGATTGTTTTACCTGCATCAGAAGCCTTATCTTTGATAGAGGACCACATATCGCCCGTGCTGTTTTTCTTTGCTGCTTTTTCTTCGGTGATCCGCGAGGCACTCTCCGTATCAAAGTTCGTCGGTTTTTGGTATTTGAGACCGCTTTGCATCACGTAATGTGCAAGGTTGGCGACCCCATTGGAACTATTGGTCGTCAAATAATGATTTTTATCTGTTTTGTCAAAGCCCATCCAAACGGCACCTACTAAGTTAGGTGTATAACCGACAAACCATTGATCTTTTGTACCGATCGTGTTGAATGGTACTTGCGTAGAACCGGTTTTTCCGGCCATTTCATATCCGTAAACGGCTGCGCTTTTCCCAGTTCCTTCTTTAATAACGTCTAGTAGCATCGATGTCATTTCACTCGACACTTTTTTCGAGATGATCTGTTTATTGTGCGGTTCGTTTTCGTAGATCACGTCGCCAGAAGGAGCAACGATTTTCGTGATGACGTGCGCTTCCGGTTTAGCACCGTTATTGGCAAAGGTTGCATAAGCTGTTGCCATTTCAACTGGCGAAGCACCTCTGCTCATTCCGCCCAGCGCTAGGCCAAGTGTCCGGTCACCATCTTCGGTAGGGATACCGAATCGTTCTACTGATTTGATTCCTTTGTCGATACCGATCTGATCCAACAGCCAGACTGCCGGTGCATTGATCGAGTTAGCTACCGCTGTATACATCGGCACTTTACCTTGATAATTGCCGCCGACGTTGGTTGGTTTGTAATTGCCTTTATAGGTTTTCGGTTCATCGGTCAGTTCGGAGTCTACTTTCCATCCATCTTGCAGTGCCGGCACGTAAACAGCCAGCGGTTTTAAAGTGGAACCAGGTTGAGCTTTCATTTGGGTCGCGCGGTTATAGCCGCGGAATGTGTGCTCCCCTCTTCCCCCGACCAAGGCTCTGATACCGCCAGTTGCCGGATCCAACAAGACTGCCCCAGATTGGACTTTTGTTCCGTCTGAAGCATTCGCTGCAAATAAGTAATCATTTTTGTAAGTTTGCTCGAGCGAAGTTTGGTAGTTTTGGTCAAGTGCGGTGTAGATCTTATATCCTTTGCGCATGATCTCATCCTGAGTCACATCCGCTTTGGAAACTGCCTCATTGATGACCGCATCCACATACCATGGATATTTGTTCGCCAACGGGTCCTTCGAATTATCCTTGAGCGCGATCGTCTGCTTTTGATAGCGTTCGCTGTCTGCTTTCGATAATTTTCCATTTGCGACCATCGCACGTAGCACCATATTTCTTCTATTAAATGCTTTTTCCATGTGATTATAAGGGTCATAGGCACTTGGCGCTTGAAGCAGACCTGCTATTGTGGCTGCTTCTGGAATATTGAGTTCGGAAGCACTTTTACCGAAGTATTTTTGGGAAGCATTTTCTACGCCCCATTCTCCGTTACCGAAGTAAGAACGATTCAAATACATTTCCAAGATTTCTTTTTTGGAATAAGTTCGCTCGATTTCTCGCGCCATAAAGATTTCTTTCGCTTTTCGGGTGAATGTCTGGTCCATTGTCAGCAACGCGTTTTTAGCAAGCTGCTGCGTGATCGTACTACCGCCACCAGAAATGTGACCGGAACTAACAAGCCCCAGTGCGGCACGACCAATCCCCTTCAGGTCGAAACCTTTATGTTCATAGAAACGTCTGTCTTCGATCGATACAACAGCATTCTGCAGATTCGGCGAGATTTTATCAATACCGATAAACGTTGCTTCGGTAGAGGAAAGTTCTCCCGCTTTATCGCCGTCCTTGTCGTAAATGATCGTGGCTGTTTCCAGCCCTTTTTTGAGCGTATCGATGTTTGCTGATTTCGCTACGATGACTAAGTAAATAATAAAGCTTAGAATAAGTAATAGACCGATCAGAATCAAGAATTTGATAATATGTTTTTGACGCAGAAAACGCCGAAATTTTCTAAATCCGATTAAAATCCACTTCCAAATAAATGCAAAAAATTGTTTGATATAGACTATCAATTTATTTTCATCATTTTTCAATATAAATCTCCTGTCTTTCTTTTATAGAATAGAACGCTTATTTTAAAGACTAGCTATATTTTACTTGATATTCGGAAGAAACGCCACCAACTTGAGACCTATTTTCGTAACACAAACGTAATATAATGCTTTTGTTTTAGAGATATCGGGTTTCTAACCTTTGAAAAGCGGGTATCAATTACTACTTGAAGAATTCTTTAGCATCAAAAAGTGTTCTTTTACACTTGAAAGGAATGAATAATGTGCATAAGCTGATTTATTTCATCTCTCAAACTCACATCAGAAGCGCGATCGCCGAAGCTTGGGCAAAAAAGCTGCCACTGGTAAATTTCACATTTATTAGTGGTTCCTGGCGCAAGACTGCTGTTACGAATCTTGCAAAAAAAGCATTGCACGAGTATGCAATGGAACCACCCACTCATATTTCATTTGTCCCGAACCGCGAATTACTTATAAATGCCGATTTGATCGTTACCATTTATGATTCTGAATATGAAATCGCTCCAAATTTTCCCGAAGATCTACAAGACAAAGTAATCTATTGGGATATCGACGATCCAGAAAGGCGGCAGGAATTGCTGAACAAATGGGTGTCCTATCAGGAAGTTTGCGACGATATCGCGCTTTCTGTCAAAAATCTTGAGTTTGACTTGATGGATGCTTGAGAAGACCTCCTTCTTTTAGGAGGTTTTTCTGCGTAAAAATGATAAAACAATTGTGTTATTGCCAAATCTAAATTATAATTTAGATTGAACTAACTAAATTTAAAGGGAGGGAAACATTCGATGGGGCAGATTTACTAACACAACAATTAGCAAAACATATACAACAAGTAGACTTCTTTAATAAAAGTGATTTGCTGCCGGATTTTCCAAGTAACCCTTTTTTATTCAAGATGATCTCCTTGTCCAAAAAGAAATAAAAAAACTATAGGAGGTGTTCGCCGTCACAGTTCTGCTGTGCGGCTAACTATTGATATTACTTTTAAAATTCATTATTATTGCGGTGCTTATCGCAATTTCGGCGTTCTTTGTAGCTACTGAATTTGCGATCGTTAAAATGAGGTCAAGTCGACTTGACCAACTTATCGCAGAGGGAAACAAGCGAGCAAAGTTAGCGCGTCATGTGAATACACATCTGAATGAGTATTTATCAGCCTGTCAATTAGGGATCACGATTACTTCCCTTGGACTTGGTTGGTTAGGGGAATCAACGGTGGAAGCAGCGTTGCATCCATTATTTGCGCTTTTGACGATTCCTGAATCAGTTGTCACCCTGATCTCGTTCTTGATTGCATTCATTTTCATCACGTTCCTGCACGTGGTCGTTGGGGAACTTGTTCCAAAGACACTTGCGATCGACAAAACAGAGAGTGTTGCGCTTAGCGTTGCACGACCACTGCACGTCTTTTATCGTGTAATGTTTCCGTTCATCTGGTTATTAAACGAATCAGCTGTACTGATTGCAAAGATGTTTGGACTAGAACCTGCTTCCGAACATGAAGTGGCACATACGGAGGATGAACTCCGAATCATTGTTGGTGAAAGTTTTAAAAGTGGTGAGATCAACCAATCGGAATTCCGCTATGTCAATAAGATTTTCGATTTTGATGAACGAATGGCAAAAGAAGTCATGATCCCGCGGACCGAAGTCGTTACTGTTGACGCTGGCTCGACGATCGGCGAATTGTCCGAGATCATGCAGATCGAGAGATATACACGCTATCCGGTCATTGATGGCGATAAGGATCATGTGATCGGCGTACTTAATTTGAAAGAGATTTTGTCCGCTTATGTTGAAAATGGAACCAATGCTTCTTTTAGTATCGATCCATATGTCAAACCGATCATTCGAGTGATCGAAACGATCCCGATCAAGGAACTGCTGATCCGAATGCAGCGCGAGCGTTCGCATATCGCGATTTTGCTCGATGAATATGGTGGTACTTCTGGACTGGTAACGGTAGAAGATATCGTTGAAGAAATCGTTGGTGATATCCGTGATGAATTCGATGCCGATGAGATCCCAGAAGTGCGCAAAATCAAAGAAGGTCATTACATCGTCGACGCAAAAGTTTTGATTGATGAAGTCAATAATTTCTTAGGTACTTCCATTGAAGAAGAAGATGTCGATACGATCGGCGGCTGGTTCTTGACACAGAATTACGAAGTGGAAATTGGCGATGAGATCGATTACGGCGGCTATATTTTCCGTATCAAGCAAGCGGAACCTCATCATATCGAATATATTGAGATCATAAAAAAAGAAACACCTAAAGAAGATTAAACAACATCCTGCAGGGTAAAAGCTGCAGGATTTTTTATTTTCCCTACTCCCTTTTTGTAAAAAAGATGATATGATTTGTAATGGAGAATCGAGGCGAAAATGAATGGAAGAAGTTGTAAATACAAATAAAATGATTGCCGCTGTCAGCCTTCTGGCAGGCAAGTTGCTTGTCGAGAACGGTGCTGAGATCAGCCGTACGGAAGATACGATGGAGCGAATCATTCGGATCGCTTTGAATGACCCGGCAAAATCCAGCAAATACACGTATGTGACGCTGAATGGCATTTTCGTAAAACTAGAAGATTTCGGTACAGATTTTTTACGAATCGATAATCGGGATTATGATCTCAACAAGATCACGCAGGTCAACCAGCTATCGCGCGATTTCGCACTGCAACGCATCACGCTGATCGAATTGTATCAAGCTTTGAAAAAAGTCGAGGCGGAAAAAGCATCGATTCAATTATGGAAGAAATATATTTGTACTGCTGGATTGAGTGGCAGTATCGTATTGATCTTTGGTGGCAGTTTTGTTGATCTGCCTGCTTCGATGATTGCTGGAGTGGTTTCTTTTGCTATTTATTTACTGATTTCTAAATTATTGAACATTCCTTTTTTAGCGGAATTTTGTGGAACATTCGTTGGTGGGATGACCGGTTATTTACTTTTACATTTCATCGGTATTCATACCAGCTTAGTAATGATCGGCGCTGTCGTGCCGCTCGTTCCAGGAATCACGATCACCAACGCGATCCGTGATATTATGGCAAGACATTATTTGTCAGGCATGATCCGAACGGTCGAAGGACTTGCGATTGCAGCTTCACTTGGTGCAGGAATCGCAGTGGTCTACTATTTATTTATTATTTAGCAAAGAGAGGATTGGAAAGCACATGGGCGAAATCGCATATCACTTATTTTTCAGTTTTATTTCTTCCGTCACGTTTGCAGTATTATGCAATGTTCCTAAAAAAGCGATTTTCACTAGCGGAATCATTGGTATGATTGGCTGGATCGGCTATTTTGAAATGACAAAGCATGGCTACGGCGTCTTTTTAGCAAGTCTAGTCTGTTCCCTCTTGCTCGCAGTCGCTGCTCAAATTGCTGCACACCGCTTCAAAATGCCGCTGACTGTCTATTTCGTCCCTGGTTTAGTACCAGTAGTTCCGGGAATCACTTTTTATGATGCTTTCCGTACACTGTTGCTGGGCGATTATTCTGCAGCCGGATTCGTCTTTTTAAATGTCGGCTATGCAGCGGTCGGTTTAGCAGTCGGACTTGTTACAGCAGATATTCTCTGCCGCTACCTGCTGATTCCCTCTATCAAGCGCCTTTCTACCAAATAAAATAAAGAGGAGCATGCTAAAATGATGAATTTAAAAATCCCGATACTTTCGGCTTGGGATAACATAAATGCAGAAACCTTGCTGCGCGATCATTTTCATTTAGGAAAAAAAGCGCGCCATACTTTGCGTATGTCGCATGACGTGCAGTTGAATAACGAACAGCTGACGGATTGGCGCAGGCCACTTCATGCCGGGGATCTATTAGTATTGCCGCTGCTTGAAAAAGCTGTCATCACATCTGCTGACCGTCCGATCGATATCGTCTATGAAGATGATTTTATCCTCATTGCCAATAAACCGGCGAATTTAAAAACGCATCCCAATGATTCCAGCGAAATAGATAGCTGTCAGCAGCGTGTCCAAGCTTATTTAAATGCAACAGGTCAATCTGGTGCAAGTGCATTCCCTGTCCACCGTTTGGATGAAGCCACTAGCGGCCTGCTTTTATTTGCTAAAAATGCGATCGCACTGGCTGCGTTTTCCTATCAGTTAGAACAGCGGACCATCCACCGGCATTATTTGGCGATCACGGACAATATCTGGAAGGGACCAGCTAATTTCACTATTCGCAAGCCGATCGGCAGTGATCGTCACCACCCGAACAAACGACGCGTGAGCCCCGGCGGTCAAACAGCAGTGACGCATGTAGCCATTCTTGCCCGCCATCAAGCGCAGAATAATACGCTCCTCGAATGCCGGCTAGATACCGGACGTACCCATCAAATTCGTGTTCATCTGAGTGATGCTGGTTTCCCGATCATCGGGGATTCGCTTTACGGCGGCTCAAATCGTGCCGCGCGGCTGTTGCTCCATGCTAAACAATTGGAAACCTATCATCCGTTTTTAGATAAAACGCTTAAGTGGGAGCAATCTCCAGATGATTCTTTCCAATTAAAAAAAGCGTAACCTCATAAAGAGGCTGCGCTTTTTTATCGCATTCTTCTGCGTAAAATAAAAGATAATATGAACCAGCTCACTAAGCTGATTCCGATGCTAATGATCCAGCCCATTCGATTGTGTTCGAGCGGAAGTGGCATATTCATACCGAAAAAGCCGGTAATGATCGTTGGCAATGTCAGCAGAACGGATAAGACAGTCAAGATTTTCATCGTGTCATTCAAATTATTATTTAAGACATTATTATAGGTGCCTGAAAGCTGCTGGAGGATCTGTGAAGAGAGCTGAGTCATCTCAAGTAATTGCCGAGCTTCGATCAATGCATCATCGAGCTGTTCTTTCTCGAATTCTGTCAGCTTTCGATAAAAGGCCTGCGCCTTGATTTGTTCAAGCAGCATCGTGTTTTGCTTCGAGGCGGAAACCAGATATACGATCCCTGTTTCTAAATCAGATAATCCCAGCAAGTTTTCTTTTGTCGTTTTTTCTCTTAATTTGTCATTGATGCGCTTCCGATTGATATCCATTTTTTCTACTAACGGAAAGAAAGCCGCTGTGATCAGGAATAAACTTTTAAAAAGAAAATGAAAAAGTGATTCTTCATGATGGTTATGTAAGTATTTTTCCATCATGGTGGTGATATATTTCGTATGTTTACTGCTTATTGTGATCAAATAATTATCTTTAACAATAAAAGTGAACGGAAAGGTCTCATAGTTATCGCCAGTTTCATCGAGATTAGGTGCGTGATAAATCAAGAAGAACACGCCCGTATCTTCATCGTATTCGACATGCGCCCGCTCATTTCTATCCAGCGAGTAGCCGATGATCTCTTCATCGATGCCGTAGACTTGATTTAGTTTGGAGAGATCCTCGCCGTTGGAAGCGTCGATATCGATCCATTTATTCGTTTCCGCATTGAATGTTTCTCTTATATCCATAGTTCCTCCTGCTAGCTTTTACTGTTTTGATTAAGTCCGCGTGAACCTTATCAGCTCACGCGACCAATCTATTCTCTATTCGCCAATTCTTCCCTTTCACGCTCTATGCTTGTCACAAAATACGCCAGATCATCAGGATCAGGTCCTACACGAACATCCCCAGCTAATTTATCCAGCCGTTCCATATCATGGCTGTCCAAGTGGAAATACGAAAGTTCTGCATTTTCTTTCAAGCGTTTTGGATTGATCGATTTCGGAAAAATGATCGTATTGCGGTTGAGATGCCACTGTAGTACGACTTGATCTACTTGTGCGCCATGCTTTTCCGCGATCTTGTCGATCAGTTTATCCTGCATCAATGCGCCTTTAGCAAGCGGCGACCAGGCGCCGTGGGCGATCCCGAGCTTTGCCATATAAGCGCGCAATTCATTTTGCGGCAAAAGCGGATGCGTTTCAATCTGATTGATGACTGGCTTTTCATTTGCGACAGTCAACAGATCATCGAGATGATATTGTTTGAAATTCGCAACGCCGATCGAGCGTACGACTTTTTCTTCTTTGAGACGTTCTAAAGCCAGCCATGTGTCGCGGTATTTGCCGGCGATCGGCCAGTGGATCGAGTAAAGATCCAGATAATCCATTTTCAAGTTCGTCAGCGTTCGCTCTACAGCACGAAGCGTGCTGTCATATCCGAGATCGCCATTCCAGATCTTGGTGCTCAAAAACAGCTCTTCCCGCGGAACATTACTGGCGCGCAGTTCTTCGCCGATCAGCTGTTCATTATTATAAACAGCTGCTGTATCAAATAGCCGGTATCCGATCGCAGTAGCTTCACTGATCGCATCTCGGAGCAACTCTTGTTCATTTAATTTGAATAAGCCTAAACCTATATAAGGCATACGGGCACCATCAGGTAACACAAAGCGACTTTCTAGTGTTTTGGTCACTTTTAAAACCTCCCGATCGTTTGACTTTTATATCCAGTTCTTAGTGGAATAATTATACTACCCAGTATACCGAAAAATCATGCACTCTCCTAATAAAAAAACCAGTTTTTATTATTTTTATAAAAATCGGAGGAAAATCAAAATGATAACGCTTACTATATTATTTCTTTATTAAATTATCAAAAAAGAGTTTTTATTTAATATCATCCTATGTTAGTATTAATTTGTGGTAAATTTCAACCTTAAAATTTTTATATTCTTGTAAACATTTTATACATAAAAAAACGCCGAACGGACGCTCTATTTCTCCTGTTTGGTCCAAACTTATGTATCAAAAAAGATCGGAGGAAATTTCAGAAATGGCTTTTAAAAATAAAAAGGATCGTTTTGCTTCATTGCTACATGATATTGCTGTTAATTTACGGGAAGGTGCTAATTTTTTCGCTTCTTTCAATATCAATTCTATAGATGACCTTCATATATTTTCTGATAAAATCAAAGAATACGAAACCACTGGTGATACAATGGTCCATAAAATCATTATGGAACTGAACGACGCATTTATCACTCCTATCGAACGAGAAGATATGCTTGAGCTTACCAATCGTCTGGATGATATCATGGACGGTCTGGAAGAAACTGCTTTCTCACTTGAAATTTGCCAAATCACTCATTACGACGACTACATGGTCAAATTGATCGAAGCTATCCAAAGCAGCACGGTTGAAATCGAAAGAGCTGTGGATCTAGTATTCGACAAAAAATTAAAAGACGTACGCAAACTTGCTATTAAAATCAAAGATTATGAATCTCACTGTGATGAAGTTTATCGTGAAGCATTGATTGAACTGTTCAAACGCGAACAAGATCCAATCCGCTTGATCCGTCACAAAGAAGTTTATCAAAACCTAGAAGACATTGCAGACAGTTGTCAAAGTGTAGCAAATACACTTGAATCGATTGTCATGAAAAATGCATAAGGAGCTAGATAATGGAGAGTATGTTACTAATTACCGTTGTTATTGTTCTTGCAGCGTTAACATTTGACCTCATAAACGGTTTTCATGATACTGCAAATGCCATTGCGACAAGTGTTTCGACAAAAGCCTTAAAGCCGCGTCACGCTATCGTTATGGCGGCTACAATGAACTTCATAGGGGCAGTTTCTTTTACAGGGGTTGCCAAAACGATCACAAAAGATATCGTTGATCCATTTCGACTGCCACATGGCGAGATCGTCTTGTTGGCCGCACTTCTTTCAGCAATCGCATGGAACTTGCTGACTTGGTACTTCGGTATCCCAAGCAGTTCCTCGCACGCCCTGATCGGCTCGATCGCTGGTGCAGCTATTGCCGCTGCTGGCTTCGGTTCCATTGAATACAGTGGGTTCCTAACGATCATCGTTGGACTGATCGCTTCTCCTTTCATTGCTTTTGCAGTTGGGTACTTGATTTATACGATATTCAAATTAACATTAAAAAATCTAAATTTAGCTTCAACAAACCGTAATTTCCGTTACATCCAAGTCTTTACCGCTGCGTTGCAATCCTACACGCACGGTACGAATGATGCTCAAAAATCAATGGGTATCATCACACTTGCCTTGATCGCTAATGGTTTCCAAACTGGAGACGACGTTCAGCTTTGGGTTCAAGTGAGTTGTGCCTTGGCAATGGCGATCGGTACAAGTATCGGTGGCTGGAAGATCATCCAAACTGTTGGTGGAAAGATCATGAAGATCAAGCCAGTCAATGGTGTAGCAGCTGACTTGAGTTCCGTTATCATCATATTCGGAGCCACATTTATCCACTTGCCTGTCAGCACGACCCATGTTATCAGCTCTTCTATCTTAGGGGTAGGTACATCACATCGTGTCAAAGGTGTTAAATGGGATACTGCACAGCGAATGGTGATCACTTGGATCATCACACTACCGATTTCTGCATTATTTGCAGGTGCGCTTTACTTCCTGCTTCATTTATTTTTATCATAAAACAACGGCTTCGCACCTGCTGCGAGGCTTTTTTATTAGGCTTTTCCTTTCTTGCCCTTGCTTGATTATCCCACTCAATAATAGTATGATATGTTCATAATAATACTTAATATAACTGGGCTAGGAGTGATACTTAATGAATGTACTGGAAGCTGCCCAAGCAAGAATGCGTTACATATTTCAAGAATTTGAGCACGTTTATTTTTCAGTGAGCGGCGGCAAAGATAGTGGTATCATGGTCTATCTAGCTAATCAGATCGCCCAGAAAATGAACCGCACATTCGATATCGTGATTTTGGATATCGAAGCAAACTATACAGAAACCGTTATATTTTTAGAACGCTGTAAACAATTGCCCACTGTGGGAACGGTTTACCATTTTTGTCTGCCGTTTTATGAAGATAACTATTCCAGTATCTTGCAGCCGCAATGGATCATGTGGAATCCGCGGGAAAAAGAACGTTGGATCCATCCTCTACCACAAGATGCGATAACATTGGATAAATTAGATGAACGGCTATTATATTATTTCAATCGCAGCCACGGTAATCCAGACATCTTTTTAAAAAAATTCGGGAAATGGTATCAAGAGATCTACGCCGATTCTACGATCGCATGCGGGATCGGTTTACGCACCCAAGAGAGCCTGATGCGTTATAATGCGATTCAGAACGGGATCAATAAATACCGCGGCAAACAATGGATCAACCGTTCCAAAGATGGCTATTATAAATTCTATCCGATTTTCGACTGGAAGTTTGAAGATATTTGGAAAGCAATCTCTTGTTTCGACTGGGAGTATAATCACATTTACGATCAGATGTATAAGAATGGGATCCCTTTCAAGCACATGCGTATCTGTCAGCCTTATGGTCTACAGCAGCGCATTGGCCTCAAACAATTTGCCGCACTGGAACCGCACTTATGGGAAAAGATCGTCAATCGTGTAAGCGGTGCTAATTTCGGCAGTCTGTATTCTAAAACACATCTGCTCGGCTATGCGAAAACAAAAAAACCGCTCCATATGACTTGGCAGCAGTATACTGTATTTCTGCTAGAAAGCTATGGTTTTTACAGCGAAAAGCTGCGCGACCATTACCATCGTAAATTTAAGATCCTAATGAATTACTATAAGAAGAAATACGACATGGATGTTTGCGATATGGTAGATGAAGCCAAACAGCGTGAATGGAAAAAAGACGAGCGCTTATGGCATAATTGGAAAAGTCTCGCCCGCGTCCTTGAAAAAAACGATTTTGCCCTGACGACAAGGCAATATAGCCTGACGAAAAAAGATGAACAGGAACTTTATCAACTATATGACGAATTTCACGGTCAGCTAGGTATCGAAGCCCTCAATGGAAAGATTTACCAATCTATCATCAACAAAATGCAACGCGAAACTTCTAAATAAGGTGGTCCACATGACAATGCAGAGTAAAATCACTTTTCCCGTTCTAAATGTAAAAATGGTGCCAATCGATAAAGTCGATGAAAACGGCTATAATCCCAACAAAGTTGCAACTCCAGAACTCGCACTGCTGGAGCGATCGATTCGCGAGGATGGCTTTACACAACCGATCGTCTGTTATTATATCCCTAAAATCGACAGATATAAGATCGTCGACGGCTATCACCGATTTTTCTTGGCCCGAAGACGACTTCGGCTAAAAGAGGTTCCTGTCACCGTCATCGACAAATCGCTTGCTCATCGTATGGCAAGCACGATTCGGCATAACCGCGCACGGGGAACACACAGTATCGAAGGCATGTCGAATATAATCGAAATGCTGATCCGCTCCGGTTGGGATGAATCCGAGATCGCTCTCAATCTCGGAATGGATAAAGAAGAAGTCATTCGTCTGAAACAAAATACTTTTTTAAAAGACATCTTCGCTAATCACGATTTTTCCGACTCCTGGGAAGAATTTGAAGAACGTTACTACAGCTAAGAAAAGGGATGTGAAACTTTGGAAACGATAATCTTTGCTCCCCCCTATAACAAAAAAATCTTTTATCAATACATGGCGCCCTATTTCGCAGAGCGCGTTTGGCAGAAACTCTTTCCCTATCTTGTCAATACACAGGATAAAACCTGGCTGATCGGCAAACAAGGAACACAAGTCTGTGCCTTCTCCTCCTTCGAAAATGGTCGAAGAGGAATCGAGATCGGCGAGATTTACGGTATAGATGAAGCGCACTGGACAAAGATCGCCAACCTGACGCTACGAACGATCAAGAACGAAGCTAGCTATACCCTTTATACAGATATCAGGAAAAACGATACGCACCAACACACCTTCTTTCTTAACAAGGGATTCGAGGTATATAAAGAAACAGTCAATTATATTTTCCTAAAGCGTTCCGATGACTGGAAACAGCGGGCTTACAAGTTTTGATCTCTTCCTCTCATTGTGCTGTTTTTCACTTTGTGATTAGGGAAAAGTCCCTTATACCGTGTTACATAGAAAGAGGGGTCAATAAATGGGGATTTATTATTTTGAAAAACCGTTGATGTTCCAAAAAAAGAAACCTATTCCGATCTATAACAATGAAGAAGAAGTTATTGGCGAGATCACCAAAGCAGCTGCACAGATCGCATTTTCCAAAAAGCAGGATATTTACACCTATCATGCCAGCAACAACACAGAAAATGCCTCTGTCACGCTTGAGATCGGCTGGCTTGGCACAGAAGGCGCAACCGTTGTTTTCCATAATTTGGAGGACAGTAGCACGATCGCCTTCCAAGAAGAACTAGGAAATATGGAGGAAGCGCTGTCTATTTCCGGTGAGTGGGAAGGTTCTAGCAAAAAAATCCTAATCTCCCAAATCACTAAAGAAGATCCACTCGTGATCTATGCGGATGATAAGGAAGTTGCAAAAATCGATCAAACGAATGATAAGATGAAAAAATTCATTTCGATCGAAACGGCAGACAAGGATCCTTCCTTGCCGGTCAGTTTATTTATTCTCTGTTATTTTATTCAAAAACTACTCAAAGAAGAATTTTAGCCTATAGAGCTGGTCCTTACCAAGGTCGGCTCTATATTCATTTCTATGTATAAACATCCTTTTTTATACATGTTATTATTATTTTTATAATCTTTTATTGAATAATTAAACATTATGTTGTATTATAATAAGATAATACAAACGATAGGAGCATTTTTATGACAAAAGGGAAATCAACCAAATTATTTATTGCACTCGCTATTTTTTTCACCTTCCTTATCCCTTCGATCCACGCTGCGTCCGCCGCAGAAACAGATCCTTATTTGAAAAAAATTCAGAAAAACGGAGAATTAAGAGTCGGTCTATCTGCTGATTACCCTCCCTATGAATTTCATCAAACTATTAAGGGAAAAGATAAGATCGTCGGTTTTGATATCAGTATTGCAGATAAAATCGCAAAAGATCTAAAAGTAAAACCGGTTATTACAGAAATGAATTTTGAAAGTTTACTCGGTGCTTTAAAAACCGGCAAGATCGATATGATCATCTCCGGGATGTCGCCAACTCCTGAACGAGAAAAAGAAGTAGATTTTTCTGATACATACATGCGTGTGGATCAGAAAGTCATCGTCCGCAAAGTGGATCAAAATAAATTCAAATCCACCAGCGACTTCCAAGGCGTTAAAGTCGGCGCTCAAAAACAAACGACACAAGAAGAACTTGCCCAAAACGAATTGAGTGGCTCTACCGTAATGTCTCTACAAAAAGTTCCCGATATTATCTTAAATCTTACATCGAATAAAATCGATGCCGCTGTACTTGAAGGCCCTGTGGCTGATGCCTATGTTTCTCAAAACAAAGCACTCGCCTATGCAAAAAATGTCAAATTCGCGAATGGTCAAAAAGATACTGCGATCGCCCTTCCAAAAGGCTCCACTGCATTGCAGGATAAAGTAAATGCTTCTATTAAAGATATCAAGGATTCTGGAGCATTGAAAAAATATCAAGCAACGGCAAACAAGCAAATGTTTTTAGAAGAAAGTTTTTTCCAAAAATACAAAGATTACTTCCTGAAAGGAACACTTTACACCATTCTCTTAGCAATTGTCGGCGTGCTGTTTGGATCGATTCTCGGTTCGCTATTGGCATTGATGAAACTTTCTGAAACAAGATGGCTGCGCTGGCCTGCTTCGTGGTATATCGAGTTTGTCCGCGGCACACCATTGCTTGTTCAAATTTCTATCGTATTCTTCGGTACCCAGATACTTGGCCTTAACTTATCCGCCTTCTTATCCGGTTGTATCGCCCTTTCCCTAAATAGTGCTGCTTATGTTGCCGAGATCATTCGTGCCGGTATCTCAGCAGTCAACAAAGGACAAATGGAAGCCGCTCGTTCTCTGGGAATGACTCGCGGAACAAGCATGCGCTATATTATCTTGCCGCAAGCAGTTAAAAATATTCTTCCTGCCCTTGGGAATGAATTTGTTTCGGTCATCAAAGAATCCTCGATCGTATCCGTTATCGGTGTCGGTGAGCTGATGTTCGTGACCGGCGTCGTTCAAGGCGCCAGCTTCAAGCCATTTATTCCGTTAGTGATCACTTCCCTTATCTACTTTGTACTGACATTCGGATTGTCCAGATTACTAGGGGTTGCAGAAAGGAGAATGAAGACTAGTGATTAATGTTTCCAATCTTCATAAATATTTTGGTAAGTTAGAGGTTTTGAAAGGGATCGATTTAGATATCCAAACTGGTGAGGTGATCGTCGTTATTGGCCCTTCCGGCAGTGGGAAAAGCACCTTTTTAAGATGTTTGAACCTGCTTGAACAGCCAACCAAAGGCACGATCCGCTTTGAAGAAAAAGATTTACTTGCCAAAAACACCGATATCAATGAGCTGCGTCAAAAAATGGGCATGGTTTTCCAAAACTTTAATTTATTTCCACATAAAACTGTTTTAGAGAATTTAACATTAGCGCCACTAAAAGTTAAAAAAACAAATGATAAAGAAGCAAAAGAAAAAGCACTCGCTTTGCTGACAAAAGTTGGTCTCGCTGATAAAGCTGATAATTATCCAAGCAGTTTATCCGGCGGCCAGCAGCAGCGTGTGGCGATCGCCAGAGCTTTGGCAATGAACCCCGATGTCCTTCTTTTCGATGAACCTACTTCCGCCCTTGACCCCGAAATGGTCGGCGAAGTATTGGCAGTTATGAAAGAACTAGCAAAAGAAGGCATGACCATGGTAGTGGTGACACACGAAATGGGATTTGCTAAAGAAGTAGCCGACCGGGTCATTTTTATGGACGACGGCGTTATCCAAGAGGAAGGCACTCCAGATGAAGTATTTAATCATACCAAATCCGAACGTGCACAAAATTTCCTGAGTAAAGTACTCGCCTAACAATAAAAAAGGAAGTGACCATACGATACGGTCCTTCCTTTTATCTATCTACCAACATAAGGAGTGAAATACACAATGAACAGTACCAACATCGCTAAACGCCATCAAGGAACACCCGTCAATATCCTTGCCAACATCGGCACACTTGCCAAAACGACTCCGGATCTGCTGGATCTGTCCATCGGTGATCCCGACATCATCACAGACAAGACGATCATCGAAGCAGCTTTCGCAGATGTAAAAGCCGGCCATACCAAATATACAGAATCTGGCGGAGAAATCACTTTTATCAATGCTGTGATCGATTTTTACAAACGGCTCTATCATTTAGAAGTAGCTGCCGATCAAGTTCGTGCCACAGTCGGCGCTTCTCATGCGATGTATTTAGCATTGCAAGTTATCCTTGATCCCGGTGACGAAGTAATTCTGCACGAACCGTTCTTTTCACCTTATAAAGAACAGATCATCCAATCACAGGGTGTTCCCGTTGTCGTTCCTACTTATGAAAAAGATGGTTTTGAGATCGATATCGATCTTTTAGAAGCTGCTGTTTCGCCTAAGACCAAAGCATTTATCTTGAATTCCCCCAATAATCCAACTGGTGCAGTATTTTCTAAAGAAGCATTTACCAAGATCGCTGCACTCGCAGAAAAATACGATTTTTATATTATTTCCGATGAAGTTTATGATGGCTTCAGCTTTTACAGTGATTTTACTCCGATGCTTGCTTTTGCGCCGGAACATACGATTCTACTAGGCAGTCTCTCTAAAAATTTCGCCATGACTGGCTGGCGGATCGGCTACATGATCGCACCACCTTATATCAATGAGGCAGCCAAGCTACTGAATGAAGGCATTACCTATTCAGCACCGTCCCCCTCACAACGGGCAGCGATTTATGCGTTGAACCATGCAGAAACATTAATACCTCAAGTGACGGCTATATTCCAGAAACGCTTGGAATATATCGCAGAGCGTATCGCAGCGATTCCGTATTTGTCACTCCATCCTGTAAAAGGATCCATGTATGCGTTTGTTAATATCACGCGCACGCAGATGAGCTCTGTTCCATTCAGCGAATACCTCTTAAAAGAAACAAAAGTGCTGGTGATCCCAGGATTGGCATTCGGCGAAAGCGGAGATAATTATGTCCGGATCGCTGCCACTCAGCCAATCCCGATTTTGAAAGAAGCCTTTGATCGGCTAGAGGATCTTTCTTTCTAATAAAATTACCAAAACAGGCTTGCTTTTTTACTAAAAAACGAATATTATTGATATTGTGGTTTTAAATTGTTCGTTATTTATAAAGGAGTGTTAACTATATGTTTCGGTTAAAAGAAGCTGGTACAGATGTAAAAACGGAAGTAATCTCTGGTTTTACCACCTTTTTAACAATGGTCTATATTATCGTGGTGAACCCTGCGATCTTGTCCGCAGCGCATGTCCCCTTTCAAACTGTGTTTATGGCAACGATCATTTCTGCTGTGATCGGGACGCTGTGGATGGCATTATTCGCTAACTATCCAATTGCGATCGCACCTGGTTTGGGAATGAATGCGTATTTTGTTACTGTCGTAACGACGCAAAAACTAGACTATTCCGTAGCATTTGCCGCTGTCTTTGTGGCTGGTCTTATTTTCTTATTGCTTTCATTAACGCCTTTCCGGGAAAAATTGATCGAAGCCATCCCGCATAATCTAAAAGCAGGGATAACCGCCGGAATCGGTCTTTTCATTGCTTTCTTAGGTTTTAGAATGACTGGTATCATTGTCGCTAACCCCTCTAACTTAGTAGGACTGGGCGACCTGCATTCCCAAGAAGCACTGCTTGCGATCATCGGTCTAGCGATTACTTTGATTTTCCTTGCATTGCGCGTAAAAGGCGCACTTTTCATCGGCATGATCGCTACTGCAATCATTGCTTTCTTTACTGGTACGTTGAAATTTACGAACGGCTTTGTAAAAATGCCGACAATGCCGGAATTCGTATTTACCAATCCGCTTCATGCTTTTGGAGATGTTATCAGCCACAGCCTGTATGCCGTGATTCTCTCCTTCCTACTTATCACGATCTTTGATACAACTGGAACCATGATTGGAGTGGCAAAACGTGCAGGATTGATGCGCGGCGAAAAATTACCTAATGCTAAGCAAGCGCTTCTTGCTGATGCTGTAGCTACAAGTGTTGGTTCTATGCTGGGTACTACGCCGACAAGCGCGTATATCGAGTCGTCAGCCGGCGTTGAAACTGGCGGACGTACAGGGCTTACTACATTTACTGTAGCCATGCTTTTCATCGTATCTGCCTTCTTTGCACCTTTAGTTGGGGCAATCTCCGGAATCTCTGCGATCACTGCTCCTGCGCTTATCGTTGTCGGTAGCATGATGATCGGTGCCGTGAAAGAGATTGATTGGGATACCTTAGATGAAGCCTTTCCGGCATTCCTCGTTATCCTAGCGATGCCGCTTACTTCTAGCATTGCGATCGGTCTGGCATTTGGTTTCATTTCTTACCCTGTCTTGAAGGTCTTTACAGGAAAATGGCGTGAGCTCAATCCTTTCTTGATCGTGATCGCGATTCTTTTCTTCATTCTTGTAGCTTTCTTGCCGCATTAATAGACAAACGCCGAAAGTTTTGCTATAAAGGAAGTAAGACTTTATGTGAAAAGAGTGACTGAGCCGTTGTATTTAAAATCATTTTTAGCCGGATTAGGCGGAGCAATTGTTATTTTCTTGATCAGTTTATTTACTTCCAAAGAAATAGGCGCCAATCTATTTTCTTTAGTAACAACGATCTTGATTTTCGGATCGATCATTTTTTCAGCATTATTCACCACCGGTTCTCGTTATCAGAACAATCGGGAGGGACGCAAGAAACAGCTGCGTTTTAGTATTGCTTTCGTGGTCGCCGCAATTCCTTGCTTCATCGGTTTTATTATCAATTTCTATTTAGGGTAAAAAAAGAAGCCAATCTTAGTGATTGGCTTCTCAGCTTGGCGAAAAACGCTCATCTTCGTCGTTAAAGCCTGCGTTCCGATGCTCACGTACGCAAAAGTACGCTCCGCTTCGGTACTCGGCTTTGCCTAGAATCTAATCATTTTTCACCAAGCTGAAAACAGTAAAATAATGATTGAAATGGTGTTTTTCTTCAGTCTGAAGCCAATCTTAGTGATTGGCTTCTTTTTATTTAGAAAATGCTTTGATATAGGCAGGTAGATATTCCGGCAGATCCGGGGGACGACGACTTGAAATAATGTGACCGTCTGTTACAACCGCTTCATTATGCCAGATTGCACCAGCATTTGTCATATCGTCCTTGATACCGGGCGTACTTGTGACATTCACGCCATCCAAAATACCAGCGGAGATCAATACCCAGCCTGCGTGGCAAATTTGACCGATCGGTTTCTTCTCACGATCGAAATATTTTATGAAGTCTAGAACTTTCTCATATCTTCTCAGCTTATCAGGCGACCAGCCGCCGGGAACTAATATCCCGTCGTAATCTTCCGGTTTGATTTCATCAAAGCTATAATCTGAGGTTGCAGGAACACCATATTTACCGTGATAGACATGTGCGGCTTCTTCACCAACTAAATCGACTGTTGCCCCCTCTTCTCTTACACGTAAAACGGGATACCATAATTCTAAGTCTTCAAAATCATCGCTGACCAAGGCCAGAATTCTTTTTCCTGTTAATGACATTCTTTTTCCCTCCTTCTGATCTTCTCTTCTGAGTATACCAATTTCAAAAACGGAAAGGAAATAAGGTGGCTTAAAAAAATCCAAAAAAAATACGCTGAAAATAATTTCAGCGTCGCCATCATGTCTATACGTCTGCGCATAACGGGATGAGGCGCAAACAAGAATACATGGCAAATGAGATGAATGAAAACAAATAATGGTTTGACGTTAAAAAATCTATAATAGCAATTATAGACTCTATTGGAAGATGGATACGTCTGCACCACTATAATCATGATAGGGACTCGTCCCCATGAAAATAAAGAACCTTCTTTACTTTCATCAGGAAAAGTTCCTATCTCTAAAATTTATTTTACTACTTTTTCTTAAAATTGCAAGCAAATAAGTTCAAAACTTTCCAATCAGCCAACGATCGACATAATCGTACCGCAAATAATCGCTACTATCGGAACCAATACCCACCATGTCCGATTATCTCTAGGTGCGGGTTTTTTGGTTTCTTCCAAGCGTTTGCGCAGATCCGCCACTTCTAATTCCAGATCCTGTACACGGTCTTCCAGGTCATAGATACGTTCTTCCATCTCAATCTCCTCCTAGCCGTTTCTTTATTTTTATTATAGAATAAATAAGAAGAAACGACCTCCGCCTATAGACTGAAAATGCTGAAAAAGAAAGGAATGGATCAGCCTAATGAGTATTCAAAATGAAGAAGCGATAGTCAAACTGATTTTTCACGGTGGAAATATGCGTCAATTTGCCTATTCCGCAATCGAGGCTGCTGAAAAAAATGATTTCCCTTCAGCTGCAGCTCACCTCCAAAAAGCAGACCAAGAATTTGCAGAAGGACATCAGTGGCAAACAAAGATCGTCAGCAGTGAGCAGCGTGACGGCTTAAATGCCTCCTTCCTGCTGATCCACGGTCAAGACCATTTTATGACAGCAAAAGCCGAATTAGAAATGGCAAAACGTTTGGTAACTAGTTATAAAAAGCACGAAGAACTAGCAGCCCGCATTGCAGATCTGGAAAGTGATAAATAAATCACTCCTATTCCCTATAAATGATAATAAATTTACATAAAATAGCTAGTTGTTCGTGTAAATTTGTTTATAATAAAGGAAAGGAGTGATTTACACTCGAAAACGAGGAAAAATTATTTTTTGATGCCATCTTAGAATATGTTCCCGCTATAAAATTCAATATAAATCGAGAAATCATTTATGTGAATACATTGTTTGCAGAAACACTAGCATATGAGAAAGATGAATTACTAGGTAAAACGCATGCAGATCTCTGCTTTACTGATTTTACTGACAGCCCTGCCTACGAAACTTTTTGGAAAACGTTGCTGTCAGGAGAATTTATCCAAGACAAATTAAAACGGAAAAGCAAAAACGGAGAAGTACTTTGGCTACAAGCAACCTATATTCCTATAAAGGAGAATGGGGTTGTCACTGCAATTGGAAAAATCGCCTTCGACATCACGGATCGGATTTTGCGGACGCAAAGCTATAGCAGCGAATTTAGCGAGATCGCTCAAGTGCTCTTAAAACAAGCGGATGCCGGCAAAGAAATCGGAACGAAAGTCCAAACGGAACTGCAATTGATGCAAAATCATCATCAAGAAACGCAGACACAAGTCAATATTTTAAAAGAAGATACGCAGGAAATCCAAGAAATCGTAGCGATCATCAATAAAATAGCAAGCCAGACCAACTTGCTCGCCCTAAATGCAGCAATTGAAGCTGCACGTGCCGGCGAAAACGGCAGAGGGTTTGCAGTCGTGGCAGATGAAGTCAGAAAGCTTTCTAATCAAGTTGAAGCAGCTATCCGCCAAGTAGAGGAAAGCACGAAAAACATTACCGTCAACGTTTCTAAGATGTCCGCAGGGATCAAAGAAATCGAAAAGAGCATCCACACGAGCAAAGAGGAAATCAGTACCAGTATTGATAATTCCACTAAATTAGAAGGATCCGCCAAGCATTTGACAGAAGAAGCATTGTCATTTGAAAAGACAGTCTGATGATCAATAAGCCAAGAGCCGCTATAAATAGCGGCTCTTTTCATTATTCATCCATATGTTCTTTAATAAATGCATAAAATATGTCATTCAGTTTAGTACCAAAATTATAACTTCCTGCGGCTGTGGTATGCACGCCGATAACCTCATTTTGGACATTCAAAATAGCTGATCCAGATTGTCCGCCTTTTGTAAGGAAACACGATTTGAGTGGCTTGTTCATTTAAATTTCTGCTTCGCTCTTTTGAAAATAACAAAAAAGGTACCTCCTACTATTTAAAAATAATAGAAAATACCTTGTAACTTCTTTATAAACTTGTATTCCTAAGCGAATATCGAGATAATGCGCTAACTTTAACGAATCCCCAGCGCGATTTTCGCATAGCGGGACATGCGGTCTTTTGTCCATGGCGGACTCCATACAACATTAACGTTTGTATCTTTGATTTCAGGAATATCGGCGGTAGCCATGCGGACTTGGTCTGTCAAGATCCCTGCAAGCGGGCATCCCATTGTTGTAAGCGTCATTGTGACCGTGCATAATCCATCTTCGTCTAAGTCTACATCGTAAATCAAACCAAGGTTCACAATATCGATTCCTAGTTCTGGATCGATAACTTGTTCTAAGGCACCTACAATATTTTCTTTGAGCTGTTCATCCATGAAGCCTATGCCTCCTTTTCCAATTATTTGCAATTCATTATATCACATTTGAGAATCATTTTCATTAACTTCCCAATTGTTCTGTAAAAAAGGCTACTGTTTTTTCAATTCCTGCTAGCGTAACTTTATGTCTGGCATTTTCGTCGCTGATAAATTCTACATTGTCGGCTAGTTGTTGTTCTACCAAGGATTGATATAATCGTTCGCTGTATATGTAGGGAACGACATCGTCTTTCTTGCCATGCCACAATAATACGGGGCGGTCTCCGATTCGGTCTAAGCGTTTGGTCAGATCATATGGGGCTAGCTGAGCGATGCGCTCTTCTACAGAATACGGGAAGGTAATTCCTTGGCTGGCTGCTATCTCAGAAAGCTGTTTCGCGTAATCCACGTAATAGGCGCTCCCCATCAAGCTTACCACAGCATGGATATCTTCATAGCGGTTTAAGATGCCTAGAGAGGTAATTGCTCCCATTGACACTCCGCCAACACCGATGCGGGCAATATCTGTTTGTCCTGATTGGATCAAGGATTCTTTCAGAGCAGCAAATTCATCGATATTTCCTTGAATCGCGTCCCAGAAAAAATGGGTTTGTTCTAACGTTCCAGCATCTCCCTTACGTTCGCCGTGATAAGCAGCTTCCGGCAAAATAACGCGAAATCCTTTTTCTGCAAGGTAATAACCGTAATGCAGGTATAATTCTTTTTGACTTTGGAAACCGTGATAAAAAAAGACGGTCGGTAAACGCTTTTGTTCCTGTTCTGCCTGATAAACATTTAAATAAGGAACACTTCCTACTTGCTCGTGTTTGATCTCTATCATTTCCTGCATTTACCTCCTACAGATAACTTTTTATCTGGATAGTTTTACAAATAGCGTAATACATACTATCATAGTAATATAAGGTTATTCTATCATGATTAAAACCTATTCACGAATGATTTGAATTTGGATTAAAGGAGCTTTGTATGGACAAAAAGTTAATTGTACTCGATTTAGACGGCACAACGTTAAGAGATGACCAGACTATTTCACAAACAACGAAGCAAACGCTGCAGAGAGCCCGCAATGCTGGTCATGAAGTTATGATCGCTACTGGTAGGCCTTACCGGTTAAGTAATTTATTTTATGATGAACTGACGCTCACGACACCAATCGTCAATTTCAATGGCGCTGTGTATCATCATCCAAAAATGCCTGATTTTGCCGATCGCTATCATCATTCGATCGATCTGAATATCGTTCACGAGCTGCTGGATTTCACAAGCCACCTTCCGCTCCGCAATATTGCTGCTGAAGTAGAGGATTTTGTTTTTATCCGCGAGGAAAATGAATCTGTTCCTGCCTCGATGCACTTAGGGCTGGAAAATGTCAAAATCGGCGACATTCGCCAAAATGTCAATATTGATCCGACCTCCGTATTATTATTCGGACAAGATGAACAGCTAGTGCTGATCCGTAAATATTTGGATAAGCAGCTTTCTTCCAAACTTTCCTATACGACTTGGGGCGCTGCTTGGCCGGCGATCGAAATCATCAAGCACGGTATCAATAAAGCTGTCGGTGTAAAAGCTGCTGCGAAATCATTGGGCTTTGATCGCAAGGATATCATCGCTTTCGGTGATGAACTCAACGATCTGGAAATGCTCGAATTCGCAGGAACTGGCGTAGCGATGGGAAATGGCAATGAGCAAGTAAAAAACATTGCCAATACGACGACGTTAAGTAACGAAGACGATGGCATCGCTATTTATCTACAAGAAAATTTAGGGGTTTAAAAAAGAGCTGAATCAGCTCTTTTTTTTATAACATATTATTGCGGTACATCTCCATTGCCAGTTTCTGATCGGCTTCGGAGCGGAAATCCCCGATCACGCCTGATGTTTCCATGATATTGATAAACGCACGAGGGTCGATCTCATTGATAATATGTGTCAGATCATATAACTCATACCTAGTAATAACCATTACCAGCATGTTGATATCATCTTTGGAATAAGCACCGGTCGCATTCAGTACCGTGATCCCCCGAAACATATTAGCATGGATCGCTTCAATAACGCTATCTGCATGCTGTGTCATGATCATCAGCGTCAGTTTTTGATGCCTTGTGTGGATCAAATCGATCACTCGGCTGGAAACATATAAAGAGATCAGCGTATATAAAGCATACGTCCAATCATAGCGAAATCCAGCAACAAAAATGATAATACTATTTAAGATCAAAAAGTATTTGCCGAATGAACGGCCTGTTTTGATCGTGATATACATGGCAATGATATCCAGCCCACCTGTCGAGATCCCGAATTTAAGCGCTAAGCCGATTCCGGTCGAGCAGATTATTGCGCCAAAAATCGCGTTTAATAAGATATCATTTGAGATCTGCACCTCAGGAATGAGGATCAAAAACAGCGACATAAAGGCGATGACCATAAAACTAAATACCGTAAAACTTTTCCCGACTTTGATCCAGCCGAGTATGGCCACAGGGATATTGAGTAGCAAGATCAGTAGTCCTGTTGCGACTGAAACACCTACCGAATCACGCAGCAGATCTGAGGCTAGCTGAGCAACACCGTTCAGCCCACTTGCATATACTTTTGCAGGGATCAGGAAAAAGTTCATACCGATCGCATTAAGCAGTGCTGCCGTGAGCGCGATCGCCGTTTTTTTCCCATACTCCCGATAACTATTTAAACTATCCATTCTCTTCGCTCGCTTCCTTTTCAAACTCCTTTCATAACATACCAAGTTTTTCAGGAATTGAAAAGCCTTTTTTTGAAAAAAAGGCTTAGATTATTGAAAAATATTTATTCGGATTTTTCATTGTCTTCACACTTACTTTTATACCAATGGATAACCACCCGATAGATAGAAGCCAAGTGCGACTGTCAAAATAACCGAAACAAAGAACAAACTAAAGAACAGCGTAGTCGGTCTGTCTTTTTTTCGATAGCTGAGTAACATTTCGATGACGCCAATCACTAAAATACCTAGCAATATCTTGAATATCACTGGTAAAAGATGATGCGCGAGCCCATATCTTGCCATTATAATACCGCTGCCGATCACGATAATGTAAAACACCCGATTGATCATTTGCAGGATCGTAAATACCTTGTTATTTTTTGGATAGATGCTAAAAGCACTGATTGTTAAAATGACGATTGCTACCCAAGCAATCAAATGTATCACTGCCCACATTTTTTTCTCCTCCTATTGTTGATCTTGTACGAAGTTTGTCAATGTTCCGATCCCTGAGATCGTGATCGCGACTTCATCCCCGTCTTTTAAATAGCGTGGCGGATTAAATCCTTTGCCCACGCCTGGTGGGGTTCCCGTAGCAATAATATCGCCTGGCATTAAAGTATGCCCCTTAGATAAGTCCGCGATCATCCTCGGAATGCTGAAAATCATATCTGCTGTTGTCCCAGATTGTCGTTCTTCCCCATTGACCAGCGTACGAATCGAAAATGGCGCTTCTGGATCAGGGAATGTTTCTTTTGTAGCAATGTAAGGACCGATCGGACAGCTGTTGTCTAAGCTTTTGGCGATATAAAACTGTTTGTGTTTGACTTGCAGATCGCGCGCAGTCACATCATTAAGGATCGTATAGCCGAAAATGTGCGAAACAGCTTCTGCTTCTGATAGATCACTACCTGCCTTCCCGATAATCACTGCCAGCTCTCCTTCATAATCCAAAGCATTCGTTACATTTTGATGTGTTTTGATCACACCCTTATCAGCAACTAATGCGTTTTTACTCTTCGTAAAGACGAGGATCTCTTTTGGGATATCTTCTTTAGAACCCATTTCTAAAACATGCTCCGGGTAATTTTTACCAATACCGATCACATTGTTCGGCGGCAAATATGGTACGGTGATCTCGATCTCAGTCAATGGAATACCAGTTTCCGCTAAAGCGCCGGCAAGAAGTTCTGGCTGAGATTCAATGTACGCAAGCAGATCTGTCGGCGGATCTCTAAATAGCTTTTCCGCCGGGATAACTGCATGTTCCTCCTTTAAAAGTCCAAAATTTTGTTTTCCTTGATAAAAATAACTGAGCCACTTCATTTTCATTCCTCCGTTTCCAATTGACACACATGAGCACCGTCAAAAAAGTATAAATAAATATGCTTGACTGGTTTTTTCGTGATTGCCTCGACCGCTTTTTGATATAAGTGCATCTGTACTTCATAGCGCTTTTTAAGTACAGGTTCGGCTTCCAACCAGCCATTCGGAAAGTGGCTGCCGATTCGATCTGTTTTGTAATCGATCAGTGTCACACCATCTGCTTCTTCAAGCATACAATCGATCACACCCTGGATCAAGACGCGTTCTTCAGTTTCTGCTTCCGGATAAATCACGCTTGCTGGCAAATGATAACTGAACGGAATCTCTCGTTCTACCTGTTGCAGGTTTTCGTTTATCAGACGGCCTAGTTTTGTTCGGAAAAAGGCTTGGATCTCAGAGTAGGTGATGCTTTCTTTCTGCTCTGGCGACAAGATCTCTTTTGCTACTAACTCTTCTAGGAAATCCGTCAATTCCTTATCATCCGGCTCATGGGAGAGCGGCAGTGACTGCATAACCGTGTGCATCGCAGTACCTTTTTCTGTCGCGGAAAGTCCTTTACGTTGAAGAAATTTAGGCCGATCCAATGATACTTTTTGAATGCCTTCTACGATTTTGGTATCGCTCCAACTGTCTTGCACAGAAAATTGGCGTTTTATTTCCGTAACAGATTGTTTGGCACGGATTTGTGTTTCGACTTGGTTGGGATAAATAAACTCTAGATAACTGTTGATGCTTTCTTTTTCCGGACTTTCGATTGGCACGGTTTTCCCTGCTTGGATATTATCTAAATAGACTGGTTTGCTCGTTTTAGCCTCTGCAGGATTTGTTAGCTGTTCGCTCGCCACTATTTCTAATCCTATTGGCATATCGATCGGCAAGGCCGCTACTTGGCCGGCATCCAATAATTTTGCAAATTCCGGATGGCGGGCAAAAGCACTGCCGATCCATTCTAAATAGGTCTTTCCTTGCAGACGAACTCCGGCCGGCAATATCCAGCCAGTATGACTTGATTGAGTAGCCCACTTAGTTTTTGTTTTTTCCCAATCAGCAACTGTTCCAGTGATGATCAGTTTTTGTTCGGCTCTAGTCAAAGCAACGTAGAGTACACGCATTTCTTCTGCGATCGTTTCCCGATATTTTTTTTGCTTGATCGCTTGCTGCATGATTGTCGGGTAAACGATTCTCTTATCGACATCGTTATAGCGTGCAGAAAAACCGAACTCTTTATCCAGCAAGTATTTGCTATAGATATCTCGCATGTTGAAACGGCGGCTTGTTCCCGCAAGAATAACGACCGGAAATTCCAATCCTTTACTTGCATGGATCGTCATCATCCGTACGACATCTTCTTTCTCGCCAAGCGTTTTTGCCGTTCCCATGTCATCGCCACGCACGCGCATCCGTTCGATGAAGCGGATGAAGCGGAATAAACCGCGATAAGCTGTTTTTTCATATTGGCTGCTGCGGTCATACAGAGCACGCAAGTTCGCCTGCCGCTGTTTCCCGCCGGGGAGGCCACCTACGAAATCATAATAATGCGTTTCTTCATAGATCTGCGCGATCAGTTTCGGTAGACTTTCCCGATTGGCGAGATCACGCCATAATTCTAATTGTTTCAAAAAGCGGTCGATGCGGTCTGCTTCCGGGGAGATCGTCGTTTGTTGGTAAAGCAAGAGCGCATCATAAAAATAACCTTTTGGCTTTGCAGCACGGATCTGACCGAGGATCTCTTCGGAAACACCTAATATCGGCGAACGAAGGACAGCAGCTAATGGAATATCTTGATAAGGATTGTCGATGACTTTCAGCACAGCAAGCATTATCCGAATCTCTGTCGCTTCAAAATAGCCGGTGTTGCTGTTGGCATAAAATGGTATGTCATGTGCTTTCATCGCCTCTTCGATATCCGTGGCGCTCGTCATCGCCCGCGAAAGCAAGACGATGTCCCGATATTGGATCGGACGGTATTGCTGCATTTTTTTATCATAGATCTGGAATTTTTCTGTGATCATTTTCTTTATTTTTCGGGCGATCAGCATTGCTTCCGCCTGATTTTTCTGCAATTCTTGCGGAGAGTCAGTCTCTTCAGATTCTCTTTCTTCCTGCTTCATATCTACTAATGCGACTTCCGGCTGATACCGCTCCTCCGTTTCGGGAAAAGCAGCACCCAAAACCAATTCAGCCGCTTCATCATAGTCGATTTCTGCTATTTGGGTATCCATCAACTGCTTGAAAATAAAATTAGTGGTTGTCAGTACATTTTGGCGACTTCGGAAATTTTTCGATAAATCGATGCGGATTCCTGTATTCTCACCATCAACACGATAACGCTTATACTTATCCAAAAACAACGTTGGTTCTGCTAAACGGAAACGATAGATCGATTGTTTCACATCGCCGACCATAAACAGATTTCCCGCTGCTTCTGAAGGTGTCGTTAATAAGCTCAGGATCGTTTCCTGGACCATATTTGTATCTTGGTATTCATCGATCAGTACCTCTTTAAATTTATGACGATACTCTAAAGCGATTTCGGATGGCTCATAGCTTGTTGCTTCCGTCTTCTCGCTTAAAATCGCTAATGCCAAATGCTCCAGATCATTAAAGTCCAAAACGCCACGGCGTTGTTTTTCTGCTAAAAAATCTGCTGCGAATTCTTCTACGAGTTCCGTTAACAACTCGATATCTGGTTTCATTTTTGCCAAGTCCGCCAGATAATTACCCGCATCGCGTTGGAACCACTCCTCGGTAATCGCTTTAAGTTGCTTTTTGGCTCCGTCTCTCGCCTGTTTTGTTTGCTCAATAAGCGATTCATCGTAATTTTCTTTATTTTTGATTGTCGGCAATCTTCCGAATTTCACGCTGGATATCGCTTCTTTTTTTGCCTCCCAATCAAGTGGATAATCATCTAAAAGCTGCTCTAACTGCAGTTTTTCATTTTCTATCAATGGAAGATATACATCAGGTCCGCCCGGTTCTTCGGCAAATTTCAACGCGGTTCGCAGCTCTTCCAGTGCTTGCTCCAAATGGATCCGAATATCTGCTTCGATATAACGATAGAACGGAAGCTCACTTACAGCTGCAAGCTCCGTTGTATCATAATAGCTGGCGATCTGCCGCAGCCATGCCACCGGATCTGGGTTTGCCCGTGAGAAATCATATAGGCGAGTTAAGATATCTAAAAGCACATCATCGGAACGGTCATTGGTAAAGCTGTCCACTAGATGGAAAAAGCGTTCATTTTCTTCATTGCCATAATGTCTCTCAAGAAGTGCTTCCATGACTTCATCTTGGATCATGCCACTCTCAAGTGGCTCGATCAAACGGAAATTCGGATCGATATCCGCGACATAATAAAATTTTCTGATCACATCCAAGCAGAAGGAATGCAATGTGGAGATCGAGGCATAATTCAGCAAGGCGATTTGTTTTTTCAAATGTCTGGAATCCGGATCTTCCTGCAATGCTTTTTCTAAGGCGGCTTCGACACGCTGCTTCATTTCGGCAGCAGACGCGTTGGTAAATGTCACGACTAGCAGTTCATCCACTTGGAGTCCCGCTGTTTCATCTTTTAATTTCTCAATGATCCGCGAGACAAGCACGGCGGTTTTTCCGGATCCTGCTGCTGCTGCAACGAGGATATTCTGACCGCTTGCATGGATCGCTTTCCACTGGTCATCTGTCCATGTGGCACTTTCTGGTTTTTCCGGGATAGAAAAAGCCATTTATTCTCCCTCCTCTTCTGCTTTCATTCTTTGGATAACTTGTTCCGGCGATTCATTTTGTAAATAACGGTACGTATTGTTTTCTAAAGATGGATCAAATTGGCAAACCGATCGAAAAGCGCAAAACTGGCACGGCGTTTTATCCTGTAGGTTATACGGGTTGATAGAAACAGCGCCGTCCATCATTTTATTTCCTGCTTCTTGATATTTCCCTCTTACGAATCGGCGCATGGCATCAAATTCTGCTTTACTTGCAGTTCTGGAGCGTGCACTCAATGTGCCGTCGCGCTTCAAGTCTGCTGGGATAACAGTAGATTGCTTGCCCGGTTCCAATGTATTATCCATTAAAGAGACCACTACCGGATCTTCTAAAATAAGCCCTTTCATGCGAAAGTTCTTCTCTAATTCTTCTTCGATCGCCTCTTCCGACAGTTCTTTATCTGTCTGAACGGGCTGATTATGCATATGGAAATAAAGCACCCCAGCCGGCTCTGCTTGTTTGCCGATCAATTTCTGTGCATTTTGAACGACAATATCTAAATATGTCAACATCTGTAGCGCCAATCCATAATAGACTTCCGTCAACCTTAGATCATGGCTGCTGGATTTATAATCGATAATGCGTAAAAAGGAACGGTCCTCTTCTTTAGCAACATCGATCCGATCTACTCGCCCTTGCAGCAATAGCTCCCGCTGTTTATCCAATTTGATCTGCATAGGCGGTAGTTGGCCTTTGATGCCAAAATCCACTTCCAATCCAAGTGGCCGGAAAGCACTGACTTTCGCCTGCCTGTTAAGGACATGCGTTGCTCTGGCGATGATCTGTTCTAATTTATATTGGATATAGGCCATTCGTTTCGTACTTAACAGGATCTCATGCTGGATTTTTGGTGCCAGATAACGAATAGCATCTCTAGCGATTTCCTGACATTCCAAGTCCGTCAACGAGCCCCATTCCTGCTGTCTTCTTTTGATTTCATTCGAGATCCATTCCATTGCGCCATGGAAAACTTCTCCCATATCTACAGCTTGCAGTTTAAACTCGGCGCGTTCTTCCAATTTTAAGCCATATTGTGCAAAATGTTGGAACTCGCAGCTGAAAAATTTTTCCATCCGTGATACGCTGGCAAAAATATTTTCGCCAAATAGAGTCGCAGCGGTTTCTGAACGGATCGGCTGTGTGCGGTTCCCATAAAACAAACTGCCAAGTACATGCTTGACGACTGCGTTCCATTCCGATTTTTGGATAAAATAATTGTAAGCGTCCCACCAGACACTTGCCACGGGATAGCCGCGTTTATACAACTGCAGCTGAGCGGTAAGCTGGCTGAGCGTTGCTTCTTTCGCGCGTACGTAATCACTTTGTTCCCTTATTGGTAGTAAACTTGGATCATTTAAATAGATTTCTTCTGTCAGCATTTCAAAATGGGCTTTTATTTTGCGGAGATAATTAGATTCTGCAAGTAACTTCCCTTCATCGTCAGCAGCTGGATAACTGAGGTACAGCTGGCTGCTGGCAGTTGTAAATAGACGATAGGCAAGGTGTTCTTCTTCGATCAAATGACTAGTCAGCCCAGACCGGATCGGCACCCCTTGCTCTGAAATAGCAACTCTGTCATCATCAGACAATATCCCGCCGTCTTTTTTGCGAAGCGGCATCACACCATCATTGGCACCAGCGATAAATAGGACTTTCACGCGTAGCAGCCGTGCCACATCCATATCAGAAACGATGACTTGATCTAACGTGGGCGGGAGCAGTGAAAATTCCAATGCATCAAGACCGGTCGTCACTACTTCCAAAAAGGTATCAAAATCAAGCGGATCGTCTCCCAGTATCTCGACGAATTCATCGAGCATACCCATGACTGCTGTCCAAGCTTGTTCATGTTCTCGCGCCAATTCCAACAAGTTGTTTGCTTCTGCCTGCTCACGCCACATTTCAAGTCGCTCAGCAGCTTGGACGTTTTCTAGGTATCGATACAATGCTGTCCCATAATCGATCCCGCTTACAGCATCTTCAAATGCTGTTTCTAAGGCTTCCAGCGGTTTTTGGATCCGGTAGCGCAATGTATTGATCGTTTCTTGCATCGCCAGTTCTTCATCGGTTTGCGGAGCGAGCTCGATCGTCAGCCCTTTTACTTTCTGATAGATCCAATCGCCTTTCTTCTGCCAGCGCCATTTCGCTTTGATCCCGTTTTCGATGCAGTAATTTTCCAGTAGGTCTGCTTGTTTACGATTGAGCGGATTAGGTGTCTCTAAATCAAAAAAGAACTCTGTACGGATTGCTTGGAAAATATTCTCGTAGCGCCAATTTTGCTGAACCGCTTCTAAAGTGGAGCGGATAAATTCAATAAACGGATGGTCCGCCATCGTGCGTTTTTTATCTAAAAAGTATGGTACTTCATTTCCTTGAAAAGCTCGACTGACGAGGGTCTCATATTTATCGACACCGCGTACCAGTACGGCAATATCTTTATAATCAAATTGCCGGGAAGCGATTAGCTCGCGAATTTTCCTGGCGATCCCTTCTGCTTCTGCCCGGCGATTATTAGCTTGATGGATGTGCAGACTGGTGTTTTCTCCGACATATCGCTTGGGGGCACTTTCTTCTGAAAAAAGAAGCTCCAATTCTCGAAGTTCTGGGTCATTCGTTCGTTTGTTTGATTCCAGATGAAGCCGAGGCAAAATCTCAATTTGTGTCTGTCTGGCCATTTCCGTGATACGATCCAAATATTCTTTGCCATGCTGAAATAAGCTATACGCATCTAAGCGGTTGCTAGCAGTTTCATCTGGAAGCGATAACGCGATCCTCACGCTTTCGGATCCCTCCATCAACGCTCCGATCACTGACAGTTCTTGTTCCGTAAAAGAATCAAAGCCGTCGATAATGACCGTTGCCTGTTTGATATATGTGCTGCGTGAAATCGAATTTGTAAGTAGACGCAAATAGTCTTCGCTTTCCATATACTTACCAGCTAGCATATTTTCATAACGATCAAACAGCAGCTGGATATCATGCAATTTATCAGCCGTACTGGTCGTTAGTCCCGGAGCAACCTCGGCAAATGCTTCTGTGCGAAGTTCCGATTGTTTGATTTCTTTGAATAAAGAAGCGATCTCACCGTAAAAGCCGCGTTTCATTGCTGCCCGCTGGAAGATCTTCAACTTGTCCTGTTCTGCTAAAATCGCTTTTCGCAGCACCATTTCGATCCCGCTCTTACTAAGAAAAGTCCTTGCTAAACCGCCCGTTTCCTGCATGACTTTCCAGGCTAAACGATTGAAGCTGAAAACTTGGATATTCATCATACCATCAAGATTGGCAGTTTGAAGAAGCGTATTCTCCATTTGAAATGTCATTTGTTCTGGAACTATATAGATAACAGGGTGCTCGCTAGTCACGGCTTGTTCGATTAAATATGTCGTTTTGCCCGTGCCCGCTCGTCCTGTAATTATTTGTAAACTCATACACTCACCACCGAACATATGTTTTTTATTCCTCTTTATTTTACCATATTATCTGCTCTATTACGAAGGTTTTAATGGCCAAGAAAAAAACAGATTCTCCCAAAAATCAGCAGGAAAATCTGTTTTTACTTTTATTAGCAGATATGTGCCTTCAAAAACTCATAAATGCCTTCATTTTCGTTTGAAGTGGTGACATAAGAAGCATGTTCTTTTACAAAATCTGCCGCATTTCCCATCGCTACGCCAACTCCCGCATATCGTAGCATCTGCAAGTCATTCTCGCCGTCGCCAAATGCGATGACATGCTCCGGTTTCACTTCTAAATGCTGCCGCAGCCTTTCTACCGCATGCTCTTTATCGATTCCTTCGGGTAAAATCTCGATATTATTGAAATGAGAGGACAGCGTTCGGATGCCCGCTACTTTTTCGAGGGCTTCGCGTACTGCTGTCAACTTTTCAGGAAGATCTTCTTCGATTGTGATCGCATTGATGATCTCAGCTTGGTGGCGCTTTACATCTTCCTGTGATTCCAGATGAACCAGTTTCGTTCCATCCACACGTCCCTGCTCTGCTTCGTCTGTAATATAGGAAGGTGGCGTCATCGTATAGAAGACGGTGTTCTCGGAAAAAAAGAATAGCGGCACTTGATGAAGCGTGCAAATATCAAATACGGTTTGGATGCTTTCTGGATCTAATCCTTGTCGGAACAAAGTCTCGCCACCCGAACTGACCACCGAGCCATTTGAACATATAACATTTCCGCTTTCATCTACCAATCGTGCAAATTTATTTGCACTTTGAAACATCCGCCCGGTTGAAACGGCGAAATGATGTCCTTGGGCAATAAGCTCTTGTAATAAAGCTAACGTTTTGGGAGGTACTTGCTGGTCGCTCGTTATCAAAGTTCCGTCTATATCTGTACAAATCAAGTATTTTTCCAATGGCTTAAACTCCTCTTTCATTTTTATTTAGCTGCACCGCATGATTCACGAACAATAAGTTCCGGTTCATGTTTGATGACAGTCGGCTCATATTCTCCATTCATTGCATTGATCAATTGCAAAACAGCGATTTTCCCTAGATATTCATTATGCTGATCGATCGTTGTCAGCCGCGGGATCTGGAAATCACTGTTCAAAAATTGGTCGCAGCTGACGATCGCAATGTCTTCTGGGCAGCGTATTCCTTGATCCTTCATAGCTCTGATCGCTCCGATCGCTACACTGTCATTGATCGCTACTAAAGCTGTCGGTATATCCCCAGGGGACTTTTCTACCAATTTTGTCAATGCATCATAACCAGCTGGTACATAATAATCCGACAACTCGATCCATTCTTCACGAATAGGATGCGAAAAATTATTCATTGCATTACGAAAAGCTGCTACTCTGGATGTCGTTATTTTCACTCCTTCTTCCCCGCCGATAAAACCGATTTGGCGGTGACCCAAGGCAGTCAGATGGGTAACGAGCGTGGTAACGCCCTTTTTCAGATCACGTTCGACAAAAAGACAATCTAATTCCTCACGTTTGCTACCGATCACTAGGACTGGAATCTGTTTATGGAGCTGATTTAACGCCTGAACATAACGATCAGATAAATCTTCTTTATCGATCTCGCCGCCGAGCACAAGGACCCCGTCAACTTGCTTTTCCAATATGATCCGCAGATAGTCCTCTTCTGCTAAACGGTTTTTCGTTCCGGCACTTTCAGGACCTGCGAGTAATGTGTTAAAAACGATCGTCGAATAAAACTGCTCCAATGCACATTTTTGGATCTCCGCTACGAGCGAAACAAAATAAGGATTGGAAATATCCGGCAAGATCACCCCGATATTCTTTGTTTGGCGGTTGACCATGCCACGAGCAAATACACTAGGGGTGTATTGATACTTATCGATCACATCCTGAATGCGCTTCCTTTTTTCTTTAGAAACAGAAGGACTGTTGTTCAACACGCGGGAAACCGTAGAAACAGAAACTCCACTGAGCCTTGCGATTTCTTGAATCGTTATTTTTTCTTTCATATATTCTCCATCCTTTTGGATTGATAATTATAGTCTACATTATTTCTACGTGCGCTACAAGTTTTTTTGGTAACGTTGCCAAAAATATATTGACTTTTTATTTTTTATCCGTTATTCTAATGTTGAAAGCGGTAACAAAATAGAATTATTTTTGGTAACGTTACCAAAAACGAGGTGAACTATTATGACAACAAAACAATCTATTCTCGGTATCGATATTGGTGGTACGAAAATCTTGATCGGAGAAGTAGATCTCGCTGGGAATGTTTTACAATCAAAAAGTTATCCTAGCGACACGACTAGTCAACAGACGGTAGTAAAAACTTTGCTTGTAGCACTTCAAGACTATCGAGATACCATTGGGTTCCAAAGTAATAATCTCCTTGCTGCTGGGGTCGGTGTCGTCGGCCGTGTAGATTCCGCAAATGGGATCTGGTTGGAGATTCAACCCGGAAAAACAGTGCCTACTCCGCTTGCCGATATATTAGGCGATTTTCTCGGCTTACCAGTCGTGATCGAAAATGATGTAGCCGCTGCCACTGCTGCCGAACAGCGCTTAGGCGTAGGAAAAGAAACAAAGGATTTTATCTATATCAATGTCGGTACAGGTATCGCTGCCGGAACCGTTATCGATGGGAAAATCGTTACCGGCGGACATTTCAACGCTGGTGAGATCGGCCATATGGTGGTTGACCTAGAAAGTGAGATCCCCTGCGGATGCGGACGAAAAGGTTGTGTAGAACGTAATGCTTCTGGACTTGGTCTTAGCGAACAGATTTATGGTAACGTTACCAAATATCCATCGACTTCCCTTCCTGTTCATACGAATGAGCGGATTGCCGCTGACGTTATTTTCCGAGCAGCGAAGGAAGGTGATCCACTGGCGGCGCCTATCGTTGACTACGCTGCCAAGAGCTTGGCTGCTATGACGATGAATTTAGTACGGACTACCGACCCGGAATGTGTTGTTTTCGGTGGAGGTGTTATGCAAAGCGACTACTTCTGGAATTTATTCCAAAGTTATTTGCAGTCCAATACGATCCGTTTTGTGAGCAAAGGAATCGTCCGCACCACTGTTTCCAGTAAAGAAGTTGGCTTGATCGGCGCTGCATTCATCGGTCAATCAGCACTTATAGAAAAATCTGCTATTCATTAAGGAGGAATTAAGGTGTCCCAATCATTAGAAGAACAATTGATCACTTCTTCATATCTGCATCGTCCGCTTGAGATCCCTTCGGACAAAGCATTAGAAACACGTCTTCAACAAAAGAAGATCCTCGCTTCTACAAGCATCATGGATACTTCTACAAACAACGCTTTTCACCATCAAGGTGTCGGCAGATTAGAATGGACAACGGAAAAACATCTACGGCTCTCCTCTCCTGTTACCATGCCGCACTGGCCGGAAGGTGCACCGGATGACGGCGACTACTGTAATTTTGGGAGCGTCTATGCCGTAAAATCGATCGACAGAGAAGATTGGACAAACTACAATCGGCTACGTCTGGAAGTTTTCCCAGAATTCGAGGGATTGAGTAACGCTTATATCATCATTCAGCTAAAAAACGACGGTGTATTGAAAGTCCCAGATATTTATGATCGGGAAGGCGTCCATGGAGTAAATCTTATCAGCGGCGAATGGAATGATGTGATCGTAGAAATTGCCGATCTACCACGGGATGCGATCACAGAATTGTCAATCAGTTATTATTTGCAAGGACCAGAAAAGCTTTCCAAATCTGAGATCGCACTCTCTGTCCGCAGCATTTATTTAGAGACCATTGCTACGCCCGAAAACACGAAGGGCTGGCTACCAAATAAAAATGTATTGAGTTATGCACAAAGTGGCTACAGTTCCGAAGCGCCAAAAACGGCCTTTGCGGAAGCAACTTTTATCGAACAGCCATTTCAGCTGATCGATGATGCCACCGATGATGTCGTGCTGTCAGGGATCGCTTCCCGATTGGAGACCGATTTGGGGATTTTTGCGGTATTGGATTTTTCCGCTCATCGAAAAACTGGTACTTACCGGCTTGAGATCGGCGCACTCCAAACTAGCGGATTTGTTATCGGTGATGCTTCAGAGAAATGGACCAATTCCATCTGGAAATCACTCAACTTTATTTTCTGTGAACGCTGCGGCTATCCAGTACCTGGCAAGCACGCTTCATGCCACGCCGACGTCATTGCCAAACATAATGGTCAGATTCTTTCTTTCAACGGTGGCTGGCATGATGCGGGCGATGTTTCCCAACAACTGATCCAGACAGCAGAAGTCGCAATGGCTCTTTATGAGACAATAGCCGGACAGAAAGATCCATTACTTAGAGGGCGCTTGATCGAAGAGGGTGAATGGGGCGTCGACTTCATCTTAAAAACCCGGTTTGGAGATGGCTATCGAGCAACGAGCGCAGGCGTTTCCCGCTGGACTGACGGCTTGATCGGCGGTATGGACGATGCGGAAGCACGCGTACATAACCAAGCATATGAAAACTTTTACCTCGCCGGTATCGAGGCATACATCCATGGACAGATCACAACGAATGATTCCTTAAAGCGGACATTGAAACAGATCGCACAGGAAGATTTTGATTTCGCCCTAATGGAAATGAAAAAACATGGTATCCATCAAAAACCGATTTTCTGGGAACATACCTATCAAACATCGGAAAGCCTTTATTACGCTACTGCAGCGTTTTCTGCAGCAATGCTTTATCAGATCACACAAGACAGCAAATATGAAAAGCATTTGACGACTTTCTTAGCTAATATGTTGGAATGCCAAGAACAGAGTGGTATCCGCGGAGAAGATGGCACTACTTATGCCGGCTTTTTCTACCGTAGCAAAGAAAAGAAAATCATCCAGCATTTTAATCATCAAGCGCGAGAACATCTTTATCTATTGGCTTTAGAACAAGCGATGAAAGCTCTACCTGACCATCCTGCTTATCCGACATGGTATAGCGCGGTGGAACGCTACGGCACTTATATCAAACAGATCATGTCGTTTGCAGCGCCGTACCCATTGATTCCAGCAGGTTTTTATCATAAAGAGGAATACCTCGACGATACTAGCTTTGAACTACAACATTTGTTAGTCGACGAGCGGGCCCGCGAAGAATATCAGCTTCAATTCCAAGCAGGAATCCCGATCAACCAAGACATCGCCCTGCGCCGTTTCCCGATCTGGTTTTCTTTCCGAGGTAACAACGCGATCCTTCTTTCAGCAGGAAAAGCTTGTTCGATCGCAGGAAAATTATTAAACGATGAAAAACTGCTTAGAATAGCAGAAGGTCAGCTAGAATGGATCGTTGGAAAAAATCCGTTCGGCCAATCGATGATGTACGGAGAAGGCGCTAATTTCGCACAACAATATAGCGTATTGAACGGCGAAATGGTAGGCGAGATTCCTGTCGGTATCCAAACATTCCGAAATGAAGACCAACCCTACTGGCCGCAATTCAATAACGCTACCTACAAAGAAGTCTGGGTCGGCAATGCCGGTAAATGGCTGTCTATTGTCGCCGATTTAATCAAATAAACCCATTATTAAGGAGGAAAAAATATGCATTCAGAAAAAAGTTTTTCTAGCCGCTTTATCGAAGCATTATCTATTTTTGCCCAAAAAGTCTCTAATCAAAAACACATCATGGCGATCCGCGATGCTTTTGCCGCAATGATCCCGATCACGATCATTGCCGCCTTTTTCTTACTTGTCAATAATGTTTTGTTAGACCCTAAAAGTGGTTTATTCAAGTTCATTCCGAATGCTGAGCATTGGCTTGGCATCGGTACACAGATTTATAATGGTACGCTAGGCATCATGGCATTGATGGCAGCTTTCCTTATTGGGAATTTCTTGGCAAAATCCTATGGAATGGAAGGCCGTGTGGAAGGAATCATTGCGGTCGCAGCTCATGTAGTCTTGATTCCCGCCAATGTGCCCGTAACTAGCACAGCTGGAAAAGCTTTTGAAGCGAGCGGCGTATTGACTCAAGACCTAACAAGCCCGACTGGAACATTCTTAGCGATCATCGCAGCACTAATAAGCACTACACTGCTTTGCAAATTTTCGCAGAGTAAACGCTTAAAGATCTCCATGCCTGAAAGCGTTCCGCCAGCTATCGCCAAGTCTTTCAATATTTTGATTCCATCTTTCCTAGTACTAACCATTCTTGGTATCGTTGAATTCAGCGTCATGTCGATTTTCCATATGAGCATTCCCGATATCATCGTTAAAGTTCTGCAAACACCGTTAGTAGGCGGTTTCCAAACGCTTCCCGGTATCTTACTTTACGTATTCTTTGCTGGTTTCTTATGGGTTTTCGGGATTCACGGTGCATTCGTGCTTGGCGCGATCTCAGGACCAGTCTTACTTACGTCCCTGCAACAAAATATCGATGCGATCAATGCTGGACAAACACTTCCAAATATTGTAACTCAACCATTCTTGGACGCTTATGTCTATATGGGCGGCGGTGGAACGATCATCTGCCTCGTTATTGCGATTTTCATCGCTTCTAAACGTCCCGATCACCGTATGATCACAAAATTCGGTTTGATCCCAAGTATTTTCAATGTCAGCGAACCGTTGATGTTCGGACTGCCAGTCGTTTTCAACCCGATTTATGGTATTCCACTTGTAATCGCACCTTTATTCTCCACTACACTTGCTTATATCGCGACATCGATCGGCTGGGTAGCACCAACTTACATTTTGACACCATGGGTGACACCGCCGCTGATCTCGGGTTATTTAGCAACAGGTGGCGATATTCGCGGATCGATCTTGCAAGTAATCATCATCGTAGTCGGAACATTGATCTACTTGCCATTCGTTATTGCCGCTAACCGAACTTACGTAATGGAACAAAAAACACAAACAGAAAAAACAGAACAACCCGCAGAAGCACTTAACTTGGAAGGAGGCAATTGATCTTGAAACCTACAATGATGACCTACATCGCGGAAGAAGAAGCAATGGCAGCAGCAATTTTAAGCCAGTATCCCGCCAATCTTCCTGCAAAAATAACGGGAAAAGAATGGCTTGTGCTCGCAACCGGTTCTAGCTTAAATGCCATCAAAAGCGCGAAATATTATATGGAGCGAGTGGCAAATCTGCGAATCACTATCGAAGAGCCCTTCAATTACCGTTATTATGAAAAAATCGATCCACATATTGATCTAGTGATCGGTGTATCTCAAAGCGGTGAAAGCACGAGCACGATCGAAGCGATCGCTCATATCCGTCGTACTTATGACGTTCCAACCCTTGGCTTCACTAGCAAAATGGAAAGCGAACTAGCTCAGTCAGCCGATTTCACCGTCGACATCGGCTGTGGCCAGGAACGCGTCGGCTATGTAACAAAAGGTTTTACCGCAACTGTTTTGACACTGATGCTGACGGCACTGAATCACGGAAAACAAACTGGATTTATTTCTGCCGAGCAAGAAGCAGCAGAACTAGAAATGTTTCGCGACGCAACCAGTGCGATTCCGGCAGTAATTTCCCAAACAGAAGCATTTTTCACGAAATTCGAAAGTGAATTCGTTGCTGCACCGCGCTTTACAGCGATTGGTTATGGACCGGCAGTGGGAACTTGCAAAGAAATCGAAACGAAATTCCAGGAGACGATCCGGGTCCCTTCTCAAGGAGTGGATTTAGAAGCTTTCATGCACGGTCCCTATTTAGAAGTAAACCCAGAACACCGCATTTTTTTCCTAGAAACAGAAAGTTTGGTCAAAGAACGACTGGAATTGTTGCGTGCTTATGAGGAAAAACATACAGCTTACACGTATACGGTAAAATTCGGAACGAGCAACAATTCACGGACATTAGCACTTCCAGACGTTGTCGATGAGTGGAAAGCACCGTATTTGTTAGCTATCCCCTTCCAGATCCTCGCGCATCACATCGCCGAGGCAAAAGGAAATAAACTGACGGAACGAATCTATACAGACTTCGGTGTCTCAGTGAAAAGCAAGACCCAGCCTGGCGATTATGCTTAAAAAAAGACTGCGTATCAATAAGATACGCAGTCTTTTTAAATGTGTAGTTGTTTATCCAGCAGTTGATTGAGTTCTCCGGATAGTTGGAAAAAGGTATCTGAGTCTCTTTTATCGAGTGCTGCATCGATATTTTCACGAAGTAATTCAATCCTTCTCTCTTCTAGGAGCATAGTCATGTAGTATTCGATAAATACGTTTGTTAATTCCTTTTCACCCTTCAGTACCCCAACTTGGTTCATCAATGAGTTAGAAAAATCTCGCATTTCCACGACAATCACTCCTTTATATAGGATTTATTACAATTATATAGATAAAAATAATGTAATCAAGACTTTTTTGTAAAAAAATGCTAAAAAATCCGATTTTTCAAAATTTTACTGACGGTCTTTATTGCTTATGCTATAATTGCCTCACATTAACACAATATAAGTTAATTTATAGCCAACTTTTTTGGCAGTGTTAATCAATCTCTCTTGTACACCTTCACCTTACACTAATTACAGCATTGGAGATGAACAAAATGAATAATGAATCAAAAGCACGACGTATTTACGAAATCAATCCGTATACGATGGTCATCCTGCCTAAACGATCAGGGGAAGAGATTTTTTCCGAGATTTACGAAATAGGTAGTAGTTTTATATCTAAATTTACCCCTTTTGAGATAATTAAAACCAGCTGCAAGTTTTTCGGAAGCAATTTTGAAGGTCGCAAAGATGGGACCAAGCATTTGATCGGCATCACGCATAAGCCGCCGATCATTATCGACGCCATGAATCTTATCTATGCGTTCCCAACGACGTCACCATCAAAAAATGACTGTGCTTGGATCTTCCCACAACATATCCAAGAATACGGCGCTAATGAATTGAATCAAACTGTCATTCAGTTTACCAATCATCGCAGCATAGAGATCGACATCTCTACGGCTTCGTTCAATAACCAAATGGCACGGACTTCCATGTTGCATATGAAGATCTCTCAAAAAATGCGAAAAATGGAGAAAGAATTTCCACTTGGCAACATGTATTTCCCACCAGCTACGATCGCAGCCGAGTCAAGGGCACCATATTCCGTTCCTAAGCCAGAAAACGGCAGCGGTGATACTCCATTTTTCCAATAATTTATTTTTTATGATCGATCGCTTCCATGATTCGTTTCATCATCAGCAGCTGTTCTTCCGAATAGGTATAGGGAAGTTCGAGATACCATTTCTCTAGTTCCGGATTTCCGATCAGCGGGAATGCATTGACAGAATTTTTTTCGCGAAGTCCTGCTACGTCTTCTAGCAAGAAATCAGTCGTCGTTCCTAATTCTTCTGCTAATTTAGCTAAAATGAAAACCGGCGGCCGATGGGTGCCATGCTCATATTTGCTGATCGTCGAGGGTGTCACGTCAATTCTTTCTGCTAACTGCTTTTGCGTAAACCGTTTCTTTTTTCTCAGCTGCGCGACTTTTTGTCCAAATTCCATAACCAGCCCCCCTTTTTCTTTTATTATACCACGAAGCTTCTGTTTTCTAAGCAAAAAAAGAACTGTCTACAGCTTAGACAGTTCTTTCCCTTCAACTATTTTATTTATCAGGCAGTGGCTTTTTCCAGAATCCATAGATAAGGCCTGAGATCACAGCACCGATAATGATTGCTACTAAAAACAATACCGGCTTATTAGCTAATAAAGATACGAATACGCCGCCGTGTGGAGCAGGTACATTTACGGACCAAAGTTGCGTCAATCCACCTGCTGTCATCGCTCCGATCACGGAAGAAATAATAACCCGCAGTGGATCAGCTGCAGCAAAAGGAATCGCTCCTTCTGTAATAAAGGCTGCACCTAACACATAATTGGTGATCCCTGCTTGTTTTTCTTGCTGCGTGAATTTCTTGCTAAATAAGCTGCTTGCAAATGCGATCGCAAGAGGTGGAACCATCCCACCAGCCATTGTTGCTGCCATAAGTGCCCCATCTTGCGTTGCGGTAAATACACCGATCGAGAAGGTATAAGCTGCTTTGTTGAATGGTCCACCCATATCGATAGCCATCATTCCGCCAAGTACTACGCCAAGCAAGACAGCATTAGCGGTTCCAAGATGTTCCAGCGCCTGAATCATCGCAGAATTGATCGTACTGAAAATCGGATTCACAATAAAATACATGAGTGTTCCGGTAATCAATAAGCCAAAAATCGGATAAAGTAAAATCGGTTTTAAACCTTCCAGTGATTTCGGCAATTTGGCAAATACTTTTTTCAATCCAATCACAATATAACCAGCGAGGAAACCTGCTACAAGACCTCCGAGGAAGCCAGCGTTGGAATGGACAGCCATCAGACCACCGACCATACCTGGCATCAATGCTGGACGTTCACCGATACTGCTTGCTATATAACCGGCAAGAATCGGGATAAGGAGTGTGAAGGCACCTTGATCACTGCCGCCAATCGTTGACAGTAATCGAAAGAGTTCGCTGTGCGGCCAAAATCGCTCGATAAGGAAAGATAATGCGATCATGATCCCGCCACCGACTACGAATGGCAGCATATGAGAAATACCATTCATCAGATCTTTATAGATTTTGCTTCCGATCGATGCTTTTTCTGTATTTTCTTCTTTCGCTATGTCCCCATTACTATGATAAATCGGTGCTTTCTGATCCAATGCTGTTTGAATGAGTTGTTCCGGTTTACGGATACCATCGCTTACAGGTCGCTCTTGCAAATGCTTTCCGTCAAAACGAGCCATTTCGACGTTTTTATCAGCAGCAATAATCACACCGGCTGCTCGCTCGATATCTGCAGCAGTCAATCGATTTTTGACGCCTTCTGAACCATTTGTCTCTACCTTGATAGCCACGCCCATTTCTTTCGCTTTATTCTTGAGCGCATCTTCGGCCATATAGGTATGAGCGATCCCAGTTGGACATGCTGTAACTGCTACAACGAAAGGTTGTTCCTCATTAGGAGTTTCTGTTTCTACTTCTTCTCCCGCAGACTGCTGTTCATCAAATAAAGCGATTACTTCATCAGGTGTTTTCGTGTTTTTTAAAGCTTGGACGAAATCCGGATTCACTAATAATCGTGAAAGTGCCGCTAAAGTTTCTAAATGTGTTTCATTTGCTCCGTCCGTGGCGGCGATCATAAAGAATAATTCGGCCGGCTGACCATCCAAAGACTCATAATCGATTCCTTGCTCACTTTTAGCAAAAACAACTGTAGGTACATTTACCGCTTTGGTTTTTGCATGTGGCATCGCGATTCCTTCGCCAATACCAGTCGAGCTTTGGGCTTCACGCTTCATGATCTCTTCTTTAAACAATTTCGGATCATTGATCTTGCCGTTTCTTTCTAAGCTGCTGATCAATTCATCGATAACTGCTTCTTTTGTCGTAGCTTGAAGTGACAGGATCATTGTTTCTTTACTTAAAAGTTCCGTGATCTTCATTTCATTTCCCCTCCGTCGTAAGTTTGCTAATCTTAACTTGTGGCAATAGTTTTTGAATAAGAGATGCTTTGGCTAAGTCAGTGGAAAAAGCAGTCGCCCCGCCAGTAGCTACTCCGACTTTAAAAGCTTCTACCGCATCGTGATGTCTGTCGAATTCTCCCAAGAACCCGGCCACCATGGAATCACCAGCACCAACAGAATTTTCTAGTTTCCCTTTTAACGCTTCCGCAAAGTAGACCTGATCATCGACGAATAAAAGGGCTCCGTCGCCAGCCATTGAAACGATCACGTGTTTTGCACCAAGCGCCAGCAGTTTTTGACCATAAGGAATGATTTCCTCTTTCTTTGTAAAAGTAGTTTCAAATAGTTCTGCCAGTTCATGATGATTCGGCTTTACCAAAATCGGTTGGTGTTCTAACGCCGCTAATAGTTCTTGACCGGTCGTGTCGATCATAAATTCTGCATTTTTCTCATTGCATCTAGTAATGACTTCTTCATAGAAATGATTCCCCAATGCAGGCGGTACGCTGCCGGATAAAATGATGATATCCTCTGCTTGGATCACTTGCAGCCATTCAAAAAACTTGGCTTTTTCTGCTTCTGTGATTGCCGGACCTAATCCGTTGATTTCTGTTTCTTCGCCGTGTTTCAATTTGATGTTGATCCGCGTGTCATCTTCAATCGCTGTAAAATGAGTATGGATCCCTTCCTTCAGCAATTGATTATTAATGAAATCCCCTGTAAAACCGCCTAAAAATCCAGTTGCGGTATTTTCGACCTGCAGTTGCTTGAGCACACGAGAAACGTTGATGCCTTTGCCTCCCGGAAGTTTATAATCTGCTTTCATTCTATTCAAATCGCCTAGTTTCAAATCCTCTACTTTTACAATGTAATCAATCGAGGGATTTACTGTCACTGTATATATCATTTTCCACCTCAACTATTTTTGACTTACCTTGATAGTGCGCGAGTTTGCCATTTGGAACTCGATCAATAACCAATGTGGCTTCGTCCAAAGTAAACATTTTTGCAAACAGCACGACATCCAATTTGCTGGCATCTGCTAACACATAAGATTTTGCTGCATGTTTCTGAGCCGTCTGCTTCACATGAGCCTCTTCGATATCCGGCGTTGTGTAACCAAAATCCGGGTGAATTCCATTTGTCCCAATAAATGCTTTATCAAAATGATAGTTCCCAAGCTGTTCTACCGCAGTAGCTCCAATAATCGCTTTTGTACGGGCTTTCATTTTCCCACCAAGCAAGTAAGCTTCAATGCTATTAGAGACCAACTTCTCCACGTGCATCAAACCATTAGTAACAACGATAATATTTTTATTCTTTAATAAATCGATCATTTCAAAAGTAGTAGAACCAGCATCCAAATAGATACAGTCATTTTCCTGCACAAGATTAGCGCAGTAACTAGCAATCTTTTTCTTACTTTGAATGTTTATGGCAGATTTTTCGGTCATACTTGGTTCCAAGCGGAAATCTGTCAAAAGTGTCGCTCCACCATGGACACGTTTTAGCATATTGGCTTCTTCTAATTCATCCAAATCTCTTCGGATCGTTGATTCAGAAGTATCCAGTCGCGAGACAAGTTCTTGTGTTTTCACGGTTCCCGCTTCTTTTAGCAAGGTTAGAATAAGTTGTTGCCTTTCTGCATTCAGCATATACCTTCCTCCTATCATGTTCACTTTACCACCAAATTCATTCAAAATCAATCAAAAACAGCCAAAAGCAACATTTCCCAATTTTCTTTCTATTAGCGTTATACTAGAATAGAACGAAAAGGAGGAATTGAAATGGGAAAATCTATTTCTAAAGAAACAAGCACAGCATTTGCACAGAATGTTCAGGCGCATCCCTACTTTCATACATTGCAAAGCAGTGTTTTAAAAAACGGGATCAAAGCGAGCGTCGAAAATTTAAACGCTAAAATCGCGATGCAGCCGGTATTTTCCAATGAGATCAAAACCGGCGGGGTAACTAATCAAGAGCGCAGCGGAAGATGCTGGATGTTTGCCGCGTTAAATACATTCCGTCATACGATCAGTAATGATCTGAATGCCCCTGATTTTGAACTCTCCCAAAATCATACGAACTTTTGGGATAAATTTGAAAAAGCAAATTACTTTTTTGAAAGCATCATTCGAACTGCGGACCGCGATATCGATGACCGTTTAGTAGCTTGGTTGCTGGAAACACCACAGCAGGACGGCGGACAGTGGGATATGCTCGTTTCATTGATCCAAAAATACGGAGTTGTTCCCAAAACAGCAATGCCTGAAACTTTCCAAAGCAGTCAATCGGCTGATCTAAATGGACTACTCAACAGCAGACTTCGTAAAGGTGCAGCTTCTTTGCGTGCTGCACTTCAAGAAAATGCTACAGACGAGGAAGTTGCCGTTTTGAAGAACTCTCTCCTAGAAGAAATCTATCGTATTTTAGTGTATTCACTCGGCGAACCGCCACGTACATTTGATTTTGAATATCGGGACAAAGATGGGAATTTCCATCAGGAACTTGGGCTGACACCGCAATCTTTCTACGATACATATATCGGTATCGATTTAAGCGATTATGTTCCTCTTATCAATGCACCTACCGCCGATAAACCATTCGGTAAAACGTATACGGTCGACTTTTTGGGCAATGTCATCGAAGGTCAGGCAATCAAGTACCTGAATGTAGAAATCGAAACGCTAAAAGCTGCAGCAGCGAAGCAGATCGAAGCTGGGGAATCTGTTTGGTTCGGCTGTGATGTTGGGAAATTCTCCGAACGTTCGCAAGGTGTAATGGATACTGCTATTTATGATTATCAAGCATTGTTCGATTTGCAGCCAGAGCTTACCAAAACAGAGCGCTTAGATTATAAAGATAGTTTGTTGACACACGCGATGGTACTTACAGGTTTCAACCGTAAGAATGATACTATCGATCGCTGGAAAGTAGAAAACAGTTGGGGCGAAAAAGTCGGTAAAAAAGGCTATTTTGTGATGAGTGATGCGTGGATGGATGCTTACACCTTCCAAGTAGTAGTGCACAAAAAATATTTACCGGAAGACCTGCAAACCGCTTTCGAGCAAGATCCTACAGTATTGAAACCATGGGATCCAATGGGATCGCTGGCTTTGATGCGAGGCTAAAAAAACGCCTTGAGGTTCAATTACTCTTGAATCTCAAGGCGTTTTTTTGATAATTGCTCTAGTTCTTCGACTGTCAAAGGCCGATACTCTCCGCGTGCTAAATTTTCATCCAACTGCAACGAGCCCATTTGGATACGTTTAAGGTATATTACTTTCTTATCGACAGCCAGAAACATTCGCTTGATCTGGTGATATTTCCCTTCCTGGATCGTGATCTGGATATCTGTTTTCACACCATTCCCTTGCAAGATCTCCAACTTGGCAGGTTTGCATTGGTAATCGTCTTCTAAAACGATTCCTTTTTTAAATGCGTGGACATCATCCCCGGTTACAACGCCTTCAATCGTCGCTTCGTATACCTTATCGACATGCTTTTTAGGTGAAAGCAATTCGTGCGCAAGCTGACCATCATCGGTCAAAAGCAGCAGTCCTTCTGTATCTTTATCTAATCTTCCGACCGGAAAAACAGCCCGCCCAGCGTCTTTTGGTTTCAAAAGATCTAGCACCGTCTTTGCTTGATCTTCGGTAGCACTGATATAACCGCTTGGTTTATGGAGCATCCAGTAGACGTATTCTTGGTACAGAATTACTTCGTCCTGCACCCTGACGATATCGCTGGTCGGAACTATAGCCTGTTTCCCATCTTTGACACGTTTGCCATTAACGGTAACTTCCGTTTTTTTCAGAAATTGTTTTACTTCTTTTCTACTGCCATAGCCATGATGGGCGAGAAACTTGTCTAATCTCACAACTGATAGCTCCTTTTATACAGTGATTTTGCTTCCTGCTTCGATGTAGCTTGTATCATTGACGCTCTCCACAAAGAAAGTTCCATCGCGATAAACGATTTTGCTTACACTGGCATTGTCGATACCATGCGTTGCTTTCGTGCTGTCTAGTAAAAGCAATAAATTATGGATCACCATTCCGTGGGCAATAGCCAAAACATTCCCGCCGCCATGGGCCAGCACTTCCTCACAGATCGTTACAAGGCCTCGTTTTATTCGCGTTTGGAAAGTCAGTCGATCTTCTGCCATTCCAGTTTCATCGAGTCTCGCTACCGTATCAATGATATAATGGCGATCCACTGTATTTTCTGCTGCATGCAGTTCTTCCAGCGTTGCAAAGCCGTTTTCTTTCGCAACTAATTCTAAAACATTCAGATTGAAATCTGATTCGTATTTTCCAAAACCATATTCGCGCAGATCATATAGTTGCGTGATCGGAAGTGCTATCTGACCGCTTTCTTCTAATACTAAATTAGCAGTTTCAACTGTGCGGCCGCGATCACTCGTGTAGACAGCTGCAAACGACGTATCACGCAGCCCCCTCCCTAGCTGTCTTGCTACTTCGGCTCCTTCTGCTGTTAATGGCGAATCAGACCACCCTTGGATGCGTTCCAAATGATTCAGCATGGTTTTGCCATGTCTTGTTAAATAAATGACTACTTCTGACACATTAACCCTCCTAAAAAACTACTTACTCTTATTATAACGATAACGCTGCCATTATTCCATGTAAAAAACCAGCTTGGCTGCCCAAACTGGTTTTTTAGAAAGCTATGTTAACGTACACCTTGCATATATCGTTTTAAAAGTGGTGTTAAGAATAATATGATAACACCGATCAAAATTGCTACCACGCCGATGATCCCGAAATACAAGACTTCTGTTTTCGCATTATATAATTGAGTGATCTGCGCATTCACACCTTGTCCCATTGCGTTTGTCAAGAACCACAAGCTCATTGTTTGGGAAGAGAATGCTGCTGGAGCAAGTTTAGTCGTAACAGACAATCCAACTGGTGACAAGCACATTTCGCCGATAACACAGATCAAGAAACTGAATGTGATCCACAGTGGACTAACAAGTGCTTTGGCATCTCCGCCGTGTAGAAGGCTTGGGAACATCATCAGGATAAAAGAAGCTCCTGCAAAGAAAACGCCTAGAGCAAATTTCACCGGAGTTGACGGCTGCCGTTCTCCAAGTTTCGTCCATAGCCAGGCAAATACTGGCGATAATGCAATGATAAAAATCGGATTAAGTGATTGGAATAATGATGGTTCCAAAGACATTCCGAGGAAATTCAAGTTTGTCCGGTCTGCCGCAAAAACAGCGAATACGCTTGATTGCTGCTCTTGGATCATCCAGAATATCACAGAAGTCAAGAACAACGGTATATAAGCAAGCAAACGAGAACGTTCCATTTTGTTTGTTTTCGGGCTTCGGAGCATAACAACGAAGTAGACGATCGGAATCAGAATACCTAATGTTGTTACCGTATTGATCACAACGCGTAAATCGAAGCCGCCTTGGAATAGAGCGAAAATCGCCATGATGACAGCTAATGCGACTACTAATCCAAGTGCAAATAGTCCGAATTTTCTCCGTTCGGGAGTAGTTAGCGGGTTTGGCGGTATTTTACCAGCATCACCAAGATAACGTTTGCTGGTCAATAAATACACCACTAAACCAACTGCCATACCGATTGCTGCTACACTAAAGCCAGCATGGAAATTAGCTGCACTGTCTTTTACAAAAGAAACAACGATCGGTGCTAAAAAGCCACCTAAGTTGATACCCATGTAAAAGATACTGAAACCACTATCGCGTCTTACATCTTCTGGAGCATATAGATCACCGACAACGTTCGACACATTTGGTTTTAGGAATCCTGTACCGATAATGATAAAGAACATCGAGATAAACAATGCCGCCGCTCCAAGCGGTAGGGAAAGAATAATATGGCCGACCATGATCGCCACTCCGCCCCAAAATATCGTACTGCGAGATCCGAGTACCCGGTCAGCAAACCAGCCCCCGATCACTCCCGACATATAAACAAGCGAACCATAAATCGACATAATCGCCGTAGCAGTCGCTGTATCAAAGCCTAAACCGCCATTTACTACTTTCGTATACATATAATAAATTAAAATTGCACGCATCCCGTAATAAGAAAATCGTTCCCAAAATTCCGTAAAGAATAGGGTCGCCAGTCCTCTAGGGTGTCCGAAGAAAGTTTTACCTTCTTTTGTAGCCAAAAAAATCGACCTGCTTTCCATAGTTTATAGTAGTTGCGCAATTACTATAATCCCACTGATTGTCAGTATTTGTCAATATTTCTCGTGAAATTAATACGTAAAAAAAAAGAATATTACTATTTTTGATACAATAGTAATATTCTACATATTCCCATAAATGGCAGACAGAAGCGGAATAGCTTGAAAACACGCTTTTATATTTCCTTCCTAAATCAGCCTCTGCCACCATTTGTCCATCTAATGACAGATATTAAAAATATTTTACAGCGCTCGTGTATAAATTTCTCTGGAAATTTCCAAAGTTTGGTCGCCGCGTTCGGAAATGCTTGTCAATCCGTGTTTTTCTAATTGGGCAACTAATTCCTCTACGACTTCTTCGCCTAGATCATAAGCTTGGAAGGAAGTGCCGATTTCTAAGGATTCAAAGAAAGCACGTGTTTTTTCGATCGCTTGTTGGATTTTTTCGTCATCGCTGCCAGTTAATCCCCATACACGTTCAGCATATTGTACTAATTTATCATGTTTTTCTGCTTTTCGTACTTCTAATAACGACGGCAGAACGATTGCTAATGTCCGTGCATGATCGATACCATACAGCGCTGTGATCTCATGTCCCAAACTATGCGAAGCCCAATCTTGCGGCACACCTTTTGACAATGTACCATTCAAGGCATTAGTTGCCGCCCACATAAAGTTGGCACGAAGGTTATAATCAGGCGTTTCTTCTGCCATCAATTTCGGACCGATCTCGATCAATGTCATCAGCAAGCCTTCTGCAAAACGATCTTGGATCATAGCGCCTACTGGATAAGTCATGTATTGTTCCATAATGTGGACAAACGCGTCTGCCACACCATTTGCAACTTGTCTTTTTGGTAACGTATAAGTGATTTCCGGTTCTAAGATCGAAAATACTGGGAACGTATATGCGCTTCCGAAAGAAAGTTTTGCTTTTTTCTCTACAAATGTAACCACGCCGCCACTGTTCATTTCCGAACCAGTAGCCGGTAAAGTCAATACCGTACCAAATGGCAATGCTTTGGTGATCGGCTTCTTCTCACCGATACCATTTCCGAAGATATGGATTGGGTCGCCGTCGAAAACAGCTGCTGCTGCGACAAATTTCGTTCCATCAATAACAGAACCTCCGCCGACTGCTAGTAAAAAGTCATAATTTTCCTTTTTAACCAAATCGACTGCCTGAATCAACGTTTCATATGTCGGATTTGCTTCGATACCACCAAATTCGCCAACCTCGCCTTGATGATTTGCCAGCGCTTTTTTCACTTTATCCAAAGTACCGAATTTCTTCACGCTGCCACCGCCATATAAAAGCAATACTTTTTTATCTTGGGGGATCAAGTTTTCCAATTCCGCCAAACGGTTTTTCCCAAATACGATATGCGTTGGATTGTACGCATCAAAATTTCTAATTTCTTCACTCATGTCTAATGCCTTCTTTCTATTATGATATGTTCATCATACACATCATAATCCTTACAATAAATTAATTTGCTTGTGAATTTTCTATACAAAGCTCCCTCTTTAAGTTAAAATGAAAACAGATGATGAAATAAACGAATGGAGTGACTTTTTATGCTTATCAAAAATTTATGTATCCCTAAAATCAATTTAACGACCGTACCAGAAACTGCTACGCTAAAAGAAGCAATTGATCTATTAGAAGAGTCTGGCTATCGTTGTGTTCCAATTTTAGATAAAGATGGTAAGAAATTTTTGGGAAATATATACAAAATGCATATTTACAGACATGCCGCAGAAGGTGGTAGTTTGAACGAACCAGTCACTTCTTTATTAAAGAACGCGACAAAATACATTTCCGTAAATGCTTCTTTCTTTGAAGTGTTTTTTACAATCAAGGAACTTCCCTACATCGCTGTTTTAAATGACAGCGGCGACTTTTATGGAATCCTTACTCACGGGAAAATGCTTGGTCTGCTCCAAGATGCTTGGAATATTGAAACAACCAGCTACGTCCTTACGGTTGCTTCCGGCGAAGTAAAAGGCGCGCTGACAAAACTGACAAAGATCGTCGACCGCTATACATCGATCGCTAGCTTGATCACATTAGACAATCAAAGTGATGACTTCATTCGTCGCGTCATGGTCTCTTTACCAAACGGCGTTACTGAATCATTGAAAAACGAAATTGTCGAACACTTGAATCGTAAAGGTTTACGAGTGGTTGAAGTGGAACGTTTAAAACATTAAGATCCTAAGCAGCTATTGCCGAATACTGGCATAGCTGCTTTTTTGCGTCTTGTTTCTTTCATTTTATTCCGTTATAATGATAATGAAAATCATTTTCATTTCAAGGAGGATATAATGAAGAAAAAACATAGTTGGCAAATTCTTATTACTCTAATCGCATTGATCGCTGTTTTAGCTGGCTGCGGAAACAACGACAAAGCAAGTTCAGAAAAACCAAAAACACAGACTGTCACAGATGCTTTAAAACGGAAAGTAACGCTTCCGGAAAATCCGAAAAAAATCGTTGCTTTGCAAAATGTTTCTGAATTGTCGGTATTAGGTGCCCCCGCAATCGGAACCAACGATTATTATAAAGAAACATACCCTACTGAAACAAAAAATGCCCAAAGCATCGGCGGAGATAAGCCAAACATCGAGAAGATCACCAACCTTGCTCCAGATTTGATCATTATCAGTGATTACCAAAAAGATATGATCGAAAATCTAGAAAAAATCGCTCCCGTATACGCCACTCACTTTGGTGATACGCCGGATCAGCAATTAGAAAAACTGGCTACTTTGCTACATAAAGAAAAGCAAAAAAAGAATTGGGACAAAAAATATGCAGCTGTACTAAAAAAAGAACGTGCAAAATTAGAAACAGCCGGTATCACTAATAAAAAAGCCGCCGTTATGCAATTTTACGGCAAAGATATCTACATCCACGATCAAAAGGTTTTCTCCGGACTTTATGACAAAGGCGCTGGCTTCAAACCGACTGCTGCTGCCGCAAAAAACAAACAAACTAAAGCTATATCCAAGGAAGCTGTTCCAAATTACGTAAAGGGAGCAGACTACATCTTCATTTTGGCGCCTAGCGGTAATGATGAATCTGTTCAAGATCTACTTGATGGCGTATGGCAAGACATTCCCGCTGTAGAAGCAAAACATGTTTATCTTGTCGATAACTCCAAATGGAGCGACTACAGTATTTCGACTCGTCTTTATCAATTAAAAGACAGTATTTCGAAAGTAACTGGTAAATAATGCGAAAGAGAAGCGATCAAAAAATTGCTTCTCTTTTTTGTTTATTTCAGCAAACGACAGGGTAAATAAATAAAAGGACACTTGTGTAATACTTATCAAAAAGAGTGGTAAAGGAGATTGGTAAACATGGTAGAAATAACAAAAGGAAAATTCGACGGCTTACAACGTTTGTCAAACGAAAATGGAATCATTGCAGCTCTGGCGATCGACCAACGTGGTTCGCTGAAAAAAATGATCCAAACAGCAAAAGGAACGGAAGATAAAAAAGACGTAGAAGATTTTAAACGCCTTGTTTCCGAAGAACTGACTCCTTACGCATCGGCGATCCTACTTGACTTGGAATACGGCGAAGATGCGATCAAAGCTAGACATAAAGACTCCGGATTATTGACTTCTTACGAAAAAACCGGTTACGATACAACAACACCAGGTAAATTACCTGATTTGATCTCAGACTTGTCTGCACTACGAATCAAAGAAAAAGGCGGCGATGCTGTTAAGATCTTAGTTTATTATGATCCAGACGAACCAGCTGAAATCAATGAAGTAAAATATGCTTTCTTAGAAAGAATCGGTGCTGAATGTCAATCTGTCGATATTCCTTTCTTCCTTGAACCGATTACTTATGACGCTAACATTTCTGATTCGCTTTCCGTAGAATATGCGAAACTAAAACCAGAAAAAGTAAAAGCCGCTATCAAAGAGTTTTCTAAACCGCGTTATGGTGTGGATGTATTAAAACTGGAAGTGCCAGTAAACTTTAAATTTGTGGAAGGCTTTGCTGAAGGCGAAACAGTTTACACGCAAGAAGAAGCAGCAAGATATTTCAAGGAGTGTTCCGACCTCAGCCCGCTCCCATTCATTTATCTAAGCGCCGGTGTAACAGCAGAATTATTCCATAAAACCATTCAATTCGTCAATGAACATCATGTCGAATACAGTGGTGTTTTATGTGGACGCGCGACATGGAAAGACGGCATTGAGGTTTACGGTAAGCAAGGCGAAGAAGCACTTCGCAACTGGCTTCGCACGCAAGGAAAAGAAAATATCACTTCTTTAGATAAATTGTTGAATGAAGGTGCTGTTCCCTGGTGGACAAAGTATGGTTCTTTTGAAGATATCCATGTGGTGGAAAAATAAGCGTACAATATGAATTGCGATGCTTGTTCGTATAGAGCAGGCATCTTTTTATGTTGTTAGCGTATTTCATGCTATATTAAAAATATTAGTCTAAATATCTAAAAAAGGGGAGCAATAGCATGCAGATCATTAGTTTTATTTTAGTTTTAATTGTAGCTTTAGAACACTTATACATTTTAGCTTTAGAAATGTTCTTTTCCACAAGTAAAGCAGCGGAAAAATCTTTTGGTGTTCCAAAATCTGTTTTACAAATGAAAGAAGTACAAACGCTATTTGCCAACCAAGGGTTATATAATGGCTTTTTAGCAGCCGGGCTGTTTTGGGGGTTATTTTTTGCACCCGCAGCATTTGCGACTTCCGTCATCTTATTCTTTTTAAGTTGCGTCATCATTGCTGCTCTGTTTGGCACCTTTACAGCCAGCAAGGGGATATTGATCAAACAAGGAATCCCAGCGATGCTTGCATTGATTTTCGTGATACTCGTTTGAACCAACAAGCTAAATCGGATCATGTAGCAGTTAGATATGTCGTCCAGAAGATCGAAACAACCATTGACCATATAAAAAACCCCTGATTTCCGGGGTCACTTCCTATATAACTATATACTTTCCGTTTGTATCTTTTTATTCTCTTAAAACCCAATGTCCGGGGACTTCCTCTACTAATCGAGCGTTTTTACTAAAGCTTTCTTTCTGATAGCTCAATATTTTCTTCTGTTGCTCGTAAATAGGATCGGCTTGTGGAACGGAGGATAGTAACGCCTGCGTATAGGGATGCCGAGCCCGATAATAAACATCATCTGCCGAGCCGATCTCTACAATACGTCCTTGATACATGACCACTATTTGATCACTGATATAATGTACCATAGAAAGATCATGTGCAATAAATAAGTAGGTCAGTTGTTGTTCTTCTTGGATCGTTTTAAGTAGATTGATAATTTGTGCTTGAATCGAAACATCTAATGACGAAATCGGTTCATCTAAGATTAAAAATTGTGCATTCACTGCCAAGGCTCGTGCAATACTGATCCGTTGTCGTTGCCCGCCTGAAAATTCATGCGGGAATCGATCGATCGCATCCATCGGTAATCCTACTTGCTCGAGTAATCCTATAATCTTACTTAAACGTTCTTGCTTTGAGCTAGCTAAACTGAAATTATCAATACCTTCTGCAATAATATCTGCCACTTTTTGTCGAGGGTTCAATGATTCAAACGGATCTTGAAAGACCATTTGTACTTGTCGTCTGAATTCTGTTCGTTGTTTTCGTGAAAAGTGTTGGATTGAATGCCCTTGAAAGCGAATGTCACCTGCTGTAATTTGACCGATACGAGCAATCGCTCTCCCCGTTGTCGTTTTTCCAGATCCCGATTCACCTACCAAACCAACTGTTTTTCCCGGTAGAATATCAAAACTAATGTTATTGACAGCTTCAATGATTTGACGACCCTTCCGAAAAGTGACAGTTAGATCCTGAACCGAAATAAGGGCCTCTGATGGCAAGCTGCCCCCTTTTTCTTTCTCAGTTGCTACAGAGATTCTCTCACTCATTTTTTTCACCTTCCTCCCTTCCTTGTAGCTTCTTAAAACGTTCCCAACGCTTTTGTATGCTCTCCGGAGGCGTATAATCGGGGGCACGCTCATCTAACAGCCATGATTTCACAGAATGCGTTGCAGATACTTGAAAATAAGGTGGCTCTGCTTCATAATCGATTGCTAATGCATAAGGATTACGCGGCGCAAATGCATCACCTAAAACCTTTTGTCTCATATCTGGTGGTGATCCAGGTAATGTAAATAAGGTTTTCCGATTATCGGCATTATTCGGGACAGAATCCAATAATCCCCAAGTATAAGGATGTTGTGGATTATAAAAGATTTCGTTCGCCATACCAATTTCTACAATTTTCCCTGCGTACATAATCGCAACACGATCGGCAATATTTGCAACTACACCTAGATCATGACTGATAAAAATCACACTAAGATCACTTTTCTCCTTACGCTCTTTGATTAATTCTAAAATTTGTGTCTGTAAAGTTACATCTAGTGCGGTAGTTGGTTCGTCAGCAATTAAGACTTTTGGCCTGTTGATCAGGGCCATCGCAATCATGACTCGCTGTCGCTGCCCTCCTGAAAGCTCGTGCGGGAATTTTTTAGCAATCAATTTTGGATCATCCAATCCCACATCTCTAATTTCTTTATACACCGCATCTCTAAGCGCATTCCCTCGCAATCGATCATGTACCTTGATCCCTTCACCAATTTGCCGACCGATTCTCATCGTCGGATTAAGAGCGCTTAATGGATCCTGAAAAATCAATGCAATTTCCCGACCGCGAATCGCAGCATATTTTTTCTGATTCGCCGTTTTTAGATCGTCACCATCAAATTTAAGTGTGTTTGCTGTAATCGTAGCATTTTTTTTCAACAAACCCAGCAGTGCATACATTGATACTGACTTTCCCGAACCTGATTCTCCGACAATTGCTAAGGTCTCACCACGCTTTATGCTTAAATCGATCCCATTGACCGCATAAACAGAACTATTACTCTCATGAAATGCCACATGTAAGTTTTCAATGGCAATTATTTCGGACATATCCGTACGCTCCCTCTTTCTTTTGTTTCCTTGCAAGTTGTAGGCATATCTATAAAATCAAGTCTATACATGTACCCGTAAAAACCATAAAAATAAATACAACGCCTAATTCTAGTGCAGTTGGCGCTTTATCACTCTTTTCTCGCGAATGTCTTAAAAGCTTAAGCGAGAGCAAAAACAAAGTTACTGCCGCTATTCCCCATGCTGTTTGATGCACTCCTAGACGTATCGCAACCAATAATCTATGATGCGGCAAATTTATAGTTGTCAGCACCGTGAGTAGTCCAGCAATGATCCATAATGCCTTATGCCACCGAATGCTTCTGCTTAGCATACCACCCACTCCTATCTTTTATACTTCGGATCAAGCGCATCGCGAAGCCCATCACCAACAATATTAAAAGCGAAAACGATCAACAGTAAAATCAGTACTGGAATATACAATTGAATCGGATGTTGCAACATTTGGTTTTGACCATCGGATATTAAAATCCCCAAACTTGTATTTGGTGCTTTGATTCCCATACCTAGGAAGCTCAAGCTTGCCTCGCCAAAAATATTGCCAGGAATACTTTGACCAATATCAAGAATAAGAATACTCATCATATTCGGTACAAAATGGCGTAACATCAAAAGCCATGGCGGTGTGTTCAGCATTATAGCAGAAGTTACATAATCGCGCTCTCGCAGTTGCAGCACTAGCCCCCGTGCTTGTCGTGCAGACCCAGACCAGCTTGTAAAAGCTAAAGCAAATAGCATACTTCCGACTCCGTTACCTAGAATAATCATAATCAACATCGTAATCAGCAGACTTGGTAGCGAATTAAAGACTTCGATAACTCGCATCATGAAATTATCTACTTTTCCACCAAAAAATGCCATGATCATACCATAAAAAGTTCCAAATCCAATAGCAATAAAGGTGCTTAAAATAGCTACAGTAAGTGAAATTCGTACTCCGATACACGCTCTAGTAAATAAGTCACGTCCCAAGCGATCCGTTCCAAACCAATGTGTAGCACTGATCCCCATATTTCGGCTGTTCACATCTATCTGATTAGGATTTAAATGTTGCAGCATGGGACCGAGCCATGCTGCTAAAATAATGATAATCAGGACGATGAGCCAAGACATTCCCAAATAATCGTGAGTAAACTTCTTACGAGCAGACGCCCAAAAGCCAATACTTTGAGTAGTATAGTACTCATTAGCTGAATCAGTAGTCAAAACTCGGTCTTCATAAGGACTGAATCTAAATTTTGATTTGCTGTCTTCCATAGTTTCCTCCCCAATTAATCTCGATAAAGCTTGATTCGCGGATCGACAATCGTATAAAGCACATCGGTAATAAATATAGTGACAATGTACATGACCGCCAATAATACTGTTTCTCCCATTACAATTGGTACGTCTCGGTTCGTAAGTGCTGTAACGAAGTATTGCCCGATACCAGGAATAACAAAAATACTCTCAATAAATACGGAACCTGTGATTCCAAATGCTAATGTAACTGGTAATGAGGTAACGATTGGAATAAACGCATTTCGCACCACATGATGCAACACAACACGAGTTTCTGATAACCCTTTTGCTCTTGCAGTTAGTACATAGTCACTAGAACTAATGTCAACCATTGAATTCTTGAGCAGCCTCGTGTATGAGGCAATATAACCGATACCGCCTGCAATCGTCGGTAAAATCGTGTAAGACCAACCTCCCCACCATAACTGACTATCTTCTGGCCAACCAATGATAGGAAACCACCCTAATTTTCCACCAAAATAGCTTTGTAGCAATAAAGCCAGCACCAGACTCGGAACAGACATCAGCAGCAATGCCAATATCGTAATCGTTCGATCTAATAATGTGTTTTTAAAGACCGCAGCAAGCACACCGAGCAATAATCCCATGGGAATCCCTACTACCATTTGCTGTAATCCAAGCCTTGCAGAAACTGGTAATCGTTCATGGATCAAACTAGTCATCGTCACGCTTGGATCAGCAATGGATTCACCGAATTCCCCATGCAGCATATTGGACATCGTTATTACATAGCGTTCTAATACAGGCTTATCTAGCCCCGTATTTTGATAAATCTGCGCACGTGTCTTTTCCGGTAATTTATCCGTTTGCGCCGATAAAGCATCTCCGGGAATGGCAGCAAGCAGGAAAAACGTAGCACTAGCAATTAGAAAAAGGGAAATGATCAATTCAATAAAACGACGAACAATCTGCTTTATCATCAGTTTAAGTCCCCTTACTTTTTATAAGAATACGTATAGTTATAAGTAGCACCGAATAACGTCGTTTGTAAATTTTTAACTGACTTATTAATATAAATCCGTGATTGCGGATTCGTAAGTGGAAGCATGCCATAATCTTTCGCTACCAATTGTGTTTCCAATTTTTTATATATTTTTAATCGTTCTTCCGCAGTCAATTCTTTATTGAGTGATGCATCTAAAGTATCAAATTTTTTACTACTATAACCACCGAAGAATTTTTGGAAGCCGTTGTTGGAATTCCATAACGATAAATAAGAGTTAGGATCAGCAGTAGCTAGCCAACCGTTAGATAAAATATCGTATTGATTCTTATTTCGAGTTGCGATAAAGCTAGCACTATCCGGCTCCGTCTTAATCGTTACTTTAACCCCAAGGTTTTCCTCTATTTCTTGTTTAAACCAAGTCCCCGTGTCATCTTCACCAATTGTTAAATAAACAATATTTACTTTGCTTAGGTCAGTAGAATTCCCTAATTCTTTTAACCCCTTTTGAAACAGTTTTTGGCGTTTTTCTTTCGTATCATATTGCTTTTGATCCGCTTCTAATGGATTCCCTACGTACTCACCGTAGTTCGTGTTCCCTATATTGATTGATTGTGGCGTCATCGTATAGGTCGGCTTATCTTTCCCGTCACTGACTGCTTTGTTATAAGAATCTCGATCGATCGATAAAGCAAGCGCTCCACGAATTTTCGTATTTTTGAATAGCTTTTGCGTTCCACCATTATGTTGGTTCATAATCAAAACATTCGTTTGTGCACTTGCTTGTTTTCGTGAATCTAATTTATTACTCGCTTCTAACTTATTGAAATCGCTAATTTGTTTCCCACGTGCCGAAATCGCATCTAATTGCCCGGATTGAATCAAGGACAATACAGTTGCATCCTTGCTAACAGTTGTATAAATAACTTTTTTCAACTTCACCTTTTTTTCATTCCAATATTTATCATTCTTAACCAAAACTAATTTATCATTCTTTTTCCAAGAATCCAGTTTAAAAGGACCATTCGAAACCTGATTTTTCACATCGGTTTTCCATTCTTTATTTCCGACCTTATTGATCAAATCTATCCGAACGGGGTAATAAATGACACTACTTAGATCTGATAATAAAGACGGGTAGGGATAGGCTAATTGGATTTGCAAGGTCTTGCCGTCTATCGCTTTAACTCCAAGTGTATCAGCAGTTGATTTCCCCTCATTATATTTTTGTGCCCCTTTGATGAAGTACGCATTTGTCGCTTGCGCAAAAGCATTTTCTTTTTTTAATAACCGGCGGAAAGAATCAACATATTGTTGAGCAGTCACTTTTTTACCATCCGACCATTTCGAATTACGTAGTTTAAATGTATATGTTAAACCGTTCTTTGATTTTTCATACGAAGTTGCTCCTGTTAAAACCACTTTATCTTTGCCATCTTTAGATGTTATAGACGTTAGGCCTTCTTGCGTCTCACTTAAAATGTCATTTTCGTTCGAATTACGCATGTCATTGACATCCAGTGTAGTTGGATCACTAACCTGTGATAGTTTTAAAACTTGCTCCGTGCTATTAGCAGCACCTTTGTCACCACATCCTGCTAGCACTATCAAGATTGCTATACTAAGTATCAATGTGGACAAAACTGTTTTCTTCGTCATTCTTTTTCCTCCCTTTAAAAAAAAGCGGTGCACCTAGGAAATCCTAAATGCACCGCCGAATATTATTATCCATGAAAAGCGAGTCAACAAACATCATTGTCGAGGGAATGGATACAGGCATGCATAAAAGATCTGCTATAATTAGATACATTGGAGCTACACATGACCATACACATTTTACACTCGAATCGTTTCATTTGTTAAGTCCCCTTTCACTGAAATTACTGAAAATTATACGGCTAGCTAAATTATTTGTCAATACTTTTCTGATGCGAAAACTCGGAATTAAAACTTGTACTATCTTTACCTTTCATAGAAAAAGCAGTTATACGAAGACTTTCACCCTCCTTTAACTCCCCGGCTAGCGATTAAATTTTTTTACTTTGCCGTATAATGCTTTTAAACACGGATTCGTATTTCTAAATCAACTTTCCTTTAATCGCTTATTGGCGCATGCAACAAAACTAGACTATATATGACCAATAACATATTGGAAATCCATAGCCTAGTCAAATGTTTTATTCTCTCACTCTAAAATCAATTCGTTACTGTACTTCTTTGCTGAAACTGTGGTAAATAAGCTTTGTGTGCTTCCAACATTTCATCCAATACTTCTTTTGCTAAATCGCCACTTGGAACTAATGGATTCAATGTGAATGCTTGCAGTGCTGTCGCATAATCTCCTGTGACTGCTGCTTCGATCGTCAATTCTTCCATCGCTTTCATTACTTGGAGCAGACCTCTTTGCGCTGAAGGGAATTTCCCGAAGTTGATCGGTTCTGCACCATGTCCGCGAATAACACTCGTGATCTCTACTGCGCTGTCATAAGGAACGTCATCGATCGCCCCATTATTACGCGTCGAAACGACCATGACCGTGCCTTTGTTGTTGTAGATCGAATTGATGATCTCGCATGCGGCATCGCTGTAATGCGCACCGCCGCGTTTGGAAAGCTCTTCCGGTTTATGATCTAAATTTGGATCTTTATATAATTCAAACAGACTTTCTTCTAATTTTTTCACGACTTCGCCACGTGTACCTTCTTCGTGGAAAGATGCCAATTCTTCTTTCAACATCGCATCCGTCATATAATAATAGCGGTGATATGGACAAGGGAGCATCTTCAAATGTTTTACTTGTTCATATAAGAAACGCATGTTTTTAATATTTTCTACTACTTTACCTGGATTAGCATCCGGTGCGTAAAGACCATCGATCACTTGCTCTGTCAATTCCGTACCAGCTTTATCAAACACGCGGTGCCAATGTAAGTGATTGATACCGGCAAATTTGAAGAACAATTCTTCTTCTGTTTTCCCTAAAACTTCGGAAGCACTCTTGACTGCTCCGATCGGTACGTTACATAACCCAATCACTTTCTCCCATTTACCATAACGAAGCACTGCTTCTGTTACCATTCCGGCTGGGTTGGTAAAGTTGATCAACCACGCATTCGGGCATAATTCCCGCATATCTTCGACGATCCCTAGAATAACCGGGATCGTTCGAAATGCTTTGAACATACCGCCGGCGCCATTTGTTTCTTGACCGATAATTCCGTGGCTAAGCGGAATGCGTTCGTCTTTGATCCGTGCATCCAATAATCCTACTCGAAATTGGGTGGTTACAAAATCCGCATCTTTCAATGCTTCTCTGCGGTCTAATGTTAAATGAACGGTGCAATCGATTCCAGCTGCTTTGACCATTCGTTTCGCCATATTGCCGACGATCTCTAATTTTTCTCTTCCAGCTTCAATGTCGACTAACCATAACTCTTTAATAGGCAGTTCATGATACCGTTTGATAAATCCCTCTACTAATTCAGGTGTATAGCTTGAGCCCCCACCGATCGTAACGATTTTGATACCTTTTGTCATCCTGTTTACCTCCTATTTTTAAAAGCGTTTTCATTACTTCTTTATCGTAATCTATGTAATGCATTACAGGTCAAGCACTTTTTTGCTATAATAAAAAAGAAGGATTCTAAATCGAGGTGTGCATGAGTGGCAAACATTAAAGAAATCGCTAAACGAGCAGGGGTTTCCTCTGCTACTGTATCCCGCGTCATCAATAATAATGGCTATGTCAGCAAGGAAACAAAAGCAAAAGTCGCGCAAATCGTAAAAGAGCTGGACTACGTTCCCAATCGAAATGCAGTTTCGCTGAAAAAAGGGGCGACGAAACTGATCGGCATTGTTGCACCGCTTTTTTCCGACTCGCTGAATGTTTTTTTGAAAAGCTTTACCATCGCTGCCCAAGCAAAAAATTATAATGTAACGCTGTTTGTGACTGGCTTGGATAAGTCGAAAGAAATGGAAGCACTTGAGATGTTGCGTCGAAAGCAGCTAGACGGCCTAGTTCTGGCGATTCGTTTGAATGACTGGGATGTGATCGAGCATTATACGAAATACGGTCCGATCGTGACTTGGCAGCGGATCGAAAATAGCAGCGTTGCTTCCGTATTTATGAATCAGTATGACGGCTACATGCTTGGGCTGGAGCACCTTTATGCACAAGGATACCGCCGGATCATGAATGTGTATGGCAATATCAATGGATTGAATACGAAAAGTCGCATGGATGCGTATGAAGATTTTTGTGTGAAATATGATTTGGATAGTCGGCTGTTTCCGCATATCCACAGCCAGGCGCATCGCAAGGATGGTGAAAAGCTCGCGCATTGGTGGAAAGCACAGGCCGGCGTGAAACCGGATGCGTTCATTACCTCAGCAGATTTTTTCGCTGCTGGATTGGTAACAGAAGCACGTCGCTTAGGGATCGCGGTGCCGGCTGACTTTGCCGTATGTGGCTTTGACGATATGGACGTTGCGCATTTGCTGGATATCACTACGATCCATTACCCAGTCGATAAACAAGGCGAAAATGCGTTTACGATCATTAATAATTACTTAAATAATGAAAACACACCACTGTTAGAGCTTGATTTCCATTTGGTAGTGCGAAAAACGACATAAAAAAGGCTTGCTCTAAATCAGAGCAAGCCGCTTTTTTTAATTTTTGAAAGAATGGATCGGTGCAGGGATTCGGCCACCTCGGGCAATAAAATCTGCAGAAGATTTTTCGTTCACTGCCATTACAGGCGCATGTCCTAGTAATCCGCCAAACTCAACGGTATCACCGACTTTTGTGCCGACTGCCGGAATAATGCGAACCGCCGTTGTCTTGTTATTGATGACTCCGATGGCGGCTTCGTCTGCGATCATCGCTGCAAGTGTCGCCGCAGAAGTTTCTCCCGGTACAGCGATCATATCCAATCCTACTGAACAGATCGCCGTCATCGCTTCTAGTTTTTCCAAATTCATCACACCTTGTTCCACTGCTGCTATCATCCCGGCATCTTCCGAAACAGGAATAAATGCGCCGGAAAGTCCGCCGACGTGTCCGCATGCCATAACGCCGCCCTTTTTGACCGCATCATTCAGTAAAGCAAGTGCCGCTGTCGTTCCATGGGTGCCGACCATTTCCAAGCCCATTTCTTCTAAAATATGTGCCACGGAATCACCGATCGCCGGAGTTGGCGCGAGCGAGAGGTCGACAATCCCAAACGGTACGCCTAGCTTTTCCGATGCTACTCGCCCGACTAATTCACCCATTCGCGTGATTTTGAAAGCAGTTTGTTTTACGGTTTCTGCTACGACATCAAAGCTTTCGCCCTTTACTTTCTCCAAAGCACGCTTCACAACACCTGGACCACTGACACCCACGTTGATCACACAATCTGCCTCGCCAACACCATGGAAAGCGCCTGCCATGAAAGGATTATCTTCTACACTGTTCGCAAAAACGACCAATTTCGCACAACCTAGACCTTGCGAGTCAGCTGTAAGCTCAGCTGTTTCCTTGATGACTTCTCCCATTTGCCGAACAGCATCCATGTTGATCCCCGCGCGTGTTGAACCGATATTGACAGAACTGCACACCCGCTCCGTTTCTGCTAATGCCCGTGGAATCGAACGAATCAAGATTTCGTCTCCTTTGTGATAACCTTTTTGTACCAACGCCGAAAAACCGCCAATAAAATTCACTCCAACCGCTTTCGCCGCCGCATCAAGCGTTTGCGCATAAGCAATGTAGTCTTTATCATCACTTGCCCCAGCAATAATGGCGATCGGCGTGACTGAGATCCGCTTATTGATAATTGGGATCCCGTATTCCATTTCGATCTCATCTCCGACTTGAACTAAATCCTTAGCCAAACCAACGATTTTATCGTAAATTTTTTGCCGCGACTTTTCACCATCGCTATCGATACAATCCAAAAGTGATATCCCCATCGTGATCGTGCGGATATCTAATTTTTCTTCTTCGATCATCCGGATCGTTTCCAGTATTTGCGCTGTTTCCATCGGTACACTCCCTCATTCCTTTATAATTTGTGCATATTATTGAAAATCTCTTCTCGCTGAATATTGATAGTAACTTGGAGTGCCTGTCCCTTCTCATTCAATTCCGCTTTGATATGACTGAAATCTACATGTTCTTCCTGCAGATCAAGCATCATCATCATAGTAAAATAGCCATCCATGATCGTCTGGCTGACATCTAAAATATTGATGTCCAGCTCCGCTAACTTTTGACTGACACCAGCAATGATCCCCACACTGTCTTTCCCAATTACCGTAAGAATTGCACGCACTATCCTTCACTCCTTCGATTTTCATTTATTTTCTTTTTAGTATAGCATGAAAAAAAGCTTTGGCCGTATAAAAAAACCACACGTTTTCCGTCAAATGACGATCTCCGTGATTATTTCCTTTTTCATACTTCTTCTTGATCCAACTCCGCCCTGATCTCCCGCGCAATACTCTCGATCGTATAAAGCGCTGGAAGCTGGGAAGTAATATTAGCTTCAATGTATTTCTCTTTATTGATATAATAAGCGATATTGGCATCTGACAATCTGGCAATGGTCGATTTGGCACTATTGGTAATGGAAATGATCTTGCAGCGTTGTTGCTTCAACTGGTGGATGTAACGGATGATGTCCTCATTCTCTCCTTCTACTGAAACGGCGATCAGGCAGATCCGGTCAGACAACTTATCAGATAAATGGTCAAATGGATGATTCAGCGGATCTTCAATATTCAAAGCAAGTGTAAATAATGACGAAAAATATAATGCACCATACTCCGCGATTACGCCGGAAGCTCCGATCCCGACGAATAAAACCAGCTCCGTTTCGCGCAGTATCTTGACTGCTTCTTTTACTTTCAATTTAAACTGGGGTTCAGCCGTGCGTTTCAAAAAATCAATATAAGTGGTTTCATCTGACATATCTACCTTTGTCTTTTTCTGTATTTCTGCATAGATCTGTAGCTTCACACGAAACTCCGAAAAACCATTACACTCGAACTTGCGGCAAAAGCGCAGGACCGTTGTGGTACTGACATGGATCTCGTCAGCTAAATCCCGAATTCGCATATATACGACTTTGTCCAAATTCCCAACTATATAATTATAAATCGACAGTTCTGTATCATTCAATTCCACATTGTGATCTAAAAAAAGCACGTCAACCCCTCCTCCCTGCCATTTTATCATGTAACAAGTCGTTACACAAATGTGACAATTTCCTTTTTTAAAAATCCTTCCCGAACTCATCTAAAAGCCTAGTATTTTTTTGTGGAAGCTCTATACTAGAGATGTACAGAAAGCAAGGGCTTACATTTTCGCTTTTGCTGAAAATGATAGAGTGGAGGAATACACATGACTAATGGTATTAAAATCGCTACAATTGGTGGTGGATCCAGCTATACACCAGAATTGATCGAAGGTTTCATCAAACGTCAAGCTGAACTTCCGGTTCGCGAAATTTGGCTGGTAGACGTAGAGGCTGGTAAAGAAAAACTAGAAATCGTTGGTAGCCTAGCAAAACGCATGGTAGAAAAAGCTGGTGCCGATATCGAGATCCATTTAACACTAGACCGCGAAGAAGCTTTGAAAGGTGCCGATTTCGTTACAACACAATTACGTGTCGGTTTATTAGATGCTCGTGTGAAAGATGAACGTATTCCAAACAGTCACGGTGTGGTTGGTCAAGAAACAAACGGACCAGGCGGTATGTTCAAAGGGCTTCGTACGATACCCGTTATTTTAGACATCTGTAAAGATATGGAACGCCTCTGTCCAGATGCTTGGCTGATCAACTTTGCCAACCCAGCTGGAATGGTAACAGAAGCAGTCCTTCGCTATAGTAACCAAAAGAAAGTCGTTGGTCTTTGTAACGGACCGATCGGTATTGAACGCAACATCGCAAAAACACTAGGTGTCGACGTTAGCGAGATCTATGTCGAATTTGTCGGCTTGAACCACATGGTATTCGCAAAAGCTGTTTATCATAATGGTAAAGACGTAACCAGCGATGTCGTTTACAAAATGACAGAAGATGAACAAGGCTCTAATTTGAAAAACATCAATGCTACTGGCTGGGATAAAACATTCTTACGCACACTAAACATGATCCCGATCGATTACTTGCGCTACTACTGGCAAACCAAACAACAACTTGAGGACCAAGAAGCAGCTTATGCGAAACATGGTACTCGTGCTGAAGTTGTAAAAGGCGTAGAAAAAGAACTTTTCGAACTTTATAAACAAGAAGAATTAGCTGAAAAACCAAAACAATTAGAACAACGTGGCGGAGCTTATTACAGCGAAGCAGCTTGTAACTTGATCAACTCGATCTATAATGATAAACGTGATATCCAAATCGTCAACACCCGTAATAACGGCGCGATCCTTGATATCGATCCTGATTCCGCTGTAGAAACAAACTGCGTGATTACTCGTCAAGGTCCGATCCCGCTAGCAAGCGGCCATCTTCCAATTGCGATCAACGGTATCGTTCAAGAAATCAAAACGTTTGAACGCTTGACTGCTGAAGCTGCGGTTACTGGTGATTATGATAAAGCATTACTCGCAATGACGATCAACCCGCTTACACCAAGCGATGCGGTAGCTCGTGAATTACTGGATGAGTTATTAGAAGCGCACAAAGAATATTTACCAAATTTCTTCCAAAAATAAGAAAAAAAGGATTTAGCACAATGGCTAAATCCTTTTTTTATGCTTTCGTCGCGAGTTCCGTGTAGACTTCACTCTTTTGCCACAACTGCTCAGCAAGCTCTAAATTATTCGCTTCCCCTTTTGTCGCCTTGATTTTTTTATTATAGAAATATTCCCCAGTAATATCTTTTACTTCCTCTGATGTCGCTAAGTACACCGCTGTTTCGGCTCCTTTTTCCGCTGAACGGAAAAACGGCTTCAATAGCGCCGTGATACTTTTTCCAAATCCCGTGTCGCGATTTACTCCAAGACTTGTCGCAACTGCTCCTGGATGCAGCGCGTTGACCGTGACATTTGTTCTCGAAAGCCGTCGCGCCAGTTCCCTAGCAAACAGCAGATTCGCCAATTTCGAGCGTCCATAATTTTTCCAAATGCTGAAACGCTGATCAGAATTAAAGTCATCCAAATAGAGCGGACTAAATTTATAAGCTCCCGATGACACCACGACGATCCGGCCTGCATCTGCTGCTTCCATATTCGGAAGAAGTAAATTGGTCAACAAAAAATGCCCCAAGTAGTTGACACCCATCATTTTTTCGAAGCCATCCTTGGTATATTCTTTTTTCGTCGTCACCACACCTGCATTATTGATCATAATGTCAATCACCGGATAAAGGACTTTTAATTGTTCTGCTGCTTCTCGAATGCTTTTAAAAGAACTTAAATCCACAATATGCAGTGCAATCGTTTGTGAGCCACTCTCACTCACAGCCTTTTTGCGTGCTTCTTCTCCGCGTTCCCTCGAACGACATAACATAACGACACGCATATTTTGCTTTGCCAAAGCGACCGTCGTTGCATATCCCATTCCCGTGTTCGCCCCTGTGATCAGTGCTGTTTTCATAATGATCCCTCCATCTTCTTTCTATTCCCTAAAATATACAAAACCTATCTTCTTCCTGTCAATGTATTCGCTCCCTATAAAAAAACAGCCCTTTATGAGCTGTTTTTTACTTATTACCTAATATAACTATAATTGATGAGCTGAATATGATTTTTCTGCACAGCTTGGATGATCTCCGGATCTGTCAATATTTCCCATTCCCGAAGCCGCTGAGTCAAATAGCTGGTAGAATGCGTCAAAATCGGATCGATGTATGCCGGATGACAATTGATTTCATACGTATGCTCAGATTCCGCCGCTCCAATTTCTTTCAGGATCAATAATAAATGTTCTTTCGTCGCATTTTCATCATAAAAGGTCGCAATCAATTTATCCGTTGCAGCCACCTCGCCATATAAATCATCGAAATGTTTCGTTTCCGGTGCTCTACTTGCTTTTCGAAGCGGCAATTTATATTTCTTAGCAAGCTCCAAAGCTACCGCTAAGACACGGTCGTCCTTCCCATGGACGTTATGATGCGAATCAAGATGTGACGGTTGATGCCCGCTACTCAGAAATTTAGCGATCTGTGCATCCCATTCCGCATAAACTTCCTCACTTTTTATATGCTCCTGAAATTCTGACTGCGACCAAAACTCACCTTTTTCATTGATAAGCGAGGATACTTCACTTCCCAGCAGCGGCTTTGTAGCCTTTAAAGTCAATGTCAAATGAAGTCCCACATTCAGGCTTGGCGTCTTTCTCGCAACTTCCATAGCCTCCTCAAAATATTCACTCACGACCAGTGCAGTTGTAGAAGACACGATCCCACGCTGATGTGCTGCCAGTATCCCTTGCGTTATTCCAGGCGTATAGCCGAAATCATCCGCATTAACAATTAATTTATTTCCCATCTCATTTTTGCTCCTTTATCTATTCTCTGCGATTTCTGCTTCCTCCGCTACATTGATCTTCGCTTCCACACGGTCATTCAGTTTAATGAATGGCAGATAAATCAACGTAGCAATGACGACATCCACGATCTGTAAAATAACACCCCTGAAGGAACCGCCCGTTGATAAATAACCACCAATCAACACTGGCATATTCCAAGGCACGAGCGCCACCGTTTTCGGAACCAACCCCGTTCCCATTGCAATATAACCGACAATGATCAATACAATCGGTGTCAGCAAAAACGGAATGATCAGCGAAGCATTCAAAACGATCGGCACACCGTATAGAATTGGTTCATTGATGTTGAATAAAACACCTGGTGTAGCCCCAATGCTTAATTTCCGGGTTGCTTTACTCCGTGAGATAATAATCACCGCAATAACAAACGCAAGTCCGACACCCGTTCCTCCAATACTGACAAACTGCGAAATAAAAGAACTTGTCGCTATTTTCGGCACATCATAAGCAGAAACACCTTGCGCGAAATATCGGGCATTCTCCTCAATGTTCGGTAATAAAATGCTGTCTGAGATCGGACCTAACACATTCGTTCCATGGATACCGAAAAACCATAAGAAACCTCGGGCAAACATTAGTAGACACATCGCCGGTATCGTATCTCCGATTTGCTGAAACGGAGCTTGTAATAATTGATAAATAATTTCTGTTAGCGATAATCCTGTCGTTGCCTTTAATACACTCGCAATCAGTCCAACCAGTATAAAAATAACAAATGAAGGAATCAAAGCAACAAATCCACTTGTAACAGCAGGCGGAACACCCTCCGGCATTTTGATCGTCCAACCCTGTTTCACAATAAAATGATAAATTTCTGTTGTGAAGATCCCGACGATCATGGCCACGAATAATCCCTTTGCCCCCAGCCAATCCAACGTTGGACTCCCATCCTTCAAGAAAGGTGTCAAAATCAAAAATGATATCCCTGACATCAGGGCGGAACTGATCCCATCCAATTTATAAGGCTGAGCCAAATAATAGCCGATACTGATTGCAACCAACAATCCCAAGATCCCCATCGTCATGTTGTAGATGATATTTCCTGGTTCTTTCCATGTTTCCGTAAATACCGCTGTCATAAAATCTTGAAATGGCTGATAAGGAAAATTATTGATTAGTGAAGCAACCGATCCTACGATCAAAGCAGCCATGATACTGGAAAACGCATCTCGAATTGCTAACATATGTCGCTGCGCTCCGATTCGAGCAGAAATCGGCAGTAAGTATTTCTCCATTTTCGTAAAAATATCATGAAACATCATTCTTCCCCCTTTTTAAGATTATTCCTTTTGACAACGTAAGAATAGCACGAAAATCAGTAGAAATATACGTCATTATTGTAAACGGTTTCAAAATGAAGTATACTGTTTTTTGTAACAGCAGTGAAACGCTCCGTTACAGCACCTATAAAATCAATTTGGAGGCCATAAATGTTATTTCTTGATGAATCCCCTAAGCTCAATGAGACAGATATTGCCATTTACCGCTTTATCCTCAACAATCTAGAGATCACATCCTTCATGAATGTTCGTGAATTAGCAGAGCGAACGCATACAAGTACGGCAAGCATCATTCGTTTCTGCAAAAAGTTTCAATGCGCCGGTTTCTCTGATTTCAAGGTCAAACTACGTCTCTATATCGATAAAGCCGAAAGCCTCAACGAAACAGCTGATTTAGATGAATCACTGATCATCAATTTTATGCAGCGCACCACCGAAAAAATCTATCAGCAGAAAATTGCTGAAGTTGCCAAACTCTTAGCCTCTAAGGAACTGATTTTTTTGATTGGCATCGGCTCCTCAAAAGTTACCGCAGAATACGGTGCCTTATATTTTTCAAGTATTTTCAACATGTCCGTAAGCATCCAAAACCCTTTACTAAATCCAGTCAGTTATATCACTCGTGATCTTGCCAATAAAATCTGCATCATTGCCCTATCCGTTTCCGGCGAAACAGAAATCATTATCAATTACCTCACTCATTTTGTAAAATCCGAAGCTACTATCGTCTCGATCACAAACAGTTCCAAATGCACGATCGCCGAAATGTCAGATATCAATATCCCCTATTACATCAATACCGAAAAAATCAAAAGTGCCGATATCACTTCCCAAGTCCCAGCCATTTTCACCATAGAAAAACTCGCTAAACAGGTCAATCGATACCGTTTGAAAGGAAAATAAAAAGGACCCGCACCGGTCCTTTTTCAATTGATAAAATGCATGATCCCCTTGTGTTTCGTTTGAAGAATTACACGTATCACACTTGGTTGGAGCAACTCCCATTTTTCTTTCTCTAACCAAAGCAACTCTTGCTTGTCAAAATCTATCGCCGTACTTTCGATATTATCATTTACTGCCATTTCATATATAAACAAATATTCATGACACCGTTTAGCTTCATAGGTATAAAAATTTTCAACAACTGCTCTAAAATGAGCTGTATGTGCCCGTAGCCCAGTTTCTTCAAACACCTCTCGGATCACAGCCGCCTCTGTATCCTCACCAAAAACGACTCGCCCGCCAATCAAGGAAATATCTTCTCCCCACTTGGAAACAAGCACCGCATCTCCCCGACGAATTATTGCTGCAACACGAATATTCAACCGTCCTTCCGTCAGCGAGACGGCAAGATCATCCTTTGTTTTTTTAGTATTCATCTTCCCAATCCTCCTTCAAAATCTTTTAGTTTACGGAATTATAATAGTTATTTTTGGAAAACCAACCTTTTTGATAAATATGTAAACTTTTACTTATTTCTATCGGGGTTCCTATATCAGTCCCCGGATCTTGAGTCGTTCCTATTCGCTGCAATGCGCGTTTCATTCTCGTTGCGACTAAGAGAGTAGCGATCTGATCTTCGTTTTGTAATATGGCGTGATTTATATTCTTTTATATGTGATGTATTATAGCAAATTTCGTAATAGGGAGGGGAGAATAGAACCCCAATGCTACTAAAAGCATTGGGGCTACTTGATACGGGCGGCCGGGGTCGAACCGGCACGCCCTTAACGGGCACTGGATTTTGAGGGGTGTAAAAACCGAAAACAGGAGTTATTTCGATATATAAAAGTATCAGAAATGTTACTAAACACTAGATTCCTTTATTTAAAATAGCTTAAACTGGTCTATTTTTGGTCAGTAAATTTCATCAAAAACATACACTCCGTCAACTAATTATACTTTTCTTCTAAAGATAAACATTAATAAATAGAGGCTTATTAACAAAACCGCTTGAGTAATGTAAATTGTACTATCATTCAAAAAGCTACTTATAACAATCGCATTTACAGTGAAAAGGATGGTAACAACTAAAGCAATTATTCTATGCCATCTTATATTTACCAAGAATAATATTCCCATTGCAATATATGCAATCCCTTGAACAATAAGATCATTGAGAATGATATTCCACCAAATGTCGATCACCATAGCACCACCAGAAAATATTCCATTTAAAAAATCCAATATTCCAAAAGCTATCAATATTACTGCCAAAATAATTTTGATTATTAATTTTATATATTGCATAAGGTATTCTCCCTAATATTTTGTAATGACATGAATTAATGACGGTTTAAAAGTCCCAGCAAAATCCAACGGCAAACCATGAGGTGTTACTAAATGATGTTTGTTAAATTTCTTTACCGATTTTTTAGTTGCACCTCTATAATAAGCTAGGTAAACATACTTAGAACAGTATGTAGGACTTTTCTTATATAAATCCTTCATTCCTCCAACGATGCTATATGACGGATTATCTTTTTGTACATATATTTATAGGCATAGGTAGACGCATCATCTGCATAGTGTGGATGCTTTTTAATCCTATAAACATATCTACCACCTTTTATATTCCTTTTTAGGACTCAACTATTTTCATTGTTTAAAATATCCCAAGTGATTTCTTTTGCTCTATCAACTGGTTCGTTTAGTAATACCCTTTTTTCGTAATCATTATCCCAAATAAAGAATTCACTTAACCCCCCCCTAGGAGGATATAAAGAATCATTAATTTCTCTTATGTTATCTAAATTAGTGCCATTTTTATCCTTATTTAATATTTCCAAAATTAATTTGATATTAGAAATTTGTGGATTGAGAGAGCTGTCGCCATACTTATTTAAGTATTTCAAGAGCAGTTGGTACTGTTCCTGCAAAATGATAATTTTATCCATTATTACACCTCGTTTTTTATTTTAGAATTGATTCACTAATAACATCGATATCCCTAATTTTCCACGGTTCAGAAATAAAAATTTGTGTGTGTTCTAATCCTCCGGCATATAGACCGTCTTGCAAACCAACGGGTCCTTCATAAATAACCGTACCTTTCGGAATTTTAATTTTATATACAGCATTCACAATTGATTTTCCCTCGTAAATTCCGGTTTTGGGGTTGATCCATTGGGGCTTAACAGCTGTATCAATACGCACCTTTATCACAGACTCAGGCGGTTGAGATGTAAACCATTGCCCCAAGGCATTCCTTTCACTCCCAGGAATTGTAAGGCCGCCTTTTTCTCCGCCGCGATACAAGTAAGTATCTTTAGTTAATATCCTTTTGTTATACCTACCGCCATAAAAATTTTTAATTGGTTTCCCATACATTTTTGCTAATGGCCCCGGATTATTGTAGCCGTTGAAAGTATATTTATAAAAGTCATCATATTTTGATATTATGTTAGCTGTACTTTTATCACCAATTCTACTCACTTCACCCGCCACATCAACATCTTTCATCAACGTAGCACCACGTCTTGCATTCTTCAACATCTTAACCGCAGTACCAGCGCTTACTACAGTAATAAATGCCATTAAAGCTGCAAACCCTCGCTCTTGACTCGAAAGCTTTTCTCCCGTAATCGGATCAACGCCTTTAAAGGTTCGTATAAAGTCGTTTACAGAGGTTATCTCTAACAAAAATTCTTTTCCTTTTTCCATCTGTGCTTCTTGCATGAGTTCAGCGACTTTTTGGCTTTTTAAATAATCGTATTCTCCGTTTGTATAAACCTCATACACAACAAATGTTTTCGTTAGACCATTTTCATCCGTTACCACCTGATAACGTTTCACATATTCTGTATGTGTTTTTGGCTGTCTTTCATTATAAGTTGCAAGGGTTGTCATCCACGCTTCTTTTTGCATGTTTTTCGTTTGATAGCCCGAATCACTACTAAATGTATCTCCAGAACTAATGGCTTTAAGCCCAGATTGAATCGCTTCGAAGGCTTGCAAAACCTCCGCAAAGTCTCGGGCATGAGCTGCTTCAAAAGAGCGGTATTTTTCTAGGATCTCAATATCTTTATTTATCGTTCCGATCGCATTGTCAAACCCGCTGCTCGCATAACTACTGCCGCTATTTCCCATAATTTGGTTGGACGGGAAGTTTTTCAGTTTTTCGATCTGTTGTAAAACAGCTTTTTTGCTAGCTCGAGTCTGTTTTAAACGATCGTTTAATTCCTGTAATTTATCGGTATCTAATCGGTTTTTAGGGGAGCCAACTTCGCTCTGAAAGCTGGATAAGTAGTTGCTAAATACTTCCCCCGTTTGCGACAATGCGTTCGCTAGTGCTTTGACCACAGGCGCCACATTTTCGGCGTGCTTTTTGGCATTACTCCAACTTTTACCAGATAAACCCGTATCAGAAGAGAACTCATGCAAATTTTGCTCATAGCTCTCACAATCAGACAAAATCTCTAATCGCGCTTGTTGAAGCAGAAGCGCGATTCCGTTCAATTCATTGTAGTCAATCTTTGGCATGCTGTTCTTCCTCTCTTAAGTTGTGTATCTCTGCTTCGATGCTTTCCATTTTCTTGCGTAATTTTTTTTCTGATTGCTGGTAAGTATCCTCTAAATGCTCGAATACTTGATACGTGGATCGACTTTCATCAAGGTGACGATCTAGTTCTTGGATGGCCTTTCTCTGAGCGACGGTTCCTTGACTAAAATACGCCACTTCTTCCAGTAATCTTTTTTCCATTCGATCCAGTTGGTTCCATTCGGAAATGAAATTTTTCAGTTTATTTGACGCACGTTTGGTATCGCTTAATTCTTCTTCCCTCATTCGGTACGCTTGCTTTAAGGCAATATAAGTATCCTCCATTACTTCGAAAATCCTTGACTTAGATTCTGATCGAATTGTTGCCAAGATTCACCAGTCTTGCGGATGTTATTGGCATCTTTTTGCGCCAATTGAGCAAAGGAAGCGACCGTGCTTTCCGATAATGCAAGCACTTTTTTCAAGTCATTGGTTGCAGGGCTTTTAGAATAATCGATATCTGCGTTAATCGCAAACTTTAAACGACCTCCTTTTTCTAATTTCCCCGCATAAGTATCTGCTTTTTCAAATTTCGATTTCACTTCTGTCATAAAAGTTCACCTCATAGTTGTCTATTTATGTTGTACATGTTATCACATGGATAATTTCTTTTCAAATATTCTTATGGTCAATCTTTGTTAGGTAGTACTTAATAGTATGATCTAACCTGCTCATATGAGAAAAAAGACTATCCCCTAATTAAGGAAAGACTAGGTCATTCAAGCATTACGACAACTATTGATGTCTATAGTCATTTCTTTCAATAAGTAAGGCTCTATTGCAGATAAACTGGCCTCGCTATTTTAAAGTAAGTGGTTAATTTTGGTCAATTTTTATTTGAATTTCAGTAAAAAATAAAAACCCCAATGCTACTAAAAGCATTGGGGCTACTTGATACCGGCGGCCGGGGTCGAACCGGCACGCCCTTAACGGGCACTGGATTTTGAGGGGTGTGGATAAGGGTTGTTTGGGCTGTTTTAATAGTTTGAAGTGTAGAAAAACCGTATAATGGTATTTAAAATTATCAAAAGTAAAGAAAAATGGATACTTTTTGGAAACCTTCATATTTCTATACCAATTTAATTCACAAAAGATTCAACTTTTTCTCAAGTTGTGTGACATCAAAGTAAATTCTATCCAATATTTCTTGATTAAACTCACCTGAATGGAATCTTAATTGCCTATTAAAAAATTCTTGATGACCCTCCTGTGCTTTTTTTTCAATATAATTAATAGCTTTATAAATTTCTCGCGAAAAACAATCACTCTCTTTAATTAAAAAAGAAGAAAATAGAGTTTCTGTTTTACGCCCCTTTATAACTGCATTAATTCTATAACGATTTATTAATTCTGCTAAAATTATATCAGCTGTTGCAAATATAACTTTATTTCCTGTTTGTATAAATTTTTTTTGGAATTTTATAACTAAATTCAAATCGATAGCTGCATTATAAAATCCTTTCTTTCCTTTCTTCTTTACATTATGAAATAAATTAATGTATGATTTTCCATTCAATGTTTTAATTCCTCCGAATAAAAGAATAGCATAATTTAAATGGGCAACCGAAATAATTTTTATTTGAAAATTCATATAATCATAAAATGCAATTAATCTCTCAGCATTCGTCAAATCAGATTTATAAAGATGGAAAATTTTTAAGCAATATAAATATGATAACAACAAACTCCAATCCTTCTCGACTGTTTTACTTTCTCTTTCTTTAGATACTAGTTTTTCAAGTGAGCTCAATTTTACAGATGGCAGCAAATATCTAGCGAAAGATTGCTGCGGTTTTAGTAGTTCAGCTCCTTTAACTACCTCTAACAAAATTAACATTTTATCAATCCGTTTAAATATTTTTGCTGAATTCGACTCTCCAGTTAATATATCTGTACACGTTTCATATACTGCTAAACTACAATCAAACATTAAATATTTATTATTATTAATACATTCTAAAAATCTTTGAAACGAATGTGCGAGTTCAATCTGCAATACACTGGAAGAACTTAACCACTTGTTCATGGTCTGTCTTGGATTGTCAAAATAATTTTCTAAATAAATACATAAATTGGAGTCTAAAACAACTTTAACGTTTTCCAATTGACTTTCTAAAGATGTATAACCATCAACTGAGGATACATATTTAATTTCCATTACGGCAACTCCCAAATATAATTAAACCAGCTTAATTAATTATTTTTCTATGATGTCTTCCAATAAATGATTAGAGATACTATCTTCAATAAATCTTCTTATAGTTCTCATATTAGAAAATGAATGTATTTCTTTACTAAAATCAGCAAGAATTTTAGTTCTATCTATTCTATCTCTATATTTTTTCCTCATGTTTTTTGAAGCTGTAATTTCCAAATATACTTTATTTGCAATTATTTTTTTCTCTTCTATAGTAAAGTCTCCAAATTCAATGAATCCATCGAATCGACTAAGTAACGCTGGATTAATACTGCTTTCCATATCCCGTATTGATAATAAATTTGAAGTGCAAATAATTATTGAGTTACTAACATCCACATTAAAGTTCTGATCTACATATTCCCCTTCATCAAACATTTGAAAAAAAGTAGTATGGAAAAATTCTGGCGCTAGTGCAAACTCATCCAGTAATATGACATTTGAAAAACGATTCAATAATTTCTTTGAAAAAGAATCTTCATTATGCGTAGTTGCTTTATAATATTTCACACTAGCTTCGCCACCTACCATTGTCATTTGCTCTCGAACTATATTATCATTCCCATATAACATTTTTGAAATATATTTTGCAGTTTCAGTTTTACCGATACCAGGGTTACCATAAAACATTAAAACTAACGGCTTTTTCGAAGGACGTATTAGCTGCGCCAAAAGTTTTCGGCAAATTATCTTTTTAGCTTTTTTCTGTCCTATTATTTTCTCATCGAAATGTTTATTTATTTGTTTAATTTTATTTTCTGTAACTTTTTTATATTGGTGCTTTTCTATAGGAATTTTCTCTGAAAAGAGCTTAATCTTATTCAACAAAAACAATGGCGGATTATTAATCAAAACTTTTTCAATCTGTGATTCTTCAAGTATTCTAACTAATGAATCGAAATTTTCTAGCACATGAGAATTTAATCCTGAACAATCCTCAGTTGAAATAATGCAAATCTGATTAGCCTTCAAGAGTGCTAATTTATCTATAGATGAATCGTTACTATCCCACGTTTTAGTTACCTCACTAAATGAAACTTTTTTTTCAAAATGTTCGATACGACTATTAAAAATATCTCTAGGTTCGATGTAAACCTTTATTTCCAAACCCATTGTCATACACCTGCCATCAAAATATCAATTATAGGAAGTTCTAAACTCTCAGTCTTATTTTTTTCTTTAATTTGATCATAATCTTCAGATTCAAGTGAATTAACATTTTCTTGTAACATAGTATCCATCATATGTTCAAATGCTAGATTCGCATCTTTCGATTTACCAACTTCTATTCCATATAACTTTAAATTCATTTTAGTTAAATCATTCAGCGTATAATTATTTCTTAACCCAGAAATATTAAATCTTACAATCTTTTTGCTATTATCTTCAGTTTCACAAATAAATTCATAATACCCAGACAACGAGTCTAGAGTAGCACCCATTTCATGGATTTTAAATCCCGCAAAATTCTCTCTATCTTCCTCGCTCATCGTTGCAACTTTATCTATATCTTTAATCATATTTAAAACAGGAACTAACGACCTAAAATATGCAGCTGAATCTTTATACATAAATAATTTCAAATTAGATAATGGTATTATTATTCCTTCATTGTTAGTAATCGCACTCTTAAAACTACTTATCAAAGTATTAGTAATCTGTGTTTCAACAATATTATTCTTTTGATAGGAAGCATTACCTGATAATTTGAATTTAGCAATATTAAAAAGGCTCTTTTCGATTTTTGCTTCTGTCTCTATTCCTGCTACAGCTTCAGAAACTTTTTTTATTACTTCAAACACCTCGCCATTATTACTTAGTTGTAAAAAATCTACTACTGCTTGCTCATCTAAATATACAATTTTACCAAAACTCAAAGTTTCTTTATTCTTCATAAAATTATCCTCCCCCTTTTTTGCGTACTGTTTCCTCAGATTTAAATACTACTTAAATTCAGTAGCTCTTCTAAGTTCAAATATCTCTTCAAATTAAATTAATTTTCACTAGATAGATCGAAGCGCTTGTAAATTCAACTATTGACTCTGATCCATTCCTCAATCTCTCGTATTTCATTAGCCCAATATTCAGCATCGGGTTCTTTTCCTAAATATTTCTTTTCAAAATAAACTCTACGTGCTCCCGATCCAAAAGGAGTTTCAAGCCAGTTCATATAATCAAATTCAACATTCAATTCTCCTTTTACTGTTAAATGGATCATAACAGAAAACCATGGTTCCTGTTCGTCTTCAATAAATAAGAACTTTAATTCAGATACTAGTTGATATAATTTATATGTTTCTATATCTAAACTAGATTCGTCTATGTTAAAAATTTCATGTATTTCTTCGGAATAGATATAATCATCTTTTCCTACTTCTTTAAAGAAAAAGTAAACTGCTCCTCCGTCTTCTCCTGCCTCTCCATGCAAGAAAAACTCTTCCCACTTAATTGGAATCATAGAATTAACTTGTTCTGCAATTTCACTATATTTTTCTTTTAATTTCTCTTCAAACATATATTATTCCTCCTATTTATTTAATATAAAATCTTTCGTAACTATCCCATCAATTTTAGTTTTAATTACAAAACTATCCGGTCTTTGAGAACTACCCTTATATATTGGATTTATATTCACTTCAACCTTTTTAGGAGGATCGGAGCTTAGTGCCTTTTTCCATGCTTTCTCTATATTATACCATTTGCCACCTGATCGATTAATTCCTTTATGCATGGCAACCAGATTATCAATATCTCCAGAACCCTTAAATTGGTTAGCAAACAAGTGTCCACCATCATCTGTTGCTAATCGGTCTTCTCTTCCTACAACTTTTTGGCTATGTGTATTTCGCTTACCATTACCTAGAATCAGATTATCGGTTTTAGCTGAAATAATCCTTCCAAATTGATCTGTCTTATAAATATAACCATCCTCGGTAATATAAGTAATGTTAGGAAGTAATTCTTTGCGTCCATTTTTTCCTTTTCGGTAATGCTCTCCATAGTTAACCAAATTTGGATATTTATCAGAATTAATTTTCTCCTTTACCTTTTTGTTACTTCGCTTATAAAACTTGATGTTACTATTTGTTTTATTTAAAGAAACTTTCTTACCTTTATATTTTCCAATAAAATCTTTAGATGGCTTTAGCGTCCTAGCCTTTTTAAGTATGGCAAGTTTACTAACCCCTCCAATAACTCCCACAAAACCAACAATATTTAAAAAAGAACGTGTGAATCCATGAACGTCGCCATTACTATATGGTTTTACTACACCTTGATAAGCAATTAATTTAAATGTATCAAAAGGACTGTTGAAGAACATTGTAGCCAAATTTTTCATATTTTCGGCTGTTTGTACTGGATGGAAAAAGATTGATAGAATACCTTTCAAATTATCTCTTCCAAAATCTCGAAAGCTTGCCCCAATTTGTCTTGTTTTATTTCGATCATAGTTCCGATAATCTTTTTCGATACGGGAAGCATGACTATTTTCCATCTGTAACAATTGTTCCATTTTCTTCGCTGTTTTTGCCAATTCATGTCCTTCTGAATCCTGCAATTGCCGTATTTTTTGTTTAAGTTCCCGGTCTAACTCTTCTAGCACTTGTTTATTATGCGTCTGATTCGCTTTCATATCAGGCTTATCATCGAGAACTGGAAACATACTTCTAGGTGGCGCATGGGAAGCGAAGACGCTATAATTTAAATCGTGCAATTCCTGTTCCTGTGTTTTTGTTATCGTCCGCAAGATCGTGGGATTCACAATACTGGGTCGATTTGGGTAAATCTCGCCATCAATACTCCGGAAATCTTCCATGTAACTGGATAAGTATTTGAAAAGTTTCTCCACCGCAACCGTTTCCCGGTCTATCGTGTCACGATGTCCGCCATACGCGATATTCATAGCTTTGGCTAGCTTTCCATCTTGTTTTTGGATGTCACGTTGTAATCTACCAAGTGAACTATCTAATGTTTTGAGGGAGTGTTTCATTTTATAAAGCGCTCGAACCGCTTCTTCCATTTCTCCCATGGTGAGTTTAAATTCCACTATTTCCCACCGCCTAGTTGTTTGTCTTGTTGGATCACGCTCTGCACGGCTTTCTTACTTGTTTGGATATCTTTTTGTAAACTATTCAAGCTCCACGAATGGATTGTCTTCTCCATCGCACGCTGAACTTCGGTATACCTCGTGATAAAATTAGGGGATTTCATCTGTTCGACTTTAGTTAATTTTCTCTCTAAGTGCTTCATTTCGGTTAAAAATTTTTCTAGTGCGTGTTCGGCACGTTGCAATTCTTGTAAAACTTCTCCTGCTGTCCATTTTATCTCTTGCGTCATTGTTAGAAGTCCTCCCTTAATTGCGCTGCTTTTTCGTTACAAAGGGAGATCATACTTCCTAATAGACTTTCGATATTCATTAGCGTATTTTCTAACGTTTCGATTTCTTTGTGATTTTCATCTGCTAATTGCCTGCGCCTTCGAGCCGCAGAAGATTTTGCTTCTTCGAGTACTGCTCTTCTTGCGTTTATCGTACTTTTTATTTGTGTTTTGTAACTCACATGCCTTCATCTCCTTGTTGTCTATGTCTGTTACTAGTATAACAAATTTTATAAAAGATAGGCGAGTATTTATATAATAGAAGAAACAGCTAATAAAACGATGACTATGCTGTACGATGTCGATTGCATTCTAGTAACCTACAACCATTGATTAAACAATCGACACAAATACACGACAAAAAAACCTCCTATTACTCACGCCCGAGTTAGGAGGCTTTTTGGTGCAAAGCAATACTTTCCACTTGCTATGCTAACATAGTTACACTATATTATAAAATCTACCAATTTAAATAACTATCTTTGAAAACTCGGATATAACTATTCTTCCTTTACTTTTTACCGTCGTAGATTCTTTATCCACTTTATTAGACCTATAGTAAAAAGGACGCTTCCAGCTACGCCAATTAGAAGAATAAACGGACTAAACATTCCTATACAGGTTGGACAGTCTGCTTGAAATAGCTTCTTAAAAAGGTTATAACAAAATGCTATCAGTAATACTCCCACAACTAAAAATATATGATGTAATTTAATCATGATCGCTCCTTACGATTTTTACTTATTCCACAAAAAAAATATGAGATTTCAACTACAAATAGTCACTCTTTGACCTGCTCACCATTTTTCTCATGGTAAACAAGTTTTGCGTCCTCTTTTATATAAGTTTTAGTGTCAAAATCAGCTGTTTCATATTCATCTTTTGAATTTAATTTAAAATATCTCTTATAAGTAATTGGTTTGTTCTTGTAGTCTTTCCCTGGAAAGTCTATTTCAATATATTTCCCATCATTAAAAACCCATACTTCAGATTTACTACGATTAATTTGCCCTTTCTCTTCATTATTCCAAACATTCTTATCTTTCTCTAAACTAAATACCGAGTCAATGGATTTATCGTATTTACCACTTCCACAACTAGCCAAAACAAAAATACTTAAAACGCTAATAATCACAAACATCCATCTTTTTTTCATTTTTTTCATCCCTCATTCTGTTATCAATTATATGTAAAGGAGGCTAGTACCTCCTTATTGAATTATAAGCTCATTGATCCACAAATTCAAGATTATCTATACGTTTGGTTCTGCCATTTATCGTAATAGATACTTTCACGTATCCCTTCATCGCCTGTTGTCTTCCGGCAGTTTCTAGTTCACTATTCACTTCATTATAAACCACAAAATGTGTAGAGTCTTGTTGATATAGATAGGACTGATAGTCTTGTAACTTTGACTTTACTTCATTTGCTTTATTCGGCGTATCACTTTTTGCCTTCGCTAGCTTTTCTTGTAGCGTTTTAGAAGAGAGAGATTGAAGCGCTTTTTCTCTTGCTGAAATATCTGCATACGTGTAAAGCACCTGAAGCATCTTTTGATTGAATTCTAATATTTCATGTTGCTGATGGATTGTTTTGAGTGCCGCTTTCCCTTTTTGTTGATCTGCCTGTTTTCCCGAAGTTTCTAGCTTCAATCGTTTATTTTTTCGAGTCAATTCTTTTTCCTTCTTTTGACTATGCTTTAATTGCTGCTCTAACTTCTCTTTATCCTGTTTGATCTGACTATCTTGTACAAGATAATAGCCACTAACTCCAACACATAAAATCACTATAACTATAAAACCTGTGATCATTCGTTTCATTCCTTCGCTTCCTTTCTTATTCTTTTGATACAATGCCAAGAACTGGTGCTGGATCGATTTGCCCTCCCATTAGTTGTTTACGAATCTCAAAATGAAGATGCGGTCCGGTCGATTGCCCGGTAGATCCAATTTTCCCGATGACATCGCCTTGTTTGACCTGCTGCCCTTCTTTCACATCAATTTCCGATTGATGCGCGTAAAGTGTCCACTCTTTATTTTTCTTGTGTTCAATCACCGTTACGTTCCCATACCCACCATATCCACTTCCGTATGCCGCATTATGTTTGGCAACAACGACTTTCCCATCATCTGCTGCTTTAATTGGACTGCCAATCGGATTAGCGAAATCTAATCCTTTATGATGTTCTGCTACACCTGTCACAGGGTTAACCCGATTTATAAAACCACTGGAAACAATCGGATTATTGACCGGAACAATATATTTTCCAGTACCACCACTTCCATCATTCGCACAATTTTTCGTCAATCCGCCTAACTGCGTCACCATTCCTTTCACAGTGGGTATCCAATTCGCATTTAAGTTGGTAGGATCATTCGATACACCAATCGGCGCATAGACATTGCCTAACTTTTCTACAGTATCTAGCTTATCTTTAACAATCCGATTATGGAGCGTGACCCCCATTACTTCTAAGCCTTCATCCAACGACTTGAAATGCTTGACGGTCGCCATTCCTGTCGCCGTATCCATAATCCCTCCCGGATTGTGGTAATTCACAACCGCGTTACTAGTTCCCCATCCTGTTTCACTAAAGGTGATTGCCGCAAACAAAACCGGGTCGATGCCCTGCTTCTCTGCAACTTCTATAATTTTGTCGCCTTTATCTTTCAGTACACCCGCCTTTTTAAACGTAGTATCCCATTTTTGATGATTTAAACCGTCAATGGAACACCCCGTCATGTCGCCACCACCACTATCTTCTTCAAAACTATTATCTTCAAAGAGAAGAAACATAAAAAGCGCCACCATCATTCCGATAACAAGTAGGGGTATAGCCCCCAAGACTAGCCACTTTTTCATTGCTTATCTCTCTTTTGCTTCGCATAATTTTGAAGGATGGTGGACTTCGATTGAGCGCTCTCTTCTTCCGATAAATCCGGCTCGAATGCTTCGGGATGTGAAGAGAGCTTTCTTTCTATTTGTTGTTGCGCAGAAGTCCGAGGTGGCACAACCTTCTCCTTAGATACTTTCGGTTCTTTGAGTGGTGGTGGTTGTTGTTCACTACGCTCTATGTCTTCTTGAGAATCAGAGTGGACATGTAAGGCTACCTTTTTCCCTTTTGACGTTGTGATCGTTTGTTCGGTGCGTGCTTCTTCCGGGTATTTCTCATTATCTTGTATCGAAACAGGTGTGCCAGTAGACGTTTTGTTGCTTTGTTCGCCCACATTTTTTGTATCTGGTGAAATATTATTAGAAGAATTCGGTTGATTAGTTTGATTTTCTCTCGGTGTTAGCGCTTTACCTTCGGGACGCAAGCTTTGTTTTCCTTCCTCTTTTTTTTGCTTCGTTCGTTCATTAGAAGGTGTTTTGTCTTCTGATCCTTCTAGTGATGTCCCCTCTCCTTTATACTTATTCCACATATCGCGTCCCTTATTAATGACCGCCGCTCCAGCTTTTACTGGTGTAGTTGCAAGTGCCACGCCTCCTTTTGCCGCATTTTTCGAAACACTAAATGCTGGCTCTACCATATCTTTTTTCACATTTTTTAATAAATTGCCATCCACTTGTTGGACTTTCCCGGCAGTAATAAATTTCACTAACTTATCGCGTTTTAAAATCATCACGATAAAGATTACCGCAACTACCACCATATTTAATACATACATGCCAAAGGAAGTAGGCGGTATCAATGAATCGGTCATCGCGCTAATGAGATAAATGACCAAGATCATAACCGCTAGTGCTGCTTTTGTTAGGAAAACCACTACTAAACTTTTAAAACCCACAAAAAAGGAATTTGCGAACTGAGGAATAAAGGAAAGTAACAACATGACCGGCAACACAAGGGCAATTAAGATTGCGATATATTGTAGTAAAAAGCTAACTAACGCTAATCCTAAAAAAGGGATTCCAAAAGCGATGGACACAATAGCCCCAAAGCTCGCCTGTCCCCATTGAGTAAATACATTTCCAGACTCTAAATTTTCATTATTGTGCTTATCAATTTCTTTCTCCACGAAATCACTTTTTTCTTTTTCACCGTCTTCACTTAATTTATATGATAACAAAGTATCTGTGCGTGAAAGACCACTATCTGTTTTTTGTTTATTGATCTTTTCTTTACTAGTTTCGCCAAAATTAGTTAATAAAAATGGCTTTTCTACAGCCATATCAAAATACACATTACGTAAAATCGATACTGTACCAAGCTGTTCCTTGCCCTTCTGTACTTTATTGGAATCTCCGTAGTTTCCTTGCCCATTCGCAACGTCAACAATTTTATTTCCTACGACCATCAGTTTCCCTTGCGTTTCCGTCGACAAAGCATTTAGTCCTTTGATCACATAACCGCTATGTGCCATATACCAACCACCCAGCACCATAACGACAAGAAATAAAAGCCCTTTTTTCATCGCTTCCGCTGCACGTTGTCTAACTAATGCCAAGTAGAAAATATAGCCAATCGCATACACAAATAAAATTTTACCAAAGTTTGCTAGCAAAACGTGATACAAACTCGTACTAATCGAAGTAATGTTCCCTGCGAACTTATCGATCACTTTTAAATTAAACAGTTCATCCATGGCGGTATCAACGACCACTGCTGTCATTTGTGTCACTGTTGAACCTGCATTCGCAAGGCTAACAAACGTTCCTTTAAATTTGGTATCGGCTGCTTCATTATTTACTTGATACCTAGAAAGGGGAAATCGCTTAATGTGAAGTTCCACGCCCCCTTCCTTCACCACCTTTGGCTTCGTTTGATTTTCAGATAGCGCTTCTTTTTCTTTTGCCTGCACCGTCATTCCCTGCATAAAAAAAGTGATACAACAAAGTATCACAAGTACCCACTGCCATTTTTTCATGTCCCTACTCCTTCCTAATCGATTTTTGTCATTAAATAAAAACTGTAGTTCATCTGTCGTAGTCTTGCATAATCAACCACATCTTGTTCCTGCAAACGTTGGTGTAATCGAAAACAAAGCGCCTTTTGGTATTTATTGTGGTAAAATCGTTTTCGGTTAATCGTGATCGGATAGTTTAAAATCTCCGAAAGTAAATGTGCGGTTGCCTCGTGACCGATATAGCTTTGATAGCTAGATTGGTATAACCAAAACAGCTCCCGAGCTTCCTTTTCAGAAATATCTTCGACTTTATACATCCCGGTTGACGTAATGATCGTACTACTTAATAAAGCAAGTTCCATCTTTTCTCCTCTCTAGCCTATAAGAAGGCTTCTTCTGCATAGGCTGCTTCGGTTTTTTGAATCGTTTCTAAACTTCCAAGCCATTCATCAAACAAACATTCGATTGAGATTTTATTCGTTCGACCGTAAATATCTTTAAACAAGCATTGTCCTTGAAACATCGAATCGAGCATTTCTTCGTTTTCTTCCGTTTGTTCCATCCCCATCCATTTCAAAATTTCTTTTCGCTCATTCGGTTCATCAAACGCAAAGGCAACGCCAAAGTTTCCCGAATCTTCCTCCGTTAAAGCATCTTTTGTGCTTTGGGAAATAAAGAACAACGCATTTTCATAGGATCGACCCACACGTCGCATGCTTTTAGCGACTTTTTTTCCTTGTGGGCTATTAATAATGATCCACGCTTCGTCAATAAATTCGACCGTCTTTTCTTCTTTATTTTGTCCGAATAACTCGCAAAACTTCCCAAGCGCAAACATGACCGCACTGGATTTCAATTGTGCGTCGGTGTAGCTGATAAATTCATCGGTCGCTTCCGGTAAGTCTAAGTTTTCAATTTCAATAATCGAAATACGTTCCGTAAGAGATAACGTTGGGTTTGTTCCATCATGAATCACTAATTTTAGGACACTGTCCGCGACTAGTTCTCGAAGTAAATCGGCTGCTTCCCTGACTTCTTTTGTTTCCGACATTGCCATGGTTTCAATAATGTGCATACTTCCTACTATCTCGCCTTGCTGTTTTCGTTCGATGACAGAGGTAATGGCTTTTAAGAACGCCGTTCGCACAATATCTTTTCCTTTAAAGTCATATACTTGTTGGAAAATTACTTGTACCAGTTCTTTTGCGTCCATACTAGGAAGCAAACAAATCGGATCAAGCGCTCCCCAGTTTTCCTCGTTCCGAGCGTCAAGGGTAATAAAATGAAATTTCTCTAAGTGTTCTACGTAAAGCGGATATTTCTTTCGGATCGCTTCATCGCGAATCACTTTGTTGATCCATTTGCGTAGTTCTTTTTTCGGATCAATATACAGTCCACGGATATCAAGGAACGTCACGTAGGTAAAAAGTAGTTTCGCTAAGAAGGATTTCCCATTCCCGGTGTCACCTGTAATCAACACATGTGGACTTCGCGTTTTGGAACCCCGTATTTGTTGGTTCGCCATAAACGGGTGATATAAAATAAAATCCCGGCTCGACGCGATCGCACTCTCTAAGTCCGTATGCTCATTAAAGCGATCGACCCACCCAATCGGAAAACCGATCCGTGAGCCTGCTTCGGAATTGATCCCGAAAGCACATTCTGCTAAGCCATCATATAATGTCTTTTGAAGCCAGTTCTTGTCTGTGACTTCCAGTTTTTCTCCCGGCAATACTTTATAAAAAAGATACAACTGATCGGCAACCGGAACCCGGCAAATCACGCCTAAACTACGCATATATCGCTTGAGTATGCTTGCTTTTTCCCGGCATTCTTTCTTGTCTTTTCCAGTGACGGTCAAGACAGCTAACCAGTTCACTAAGTGGGTAGCTTCACGCTTAATTTCATCTTGCAGGTGCCGAAGCATATAGCTACTTGTTGATATACTTCTATCGGTTTGATCGCCGGACTGGTTCTGTTCTTTCGCCGTTTCTTTGAGCTGTTGTTTCTTTAAACTTAGCCCTGTCTTTGTTTTAGCTTTGCCTTCCACTTGCGCTTTGACGGTAACCTCAACCGGAAAAGGCATGGCTTGCGCTTCAAAGAAAAGATCACTGTTTGCCATGTTTTCCGGAAATTCGTCCACCACAACAAAACTTGTGACGCCTTTTTCCTCGTCACTTTCTAAACCAAGACTTGCGCCATGACGTGGATCAATTAGACTATCTGTGATTGCCGATACTTTTTTATTGCTAGAGGCTTCCTGCGCATCATGTTCTAGTCCACGAATGAAGTTATACCGATTTAAATAAATCAAGTCGTCTTCTGTCATCCGTGATCCTTGCACCGAAGCCACTAAGTTTGCGGTAGTTTCTTCAATTTCTTTGTATTGTTTAAAAAAGTCTTCCGTCACATTTTGTTCCCAGCCAAATAGATTCACGACCGTATTTGTCATGGTAGAGAATAAACGCATGACATTCTCTTTTAGTTGAACATCAAGCGCCGACATATCTGCTTTTAGTTTAATTCCGATCACGAAGTCATACTTCGTTAAGCGTCCCAAGCGATATTTTAAAATGTTGACCGCTTCTTTATTGTAGTAAGACGCAACCGCCTTACTTTCTTTGGAAATATCTTTCTCTAACGCTTGAAAACGTTCTTCTAACTGATAATCTTTCGGGTACATCCGCAGTTCAAAATCGGTATAACTGGCGATCTCTTCATAGAAAGTTTCCCATTGCCTTTTAAAACGAGCCAATACTTTTTTATTTTGTGTGGCGATCGACTGTCCCTGCACCCGGTAATACGCCCACACATCACCCGTTCGGGTCAATAGTAGATTCTTGTGTAGGGCTTTCATTGGTGTTTTTAACTGCACGTTTGCTTCGCTCCTTCCTTCTTTTTCGAGTTGCTTTTATGCCTCGAAAAGTAATTTTCATATGATGATATAACACGGCTTCATCGCCGCAGTATACTTTATTTGCCCATTTTTCCCGAACAAGGTATTTGGCTAAATCCCATAGATACAAATAAATATTTTTGCCATCTGGCTTTGCTTTTGCAACGAAAATTGTGCAAAGTAAGGACGGGGCAACAAGCCAAAATACCCAAGAACTAGAGAAAGCACTCGGAAAGATTTTCCGAATGCCTGCTCCTATTCCAAAGAAAAGAACAATAAATAAGATAAAATTTAATACTGGTATTAACTCAAAAGCGATCGGCAACGTAAAGTTCTTTGTGACTTGTTGAAAACGCTTTGGCTCTCGAAAGGCCTTGCGATAATTAAAAACCTGTTTCATACACGCATACCCTCACAGTAATTTCAGCAAGGCGGCAACCCAACCTTGCACCATTGTAAAGTTTTGTACCATAAAAACGCCTGCTGATCCTAAGATCACAGCGCCAATGACACCACCAATTTTCATTTTTACGGCATGCTTCGCAATCAAGAAGAATACCACGATCATTAAGAGCTGGACGACAATTTTAATCACCCATGAAGTCACACCATTCAGCGTGGGCAATGCACCAAGCGCCATCATTTGATTCCATAATTCCATTTTATTTCCTCCTATTCGTGTTTGAAGTCAGACACAAAATACTGTCCGCCTTTTTTCTGTAAATGTATGGTAAACGACTCGTCAGTCGGAATTTTTGTTTCTTTCTCTTCAAATACCGCAACGCCTTTCGCAATCACGCCCTCTTTGCCTTGATAAAGCGTCAAGTTGTTGATTTTCGCAAAAGAAAAGAAACCTTGTATGGTTTCGGGGGTTTTCATCATATACGCCATATCTTCTTTTTTGGTTGTCGTATATTTCGTAAAGAAGTCCTGCAAAAAGGCTTCGATGGCTTTGCTTTGCGTTCCGGAATATTCCGGTAGTTCTTCGGCTTTGACTTTGATCGTTCCTTTCAAGCCATAATTAGCCGAAAAGTAAGGCGTTCCCTTCACGGCATAACCGGTGCCATTCGCAATGACCGGAATGTTTAAAAGCCCCGTCTGCTCTTTTTCTTTTTTATCCTGCACGTTATGTTTTTTAATAACCGTCTTCTTCTTTTTACCTTTTCCTTTTTTGACCTTTTTTTCCACCGTTCGTTCGGTGACGGTTTGATTGACAAACGTGACACGGTACTGAAAGATCGTGGTTTTATCTTGTTCAACGGTATTATACAAAGAGCAATTTTTAAAAATACGATTGCCCTTAATTCCAGTAACATCAAAAGGAGATTCCTCCATATCAGAATTGTCCTTTTTCGCTAGATAGGTCTGTAAGGTTTCTTGCCGTTTTTTTAAGGCATCTGCGTTATTGCTTACATTAATATAAGCCGGAATAAAATCTTTTAAAAAGTTCTGTCCGGCAATCGTATTAACCGATCGTAGCGCCATTTCCTTTTCCGGCTGTTGAACTGCACGCGATAGATCATTAAAGGCAGAACGCGTGTTAAGTGACAAGAAAATACCCAGTGTCGTAAAAAGCGCAGTAAAAAGAAGTAACGACCAGACAAAAACGGCAACGCGCCTCGAGGTATCTTTTTGTAATTTATTTCGTCTTTTTTCGGAGCGTTCAATGTTTTTTATTTTTTGTTTGGACGCCCCCCAAAAACTTTTTTGGGCTTCTTTGCCTTCTTCACTCACATAGTTTCCTCCTTTCTTAGTCCATTGGTAAGGCTGTAATCACAACCCGGTAATCGGTAGCTGTTCCTTTATCACAGGTAATCAATGTCAACTGTTCGTTTTTTGTTGGTAATAGCGCTGTTCCGTCGGTGTATTTAACAACCTTCTTTTTTGAGACTTGATAACGTTTCGTTTCCGTGCCTACTGTTACATTCAACGCATCCCCTTTTTTCAGTGTTGGTACATCAGAGAATAGAATTCCTTGCTCTCCCATATTATGACCGAGTAAAACAAAGTTTCCCTTTCCTAGTTTTGTGTCATTATATGTCGTTACGCCAGCTTTTAAATGCGCATTCGTCGTTTCTTGAATAATCGGCAATACTAACTCAAAATCTGGAATACTAATGGAACCAATTTTATTAATAATCGCTTGTTGGTAGGCTTTTGTTTGACTAAAAGCCTGTAAATCTTTCATCGTTGGACGTTCGACCTTCACTGTTTTAGAAGGATCAGGACGTTTTGCTGGTTTGTCTGATATGGAAGATTGCTTCTGCGCAGCTTGTTTCATTACCTTTTGATAGGTTTCTTTATCCTTCGCGTGCTGATGATCTTGATAAGCAAATAACCCCCCCATTCCTAATGTCAACAAAAGGGCTACTAAAAGCAGCAATAAAATCCATCTTTTTTTATTTTTTCTCATTGTCATTTCCTTTCTAAAGAAAGGAGGGGCAAACATCGCCCCTCTCTCTTCTTGTTATTTAAATAATCCTTGAATGAAATCAAAAAAACCATATCCGGAACCATTACCACTTGTTTTTGGAATAACTGGTGTTGGTTTTGGTGCTGGCTTAGGGGCAGATTTTGGCTTTGGAGTTACTACTTTTTTGGCAGAGATCGGAATATGGATGTCCACTTGCTTGGTTTTGGTATCTTTTCCATTCACAAGCATATGGGCATCATTCGGAATCACATATTCCTTTCCTTTTTTGTATTTAGATAAGTCGGCGTTTGTCTTCACTTTTGCGTCCACAATCATATAAAAGGATTTACCAAAGAAATCAGTTGGTTTTTTCGCTGTCCAGGTTACTTTTTCTTTATTCTTATCTACTTGGAGTGTTCCTTGATCAGTAATCTCTTTCTTCGTTTTGGTATCATAGACTTTCGCCTGTTGATAATCGAGGACATCTTCCATATCATCATAAACAGAAAGTGTCTTGATAATTTGATTATTCGGAGCTGTAAAATCTAGTCGATATTGAACTGCTTGTCCTTGTTTTAAACTTTCAGAATCAACAAGTTTTCCGTTCTTAGCGACTATTTTCTTCACTGCCTTTTCTACAATGGAAGGGATATGCGTATCGGTGTTATTAGACGGTTTCTTATCCTTATCTACTTCGGCGGTCGCTTTGTTTTTGATGTCGATCTCGCCTTTGTCATTGAGATACTTTGATAAATCAGCGCCATCTCGAATCGTCGCGTCAAACGTTACTTTGTATGTGTGACCGTAAATAGCTGCTTTCGCGAGTTCTGCTTTTTTAGCGACCACGTGTAAGACGTTTGCCTTATCCACCGAAATATCAAAGCGCTTCGATACGTCTTGTTTGTTTTCATCGGTTACTTTGATGTTTGTGACTTTCAACTCTGGAATGATCGGGTCAGTGATACTATAAGACGTATGATAAAAATCTGGCGATTCATCTGGAAGATTATGCGTCAACGTATAATGGTACGTTTCTTCCTCCGATTTCAACGTATTTTCCACTTTATCTTTTTCATCACTATCCGACACCCGTTTAATAGGTACTTGATTTTCTGTTGGCACAGGCTTTTTACCAGTTGTGTAGTAATAGTCAAAATTCAAACCAGTTTTGTAAGCATCTGTTTCATTTTTCATATAGCTTTCCGGTGTACGTCCTTCATATAAAGCCATATTTTTAATGAATTTGGTAGTTATTCCTGTTCCTTCATAAGTCCCAGTTACTAAAGTTTTAATATCCGTAGCAGGAGTATCTTTTGTCGTTTGTGATTCAAAAAGGACACTATCTTGCTTATCGGTATACTTTAAAACGGTATCTTTACTGAGATAGAAAGTATCAATACCCGTTTTAGGAATAGAAACGGATTGTCCTGCGTCAATATCACCATAAGACATAAAACCTTTCACTTTTAAGACTTTATTCGTTCCGTGTTCATAGAAAGTGGTGTTCACTGTCGCACTATTCATTCCTCGCATTTCAATCGCAAGACTTTTTTGCATACGCACATTGATATAGGCATTTTTTAGTGAGTAGGTACTCCAGTCTTTCACGGTAATAATCGCGTCTACCTTTTTCCCATTATATTCGCCCACATTGTTATAGCGAACTTTGGCATTTTTATTTTTTGCGTTATAGGGATCAATATAAAGCATTTTGATTCCTTTATCATTCGTAAAAACTTTGCCGATAGTTCCCACTTTTTCCGTTTTCGTATCCTTTAAAAATTGCGCGATAAAGGTATAGTCATTACTAACCGTTCCATCGCCGTTCGCTACAATTTTTGCATCTTTCGCATAGGCTGTTTCCGGATTGATATGCGCGACACCTAAAAGTGCGCTAGTTGTTAGCACACAGACACACAGGGTGCTTCCTAGCCTTTTACTTATTGTTTTACTGTTCATTCTATTTCCTTCTTTCCTGTTTTATTTTTCTTGTAGATAGTGATCTATTTGGGCTATTTGTTGGAGAGCGAATACGCATGTGTCACCTCTTTTCATAAAAAATAACCGTTCTCATTCGAATCGGTTTCTCGTAGCTTTTAACAATAAAATTTCACATAACGGTTGGTGTTTTGATATTTTTGTAGCACCCTTTGATCGGTGATATAGGTAGCGTCAAAGGCTTCGCCCGTTTGACATAATTCTCGTAATTTAATTCGCAAGGCTTCAAATATTTTGCCATCCAAATTCTTAATGGCTTTCCGTTTTACGTAAAATATTTTAGCTGTTTCCAATTTCTTCTACTCCTTTTAGTTTTTCTCGATATATCTCTTTAATAACAAAGTATGGTTTTTTTGGTAATACCAATAATTCGATCAGCTGTCCTTCTTGGAGAACAGAAATATAGGCATTATCTTCTTCTAAATCATTCAAGAACGTAAGTGCTTGCCTATCACATTGTAAATACAGCGCAATTTTATCTACTTTTCGTTTTCGCTTTCTTGCAAGATTCCCTTCGAAACAAAGAATGATAACTAGCGCGATCACAAAAATAGTTGTCATAAGCACAAAACTATAAACGCCTATATCCGAAAATAAGAGGGCTATTAAATTTTTCATTTCAATCTCCTTTCTTGACTAACATACGTGCATAAGCGATCAGTTCCGTTACACTTTTTTTATCCAAATACACATAGACACGTGTCATTTTCCCATGAAATCTTTTTTCGTATGTTGCCCGGTATAGCGTATATCGAATTTCTGCAAAGCCTTTCACTTTCTGTCCTTCAATCAGTAAAGTGGTATAACGCGTCATGTCTTTATAAAACACGTAATACGGTATGCCAACTACAAAACCAAGTTCCCGAAGCACTTCATTCACGCCATTTTTCATGAGGATGGAAAATAGATCTCGTCCACTTCTCGTTGAATTTCATCAATAACATAATCGACGATATATTGCTTCTCATCTGGGTTTAAATTGAAAGACTTGTTTTGAAAGTAGTTGGATAAGAACTGATAAATGGATCGGTTAAACGTTTCATGATGGGTTTTCAGCATGTAACGACTTGCCTTCACAATCCCCGATTTTTCCTTCTCACTCATAGCATTAATCCCTCTCTGCCATTTCACGCGTAAATCATTTATCTGTTTGTCATAACAACTTAGAAAAGCGTCAAGAGCACGTTCTGCTTCGACATATAGATTGATAGGTTCCTGCCTAACACTTGGTTTTACAGCCATTTCCATCACTCCTTACTGATTTTTGGCATAAAAAATAACCGTTCTAAGAAGAATCGGTTTTCGTTTGCTTATTCACAGATAAAGTCTTGCATATTACCTACAAGGACTTCTAACATATGGACTTGTCGATCACTTAATTTTGCCCGGGTGATCATGTCCTCGATCGTGGAATCGGTTTCTAACATATCGTCCCTAATTTGAACCATTCGCATAGACGCCGCTGCTTGTGATCGAAGCCAGTTTTCGGTACGTTGGTAAAAGTTTGTTTTGGGAGCTACTTTTAAAGGGATGGCATCAATATCACGTATCAAGCGATCCCATCCTTTCACTAACTTTTTTAGTTTCAACTTTCCTGTGTCGAGCGATTCGTCATAGTGGAAAGCGAGGTATTCTTTTAATACGCCACGACCAACGATCGAACAATCACGCACTTTCAATAATTCCTCGAGGGCAAGTTCCGCACGTTCATCGGTAAAGCGTAATTCGTAACGGTTCCATGCGCCGATTTCTTCCACGCTAACTTTTTGTTTCTTGGCTTGTTCATAATTTTTTTGATACATCGTTAAATAAATATTACTTTTTTTCGAGCCAAAGTAGATCGTCACACCTTCCGTTTCGCCAGTGTTAATATTACCAGTACCATTAAACGTAAAGCTATTAAATCTTGATTCTGCGTATCGTAATTCGGTAAAGGTCAGACAATCCGGAATATGGATATATTCTTTGGTGTCATCAACAGCAATATCTAACCGCGTAATTTTTCCGCCAGCTTGCATAGCTGTTTCAATAAAATCAAACCATGTTCTTTTTTGCGCTTCTAGTATCGCCTCTAATTCCCGGCAACCTTGCCCGGCAAGTTCGATCATGATGCCTCGTTTATCCAGTGGCGCTGATAGGTATACGCGAATCTGATCGAACTGAAATAATTCTACATACCCATATTTACCAGACTTTTCACGGAAGAAGTATTCTTCTCGCATTCGCAAAACTTCGTTTAATATAAATTCAATGTCATGTTGTTTGAACGTCATACGAAAATAGTCAATACAACCGGACAGTTTTTGTTTTGGTTTTAAAATGTTCATTTTTACCCCCTAAAATTTACACCCCTTAGCCATTGAGCCTGTAAGGCGCATGTCCGTTCCCACTTCCAATTCTACCCCCCTGTTAGTAGTGGGGGGTTCTTCATTTTCGACGTCGCACGTCGCTTTGCGCTGTCGCTAGCGGCTGTCGCCGCATACGCGACGCGCGACGTCGAAGAACATATTTATACCACCTTCTTAAACGCCTCAATAAAATTAAAATCTTTTTTTACAAGTGGACTATAAAACTCCGAGATAACCCCTTTCCCACTATCTGCGTATCCAAAGCCCACGACTTCTTTTTGAGAAAATTTCTTATCAGTATCGCCAAACATCATCGAATACCCAACTTCTGAATTTTTACCAAGTGCAATTCGGTAGTGAAACTGATCTCGAATCCCGTCCGCTAAATATTTTGCGTCTGGTCGCTGTAAACCTGCAATCAAGAAGAAGCCTGCTTGTCTACCAAGCATGACAATCTGTTTTAGATCAGACATCACTTTGCCCTGCTCTTTATAATCCAACATTTCCATAAAAGCAACCACTTCATCAAAAATCAAGAATTGTGGACGTAATCCCAATGCCCGATAGTTTTTCCCAGTTTCATAATTAGGATGTTGTTTCATTTGTTCGGAACGTTCTACCATCGCTTTTCTAAAGTTATGAATAACCATTTGTATTCCTGTCGCTTGCGAATAAACACGCGGAAATATTCCTTCTAAATCAGCTAGATCGGCATTTTTAGGATCAGCAATATAAATATCTTCTTTCTTGCATTCTCCTCTCACAAGCCCTAATAGAACCGATAAAATCACGTAAGTTTTCCCTGCACCAGTTCCTCCAGAAATCAACATATGGGGCATTTTATCGTATTTCCATTCCGACCGCTTCATTAGCTTCAAGGAACCATTTTTAGCAATAACATCGGATAAATTCAAACGATCCCGACTAATAGCATAAATAAATTGATAACAGATATATCCTTCCTCGCGGACTTCGCTAACTAGTTCCGCAAATAACATCACTTCCAGACTTTTGGCTACATCTAAATAATTTTCTTGATAAGCACTACCATCTGTTGGAAAACGGATATAGATAAAATCATTGGTGTATCGGAAATACACCCGCGGAAAATAAGTCCTTCGCTCCTTTGTGACCGTTTTTGTCGGTGTACTTTTACCAAAGGTCATTATATCCTCTAGCCAATTTTTCTGCTCCTTCTGAAAAGATTCGGTATCATACCAACCACGATCAATGATAAACCTTGCCACCTGCTGCTTTTGTTTCATCAAGACATACCGATCAAAGAATATAATACGCAGTATGAATAAGAAAAGGAAAGAAAATCCTAAACTAGATATAACAGCATAAAACAAGCCCATGTAGTTAATCGTCTGCACATATTCCTTGATACCTTCTACACTAACCTCTAATGGAAAAGCAGGCATAACTTGAAAAAATTTCCCTGTCAAGACTAACAATATAAGAAAAGCAGGTAATCCAATCAAGATTCCTGCTTTCTTCACGGCGTATCGGGTTTTATACTTGATCCGTTTGCCACGATATTTATAAATATACTTTTCAATAAACTTTTTCATTTGCTAACCCTCAAATCATTTTTGTGGTTTTGTTTTTTCGGGTTCTACTGGCTTACTTGTAGCATTTACCGGAACAATATTTTCAGCCTCAATTTTATAATTGACGATGGGACGGTTATTATCATTAACTCCTACAAAAGGTGTGATCTTTATATTTTTTAGTTTTACTTCTGCCATAAACGGTATATCTAGGTTCTCCTTTTCAGCTGGCACAAAAATCGTTAAAATGTCGTCCTGCGCTTCACTTTTCACACCATATCGTCTAGCTTTTACCTCTCCTGTATATTCCCCGTCCGCAGTTTCCATTTGTTGCCCGTCTGTCCCAATAAACTTCAACTTCCCGAACGTTTTTTCTAAATCAATATTGTCACTCGTTAGTTTATTTTGTTTGTTTACACGAATCATTAATATACACTCCTTTAAATTTGTTTTATACACTTAAAATATTTTCAGCAATAACTACCCAACGAATAATTGAACCGCTATTGGATCGCTGTGTTCGTCCAATCACTTTCGGATTCACTAATTGGACAGGTACATCACTTTCAAAAGGTGGCACATTTACTTCTTCTGGAACAAATACTTCTAAGCCCCCTGCGTGTTTTGCACCATATAAGGTATAGCACTTATGTGTCACTCTTCGATTTGCGCCTGTTCCTTCAGTCAAATCATTCATCGTATTTCGTTTACAAAATGCGAGTTTTCCAAACTCTTCCTCTTTTAAATAAATAGCTTCCATGTTAAAACCTCATTTCATTTATTTTTTTCAACAAAAAAGAGTATAGCTTTTTACCATACTCTTCCAGATTGTTTTTTAGTTTAAATACCTAAGTCAAAGACCATACCATTTGCGACATAATAGTTTCCTTCAATCTCTAAATCTCGTGCAAAAGATTGGTAGTTAAAATAGCGTTGTAATAACTCAGAAGCATTTGCGAAAAATCCACCCGCTTTTACGATATCATAAGCGACATCTGTCATATTAGAACAACCTTCATAAATGACTATATCATCGATCGATTCTAACGCTTCCTCAACCGAGCCAAAATAGCCATCTGACACAAGTTCCCCGATATAATCTATAACGGGAGAACTTGCATGTTCATCAAATAGTTCAGCAAGATAATTTAAATGATCAATTGAATCTTGTTCATTAATCGTAAATGGTGCTTCATAATCTTGAATAAGATATTCATCTTGTTCCTCGAGATCCATTTCTTCCGCGATCTCTTCATAAGAAGTTGGTAGTGTAAACCACTTGCCTTGTTTGATTCCATTCGCATGTTTTACTAGATTGGTAACAAAAATCTTGATTTCTACCATACACCTTACCTCTTTTCTAGGTGATTTTCGCTAGATAAAAATTTTATTTTATCATGACGGCGCTTATCAGTAATTCCAAGAATCCTCGCATTATTTTCTTATGCCGCTCCCTGCACTTCGTTTTTAATGCTCCCATACAAAATTACTTAGTAGGCTTTAAGGATATGCCAACCCGACTGTTTTCAGTTTACAGACAACCCGTGCCTTTCAAGCCACGATTATTCTCGTAAGCGAGACCACTCGAAATGCACACGTGACAAACTACAAGTTTTACGCTACAATAAAACTGTTGAGATTTTATAGGAGCGTTCTTGAATTCATCAAGGCGCTTTTCTTATACCCAAAATTTGTTATTCGTTGATGTGTGGGCTATGTAGTTTTCAAAGAACAGTTTTAGCAATAAATAATTGGTGAACGTTGTTTTGCGCCTGTATGGTGGTATACCTTCACACCATCAAGATCAAGTTAATAGTTCATTTAATTGGCGGCGATAAACGCCATAATGCTTACAAATCCGACGATAAGAAACCCCTTTTGTAAGTAAAAATCGAATCACTTCTTTTGAGAGTGGCTCTTTCATAAAGTGGTCTATCATCACACTTTTTAACGCTAAACTCATTCGTAAGTTCCAATCGCCTTCCATTTGTCTTGCGAGAGGAACAGCTTGTTTCATGAAATTTTTAGTTTGGTTGTAATTCAATTTGATTAGCCACCTTTAAACTATTATCAATTTCACTTACGTTCAAAAAATATCTTTCAGCAAAATAACGTTTATTTATACGACCTCTAACAGTTTTAAAACCTTCCAACTCCAATTCTTCATTTAACTTTTGAATAATCTTCTGGGAAGCACTTCTTTTTAATCCTAATACTATACAAACATCCTTATTGGATAAAAAATCTTTGTCCATATAATCAACCTTTCATATTTATCCTACAAGCTAAATAAATAGATCAAATTGACAAAAAGTATTCTTTTTGATACTATATAGCCATAGTTCTATAACCAACTAAATCAATGCGTTTGGGGAAACGTAAGGTAAATGCTTTTTGTGTGGTTTAAACTAAATATTTAGCTTGTATTTACATAATAATCTAATTGAATACTTTTGTCAATTATTTTTACTCAATTAAATACTTTTTGTTTTTACAGGCTCGAGGATGGTTTATATTGTCTACTTTTGATATTATAAAAAAATTATCTGTAGAGAAAGGGAAAAATGTAAAAGAAGTAGCTCTAGAATTAGGCTTTGGAGAGAATCTTTTTTATAAATGGAAAACACAAAGTCCAACGACAGATAAACTTCAAAAAGTCGCTGATTACTTTAATGTTTCTACTGATTATTTATTGGGAAGAACTAACGATCGCTACTCGCATCTTAAAATTGAAGACTCACATATTACATCTAATCTAGAAACATCAAATGATTTTATAAATATCCTAAAAAATGCCGATAAAGAAAAATTGGAAAAACTTGAACAACTTTGGAAAATATTAAACGAAGAATAAAAAAGACCTCTACTTTTCCAAGTAGGGGTCGAAATTTCATATTTTTGATAATCTACCATAAATAAAAATCGCAATTTTTTTTGCCGTATCATCGGAAATATTTTCTTTCTTTAGCAGTCCCATTAGTTTTTTATCTTTTTCTGCTAAATTTATCAGATCTATAATATTTTTATATTCCGAATTTTCTTTAGAAACTGATCGATCAAACTCTTCCATCAAATTCACCTCTGAAGTCTAATAAATATACATTTAAACATGAATATTGATGAAAACATTCACTAAACTTGCAACAATCGGTAAAACTAACAGAGATTTAAAAAATAAACTCTTCCAATTTCTATTCATTACATCTCACCACCTTCTATGTAAACATTATAACAAACATTTTAAGAATTTATAAAATAATAGCATATAGTAATATTAGGAGTGAATATATGAAACCAGCAGGAGAAACGATTAAAGAGATTAGAATTATGAAGAACCTTCGACAACAAGACTTTACTGAATTATCACAAGCTGCAATAGCAAGCATTGAATCAAAAAAACGAAATATAACTATTGATAAATTGCAAAGTATATTAAATGACTTTAATATGAGCCTTAGAGAGTTTGAGTATATAAGGAATGACTATTCTTTCTTTCCAACGGATAAGATTTTCTTTGAATTTACTAGTATAAAAAATTCAATCGAGAGAAAAGCTGGCAGCAAGTTAATAAAAGAGATGGAAATCCATTTAGAAAAAAATCCTACTGATTTTATTATTTATTGTATGTACGTAATAGAGGATGTATTTCTAAAAATTAGTGAAAAGAATTCCTATAATATTGAAAGTCCTGAATCATTTCAAATATGGAGTACACTCTATAATCGACCTAAATGGACATACCAAGAAATTTTTATTATGTCCAAACTCTTTTATGTCTACCCATTTGAAATAGCAACCAAAGTGATCAGGCGAATCGAAAAAGAAATGGCTAAGTATTTAGACTTTTTAAAAGAAATAAATTTTGACTGTACTTTTTATTTAAATGTAGGAAAATTTTTCATCCATAATAAAGAACTAATATTAGCTAAATCATACTTATCTAAAGTTCTTCCATTATGTAAAAAGCACGATAAAATAATTTTAGAAATAGACGCCGAAGCCCATCTAGCAATAATTTCTCATCTTAATGGTGACAAAAATGCTCACTTACTAGTAGCAGATAAAATTGATCTATATAAAAGACTAAACAGACCTAATTTAGCACACGATTTAGAAACAGATTGGAATACTTTCTTCAAAAATAAGAACTATCACTTTTAACCCAAGGAGTCAGCCATGAGTATTAGAAAAGACAATAGAGGTAGATACATTATCGATGTTTCTGCAGGATTTGATAATCTGACAGGAAAAAGATTAAAAAAAATACGAAAAGGAATAACGACATATGCAGAAGCACAAATAATTGAAAAACAATTACGCGAAGAATTATCTGATAGAACTCATATATCAAAACAGAAATTAATAATCGCAGATCTTTGGAGACATTATAAAGAAGAAATTTTATTGAATCATAAAATTTCATACGTTCAGACACAAGAATATAATTATAAGGCTCATATAATTCCATACTTTGAAAAAGCAAATATTAAAAAATTAAATAAAAATGATGTAGTAGAGTTTAGAGAATACTTATTAGCTATAAATCTCAGCCCTAACACTTGTAATAAGATAACAATATTACTAAAAAAAATATTAGATATCGGTTTGGAAAACCATATGCTACAAAGTAATCCTGCAAAAGGAATAAAGAAACTTACCATAGAAAAGCAAACAATGGATTTTTGGACTATCGATGAATTTAAACATTTTCTTTCATTACTCGATTCAACAGAACAATCATATAAAGTCTTCTTTTTGACCCTATATTTTACTGGTATCAGACTGGGAGAAGCTCTAGCACTTACATGGAAAGATTTAAATGTCTATAAGCAAGAATTAGAGATAAATAAATCTTTTAGTATTCATAAAGGTATCGTAACAATTACAACACCAAAAACAAAATATTCAAACAGACGTATTAGTATTAATAAATCTTTACTTGATCAACTCATTGAATGGAAAATGATTCAAAAAAGCACACTCGAAAGTTATCTTTTAAAGCAATCTGACGAAACACCTATTTTTCAATTTTCGTCTAATCTAACAAACAAAGACTTAATCTATAGAAAGTTCGCGTCCATATGCAATCGAGATAAGAATCTAAAGAAAATACGAATACACGATTTTAGACATTCACATGTCGCTTTACTTATTGATAATGGTGAAGACTATACCATTATAAAAGAAAGACTAGGGCATTCGAGTATTACAACTACTATTGACGTATACGGTCATTTATTTCCGAATCGACAAAAATCCACTGCAGATAAGCTAGACCAATTCTTTTAGAACTCAGCTTATTATAAGTAAGTGGAAACTTTGTGGAAACTTATAGCGTTTTTCTAATAAAAATTAAAAACCCCAATGCTACTAAAAGCATTGGGGCTAATTGATACCGGCGGCCGGGGTCGAACCGGCACGCCCTTAACGGGCACTGGATTTTGAGTCCAGCGCGTCTGCCAATTCCGCCACGCCGGCACGTTACAAATATAGTATAACTTAAATTAAACTGCTTTTCAATGGAGGCGCCAACCGGATTTGAACCGGTGATAAAGGTTTTGCAGACCTCTGCCTTACCACTTGGCTATGGCGCCATTCAAATGAAAAAGCGGAAGACGGGGTTCGAACCCGCGACCCCCACCTTGGCAAGGTGATGTTCTACCACTGAACTACTTCCGCAAAAAAAACTGGGCCAGCTGGATTCGAACCAACGCGTGACGGAATCAAAATCCGTTGCCTTACCGCTTGGCTATGGCCCATCGTTTATAAAGGGGCGGATGATGGGAATCGAACCCACGAATGCCTGAACCACAATCAGGTGCGTTAACCACTTCGCCACATCCGCCATTATATTAAATTTGGCAGGGGCAGTAGGAATCGAACCCACACTGGAGGTTTTGGAGACCTCAGTTCTACCTTTAAACTATGCCCCTATAAAGATAAAAAATGGTGGGGGGAAGTGGATTCGAACCACTGAACCCGAAGGAGCGGATTTACAGTCCGCCGCGTTTAGCCACTTCGCTATCCCCCCGTATGAAACTATTAAAAAGTGGCTTGGGACAGAATCGAACTGCCGACACCTTGAGCTTCAATCAAGTGCTCTACCAACTGAGCTACCAAGCCAAATGGCGGTTCCGACGGGATTTGAACCCGCGATCTCCTGCGTGACAGGCAGGCATGTTAACCCCTACACCACGGAACCGAATTGCGGGGACAGGATTTGAACCTGCGACCTTCGGGTTATGAGCCCGACGAGCTACCAGACTGCTCCACCCCGCGACAATAATATGGTGGAGGTTAACGGGATCGAACCGCTGACCCTCTGCTTGTAAGGCAGATGCTCTCCCAGCTGAGCTAAACCTCCATATGTTTTAAAAGTGACCCGTACGGGATTCGAACCCGTGTTACCGCCGTGAAAGGGCGGTGTCTTAACCGCTTGACCAACGGGCCATAAAATAAGAATAAGATATAAATACGGAGAGCAAGGGATTCGAACCCTTGAGACGGTGTTGACCGCCTACACGGTTTCCAACCGTGCTCCTTCGGCCAGCTCGGACAGCTCTCCAAAATGGCTCCACAGGTAGGACTCGAACCTACGACCGATCGGTTAACAGCCGATTGCTCTACCAACTGAGCTACTGTGGAATAATAAAACTTGCCCGGCAGCGACCTACTCTCACAGGGGGAAACCCCCTACTACCATTGGCGCAGAGAAGCTTAACTACCGTGTTCGGGATGGGAACGGGTGTGACCTTCTCGCCATAACTACCAGACAATATAAGAGAAAAACATTCTCTCAAAACTAGAGAAGAAAGGTTGTAAAGTTTTCACCGACAATCATTTTTATTGGTTAAGTCCTCGATCGATTAGTATTTGTCCGCTCCATATGTTGCCATACTTCCACTCCAAACCTATCTACCTGATCATCTTTCAGGGATCTTACTTTCCGAAGAAATGGGAAATCTCATCTTGAGGGGGGCTTCACGCTTAGATGCTTTCAGCGTTTATCCCTACCGCACATAGCTACCCAGCGATGCTCCTGGCGGAACAACTGGTACACCAGCGGTGCGTCCATCCCGGTCCTCTCGTACTAAGGACAGCTCCTCTCAAATTTCCTGCGCCCGCGACGGATAGGGACCGAACTGTCTCACGACGTTCTGAACCCAGCTCGCGTGCCGCTTTAATGGGCGAACAGCCCAACCCTTGGGACCGACTACAGCCCCAGGATGCGACGAGCCGACATCGAGGTGCCAAACCTCCCCGTCGATGTGGACTCTTGGGGGAGATAAGCCTGTTATCCCCGGGGTAGCTTTTATCCGTTGAGCGATGGCCCTTCCATGCGGAACCACCGGATCACTAAGCCCGACTTTCGTCCCTGCTCGACTTGTCAGTCTCGCAGTCAAGCTCCCTTGTGCCTTTACACTCTGCGAATGATTTCCATCCATTCTGAGGGAACCTTTGGGCGCCTCCGTTACTCTTTAGGAGGCGACCGCCCCAGTCAAACTGCCCACCTGACACTGTCTCCCCACGCGCTAAGCGTGGCGGGTTAGAATGGTCATACAGCCAGGGTAGTATCCCACCATTGCCTCCTTGCACGCTGGCGCGCGCAGCTCTTAGGCTCCTACCTATCCTGTACAAGCGGTACAAACATTCCATATCAGGTTGCAGTAAAGCTCCACGGGGTCTTTCCGTCCTGTCGCGGGTAACCTGCATCTTCACAGGTACTATAATTTCACCGAGTCTCTCGTTGAGACAGTGCCCAGATCGTTGCGCCTTTCGTGCGGGTCGGAACTTACCCGACAAGGAATTTCGCTACCTTAGGACCGTTATAGTTACGGCCGCCGTTTACTGGGGCTTCAATTCGCACCTTCGCTTGCGCTAAGCGCTCCTCTTAACCTTCCAGCACCGGGCAGGCGTCAGCCCCTATACGTCACCTTACGGTTTTGCAGAGACCTGTGTTTTTGCTAAACAGTCGCCTGGGCCTATTCACTGCGGCTCTCTCGGGCTTTCACCCTAATAGAGCACCCCTTCTCCCGAAGTTACGGGGTCATTTTGCCGAGTTCCTTAACGAGAGTTCTCTCGCTCACCTTAGGATTCTCTCCTCATCTACCTGTGTCGGTTTGCGGTACGGGCAGTACAGTTCTAACTAGAGGCTTTTCTTGACAGCGTGAAATCAGGAACTTCCGTACTTAATTTCCTTCCCCATCACAGCTCATGCTTCGCAAGAAGCGGATTTGCCTACTTCTCACACTCACTGCTTGGACGCACCTTTCCATTCGTGCGATTCCTTATCCTTCTGTGTCACCCCATTGCTCAAACAAACGGCACTGGTACAGGAATATCAACCTGTTGTCCATCGCCTACGCCTATCGGCCTCGGCTTAGGTCCCGACTAACCCTGAGCGGACGAGCCTTCCTCAGGAAACCTTAGATATTCGGTGGAAGGGATTCTCACCCTTCTTTCGCTACTCATACCGGCATTCTCACTTCTAAGCGCTCCACCAGTCCTTCCGGTCTGACTTCAACGCCCTTAGAACGCTCTCCTACCACGAACATCCGAAGATGTTCATCCACAGTTTCGGTAATACGTTTAGCCCCGGTACATTTTCGGCGCGGGGTCACTCGACCAGTGAGCTATTACGCACTCTTTCAATGGTGGCTGCTTCTAAGCCAACATCCTGGTTGTCTAAGCAACCCCACATCCTTTTCCACTTAACGTATATTTTGGGACCTTAACTGGTGGTCTGGGCTGTTTCCCTTTCGACTACGGATCTTATCACTCGCAGTCTGACTCCCGAGTATAAGTACATGGCATTCGGAGTTTATCTGAATTCGGTAACCCGAGAAGGGCCCCTAGTCCAAACAGTGCTCTACCTCCACGACTCTTTACCTCGAGGCTAGCCCTAAAGCTATTTCGGAGAGAACCAGCTATCTCCAAGTTCGATTGGAATTTCTCCGCTACCCACACCTCATCCCCGCACTTTTCAACGTGCGTGGGTTCGGGCCTCCAGTAAGTATTACCTTACCTTCACCCTGGACATGGGTAGATCACCTGGTTTCGGGTCTACGACCTGTTACTTCATACGCCCTATTCAGACTCGCTTTCGCTACGGCTCCGCTTTTTCCGCTTAACCTTGCAACAAATCGTAACTCGCCGGTTCATTCTACAAAAGGCACGCTATCACCCATTAACGGGCTCTAACTACTTGTAGGCACACGGTTTCAGGTACTATTTCACTCCCCTTCCGGGGTGCTTTTCACCTTTCCCTCACGGTACTGGTTCACTATCGGTCACTAGGGAGTATTTAGCCTTGGGAGATGGTCCTCCCGGATTCCGACGGAATTTCACGTGTTCCGCCGTACTCAGGATCCACTCTGGAGGGAAAGACGTTTCGACTACCGGGCTTTTACCGTCTCTGGCGGGCCTTTCCAGACCGCTTCATCTACATCCTTCTTTTGTAACTCCGTATAGAGTGTCCTACAACCCCAAGAAGCAAGCTT
>NZ_LR134483.1:2292500-2562500 GCF_900638015.1 Listeria grayi
TTGTGCGTATCAGCAACGTTTATAAATATACCAAGTTTTTTCGCTTTCGTCAATACTTTTCCGAAAGTTTTTTGAATAAAGTTGAAAAAGTTTTAAAAAGGCGGATATTCTATTATTCAGGCAGAAAAAACAATGTATGTTTTGCTTCGCACCAAAATGTTAGATAGAATCAACTTGTCTAATATAATATTCTACATTATTTTCGCAAAAACAGCAAACAGAAAGCCTTTAGCATAGTGCTAAAGGCTTTCTATAACTGACTATTAGTCATTCAAGCGTTTTTCTAATTCGGCTTTCTTTTCTTCAAATCCTGGTTTACCTAATAAAGCAAACATGTTTGCTTTATATTCTTCTACTCCAGGTTGATCAAATGGATTGACGCCATTTAAGTAGCCACTGATGCCGACTGCTTTCTCAAAGAAGTATACTAAATAACCAAATGTATATTCATCTAAGCTAGGAATTTCTACAACAAAGTTTGGAACTTCGCCATCTGTATGTGCGAGTAAAGTCCCTTCAAATGCTTTGGTATTTACATAGTCTACTGTTTCGCCTGCCAAGTAGTTAAGACCGTCCAAATCAACATCTTCTTTATTAATAGTAAGGTTATGACGTGGTTTGTCTACTTTTACTACTGTTTCAAATAGGTTGCGTCTACCGTCTTGGATATATTGTCCCAAAGAATGTAAGTCAGTAGAGAAGCTTGCGCTGGAAGGATAAATACCTTTCTTATCTTTCCCTTCACTTTCGCCGAATAATTGTTTCCACCATTCATTGAAATATTGCAGGCTTGGTTCATAGCTGATCAGCAATTCTGTTACTTTCCCTTTACGGTAAAGGACATTACGTGCTGCTGCATATTGATACGCAATATTGTTTTTTAATTCTGGAGCGCTAAAATCTTTGCTAGCAGCTTCAGCGCCTTCTAGCATTTTCTTGATGTCCACACCAGTGGCTGCAATCGGTAATAAGCCAACAGCTGTAAGAACAGAGAAACGACCGCCAACATCATCAGGAACAACAAATGTTTCATAGCCTTCGTTGTCAGCCAATGTTTTAAGTGCGCCTTTCGCTTTGTCCGTTGTTGCATAGATACGGCCTTTCGCACCGTCTTTACCATATTTCTTCTCTAGCAACTCTTTAAATACGCGGAATGCAATTGCTGGTTCTGTTGTTGTACCGGATTTAGAAATAACATTTACAGAGAAATCACGATCTCCTACTACTTCTACTAAGTCATGCAAGTAGCTGGAACTGATGCTGTTTCCTGCGAAGAAAACTTGAGGTGTTTTTCGTTCTCCTTTTTCAAGTACATTATAGAAGGAATGATTTAACGCTTCGATAGCCGCTCTTGCTCCAAGGTAAGATCCGCCGATCCCGATAACGATCAATACTTCTGAATCATTTTGGATCTTTTCTGCAGATTTTTGAATACGTGCAAATTCTTCTTTGTCGTAATCGCTAGGTAAATTCACCCAACCTAAGTAGTCGCTTCCTGCGCCGGTGCCGTTATGTAAAGCATCGTGTGCCGCTTTGACAGCAGGTTCCAAATAATCTAATTCGCGTTCTTCAAAAAAACGGAGCGCTTTTGAATAATCAAACTTAATATGTGTCATGATTTTCCCTCCAAATTAAAAAAGATTTCATCCTTACTTTATCCTAATAACGCCATTTTATCAAGGAATGCCCCTTATTGGATCAAATTTTCATAATGGCTTCCTGCTGATCGAATAAATTCCGCCAAAGACAACGTTTGCCATTTGAGCATGTTGTCTGCAGTAGGGATCGATACCCACTCGGCTTGGATGATGGTATCACCGACGCTTACCTGGTCAAAATCACCAAGCGGATAGGCGCGGAATAAGAAAGTACAGACATGCTCCCACTCAGTTTTTCGTTCTTTGCAGTAAATCAGCGCGTCAATGCACAGATCTACATCAGTCTGATGAGCGACCAGCTGACGCAATGCGTCTTCTAAAGTTTGATCATTTCGGACTACACCGCCAGGCAAAGTCCAGCTCAAATCTTTTTGTCTTGTAAGAAGAACGTTATCCTTTTTTTCATTATAAATAAAGCTTTCCACTTTGATGATCCGTTTCATCCCTCGTCCCCTTTTCCGTGAGAATAATCCGAAAATTTAAAAAACAACAGCGATGCGAAACCCTTTGACAGAGCTCGCTTATTTATCTGCTTTTTCTATCCATTCTTGTAATTTTTCCTTTAATGTATGGAAACCGTTATCTTCTTTTCCATCATCGCGTGTTGGTTTCTTTTTGCTGGTTGTGTGATTATTTTCTTCGGTCGCACGTATGGATAAGCTGATTTTATTTGCTTCTGAATCGATATCAAGGATCCTGACTTTTACTTCTTGTTCTAATTCCAAGAAATCATGGATATCTTTGACAAAGCCATGTGTGATCTCAGAGATATGCACAAGACCCTGAGTGTGTTCATCGAGCGCTACAAAGGCTCCATAAGCTTGGATACCGGTCACTTTACCAGTAACGACATCGCCAACTTTATATTCACTCATACCCGCACCTGCTTTCTACTGTGATATATGTGTCCTACATTATAACACTCCATGTATTATTAAACAATAATTCATCCTTATAGGGATAAAACTGCTTTTGTGTTACAATAATAGAGAATTTTTGTAAAGGAGGATTACTGCTATGAGTACTTTTGATCAGGTCATCACACGGCTTGGAACCAACTCTGAAAAGTGGGATGGCGCGGAGAAACTTTTCGGTCGCAAAGACCTTATCCCGATGTGGGTAGCCGATATGGATTTTAAAGCTCCCGATGTAGTCATCGAGGCTCTACATAAGCGCGCGGAAAGTGGTGTTTTCGGCTATGAGCTGATCCCCGATTCTTTGCCAAAAGCAATAATCGAATGGAATAAAGATCGTCATAACTATGTTATTAAAGAGGAGTCGCTGTTTTATAATGTAGCTGTCGTGCCTTCTATCTCTTTATTGATACGGGCATTAACGAAAGAAGGTGACGGGGTGCTGATGCATTCGCCAATCTACCATCCTTTCTTCAAAGTCACAAAAGCAACACGCCGCCAAGTAGTAATGTCACCGCTTCGTTATGAAGATGGCCAATATCAGATCGATTTAGAAGATATGGAAAAACGGATTCGCGAGGAGAATGTCAAACTTTTCTTACTGTGTAATCCGCAAAATCCTGGTGGTCGCTGTTATTCTAAGGAAGAACTGCAGGCGATCGCTAGACTTTGCGCTACCTATAATATCCCGATTGTATCTGACGAGATCCACAGTGATCTGGTAATGAAGCAGTATAAGCATATCCCGCTCGCTGTGGCTGCACCTGACTATGAAGACGAGATCATTACACTGATGGCGCCAACCAAAACGTTTAACCTAGCTGCCATCAAAGCTTCTTATTTCATTATTACGAATCCTGACTATCAAGAAAAAGTCCGTGCAGAGCAGACTTATATGAGCCAGCCTGACTTGAACGCTTTTGCGATCGCAGGAATGGAAGCTGCTTATACTGGTGGAGCCGAATGGCTGGATGAATTACGTGATTACATCTATGACAACTATTTGTATGTCAAAAAAGCACTGCATGAAGCACTTCCGGAAATCACAGTCACTGAATTGCAAGCGACTTATCTCATGTGGCTCGATTGTCGTTCTTTTGAAAGTGATGAGAAAACAATCTATCAAAACCTGATTGACGAAGGCGTGGGCGTGCAAATGGGTTCCACTTTCGGATTGTCAGGCAAAAAGTTTGTCCGCCTCAACATCGCTTGCCCGCGTGAAACTTTAAAAAAAGGAACTGCCGCGCTTATTGCCGGTCTTAAAAAAAATAAATAATAGAAGGAGTTTTATTCATGTTTCTTGGAATGCGTGAATTTTTATATTCAAAATTACGTTATTTCTTAGTTACTGGCATCATGGTATTGATCATCTTGCTTGCCTTGATCTTATCTGGTCTTGCAAACGGTCTGGCATATGACAATGCTTCCTCGATCGCCAATAACAATGTACCACTTTATGCGATCAGTAAGGACGCCCAAGGTACACTTGCTCGCTCGCTTTTCAATGAGAAGGCTTTAGATACGATCAAAAAAGACAGTAATGTCAAAGATGCTGCTCTTTTTGGCCAATCTATGCAGACTTTAAAACGAGAAAGCGATGATAAAAAATACAGCGTGGCGCTTTTCGGCATTCAGCCTGATAGCTTTTTAGCTCCGAAGATCGCCAGCGGTCATTCTTTGAAAGTGACAAAGCCTGACGAGATCGTCGTGGATTCCTCTTTGAAAAAAGAGGGCTTACACATTGGCGACGTGTTGATGGACGATATTTTAAATCGTGAACTTACAATTGTAGGCTTTACAACTGATCAAAAATACAGTCATGCGCCAGTTGCCTATCTGAACATCGCGACTTGGCAGCAGATAAATCCGATTTTATATCATCAAAAAACGCCACAAACCAGCGCGATAGCAATCAAAAAAGTCGATGCCGATAAAAAAGTGGCGCTTAGTGATAAGAAATTGACACTACTAGATCATAAAGCATTCTTGGATCAGATCCCAGGCTATTCTGCAGAACAAATGACGCTGAACATGATGATTTATTTCTTAGTTGTCATTGGCGGTTTTATCCTAACAGCTTTCTTCTACGTCATGACTTTACAGAAAACTGCACAATTCGGGATTTTAAAAGCGCTCGGAGTCAAGACAAAACGCTTGGCTGGCAGCATTATTGGTCAAGTCGTTATCATTTCTTTGATCGCGATCATTATCAGCGTATTGGTCACATTCTTGCTTCCTTTGATCTTGCCGGATGCAATGCCATTCCGACTTGATACTGTAACGATCATCAGTTATTCCGTCTTGTTCTTCGTTGTTGCAATCATCGGTTCGCTGCTTTCGTTATACCGGATCGCTAAGATCGATCCACTAGATGCCATTCGCGGAGGTGACGAATAATGACAAATCTTATGACATTTGAAAATGTAAGCAAAACCTACCCATCCGGAAAATCGACCATCGAAGCGCTGAAGCCAACTAACTTTTCAGCTGCAAGTGGTGAATTGATTGCAATCGTAGGACCTTCTGGTTCCGGTAAAAGTACTTTTCTTTCGCTTGCCGGTGCTTTGATCTCGCCTACTACAGGAACGATCTCCATAAACGGACGTGATATCAGTACTCTTAAACAAAAAGAGCGGACAGATATTCGGTTGGAAGAGATTGGTTTTATTTTCCAAGCGGCCTATCTTGTTCCTTATTTAAAAGTAAAAGAGCAGATCACCTTTATCGGCCGTACTGCTGGGAAGACGAAAAGCGAAGCCAATCAAGAAGCTGACGTGATCTTGGAGCAATTGGGACTTGGTGACCGCAAGCAATTTTATCCAAAAGACCTTTCTGGCGGTGAAAAACAGCGGGTCGCGATCGCACGGGCGATCATCAATCAGCCTTCGATCATCCTTGCTGATGAGCCGACTGCAAGTTTAGATTCCAAGCGGAGCCGCGAAGTCGTCGAACTACTCCGCTCCGAAGTCGTTGGCACTAATCGTGCTGCGATCATGGTCACACATGATGAAAGAATGTTGGATCTCTGCGATCATGTTTACTATATGGAAGACGGTTTATTGACAAAACAAAAATAGAAAAGAACCCTTTGATTGCCAAATGCCGTCAAAAGGTTCTTTTTGAAATCAAAAAAAACACTCTGAGAAAACGATTACAGTATTTCGGACAAAAAACGGCCGAACAGTTCGTTTTCTTGAGTGCTTTTATTTTTAAAAATGAGTTTGCTTATTTGTTACCTTCAATTAATTCTACAGCTTGTGCGTATACTTTTTCGCCGTTCATTGTACCATACGCCGTCATATCGATAACATCAACTGGAATACGACCAGCTACAACATCATCAACTGTTTTCTTTTGGTAACGAACTTGTGGTCCTAACAATACAACATCTGCGTCTTTTGCTACCGTATTGATTTCAGAGATAGAATAAGCGTCGATTTTAGCTTCTTCTCCCTTTGCTTCCGCAGCTTGGCGCATTTTTGTAACTAAAAGGCTCGTGGACATTCCTGCCGCACATACTAATACTATATTTTTCATTATCAATCTTTCCTTTCTAGTTCAAGGTACAAATATTTGCTACATCTTTATTATAGCGCATGACTGGTATAATTAACAAGTAAACCCTTACTTTATTTTAGAAAATGTTTTTTATGGCGGTTTTTTTCTATAAATAACTAGAATTTTCCAAATAAACTAACTTTTCGTGTTGCACTTTTATAGAAATAGCGCGATAATAGACAATAAACTTTTCCAAAAAAACGTCGAGGTGAAAGCATGAAAGTAATCAAATTCGGAGGAAGCTCGCTCGCTTCGGGAGAAAAACTCCAAAAAGTACATCAGTTATTAGCGGAAGATCTATCTAGAAAAATCGTTGTCGTTTCTGCTCCTGGCAAACGTTTTGCGGGAGATGCCAAGGTAACGGACTTATTGATCGATTGTGCAACAAAGCGGTTGTTGCAGGAAGACACGGAAGCGATTTTCGCGAAGATCATCCACCGTTATCGTGATATCGCGCTAGATAGTGATATGGATCTGGCTATTATAGAAGAGATCGAGAAAGATTTGACACTTCTTTTAGCCGCAGATACAAACGATCCGGATGTTTTCATGGATAAGATCAAAGCGAGCGGTGAAGACAATAATGCGAAATTAGTCGCTGCTTACTTGCGACATCAAGGGCTTGAAGCCACGTATGTCAATCCAAAAGACGCTGGCTTATTCGTTACGGCTGAACATGCAAATGCCCAAGTCCTCCCCGAATCGTATCGCAATTTATATAAATTGCGCGAACAACCTGGTATCATTGTTTTTCCCGGTTTCTTCGGTTATACGAAAGCTGGCGAGATCGTGACATTTTCCCGAAGCGGTTCTGACATTACTGGCGCGATTCTTGCCAATGGCATCCAAGCCGATTTGTATGAAAACTTTACTGATGTGGATGCAGTTTATACTGTCAATCCGAATATCGTCAAAGATCCAGAGCAGATCAACGAATTAACTTATCAGGAAATGCGTGAACTTTCTTATGCCGGATTTTCTGTTTTCCATGATGAAGCCTTGATCCCTGCTTTTAAAGCCGGCATTCCAGTACATATCAAGAATACTAACAACCCGTTTAGCGAAGGAACTAAGATCGTCAAGCAACGGTTAGGAAGTAGTCGACCGGTCACAGGGATCGCAAGCGATGGCGGGTTCTGCAGTATTTTCATTAGTAAATATCTAATGAACCGTGAGATTGGTTTTGGGAGAAAGATACTACAGATTCTGGAAGCACATCATTTGAACTTCGAGCACATGCCTTCGGGGATCGACAATCTAACAATCCTATTGCGGGAAAATCAATTGACTGCGACATTGGAGCAAACGCTGATCACAGATTTGGAGACGGAATTGAAGCCGGATAGCATTCATATCCAGCACCAGATCTCTCTAATTATGGTGGTTGGTGAGGAAATGCGCCAAAATGTTGGAATCACAGCGCGTGCGGCGAAAGCATTGTCTGGCTCGTGTGTGAATATCGAGATGTTGAACCAAGGATCTTCGGAGGTCAGTATTATGTTTGGTGTCAGTGAAGAACAGGAGGAGCGCGCGGTTCAGGCGTTATATGAGGAGTTTTTTGTACAGGTTTTGAAATAGCTTTTCTAAGTGGCTCCACAAAATAGAACGTATGTTTGCTTTTCTGCGGCTATTTTATTATAATAAATAGTGTATTTATTATAGAAAGTAGGAGATGTAGATGAAATTACAAGCCACTCGCATTATAACGGATGATGTTGATGTTTTAATCCGTTTCTATGAAAAAATCACGGAACTAAAAGCCGTACGCTTACATCCTTTATTTGCGGAGCTACGGACCAATGCTGGCGTTCTAGCCATTGCGAGTTCAAAAACAGTGCCTCTGTTAGGAGATAATGCTGCCGAAGCCGGAGCAAATCGATCTGTCATGCTTGATTTCCTCGTTGCTGATGTAGACGCTGAATATGAACGGCTCAAAAAGGTTATTTCATCCTTTGTCAACGCACCTACGGATATGCCTTGGGGCAACCGTTCCTTGCTATTCCGCGACCCTGATGGAAATCTCATCAATTTCTTTACTCCCGCTACTGCGGAAGAGTAAATTTATGGACTTCAAAAAAACCGCTTGAGAAGGATCTCAAGCGGTTTTTAACCATTCTTTACTTCACAATAACTTTTTCGATCACTACATCATTGGCAGGTTTATCTTGTCCCACAGTCGGTACGCTTGCGATCGTATCTACTACATCCAAACCTTCTACCACATGACCGAAAACAGTATGGCGACCGTCTAACCAGGGCGTGCCTCCTGTTTTGTATGCTTCGATGATTTCAGATGGGAAACCAGCTTCTTTCATTTGTTCGATCATATCTTCCGGCATGTCCGGTTTTTGAACGATGAAGAATTGACTACCGTTTGTATTCGGGCCGGCATTCGCCATCGAAAGAGCTCCACGGATATTGAACGCATAAGGTGAAAATTCGTCTTCAAATGGATCACCCCAGATGCTTTCGCCGCCATAACCTTGCCCTTGTGGGTCGCCGCCTTGAATCATGAATTCAGGGATAACACGGTGGAAGATCAAATCATCATAATAACCATTTTTAGCGTGTGTGACAAAATTTTCTACTGCTTTTGGCGCTATTTCTGGAAATAATTTTAATTTGATTGTTCCACGATTTGTCACCATTTCTACTGCAACTTCATTTTCTGCGATTTCTTTCGATAATTGAGGGTATGTCAATTGTATTAACTCCTTTATTTTTAAATTTTTCAACCTAGCCACATATAAAGTAAATTACTTATTACTGCGACCATGTACAATACTAGTATAACAGCTGCTGACCAAATAACAATTTTTTTACCCAAAAAAGCACATCCTTTTTATTGTCTATTGTATTTATTCTATAATAGATAAGACAATATGCAAACTTTTAAGAAATGAGGTGAGATAATGACAGCACAAAAGCGGAATTTATATATCTTGATGGGGGCGAATTTACTTGTTTCCGCGAGCATGACGATGATCATGCCTTTTCTCTCCTTATATATTGAAACATTTGGGCATTATAGTGATGCTTATGTGCAGCGCTGGGCGGGATATATTTTCGGCATCACCTTTTTGATTGCATTTATATTTTCTCCGATTTGGGGTCGGTTAGGTGATAAACATGGCTACAAGGGCATTCTTACGGGCACAGCGATCGGGCTTGCGGTCTGTATTTTTTTGATGGGCTTTGCCGATTCGGTCTTTCATTTGTTTGTTTTGCGAATATTTATGGGGATCGTTACTGGTTTTGTCGGTGTTTCCAACGCTTTTATTGCCAGACAAACGCCTGCTAAAGAAGCCGGAAAGATATTAGGAACGCTTCAATTAGGCGGTGTAACGGGCATGCTGTTCGGGCCTTTGCTTGGCGGAGCGATGGCGGATGTATTTGGATTCAAAAATACATTTACTATTACTGGGATCGCGATCATGATAGCTGCGATTTTAGTCGGCTTCGGGTTGAAGGAATACCGATTGGATTCTGAGGAAGGCGGACGTCCCTTCTATTCCAGACGTGCGGTATTGAAACAAATCTTCAGTCTGCGGGTTCTCTTGACCGTATTGATCATCACGGCATTGATCCAAGTCGCTAACTTCAGCGTTCAGCCGTTGCTTGCTTTATATGTGGGTAGTATGACGCATTCCACAAATATTGCTTTTCTTTCTGGTCTTGCCTTCTCCGCTACTGGGTTTGGCAACTTGGTGATGACGCGGCAATGGGGCAAATGGGGCGATAAATACGGCTATGAAAAGATCCTCAACATTTTGCTCATTCTTGCTGCGGTGACAGTCATCCCTCAAGCTTTCGTTTCTAACCTCTGGGTGTTTGTGATCTGCCGGTTCTTATTTGGGATCGCTCTTGGTGGCATGATTCCTTGTACAACGGCGTATATTCGGATCGCTGCTCCGCCAGCAATGCAGGGAGAGATTCTAGGCTACAATCAAAGTGCTCGGTTCTTAGGAAATGTGATCGGCCCGATCTTTGGTGGCATTTTGGCTGGTTTTGTGGGCATCTCGAATGTTTTTCTTTTTACGAGCGCGATGTTTTTCGTCGCCTTCTTCATCTTGTTAGGCTCACTGCATTCCGACCGCAAGCGTCATGTGAATGTGGATTGATCGAGCGGCTTCCTTTTGGCGGCAAGTGCTGGATGAGATTATTTCCCCAGCATTTGCCGGCAGCTTGAGGTTTTTTTTTCAGAAATATTTATGTTATACTTAAATTAAGTTTTTATTTTACAAAAATAAATGTAAGTACTTACTTGAAAAATAATCTAGTAATGATTTTTGATAGTGGCTGTTTACAAAAGGAGGACTAAATTTGAATTTTCTCCATCTGGCTATTTTGCTGCCTCTCTTAATGGCAATCTTGATCCCGATAATTTATCGATTTACAAAATCAGTCCACACAGGGTGGTTTGCGCTTCCGATCCCGATCGTACTCTTTATCTACTTTTTGACATTGATCCCGCAAACAATCAATGGGCCGATCACGAAGACGATGGCATGGATCCCGCGATTAGGGATCGATTTTACCGTTCAGCTCGATGGGCTTAGTCTGTTATTTGTCCTACTGATAACTGGTATCGGTGCTTTAGTGACTTTTTATTCGATTTTTTATCTCGGTAAAAACAAAGAGCGTTTGAATAATTTTTATGTCTTTTTACTTATTTTCATGACCGCCATGCTCGGCGTTGTGTTGAGTGATAATTTAATTGTTTTATATCTATTCTGGGAACTTACTTCTATCAGCTCGTTTTTATTGATCGGTTACTGGTATCACCGTGAACGTTCTCGATATGGCGCTCGTAAAGCAATGCTGATCACCGTTTTTGGTGGGCTAATGATGCTCGGTGGGTTTATTGTCCTTCATTTGATGAGCGGTACTTATTCGGTTCATGAAATTATTGGAAATGCCGCTTCCCTCTCGGATAGCCCTCTATTTCTTCCCGCAATGATTTTTATATTACTTGGTGCTTTTACGAAATCTGCTCAAGTGCCGTTTCACATCTGGCTGCCGGATGCAATGGAAGCTCCTACGCCTGTTAGTGCTTATCTGCACTCCGCTACAATGGTCAAAGCGGGACTTTATTTAGTCGCTCGTTTTACTGCTTTGTTTGCCAGTTCGGGTGTGTGGTTCTGGACGATTTTGATCGTCGGCGTACTCACGATTCTGTGGGGTTCTGTGAATGCGACACTCAAAAATGATTTGAAAGCGATCCTTGCCTATTCGACGATCAGTCAATTAGGGATGATCATGTCCCTCCTTGGGATCGGTGCTGCTGCACTTCATTTCAAAGGTAACAATGACAATATTTATATCGCGGCTTTAGTAGCAGCGATGTTCCACTTATTCAATCATGCGACTTTTAAAGGCAGCTTGTTTATGATGGTCGGAATCATTGACCATGAAACCGGAACGCGGGATATTCGGAAACTTGGTGGACTGCTTCGGATCATGCCGATCACGGCAACTATTGCTTTTATCGGGACTTTTTCCATGGCTGGTCTGCCACCGTTCAATGGCTTTCTAAGCAAGGAAATGTTCTTGGAAGCAATGGTCGATATCACACATCTGCAGTTGTTCAACGCCGATGCGCTGATGATCATCTTGCCAGCGATCATCTGGATCGCAAGCGTATTTACCTTCATTTACAGCATGCTGATCTTCTTCCGAACATTTACGGGTCAAGGTGAAATCAAAAAACTACCTAAAAAACCGCATGAAGCTGGAGCCGGATTATTGATCCCGCCTCTATTACTTAGCGCTATTGTTATCGTGACCGGCTTTTTCCCGAACCTTCTGGCTAGACCGATTTTAGAACCTGCTGTTCGTTCCATCATGCCCGCTCTGCAAAATAACGGTTTGGGTGAAAACTTTACGATCCATATCAGTTTCTGGCACGGTATCACGCCTGCCCTCTTGATGACATTTGGCATCGTCATTATCGGCACACTGCTTTATAAATGGCATTCTGTTTGGAAAGTTTGGCTGATCGAAAAAACCCCGCGTTTCTTTAAATGGGGCGGTATTTATGATAATAGCCTTTTCTGGATAGAAAGTGGTTCTTATCGGATGACGATGTGGCTGATGACTGGTTGGCTGCGGACCTATCTGAATTATATGCTTGCTTCTTTCATTGTAATGGTACTGTCGGCGATGACATTCACGAATGCTTGGAACTTCGACTTTTCCAACTTGACGAAAGTGACACTGATCGACTTTATCCTTGTGGTCGTGATTATCGTGACACTCGTCGGAATCGTATTTTCCAAGTCACGGATCACGTCGATTATTTTACTCGGTGCGATGGGCTATACGATCAGTATCTTCTTCGTGATCGCACGGGCACCGGATCTGGCTTTGACGCAGCTTGTCATTGAAACGATTTCGGTCGTCTTGTACTTGCTTGTCTTTTATTTCTTACCGCAGTTCAGTAATATCGAAGAAAAACCGAAATGGCTGTCGATCAAGACATTCTTGAGTATCGGTGTTGGCGTTGTGGTAACGCTGATTTCTCTTTCTGCTTATAATACGGATATTTTCGAGTCTATTTCTAAATACTATGAACTAAATGCTTATAAAGAAGCGGCTGGTAAAAATATCGTCAATGTTATTTTGGTCGACTTCCGTGGTTTTGATACGCTCTTTGAGACAATGGTCCTTTCCATTGCTGCCATTGGTATCTTTATCATGATCAAACTACGTTTAACGAAAAGGAGGAAATTAGATGAAAACGAATGACGTCTTACTTCGAAATGTCACGAAAGTAGTTTCTTTCATTATTTTCCTTTTCTCGCTCCATTTGTTTTTTGCCGGACATTATAATCCTGGCGGCGGGTTTGTCGCTGGGCTCACCACTTCTGGCGCGATCACGCTGACATTACTTGCTTATGATACGAAAACAGTCAGCAGTATGTTGAATATCAATCCGATCATGCTGATTGGGATCGGATTGGCATTCGCGCTTGGAACTGGGATGATCGGTATTTTCACCGGCGATACTTTTTTGACACATAAATACGGTCATTTTCAATTGCCGATCCTAGGAGAAACAAATCTGCACACAGCAACACTTTTTGATTTAGGCGTTTACTTAGTGGTTGTTGGTGTGACAATGACGATTATTCAATCGATTGGGGAGAGTGATTAGATGGAAGTATTAATGTCGATCCTCATCGGACTGATCTTTGCTGCCGGTATCTACCTCATCCTGTCGAAAAGTCTTCTCCGTATCGTTATCGGAACTGCAATTTTAAGTCACGGTGTCAATCTACTGGTGCTTACGATGAGTGGCATCAAAAAAGGGAAAGCTCCCCTGATCGGAAAAGGAATCGGAAAACTTTTTAATGATCCGCTGCCGCAAGCGCTTGTACTGACGGCGATCGTTATCAGTTTTGCGGTTACTGCCTTTTTCCTTGTCCTCGCTTACCGAGCTTATCAAGAATTAGACAGTGAGAGTATTTCTAAGACGAGAGGACATGAAGCTGATGATAAATAATATTGTGTTACTACCCATTTTGATTCCTTTCCTCGGCTCCATCATGCTGCTCTTACTTCCTAAAAAGATCATCGTCCAGCGGATCGCTGCTCTTTGTTTCGGTATTTTGCTGTTGTTCGGATCAGGATTTTTAGTTTATTATGTGCATGTACATGGGATTCAAGTTGTAAATCTCGGCAGCTGGAAAGCGCCGTTTGGTATTAGTATCGTGGCCGACATGTTGGCGGCATTATTGACATTCACCACCAGCCTGCTTGTTACGGTCGTTATCTTTTACTCCTTTTATTCAATTGGGAAACCGCGGGAACGCTTTTTATACTATCCGATGATTCTCTTTATGATCGTCGGGGTGAACGGCTCGTTTTTAACGGGCGACATTTTCAACATGTTTGTGTTCTTTGAAGTAATGCTGATGGCTTCTTATGTATTGCTTGTCATCGGCGGGACGGAGATTCAGCTGAAAGCCACGATCAAGTACCTGCTGATCAACGTGATTGGTTCTGCCTTCTTCGTTGTAGCGGTCGGGCTGCTTTACTCAATGATCGGTTCTTTAAATATGGCAGACATTTCTCAGAAGATCAGCACCCTGGGGGATCATAGTTATGGCATGCTAAGTGTTGTCGGGGTATTGTTCTTATTCGTTTTCGGTTTAAAAGCCGGCGTCTTCCCGCTTTATTTTTGGCTGCCTGGTTCTTACTTTGCTCCTCCAATGCCGATTTTAGCATTGTTCGGCGGGCTGCTGACTAAGGTCGGGGTCTATGCGATCATTCGAACATTCAGCTTATTCTTCCATCAAGAAACTTCCTTTGTCATGCCGCTACTTAGCATTTTGGCGCTGCTGACGATTGTGCTCGGTATTATTGGGGCAATTAGTTACTATGATATGAAAACGGTATTGATCTATAACATTATGATCGCGATCGGTGTTATTTTATACAGCGTATCGCTGATGACGCGGGAATCATTGAATGGTGCGATCTTCTATCTGTTCCATGATATGATCATCAAAACAGCCTTATTCTTGATAGTGGGAACGATCATCGCGATCACCGGTTATTCCAGTACGAAGCGGTTCAGCGGACTGATGTCGGTAAAACCAGCGCTTAGCTGGGCATTCTTTATCGGAACGCTTGGCCTTGCGGGCATCCCTCCTCTTAGCGGATTTATCGGAAAAATTTTCATTGTGGAAGGTGCTTTTGATTCCCAACATTTTGTTGGTGGAACAATCGTTTTGGTCTCAAGTTTATTCGTCCTCTTTTCCATGATCAAGTTATTTACGAAAGGGATCTGGGGCGTTAAAGAAGGTACGTTTAATCTGCAGGTATCGTACAAGCGAATGATGATCCCGATCGTCGTCCTGCTTGCCTTATCACTCAGCTACGGGATTTTCACAGATGCGATCTATCCGTTTATCAAACAAGCGGTCGATCCATTGATCGATCCAACAATCTATATTCATGCAGTACTAGGAGAGTGAGTGTTTATGGCCTTTCAATTGATTATCAATATAATTCTCGCCGCTTTATGGATGTTCCTTGAATCTTCATTTACAGTAGGAACGTTCATTATCGGGTTTTTGATCGGGATCGTGCTGCTCTTCTTTATGCGCCGTTTCCTTGGCTCCCGGTTTTACCTCTTTCGATTATTCGCACTCGTCAAATTGGTATATTTCTTTATCCATGATTTGATTATCTCAACAGTCCATGTTGCTCGGATTATTTTGCGAAAGGATATGAATATCCGACCTGGTATATTTCGTTATGACACAACGCTGGAGACAAACTGGGAAGTAACCATGCTGGCGATCATGATCACACTTACTCCTGGGACACTTTCCATTGATATTTCCGATGATTATAAAGTTATTTATGTCCATTCCTTGCATGTGCCAAACATCGAAGAAGAAATCGCAACGATCCGTAAATCTTATGAAGGTGCCATTATGGAGGTGTTTCACGGATGATTTTAAAAATCGCTTTGTCGATCGGACTATTGCTTTATTCCATCTCGACTTTCTTATACCTATATCGAATGCTCAAAGGACCTACCACCTCAGATAAAGCAGTCGCGCTCGATTCTACTGGAATGAATCTTGTAGCGATCGTAGCACTGCTTTCGATTTTCTATGATACAGATGCTTATTTAGATGTTATTCTCTTGATTGCCTTGTTGGCATTTATTGGAACGATTTCGTATGCGAAATTTATTGAAAAAGGGAAGGTGATCGAACGTGAACGTGATAATTGAGTGGATCATTTCGATTTTGATCATCATCAGCGGGCTGCTTAGCGTCCTTGCTGCGGTCGGCGTCATTCGACTTCCCGATGTTTATACAAGGACGCATGCTGCCGGGGTGAGTAACACATTTGGTGTCAGCCTGCTGTTGTTTACGACAGTCGGCTACTTTTTCCATTCCGGCGAGGGCTTTAATGCTCGCTTGATATTAGCAATTTTGTTCATCTATCTGACCACACCGGTTGCGTCGCACTTTATCAACCGTGCCGCTTATGACACCGGCGTTCCACTGGCGATCCGGGTTCGTGACCAGCTGCGGTCGGTGAAAAAAGAAGATATCAAACAGCGCCGTAATTTGATCATCAGACAAGAACAAGTCGAAAAAGCGCGTCAGGAAAAAGAAGAATTGGAAGATCGACTCGAATGGGATCGGGAAGTAGAACGAATCGAGAAACAAGACCGTGAGGAAGAAGAGGCTCGCGAAAAAGAATCAGAAACAGTCGAAAAACAAGAAGAAGATTCCGAAGGCGAGATCATCGCCGAGGAAGAAGAAGAAAATAAAACCGAGAATAAAAAGGAAGAAAAATAGGGAAATCTAAAGTGATTTCCCTATTACTGTCTTTTTTTCTTTACCGCGATCGTACAGCGGCTGATACAGATCAAACGATTCGTTTCATCTGTGATCTTTACTTCCCAGACATGGGTCGTTTTACCGATATGAATAGGTAGTGCAGTTGCGGTAAGTTCGCCTGATTGCTTAGAAGCCAGATGATTGGCATTGATCTCCAATCCAAAAACGATCTCATCTTCTGCGATCATTTTACTCGCTCCCATACTAGCTGCATGTTCAGCAAGTGCGACCGATACACCACCGTGCAGATAACCGAACGGCTGCAGGACTGCTTCTGTGACCGGAAGTTTTAAGATTGCTTTTCCCTTTTCCAAATGTTCGGTAATAATTCCGATCGTTTCATGAAATGCCATAAAAACACCTTCTTCTAGTAGAATATCTCTATTATACAAATTATTACGCTTCCTTGCGAGCAGATGGCGTTTTTAATACTTGCTTTGTGGTAAAATAAATTATAAAGCTTTAGACAGGGGAGATTTCCATGGACTTATTCACTAATATACCTTTTATTGCTTCTATTGTAGCAATCTTATTCGCGCAGTTTATCAAAGTTCCGATCCATTTGATCGTTTACCGAAAAATCGAATGGGGCTTGATGTTTTCAACGGGCGGTATGCCAAGCTCGCACTCCGCTGCAGTAACGGCGCTGATGACTACACTGGCAGTAGAACATGGTTTCGGCTCTCCTTATTTCGCAATCGCCGTAGTGTTCGGCGTCATCGTCATGTTCGATGCTACTGGTGTTAGACGGCAGGCCGGGGAGCAAGCCATCGTACTGAACAAACTAACACTGGATTTCCAAGAATTTGTTGTTCACGCAAAAGGATTGACGGCGGAAAAGCAAGAAGAAAAAACCAAGCATTTGAAAGAATTACTTGGTCATAAGCCAGTAGAAGTATTTTTCGGAGCAGTAACAGGGATCGTAATCGGTATCCTGTTTGAATTATTCCTATAAAAAAAAGAGGTGATATCCAGCGGGCTGGTGTATCACCTCTTTTCATTTTGTTTTTATTTGTAGAACTGGAATTTCCCTTTACTAGCTAAAACGCCAGCTCCGCCTAGCATTAAGAGCGCACGGTCGTCGATCACTTTTTTCATGACAGATGCCGGATAACCTTTAAGCGGTTTGCCCATAACAACGCCGATCGCATCGTTATCACCGATGGAACATACTGTTCCTTTTTCGTGATAAACGAAATCTTCTAAATCAGATTGGCCGTTGACCAATTTGATTAGATTTTTCGCAGCTATATCTGCTTGTTGCAACGCAATTTGTGCCGTTGGTGGGTATGGACGTTCATTATTCGGATTAATGATCAAGGAACAGTCGCCTACGATCAAGATCTCTTCATTATTTGGTACAGTTAAGTTATTGTTTACTTTCACACGGCCACGGCCTGCTTCAAAGCCAGAAGCTTCGATCACGCTATTCCCACGAACGCCGGCAGCCCAAATGATCGTTGCTGCTTTGATCTCGCGAACATCGTTTTCGCTTTCCGCATATTTAACGCCTTCTGCATTTGCTTCTTTAACTGGTTTGCCCACTTTAAACTCTACACCGCGGTCTTCTAATACGCCAACGCCGTAGCTAACTAATTTTTCATCGAATTGTGGAAGTACACGAGGAGCAGCTTCTAGACAAACGATACGAACTTTTTCACGAGGAACGTCGTATGTTTTCACTAATTCAGGAATACGGTTTGTTAATTCCCCTAAGAATTCGATACCCGTAAATCCTGCTCCACCAACGATGATCGTCAATAGTTCATCGCGTTGTTCGGATTTCCATTTCGCAAATTGTGCTTCAATGTGCGCGCGGATCTTTTTAACAGAATCTACGCTTGTGATAGTATGTGCATACTCTTTCAACCCACTGATACCGAAAGTTTCTGCTTCGGAACCTAATGCGATCAATAGATAATCGTATGCGATCTCCCCTTTTGTAGTTAGGGTAACTGTTTTTTCGTCTTTGTTGATTTTTTCAACAGTATCTTGGATGAAAGTTGTTTTTGATTTGTTCACTACTTTATCGATCGAGTACATCAATTTTTCTGGTTCGATCGTACCTGCAGCTGCCTCGTGCAGCCAAGTTGTTTCATGATGATAGTCATTCTTGTTAACCAATACGATTTCCGCATCGATATTCGATTGCTGTAATTTACGTAACGTTCTAAGACCGCCGTAACCAGCACCTAGAATGACAATTTTAGATTTGCTCATCTGTAATCACATCTACTTTCCCTTATATTTTTCTTCACAAATAATTTTGCAAATATTTCTCACTTCTAGATAGATTGCGCTAAACATCTATTACTAAGTGAAAATGTCAACTCACTATTCTATCATAGACTTTTTCACAAGCATTTTCAAGAAGATAAACTTACTTTTTTTATCTTTTTATAAGTATCCGCTTCCGTAAGAAAAGCTGTTCTTTTTAACTGATTTTATGCTAAAATAGCTGTATTGTACCTATAATAAGGAGGAATTCTTTTGGACGACACTACCAAAATTTATGATATCACCATTATCGGCGGAGGCCCAGTTGGTCTTTTTGCCGCTTTTTATGCAGGAATGCGTAAAGCCAGTGTGAAAATAATCGAAAGCCTTCCTCAATTAGGCGGTCAGCTTTCGACACTATATCCAGAAAAATATATTTATGACATCCCCGGTTTCCCCGCTGTTCGCGCGCAGGAACTCGTCAATAATTTAACCGAACAAATGCAACCATTCGATCCAACCGTTTGTCTCGGTGAAGCAGTACAAGCCGTGGAAAAGCAGGCGGATGGCACTTTTGAGATCACAACGGAAACAGATATCCATTACAGCAAGTCGATCATCATCACTGCTGGTAATGGCGCTTTTCAACCGCGCCGTTTGGAGTTGGAAGAAGCTAAACAATACGAAGGGAAAAACCTCCACTACTTCATCAACGACTTGAGCCGCTTTTCAGGGCGCCGGGTGGCTGTCTGCGGTGGCGGTGATTCCGCTGTCGACTGGGCGCTGATGTTGGAACCGATCGCTGCCGAAGTATCGATCATCCATCGTCGCAATGCTTTCCGCGCACATGAACATAGCGTCTCCAATTTGGAAAAGAGTAATGTCAAGATCATGACACCTTTCATCCCTACTAGCATCGTAGGCGATGAAAGTGGTTTGTCCGCAATTGCTTTAGATGAAGTGAAGGGTGACAAAAAAGAACTTTTAGAGGTCGATGATTTTATTATCAATTATGGCTTTGTTTCCTCGCTGGGACCGATCAAAGATTTCGGTTTGGATCTCGAACGAAATTCGATCGTCGTCAATTCCAAAATGGAAACGAACATTCCCGGCATCTACAGTGCGGGTGATATTTGTACGTATGACGGCAAAGTAAAGTTGATTGCCACTGGTTTTGGTGAAGCACCAACTGCTGTTAATAACGCGATGCACTTTATTGATCCTAAAGCCCGCGTGCAACCAATGCACTCTAGCTCATTGTTCGATCAAGACAAGTGATTCTACAAGGGGCCACGTCTAATTAGGCGTGGCCCCTTGTTTTATTTTGGCAAGACCGGGAAATAATAACTATAGAAATTTTGGAGGCGATAGAGTGAATGTTTTAGTTATCGGATCAAATGGCCAGATCGGCAAGCAAATCGTGGAAAAGTTAGCCTTGGAAAAAGGTTATTTTGTACGGGCAATGGTGCGTAAAGCAGAACAAGGTGATACGCTTTCCAAACTTGGAGGAAAACCCGTTATCGCAGATCTTGAAAAAGATTTCAGCTACGCTTATGACGAAATCGATGCAGTTGTCTTCGCGGCTGGTTCTGGCGGAAGCGGTGGTCCTGAAAAAACAACTGCCGTCGACGAACAAGGAGCGATCCGCGCGATCGAGACTGCCAAGCAAAAAGGTGTGAAACGCTTTGTACTGATCAGTACGATTTTCGCCGGTGAACCTGATAAAGGACCTGATTCGCTTGCTCATTATCTAGCAGCAAAAGGCCGGGCAGATGACGCATTGATCGAAAGCGGTCTGGATTACACCATCGTCCGTCCCGTTGCTCTCACAAATGATGAGCCTACTGGGAAAGTCGGTGAAGTCGTTAATAACGCGCCTACCGAAAAAATCTCACGCGCGGATGTTGCGGCTTTCGTCACAGAAGTTCTTCCAGTCGAAAAAGCTTATCAGAAAATCTATACCATTGAAAACGGATCTACTAAGATCGAGGATTTTTGGAATTAAAAAAGCGCCTTGCTTTTCAGCGAAAGCGCCTATGGAATGGACAAAGTCAACTGGAGATAATTGATTGGTATTCTAGAGTGAAAATTACCTAGAATACCAATCAAGATAACAACAAATGGATTATTTGAACTTCATTTTGCTAGTAAATTTCATTGTCTCTATTTCAACATTAAATTTTTTTAATATTCAAATTTCTCAATGCTCACTTATCGATGAAAACTCATCCCTTGTGTAAATGGATCTCTTGCCAAGCTCGTATTTTTATGTAGCTTAGTTTTTTTACCTTTAACTATAATAGCTGTGATATTCGATGCCGCACCAGCGCCTGTATAGTATTTTCCTAAAGATTTGGCCCCAGCGAATACATTATTTTGGCTAACTACGACTAATCCACATTTGGAGCATCTATACGACTGCCCTCTTTCGAGTAAATATTTTTTTGTATCTTTATTCCATACATACCCAATACCGTTACCCTTCATCATGTGCTTTCCACCCATTCCACAAGGTATAAACCGAGGTGTGATAACTGGTTTTGAAGTATCGATAATCTGTATACTCTCTTCTTCACTAACTATTGAGTTTAAAACTTCATCATACTCACCGTTTTCAGAAGAATGGGCAGAAGCAGTACTTCCTAAAACGCTTACAAATGTCCCTACAATCAACAACAACCCTAAGATGTATAATGCTTTTTTCATTTTATGCCTTCTCTCATTTGTATTTTGTTGCACTTTCAGTATATAATTGATTTATGGGAATTGTCAAACAATTTATAGGAGGCTATCATGACGTATAAAACAAAAAAAATAATTATTTCAATTTCATTGTTAGTTAGCTTAGTGATTTTAATTATTGCAGGGATATTTTATTTTAAAAGCAAACAATTTGAAGCTTTAACTATAAAGTCCTATCCATTACATATAAGTAGAAAATTACCGCACAATTTTAATATTGTTGGGGATATGAATTCTCTTCATATAAAGGGAGCTGACGAATTAAACAATATTACAATGAAAACAGAAAATGATGTAGTGTACACTGGAAATAAGCAAAATTCTATTGTTTCTTTTGAATTCGGCGATGAAAATGCTACAAAATTGGAACTATATAACTTTTTAATTAAAAGCGATAAAAATGATAAAATCAAAGTTAAAGTCGATCTTGATCGTGAAATAATTCTTGTCAGAGCATTTAAAGGAGAGCATATTTCTATTGCTCTTAATACTGAAAATATGAAAGCGAATGTAGATGATAATCCTTTCGCGAAAAATGTTTATCACTATTATAAATTTCCAGCTAACACAGATATACAATTTAAACTAGTTCCTCATAGCAAAAGGAAACATAATAATGAGTGGGCAGTTTATGAAAATAATAAACTTACTAAAAAAATTATCGCAGAATAAGTAAACTTTTTTATTTAATAAAGCTTGATAATGAGTTTCTCAACAAACTATGGAAAAAGACCAAGTCTATTTAACTTGGTCCATTTTTTATATGGGATTTTCTTCCAAAAAGCGATAGATATTGGCAGCAAGTTCTTCGGCATTGCTCCCTCTAACGACTTCTCCATCCACTAATGCAAACAGGCTGGTTGCACATAGATCGCAGTAAGTCAGACAATCATATTCGATGACATCGACATCTAGATTCGGATCATTCTCCAACTTATCATAAACTGCTTGTGATCCTTGTGCCAGGTTGTTCACACAAAATTCGACAATCGGGTTCATTTCTGCCCTCTCCTTTAAGATGGTTGCGCTATATATCCTCTATCCAGCATGATCGCATAGATATCCTTCAGCCGCGGATTTCCCTCGGCCACCACTTCATTATCCACAACGATAACTGGGTAGATATAGTCTTCTTCCACGATTTTTTCTGCGAGCTGCCGGGTCTCCTGCTGGTTTGGCGGGTCAAAAATATCGACATACGTCACGCGGAATGATTGTTCCGGAAACTTCCTTCTGATTGCTGCCCGCAGCCACTCTTCCGTTTCTTTAGAGGACGGAGCACCTACACAGCTAGCACACGGGATGGAAGAACCATATACATAAATAGTCACTGCTTCTGTCATTTTATTTCCCACCTTTCTATCCATATTGTAACGAATCTTACAGGCAATTGCGACTATCTTGTTTAGATAATGGTTGACAGATAATTCTGTCTTATATTATAATTGTCCCAACATCTATGACGCTTTAATGCGACCAAGTGTTGAAATGCAGTTGCTATCTTAAGTCAAATGATTTGGATCTAGCAACACTCCCTTTTGTTTGCAGGCACTTATACCTGCAGCTTTTATCTACTTTTTTAGTAGAACCGCGTTCCTTTTTGAGCCTTAGGAACGCGTCTTTTTTATCTAAAAATCGGCTTCAGATATTAATGGTTTTCTTTTGGCAACAACCTGTTATAATAGGAATATAAGCATTCAAAGGAGGCTGTTTCTATTATGATGGAAGAAATCAGCTACGAAGCGGTCGAGCGAGCGCTTCAAAAGTTCCGCCCCTATCTCGCACGAGATGGCGGCGACTATGAATTGATCGATGTTACGAAAGACGGTATTGTCAAAATCAAACTTTTAGGGGCATGCGAGTCTTGCGCAAGTTCAGAGATCACGCTAAAAATAGGACTGGAAACAACACTTGCAGATAAGTTGATCGGCTTTAAAGAAGTCGTTCAAGTATATTAAACATAGAATAATTGAAGTGTTCTAAAAAGGAATAATCCGCTATCCCTTTTTAGAATGCTTTTTCATTTTGATGATGAGGTGATCACAATGGTTGAAAAACAAAGTGTCTTAGAAGCAAAAGCTAGAAGTTGGCTGGAAGAACGCGGCGTCACGATCGACGACATCGCAGAGCTTGTTTTATATTTACAAAAAAAATATCATCCTACTTTGGATATTGAGATCTGTCGCCAAAATGTAGAGCGTGTTCTTCGCAAGCGTGAAGTTCAAAATGCGATTTTGACTGGTATCCAGTTAGATGTCTTAGCGGAACAAAAGCAACTCGTTGAACCGCTACAAAGTATTATTGATTCAGATGAAGGTCTTTATGGTATTGATGAGATCTTGGCATTTTCGATCGTCAATGTTTATGGCTCGATCGGTTTCACTAATTATGGCTATATCGATAAAGTCAAACCTGGTATTTTAGCTAAATTAAATGAACATAACGGTACGGATGTGCATACCTTCCTTGATGACATTGTCGGAGCGATCGCTGCAGCTGCAGCAAGTAGACTTGCACATAGTTATCACGATGATATCGTCCAGTAGAGGGAGCTGTTCTCATGAAAGAAAGTCCTACTATTTTGATCGCGCCAGATTCTTTCAAAGAAAGTTTATCTGCCCAAGAAGTTTGCCTAGCGATCCAGCGCGGCATTCAAAAAGTATATCCAGAAGCCACCTTTATTCTCTCCCCCATAGCGGATGGCGGGGAAGGAACTTTGGATGCAGTTATTATAGCAGCAGGCGGAGTCAAAAAGCAGCTGGAAGTGTGCGACCCGCTCGGTCGGTCGATACTAGCGCATTACGGCATTATTGAAGCTAGTAAGACCGGTATCATCGAAATGGCCGCTGCCAGTGGATTAGGACTTTTGAAGTTGCCAGAAAGAGATCCCGCCATTACTTCTACTTATGGAACAGGCCAGCTGATCAAACAATGTTTGGCTGACGGCATGCGAACGATCTTGATCGGCGTCGGTGGAAGTGCTACAAATGATGGCGGCAGAGGCATGGCCGAAGCGCTTGGTGTTCGTTTTTTAGATAGAAACGGCCAGCTTCTCCCAAGCGGTGTTCCCCCACTGATGCAATTGGCTAAGATTGACGTATCAAAGTTAGATCCGCGCGTCGCTGAAACAACATTTATCATTGCTACGGATGTCGATAATCCCCTTTGCGGAGCCAATGGTGCAAGTGTTGTTTTCGGACCGCAAAAAGGCGCAGATAAGAAACTTGTGCAAGCATTGGATAATGCGCTTCATCATTATGGCGAGCTGATCGGGCAAACCTTGGGTAAAGATGTTTTGTCCCTAAAAGGAGCAGGTGCTGCTGGTGGGTTGGCGGCAGGACTGGCGGCTTTTACCAACGCCACAATTGAAAACGGCGCAGAAATCGTTATGACATATACTGATCTAGCAGAGAAAATGCAGCAGGCCGATCTCTGTTTGACTGGCGAAGGAAAGCTCGATGACCAAAGCAAAGCCGGGAAAGTACCCGTTGCCGTTGCCAAACTTGCTGCCCATTATCATGTCCCTGTGATTGCACTAGCCGGAAGTATTACTGCTGAAAATGCCGCCTTGTATCAAGAGGGATTTACGAGTGCTTTTAGTATTCAGCCTGGCGTGATAGATTTAGAAACGGCGATGCAGCAGACTGGTGTAAGTTTAGAACGTGTCAGCGAGAATATTGCTAGGATCTTGCGGTTAAAAAAAGAGGCTGGGACGTAAGTCGAAATAACGAAAGAATCGCTTAAAATCCATTTTTAGAAATGGCTACTTTAAGCGATTCTTTTTTGCCGTTATCTTTTATTCTAAACAAAGGTCTGATTGATGTCATAAGCTCTTTTTATTCTGCTTCTTTTGACCAAATATATTGCAAAGCTTTGGCTTCATGTGCTTTAATAAATGGATCTTTCGCAAGCGAGTACTTGCCGATATTCGCTGGATACCGCTTCGCTATACTTCGTTTCAGCTCCGCATACTCCTCAGCGATGTTTCTATGCGCTCGTAAATAATTACGAAAGGCGATATGCCGCTGGATCTCGCTGATATTGTCAAATTGATACGCATGGATATGGTATGTCCGCTTCCTTTTCCCTTTTCGGAAATAGCGGCGACCTGGAAGTCCATTTTCCCCAAGCGCTTCATAACCTAAGCGTTCCAAATCTTTTTCCGCATCATCCAGCTTGCTGATTGCTTCTACAATTAGTAAGATATCAATGATCGGCTTAGCTGCAAGTCCTGGAACGGAGGTACTTCCTATATGCAGGATAGCTATTTCATTATCTTTGACGATTTCATGGATAGCTCCGGCCTCACTAGAAAACGAAGTGATCCAATTCGGATCATAGTCGACGATTTTGATTTCCATCATGATACCTCCCTAAAAATTAGTCCTGCTCAAAACTGCCACTCCGATAAATCAGCAATGGCGTATGTAGGCTGCTGTGGCTTTTCCCGTAGTTCTTCTGGTGAAGTAAAGCCGGTATGCACGATCACTGTATCCATACCGTACTGAATGCCGGCGGAAATATCCGTTTCATAATTATCGCCGACCATGATCGCCTGTTCTTTTCCGATTCCGAGGCGCTCCAAGGCCTGCTCTACAATGATAGCTTCGGGTTTACCGATAAACGTCGGCTCTACGCCAGTGGTCAAACTGATCGCGCCCGTGATCGCTCCATTACCGGGCATGAGACCTTTTTCAGTAGGGATCGCTCGGTCGCGGTTTGTAGAAATAAAGGTAGCCCCGCCGCGGATCGCAAGTGCTGCTGTGGCTAATTTTTCATAATTTACTTCCCGGTCCATTCCTACGACCACAAAATCAGGATCCACGGCTTTCTCTTCAAAACCTGCCAGTTGGAGTGCTTCTTTTAAGCCGGCCTCACCGATGACATAGGCTGTTTTTCCTTGATTCAGTTGTGTCATATATTGTGCAGTCGCCAAAGAAGAAGTGAAAATATTTTCCGGTTTTGCCGGGATATCCATGCTATTCAATGTCGCAGCGACTTGTTCTGGTGTTTTGGTCGAATTATTCGTCACAAATAAATGTGGAATGTTTCGAGCCAACAGTTCTTTTACAAAGAGCGGTGCTTCCGGGATTTTTTCTGAACCTCGGTACATGGTTCCGTCTAAATCAATCAAATATGCACCATATGTTTTTGTGATCACTTTACAAACCTCATTTGCCTTTTATTTTTTTCAAAACGAAATAAGCACAGCCAAAATTACAGTATTCATAAATATATTCTTTCAGCGTGCCGATTTTATTATCATAGGCGGCTTTCCGGTTGTTGTCTTCAAAAAAGCCTTTCAGTCTGAGCTGATCATAACCCCAGTCGCCGACAATATAATCATATCTTCCGAGAATATCACTGAAGCGTTCTTCTAACTTTTCCTGATCGAATGCTTCCCGATAGTTCGTTATCAATTCGTAATTGATATTTTGGATGGTGATCATCGGGCTTCCCTCCTCTTCTATCCGTAAATAGCCTTTAGCTTCCATTTTAAAATATCACGCAAAAGCTCCGGTGTATACACTTCTTTTTTAGATACCCGTTTGATGATCGGGAAAAATGGTGCGAATACAAATGTATCATGTGTGGCGATCCGGTATTCTTTTTGCGAATCGATCGATTCACCATTAAATAGCGCCACTTGGTTTTCGGCATCGAAGCTCGCTCCGGGCATCAGGATCTTTCCAAAAAATTCGCCGCGGAAGCCAAAACCTCTTAGCGGCAATTGGACTAATTCTGCTTCTTTTTCTGCAATCGATTGGATCAGCACGGCCAGTTCCACGCCTGTCATCGTCACCACGATCGCATTGAGCGGGTGCGGCAACATTTGATGGATGTCGAATTCTGTAATGGTTCCCGGCTGCCAATCTTTCATAAAGATACCGGCATTGTTTAGAAATGTTTCTGCCCCTGTCCATTCTATCACAGCTTCCGCCATTATATCCGCTATTTTTGAAGTCTGGTACCAATCATGATAAAGAGCTTCTGGGAGGTGGACTACTTCAGCAGATAATTCTGCTTTTCCTTCTTCAAAATATTGCGCGATCATTGCTTCTTTTCCAGCAACATCGGGAAGTGAGGTGGTCGGATAAGTGATCGCCGTTTTTGCTGCGATAGTTTTATCATCATGGAAAGTGATCGTGATCTCGCCCACATACTGTCCCCATTTCCCAGCGGCAGCAAGCAGTGTGTTTCCTACCATTTTACCAGTTTCGAGTAAATGATGCGTATGGCTACCGATGATGATATCGATTTCTGGCAGTACCTCTGCGATCCGTTCATCTGCCTGTAAACCCAGATGTGAAAGCAGAATGATCGTGTCCGTGTCTTTATCTAGCATCGCTAAGACTTTTTGGATAGCTGGAATCGGCTCTTCGATTCCCCAACCTAATGTTTCATAAAACTCGCGAAATGGCGCTGTTGCGCCGAGGATCGCAACTTTATGATCATCGATTTTTTTATAAACGAAAGGCGCCGCCCAATCTGGTCTGATTTGATAATCGAGATCTTCATATAGATTACAGCAGACAACAGGAAATATGGCATCCTCATAGAGTTCTTCTACCTGTTCATGTGCCAACGTCGTCCCTTCATTGTTTCCGATCGTGACGGCATCATAAGGTAGCTCGTTCAGCATCGCTACATTTGCCTTTCCATTCGTTCCTTCCGTCAGCGGGTGGACGCGATCTAGAAAGTCACCGATATCAAAGAATAGTGCGGCTTCTCCAGAAGAATCTGCCTGTTCTCTCTTTGCTTGTAAAAAAGCAATGATCTGCGGCCAATTTTCAAAGTGACTATGGATGTCATTCGTATGCCATAGTGTTAATTTTTTCATTCAGATCCTCCCTTTCCTCGCAGTCAGCTATTTGTGTACGGCAAGAAAAATTGATACACATTATTCGGGTCGTAAAAACTTGTTTCCGAGGAAACCTGCCAGTCCGTCAATTGCTCGAGCGGCACTTCATAAATGCCGTCTTTTTGCATATCACGGAGATAAAATGGCTCATTGATCAGCTTGCCTTTTATTTTATCTTTATAAAGTTCAAGCGGTTCAAACCAGATATGTTCCTTATCGTCCTCTCCTTCTCCAAAAGGAATGCCGAATTTCATTAAAAAGCGATAATCAGGATCAGCCTGTACTTTATTACGGCCAAAAAACCTTTTTTTCGCCGGTTTCGTTTCTGCTTCAAAGATATTTCGGAAATACGGTAGTCTATTTCTAGCTTTATCCGCCATTGTCAGCGTTTCTTTTCTAGTTTTCAAAAACATGAGCGATTGTTGCTCATTAAAGCTTTGGAAAAATGTCTGTAGCTGAGGTTCTGTCTCGATCGCGCGGAAGAGCAGAACAGAAGGACCAGCGTGGTGCTCGTCGCGGTCTGCTAGATCGCCTAAAAATTCTCCTTGCGGTAAGCTACTGGGAAACGCTAATTCTTCAAGATCCGGAATAGATTCGATCAGCGGCGGCTGTTTCACATATTCCAAGCCTACTTCCCAAGGAACGGCAAGCACATACTCCAATCTTTCCGGGGTCTGGACCATAGGCGCCGGCTCCAGCATCACAAACTGCTCATTTTCGATACAGTTATTGACATAAGTACGAATCAAGTCGGAGATCCCATAAAAACTTTCCAGCGGATTCGGGATGATGATCTCCACTTCAGCAAAGCCTAAACGATTAAGTCCGTGCGTGTGGAACCAGAACGACTGCGGTTCTGCACTCTCATTATCATAAACCGAATGAATGATATACAAACTTTCCACATCCGGCATGATATCAGTCTCCGTTTGGAATCCTAGCCAATCTTTGCCGAAAAGCTTGTTCCCAGCGGAAAGGTCACGGCAGATAAGCAGATCCGGTGCGATACAATAAGTCGCGTGCAGCTGGACAGCGTAACTAAGCATGCTGTCTGCTTGAAAAAGTGTTTCCAAATAAATATCCTGCTTCGCCTGCCTTACCGCAGCGAGCGTTTCTTCCATGATCGGTTCCATCCGAAAATAGCTTTCCAAAAATTCTTCCTCTTCCTGCCGCTCCAATAGCTCCAAATAGTATCGATACTCCTCCTGCTTAAACTGGAAATCGATATACATACTGGTTTCAGGCATTACCGGATTTGTTTCAAAGCGAACTTTGGAAAAAAGCGGATATAGTTTAAAGCGCTTTTGGATTTCTTTTAGTGTCATCGCTTGCTTAGGCGTAAAGACAAATGTCGAAGGTGTTTTTTCGAAGTTTCCCGCCTGGATAGCTAAATAATCATTTAATTGTGTCATACTTCGTCTCCTTTTTTGTTAGTCAAACAGATTCATCTGCCGCGGTGCAAGTGTATCGTATTGTACTTGAAGCGCTTTTTCCAATTGCTTGGCATTATCGGCAGCATCTCCGCCGCTGTTATTATTAAAGATCACCACGATCTCTTTCGACGATTTTTCTAAATGCTGGATGTATTTTTTCCACTCTTCGATTTCTTCTTCATTATAGCGATAGAGCGTGCGTACTTCCCGCCAATTCTCGCTGTTACCTTTGAGCCAGCCAAATTGGTTTCGCCCATGGAGTCGCACTAATGTCAGCTCTGGATGTGTCGCCTGCAAGACGATTGGCACCGTTCCGTTCCCGACTTGCGGTTCATCGACGACCGTATGGATAAATTTCAGTTCGGTCAGCAATGCGAGTGTTTTTTCTCGATTAGTCTCAGAATACCAGGATTTATTGCGAAACTCGATCGCGACTGGCAAACCTTCCATATGCTTAGCAATATAGCGTAAGTAAGAGATGTTTTCCTTCGTACAATTAAAATATGGTGGAAATTGAAACAAGACTGCTTTCAACTTGCCCTCTTCACTGATCGGGGCGATCATATCCATAAAAGCACGATACATGGCTTGCTCGGAATCAAAATAATCCTGCCACTCTTTATGCAGTGTCATCGCTTGAAAGGCTTTTACAACAAATCCGAAACCCGCCGGTGTCTGCCGGACCCATTGCGTGGTCGTTTTAGGTGAGGGGATCGCGTAAAAACTCGTGTCTACTTCTACAAGCGGAAAATGAGCCGCATAATCTTCTAAATGCAGTTTCTTTTGATTATTCAGCAGCGTATCATGGTCGCTCCAACCTGTAAGTCCGATAATTACCATTTAAATCCCAACCTTTCTGATTGTTCTCCCTTTTATTATACCTTTTTTTGTGGTGGGAAGCAGGTGAAAAGGTGGATTTCGGAAAAATTTGTTGGAAAATATATAGTTTATGAAAAAACAAACAAAAACTAGGCTGCTTATTTTATCAGCCTAGTTTTAAAAGATTCTTCGTAAAGTTTACTATTTATTTACACCACCGTTTTCAGGATTTTTTTCTCTTTTGGTGTCGTCAGTACCACTGCAAATAGTGATACGAGGCAAAAGCCTACATTTGTCAACAGACCTGCCATTGCTGCCAAGTTGACATTGCCAGTATTTGCAAGGACACCATAGACAGTGGCAGAAATAGCAATCCCAAACGAACCGCCTAGCGAACTAGCCATTTTGTAAATACCAGAAGCGACACCAACTTTGTCTTCTGGCGCATTCGATACAGCTTTATCCGTTGAAGGCGTAATTTCTTCTCGCGCAATTGCTTTTACAATTTCTTTCAATTCGCCAATCGCTAAAATTTGGATAGCATGAGCTAATTCTTGCGCTTCTTTTTGATGCAAAGTAATGGTTTTCTGTTCCAAAAGAGCACGATCCATTTCTTTTTCTAGCTTACTCTCGTGATAATATCCTACTAGTTGAACTAGCAAAGAGGGCGTCAGCTCCAAATCCCGCATCTGATTTTTGACAGGAAGAGATGGTTTTTCTAGCCCATTCTTATTAGCAATCGATCCACGATAAGTAGTTGGCGTCTGCCCAAAACGCTTCTTGAAAATGTTTTTGGCTTGAAAAACCATTTTTAAAAGCAATTTCCGTAATGCTATGGGAAGAATAAATCAGATCTTGCAAAGCATGTTTCAGCCGTACTTCGGTTAAATATTGCAAAAACCCATAACCTGTCACTTTTTTAAAATAACGGGATAGATAGGTACTGCTCAAATATTCTCGGCTGGCAAGTTCATTTAATGTAATTGGTTCGTCATAATGATCCTGCAAACGTTGAATGATTCTGGAAATTCGGCTGTCCCTATTCTTTCTTTCCTCTTTCAGCGATAATTCACTTTTAAAGAATCGTGTGAGTAAAAGCAAGATTTGTAAGAGTGCACTCTCCAGCTCCAACCGATGTTCTGCTTTTTTCTCCATATCTATCATTACGATTTCACTTAAATGTCTACGTAACGATGCAACGATTTTTTCTCTTCCATGATCTAACTCTTTAGAAAAGCATTCAAAAACGCAATGAAAATAATCCACATCATAATGGGCAAAAAATGAATCAGAAATCGTAAGTACAATGACAACATTATCACCATCACTTTGTATTACATATGGTGTGCGCCGATTAATAATCAGAATATCATCTGCTGCTAACTGATAAGTCTGCTCGGCAACCGTTGCAAGTAGCTCCCCTTGGATCACAAAAAGAAGCTTGGTTCCTGGTTCGTCTTCCGAAATATGTGTGCGGATTTGTTTGATGTCAACGTGATAATCATTTGGGATAGACATGACGCTCCACTCCTCAAGTTGAAAGATTGTAAAATGATGAACGTATTTATTTTCTATTTTATCATATTTGGCTTTTGGATATTTTTCGAATTGTTATTTCTGGCAAAAATCAGTTTTTTAAACCCTCCCATTATCATTTCAAATGGAAAAAGACCTTACTTGGCACCTTCCCCATCTTCCAAATAAATCGGAATGAATGGTGATGCCTTATAAGGTCTTGGGGCATCCGCCCTACATGGTTCCTATATTTATCATGTGCGAAGGAAGTTTCCTTGTAAGAAAGTTTATAATGAAATCCATTTGCTGCCGAGCAAACTTGGTCATTTCGTCACTATTTTTTCGAAATTAGCGCATAATTAGCAGCACAGTGGCAGTATGAAATAGGATCGAGTCAAATGTTTCTGTTGCTGAATCGTAAGTTACCGAATTATAAGTAAACCTAGCGCGTATTTTTTGTTGGGGTAAAGGGCATATGCGTATTATATTTGAAGTTTGGGGGATGGTATTTATACGGTTCAAGGTTGCCAATAAATAGTTTTCTTGTAATATTTTGTGTTTTAACTGTTGAAAATTAGTTAAATAGGGGCTGCTTGTTTTTGGGATTTTTTGAAAATATTCTTTAATATTGACAACTGGGAACAGCGTAAGTTGGGGGAACTGGTCCATGGATTCAATTATGGTTTGAACGCAGCTGCGACAAGTTTTGATGGTGAAAATAAGTATCTACGAATTACAGATATTGATGATAGCAGTCATGAGTTCATTCAAGATGGTGTAACTTCACCAGAAACTGATTTAGAAAATGCAGATGATTATCTACTTCATGAAGGGGATATATTATTTGTAAGAACTGGTGCAAGTGTTGGTAAAACTTATCGATACAAATATTCCGATGGAAAAGTTTACTATGCTGGATTCCTAATCAAAGCGAGTATAAAATCTGAATTTGATTCTGAATTTGTATTTCAAAATACATTAACAGATAGATACAACAAGTTCATTAAAGTAATATCTCAACGCTCTGGACAACCAGGTGTTAATGCCGAAGAGTATAGGACATTTCAAATTTTAATTCCTTCATTTGAAGAGCAAAACGAAATTGGAAGGCTTTTAAAAAAAATAGATACGCTTATCGCTCTTCATCAGCGAAAGTTGGAGCTGCTAAAGCAGTTGAAACAAGGGTTTTTGCAGCAGATGTTTGTGCGGGATGGGGAGAAGAAGCCGGTATTGAGATTTGCTGGTTTTGAGAGTGGCTGGGAACAGCGTACGTTGGGAGAAATTACTAACCGTTTTGATAATTTAAGAATTCCAGTTACTGCATCAGATAGAATAGCAGGGACAACTCCCTATTATGGTGCTAATGGAATACAAGATTACGTTGAAGGATTTACTCATAAAGGTGAGTATGTATTGGTAGCAGAAGATGGAGCTAATGACCTGATAAATTATCCCGTCCAATACGTAAACGAGAAAATTTGGGTTAATAATCATGTTCATGTTATACAAGGAATAGACAGAGTCAGTGATAATAAATTTTTAATGAATGCAATTAAGTCTATTAATATTGAGCCATTTTTAGTTGGTGGTGGTAGAGCAAAATTAACTTCTAATATATTGATGAAATTACCTGTTAAAGCACCTGCTTTTTTAGAACAACAAAAAATCGGTACCTTTTTCCAACAACTTGATAACATCCTCGCTCTTCAACAATCTAAAATAGACAAACTAACTACTCTAAAAAAAGGCTACTTAAAAAACTTATTCGTTTAAAATACTTTTCAATAATTAAAAACTTCCCAATAATAGAAATGATGTTACAAACATCAAAAATTATTAGGAGGTTTTTATTTTGGTAAGAAAGAAAAAAGCAGAGCAATTATTTTGTACTTATTTCGAAGAATGGATTGAGTTGTATAAAGTAGGGGCCGTTCGGGATGTTACGCTTCAAAAGTATTATATGACACATCAACGTCTTGAAGAATTAGCGCCACAACTAAAAATTGGTAATTTGGACAGAAAAAGTTACCAAAAGTTATTAAATGATTATGCATTGACTCATGAAAAGCAGACAACGATGGATTTTCATCATCAATTAAAAGGATCCATCCTAGATGCGGTGGATGAAGGATTGATAGCTAAAAATCCAACTAGAAAAATTATTATTAAAGGGCGAAAAGCGCGAGAAAAGAAGCCTAAATTTTTAAATCAATATGAAGTGCAAGCAATGTTAAAACAGTTAAAGCTTACTAACGAAATCAATTGGGACTGGTTTATTTTATTGATAGCTAAAACCGGCCTGCGATTTTCAGAAGCCCTTGCTCTAACCCCTAATGACTTTGACTTTTCAAAACAGAAATTAGCTGTGAGTAAAACGTGGAATTATAAAGGAACAATCGGTGAATTTCAACCCACTAAGAATATTTCTTCTAAGCGTAAAATTCAAATCGATTGGCAGACAGCGATGCAATTTTCGCAATTAATCAAGGAAAGCGATCCAGATAAACCAATTTTTGTTAAAAGTAGAGTATTTAATTCGACAGTAAATAATCGGTTGAAAACTTTGTGTGTGGAAGCTGGTATTCCAATCATTACCATACATGGATTGCGTCATACGCATGCCTCGCTGCTTCTTTTTGCGGGAGTTTCGATTGCAAGCGTGGCAACAAGATTAGGACATTCGAGTATGACTACCACTCAAGAAACATATCTGCATATTATTCAGGAGTTGGAGAATCAGGATAATGATAAGATTATGAGACATTTGGCAATGTTGATGTAGGTAGTTAGTAAAGAGGCCATGAAAAATGATGTACCGATTTTTCATGGCCTTTATTTTGGTTTAATTATTTTAGATGAATAAAGCTTTTAAATAACCTTTTTTTAAGGATTGTAATTGTTCTAGTTTATTGTGGTGAAGAGCGATGGTATTGTCGAGTTGTTGGAAGAAGGTACCGATTTGTTGTTGTTCTTCTTCATTAGTAGTAATAATTAAAGCTTCTTTGATATCATTCGAGTTAATACTATCAAACGTGGATCCTGTAGTATATCGCGCCCAATAACCATTCTCTTTCATCTTTCTAAGCTGTTGAAAGATAAAATCATTCCCTTTGAGTGCTGCAACCCCTCGCCCAATAACCACATCATAATCAGTTTTCCCTATCTCTCCAACTGGTGCTCGAACACTTAAAATTAAATCTCCTTTATTCGCTTGCTTCGTAATTTGGGTAGTCCACACCCTTGGAACAACTCTATTATTTTTCATATCCGCATTTCCCTGAACCAGAATATAATGATTTGGATTTTCGGTGTAATTTTCTGAATTTGGAGATTGTCCCATGGTAAAATCAATCAGTTCCCCTAACTTACGCTGCTCCCACTCCTCCTCAAAACCAGCAAATCTCAATACCGGCTTCTTCTGCCCATCCCGCACAAACATCTGCTGCAAAAACCCTTGTTTCAACTGCTTTAGCAGCTCCAACTTTCGCTGATGAAGAGCGATAGTATCGTCAATCTGCTTAAAGAAGTTTCCTATTCTATTTTGTTCTTTAATATTTGGACACAAGAATTCAAACCCTCTAACTTTACTTAAAGCGAGAAATTTTTGAGTACCACCAGTATTTTCATTTCTGAGATATCTATTAAATACTGGTGATTTTAGAACTTGTATCAAAAACCTATTTAATATATTCTTTTGCTCTTTAATAAGCGCAACATTCTTAATAGCAAAATCATCTCTATCTATTTGTACAGGATTTCCAATAGTTCCTATCATCCCAAATAAAATATCTCCAATATCAACTTTTGATCTTTTATTTATGGATTTAAAATCTTTATCAGAAATGAGAGAGACATCTGATAAGTCTAAACCAAAATCTTTTAGATTTTTTGAAGTCACCAGTGGATATCCGTCATCAAAATACTTAGGAGAATCATGGGTCCCATCTCGAACATCACTTTCATCCCCCAACTTACGCTGTTCCCAATCACCACTAAACCCCTTAAAGCGCAAATCCGGAACCCTTTTCTCACTCACTACGGAACACTCCTTTTGTTGCTTCTATTAAATCCTTCGTTTCCGGAGCTACCGCCAATTCGTTTAGCATAGAAAGAAAATCTGATTCTGCTTGCTTGATTTCGCCATTGATTTTAGTGATTTCTTGACTTACTTCAATAATGTCGATTGGTTCTTCTTCTTCAAAAGTGTCTACATACCGTGGAATATTTAAGTTATAGTCATTCTCTTTAATTTCATCTAACGTTGCTACATGCGCGTACTTCTCCACTTCTTTACGATGAACCACCGTATCCACGATCTTCGCTACATCTTCCGGTCGCAACCGTTTCTGGTTTTTCAGCTTCTCAAAGTCCTTACTGGCATCAACAAACAAAACATCTGATTCCACGCGATTCTTTCTTAAAATCAACACACAAACAGGAATGGATGTGTTTAAGAATAATTTATCTGGAAATCCAATGACAGCTTCAATCTGATGTTTATCAATTAACGCTTTACGAATACGCCCTTCCGCTGCTCCTCTGAATAGCACACCATGTGGTAGAATAATCGCCATTCTACCATTATCTTCCAAGTGATATAGACAATGTAATAAGAATGCATAATCCGCTTTTGTTTTCGGCGCAACTCCGTATTCACGCCAGCGCGGATCATCTTCACGATCTTTATTATTCCAATGAGCGGAGTAGGGAGGATTTGCCGTAACAGCATCAAACATACGCGGGTTATCTTTTCCTTCCACCACACCGTCTGGCCAATCGCTTTCAAGCGTATCCGCATGATTGATACTAACATCATTATATTCCACACCATGCATCATTAAGTTCATTCTGGATAAACGATAAGGCGTCGCATCTTTTTCTTGACCAAAGTATTTGATCATTCCCCGCTTATGCGAGTTCTTCATATAGCTAGCAGTAGTTAACAGCAACGATCCTGATCCGACGGTCGGATCATAAATAGAGAAATGTTCTGCCTCTTCTATTCCAAAAGTTAAAATTTGAGCCATTACATCGGAAATTTCTTTTGGTGTATAATACTGTCCCATGTCAGACGCTAAGACAGTAGCAAATTTAGCCACTAAATATTCATAGATATCTGAAATCGCGTCATCTCCACCTGATAAATCAAATTCCGGGGCAGATAATACTTCAATCATAGAAATCATTACGCTAGCTCGGGCTTGCGCATTGGCTCCTAAGTCTGCACTATCAAAACGCATACCATCAAAAATACCCTCAAAATCACTTTTTGCTTCAAAGGCGATTTGCTGGTTGAAATGTCCAAATGTATCCGTCATTAAACCAATATTAAATTGATCTTCTTCAATGGCTTTTTTCCAATCTGAAAAGAAATTATTTGGTCGTATCGCATAACCAAGGTTCTTTTTCATATAATCTAAACTTCTAGCAGGATCTTGTGAATAAATACTTTCCCACGATTCTCCACGTAGAACACTCTCTAACCATTGAGTAGCTTTTTCGGAAAGATATTTATAAAATAAAATACCAAAAATATAATCTTTATAGGCGGTTAAACCAATTTGTCCTCGCGTTTGATTGAGCATTGCCCACATTTTATTTTGTTGTTCATTAGATAATGCCATGCATGTTTTCCTTCTTTCTAATAAAATCAGTTATTAAAAGGTTTCAAAAAAAGCCAGCAGGGCATCTTCAAATTCGGCCGCCTCAAAGAAACCGATATCTTCTTCTTTTTCGATCGTTCTAACGATATCAGCAAGTTGAGGGTTTTCGATAAGCGTTTGCCCTGGGAGATAAACGTCATAGGCCTCTATTATTCGATTGCTATTGACGTTTTGATCGGCTGCCCATCGCCGAATCTTAAGTTCGCGTCGTTCCGTACGATATTTCTTCCGCATATTTTGAAGGGACTCGGTTGTAAAATGTTTGGTGATTTCGCCAGACTCGATATCATCCAAAATTTCATTGATTTCTTGCCGACTTTCTTCCTCCATTGGTGTAATATGTTTTTCGATTGCTTCTTTATTTGTTTTACTCTTGTCATCCATAAAGGTATTCAAAAGCTCTACTAACATGTCATAATCAATAATTTGGTGGCTATACAACTGAATGCCTACCTTTATTTCGGCTAAATCAGGGCGTTCTTTTTCTGGTAGTCGTACTCGAGCATCGTTTAGACGGGCTTGTAATGCGCCAAATTCTTCGATACTCGAAACATCCAAACGAACCATCTCCCCAGTTGGCTGATGGCTTGAATCTAGTTCCTCGATCTCGCTTCCAAGTTCATAACCTTGTTGCACGAGTCTTTGAATTTTATTTTGAGTGGAAAGTCCTAGATTCACGAACTCTTTCAAATCATTATCTCCACGCGGAATTTGACTAAAGTCAGCTCCAGCAAGCTCTTTTAACCTGATCACAGCCTCTTCTAACTCCAAAATTTGATGGCTTTGAGGCTTAGCCAGTATATCATCATTTTCTAAATCTTTCGGTTCTTGCTCCGCCATATCTTTTTCAGCTTCTTGAAGCGTATCATTCCCACCTTTTGTATAGATAAGCAGGGCATTTTCTACAAATGCTTGCATCTTGTCGCCTTGCCGATAAAAGCGTACTTTTCCATGTGGCTTGCTATTCCGGTCAAGCGTTCGATTGGTACGGGACATCGCTTGAATAAGCATGCCTTCTTTTAGTGCTTTATCCAAGTAGATCGTATTGATATACTTAGAATCAAAGCCCGTAAGAAGTTGATCGGAAACAATCACTAGATCAAGTCGATCTTCTTCATTGCCTTGATTATAAGGCTTTTTACGTGCGAGTCGCTTAGTAATGTCTAACATGTACGCACGAGCAGGATCCCTTGCATCCAAAATGCTCGGAACATTATATTTTTCAGTATAATCTTTAATCGCTTTTTTGAGCGCCTCGTTTTGTTCTTTGGTACCATATTCATTAGACTCATCGCGAGAAAAAGTCATCGCAACGTTGAGATGCGGTGCTTTTTCTTTTAAAATATTGTAATAATGAATGACAGCTTGTTTTCCAGAAACGGCGAGCATCGCTTGAAAAGCATTTTCCTTACGTCTACCGGCAATTAACACGCCACTCGAAGTTTTTTGCCAATTATCAAGGATATCTTGAACGACCTCTTGTCGGTAGACATCACTTTGATAAATTTCCTTTTCATAATCTTTTTCCGTAAAATCATCTATTGGATTTTCAACAACCCAGTGCGGTTTGAAGTAAGTTACATCAAATCCTAAAACGTTTCCATCACCGATTGCATCTTTTATAGAATAGGTATGCAGTCTTTTTCCGAAAATATCATGAGTGGAAATTTCACGTGTCGTTTTAATGTCGTTTATTTCATCGCTATAAAAGTTCGGCGTTCCAGTGAAACCGAACCAACTTGTTTTTTTGAAGGCTTTTTTTATTAATTGGACCGATTCACCGCTTGCACTTCGATGCGCTTCATCCATAATAATAACGTTCCAATCGTCATTTACTAACCCGTTTTTCACTGCTTTTGTTAGCCCTTGCACAGAAATCAATAAAATTTGTGAGGCGCCTTTATGTTTTAACTCACGTTTAAGTTCATACCCATTGACTTTTTTTATACGCTTTTTAAAATGGATATAAGCAAAGTCTTTGAAATTTTCCAGTGTTTGATCAATAAGATCGACCCGATCCACAATGAACAACACATTTCGAATTCTTGGGGCAGATGCTAATAGCTGTGCTACTTTAAAAGATGTAACTGTTTTCCCTGAACCAGTAGTATGCCAAATGTATCCACCCTCTTTTTGGATAAGTCCACTGGCTTCCATCTCTTTCATTCGTTGTAAAATTTGACGTGTAGCTTGAATCTGATAACTCCTCATAACCATCAAATTGTCATTTGAAGCATCTGGTATCATATTAACAGTAATCAACCGATGTAATGCAGGAATCCCCATCACTTGATGCACAAACTCAAATGCGTCTGTTATATCTTTGTTATGTTCATCTCGCCAACCAAAGACAAAGCTCTTATTATAATTCTCTATTGCATTTGGCCTAGCAAAATAATGTGCGGAGTGTTGACTTAAAATAAATTGCACCTGAACAAAAGAAAACAGTCCCTGATATAATCCATCCCCATGATAACCTTTGAGCTGTTCAAAAGCCCGCCATTGATTTTGCAGATGCTCGTCTTTCTCCTCAATATGACACACTGGTATTCCATTTATAAGTAGTGCAAGATCGATAATACGCTTTGTTGTCAATCCTTTAGGCAACTCATCAAATGTTATTTGGCTGACTACTTCGTAACGAGAGCGTCCCCCCGCCACATCATCTTCGTAGAAAATCTCCACTTCCAAACTCGACCCATCATCACGAGTTACAGGAATCGAGCCCACTCCACCAGCTCCGACTAATAGAAGTTGTGCATCATAAGGTGTACGAATCCGTTGTAATTCTTGTAAGAGCAATCCAAATTCGATATCAGACAATGGTGTACCATTTAACTTGTGAGCATTCGTTTCATTTAAAACTTCCCGCCAATGGCTCTCAATTCTTTTTATACTGACATTAGACAGATCTTTTCGATACGTCCAACCTTCAGCTTCTAGTTTTTTGATCAAAGCTGCTTCAAACTTTGCTTCTGCCAATTACATCCTTCCTTTCTATAGCTAATAGTGGAATTCTTTATAATTTGAAGTGTTCGTTTTCGCTTGTTTTAACTTACGCTTAGCTACTGCGAGAGTTAACTACACCATTTATTATAGCACGATTAGCTAAATAAAATTTTAAAAAATTAAGAAAAACAGCCCAAAATATTAATTTACTTTACACACCATGGCTTTTCTCCGCACAAAAAAAGCCAGAAACACCAAAAGGTATTCCTAGCTCACATAACTCTATTTACCCAATCGAACCTTCCATCTCAAACTTAATCAACCGGTTCATCTCCACCGCATATTCCATCGGTAATTCCTTCGTAAACGGTTCAATGAATCCCATTACGATCATTTCCGTTGCTTCCTGCTCCGTAAGTCCGCGGCTCATCAGGTAAAAGAGCTGCTCTTCGGAAACTTTCGATACTTTTGCTTCGTGTTCCAGTGAGATATTGTTGTTTAGGATCTCATTGTACGGAATCGTATCGGATGTAGAGGCTTGGTCCATGATCAGGGTGTCGCACTCGATGTTGGAGCGGGCGCCGTCTGCGTTTCGTCCGAAGTGGACGATTCCGCGGTAGGTTACGTTGCCGCCTTGTTTCGAGATCGACTTGGAGACGATGGTGGAAGATGTGTTTGGTGCGTAGTGCATCATCTTCGCGCCGGCGTCTTGGCGTTGGCCTTTTCCGGCGATCGCGATCGACAATGTTGTGCCACGTGCGCCTTCTCCGCGCAAGTGTACGGCTGGGTATTTCATTGTCAGTTTGGAACCGATGTTGCCGTCGATCCATTCCATTGTGGCATTTTCTTCGCAGAAAGTACGCTTGGTTACTAAGTTGTAGACGTTATTGGCCCAGTTTTGAATGGTCGTATAACGGCAATAAGCGTTAGGTTTTACGATAATTTCTACGACTGCAGAATGCAGGGAATTCGTGGTGTAAACTGGTGCTGTACAGCCTTCTACGTAATTGACACTAGCGCCTTCATCCACAACGATAAGTGTCCGTTCAAATTGTCCCATGTTCTCGGAATTGATGCGGAAATACGCTTGTAATGGCGTATCTACTTTGACTCCTTTTGGTACATAGATAAAGGAACCTCCGGACCAAACTGCCGAGTTTAATGCTGCGAATTTATTGTCACTTGGCGGGATGACTTTAGAAAAATATTCTTTGAAAATATCTTCGTTTTCTTTTAGGGCTGAATCTGTGTCTTTAAAGACGATTCCAAGTTCTTCCAAGTCTTTTTTCATGTTGTGATAGACAACTTCGGATTCATATTGTGCCGAAGCGCCTGCCAAGTATTTTTGTTCTGCTTCGGGAATACCGAGTTTATCAAAAGTACGTTTGATTTCTTCCGGCACTTCATCCCAAGATTTCACGGTGTGATCTGATGGTTTCACATAGTAGGTGATGTCTTCAAACTTCAGTTCTGATAGATCTCCGCCCCATTGTGGCATCGGCATTTTATAAAACTGTTCTAGTGATTTCAAACGGAAGTCGAGCATCCATTCTGGTTCTTCTTTGATTTTCGAGATCTCCCGGACTACATCTGCTGTAAGTCCACGCTCTGTACGAAAAACCGATGTATCTTTATCGTGAAAGCCGTATTGATATTCATCTATTTCTGGAATTTCAGTCATTATAATCCTCCTTTATCTTTACTTGCTTTTTCTAAAATCGCTCGCTCCATTGCTTTCCATGCCAGCGTGGCACATTTGATCCGGGCGGGGAATTTCGCTACGCCGCTGAGCGCTTCTACTTCGCCCGCTTCGTCGATCTGGCCATGTTCGTGCCCTTGGACCATTTCGGAAAATTCCTTTGCCATTTGTAGTGCTTCCTGTTCGGATTTTCCCTTGACAGCTTGTGTCATCATCGAAGCCGAGGCCATCGATATCGAACATCCGTCGCCGGTGAATGCTGCGGCCGTGATCTTGTCATTTTCTATTTTCAAATGAAGATGAATCTGATCCCCACAAGTTGGATTATTTAGATCAACGGTCACATTACCGTCTGGCAATGTTCCTTTATTCCGCGGGTTTTTATTATGATCCATAATAACACTACGATATAATTGATCTAATTTGCGAGTCGTCATACGTCAAAATACTCCTTTGTAAGTTGCAGCGCTTTGATAAAAGCATCTACCTCTTCTTTTGTATTGTAAATATAGAAACTTGCCCGTGCTGTAGATGATACTTCCAGCCATTTCATCAGCGGCTGTGCGCAGTGATGTCCGGCTCTAACAGCAATGCCTTCTTCGTCTAAGATCGTCGCCAGATCGTGCGGGTGGACGCCTTCGAGATTAAAGGTGATCACGCCGGTCCGTTTGCTTACATCTTGTGGTCCATAAACCGTGATGCCATCGATTTGGGCTAATTTTTCGAGCGCATATCTGCTGAGCATTTGTTCATGTTCATGGATTCGATCCAAGCCGATTTTTTCCAAATAGGTAATGGCTTCGGCTAACGCGATCGCTCCGGCAATAATCGGTGTGCCCGCTTCAAATTTCCACGGGAGCTCTTTCCATGTCGAATCATATAATTCCACAAAGTCGATCATTTCTCCGCCGAATTCTGTTGGTTCCATTTCTTCCAGCAATTCTCGCTTGCCATATAACACGCCGATCCCCGTGGGTGCCATCATTTTATGTCCGGAGAAGGCATAAAAATCGGCGTCGAGTTTCTGTACGTCTACTTTCATATGCGGAACAGCTTGTGCTCCGTCAACTAGAACAACGGCCTGATATTCGTGTGCCAAGTCAATGATCTCCTGAATTGGCGTAATGCCGCCGATCACGTTGGAAACATGTGTCAATGCCACTAATTTCGTGTGTTCTGAAATAGCTTGTTTTGCATTTTCCAAGGTGATCGTGCCGTCGCTTTCTAAATCCAAATATTTTAAAACAGCGCCAGTACGTTTGGCCAATTGCTGCCATGGGATCAGATTGCTGTGATGTTCCAAATAGGAGATCACGATCTCATCGCCAGGGCCTAGATTAGCTGCGCCGTAACTATCTGCGACTAGATTGATTGCTGCGCTGGTTCCTCTTGTAAAAATGATCTCACCCGTTTCGGCTGCTCCAATAAATGCCGCTACTTTTTCGCGTGCATTCTCATAAGCAGTCGTCGCGCGGTTAGCAAGTGTATGGACACCGCGGTGAACATTTGCATTATCGTACTCGTAGTAGTGCATCAGACTATCCAATACAGCTTTAGGTTTTTGCGATGTGGCTGCATTATCCAAGTAAACTAATGGCTTATCGTTGACTTTTTGATGCAAGATCGGAAAATCCGCGCGAATTTTTTGGATGTCTGTCATTTACAGCACTTTCCCTTCGATAACATTTCTTAGCATGAGTTTTACATTTTCGATCGGCAGCTGACGTACAACTGGATCTAGGAAGCCATGAATGATCAGGCGTTCTGCTTCTTTTCGAGAGATCCCGCGACTCATCAAGTAGAACATTTGGACTGGATCCACTCGTCCGACAGAAGCGGCGTGGCCTGCGACTACATCATTTTCATCGATCAATAAAATCGGGTTCGCATCGCCGCGTGCTTTCGAGCTAAGCATCAAAACACGCGATTCTTGTTGGGCGTCGGATTTGGAAGCGCCATGTTTGATGTGACCGATCCCGTTGAATACGGTCGTCGCGCTATCTTTCATAACACCGTGCGAAAGGATCGTACCAATGGATGCTTTTCCATAATGCGTCACGCGAGTCGTCACGTTTTGTGTTTGTTTCCCGCGGCCAACGGTCACCGTTTTGACATCACTGGACGAACCAGCGCCGATCAAGTTCGTATTGTTCTCATTGATCGTATCCCCGTCATTCATCAAGCCCAACGCCCACTCTAAGCGGCTGTCAGCGCCCACATGCCCGCGGCGGTTGATATACGTCGTTACTTCACTGGATAAATTGTCCACTGCGCCAAATGTGATGCGCGCATTTTGATTCGCGATCACTTCTTCGACGATGTTGACGATCCCAGCCGTTTTTTCATCTAACGTAATATAATTTTCCACATAGGTCACCGAACTGTTGTCGTCCGCAATGATCAAGTTGTGGTTGATAAGTGGTGATTCGATATTTTTTTGGACAAAAACAGCTTGGATTGGTGCTTTTACTTCTACATTTTTAGGAACATAGAGAAAAACGCCGCCATTGATCAATGCTGCATGAAAAGCAGTCAACTTATGCTCGTCTTTTTGCACAGCTTGTGTCATTAAATAGCTTTTGACCAGCTCTGGATGATTTTGAATAGCGGAATGCAGATCTTCAAAAATCACGCCTTGCTCTTTTAATTCTGCTTGCAATTGCAAACGTGCCGGATGCTGATCCACTTGCACATAATAATTAGCTTCTTTATTTTCCAGGTCCAAGACGCCGGTTACTTTGGAATCAAGTTCTTCGCCCGTAAGCCCTGGTTTGAACGCATGGAAAGTATCAAATTTGGTAAAATTCCAGCGGTTTATTTTTGTTTTATCCACATATGGCAAATCTAATTCTGCCACTTTTTGCCAAGCAGCTGTTCGAAAATCAAGCAGCCATTTTGGTTCATTTCCATTTTCGGAAAACGTGCGGATAAAATCATCTTTTATAATTAAATTTTCTGCCATGATCTTAGCCCCACTTTCCTATTGTTCTTCTACTGTTTCTTCATCTTCTTCGTCAAATTCAATGCCTAATTCTTGTTTGATCCAATCGTACCCTTCATTTTCCAAGCGTTTAGCCAGCTCCGGTCCGCCGTTTTTCACGACTTTTCCTTGCATCATAACGTGGACAAAATCCGGTTCGATGTAGTTAAGCAAACGTTGGTAATGCGTAATGATCAAGCAGCCGAAACCTTCGCCGCGCATTGCGTTGATGCCGCGTGATACGACTTTCAATGCATCGATATCAAGACCAGAGTCGATCTCATCCAAGATCGCGATCGTTGGTTCGATCATCAATAATTGTAAGATCTCATTACGTTTCTTTTCCCCACCAGAGAAACCTTCATTTACATAGCGTTCTGCCATTTCTTCTGACATATCTAGCAGTTCCATTTTTTCATCCATTTTACGGATATACTGCATCAACGGCATTTCTTGACCTTCTTCGCGGCGGCTGTTGATCGCGGAACGCATAAATTCTGCATTCGTGATCCCGGTGATTTCGCTTGGATACTGCATTGCTAAGAATAAACCAGCACGTGCGCGTTCATCAACATCCATTTCTAAAACGTCTTCTCCATCTAGTGTGATAGAGCCTTGTGTAACTTCATATTTTGGATGCCCCATGATCGCTGAGGATAATGTGGATTTCCCCGTTCCGTTTGGTCCCATGATCGCATGAATTTCATTTGTCGATACTTCTAAATTAACACCTTTTAAAATCTCTTTTCCTTCTATTTCAACATGTAGATCTTCTACTTTAAGTATTGCCATTTAATATAGTCCTCCTTTATTGTCGTTTCTTAAATCTAGTTTAGTATAATTCTAATCTAATTACAACTATAAGAAATAGTCTTACAGCCGTTTTCTCCTCTATTTTACTACTAAGCAAGCACTTTTACCACACCTCTATCATTATCATTATTTCTTCTGTATTTGAGAATCAGGCAAATCCCTATTACTATTCCCTATGCAAAAGGTCTACTTTTTCTTGAAGTGTATTGTCAGACTGCCATTAATATGGTATTGTGTTTAGTGTTATAATATTGCAATACTGTTTTATTTTTGTAATATATTTTATTTTTAAAAAAGGAGTTTTATTATGAAAAAAGCAATAGGCATTCTTGCTGTTCTTACATTGCTTTTAAGTCTTTTAACATCCTGCAGCTCGTCTAAATCTGTTTTCTTGGCAAATTTAAGACATTTCGCAAAAGAACCCGATTTTTCCGCGAAGATGACATTCCATATCAAGGAACTATCAGGAAAGTATGAAACGAAGCATGCCTCGCTGTTACGCAACTCTGAATTTATTTATGATACTTCATTAAATAGAAAAGCAAATCAAAGCTACAATACCTATCAATGGAATGTAACAAAACCAACCTCACACACATTAACTTTCCATACACTGCAAGATTTCGAAACTGGTCGCATCTATTTCCCAGCTAAAGACCTGTTTTCCAACCAATCTGAATATGATTTCTTTTTCAGCAAGCAACTCCAAACCATCGCCGATGATGTCTTACCGATGAACCAAGCGCTTAAAGGTAAATATTTCGACCTTTATGAAGCTATGCAAAATATCACTGGCCAAACGATCGACAGTCAAATGGTGACGAAGCAAGCAAAAGAAATCGCCAATATTGAAGATAAGGTCATGTTCAATCTCTATAACTACATGAATAAAATCAATAAAAAGCGTTTCACCACAGATGATAATGTCCTAAAGTTACGCTTAAATAAGCACGATATCCGTTCACTGGTCCGTGAAAATGCAAAATCATTTTACAAAGATGAAGATCTGCTGAATCTAGTTATGGAAAACGAGGATATGAGTAAACAAGACGCGAAGCAATTTTTAGAAAAGCAAATGGCTGAGACGAACAGCAAGCTAACAAGCTTCGTCAATAACCATGCGAATAAATGGAACATTGACATTGCCCTTACTGGCGATAGCAATAAGAAACTGAAAAAGATGTTTATTACGAATGATCTGCAGACTGCCAATGACCGGCTAGTCTTTACGACCAATATCGAGTTCAAGAAATATAAACCCGTTCCAAGCATTCCTGGACGTTCCACTATTATCAATAAAGAAAGCTTAGATAAAGCAATTTCTGACGTGATCACAAGTTATATGAGCCGTTAAAAAAAGCGTGTTCTTTCATAAATAGAAAGAACACGCTTTTTTTATTTTGTTTTTCCTTCTATTGTATGCGGCAGGTTATGATTCCCATATTCTTTTTGTACTTCTGATATGGAAAGACCCTTCGGATAATGATTGGGCTTTGGTGCTGCTAAAAATGCTTGCAGTCGCTTATCGACAATGACCCAGCTGCGCCAGTTGACGTGAGAGGCATCTTCCATATAATAAGGTTTATCTTGCTTACTTTGCAGGGAAAGATAGCGGAAGCCGTTTTCTTTGACGATACGTTCACTATTGCGATAGTAACTTTCGATCATTGGCTTATCCATTCCACTGTAATCGATCCATTCCCCGTTCAATGGCTGGTTGATTACGAGTACATCAGCACCTTGCTTTTTAAAGGTATCTAAAAGCAGCTGAAGATCGACATATTCCGGCGAACGATCATAACGCAGTTTTTGCGCTTGCTTGACCAATTTCTTCATATTAGGTTTGAGCTTGCTGCGGTATACTTTGCGTTTGATATGGAAAGGCACATCAGCCGTTTGTTTTTCTGCTGTTTGAAGTGCCAGCTTGTCTAACGTTTTAAAATCGAGTGTCTCTGGCAATTTTGCGATGCCCTTGTCGATCTGTTCTTGTTTGGATTTTCGGATATGTTTGGCGGTCAGCTCGTCTTTACGCATCAAGAGCTTGTATTTCAACTCGCCCAATTTACGGAAAAATTTCGCATTTGCCGTTTTTTTATTAGGTGGCAATAGCTTATTCTTCAGCAGATGACTCAAAATAACATCATCTTTTACAACTTGGAACTCCAAAAGCCGTTTGGCTGCGTATTTGATCTCCGGCGTCGGTTTTTCCGTTTGCAAAGCAAAATAATAAGCCTGCAACGGCGAGAAGTTGGCTCCGAACCCGCCGTTTCCTACACCATCTTGTTTAAACCATTGCGGTGATAAAATGAACACAATTTTTTTGCCTTTCAAACTATCGCCAAGCATATTAGCATCTAGAAAATGCTGCAAGGATTGTGTGCCCGGTCTTCCCATTAAATAAGTTTTATATGTAGGCTCGTACTTTCCTAGAAAGACACTGGGATGAAAAGCAGACAGACGCGATAACTCGGAGGAACCAAAAAGCGGCAGATAGTTTTCTTCCATTGCCCTTTTCTGCAAGATATTTCCCTGCAGAGATGTCTGATTCATCGAAGTCGCACTGTCGCGCACTGCTTGTTCGCTCACACCACCAAAGATAGCACTTGGCCCAAATAAAATAAAGCTGAATAGTAATAAAGCAACCAGTATTGGGCCAAATGTCATCCATAGTTTCTTTTTCATTATTCGAATTCCTTCAAGCGTTCAATTATCATTGCCGGAGTAGCCCACGTTTCCCGATCAAATTCTGAAACTGGCACCGTGATGTCCAGAGTTGATTCCACTTCCATCAACAATTGGACTGTGCCCATTGAATCTAATAATCCTTCGTCGAATAAGTTCAAATTCAAATCGTCTTTTACTTCTTCTGTTTCTGTTACTTCTGCTAATAAGTCCAATACTTTTTCGTTAAATTCCATTTTTAGTACCACCTTTATTTAATATGTGATTTTCGCGAATATTCCTGAGAAGATTAAAAAGCCAAAGCAGACAACGTGGAATGTGATTATCAAACTGATGATATAAGTCACGTTGTTTTTAGGATAAAATCGATACTTCTTATTGATTCGTTCAAAGATATCCATCCCGACAATCATCGTTGCATGATAGAGTCCGTAAACGATGTAATACCAATGCAAACCATGCCAGACACCCATGACGAAGAAATTGACGAAATAGGAAATATACATGACGGTGAACTTGCTCTTGAACCATTTCTTCTTCGTCAGCCACATGACAAGGCGCATAAAGATAAAATCGCGGAACCAGAAAGAAAGCGTCATGTGCCAGCGGTTCCAGAAGTCTTTGATATTTCTCGATGCGAACGGCTTATTAAAGTTCATCGGTGTTTGGATCCCCAGCAGATAACTTACACCTACTGCAAAAGCACTGTAGCCGGCAAAGTCGAAGAATAGATACATGCTATAGCTGTACATATAGCCGACCATCGACCAGCCGAAATCAATGTGATTGAATAAGCGAAACTGCAGATGATGGATCAAATAGGTATCGATCAGATACGATAGAATGAATTTGTAAAGGAATCCCAAGAAGATCAAGAAGATCCCTTTATTCAGCAGCTCCAGATATGCTTCTTTTTCCAACGGCTTTTTGACGTCTTTTTGAAAACGCCGGAAGCGGTCGATCGGTCCTGAAGAGATCGTTGGGAAGAACAGCAGGAACTGTACAAAGTCAACCGCGTTATATTCTTTGATCAGATTATCACGGATCTCTATGACCATCGCAACTGCCTTGAAAGTAACGTAGGAGATCCCTAGGAAACCGATCATCGTCGTGTGTGCTGCCAGAAGCGGCTGCACTTTTACAACTGCCAATGGCAAAATCGATAAGATCACAAACAGAACGAAGATCCCGCCATGATTTTTATTCCATACTTTCCGATAGTGGAAGTACATTCTCACGATCGCTAGCTGCCAGAAGATAAAGCAGATGAAGGTGACAGCTTGAACTGTATTATGCGCGTACAAGAAATAAAGAAAGACGAGCGTAATAAAAGAATTGTAAATTGGGAGTCGCTTACCGCATAATCCCGCGATCACAACTGGTAATAAAAAGAGGATCAATACGCCGAAATAAAACAGCGTCCCATATGGAGTTGTCATCTTTGCACCTCTTCTGCAAGAAGTTTCCGATCGATCTTACCATTCATCGTAAGCGGCAATTCTGTTTTATACAGCCACTTTCCAGGGATCATATAGCTAGGCATCACTTCTTTTAATTCATTTTTGATTGCTTTAGTCAATTGGTAGTCTTTTTCAAAATCATGTTCATTCGGAACGATCACGGCTACTAATTTCTCCACTTTACCAGCGCGGTATCGCGGTAGCACAACAGCATTTTTGACATAATCGACTACTTTCAAGTTTTGCTCGATGTCTTCTAGTTCGATGCGATAACCATGTAACTTGACTTGGAAATCCATTCGGCTATGATAGAAGAGCTGCCCAGCTTCTTTGTAGCCGCAGTCTCCGGTGTGATAGGCACGATAGCCACCATGCTTGGAAAAAACTTTTGCTGTTTTCTCTGCTTCGTGCAGATAGCCTTTTGATACAGAAGGACCAATCAGCACGATTTCACCTTTTTCGCCTGCCGCTGCCTCGGAACCATCTTCCCGCATGATCTTCAATGTCAAATCAGCTTTCGGTTCTCCCAAGGGAATAGCCTCATACTGCTCAAGGATTTCAGGCGTTACCTCGATGTGGGTAACCGCCACTGTTGCTTCCGTTGGCCCATAAGTATTGAATACACGCGCTTTCGGAAATCTTTTCAGCAACTCAGCAGCCGTTTCTTTTGTCAGTACTTCTCCGCAAAATAAGAACTCCGTCAATTCTGGATTGTTTTCTCCATTAAAGTTAGGATCCAGCAGGCACACGTCTGCAAAGGAAGGCGTGGATACCCAAGTCTGTAATTTCTTATTTTGAATCGCTGTCGCCAGGTTTTTCAGATCATTACTTTCTGCCTTGTCGAGCGGCACTAGTGTACCACCAGCGATCAATGTCGGATAAAGATCCATGACTGACAAATCAAAGGAAAATGGTGCTTGATTAAGAACGCGTCGACCAGGTGCAAAAGAAAAAGTCTTTAGCATCCAATTCGTAAAGCTTACCAGGTTATTGTGGCTGATCTGTACTCCCTTCGGCATTCCCGTGCTGCCAGAAGTATAGATGATATAATGATTTTCATCCTCTGCCACGCCTCGCTCCTCTGAGAGCGCTTTGCCGTCGTTTTTTATAACCGCCCGGTCAAGGTCGTCCGGTGTAACGAGCGGTACTTGTCGGCTTTCTTCGAGCGGGAATGACTCCGTAGCGATGATGTATGCAGGCTGAGCAGCTTCAATAATCTGCTCCAGCCGTTCTTTCGGCATACTGCTGTCGACCGGTATATAGGCACGGCCAGTCTTTACAACAGCGATAAAAGCTACCAGCATACTGCTATTCATGTGTCCATATACTAAAGCAGGCTGCGAGGTGCCTGCTATATAATTTTCTGCCAGATAATAAGCAAGCGCATCAGACTTTGTTTTTAACGACTGATACGTCAGCGTCTCATCGCGATATTCATAACACGAGACATTCGGCGCTTTTTCCGCCCATTCATTTAGTTTCATAAGTAAATAACTCGTCTCTGTTTGTGTTCTCATATGTAATGTCCCTTCTTTCTAAAATTCGTTGTAGATGAATTGTGCGCCATTAGGGTTTTTGAAGCCATAGAACCAAAATAAGCCAAAAAAGATAAGCAAATAAAACAATGTGCGCAGGAAGAAAATAACAATTGGTTTTGTGAGCAATAATTTTAGTTTCATGATAAAATCCTCCTTTTCTAATGTTTCCGTTAGATTACAAAAATTAATATTAAATGTCATATATTAATTTAACTCATTTGTTTTGTTTTGTCCAATTTTATTTTTACTATGAAAACCTTTGCAAAACCTTAATTCTTAAGAACAGCTTTACTTTTTCGGTTTGTAATATATAGTAATATTGCTATCCTAGAGCCATTTTGTAAGATATGTTAAAGTTTTTTGAGAAAAATTCTTGAAAATCTTTAAAAAACTTTAAAATTCCCACAAAAAAAAGGATTTTAAAACCGCATTAAAAGTAGCTTTTTACGGCTTTTTTCTACACCAAAAAACGCAAATTTACACTTCTTCTTTTCAAATACAAAAAAGCAGCGCCCCTTATTAAACAAGGAACGCTGCTTTTTTTGCTTTTGTTATTTATTTACTGGCAATACTGCGCCTTTCCATTTATCCGTGATAAAGTCTTGGATTTCTTTCGAATGCAATACTTTGACTAGTTCTTTTACATCCTTATTGTTTTTGTTCTTCTCTGTTGTCACGATGATATTAGCATATGGAGATTTTTTGCTTTCCAATGCGATTGCGTCCTTTTCAGGATTCAAGCCTTGCGCAACGACAAAGTTGGAGTTGATTGCTACAGCATCGCCTTCATTATTTTTGTAAGCCGTCATCAAGTAGCCTGGATCGAAGCTGGTTTTGAATTTCAAGTTTTTTGGATTGTCGGAAATATCTTTGAAAGTCGCGTCTTGTAGTTTTACCCCTTTTTTCACTTTGATCAAACCTTCGTCTACAAAAATACCGATAATACGTGGCCAGTCTGATTTAGAGTTGGATACTAAAATTTGAGCGCCATCTTTTAAGTCTTTCAGTGATTTTACTTTTTTCGAGTAGATGCCAAGTGGTTCTAAGTGAATAGCGCCGACATCAGCGAATTTATAGCCTTTTTGCTTTTCTTCTAATTCCAAATATGGTTTATGTTGGAAATAGTTAGCTGTCAAATCGCCTTCGTCTAGTGCTTTATTCGGTAACACATAGTCATTGTATTTCACGATTTTCAAGTTGATGCCTTTCTTTTTCAAGATCGGTTTTGCTTTTTCAAGAATAACTGCATGTGGTGAACTAGATGCACCTACGATCAATTCTTTGTTCTTGGAATCGCCTGAAGAACTTTTGCTTCCGGACCCGCAAGCCCCTAATACTAAAATAACTGCTAAAACTGCAAATAATGCTGTAAACTTTTTCATTTTTCCCTCTCCTTTTTTATCGTTTATCAAACGATTTGGTTAATAAATCTCCAATAATTTGGAAGATAAATACAATAATTAAAATAATCACGGTTGCAACGATCGTTATCTGAAAGTTCGCTTGTTGATAGCCATCGATATAGGCGGCGTTTCCAAGGCCACCTGCTCCAACCGCGCCTGCCATTGCTGTATAACTCACGAGTGAGATCGCTGTGACGGTGATCCCGGAAATTATCGCCGGCATGGCTTCTGGTAACAGCACTTTCCAAATGATAGTGAAAATATTCCCACCCATAGCTCTAGCGGCTTCGATAACGCCCTTGTCTACTTCGCGAAAGGCGATTTCTACCAAACGACCGTAAAAAGGTGCTGCGCCAATGATCAAAGCTGGAAGTGCGGCTTTTGGTCCAATGATCGTTCCGACTAGAAGTTTTGTCTCTGGGATCAATAAAATGATCAGGATGATAAATGGGATCGATCTGAAAATATTAACAATAACAGCTGTGATCCAATGGATGATCTTCTTCCAAATGCTGTCTTCGTTAGCTGTCAAAAACAGCAGCAATCCTAGAATGATTCCGATTATAAAAACCAGCACTAGGGAAATCACTGTCATATAAAGTGTTTCTTGGGTGGCAGTTCCAATCAACTGCCAATCCACATCTGGGAATAAATGGTTCATCATTTGCTGATCACTTCCGTTTCTACCTGCAATTGGTGAAATTGTTCAATACTCTTGGCGATACGCTCCGGCTCTCCTGTCAAATGAACATATAAGGTACCGTATGCACCGTTTTGCGTCTGTGTCAACGAACCATGCAGGACATTCAATGACACTTGCTGCGCCCTAACTACTTCTGAAATGATCGGTTGAGTCGCATTTTTATTTACAAACAGCAACTTCACGATCTCACCTTGCTCACCGTAATTTTCTAAGAGCAGTTGGATCAGTTCTTCTGTCTCATCGGAATCGGTCACTTGACGCACGAAACGTTTGGTCACTTGCTGCTGCGGATGCTGGAAAACATCGAGCACATTGCCGAGTTCTACTACTTTTCCTTCTTCCATGACAGCGACCCGATTACAGATTTTGCGGATAACATGCATTTCATGGGTGATGACAATAATAGTCAGATTGAGTTTTTTATTGATATCAAGCAGCAGATCCAGTACTTCATCCGTTGTTTGCGGATCGAGCGCACTAGTCGCCTCATCGCAAAGCAGTACATTTGGGTCATTGGCAAGCGCTCTGGCAATCCCGACACGCTGTTTTTGACCGCCACTTAATTCGGATGGATAGGAACGCTCTTTTCCTTCCAGCCCAACCAACCGGATCAGCTCATTGACACGCTGTTTTCTTTCTGCACCACGGATGCCAGCGATCTCCAGTGGAAAAGCGATGTTCTCAAAAACTGTTCGCGACCACAGCAGATTGAAATGCTGAAAAATCATACCGATCTTTTGTCTGGCTTTGCGAAGTTTGCCGCCACGAATCTCGCTGATGATATTCTCGCCGATCTGAACCGTTCCTTCTGTTGGAAGCTCCAAACCATTGAACATTCGGATCAATGAACTTTTCCCAGCACCGGAATAACCAACTACTCCAAAGATCTCACCGTCCTCGATTTGAAGGTCGACATGATCAACAGCACGGATTTTTTGCGATCTCGTTTTATAATCTTTCACTACTTGTTTGAGTGTAATCATTTTTTATTCACCTTTTTTTCTGTCAGAATATGAAAAAAGCCTTTCTGCAAGTGAGCAGAAAGGCGACGATTTAGAGGTCGATTACTTTCTTCTCATCTTCCAAAACAAATGTTTTGCATGAATTAGCACCTTAAGCAAATTGCTTAGGTTGCCGGGCTTCGTAGGGCATTTCCCTCCACCGCTCTTGATAAGAATATGATTTTATTAGTTATAATTGCTGTTCGTTTATATTACACCGAACTGCTTAATTTTGTCAACTATTGATTGAATACGAACAATTTTTCCGACTTTGATGCTCAGCAAGCGGTAATTTGACAATAAATGTCGTTTTGCGATTTTTGCTCTCTGCGGTCACGATCCCGCCGTGCTTCTCTACGATCGACTTCGCGATCGCAAGCCCAAGCCCCGTTCCAGTGGTCGTCCGATTTTTGTCGACTTTATAAAAACGATCGAATAAATATGGCAAATCGATAGCTGGGATTTCCTCTCCATAATTAGAAACCTCGACCACAGCCATTTCTTCTTCTTTTCGAGCTACGATCTCCAACTCATTTTCGCCATAGCGGAGCGCATTGGAAAATAAATTTTCAAATAGCCGCATGATCTGATTCCCATCACCTGTTACGATCAATTTATCAAGTTGATAGCTCTCATTGATCTTGATTTTTCGTTCAGCTGCTTGTGCTTCGAACTCTAAAACAAGCTGGCTCAGTAGTTCGTTCATATCAAGCATATCATGTTTCAGCGGATATTCCGTACTTTCCAAACGGGTATAGGAAAACAAGTCGTCAATCAACTTATGAAGATGCTTCGCCTTGCCATACACTAATTCGGTGTAATAGCGCAGTTCGATCTCATCACGATAGCGGTCTTCGTGAATAAAGCTTAGGTAACCCAAGATCGAAGTCAGCGGCGTCCGTAGATCATGTGATACGTTGGTAATCAAATCATTTTTCGCCTTTTGAGCTTGTGATTCTTGTTCCATAAGCACACGCTGCCGTTTACGCATATTCTCAATATTTTCTTCCAGCTCTTGGATATCCTTTACATAACTGGCGGTATCCACAGGACGGTCTTCCCGCAATGCAAAATTGATCGTCCGCAGCTGTTTCTTAAATATTTGATGCCGGCAAAAGCGGTAGAATAAATAGAAAATCAAAGTCGCGAGCAGTAGAACAACGATATATTTCGTGATCCCAAACCCGATAGACTCCCGCAGTTGGGTATATTTCGTCTTGCCAAATAGGCGGACAAAAGAATCTGATAATCCCTTGAGTACAATAGAATCATCGCGGATCGCTACTAACCAGAGATACATCGTCCGCAGCAAAAACAATGCGAACATCCATGATAAAACCGCAAAGAATGCTACCTGCCAAATATTCATCATTCGGCTGACATGTAGAAAGATTTTTTTAAAGTTCAATTTTATAGCCCACTCCCCAGATGGTCTTGATAACATTTTCTCCCGCCATAGCAACGCGAAGTTTATCTCGTAAATTACTGATGTGGACCATCACCGTTTTACTTGCTCCAAGCGCTTTCTCCTGCCAGATCTTTTCAAAAATATATTCTGAGCTAAAAACACGTCCCGGTTCACTGGCCAGCAAATATAAAATATCAAATTCGGAAGTCGTCAAATGTAGCTCTTTTTCATTCACCGTCACAATGTGCTGATCTTTATCGATCACGATCGGGCCAATGATCGTTTTAGCTGTATCGACACTACTATTGGCTCGGATATTCTGGATCCTTCTCAGAATCACTTTTACGCGTACAGATAGCTCAAGCGGATTGAAAGGCTTGACCATATAATCATCAGCTCCTGTTAAGAGCCCCATGATCTTGTCATTATCTTCTGCTTTCGCACTCAACATCAAGATCGGCGTCAAAATATTTTCATTGCGCATTTTTTTACAGACCTCTAGTCCGTCCATCTCCGGCATCATTACATCCAGAATCACTAAGGACGGCATTTTATCTTGAACGATCTCCCAGGCTTCTTTTCCATTATAGGCTTGATAGATCTGATAGCCCTCGTTTTGGAGGTATAGCTTTACCAAATCTACAATCTCTTTGTCGTCATCTGCAATCAATATGGAAGTCATGATTCATTTTCCTTTCCGGCATAGTCTTGTTTCTATTGTATCATTTTCAATATAAAAAAAGAAATCCGTCTCAAGATAGATTTCTTTTCATTATTATTTATTTTTCCGTTCTTCCTCTGGTTCGATGTGGATCAATACCTGCGCTTTCGAATAAAAATCATTGACTGCTGTCTCGATCTCGTCACACAAATGGTGTGCCTCTTCGATTGACATGCTTGCCGGAAAAACGAGGTGAAAATCAATATATTCTTCTGCCCCTGCTCTTCTGGAGCGAAAATCATGGAACTCGATGTAGTTATCACTATATGACTCAATGATCCGCTTGATCTCTTTCTCCTCATCGGGAGATAAGCGCTCGTCCATCAGTGGGGGGAACGATTCTTTTAACAATTGCCATGCTTCATACATAATATAGATCGCTGTGATGATTGCGATAACTGGATCTAGCCACAACCAGCCAGTAAGATAGACTAAAAACAAACTGAAGGCGATCCCGACAGATGTAAATACATCTGTATATAAATGTAAGGCATTTGACTTCATTGCTACCGAGTTCTGCTTGATGGCCGCACGTTTGATGATCATGGAGATCACTAAGTTTATCGTGGCTCCCAGCAACATCACACCGATACCTAGCCCTGGTAATCGTATTTCATGCGGTGTAATAAATTTATTGACAGATTCATAAATAATCCAAATACCCGCTACAAAAATCAACAATGTTTCGATTGTTCCAGCAATATTTTCTGCTTTTCCATGCCCATAGGGGTGATCTTCATCAGCCGGACGATTAGATATCCGAATCGAGAAGAAGGTAATGACAGAAGCAAACAGATCCATAAATGAGTGTATGCCTTCTGAGATAACTGCTACCGAACCTGTAAGAACGCCAACAATCAATTTTAATACGACAATGAAAAAGTTACTGAATACTGATAGAATAGTTAAATTTAAATGATTCATTCTGCTTCCTCCAATTTCCACCGATTCGGTAAACCTGAATTATCATATCATACAGGATGGTAGTGGGTCTACAGCAATCTTTTTAACGGTCTCCACTTCTATAAAGTGAACGAAACTATTTTGCCTTAGCGCAACTTATACTTTGAAAAACAGCTTGCTTCCCAAGTACTTCTCAGGGAGCAAGCCATCACTATTTTTGAAAAAAATCATAAATCGATGAAATATTGCCTAAGTCATAACTGATGCGCTTAGCTTTGCCATTTTCAAAGAAAACGAGTGCAGGAACCGAGGTGATCTGCAATCTTTCCGCAACCTCAGGCACAAAGTTCAAATCCATTTTCGCTAAAGGCTGCTCCCAGTCATCGGATTGCTCAATAATCTCGATCAGCTGACTTGCAAACTGACAAGCGCCACACATCGGCGAGAAAAAATAAACATAAAAATTTTTATCCAAAGATTCTGCTTGTTCTAAATCGGGACGAGCCCATATATCCATAGCTATTTCATTCTTTCTTTAATCTAAAGTTTCTTCGTAAGCATCGCTGTTTAGCAATTCATCTAGCTGCGACTCTTCTAGTTCTTCTATTTTCAAGATCCAGCCTTCGTTGTATGGATCGCTATTGATCATTTCTGGTGCATCTTCCAACGCTTCGTTTACTTCCACGATTTTCCCACTTACAGGTGCGTAAAAATCAGAAACCGTTTTAACAGACTCGATACTACCGATGGAGTCCCCTTGCTCAATTGTTGCACCAACTTCAGGAAGTTCAACGAAAACGATATCTCCCAACTGATCTTGCGCGAAATCTGTGATACCTACACGAACGCCCTCTGTTTCTTGTTTTACCCATTCATGTTCTTCTGTATATAGATAATCTTTTGGCAAACTCATTTGTATTTCCTCCCCTAATTATTATTTCCAAGTGCTTTCATAACTATCTTCACTAAATCCTAATGTAATATTTTCACCGTCTGTTGTCAGTGGACGCTTAATTAATTTCCCGTCAGAAGCAAGTAGCGTATATGCTTCTTGCAAAGACATGTGATCGATTTTATCTTTCAGACCAAGCTCACGATATTTGATACCACTTGTATTGAAAAAACGACGAATCGGAAGTCCGCTTTTTTCATGTAATGCTTGGAGTTTTGCTGCACTAGGAGTATCTTCGGTGATGTCAATTTCGTTTACTTCTACTTCATTATCATTTAACCATTTTTTTGCTTTTTTGCATGTTGTGCATTTGGGATACCAGTAAAAATCAATCATCTAATGTCTCCTCCTACTTATTGTTCTATTACTATCATAGATGATTTTTTTTAAAAGTACAATCCAAAATTGCTCGGATAAGAAGATTTTGATTTTTAGATAAAAAACAGCTCAAGATAGCTAGTTATCTTGAGCTGTTTTCGTTATTTTCTTTTTCTTTTCCACACGTAGATCGCTGTTGCTATTAATAGCAAACCGATGATTGTGTACATCCATAAGAACTGATCTCCAGTTTTTGGCAAGATCGAGTCAATGAACTTTTTGATTTCTGAATGCGGTTTTGTGTCTGGGTTGTTATGTGGTGCTGGATTTGGTTTTGGATCCGGTGTTGGGCTCGGTTTCGGATCTGGATCTGGACTCGGATTTGGTTTTGGTTCTTGTTTATTTATTTTTACATCTACACTCGCTGGCGTTGCCGCTACAGCTTTTCCGTCACTTTGTTCCCCGGCGGCACTGACTTCATTCGTAAGCACTCCGCTCGCTGGAACTTGTTTCACTTGGACTTTGTACGTGATCGTTTGTTTCGCGCCACTTGCGAGGCTCGCGATCGTAGCTTCATATTTCCCAGCTGCCCACGCATCATCGGAGACGGCTTGGCCGTTCACTTTCGTGCTGCCTGCCACATAGCTCAGTTCCGCTGGTAATTGGTCACGGATCGCGATATTGTTCCACTTACCTCCGCCGGCTTCGTTGCCCACTTCGATTTGATACTCATACGTATCTCCAAGCTTCGCTTCTTGCACACTCGCTGTTTTCTTCAAGCTTGGTGTCACAGGGACATCCACTTTCTGATTATCTTCTGGAGTCTCATCGTTCCCCGGTACTTTTCCGGTCGCGATGTTCGTGATCTCCCCGCTCGCTGCTTCGCTGACAGTTACTTCAAAGCTTACACTTACTGGATGGCCATGAGCCAGTTTCTCTAGCACGACCGATAGGTTGTTCCCATCGATACCGCCATCATACGCTACCGCGTTCCCAGCTTCATCTTCTACTTTCAGACTTGCTTTATCCACGGTAAGTTCTGACGCGATCGCATCTTCGATCGTGACGCCGCTCAGTTCCGTTCCAGCGATCTGGTTCGTTGCGACGATCGTGTAACGCATCTTGTCGCCAACTTGAACGGTCTTGCCGTTTAGCGATTCTCCGCTTGGTGTTTCGACTGTTTTCTTCACGCCGAAGGCTCCACTTGGGATCCCCGCCGTTACGTCTACACTCGCTGGCGTTGCCGCTACAGCTTTTCCATCACTTTGTTCCCCGGCGGCGCTGACTTCATTCGTAAGCACTCCGCTCGCTGGAACTTGTTTCACTTGGACTTTGTATGTGATCGTTTGTTTCGCGCCACTTGCGAGGCTCGCGATCGTAGCTTCATATTTCCCAGCTGCCCATGCATCATCGGAGACGGCTTGGCCGTTCACTTTCGTGCTGCCTGCCACATAGCTCAGTTCCGCTGGTAATTGGTCACGGATCGCGATATTGTTCCACTTACCTCCGCCGGCTTCGTTGCCCACTTCGATTTGATACTCATACGTATCTCCAAGCTTCGCTTCTTGCACACTCGCTGTTTTCTTCAAGCTTGGTGTCACAGGGACATCCACTTTCTGATTATCTTCTGGAGTCTCATCGTTCCCCGGTACTTTTCCGGTCGCGATGTTCGTGATCTCCCCGCTCGCTGCTTCGCTGACAGTTACTTCAAAGCTTACACTTACTGGATGGCCATGAGCCAGTTTCTCTAGCACGACCGATAGGTTGTTCCCATCGATACCGCCATCATACGCTACCGCGTTTCCAGCTTCATCTTCTACTTTCAGACTTGCTTTATCCACGGTAAGTTCTGACGCGATCGCATCTTCGATCGTGACACCGCTCAGTTCTGTTCCGGCGATCTGGTTCGTTGCGACGATCGTGTAACGCATCTTGTCGCCAACTTGAACGGTCTTGCCGTTTAGCGATTCTCCGCTTGGTGTTTCGACTGTTTTCTTCACGCCGAAGGCTCCACTTGGGATCCCCGCCGTTACGTCTACACTCGCTGGCGTTGCCGCTACAGCTTTTCCGTCACTTTGTTCCCCGGCGGCGCTGACTTCATTCGTAAGCACTCCGCTCGCTGGAACTTGTTTCACTTGGACTTTGTATGTGATCGTTTGTTTCGCGCCACTTGCGAGGCTCGCGATCGTAGCTTCATATTTCCCAGCTGCCCACGCATCATCGGAGACGGCTTGGCCGTTCACTTTCGTGCTGCCTGCCACATAGCTCAGTTCCGCTGGTAATTGGTCACGGATCGCGATATTGTTCCACTTACCTCCGCCGGCTTCGTTGCCCACTTCGATTTGATACTCATACGTATCCCCAAGCTTCGCTTCTTGCACACTCGCTGTTTTCTTCAAGCTTGGTGTCACAGGGACATCCACTTTCTGATTATCTTCTGGAGTCTCATCGTTCCCCGGTACTTTTCCGGTCGCGATGTTCGTGATCTCCCCGCTCGCTGCTTCGCTGACGGTTACTTCAAAGCTCACACTTACTGGATGGCCATGAGTCAGTTTCTCTAGCACGACCGATAGGTTGTTCCCATCGATACCGCCATCATACGCTACCGCGTTTCCAGCTTCATCTTCTACTTTCAGACTTGCTTTATCCACGGTAAGTTCTGACGCGATCGCATCTTCGATCGTGACACCGCTCAGTTCTGTTCCGGCGATCTGGTTCGTTGCGACGATCGTATAACGCATCTTGTCGCCAACTTGAACGGTCTTGCCGTTTAGCGATTCTCCGCTTGGTGTTTCGACTGTTTTCTTCACGCCGAAGGCTCCACTTGGGATCCCCGCCGTTACGTCTACACTCGCTGGCGTTGCCGCTACAGCTTTTCCGTCACTTTGTTCCCCGGCGGCGCTGACTTCATTCGTAAGCACTCCGCTCGCTGGAACTTGTTTCACTTGGACTTTGTACGTGATCGTTTGTTTCGCGCCACTTGCGAGGCTCGCGATCGTAGCTTCATATTTCCCAGCTGCCCACGCATCATCGGAGACGGCTTGGCCGTTCACTTTCGTGCTGCCTGCCACATAGCTCAGTTCCGCTGGTAATTGGTCACGGATCGCGATATTGTTCCACTTACCTCCGCCGGCTTCGTTGCCCACTTCGATTTGATACTCATACGTATCTCCAAGCTTCGCTTCTTGCACACTCGCTGTTTTCTTCAAGCTTGGTGTCACAGGGACATCCACTTTCTGATTATCTTCTGGAGTCTCATCGTTCCCCGGTACTTTTCCGGTCGCGATGTTCGTGATCTCCCCGCTCGCTGCTTCGCTGACAGTTACTTCAAAGCTTACACTTACTGGATGGCCATGAGCCAGTTTCTCTAGCACGACCGATAGGTTGTTCCCATCGATACCGCCATCATACGCTACCGCGTTCCCAGCTTCATCTTCTACTTTCAGACTTGCTTTATCCACGGTAAGTTCTGACGCGATCGCATCTTCGATCGTGACGCCGCTCAGTTCCGTTCCAGCGATCTGGTTCGTTGCGACGATCGTGTAACGCATCTTGTCGCCAACTTGAACGGTCTTGCCGTTTAGCGATTCTCCGCTTGGTGTTTCGACTGTTTTCTTCACGCCGAAGGCTCCACTTGGGATCCCCGCCGTTACGTCTACACTCGCTGGCGTTGCCGCTACAGCTTTTCCATCACTTTGTTCCCCGGCGGCGCTGACTTCATTCGTAAGCACTCCGCTCGCTGGAACTTGTTTCACTTGGACTTTGTATGTGATCGTTTGTTTCGCGCCACTTGCGAGGCTCGCGATCGTAGCTTCATATTTCCCAGCTGCCCATGCATCATCGGAGACGGCTTGGCCGTTCACTTTCGTGCTGCCTGCCACATAGCTCAGTTCCGCTGGTAATTGGTCACGGATCGCGATATTGTTCCACTTACCTCCGCCGGCTTCGTTGCCCACTTCGATTTGATACTCATACGTATCCCCAAGCTTCGCTTCTTGCACACTCGCTGTTTTCTTCAAGCTTGGTGTCACAGGGACATCCACTTTCTGATTATCTTCTGGAGTCTCATCGTTCCCCGGTACTTTTCCGGTCGCGATGTTCGTGATCTCCCCGCTCGCTGCTTCGCTGACGGTTACTTCAAAGCTCACACTTACTGGATGGCCATGAGTCAGTTTCTCTAGCACGACCGATAGGTTGTTCCCATCGATACCGCCATCATACGCTACCGCGTTTCCAGCTTCATCTTCTACTTTCAGACTTGCTTTATCCACGGTAAGTTCTGACGCGATCGCATCTTCGATCGTGACACCGCTCAGTTCTGTTCCGGCGATCTGGTTCGTTGCGACGATCGTATAACGCATCTTGTCGCCAACTTGAACGGTCTTGCCGTTTAGCGATTCTCCGCTTGGTGTTTCGACTGTTTTCTTCACGCCGAAGGCTCCACTTGGGATCCCCGCCGTTACGTCTACACTCGCTGGCGTTGCCGCTACAGCTTTTCCGTCACTTTGTTCCCCGGCGGCGCTGACTTCATTCGTAAGCACTCCGCTCGCTGGAACTTGTTTCACTTGGACTTTGTACGTGATCGTTTGTTTCGCGCCACTTGCGAGGCTCGCGATCGTAGCTTCATATTTCCCAGCTGCCCACGCATCATCGGAGACGGCTTGGCCGTTCACTTTCGTGCTGCCTGCCACATAGCTCAGTTCCGCTGGTAATTGGTCACGGATCGCGATATTGTTCCACTTACCTCCGCCGGCTTCGTTGCCCACTTCGATTTGATACTCATACGTATCTCCAAGCTTCGCTTCTTGCACACTCGCTGTTTTCTTCAAGCTTGGTGTCACAGGGACATCCACTTTCTGATTATCTTCTGGAGTCTCATCGTTCCCCGGTACTTTTCCGGTCGCGATGTTCGTGATCTCCCCGCTCGCTGCTTCGCTGACAGTTACTTCAAAGCTCACACTTACTGGATGGCCATGAGTCAGTTTCTCTAGCACGACCGATAGGTTGTTCCCATCGATACCGCCATCATACGCTACCGCGTTTCCAGCTTCATCTTCTACTTTCAGACTTGCTTTATCCACGGTAAGTTCTGACGCGATCGCATCTTCGATCGTGACGCCGCTCAGTTCCGTTCCAGCGATCTGGTTCGTTGCGACGATCGTGTAACGCATCTTGTCGCCAACTTGAACGGTCTTGCCGTTTAGCGATTCTCCGCTTGGTGTTTCGACTGTTTTCTTCACGCCGAAGGCTCCACTTGGGATCCCCGCCGTTACGTCTACACTCGCTGGCGTTGCCGCTACAGCTTTTCCATCACTTTGTTCCCCGGCGGCGCTGACTTCATTCGTAAGCACTCCGCTCGCTGGAACTTGTTTCACTTGGACTTTGTACGTGATCGTTTGTTTCGCGCCACTTGCGAGGCTCGCGATCGTAGCTTCATATTTCCCAGCTGCCCACGCATCATCGGAGACGGCTTGGCCGTTCACTTTCGTGCTGCCTGCCACATAGCTCAGTTCCGCTGGTAATTGGTCACGGATCGCGATATTGTTCCACTTACCTCCGCCGGCTTCGTTGCCCACTTCGATTTGATACTCATACGTATCTCCAAGCTTCGCTTCTTGCACACTCGCTGTTTTCTTCAAGCTTGGTGTCACAGGGACATCCACTTTCTGATTATCTTCTGGAGTCTCATCGTTCCCCGGTACTTTTCCGGTCGCGATGTTCGTGATCTCCCCGCTCGCTGCTTCGCTGACAGTTACTTCAAAGCTTACACTTACTGGATGGCCATGAGCCAGTTTCTCTAGCACGACCGATAGGTTGTTCCCATCGATACCGCCATCATACGCTACCGCGTTCCCAGCTTCATCTTCTACTTTCAGACTTGCTTTATCCACGGTAAGTTCTGACGCGATCGCATCTTCGATCGTGACGCCGCTCAGTTCCGTTCCAGCGATCTGGTTCGTTGCGACGATCGTGTAACGCATCTTGTCGCCAACTTGAACGGTCTTGCCGTTTAGCGATTCTCCGCTTGGTGTTTCGACTGTTTTCTTCACGCCGAAGGCTCCACTTGGGATCCCCGCCGTTACGTCTACACTCGCTGGCGTTGCCGCTACAGCTTTTCCATCACTTTGTTCCCCGGCGGCGCTGACTTCATTCGTAAGCACTCCGCTCGCTGGAACTTGTTTCACTTGGACTTTGTATGTGATCGTTTGTTTCGCGCCACTTGCGAGGCTCGCGATCGTAGCTTCATATTTCCCAGCTGCCCACGCATCATCGGAGACGGCTTGGCCGTTCACTTTCGTGCTGCCTGCCACATAGCTCAGTTCCGCTGGTAATTGGTCACGGATCGCGATATTGTTCCACTTACCTCCGCCGGCTTCGTTGCCCACTTCGATTTGATACTCATACGTATCTCCAAGCTTCGCTTCTTGCACACTCGCTGTTTTCTTCAAGCTTGGTGTCACAGGGACATCCACTTTCTGATTATCTTCTGGAGTCTCATCGTTCCCCGGTACTTTTCCGGTCGCGATGTTCGTGATCTCCCCGCTCGCTGCTTCGCTGACAGTTACTTCAAAGCTTACACTTACTGGATGGCCATGAGCCAGTTTCTCTAGCACGACCGATAGGTTGTTCCCATCGATACCGCCATCATACGCTACCGCGTTCCCAGCTTCATCTTCTACTTTCAGACTTGCTTTATCCACGGTAAGTTCTGACGCGATCGCATCTTCGATCGTGACGCCGCTCAGTTCCGTTCCAGCGATCTGGTTCGTTGCGACGATCGTGTAACGCATCTTGTCGCCAACTTGAACGGTCTTGCCGTTTAGCGATTCTCCGCTTGGTGTTTCGACTGTTTTCTTCACGCCGAAGGCTCCACTTGGGATCCCCGCCGTTACGTCTACACTCGCTGGCGTTGCCGCTACAGCTTTTCCATCACTTTGTTCCCCGGCGGCGCTGACTTCATTCGTAAGCACTCCGCTCGCTGGAACTTGTTTCACTTGGACTTTGTATGTGATCGTTTGTTTCGCGCCACTTGCGAGGCTCGCGATCGTAGCTTCATATTTCCCAGCTGCCCATGCATCATCGGAGACGGCTTGGCCGTTCACTTTCGTGCTGCCTGCCACATAGCTCAGTTCCGCTGGTAATTGGTCACGGATCGCGATATTGTTCCACTTACCTCCGCCGGCTTCGTTGCCCACTTCGATTTGATACTCATACGTATCCCCAAGCTTCGCTTCTTGCACACTCGCTGTTTTCTTCAAGCTTGGTGTCACAGGGACATCCACTTTCTGATTATCTTCTGGAGTCTCATCGTTCCCCGGTACTTTTCCGGTCGCGATGTTCGTGATCTCCCCGCTCGCTGCTTCGCTGACGGTTACTTCAAAGCTCACACTTACTGGATGGCCATGAGTCAGTTTCTCTAGCACGACCGATAGGTTGTTCCCATCGATACCGCCATCATACGCTACCGCGTTTCCAGCTTCATCTTCTACTTTCAGACTTGCTTTATCCACGGTAAGTTCTGACGCGATCGCATCTTCGATCGTGACACCGCTCAGTTCTGTTCCGGCGATCTGGTTCGTTGCGACGATCGTATAACGCATCTTGTCGCCAACTTGAACGGTCTTGCCGTTTAGCGATTCTCCGGTTGGTGTTTCGACTGTTTTCTTCACGCCGAAGGCTCCACTTGGGATCCCCGCCGTTACGTCTACACTCGCTGGCGTTGCCGCTACAGCTTTTCCGTCACTTTGTTCCCCGGCGGCGCTGACTTCATTCGTCAGCACTCCGCTCGCTGGAACTTGTTTCACTTGGACTTTGTACGTGATCGTTTGTTTCGCGCCACTTGCGAGGCTCGCGATCGTAGCTTCATATTTCCCAGCTGCCCACGCATCATCGGAGACGGCTTGGCCGTTCACTTTCGTGCTGCCTGCCACATAGCTCAGTTCCGCTGGTAATTGGTCACGGATCGCGATATTGTTCCACTTACCTCCGCCGGCTTCGTTGCCCACTTCGATTTGATACTCATACGTATCTCCAAGCTTCGCTTCTTGCACACTCGCTGTTTTCTTCAAGCTTGGTGTCACAGGGACATCCACTTTCTGATTATCTTCTGGAGTCTCATCGTTCCCCGGTACTTTTCCGGTCGCGATGTTCGTGATCTCCCCGCTCGCTGCTTCGCTGACAGTTACTTCAAAGCTTACACTTACTGGATGGCCATGAGCCAGTTTCTCTAGCACGACCGATAGGTTGTTCCCATCGATACCGCCATCATACGCTACCGCGTTCCCAGCTTCATCTTCTACTTTCAGACTTGCTTTATCCACGGTGAGTTCTGACGCGATCGCATCTTCGATCGTGACGCCGCTCAGTTCCGTTCCGGCGATCTGGTTCGTTGCGACGATCGTATAACGCATCTTGTCGCCGACTTGAACGGTCTTGCCGTTTAGCGATTCTCCGGTTGGTGTTTCGACTGTTTTCTTCACGCCGAAGGCTCCACTTGGGATCCCCGCCGTTACGTCTACACTCGCTGGCGTTGCCGCTACAGCTTTTCCGTCACTTTGTTCCCCGGCGGCGCTGACTTCATTCGTCAGCACTCCGCTCGCTGGAACTTGTTTCACTTGGACTTTGTACGTGATCGTTTGTTTCGCGCCACTTGCGAGGCTCGCGATCGTAGCTTCATATTTCCCAGCTGCCCACGCATCATCAGAGACGGCTTGGCCGTTCACTTTCGTGCTGCCTGCCACATAGCTCAGTTCCGCTGGTAATTGGTCACGGATCGCGATATTGTTCCACTTACCTCCGCCGGCTTCGTTGCCCACTTCGATTTGATACTCATACGTATCTCCAAGCTTCGCTTCTTGCACACTCGCTGTTTTCTTCAAGCTTGGTGTCACAGGGACATCCACTTTCTGATTATCTTCTGGAGTCTCATCGTTCCCCGGTACTTTTCCGGTCGCGATGTTCGTGATCTCCCCGCTCGCTGCTTCGCTGACGGTTACTTCAAAGCTCACACTTACTGGATGGCCATGAGCCAGTTTCTCTAGCACGACCGATAGGTTGTTCCCATCGATACCGCCATCATACGCTACCGCGTTTCCAGCTTCATCTTCTACTTTCAGACTTGCTTTATCCACGGTGAGTTCTGACGCGATCGCATCTTCGATCGTGACACCGCTCAGTTCTGTTCCAGCGATCTGGTTCGTTGCGACGATCGTATAACGCATCTTGTCGCCAACTTGAACGGTCTTGCCGTTTAGCGATTCTCCGCTTGGTGTTTCGACTGTTTTCTTCACAGTCAACGCGTTATCAGCCATTTCTGATTGAAGCGAAACTGTGTCTTCTACATTTTTATCTGCACCCCATGGATTTTTACCATTCATTACAGCTGTATTTTTTATTTCTCCATTGGTTGGTACACGTTTTATTTTTGCCTTATAAACGATTTCAATATTGCTTCCACTGACTAATTCACTTGTCGTATACGTTAATTTATTATCTTGGCTCCAAATATTATCGTTTACTTTTTGACCATTGATAGTTGTACTTCCTTTGACGTAATCTAAATCATTGGTTAGTTCATCACCTATATTTACTTCATTGAGTGGAGCCCCTTTTTCGTTGCTGGCAATGATTTTATAGGTGACGATATCGCCTAGTTTATATTTAGCTGCTTTGTCTTCGATGCTTTTTGTTATTTTCGGAGTAGAATCGGATGTGACTTCTTGGCTGTCCTCTTTAGAGAAATCGATTCCGTTATCTTTACCGTATGCTTCTGCTATGTTTGTCAGTGTTCCTTTTGCTTGATTCGTGACTTTCACGTCAAATTTCACTACATATTCAGAAGCTCCTGCAAGTTTATCAACGCGGTAGTCCAATTTTTGTCCATCGATATATTTATCTTCAATGGTTTTGTCATTAACTTTTAAAGTACCCTTTACATATTCTAATCCTTGTGGAATTTCATCCGTGATTTGAATATCATCGACTTGTGAACCTGCAACTGGATTTTTTACTGTTAACTGATAAGTTAAAACATCATCAACATGGACATTCTGATTGTTGATATCTGTTCCATCTTTATCTAGGACATTTTTCTTCAGTTCAAAGTCCGCAAATGCAGTGATTCCCGCATTGATGTTATCTAAAACAAAATGGTCGGTCGTTAATTTTGAAGTTGCGGGTAGGACGTATGCATCTGTTAAATAATAGTCGCCTTCTTTATTGTTTTCATCAATTTTGCTGCTTGGGTCAGAGGCGTTGATCCCTTTTTTCGTGATGAAATAGTTTCCTGTATCTAGTTCTTTGGAAAGATCGAATCCAACTCGATAGTTCCCTTCATCTAAATGCTTGATAAGGTAGTTCCCATTTTCATCCGTTTTAAGAGAAGTAATATCATCGCCTTCTAGATTTTCTGTTATTTCTTCTAAGGAACCGTTATCGGATTCTTTGTACAACTTGATTGGAACATCTTTCAAGACAGTCTCACTAGCGCCTACTAAACCATCTTTATTCCCATCGATCCATGCTTTCCCTTGAATATCTCTATCGACAACTGCCGTCCGGCACATATTACCTTGTAGTTTAAGCCCATCGTCTGAGTTAGCTGTTACTGTATTTCGGTAAATATCACCGGAGGCATTCCCAGTAGGGGTGATATAAAATTCAATGAAGGCTTGTTGTCCACCTTGCTTAGAACTGCTGATCGGTCCTGGTATCGTATAGAAGACGGCGGTGGTTTCATCTGGGAGTTCTCCGCTTGTGTACTTCTTCCATCCATTTGCCTCACTTATATCAAGCTTATTAGGATCGGCATTCCGGTCGACTTTTTTATCTGTATAGAAAACTTCCATATCATCTGACGAGGTCTTGATTGCGGAAAGATGATAACTTCCGTTGATGACAGAGCCTAATTCTCCATTGCGCGGCAATACATCCAACACTTTAATATTCTTTTGTGGTTCATCTGTACGAATATCTGTTGTTAATCGATAAACAAAGTTATCGCCTTGCTCTAATACTTTCTTGCTGACAGATTTCACGATTCCCCATTCTTTAAGGAGATCATCGCCGATTTCGACATAGCCATTTCCAGAGGCAGAAAATTTGGCTTGTGGAATATCGATAGAATTTCCGATACTGAATCTTGTGCTATCGCCGATCTCGTTTTCATCTAGCATTGCCGTGAATTCGAGAATGCTTCCTGAGCCATATTTTCCGAAGAGCTTTTCTGTCTGCTTATCGATGGTCCCTGTCCAAGTCAGGACCATGCTCCCATCTGTCAGTTCTTCAACCTTTGGTGTTTTGCTTGTCAGTTTAAGAAAGTCAGGAACTTTTACAGTGGACGCATCGTACGTCACTCCTTTTGGAAGCGTCGTTTTCAATACCACTGCTTTTTCCCCTATTTCGCCAGATTCCCAATTCAAATACATTCCAACTGTAATGGATTGATCGATTGTTTTTAATTTAAGTCCCCTACTTGAAGGCATTACAGTATCTAAACCGATGGATCTCGGTTCTAGGAAAAAGTTTTTCTGGAAGGGGGCCTGCTTGCCGCCGGAAAAACCATTTGATTCTCCGTCCCATTCATATGGAACTAACCCACTTGGTTTACTTGTATCGACTGCCTGTAACTTATTTCCTTGTTTATCATAAGAAAAACCAGAAGCAGCGACGGTGTATGGTTGGCCATCTTTTGATTTAGTACCACGTAAAAGGTCATCTTGAAACGTTCCTGTTATACCTATTGTAAAGTTTTTAGATCCTGAATCAGCGATCGTTACAGCTTTTCCTTTTGTATCATAGACAGCCATCACAGCTGATGCTCCTGTTGGTGAGCCGCTCCACTCATAGTCATCTTCTGTATAGGAATATACTTTTTCTGGCGAATAGTCATTCCCTTTTAATTTTCCGTATTTGAGTGTCGGGGTATAAATTGTACCATCTTCATCGACCAACTTAGTTGAATACTGTTGGGAAACACTCTTCCAATAGTCTTTTCCCGACATTTTGAATATAAAATGTGGGCTGATCCAGTTATTCATTAAAGAAGTATCTAAATACATGGTTTGCGTGTTTTCTCCATAGCGGTAAGATAACCTCTCGGAAGTTCCATTATTACTATTACTCATCACTCTGAAACCCTCAAATCTCAAGGGATCAACAGTGTCAAAGTCTATACGTTTTATCTGCCATGAGTCAATATATTTCCTTCCCACCGGTACATTCTTTTCTTCCCCTTGATAGCTAAAGCTAGCTTTAGTAGGAGCATATCGGAAAGTCATGATAGTATTGGGATCTGTTCCCTCTAGCGGGGAATAGATGATTGCCGTTGCCGTATTTATGACTGTATCCCCAAAATAACTGTCAAACTCAATATCTTTATAGTCCTTTATATCGTAGGTCACCAAAATATTTCCGTTGGGGAGATTCTCAATTTTGGGCATGCCATTTCCCTCGCGCTCGTTATACCCCATCTTTTTATATAAAATATCTGCCAAGTCATTTGCTTTATAGCTGTCAAAAGCTGTTGGCTGATCCAGCGAACCATTACGCATCAAGCCATATCGATAAACATCCATTGCACTGCTGTTCTCCGGAACCTTAACCGTTCCCTTACTTCCAACCATGGAAGGGGTGAATTCTACTTTTACCTTACCAGTATCCGGCAGCGCATAACCAACACCCGACATGCTATTATTCGGTCCTGGTTTTGGTATAGCAGCAAAAACTGAGAAGCCCCCGATTTGCAAATATGCATTTGGCTTATCTTCCGTTTGGGTGATCGTGTTGAATTTTTCGCCGTCAGAGAATCGTGCATCTGCATACAGATTTGTAATAGGCTTAGCAGAAACCGTCAATTCTTTGTCAGTAGTTAGTTCTTTTGTATCCGGTTCAGCCACCGGAACACCATTTACTTTCATAATTTTGAGCTCTACTGTTGGTTTTGGCATTTTATGACCATTTGGCATAAAGCCAACGTTATAGCTAAAATCAAAGTACTTTGAACGACCTGTCTGGTCTAGTTTGATAGTTTGCTCATCTGTCACAAAATCTGTTTTCCCAGTTACAGATGATTTATATGGTTTACCATTATTATTTACTACAGAGCCTAGGCCATTGATTTCTTCGACTGGCATTTTCAGTGTTGCTTTAACTTCGATATTATTATAGATTTCCCCATCATGCGAGGCAGTTGTGAGCGCATAATGATAGGTTACTTTATCTCTACTACGAACAATGTCATTGTCTTTACTCGTATCTTCACCTGGATCGCCATCCTTACCGGTTGTGAATGGCGCTGTTCCGGATTCTACGCTCATTTCCTTTACATCAGAAAGATAGACCTGTTGTTCTTCAGCTGCTCGTGTTGAGATCTTTTTCTTTTTGTCTTTTTCTTCTTTTTTATCAGCAGTTTTATCTTCCTCTTTTGTATCTTTATCTTCTTTTTTTGCATCTTTTTCTTCGTCTTTAGATGCTTGTTCTTCTTTTTCTACAACTACTTGCACAGGGGCAGCTTCTTCTAGCGTGCCGTCATCTGCCTTGGTTGTAGCTTGGATTTCTCCTTTTTCTTCGTTCTCATTTACTTGTGCTTTTGCAGTAAGATTGATTTGTGCTTTTCTAGGAGTTGTGTCTTTTTCTTCAGTTTTCTCCTCTGCCTTTTCAGCTTCTGGCTTTTCAGCGGCTTGCCAAATAATCATCAGTTGATGATTTTCTTTCGCATATGCGATCGTCGCTTTATTCTGCACGTTATCTGCCTGCAGCTTTGCTTGATCTAATTCCACATTTTGCGGTAATTTGATAGTGACGGAACGATTTTTCGGATGGGTATCTTCAATCGCAACAGTGGTCTTTTCTGCTGCCTTTAAAGATAGATCCGTCAACTTTTGTCCGTTTTCGTTTTTCAATACCAATTCACTGGAGCGGCTATAATTATTTGCTTGCAATGTGGATTGGTTTTTAATAGTGTTTACTATTGACGTCAAACTTGGTTGAATAATATAAGCTATCATACCAAGCAACATAATCCATGTTACTACCTTTTTGTAATTCATTTTTGCATTTCCTCCTAGTCCAAAACAATACTTTACTTAAAGTACAAGTTATATATTTTATATTTTAGGGTCTTTTCAAGGACTAGGATGATGCACAAATTCAATTTTCCAGCGCATTTATGACAAAATTATGTCTTTCATCACTAAAAAAAGCAGTCGTTGCGAAATATATCCGCAACGACTGCTTTTTTTAGTTACTTATTCTGCATGTCTTCGTTCTTTTACTTCAAACATAGACTTCTGATAATTGAATCGAATACTCAGTATCACGCCTACTGCCATCATGTTTCCCAGCAAGGCAGAACCACCATAACTGATGAAAGGAAGTGGTATCCCTGTAATCGGCAACAGGCCGATGTTCATACCGACATTTTCCAATACGTGGAACATGATCATCATAACTACGCCTGTACAAATATAGGAGTAGAAAGGAACTTTGATGTCCAAGGCAACGCGAATAATTTGATAGATGAGCAAGAAATAGAGTGCTAGCAGAACGCTGGCACCAATGAAACCATAGTCGCCGCCAATCACTGTAAAAATAAAGTCATTGTGGTTTTCCGGGATCGCAATAGCATCATAGCCTGTTCCGTTCCCGCTGATCTGACCTGAACCGATCGCAGTCATTGCCCGCAACACTTGATACCCGCCGCCTTGCGGATCGTTTTCCGGATTGATCCAAGTGGTGATTCGTTCAAATTGATATGGCTTGAAACCTAGCCGCAAGAGCCAATCTTGGTGATTGATAACGATCCAGATCAATGTCGACCCAACCGCCAGTATGCTACCGTAAAGCGGGACGATGATTTTCCATGTTATACCAGAAACCAAGATCATACCGCTCATAATGGCGATAAATACTAGTGCTGTACCTAAATCGGGTTGCAACAAAATAAAAATCAAAGGAACAAGTGTAAAAATACCGATTTTAAGTAAAAGCCAACTATCGTAGGCAAATGTGTGTACTTGATACTTGCGGTTGTGGTCCCAGATGACTTTGGCGAGTACAATAATCAAAATAACTTTTACGATCTCAGAAGGTTGGATACTTCCTAGAAAAGGAATGATGATCCAACTTTTTGCTCCTTTTACTTCTTTACCAAATGCCAATACAAAGATTAATAGCAAAATGCCGAAACCATAAAAATAATATGCCCAGCCCAACAATCGTTCGTAATCTAGCTGCATCATGACAATGATGGCAAATGTACCAACCACGAACCACACGCCCTGTTTGATCACAAAGTTGGCATCGTATTGATTGTTTGTGATTTGCGCACTATAAATAGACACTAAACTAATGATTGCAAGCAACATCAGTGACAAGACCAGTCCATAGTCAATGCGTCCTGTTAATTTATTCTTTTCATCCATGATTTAACGCTCCTTACTGATGGGTTCTAACAACACATTTTCTCCCCAAACAGTTTCTAGATCCTGATCATTACAGCATTCATCTCTGAATTCACTCAAAAAAGATGAGCGAAACATTCTAATTGCGAAAATTCACACGCAATGCTTCTGTAAGTATACTTTTACATTATAATAGAGTTTCTATTGGATAGGAAGTATTTTCATCAATTTCTAATCTAGTTATTTCCAAAACGGGTAGAAGCAATTGGCTGGATAGATAATTTTCCTGCACGGGTACTTAGTTCCGCCGAAATGTGGAAAACTTCTTCTAATAAGGCTTCTGTAAATACTTCCTTTGGTGGTCCCACTTGCTTGATGGCTCCATCCTCACATACGATACAGTGATCACTGTATAATGCTGCTTGATTCAAATCATGCAGCACAAGGATGATCGTAAGACCGTATTTCTCATTTAATTCTTTAAGGAGATCTAGAAGTTCTAGCTGATGAGCGATATCTAAGTAAGTAGTCGGTTCATCCAATAGGAGAATCGGTGTTTTTTGAGCAAGCGCCATGGCTAACCAAGCGCGCTGTCTTTCTCCCCCAGATAAGGTATGGATCGGACGATAGGCGAGCGCTCCGAGACGACAAACTTCAATCGCCCAGTCGATCGCATCTTCATCTTCTTTTTGCAAGCCACTCAAAAAAGAGCGATGGGGCACGCGTCCATAACTAACGAGATCGCGAACGACGACATCGATCATTCCTTCCGGCGATTGCGCTAGCATTGTCATTTTTTTGGCATATTCTTTAGCAGAAAAAGCAGTGATATTTTTATCGCCAAGCAGGATTTCTCCTTTATTTGGCGTCAATAAACGCATCAACAAACGAAGAAGCGTCGATTTGCCGGAACCGTTTGGACCGACTAGCGTTGTGATTTTGCCACTTGTTATTTGAAAAGAAATATCGTCCATGTGAAAATTATTTCTTCTTGAGAAGGATATATTCTTAAATGTGATCAAATCCATTAGGATACCACCCTTCCGCGTTTTAATAGGAATAAGAAGAATGGGGCACCGATGATCGCAAGCAGTATTCCCACTGGAAGTTCGATCGACCCAAACCAGCTTCTGGCTGCTGTATCGGCAAAACCGACTAAAACGGCTCCGCCAACTGCAGAGATCGGTAATAAGTAACGATAATCATTACCAATGATCAAACGGACGATGTGCGGTACGACAAGTCCGACGAAACCGATCAATCCCCCGACACTAACTGCCACGCCGCTTAGGAAAGCAGCCAGCATAATGATGAAAAAGCGGTGTTTTTCAACTGAATAGCCAAGTAACTTAGCAGCATCATCGCCTAAAAGCAGTACATTTGAGGAACGGATCGCAAAAATACTAAGTACAAATCCTACCAATAAATACGGCAAAATAAGTTGAAAATGATACCAGCTTTTTCCAGATAATGTTCCAGTCAACCATGAAATCACGCTTTGTACACGATTGCTGTAAAGCACCATGATCCCGGAAGTCATTGCTGTGATAAAAGCATTGATCGCCACACCAGATAAAATAACTCGCAGTGGCGAGACGCCTCTATCCCAGGCCACTAGATAGATAAGTAGCGCCGTTCCAAATGCACCGATAAATGCTCCAAGTGGAACAAAACTACTAAAAGCCGGTACGACGATCGTCAGCACGATCGCAACCAGTCCTCCTCCTGCCGACACGCCGATCACACCTGGATCTGCCAACGGATTGCGCATGACTCCTTGCAGCAGACAACCGGAAATGGCCAAAGCTGCCCCTACTAAGAAAGCGATGAGCATCCGCGGCAACCGAAGATTCCAAATCAATTGATGCGAAAGATCCGAGCCGTTGCCGAAAATCGTTTTGACAGCATCAAGATAGCTGATTTTAACTGATCCGGTTGTCAGTCCATAAAGAAAGACGACGACCAATAAAAAGAGCACGGTGATCGCCGTGATGATTCTTCGTTTATGCCTCGGATCTTGTTTGCGGTCTAACGCCATTTCATTTTCCCACCTTATTGATTTCATTCTTCATCAGATCTAATGCTTCCGTGACACGGATTCCTGGGTTGGTACCAAATAAATCTGCTGGTAAAACAACGATATGATCATTTTTCACAGCTTTTGTTTGATTCCACGCTTTATTTTCTTTTAACTGCTTCCGAAATGCTTTTTCAGTATCTTTCGCATCGCCACCGTGGATCATCAGAAAAATAATTTCAGGATCGGCTGCAATGATTTTTTCTACATTAAGTGCAGCATATTGCGGAAAATTCTCTACCCCACGGAGATTTTTCGCAACATTTTCCCCGCCGGCCACTTCTAAGATATTGCCACTTAAAGAGGATGGCAATGCCGCATAATTGCTCCCCGGTGCGCCAAGGACCATCAACGCTTTTACATGTTTGCCAGCTTGTTCTTTTTTTACAGCCTCGACTTTTTTATCTAAGTCAGCTTGCAACTTTTTAGCTTCTGAGCGCTTAGCGATCAGTGATCCCAAAACACTGATTTGTTTGTCGATGTCTTGTAATGAATTTGCACCTGTTAAAATCACTTTCGTGCCGATTCCCTCTAAAGCAGGAACATCTTTCTGATTTTGTTCGGCACTTGCTACTACAACGTCACTATTCGTTGCCGCGATTCGTTCTAAATTGATATCATGCGTATTTCCGACTTCTTGCGCCTTTGCAGCTTTTTTCGGATGAACACCGCTAGCGTCTTGAGTTTGCCGACCAACGACAGTCCCTCCTAGTGCATAAATAATATTAAGATCACTATTTGTAAGGGCAACAATCCGTTTTGGCGGAGTGTCAAATGCAACATCTCTCCCTGTCATATCTTTTACAGTCAAAATAGCTTTTTGTGCGACTTCCTTTTTAGGAGAATCCGGCTTAGAAGTTTCCGTGCCAGTCGTTTTACCGCATGCTGTCAGTAAAACTGCTAAAACAGCCATTGTAAGCCAAATATAGCTTTGTCGCTTCATCACGTTCTCCTCACTTTCAGCAAAAATTCTTTCTTTATTATAACATGTCTAAATGAGAATTACTTTCATTTATTATAAAAAAAGAACTCACGCCAGGCGCAAGCTCTCCAAATCCAAAGTGTTTCGGCTCTGTTAATGTGTGAAGCCGTAAGTTCCTTGATTTTTATCTGCATGGTACAATACCCGTGCATGTTCGAGGTTATGGATCGCTTCCTGGAAGTCTTTCGCAAACTCTTCAGCAACATTATACCCCAAATCAGCGCGGCAAACAAAACGTTGAACGATCGTATCGGATAGATTATCTGGAAGTGGATAAGCAGGAACCTGCCACCCTTTCATCAAAAGCTGATCCGCAAGATCGTATAATGTCCACTCCACATCCAGATCTGCTTTCATTTTATAACAAACGATCGGCAGATTAGCGCCTTCATGGATCACGTCGAAGTATCCTGTCTCTTTTACGGTTTTTGCTAAGTAAAGTGCGGTATCACGTGTCCGTTCATGGATTTTTTTATAACCGGAAAAACCATAGCGCAGAAAATTATAATATTGACCAATGATTTGGCTGGCACTTCTAGAAAAATTGATCGCCATTGTCGGCATCGAACCACCCAAATAGCTAACATCAAAAACAAGTTCCCGCGGTAGGTATTCTTCTCCGCGCCAGATGATCCAGCCTACTCCTGGATATACCAGTCCATATTTATGGCCGGAAGTATTGATGGAAACAACATTATCGAGCTGAAAGTCCCATTTCAGATCTGGTTCAACGAAAGGTGCGAACATTGCTCCGCTAGCACCATCGATATGGATCACTAATTCGTGATCATGTGTTTTATTGTAGCCAGCGACGATTTTATCCAATGCTTGGATATCATCAAACTCGCCTGTATACGTGATTCCGAGAATACCGACGATACCGATCGTATACTCATCTACATAATCAAGCACCTTATCCGTATCTAGACGCAAATGTGCTTCATCCATCGGTACAACGCGCATATCGACATCCCAGTAGACACAGAATTTTTCCCAGCAGACTTGATAACCGGAGGAGATCACAAGATTTGGCCGTTGTTTCGCTATATCCAGACCTCGCTCCTCTGCTTTTTTCCGCCAGCGGAATTTCATTGCCAGACCGCCCAGCATACAAGCTTCGGAAGAGCCGACCGTGGAGGTGCCACTATATTTTTCCGCAGACAGTGCGTGCCAGAGATCTGCTAAAATATTGACACATTTATTTTCTAATTCGGCCGTTTGCGGGTATTCGGATTTGTCGACAGCATTTTTCTCCAATGTTTCAGACATTAGTTTTGTAGCTTCCGGTTCCATATATGTTTGGCAAAATGTTGCTAGATTCTGCCTTGCATTCCCTTCATCCATCAATTCGTCTTTGACCAACTGATAAGCGATCCTCGCTTCGATCGGTTCATCCTTCAACTTGTAGTTTGGGATGCGGATCTGCTCTTCTTCTGATGCGAAAAGCGGGACACGATAACTCTCCTTGCGCGTTTTATCTGATTCGCTATATAACATTGCCATACCTCCAGCCTAGTCTATATTTCTTTACTAGATACCCTTTGGCTGAGGCATTAAACGGCTAGAACTGATCCGGCTCTTTCGTATCTCTTTCCATGACCCGGAAAATATGGATCGTTAGATAAACGCATTCATCACGGCTAAGCATCACTTGGTGCTGCGCCTCGAGATAATGATTGATTTTTTCCATACATTTAAAAGCCCGATTGTACTTGCGTTTCACATGTTCATACAAAAAATCATCTTGTGACTCTACCAATTCCCCGTTGATGATCCGCTGAGCTACGTATTGTAGATGCGTTACAAACCGAGTGTAATTCAAGGAGCTTTCATCTAAAACGACTCCATAGTGATATTTTACAATGCCTAGAATATCTTGGACGATATTGGTCATGACCACTGTTTGGTCGATTTGCTGCTTATCCACGCGGGCATTTACTAAATGGAGGGCGATAAAACCTGCTTCGTCTTCATCCAGCTCAACACCCGTTTCTTTTTGGATAAACGCCAATGCCTGTAGTCCGACATGAAACTCTTCGCGATAAAATCGTTTGATCTCCCACAATAGTGCGTTTTTCAGATGAATCCCTTTTTTATATCTAGAAATAGCAAAATTAACGTGATCCGTGAGTGTCAGGTAGATATTTTCTTTCAGATCCGTTTCTAACTTTTCTTGAGCATACTGAACAATATCATCCGCCACTCGCAGATGCGCAAGCGGAATATCGCTCAATAGCTCCTTTAATTTCTCAGACAAGGCAGCCGTTTCCAAGATAAATGTTTTTTCGATCAGCTCCTCTTGAATAAAATCCCCCGATTTTTTTTGAAATGCAATTCCTCGCCCCATTACAATCATTTCCTTTTGATCAGCAGTCTCAACGACGACAACATTGTTGTTCAATACTTTTTTAATTTGCATTCCGTACATTGCCTCCTTCAAAAGAAAAAAACCTAAACTGACCCAAAACAATGCGTCTTGGTTCAATCAAGGTTTTGCCTGCATAGCAGTAACAATCCTATTTGTGTTAGCATAGCATAAATAGAAAACGGTTGCAATACTGTTTCTATTGCGAAAAAACTGCTTTTCAAGATATACTTATAAGTAAAAAATAAAAAAAGGTGTGAATATCCATGAATATAGCTAGAAAACTGCTAGAAAATCGTCGCATTGAAGGGGAAAGAATAATTTTACGTCCGGTCACTTTTGCTGATGCAGAAGAAATGTATGCGTACGCTTCACACCCTGATACCACCAAATACATTTTTCCGCCTCATGAAGACCTAGAACGAACGATCGACGGGATCGCCGACTATTTCATGGCGGAACCACTTGGGAAATACGGAATCGAATTACGGGGAAACGGTGCCTTTATAGGAACGATCGATTTTCGTGTTAAAGAAAAAAGCCGTTCCGCTGAAATTGGATATGTCCTGCATCAAGATCATACTGGACATGGCTATGCAACAGAGGCAGGAAAGCTACTGCTTCGATTAGGATTTGAAATCCTTGGTCTTGAACGGATCTATGGGCTTCATGATACAAGGAACAAGGCTTCTGAAAGAGTGCTCCAACGCTTGGGGATGACGCATGAAGGGATCTTGCGCAAAAATCGTTTTGAAAAAGACACTTTTGTGGATGATAGTTACTACTCTATTTTGAAAGAAGAATATGAAATCTAAAAAAGGCAAGAAAGAAAATCATGTGTTTTCTTTCTTGCCTTTTTCGAGTGAGAATGGATCTGTGATTCATTTTTATATAAAAATGCTAATCTATTTTTTACATTTTCCACGTATGGTTGATCGTGCTCATGGAAATAACATTGTTCACTGTAGATAACGTCTCGTTTCCTTGGTATTTCCATATCGAAAATACAATCAAATAAGCTACTACTAAAACCGCTACTACTAACAAAACTCTTTTCACCATCTTTATCGCCCCTTTTATCTGGTGACTCTCTCTAGCTTAGCAAACAAAAGTAAATAAAATGGAAAGAAAATGGAATTAATTATTAAGGTTATTTATGCATTATGATAAAATAAAGTGAACCACATCACAAAAAGGGAGAGGGAAAGAGATGATAACTTTAGTAATAATCGGGATGTTTATGTTTTTTATTGCCGGCATTTGGCTGATCGTCAATGCGATCCGACACAGACCTAAGAAATGGCTAGTGATCTGCTTGCTTGCTGGTTTGTTATTCTCCACGATTGGATCCTTCAATGCTGCCAATGACGACCAGATTGTAGAAAAAGATCAGCAGATCACAAAATTGACGAAGGAAAAGACCACGCTTCAAGCGGAATTGACAAGTACGAAAGAAGAAAATGCAGCACTTGTGGCGAAAGAAACAGCAAGGAAAGAAAAAAGCGAAGAAAAACAACGACAATTAGCAGAGAAAAAGCAAGCAGAGAAAGACAAGAAAGAAGCAAAAGAACTTGCAAAAGCCGAACGTGAGGCAAAGGCTATCGCAGCAAAAAAAGAAAAAGAAGCGAGAAAGCAAGTCCAGGCCGCAGAAAAAGAAAAACAAGAACAAGCTACCAAAGAAAAAGCAGCCGAAAAATCTGTAGCATCCTCCTCACAAAAGAGTACTTCTTCACCCAAGACGACTACTGCAACACCAGAAAAACACGGAGCGATCAAAGGAAGTGTTAATAAGATTTACCATGTTCCTGGAAGCACCTACTATGACCGTACTACAAATGTCGTACAATGGTTTAATACTGTAGAAGAAGCTGAAGCCGCAGGATATCGCGCTCCGAAACGATAATCAGCCGATTGTTTCTTTTTTAGTTTCATAATGATTATATCGAAAAAAGGAATCACATGAGAACACCATTTGAAAATGGAGTTTCAGTGATTCCTTTACTATTTCGACTTATATCTCAGACGCCAATGAATCCTCATTTATCACCGCAAACATAATACCAAGCGCGATCATGTTTCCAAGTACTGAACTCCCGCCGTAACTGATAAACGGTAATGGAATCCCTGTTAGCGGCATCAGCCCGATCACCATCGCGATATTTTCAAAAATATTGAAGGCGTACATAGTAGCAAAACCAGTCAGCACCAGCATGGAAAATGGTCGCTTCATCTGCATAGCTGCACTTACAATTTGCAAAAGAAATAGCATAAATATACAAAGTAGCAAACTCACACCGATAAAGCCAAACTGGTTTCCGATCGTACTGAAAACCATATCTGTATGACTTTCGGGAATATACATAGTTGTTCCTGAAGCATGGTTCCCAGAGAGAGTTCCAGAGCCGATCGATTTTAACGAAAGATTGACCTGATAAGCGTCATTCGGATTATTTTCCGGATCCAACCATGCATAAATGCGACGAAACTGATAAGGATGCAGTCCAACTTTTTCCAGCCAATCGACGTGCTTCAGTAGCACATAGCCAAATAGAAACACGCTGCTCAGCATTCCTATAATCAAGCCGATGATCCACGTCGCAGATTTGATTGTAAAAAGCAGGATCACAAAAGCGGTAATTCCATATACGATAGTGGTTCCCAAATCCGGTTGTTTGAAAATCAGTAATAAAATGGGGATTCCTGCCAACAGCATGATCCCTTTCTGTTTCCATGACTGTTTTTCATATTTGATCGCGATATGAGCGAGTAGAAGAATAAAAAAGGATTTAAAGATTTCAGAAGGCTGGAGCGAAAAACCGGCAAACCGATACCACCTCCTCGCTCCATTGAGAACTGGAGCGAGCGGGTTCGGTATCAAAAGAATCAACAGAAAAAGCAGGACACCTCCATAAAAATACCAAATATTGCGGCGGATAAATGCGATCGAACATTTGGAAAATGCGATGCATACCACTGCGCCAATCACTAAGAATACAATTTGCATAAGCATAAAATTGGCACTGTATTGGTTGTTTTTTTCTGCTAAAGAAATGATATAACAGCTGATTAGAGCAAGTAAAACTGTCAGCATGATAAGATTTTGTTTGATTTTTTGGATTTTCGTCATTTAGTTGCCTCTTTCTACTATTCTGTCAGAGCCAATTATAGCAAATGACTAAGGGAAAAGATGTAGAGAAATAGTGACGATTTTCATAAATTAAGGCAAAGAAAGGCTTAATATTTATTTAAGAACAACTGAATCAATTTAGGATTTCAATCTCATTCGCTATACTTTCAATTCCATTTACGATTTGTGAAACAGTTATCTGTGCTCCACGCACGGCATCATTCGGATTGATAGCTATAAAATAATATCCCGAAGCATTGGCATATGCACCATATTCTTTCCCGCCTATTTGAACGATCACATAAGCATTCGGACTGGCAATTCCAGAAACACTGTCGGCTCCTGCCCGAACTGTATTGATACTCGGTCTGCTAGGATACAATTGCACCGTTTTCTGCTCACTTCGTTTAGAAACTGGATCAATTGCGGTAACTATGATATTTTGCCCAGCCGAATATATACTTTCGATCGGAATAGCGAACAGACCGCTGCTATTTGCTTTGCCTTGATACAATCGGTCTTTGATCTTGACCGTAACTGTAGCATTAGCAACCGTTCTACCACTGATTTCCCTATCTTTATCAGTAGCCATATTCACACCTAGCAAAAATTCTCCTTGAACAACCGAAGCATAAGCGGTTTCACTACGATCAGAACCCTTTACCGCATACACGGAGATATAAGTTCCTGCGGGATAGGTCTTATCCAGTCGAATCGTATATTCCCCCATACTATTGCTATAACCTTCATAGCTATCCACGCCTATTTGGACAATGATTTTCACATTTGCATCTGCTGTTCCTGTAACAACTCGGTCGGAACTAGAAACTGGCTGGATCGTGGGCTGCTTGATTTTTGCTTGGCTAGGGATGACTTTTACTGTCGTTTTTAAACTGCTAGTAGACCCACTTTGGCTGTAGGCCTCCACTATCGTTCCTGCAGGGTAGGTCCTATTTAATCGAATATGAAAAGCACCCGTCGAAGCATTTGGCAATGCTTGATAAACAGCTCCTTCGATCGTTACATACACAACCTCTGCATCTGGTGCGACCCCATCGATAGTGGTGTCTTTATCTGTGATCACCGAGAGTGTGGGAGCTACAAGTGTTGCTTTTTTTATCACTTTTGACTGTTCAAAAGCCGTCATCCTTGTTTCATTTTGACCAGCTACCTCGATATTACTTCCTACTCGATATTTTTTATTTAATTGAATGGTAAAATCGCCATCTTTATTAGGAAAACCCCAATAGAAATCACCATCGATCTTGAATTGTACATGAGAAGCATTACCAGCACGCCCCCTTACAACTAGATCCTCATTCGTAACTGGCTGAATATAAGGTTTCTTCAGCGGATTCAAGTCTTTTTTTACATAAGTAGTGCTTGTTCGATACCAAACCGAATCACAGGCAACGGTTATTTTAGCATTCACTCTCTCCTTCTGATCTAATGTAATGCCATAATAACCTGTGCTACTCGTTCGCGCACGATAGCTGCGATAGCTAGTTTGAATCGTGACGATACTGTTTGGTGCTGCATTTCCCAGTACAAAAACACTAGTGTCGTAAACCGTGTGGATCTCTACAGGATGAAAAGTCCGGGGCGAGAGCTGCGCTGCTTTTGGTTCTGCTTGGAAAAGACTGATGACTAGCAAGAATGAGAAAAGAAAGATACAGACAAATAACCATTTTGGGTATTTTTTCATGAGAAACTCCTTTGTATGTATTTTATAATTAGTTACTTAAGTTCTTTTTTAAAATAGCATAAAAATATACAAACGGAGTTGGAGATTTATGATTCATGGATTTATTATGTGGCAAATCGGTGAAGAATTTTTTCAAAACTACTCATGAATACTCAAATAAAAAAGACAGGTTATCTTTTAGAAACAGCTTTGTAAAGCCATTTCCAAAAAGATAACCTGTCTTGATCATACCTAAAAATGGAGACGGTGGGAGTCGAACCCACGTCCAGAAATATCGGCACTTGAGCATCTACGAGCGTAGTTGCCGTATTTGGATTTCGCATAGATGTCTGCCCGGCGACAGGCGTCTATCTAGCTAGTCTGATTATGCTCTTCTCGTTTGCCCCAGACGGAGACAAGCGAGCGTAACCCACTTAAAAGTGAGACCCTTACCGTAGCACATGGGTGATGCACGGAGGATCAGCTATTCAGACTGCTATTAGGCAGCGAAAGCTAAATTGTTGTTTTGTTTGCCAGTTATTATTGGCTTTGACGTTGATGACGGGGCCGATCCCCCCGGCTCGCAACTCAAGCTCGACCTATCCCTGTCGAATCCGTAACGTCCCCGTAGTAATAAAGTCGTACTATTCATTATATAAGAAAATGCCGAGAAATTCAATACTAGCCTATTTTTATTTAAAAGTTTCAAATCCATGATTAAAAGCAGTTGCGTTATGATGGTATCCATGCTATCATAAAGATAGAATTTGATAGCGAAAATGCTATCAAAAATACATCAGAAAGTGAAAACAACTTATATGGATAATAAAGTAAACTTCGACTATGTCACTCGAGCAGACGGGAGCAGTTACTTTGAAGAATTTCTTGCCAGTATTCCAGTAAAAGATCAGGCAAAACTATTAGCTACCATTCAGAATGTCCAACGCTTGGGACTGTATACGGCAGAACGAATGGAATGGATCAAAAAGCTGGATAAGAACTTGTATGAGATTCGTTCCAAAGTATCTTCTAACATTCAGCGCGCCATTTACTTCCAAGATGAAGGTACCTGTTATTTAATCACTCACGGCTTTACTAAAAAAGAAAACAAGACGCCTGCCCGGGAAATCATGAAAGCAAAGCGAATACGAAGAGAATATTATCTAAGTAGAAAATAATTTAAAGAAAAGGTCTGATCGATATGAGTAAGATTGATAAATTAATTGCGCAAAAAAGAAGAGAAAGTCCTGAATTTGATGGTGAATTCCAAAAAGAAATGGACCGTATGATCTCAGCAGTCGCTGTGAAAAGGTTGCGAGATGACTTGCACCTTACCCAAAGGGAATTTGCTAGTTTAGTAGGCAAACCGCAGTCCACGATTGCCAGGATCGAAAGTGGTGCTACGGAAGCTTCTATGGCGACGCTGCGGGAGATCGCAGAGAAAACAGAGAAGAAAATCGAGATCTTGTTTGTATAAAAAGCGTGCGAATATAATTCGCACGCTTTTCTTATTTATCGTTGTCTTTCTTTAAACGCTCGTTCAATATCACGTTTTGCTTCTTTGCGTTTCAAATCTTCGCGTTTGTCATATTTTTTCTTCCCTTTAGCTACACCGATCAAGACTTTTGCAAATCCATCTTTGATATAGAGCTTTAGGGGGACGATCGAATAGCCAGCTTCTTTTGTTTCGCCGATCAGACGGCTGATTTGTTTTTTGTGCAATAACAATTTACGAGTTCGAAGTGGGTCATGATTGAATCTATTCCCTTGGTCGTAAGGGCTGATATGCATGTTGTGTAAAAAAATTTCTCCGCGTTCGATGCGGGCGTAAGAATCCTTTAAGTTCACTCGTGCATTACGAACGGATTTGATCTCTGTTCCTTGCAAGACAATGCCGGCTTCAAAAGTTTCTTCGATTGCAAAATCATGTCTGGCTTTTTTATTTTGCGCAATTAATTTTCCTTCACCTTTTGGCAATGGTCTTCTTCCTTTCTGAGTCTAATGACGTTTTTTCTTAGTCGGTTTGCCTTTTGCCACTCCTTGATAAAAGGGTTTTTTCTTTTTCTTCTTTTTGCCTGGTTTTGTCGACCATTCTTCTTTTGGTTTCTTTTGGCCATCTTTACCTTTATTCGTGGCATTATTTTTCTTTCGACCACTACCTCGACGACTGTCAAAAGTTTTGACATCTCTCTTTTTCGCCGAAGCGTCAACTTTCCCGCTGCTGCGTAGGGCAAAATCGATCTCGCGAGCATCTACGTCTACTTTGGTGACTTCAACTTCTACTTCGTCACCGATACGGTAAACTTGTGCCGTTCTCTCGCCGATCATTGCCAGCTGGTTAGGTTGGAATTTGAAATAGTCGCCTTTCATAGCACTCACGTGGACAAGGCCTTCGATCGTATTCGGCAGTTCGATAAACATTCCGAAATTTGTTACGGAACTGATGATTCCTAGGAACCGTTCGCCTACTTTATCGACCATGTACTCGGTTTTCTTGAGTTCATCTGTTTCGCGTTCGGCTTCTACAGCACGTCGTTCCATCTTCGAGCTATGATCTGCTATTTCCGGTAATTGTTCTGCTTCTTTTGCGATCGTAGCGTCGGAAACATCACCTTCGATCAAGTATTTGCGGATCAGGCGGTGAACAATCAAGTCTGGATAACGGCGGATTGGTGATGTGAAGTGCGTATAGAATTCCGTTGATAAGCCAAAGTGACCCACACTTGCTGTGTCATATTTTGCCTGTTGCATGGAGCGAAGCATGATTGTGGAAACAACCATTTCTTCAGGCTTACCGCGTACTTCATCCAACACTTGCTGAAGCGCTGCTGGATGGATATCATTGGCGGTTCCTTTGACGATCAAGCCAAAGTTAGTAATGAATTCAAAGAATCGGGCTAACTTATCTTCTTTTGGATTTTCGTGGATACGATAGATAAATGGTACGTCCATCCAGTGGAAGTGTTCTGCTACCGTTTCATTGGCTGCCAGCATGAATTCTTCAATCAGATGTTCTGCTACAGAGCGTTCACGCATCACGACTTCTTGCGGTTGCCCTTTTTCATCAACAAGAACCCGCGCTTCTTTGAAATCGAAATCGATCGCGCCGCGTTTTTCGCGTTTTTGGCGCAGTGTTTCAGCTAATTTACCCATTTCTTCTAGCATTGGCACGATAACAGCATATCGGTCACGCAATTCTAAGTTATCCGTTGTCAAAATCTCATTGACATCCGTATATGTCATTCTTTCCGTTGTTTTGATGACACTTTCAAAAATCTCATGATTAACGACGGTTCCTGTTTCATCGATCTCCATTTCACAGCTTAATGTGAAACGGTCGACATGTGGATTTAGCGAACAGATCCCATTCGACAACTTATGAGGTAGCATAGGGATAACGCGATCCACGAGATATACACTCGTTCCTCTATCCGCAGCTTCTTTGTCGATTTCCGAACCTTCTGTCACATAATGTGAAACATCAGCAATGTGAACGCCTAGCTTCCAATTGCCGTTTTCCAGTTTTGTTACCGTGACAGCATCATCTAAGTCTTTGGCATCCGCGCCATCGATCGTGATAATAATTTGGTCGCGTAGATCTCTGCGATTGCCGATTTCGGCATTTTCAAGCGAGCTTGGTACTTTTTCGGTTTCTTTCAGCACTTCTTCCGGGAAAGATAGTGGAATGCCGTGTTTGTGGATGATCGACACGATATCAACACCTGGATCGTTGCGGTGTCCAATAATAGAGGACACAATTCCTTGGGTGCGTTTGTTTCCGTGTGCATATTCCGTTATTTGGACGATCACTTTATGACCATCTACAGGCTTCAATCCTTTTTCCAAAGAAACTTCGACCTCGCCAAATAGACGTTTATCATCTGGAACTACTAGCGGTGTTCCTACTTCATCTTCCATATAGGTACCCACGATCTGGGTCGTTTTGCGTTCTACGATTCGTTTGATTGTTCCTTCTGCAAGGTTGTCGCCTTTACGTTTTGTAATAAACGCGAATACGATATCGCCGTTCATAGCGTCGCTTACTTCTGTTGGGGGAATAAAAATATCGTCTAAGTCCTTATTTTCTGGAATGACGAAGCCGTAGCCGCGTTCATGTGCACGGAAAGTTCCTTTGATGAGATCCATTTTACCTGGCAGTGCATAGCGATTTTTGCGGGAACGTACGATTGTTCCTGCCTCTTCCATGTTTACTAATGCCTTTACCATTTCTTTGAATGCCTCTGCATCTTGCGGGGCGATCTGCGCTTCTAATTCATCCAACGAAAAAGTATCGTCTGGTTTTGCAGTCAATAAGGCATGGATGTTTTCTTCCATTTGTTTTTGTTTCATATTTCCCCTCCTCTCTTCGTTTTGGTTTCTTATTTTTCCCAGTCAAGCCGGTTTAAAAAGTCTAAAATATCTTGGTTCAGTTCTTTTCTTTCTTTATCCAAGGTAATGACATGCCCGGATTTTTCATACCAATGTAGTTCTTTAATGTCTGATTCTACTTTGTTATATATGCGTTCTGCGCCTTCCACATCTACCATATCGTCTTGTTTGCCTTGGACGACCATAATTGGCGCATAGATCATGTCGATCTCACTGTTTACCTCGTTGATTTCATCTTTCAGTTTTGCGATAGTGTTCATTGGGGCGTCTTTGTAAGCTTCCATTTCCTGATCGATCTCTTCGGGAGTTTTACCTTCCAGCTTTTTATAATTGCGGACGTAATCGTGAAAGCCGGCAATGATGGGTGATGAGCTGTCCATTTTTGTTGGTGTGCTCATAGCTACAATTCCCTTAACTGGTCTTGAAAAACCTAATTTCAGTGAAAACAAGCCGCCTAATGATAATCCAGCTACGGCGATCTCCTCATAGCCTAAGTTTTTTAAATGTGTATAGGCATCTAAAACATCTTGCCACCAGTCAGCTGGACCAGTTTGAAGCAGAATGTCTGGGGTAACGCCGTGTCCTTTATATTGCGGGGCATAAGCCGTATATGCATTCTCCTGTAAAAATCGCCCTAAGATCCTCACATCGGCGGAACTGCCGGTGAAGCCATGTAATAGTAAAACGGCGCGTTTGCCACCTTCAAATAGAAATGGCTGCGGGGGTGTTATTTTCATCTTTTTTTCGCTCCTTGTTACGCAATCAATTGATTCTTCTTCCAGTTTAAAATATCACCCGGATAATCTCAAGCCACACGGCTGCCCTTTTAATCAAAAAAAAACCACCCAAAAACACTTAGGTGGTTGTCATTTCAGTATTACATAAAAAATGCTAAAGCAATTAGCAATCCGAAGAAAATTATCGAAAGGACAATGGTCGTCCGATGTAGGATCAACTCAAGACCTCTAACTTTTTGCTTTCCAAATAACTGTTCTGCTCCGCCAGAGATAGCGCCGGATAGACCGTTGCTTTTACCTGGTTGCAATATAATGACTGTGATCAACAGCACCGCTGAAATGATGAGTAAGACTGTTAAAACTGTACTCATTGTTCTTCCTCCTAAAACCGTTCATTTTGACTAACTACTATTTTAGCATATTATATTTTATTCGTAAAGTGTGCTTAGACTGCTGCCTCTGATACCCAGTTAAGGTCATCGAGGAAATAAACGACGTCTTCTCCCAGTATATCTTTTTCACAGTCATTGACAATGTCATGTCCGCTGCCTGCATAGAAGCACAATTGTTTTTCATCTGTATGGATCTTTTTGAAAATATAATTGGCATTGTCTGCATCGATCTCTTCGTCTTGGCAGCCTTGACCAATCATTGTTGGTACATGGATCTTTTCGATTTGCCCAGAAACTTCTTTATAGAACGCAGCACGGGCAGTCGCCATTTTTTCGATTTCGGATTGGTAGCTGGCAAGCATATCATCCGCCTCTGTTTCAACGATTCCGTCTGCTTTTAATTGTTTTTTCAAATAAGCTTCTACTGGTATATAGCGCATATTCCGGTTGACGTTTGCACATAATGGAATAATTGCTTTCGGTGCAAATTTTTGAGCCATTTTCAGCGCAAATACGCCGCCCATCGCTACACCTAGGATGACGATCTCGTGGTAGCCTGCATCTTGTAATTTTTTATAGCCATTCACAGCATCTTCATACCACATTTCTGGTGTGGTCGCGAGAAAATTCTCCGGATTCTCTCCATGTCCGCGATAATTAGGAGCATATACGGTATAGCCGTTTTCGGCAATATATTCTCCTAGTTCTCTCATATCTGATGTCGTTCCAGCAAAACCATGTAAAAGCAGTACAGCACGATTTCCTGCTTCGATCATAAAGCTACGATCTACTTTCATTTTAAGCAGTCCTCCTAAATCTTTTATACCCTAAAAATTACTCTCTGGAAAGATGATCCGCATGAAAAAAACTGCCGCGTATTTCGCTTAAACAGTCATTTTCTTACAAGAGTATTTCTAAACAATAGACATATCATAACGCTTGTTTAGTGGAATGTCAACAGGCTGATTTATAGCTTTAGCGGGGAATCAAAAACCACTTCTGATTGTCCAGATTTTTAAGGGAATACAGCTGGATAGCCGTCTTATTTTTCGTGCTGGCACCTTTCACATCCAAACCGTATTTGGTGCTACTGAGCGCTGCGATCGTGACACTTCCATCTGATTGGAATTTAAAGGTAAAATGCTGGCCTTTCGTATTTTTCTGCGTCTGCATACTAAGTTTCGTGCGTTTCGCCATTTTATTGCCGGCGATCTCTAGTGCATATTTCGGATTGGCTCTAGAAACGATCTGGATGCCTTTACTGTCTTTTTTCAAGATGAACTGCTGAGAAATACTGTTTTTAGAAGTGTTTTGATATAGTTTTGCCCCTGCCAGCTTGCTCGTACTACTTATTTCTAATGCTTTCCCGCTTTTCTTGGAAATAAGATTGTACGTTTTTCCGCTTTGGATCGCTACCGGTTTGAACTCCCATTGTTCGGAAAGGGATTCTTGGTTTCGTTTGGCTAAGATCGCGCTTTTACTGGCTTTCGTATTGCCGGACACACCAGCGACATTGGTCTGTTTTTTCCAGCTTTCGATGCTGTAGCGGCCGTTAGCTATTTTGCTCAGGTAAAACTGCTGGGCATTGTTTTTCGTATTTTTCTTATTGATCTGAAGAACGGTATTTGGATTTTTGCTGTTGTTTTTAAGCTGTAAAACTTTGCCTAGGCGAGATTGCAGATAGACGCTACCATTGCTATTTTTGACGATTTTCCATTGCTCGCCTGCTTTTCCATTCATACCTGATTGCCAAAGTGCCGTGTTTTCCTTGCTTGAATTTCCTTTTACGTTCATATATAATCCGCTGCCAACGGAACGAATATAATAATAACGGTCCGACGTAAGCGTATCAGGCGAGAATGCTTTGTAGGCATCCAGCAAGCCTCCTGTCGTCATTTTTCCGTTTAGGGCAGATAATTTATGGACATTTTTTAAAATGCGTGATTTGATCTGTACGGCGCTGTCGCTCGTATACTTACCTTCTAATAATGCTGCTATCCCAGTAACTTGCGGCGCAGCCATAGATGTGCCTGTTTTATAGCCGTATTTGCCGTTTGGCAGGGTGCTGTATATGTTGGTTCCTGGTGCTGCAAGATCGACGGAAGTTTTTCCGTAGTTGCTGCTTTCTTCTAAGAAACCATTTTGTTTGAGATTAGCAACACTGATGATGTTGGGCGAATCGAAAGACGCTGGATAGAGTGGCGTCATCAAATTGACGTTGGTTCCGCCGGCTTCTTTATCGTTATTCCCGCCATTATTTCCTGCTGCTGCAATAAACAGCACGTTTTTAGCTTTATCGATCGTTTTTTTCATTTCTTGGCTTTTAAAAGGAGTGATCAATGATAGATTCACGATCGCGGCTTTGTTTTTCACCGCGTAATCCATCGCTGCGATAATATCGGAAACGTAGATATTTCCGTCAGATCGTTCTACTTTTAGCGGCATGATCTCTACATTGGTATCCAGTCCGATGCCGTTAGCCCCAGCGATCGTTCCGGCTACATGGGTACCGTGCGAGTCTTTATCCATAGGATCATTGTCATTATCGCCAAAATCTCGGCCATTGACGGCGCCGCTTTTTGTTTTCGAGATCACGTTTTTTAATGCCGGATGATTATAGTCGATACCGGTGTCTACTACGGCGATCTTTATCTTTTTCTTACTTTGTGCTGGATCGATCTTATTATAGTTAATGTCGAATTCCGGATAACTGCTATTGTTTTTTGCCCAAAGTTTTTTATCCGTGCTGCTGCTTGAAATCGTTGCTTTATAGTTTGGTTCGGCAATGGAGATATGTGTTCTGTCTGCCAGCAACTGTTTAATGAGCGTTTCTAATGTACCTGCTGATTTTTTGATTTTAAATAGGTAAGTATCTGTTTTTATCATTTCTGCTTGGACAAGCGGATAATTTTCTTCTATATAAGCAGGGGTTGTGTCTTTTAATGTGACGATGACCCGCTGATCTTGATAATCCTCTTTTTCTGCGGTCTGTACCGTTTGGATGATTTGTTTGCTTTCGGCTGTCATTGCCTGGTTGGGTTCTGCTTGGGCAGTAGCCGGAGTTACTAATATTCCAATGCTGAGGATCATACTACAGAAAAGTGCATAACCTTTTTTCATTTTACAGCTCCTTACTTGAATTATCGCAGTTTTATTTATTTTAGCACATTGGGGTTCCAAGCGGACAGCTGTATAAGGGTTTATTTACTAAAATAGGGACTATTGGCACATTTTTGTCAAAAATTGCCCATAAAAAAAGTGCCAGCACTTAGATGTGCTGGCACTTTATAACTAGCTTATTTTTTCAAGTTGTAGAATGCATTGATTCCGCGGTATTCCGCAAGATCTTGCAAGTTGTCTTCGATGCGTAGTAATTGGTTGTATTTAGCAACACGGTCAGTACGAACTGGAGCACCAGTTTTGATTTGACCAGCATTTGTAGCAACTGCAATGTCAGCGATCGTGGAATCTTCAGTTTCACCAGAACGGTGAGAAACTACTGCTGTGTAACCAGCTTGTTTAGCCATTTCGATAGCATCTAATGTTTCAGTCAATGTGCCGATTTGGTTAACTTTGATTAGGATCGAGTTAGCGATACCTTTTTCGATACCTTGTGCTAATTTTTCAGTGTTTGTTACGAACAAGTCGTCCCCAACAAGTTGTACTTTGCTACCGATACGATCTGTTAATAGTTTGAAACCATCCCAGTCGTTTTCGTCTAAGCCATCTTCAATCGAGATGATTGGGTATTTGCCTATCATTTCTTCGTACCAAGCAACCATTTCTTCAGAAGTACGAGTTACGCCTTCACCTTTAAGTTCATAGTTACCAGTTTCGCGGTTGTAGAATTCAGAAGATGCAGCATCCATTGCGATACGAACTTCTTCACCTGGTTTGTAGCCAGCTGCTTCGATTGCTTCGATGATTGCTTCGATTGCTTCTTCATTTGATTTAAGGTTAGGAGCGAAACCACCTTCATCACCAACACCAGTGTTTAGGCCTTTACCTTTAAGTACGCCTTTAAGTGCGTGAACGATTTCAGCACCCATGCGTAGAGCTTCTTTGAAGTTAGGAGCGCCAACAGGCATTACCATGAATTCTTGGATGTCTACGTTGTTATCAGCGTGTTCGCCACCGTTTAAGATGTTCATCATTGGTACTGGCAATACTTTGGAGTTTGTTCCGCCAATGTATTCGTATAAATGAACGCCTAGTTCGTCAGCTGCTGCACGTGCTGCTGCTAAAGAAACACCTAGGATAGCGTTAGCGCCTAATTTACCTTTGTTTGGAGTACCGTCTAAGTCGATCATTGCTTTGTCGATACCGATTTGATCAGTTACGTCAAAACCGATAATTTTGTCAGAGATAACGTCGTTTACGTTTTCTACTGCTTTCAAAACGCCTTTTCCTAGATAACGAGCTTTGTCGCCGTCACGTAGTTCTACTGCTTCGTATTCACCAGTAGATGCACCACTTGGAACTAATGCGCGTCCGAATGCGCCTGCTTCTGTGTAAACTTCTACCTCTACAGTTGGGTTTCCGCGAGAATCTAGAACTTCGCGAGCATAAACTTCAGTAATAATTGACATTTATATTCTCTCCTTTGTTGGGATCGTGCGAGTAAAGCGAGCTACGAGCCCAATATACATGTGAGCAAAGCGAACATGTCATCCACTGACTGTATGATTGACAGCCAGTTGCTGTACAATCTCCACTAGTGATCTACCATTCCTTGCTCTACAGATACATCGGGTGCAACATTTACTATCGTCCCAAATTCAATTCATTTATATTGTACCTTTAACCAAACATAATGGAAAGCAAAACCTTATTTTTCGATCAAACTTTCTCCAGTCATTTCTGCTGGTTTTTCAACGCCTAATAAATCAAGCATGGTTGGTGCAACATCCGCCAAGCGTCCGCCTGAACGAAGAGTTACGCCTTTTTTCGTTACGATCACTGGAACTGGAACGGTCGTATGTGCCGTATGCGGGTTACCATCCGGAGTCGTCATCGTTTCAGAATTACCGTGGTCAGCGAAGATTACCGCTGCGCCGCCTTTTTCCAAGATCAAATCAACAATGCGTCCTAGATTTTCATCTACTGCTTCGATTGCTTTGATTGTTGGTTCCAACATTCCGGAGTGACCAACCATATCCGGATTAGCGAAGTTCAAAATGATTGCATCGTGCTTATCATTTTGAATGTCTTCTACTAATGCGTCAGTTACTTCATAAGCACTCATTTCCGGCTGCAAGTCATATGTTTCTACTTTTGGAGAATTGATCAAGATACGATCTTCACCAGGAAACTCTTCATTGCGTCCGCCGTTCATGAAGAAAGTAACATGCGGATATTTTTCTGTTTCTGCAATGCGCAGTTGTTTCAAGCCTTTGTCAGAAAGCACTTCGCCGATCACATTTTTCATTTCGATCGGTGCGAAGGCAACTTCTGCGTCAATGCTTGGGTTGTATAATGTCATGGTTACAAATTTGATGTTTTTCGGATGTGCTTCCCCGCGATCAAAATGTTCCCATTCTTTATCCGTGAAAGCATTCGACAATTGAATAGCGCGGTCAGGACGGAAGTTGAAGAAGATGACTGCATCATTGTCGTTTACCGTTGCTACTGGTTTGCCGCCTTTTGTGATGACAGTTGGTAGGACGAATTCATCCATTTTACCAGCGTCATAGGAAGCTTTTACGGCAGCTGCAGGGCTTTCAGCTTGTTCACCTTCGCCAGCTGTGATCGCTTTGTAGGCTTTTTCTACGCGTTCCCAACGTTTGTCGCGGTCCATTGCATAAAAACGGCCAGAGATAGTTGCGATTTCGCCGTAGCCAAGTTTCGCAATTTCGTTTTGCAATTTTTCCACGTAAGCTGGTGCGGAGTCAGGCGCTACATCGCGTCCGTCAAGAAAAGCATGGATGTAAGTGTTTTTTACGCCGTTTGCTTTTGCAGTTTCTAATAAAGCAATCAAATGATTGATATGGCTGTGTACACCACCGTCAGAAAGCAAACCAAACAAATGCAGGTTGGAATCATGTTCTTTTGTATAGTCAAATGCATTGTTCAAAGGCTTGTTTTTTTGAAATTCGCCTTCTTCGATCGCTTTGTCGATACGTGTTAGACTTTGATAAACAATGCGGCCAGCGCCGATATTGGTATGTCCAACTTCAGAGTTCCCCATTTGACCGTCTGGAAGCCCGACATCAAGTCCGCTTGCTTTTAATTCGCTGTGCGGAAATGTTTCGTAATAACGGTCAAAGTTTGGTTTCTTCGCTTGGGCAACAGCATTACCAACTGTTTCTGCACGCTTACCAAATCCATCAAGGATAATGATTGCTACAGGTGATTTACTCATTTATTTTACTGCCTCCAATAAGCTCAAGAAAGATTTTGGTTCAAGGCTTGCTCCGCCTACTAAAGCACCGTCGATATCGGATTCAGCCAAGTAGTCTGCAATGTTTTCAGGTTTTACACTACCGCCGTATTGGATGCGAACAGCGTCAGCAGCTTTTTCGGAAACTGCTTCTGCAACTGTTTTACGGATAACCGCACAAGTGTCGTTAGCATCTTTACTAGTGGAAGATTTGCCTGTACCGATTGCCCAAATTGGTTCATAAGCAATGATAGATTTTGCAACTTGTTCTTCTGTAAGTCCAGCAAGTGCATTTTTAACTTGACCAGAGACCCATTCGTTTGTTTTGCCGGCTTCGCGTTGTTCTAATGTTTCACCGCAACAAATGATAGGAGTCATGCCGTGTTTGAAAATAGCATGTGCTTTTTTGTTTACATCTTCGTCTGTTTCATGGAAGTATTCACGGCGTTCAGAGTGGCCGATAACCACATAGGAAACGCCCATGTCAGCTAGGGCAAAGGGGCTGATCTCGCCTGTGAAGGCACCTTCGTCTTCAAAATAGCTGTTTTGTGCAGAAATGTGAAGATTCGATCCTTCTGTTAAACGAACTAATTCTTGTAAAAAGATTGCTGGAGCTGCAACGATGGAGTCCACAGCATCTTTTGAAGGAACATTCGCTTTCACTTCTTCTACAAATTCGGCAGCTTTAGCAGCCGTTTTGTTCATTTTCCAGTTACCTGCAATAATTGGTTTACGCATTTGGATGAACATCCTCTCGTTTTTGATTATTTTTCGCTGATTGAAGCAACGCCTGGTAATTCTTTACCTTCTAGGTATTCTAGAGAAGCTCCGCCACCAGTAGAGATATGTGTGAATTTATCCGCATAGCCAAGTTGCATTGCTGCTGCTGCAGAATCTCCGCCACCAATAATCGTTGTTGCATCTTTCAAATTAGCGATTGCTTCACATACGCCGATTGTTCCTTTGGCAAAGTTACTCATTTCGAATACACCCATTGGACCGTTCCAAATAACTGTTTTCGCGCCTTGTAGTTCTTTGCTGAATAGTTCAATCGTTTTTTCGCCGATATCAAGACCTTCTTCATCCGCAGGGATTTCGTCAGATGATACAGTGTGGAAAGGAACGTCATTGCTGAATTCTTTTGCTACTACTGTGTCGACTGGTAAGATCAATTTATCGCCGGCTTTGTCTAAAATTTCTTTCGCTAGGTCGACTTTATCTTTCTCAAGTAAAGAGATACCTACTTCTTTACCTTGGGCAACCATGAAAGTATAAGCCATTCCGCCACCGATCAAAATTTTGTCTGCTTTTTTAAGTAGGTTTTCAATTACACCGATTTTGTCAGAAACTTTCGCGCCGCCAAGGATTGCTACAAATGGACGAACTGGTTCGTCAACTGCGCCGCCGATGAATTTGATTTCTTTATCCATCAAGAAGCCTGCTGCTGATTCCAAGTTAGAAGCGATCCCTACGTTAGAAGCGTGAGAGCGATGAGCTGTTCCGAAAGCGTCATTTACGAACACGTCACCAAGACTTGCCCAGTATTTGCCAAGTTCTGGATCGTTTTTGCTTTCTTTTTTACCATCGATATCTTCAAAACGAGTGTTTTCAAAGAGTAAAACTTCGCCGTCTTTTAGTTCGTCAATTGCTTTTTCAAGTTCTGGACCGCGTGTTACTGGAACGAATTCTACTTCTTTTTCTAGTAATTCGCTTAAACGTTCTGCAACTGGACGAAGTGTTTTGTCAGCTTTGTCTTCTTCTGTTTTGACTTTACCTAAGTGAGAGAAGAGAATTGCTTTTCCGCCTTGTTCTAAAATGTACTTGATCGTTGGCAAAGCAGCTACGATTCGGTTATCGTTTGTGATTTTGCCGTCTTTCATTGGTACATTGAAGTCTACACGTACTAAGACTTTCTTTCCTTTTAGATCTAAATCAGTTACTACTTTTTTAGCCATTTTATTATTCCTCCATGTGTTAAAGGATGATGTTTCAAAAAACAAGCGGAAACAGGATCGTTTCCGCTTATTCATCTTATTTGTAAATGCGTCTCGATTTGCCGCTATCTGCTATTATTTAGCGATTTTAGCAAAGTATTCTAAAGTACGAACTAATTGAGCAGTGTAGCTCATTTCGTTGTCATACCAAGCAACTGTTTTAACTAATTGTTTGTCGCCAACAGAAAGTACTTTTGTTTGTGTTTCGTCAAATAATGAACCGAAAGTCATACCTTTGATGTCAGAAGATACGATTTGGTCAGAAGTGTAACCATAAGTTTCTGGATCGCTAGCTTCTTTCATTGCTGCGTTTACTTCGTCAGCAGAAACTTTCTTATCAAGAACTGTTACTAATTCAGTAAGGGAACCAGTTGGAACTGGAACACGTTGAGCAGCTCCGTCTAATTTACCTTTAAGGCTTGGTAATACTTCACCGATTGCTTTAGCAGCACCAGTAGTGTTTGGAATGATGTTTTCAGCTGCAGCGCGAGCACGACGGAAGTCGCCTTTAGGGTGCGGGCCGTCAAGTGTCATTTGGTCACCTGTGTAAGCGTGGATAGTAGTCATAAGACCTTCTACGATACCAAATTTTTCATCCAAAACTTTTGCCATTGGAGCAAGACAGTTAGTAGTACAGCTTGCGCCGGAGATAACTGTTTCTGATCCGTCTAAAGTTTCGTGGTTAACGTTGTATACGATTGTTTTCATGTCGCCTGTTGCTGGAGCAGAGATAACAACTTTTTTAGCTCCTGCTTTCAAGTGAAGTTCTGCTTTTTCTTGAGTAGTGAAGAAACCAGTACATTCTAATACGATTTCAACACCTAGGTCGCCCCATGGTAATTCTTCTGGGTTACGGTTAGCTAATACTTTAACTTCTTTACCGTCAACTTTAAAGAAACCATCATGTACTTCGATGTCGCCACCAAATGTACCTTGAGTAGTGTCATATTTCAATAAGTGTGCTAACATTTTAGCGTCTGTCAAGTCGTTGATCGCAACCACTTCGATACCTTCCACATCTTGAATACGACGGAATGCTAGACGACCGATACGTCCAAATCCATTAATACCAACTTTAACTGTCATGAGTCAATTTCCTCCTTGAAAATATTGTTTTTTTATTTCAAAAGGGGTTGCCCTTTTAAAAGCGATTCAGCTGCTCCGGCGTCCGTGATCAAAATCGTATTTCTTGGAGCGGTCTTCATATACGATTTGATTGCTTTAGCTTTTGACTCGCCACCGGCTACGGCAATGATATGAGGTATCTTGGTCAGCTCTTCGAATTGTAGTCCGAATGTCGAAACCTTATGTACTACCTCGCCTTGTTCATTGAAATAATAGCCGAATGCTTCGCCAACTGCTTTTCGCTGAGTGATCTTATCGACCACGGCTGGACTTGCATGTCTTCTGGATGCCATTGTCATTGCGTCGCCGATCCCATGAATGATAGCATTCGCGGATTGGACTAAACGCAGACCTTCTTGGATGGATGGTTCTTTGAGTAGGGAACGATAGGCTTCTTCTCCCAATTGTTCGGGCACATACAGTACACGATGTTTGGTGCGTGTCTTCGTTGCTAGCTTGTCGCAGATCGTATTGGCTTGATTATCCAAGTCTTCTCCAAGTCCTCCACGTCCAGGCACGAATAATAATTCTCTGCCTTTCGCAAAATCCGGAGTCATCATTTCTGCAACTGTGGCCATTGTAGAGCCGCCCATCACAGCAATGACGTTCTTCTTCTCAGTAAGTGCCATATCGAGTTGCTGGATAGCGGTCCGTCCCATTTCTTCTTGTACCCATGGGGTCTCGTCGCTATTACCTTGCACGATCAAGCATTTTCTGATTTGAAGTTTTTCCTGCAGTGCTTGTTCCATAGAATGAAGACCAGATAGTTGATTCATGATGCTTTCTAATTCTCTAAAAACGTTCAATCCTTCTGTGGTAACTTTCATCCCAGAAGAAGCGATGTCGATCAGATTCTGTGCTTTCAAGAATTCCACTTCACTGCGGAGCACTCGTTCACTCATGCCAAGCATACTGGCAAGGGTCCGTCTGCCTACAGGTTCAGAAAAATAAATGGAGCGAAGTATTTGATAACGTTTCTGCATCACTTTTAAAACGTCGGGAATTAGTTTTTTTTGTAAGTTAACAATATCTGACATTTTTATTAGCTCCTCACTTAGTGGACAGTTAACGACCCGGTTAGACCTTTAACGTCCCGATAGTTCTAAAAAAAGTAGAGATGAGGCGTGCCGACTTTCATTATCAGATTTTTTCCAATGGCTTGGTTCAATCTACATAAATGACGCTTTGACTTGCCTTTCTCTTTTTGAGTGCTGCTCAGAAACTACCTATCAACTTCTTTCACCCTACAAATACATTCTAACAGTATTGAAGAGATACTTCAAGTATTAAGTGGGACATTTACGAAAAAACAATGGAATCTTCACTTGCTGTCAATAGTATGTTTTTAAAGAAAAAGCCTTTATACACCTATGTTTCCACTAATCATATATTCTAAACATCCTTTTCGATTTCAAAAAAACACAATAAGACGTTTTGCGTCCCACTTTAACTCTTGGCGGGATACAAAACGTCTTAGGCGTCGAACCGTTTTCGTTTGGATGACGATGGGATATTGAGTTCTAAACGATATTTTGCGATCGCTCTTCGTGAAACTTGAATCGCTTCCTCTGCCAAGAGGTCAACGATTTTTTGGTCGGAGAGCGGTTTAGATTTGTCTTCTTCTTCGATCAATTTTTGCAACTGTTGTTTGATCGCACTACTTGCGACCTCTTCGGCATCACCTTGGCCGGATGACTGCTGTAATCCTGCTGAAAAGAAGCGCTTCAATTCATAAACGCCTTGGGAGGTCTCCATGTACTTGCCATTCACTGCACGACTCACCGTCGATTCATGTACACCGATCTCCTCAGATATTTCACGTAATGTCAATGGTTTCAGTCGGCTGGCTTCTTGGTGTAAAAAGAACTCTTGCTGGTGTTTAACGATCGCTTCCCCGACTAGCTGCAAGGTGCTTTCCCGCTGCTCTAGACTTTTGCGGATCCAATCATATTCGCCAGTTTTTTCTTTCAAGAAGCGTAGTACTTCTTTTTCTTTTGTCGCTTCCATTGTCTGGTAGTAGCTTTCTTGAAAACGGATTTGCGGCAAAAATTGTTTGGCGAGCGACAGATGTAATGTCCCGGCTTTTTCTTCCAAAATCAATTCCGGTACGATATATTGGACGGTTTCCTGAGTGAATGCCATTCCCGGTCTCGGGCTCAATGTTTGGATAAAATCGGCTACTTCTTGGATCTCTGTCAAGCTGACATCCATTTCTGCAGTGATCTTCTTCCATTTTTTGTCGGCAAATTCCATGAAATAATCTTGGATCAAATCGTAAGCAATATAGGGCGCTTTGGCCGAACGTTCGATCTGCAGCAAAATACATTCCTGCATATTTCGAGCCCCGATACCAGCCGGCTCCATGTTCTGCAAAATCTCTAAACCGGCTAAAATTGCTTCTTCACTCATTAAAAGCTGTGCAGCGATCAGGTCAGTATCTTGCGTTAGGTATCCTGCCTCATCTAAGCTTTCGATCAGAAACAAAACGATGATCCGCTGCGATTGCGGCAGTTTCAGCATTTGTAGCTGTTCTTTCAGCACATCTCCAAGTGACTGCGTGTTGTCAGCGATTTGTTCCAGCCAATCGTTATTATCCGCCCTATTTCGGCTGCTTGTTTTATAAGGGATATCTGCTGCCGGTTCTGTTCCTGGGACTACTTCTATCAATGGGTTTTCCAATGCCTTTTCTTCTAAAAACGAGGTCAATTCAGGGGTAGCAAATTGGAGCATGGCAATCGATTGAGTCAACTGCTGTGTCATATTCAATTTTAAAGATTGGGATTGTTGTTGCTTTTGCGCAAAACCTGATTCCAGCCGCATGCTACTCTCCTCCATCATTTAATTCTTCTATATGGTTAGTATACCACCTTATTTCCGAAAAACCACCTGTCTGTCCAAATGAAAAACGCTGAAAAAATCCCAGCGCTTTTCGATATGTTATTTTGGCAAGTGTGCCAAGAAGTTTTTGGAAGCAAACCCTGCGATTTCTTCGTGCGAGAAATGCTTTTGCAAAGCTGCTAAGAAAGTCGGATATTCTCCCGCATGCGAGATTCCCTCGATATGGTGCTGGATGCCATCAAAGTCGGAACCAAAACCAATGTTGCGGATCCCGCCCAATTCCGCGATGTGATCAATATGACGAATCAGATCTTCTATTTTCGAATCTGAAACAGCTTCATTTGTAAAACGCGGATTGAAAATAACATGGATCATCGCATCTTTCTCGATCATAACTTTGATTTGGTCGTCATCAAGGTTGCGCTGGTGTCCATAAACGGCTTTCGCGTTAGAGTGACTAGCGATCGGATAATCAGCGAGCTCCATCACATCCCAGAAACTTTTGATACTTAGATGCGAAACGTCGGTGAAAACTTTATGTTCGTTTAGCTTGGAGACGATCTCTTTTCCAAAAGTGGTTAGCCCCGCTGCACGTTTTTCTTCGACGCCATCAGCAGCCAGATTGGCATTATTCCAAGTAAGCCCTACGGAAAGCACGCCCGCTGTGATCAGCTGTTCCAGACGTTCGATACTTTGGCCGATCGGTTCAACACCTTCTAAAGTAAGCGCCGCGCCAATTTTACCTTCCGGCAGTTCTTCCAAATCGCTCCACTTTTTGAGCGGATGAATAATCCCACCCCGGTGAAGCACATGCTGTTTGAAGATATTTACCTGTTCGACCGCTTTTTTCCATTTATGTTCAACAGGGATCTCCGGATCTAAAAAGATCGCAAACGCCTGCATCATAAAGTCCCCTTCAATCAATCGTTCAAAATTGACGTCGAGTTCCGGCGAATCTTGAAAATTCCATTTCCCTTTGCTTGCTTGCAATTTGTATAACGCATCGCAATGCATATCGATTACTTTCATTCCTCTACACTCCTTATTTCTACGAAAAAGCTAATTCTTTTTGGATAAGTTTCAGTAATGTTTGTTTATGCCATTTCTTTGCCAGCACGGTTTTGCTTACTTGATATGTCGCTTCTTCGATTTGGCCTTCTTCGTTTTCTGCTCGCAAAGTCAATTGATAGACCAGCCGTTTTTTCTCCAATAATACTTGTTTGATGGTGTCTTTTTGTAAATAATGCATTTCTGCTTCGTTTAGTCGAAAAACAAAAGTAAAGATTCCGGCGTCGGTAAAGGCAAGTATTAAACTATGCCTGCTCCGCATCGTTGGCCCTGCGTATAAAAAATCCATTTTTGTTATCAGCAGCCCATTTTCTTCCGCATAAGCGTTCACTTCTCGCTTGAGCTTTTCTTGTAAGGACATACCCACGTGACATCGCTCCTTCTCTTATAGTGTATCAAAAAATGCGTGAAGAAAAAATGGAAATTTATTTTTCAGGAAATGATTATTGATTTGCGCGAGGGTTTTGTGACTTTATTGAGGCGATGTTGAATGGCCGCGTTATCATTTTCAAGAAAAAACAGGTGGACAAGTGGCAGTTTCAGACGCAAAGAAACGAAGACAATAATTTAATAATTGTCTTCGTTTTTTTGATGCCTTTTCATGAATAATCTAAATCCAATATTTAGTATCACCAAGCATAGTACTGAAGAAGAGAAGACCCAAGATGCTATCCAGTCCAAAGCAAACGAGATTATTAGGACTACTGCCAATATAGTGTAGATTACATAAAAAATTATGGTCTTATTCATGCTATGCCCCCTTCTAATGTCAAGCGTTGCTTTATGGTCATATATTTTTTCCGTGTCAAAAAAACTCGCTTATATTACTAGGCTACTTTATAAAAATCAACACGTCAATTGCATTTATCATTTGGCTTCCTATTATGTACTACAAAAAGAAAAGGCGCTATAAAACGAGCGCCTTCTCTCCCTACTATTTACTTTCTCAAAAACCCTTTAACCGTTTCCTCGATCCGATCTGCGCTAAGTCCAAATGTTTCTTGCAAATATTCTGGCGTTCCAACTTGGCCGAACGCTTCATCTACACCGATACGCTTGACCGGGATAGCTGCACCGTTTTCTGCGATTACTTCTGCTACGGCTGATCCCAATCCGCCAGTGATCGAATGGTTTTCGATCGTGATGATGAATGACTTGCCTTTGCTTTCTTTGAGCAGCAGTTCGCGGTCGATCGGTTTGATCGTGAACATGTCGATGACGGTCACGGAGGTTTCAGAATTGGCTAAGCGTTCTGCTACGTCAAGTGCTTCATAGACTAATTGACCAGCTGCTACGATCAGTCCGTCTGTTCCTTCGCGAAGGACTTTGCCTTTTCCGATCTCAAAAGTCGTTCCTGCTGCATAGATATTATGAACAGCTTTACGATTGCCACGAACATAATGGATGCCTTCCCGCTTAGCAAATTCTTGAATGATCCAATCCATCTGCACAGCGTCTGAAGCGTCGCAGACAATTGAATTCGGGATACTTCTCATCAGTGCGACATCTTCAAAAGTCGTGTGGGTCCCGCCGTTTGGCCCGACGGTGAAGCCTGGATCTGATCCATAGATATTGATAGTCGTTTTGGCATAGCCGCCGGAAAGATATAATTGATCGAAAACGCGGCGTGTGGCAAATGGTCCGAATGTATGAATGAATGGAGTATAGCCAGTGATGCTGAGTCCAGATGCCATACCGACCATATTTGCCTCTGATACACCTACATTGATAAAACGGCTAGGGTGGCTTTTACCTAAACGGTTCCAATTACTTGCAGCGCTTAGATCAGCGTCTAGTGCGATCACGCGGGTATCCTTTTCCATCAACTTTTCTATCCTGCTGGCGACGACATTTCTAAGTTCATCGCCTAATTCATTATTTACTGCTAATTCAGTACTCATTCGGTTGCTCCCTTCTTCCTTTATTTATTTGCTTCCTTTTCCAATAAACGGATGGCTTTTTCGGTTGCTTCGATAACTTCCGGGTCGTTGAATTTAACGGAATGATTACCGGCGAATGTTTCAAAGAACGGGACGCCTTGTCCTTTTATTGTGTCTAGTACAATACAGTTAGCTTGAGCTTTTTGTTTTTTGGCTGTGGTAATAGCTTCGTCGATCGCTTCTACATCGCGGCCATTCACTTTTTGGGTAAAGAAGCCGAATGCTTCCATTTTCGCTTGCAGGTCGAAATGAGTGACGATTTCTTCACTTTTCCCGTCGTTTTGTCCTTTATTTTCATCGATACATACGATGCAGTTTGCTAGTTTGGCATGTGCCAGATATTGGAAAGCTTCCCAGCACTGGCCTTCGTTCAACTCGCCATCGCCGACGATCAGATAAACATATTGATCGCCGCCTTTTCGTGCAAGTCCTGCAGCAATGCCGGTCGCGATCGAAGTTCCTTGTCCGAGCGAACCGGTCGTTGCATCTACGCCGGGAGTTTTGTTGCGGTCTAAGTGAGATGGCAGGTTTGTTCCGCCATCATTGAGCGTGTAGAGCCAATCTTTTGGAAAAAAGCCGCTGTTTGCAAGGGCGCTGTAAACGCCGGGGCCTGAATGTCCTTTAGAAAGCACCAAATAATCTCTGTCTTCCCACTCCGGCTCATCAGCACGATAATTCAACTGTTTTCCGTAAAGAACTGCTAACAATTCTACGATCGACAGCGAGCCGCCGACATGCCCATATCCTCTGTGAAGCAGCATTTTCAAAACATCGCGTCTGATTGATGCTGCAAATGGAACTAGCGCTTGGTTCGTTTCTTCTTTTATCACATTCACACACTCCTTTTATTTTTCAGCACTTACTACTGTTTTGCGGCCTTTTATAGTCAAAGCGATCAAGATACCGAAGATAACAAGTAAGGTTGCAATAATAGCCCATTGTCCACCGATTTTCGAAACGTTTCCTAGTAAAATACCAGTTACGCCGTAATCTGTATCAGAGAAGGTGGAGCCAGCAAAGCCGATGCCGCGCATGATCGGCAGAAGGAAGATCGGCATAAAGCTGATGATGATTCCTTGGACGAACGAGCCTACAACAGCGCCTTTTACTCCGCCTGTAGCGTTTCCATAAACACCGGATGTCGCTCCGCAGAAGAAATGAGGTACAACACCAGGGATAACAACGGTAGTGCCCATCAAGATCATTAAACCTAAACTTACGATCCCACCGACAAAGCTTGATAAGAAACCGATAAGAACGGCATTTGGTGCATACGGAAATACGATCGGACAATCTAATGCTGGTTTGGAATTAGGTACAAGACGTTCCGAAATACCTTTGAAGGCTGGAACGATCTCTGCCAAGATCAAACGTACCCCAGCTAAGATCACGAATACCCCTGCTGCAAAACTACCAGCTTGTTGCAAGGCGTAAACGATGTAGTTGGTTCCGCCGCTGAGCTTTGAAACATATTGACTACCGGCAAATAGTGTAACTAGCACATAGAATAGTCCCATGGTGATCGTGATACTTACAGTCGAATCACGCAAGAAAGCAAGTCCTTTAGGGAATTTGATGTCTTCCGTCGATCTTGATTTTCCGCCGATCCATTTACCAACAAGTCCGCTCACTGCGTAACCGAAGTTCCCAGTATGCCCAAGTGCGACTTTGTCGTTTTTCGTGATTTGACGTGTAAATGGCTGTGCAATGGCGGGGAATATCGTGTTGGCGAGACCCAATGCGAAGCCGCCGACAATAATAGCTAATACTTCATTCATATCGATAGCGCTTACAATTACTGCTAACATACATGCCATGTATAGGGTCGCATGTCCAGTAAGATAAATGTATTTATAACGAGTGACACGAGCGATCAGGATATTACATGCCATCCCGATCAGCATGATCAAAGCTGTTTTCGTTCCAAATGTCGTCAGCGCAACGGCTACGATTGCTTCATTATTAGGAACGACACCTGTTACATGAAAGGCGTGCTGGAACATTTTCCCAAATGGTTCTAAAGAGCTTTGGACAACGCCGGCTCCTGCTGTAACAACAAGAAAGCCGACAAATGTTTTAATACCGCCACGAATAATATCGGAAAAATGCTTTTTTTGCAGTGCCAGACCCAAGATAGCGATCAGCGCTACTAAAATTGCCGGGGTACTTGCGACATCAATGATTACCTTTAGAAATCCTGACATTTTGTTTCCTCCTTTTTATAGCAATCCTTTTTCTTTACAAACTTTTTCTACCTTATCTCGCAGTTCATCTAAGTCGATAATGCTGTCTAAAACGACTACTTCGCCTAAATGCGCTGCGCTGTCTTCTAAATCTTTTGCAACGAAAAACACATCTGCAAGGTCTGGCGAAGCACTCCCCATGTCATAGTGAGATACTTCCACGTCATCTACACCTAGATCACTTAATACTGTATTGATATTCATTTCTACCATAAAACTGGAACCCAATCCGGAACCACAAACTGCTGCAAATTTCATTATTTTTCCTCTCCTTCTTTTTCTTTCATTATTTGGATGATCTCGTTAGCATCTTTTGCAGCTAACAATTTTTCTAAACTTGCTTTATCGGATAATAGTTTGGTCAGACTTGCGAGTGCACGTAAATGGGACTCATTGTCGACTGCTGCTAAACAGATGAAAATCGAGATTGGATGGCCCGGATCATCTAACAACAGGACTGGTTTCGCTACTTTCAGCATCGACATGCCGAGTTTTTTCACGCCGTCCTCTGGTCTGGCGTGCGGCAGGGCGATTCCTTTGCCGATATTGATAAACGCGCCGTAGTCTTTCACTTTCTGGATCATCGCTTCGACGTAATCCGCGTTGATATATTCTGTCTCTAATGGTTCGGCTGCTTTATGGATCGCTGCCTCCCAGTCTAGCTCGTCTTGCTCGAATTGAATAAATGGTTTGGTTAATAGTTCTGTCAACATTGGTCTTCGATCCTCCTTCTTATTCATTGTCCTCATCATTTTGCGGCTGAGTATTTTTAATAGCTTCTCAGACGTAACACCTTCTTTTAGCTGAAGATAAGGAAGAATCGATTGTAAAACTTCCTCAGGGGTCACAAGGAGCACTCCAGGAATCAAAAATTGCTCTTGCACTTTCTTTACTAAATGGTTTTTCTCAGTTTGTTCCATAATTGGTCGAATCAGGAAAAGTGGTTTCGCAGAGTCGAATGCTACGCTAGAAAAAATCAAATCGTAAGAGTCTAACGATACTCGCTCCATTTCTGATAAAGCATAATGTGTATGAAAAATGATGGTTGGAAATAGGCGCTTGAGTTCAGCTTCCATGATCATGGAGGTGCTGATACCATTTGGACAGACGATCAATGCGTGTAGCTGTTCTGTTTTTTCTTTTTCCTGCTGATTTTTGATCGCTGCTCCAAATAAAAGCGTGAAATAAGCTTTTTCGCCTTTGGAAATCGGTTTGCCTACGAGCTTTTCTAAAGGTGATAATGCTGCTTCGGTGATGGCAGATATTTCTGGATAATCACGCTCGATGGTTGTCAAAAACGGCTGTTCGATCTCTAAGTCGTAGTAGATTCGGAAATAGGCTGGCACTAAATGGTTGAACACATCTAAAAGCAGTTTGCGATAATCTTCAAATTGGATCGCCGAACGACGCTCCAGTTCTTGGATCATCTGACTGGCGCAATGCAAGAGAAAGTCGAATGCCGGTTCTTCGATCTGACCTTGTGTCAATGTCAAAAGTAAGATCGTGATAAATGCGGCTTCTTTTTGGCAGATCGATTCCGACAAGCCAGTGCTCGCAAGCAAATCTTCTGCAATTTGATGAATATGCGTGGACATCACTCGTCCTAGATAATGCTCCTGCTCGATCGAAAGCGGCGATTCTGCCATGCGCTCGATGATCAAACACATGTAGCCGTAGAAACCTTCCAGTCGTCCAGGGATCATATTGATCGCTTTGTTATCCATCGCTGTTTCGATTTGAGTGCGAATCGTCGTATAGCGGTTAAAGTCATGCGCATGGATCCATTTTGACAGCTGCCACGTTCCTGCTGTAGTTTCCACTAACTTGTTTATCCAGTGAAAGCCAAGCCGTCTGATCGTCCATTCATCGCCGCTAAGGAAAAAGCCTTCTTTCCTACCATATTCCAGTTTCACCTCATATGCCGCCAGTTCTCTTCGCAAATTCTTGATGTCTGATAAAATCGTGTTTTTACTGACATTTAAGAAGCTTTGATAATGAAAAACGGATAGTTCTTTATAGCGCGAAAATGTCAGCAGATAAATCAGCATGATGCGTTCCTTCTCGTCAAAATAAGCGGCTTCTTCTTGAGGTTGGAAGAGAAAATCCGGGAAATGCTGTTTTGCTAGTTTAGGCAATGAAAAAGTTTGTTCATTGATCCAAAGCGATTCTCTTGGAAAATAGCGTTGAAACGCCTGAAGATATTGTTTCAGCTGCGCTTCCGTTAATCCTGTTTTTTCCATTCCTTCTTGGAGTGTCATTTTCCTAGCGTCATCTAATGGGATGATTCGACTCATTTTATAACGTGACATTTTGTCTACCTCCTACTTACAGTATAATGAGCAAGCGCTTTCTTAGCACCCCTTCTTTGGTACAAATGCTTGTTGAAAATAAAAAATCATTGTACCGAAGTCTGGCTATATCGATAAAAAAGACTGGAAAGAGGCGGTATCCTTCCAGTCTTATGTCTATGCAAAATAGTGTGACGCTATTTTATCATAAACTACTATTCTATTGCACCTGCTTTTTTCCACGTAGATAGATTCCTGCTGCCAAACAAGCTAGTCCAAGTAGTGCAGCGCCGTCTGCTTTATCTCCGGTAGCCGGTAGTTTCGCTACTGGACTATTACTATTTCCTCCCGCCACATCATCTTGGCTTGGCGCTTCATCGGTGGGATCTTGCACAGTTGGGTCCGTATGATGATCGTTTTTCTCAGGAACGGTTGGCACTTGCTGATTTACCTGTCCTATTCGTATATCCGCTACTTTAGCGGTATGCTCGCCAGTTTCCGAAAATGCTTCGATTTGTAAATGCTGGACGCCTGCTTTATCAGGGTCGATACTAGTAGCAAAATCGGTTTCGATGTGATCGATGTTCTCACCATGAATACCGATAGCCGCAAGTAATGCCTGTTCGGTCAGCCGCTTTCCTTGTTTCCATGTAAGGGACGGATTATCTAACGTTAAAACTGGTTGTCTGCTGTCGACCACTAATGTGATCGGTACCGAATCCGCTGCATTTCCCTGCGCATCTATAGCTTCTAATTTCACTTTATACGTCGCTGCTTTTGAAAAATCTACCGTCTGTAGATCAGTTTGGATCGCCGCTCCTTCAGCCTTTGCACCAATCGCTTGTAAAAAGTCTTTCTCAGCTGGCTTCTGGTTCAACAAATAGTGAATCGTTTGTTTTTCCACTGTGATCAAAGGCTTTTCCGGTTCCGCTGGCGGTGGTGTGTCTAAAATGCTAGTATTGCTCGCTTGCAAGATCGGCTGTTGGGCGACCATTGCCCATGCAGTCGCTAATTTATCTTTTTGATCCGCGATTTTATCTGGCTCGAATTTGTTCATTAATCCTAATTGACTCGCTTGAATGCCGTATTGATCGGTAATCGTCTGTTTGAACAGCTGTTGGAGTGCTTCATCTCCATCGATCAATTTCGCCAAGATCTCATTTGCTCGGTCAAGCGCTGTCTGATAGCTGGCTAAATCCTTGAAATCCAAGTCATCGAACGCTTTTGTTTCTGTCAAAAATTCACCCCAATAAAATTCCGCAAACGGAACAGAGATTGCGTCTTTATCGATTACCGATTTTCGCATAAAATAATTCAAGCTCCGAAAAGGATCGTTGATAAATTGTTCACTGCCCATTTGTTTGGGCAGCCGTTCCGGATCGATCGTTTGGTAGCGGTGAGTTTGCAGATTGAATGCTTTGGGATAATACTGATTGTTTGCTGCCATTTTTTTCCAAAAAGCAGCACCGCTCAAATCGCTGTAATCACCCACCACGGTGATATTGACTTTATCACTACCGCTACCTGTAATAGCTTTCGTCAGTAAATAACTGTTTGCGCCATGATGACCGTCGATCGCATAATACTGCTGATCTGGACCAATGACCACCGTTACAGCCGGTGTACTTACATCAGGATCGACAACTGCCTGCAATGTATCTCGAAGGTCAGCTGTTTTATATTTCGCCTTGTCTTGTAATTTTTCCGTTCCGTCTGGAGATAGGTATTTCCCTTTTTTATAGCCGTTATCATCGTTAAAATCGGCAAAGTAGTCCTCCGTCAATTGTCCATTTTCGTTTATGTAAGTTGTCAGCTTATATGCCATCTGTACCTTTCCTAAATCTGCTTGTGTCGGATGGATCGATTGAATCGGTACATCATAGCGAACCGAAGTAGTCGTTTCCGCGGCGTTTACAGAAGTTAACGAGATGAAGGATAATGTAAAGATGAGTATGATTCCCCATAAAAGTCCTAGCGTTTTTTTCAAAATTTTACCCCTTTCTTTTCCATACTAGTTACAGTATAAGAAAGGTATATAAAGCTAGAATGAAGGGGATGTAAATAATGTGTTAACATCAAAAAAAGCGGCCGCTTGGACCGCTATCTTAGATCAATTAACTTTATTTACTTTGAAAGCTTCCCATGCCCCGCCGATGAGGTTTTGGGTAGCAAACAATTGACCGCCGTTATTTAAATTTGCACTGACGAATTTATTGTTTGCCGCGCTTTGAATCCCATAATCGCCATTCCCTGTTGGAACAAAGCGGAATTTTTCCCAGTCCCCGATCGTTGAGGCACGCGCCAATAGCTGGCTTTGTTCATCTAAAACCGCAGTTACGTATTTTCCGTTTGCTTCTGATTGGAAAGAAACTGTGCCGTCACTATTATTTTTCACTAACAGCGTTTCCCAAGCACCGCCGTAGTTGTCGCGGTTTGCCGCCAGTGTTTTATTACCAGCATCTTCTGCGGTAACTACTTTATTATTAGCACTCGATACAAGATAGTATTTCCCATCTTGAACGGTCGCTACGCCACCTTGAAAACCCTCTTTGATCACGTTATATAACGATTGATTCACTGCGCCTTGTTCCGTGCGCACATTCGACCATTTTTGCTTGATAACCTCTTTGGAATCATTATAAATATCGACTTTTGCTGGATTGTGATTGTAGATACCCCAATTGTTGTTGGTCCCTGTCACTTTATAAGACCAACTTGTCCAGCTCCATCTATTCGTATTGAATGTATTTAAGGCATACTTCCAACCGTCAGTAAGTCCAAAGACATTGAACTCGCCGATAAATGTTGGAACATTGTAGTTCGCTTGATTGATATCAACTACTTTGCTGTCAAAATATTTCTTTTGCGCCGCTAGATCTTTTTCTGCACTCCATGGGTAATAATGATATTCATAAACGATGTTTGTCCAGTTATAAGTTTGCGGCCTTGGTAAATCTTTTGCATCCCAGCAAGATTCCATGATAACGATGTGCTCTTTGTCCTTATTTCGGATTTTTTTATAGATCTCGTCATAAAAATCCCATTGGACTTTGTTTGTTGCCGCTGCTTTGATCCCCGGTTCGTTGATCGTATCATAGCCTGCGACCGCTGGATTACCATTGTAATGCTCAGCGATTTTTTCCCATAACCAAAGTGTTTTCGCACGATTAGCCGGATTGTCATAAAGCTGTTTCCCATCATTGATCTCACCTGAATGATCCATGCCGTTTTGCGATCCAAAGGCTCCGTGCATATCAAGAATCACGTACATGCCACGCTTGGCACTATTGTCGATAAACCAGTCCAGCCGATTCCATGCATCCGCTTTCAAATTACCGTTGTCATCTACCAGATTCATGTAAGTGAACGGCAGCCGCAAAACATTCGCCCCCATATTCTGGACATTATCAAAATCTTTGGTCGTCCAATAATTATCCTCATATACCTTGATCAATTCATCCCGACCCGCTGCGCCAAATCTGTTTTTAAAAGTATCCATCATTGTTTTCTGATCTTTTGCATTGGTCGGGTTCATCCATTCTTCTTGGACCAGCCATCCGCCGGCATTCACCCCACGAAGTTGCACTTCCTGTCCCTTTGCATTTTTGATCAACGTTCGGTCTGTTTTCAAGAAGTCTTGACCTTCCAATGCTTTTGCTTCTGTTTTGTTCCCGCCAAAACCAACAACTAAGCTAATGATCCCAAGTAAAACAGCTGTTATCAGCCATTTCCCCATAAGACCCCGTTTTTCTGATTTCCCTATCATTCATCTTCCATCCTCTCTACAAATAAGATATCGCGCTTTAAATGTCTGTTTTCACAAAGCTGATCTATCTTTTGTAAATTCTAAGAAGGAGCCATTCTCTTTTTTCTTGTCCTCCTTTCCCGCCTCATCATAACATAATTAAAAATGTAAGGCCTTACATTTTTGTTTACAATGTATGAAACAAATTTCTAATTTTGCTGCGCGGTTTGTGAAGGTAGTTATAGAGCTGTTTACTGATAAAAAGCGTGGATGATAGTAATACTATCATCCACGCTTAGGAGTTGTTATTTGAATGCCCTCGGAGGGAATCGAACCCCCATTTTAAGAACCGGAATCTTACGTGCTATCCGTTGCACCACGAGGGCACTATGTAAGTGCCGTACGAATAGTAATTATATCGGAAAATGTATGAAGTAGCAAGTTCTATTTCTGCTTGAAAAACTATTTTTCTTCCGAAGAACCTTTTATTTGACCTACTTTGACCATTCGTGTATAGTAAAGTTATCGCTTAAGAAACCTATTTTCTTAAACTAAAATTGAAATGAATGAGGAGGAATATAACAATGAATTTAATTCCAACAGTTATTGAACAAACTAGCCGTGGCGAACGCGCTTACGACATTTATTCCCGTCTATTAAAAGATCGTATCATCATGTTAGGTTCTGCTATCGATGATAATGTAGCTAATTCGATCGTTGCCCAATTACTATTTTTAGATTCTCAAGATCCGGATAAAGATATCTACTTGTACATCAACTCTCCAGGAGGAAGCATTTCTGCCGGGATGGCGATCTACGATACAATGAATCTTGTGAAAGCTGACGTACAAACGATCGGCATGGGTATGGCTGCTTCTATGGGTTCATTCTTACTTGCAGCTGGTGCAGACGGTAAACGTTTTGCATTGCCGAATTCCGAGATCATGATTCACCAACCACTTGGCGGTGCGCAAGGACAAGCGACTGAAATCGAAATCGCTGCTCGTCATATTTTGAAAATCAAAGAACGCATGAACCGCATTCTTTCTGAAAAAACTGGTCAACCGATCGAAGTGATCGCTCGTGATACAGATCGTGATAATTTCATGACTGCAGACGAAGCAAAAGAATACGGCTTGATCGACGATATTATTTCTAGTAAAAACGCTTTGAAATAAGGTATTTGATCGCTAAAAAGCACATCCCTTTTTATAGGGACGTGCTTTTTTTTATTGCTGTTCTTCCCATTCCTTGACGATCGCGATTCCACTGCTTGTTCCAAGGCGTTCCGCACCAGCTTCGATCATCAGCATTGCTGTTTGCAGATCGCGAATTCCTCCGGCAGCTTTCACTTTTACCTTATCTCCCACCGTTTCCTTCATCAATCGTACATCTGAAGCCGTTGCGCCACTTGTTCCAAATCCGGTCGAAGTCTTAATGAAATCTGGCTCTACTTTCTTTGCGATCTCAGCCATTTTTATTTTTTCGGATTCTGTTAAATAGCAATTTTCGAAGATCACTTTGGAAATCACCTGATGTTCCCGGCAGATCGCCACGATTGCTTCCATTTCCTGCTCCAGATATGCATATTTTTTCTCTTTCAATGCCCCGATATTGATTACATAATCGATTTCATCCGCGCCTTTTGCGATCGCATCTTTTGTTTCAAAAAGTTTACAATCCAGCGTTGTTTGGCCTAAAGGAAAGCCGATTGCCGCCCCGACATGAACAGGACTATTTTCTAAAAAGGCGGCGCAAACTTCCGTCGCTGCAGGATTGATCGCGACCATTTTAAATTGGTACTCGTCCGCTTCCGCGCATAGTTTTTTGAAGTCGCTTGTTTCTGCATACGGTTTCAAATTTGTATGGTCGATCATTTGCTTCAAGTCAATCAGTTTCAATTTCTCTTCCTCCTCAACTTCGAATTCTCACTATGATTATACCACTTTTGATTTAAAGCTAAAAAATAAAGGTCAATTTACTTGACCTTTTAAATTTTCAGGCGTATATTAGAGTCATAATAACGAGGAGGAATTTTTCATGTATACAGTAGGTCAATATTTGGTCGACCGTTTAGAAGAAATTGGCATTGACAAAGTATTTGGTGTGCCCGGCGACTATAATTTAACTTTCTTAGACTATATCCAAAACCACGAAGGGCTTAGCTGGCAAGGGAATACCAACGAATTAAATGCCGCTTATGCTGCAGATGGTTATGCCCGCGAACGTGGTGTGAGTGCTTTGGTTACCACATTTGGTGTTGGTGAATTAAGTGCGATCAATGGCACAGCGGGAAGCTTTGCCGAACAAGTTCCTGTCATCCATATCGTCGGATCTCCAACTATGAATGTGCAATCCAATAAAAAATTAGTACATCACTCGCTAGGAATGGGAAACTTCCATAATTTTTCCGAAATGGCAAAGGAAGTCACTGCTGCAACAACGATGCTGACAGAGGAAAACGCCGCGTCAGAGATCGACCGTGTGCTTGAAACGGCATTGCTTGAAAAGCGTCCTGTTTATATCAATCTGCCAATCGACATCGCTCATAAGGCGATTGTAAAACCTGCTAAAGCCTTGCAAACAGAAAAATCAAGCGGCGAACGTGAAGCTCAATTAGCAGAAATCATTCTATCTCATTTGGAAAAAGCGGCGCAACCAATCGTTATTGCCGGTCACGAGATCGCTCGTTTCCAAATTCGCGAACGTTTTGAAAACTGGATCAATCAAACAAAATTACCCGTAACTAATCTTGCTTATGGTAAAGGTTCTTTTAATGAAGAAAATGAGCACTTTATCGGTACGTATTACCCCGCATTCAGCGATAAAAATGTTTTAGATTATGTGGATAACAGCGATTTTGTCTTGCATTTTGGCGGGAAGATCATCGACAACTCGACTTCTTCATTCAGCCAAGGTTTTAAAACAGAAAACACACTGACTGCTGCAAACGACATTATCATGCTACCGGATGGCAGTACGTATAGCGGGATTTCTTTAAATGGATTGCTAGCAGAATTAGAAAAACTGAACTTTACTTTTGCTGATACTGCCGCAAAACAAGCTGAACTAGCTGTTTTTGAACCGCAAGCAGAAACACCACTGAAACAAGATCGTTTCCATCAAGCTGTGATGAACTTCTTACAAGCAGATGATGTTTTAGTTACTGAACAAGGAACTTCTTCGTTCGGTCTGATGCTGGCGCCACTTAAAAAAGGGATGAATTTGATTTCGCAAACACTATGGGGATCGATTGGCTACACGCTTCCAGCAATGATCGGCAGCCAGATCGCCGCACCTGAGCGCCGCCATATTTTAAGTATCGGCGACGGATCTTTCCAATTGACAGCGCAAGAAATGAGCACGATCTTCCGCGAAAAATTAACACCGGTCATTTTCATTATCAACAATGATGGCTATACGGTAGAACGCGCGATCCACGGCGAAGATGAAAGCTATAATGATATTCCAACTTGGAATCTGCAATTGGTAGCTGAAACGTTTGGTGGCGATGCGGAAACAGTCGACACACATAATGTGTTCACAGAAACTGATTTTGCCAACACACTTGCAGCCATCGATGCTACTCCGCAAAAAGCACATGTTGTTGAAGTACACATGGAGCAAATGGATATGCCGGAATCATTACGTCAGATCGGACTTGCGTTGAGCAAACAAAATAGCTGATTTATCTTGGCCCCTTATGCCTTAGAGACAAGGTGTAAGGGGTTTTTTACGTTGTCCCACTCAATTGACAGCATTCCCGTAAAATGCTAGACTTTAAATCGTAATCATTCCTATTAAAAACATTCTCTTTTCCCAGAGAATCTAGTACAGGATAAGGTCGTGGATAAATGAAAAAATTAGTACTTCTAGCTAGCGTGTTTGTTATCATACTTCTCCTACTTAACAATTATTCGCCCAAATACGATATTGCCCGTGTCAATCATACAAAAATTTTAAAAGAAAATACCGTTACTGACACTATGAAAAATAAAGATACGATTTATCAGCAGCAAGTTATTGGAACGTTGACTACTGGTAAATATAAAGGTTCTAAAATCGAACTCTTTCATAAATATTCAGCTTCTAGTGCTTTCGATTATAAAATCAGCAAACCTAGCAAGATCTTCGTTAAGGTCAATAAAGCTTCAAAAGACAAACTATTGACTGGCAGTATTAAAGGAATCAAGCGTGATACTACTATTATTTTGCTCTTCTTTGTATTTATTTTTCTCATGCTTTTCATTGGGAAACGCCAAGGGCTTCTCTCTCTTTTAGCTTTAGCAAGCAATATATGTATCATTTTAGCGGCGATCTCGCTCTATTTAAATACGGCTCTTAAAAATCTGGGCTTCGTTAATGTCTTTTTGATTGTCATTTTACTATGTATTACATCCTTCTTATTGATTTTGAATGGTATCCACAAAAAAACATTTTATCTGATTGCTTTGACCTTATTATCGATTGGTTTAACGGCTTTGGTCGTTTACATAACAATGCGTGCAACTAACGAAAAAGGAATCTATTATGAATCGTTGGAATTCGTCACGCTGCCCCCGAAAAACATGTTTTTCGTTGAGATTCTTCTTGGTTCTGTAGGCGCTGTCGTGGATATCGTGATTACGATCTTCACTTCTATGCTAGAAATCTCAGCAAAAAATCCCAATATGAAGATCCAAGTCTTGCGAAAAAGTGGTTTTGAGATCGGCAAAGATATTATGGGGGCAATGACAAATATCTTACTATTTGTTTATCTAGTAGGCTCCATTCCGATGATATTATTGTTGCTGCGTAATGGGTTAGATATTAGTTTTGCTTTTCAACTAAATCTATCGCTTGAATTGATACGTGCGCTCACCGGTGGGATCGCCGTCGTCATTTCGATTCCACTGACCATATATATAAGCGCTTGGATCTTAGATAAGGAGGGAAATAAGCTATGACGACTTTTTGGGCACTGAGTTTTATCTTATTTCTATTGATGCTTCTCATTGGTGGAAAACGCGGTGCAAAATCGTTTTTCGCCCTTTATGTCAATATCTTGATCCTGATCATTACAGTCTTCCTGCTCTATTTCAAGGTAGATCCGATCCTACTTGCTTTGATTGTAAGCATCCTTATCAGCGCTTTTAACCTTTATTTCATCAATGGCATCCATTTAAAAACCAACGCTTCCTTTCTTTCTATATCATTAGTAATGTGCCTATTGTTCCTACTAACCCTCCTTTTCACGATGCACTTGGGGCTACAGGGCTTTTCAGAAGAGGAATGGGAAGAAATCGGCGTCTACTCGCTTCATATCGGGATCAATTTTTACCAGATCGCTGTCTTTACTACAATCATTGCTGCTGTTGGTGCTATTTTAGATACAACGATTTCCGTTGCTTCTTCGATTTATGAATATTATACGCACTTCAAGGAAGCGACATTCAAGGAACTTTATGCCAATGGACTGGCGGTTGGTAAAGGAATTTTATCCGCAACTAGCACTACACTGTTCTTTGCTTATTTAGGCAGTTATTTGACACTGATCATCTGGCTGATCACACTCAACTATTCCTTGCTAGATACCTTAAACAGTAAAGTATTCGGTCTGGAAATAATCGCTACTTTAATAGGAGGAATCGGCGTGATCGTTGCTGTTCCTGTGACCGCTTATATCACTTCCTATTTGATCAAAAAGCAGCGTTGAAAGGGACTTGCTTATGCAAACGAATGCTTTGTTCTGCGCAACAAAGCATTCGATAGGCCCCACGCTGGTGCATCACTTTTTCCATAACCAATTTTATTATACTCAGCCGCAAACTCAATAATGCAGATATAACGCAAAAATGTTACAACAAACGATACAGATCTAGTTACGCTATTAAAAACGCTCTTTTCACAAATAGTTTAGCATTTTATTATCTTTTGGTTCTACTTATTAAAGAAAGATTTAAAAAAGTCTAGAAATTATGATTCCTAGACTAAAAGTTATATAATTACATCTCTGGAAATTTCAATGTTACCAGTTTGCTCCGTTTTTTATTTTTCTTTTTAGCGGAAGCTTGGAAATTATATTTCCCATAATCAGCTTGCCGTATTTTTACATATACCGTATATTCCTTGGAATTTTTCTTTGTCCAAAATTGTTTGAGCAATTTCCCTTTAAACCGAATATTGACCTTGGCGTTTTTTGGTGCATCACCAATTAGTTTAACTTTTGTTACTTTGTTATCATCCATCGACCCTCCAGCAATAATCTTATCGGGAGATGCTGTTAAATATCGTTTTGCAGGTACTTTCTTAATTTTACTTTTTAAAAACCCACGTTCTTTTGCATATACACGCAACGTATCACTTTTTTTGATTTTAATACTGATTCGATAATTCCCAGTCTTACGATTGGCTTTTTTTGTGACTTGTTTATTTTTATAGCATAGAGTTACACTTGCGCCTTTTCCTGCTTTACCTTTTACCGTTACTTTCTTCGTCTTAAAATTATATGTCACTTGCTTGGTTGTTGGTTGTTTACTAGTGGGTGCCAATGTTTTAGCTTCATAATTTGCCGGGAAACACATACCTACCATTATAAAAGCTACTAAAATAGTAAATAATCTTTTTTTCATCATATCCATGCACTCCTTATTTGATTTCATTTGGGAAATACCGTTTATTGGTAGAAACTTGTTGATACATATTAGCAAGCATACTATTAGCATTTTTCTTAGGTTTTATAAAAATAGACGTTCCTTCATTAATTAAATGATAATTATTTTTGGAGTCGTATCTTAATACTACTCGCACTCGCTGCCCCTTTTTTAAAATAATACTTTCTTCCAGATCCACCTTACTATTGCCGAGTTGTAGGATCTGGATATGCTTATGAGCAAAGTAAATAGTAAAACAAGACCTTTTATTAATGTTAGCATATTTCCCATATGTATAATAAATCCATCCTAGAAAGTTGTTTTTTCATCTTGAATAGGTATTGACACACTCGTTTTAGGTTGGTTTTTAAGATCTCTTAAATATTGATCACATAATGAGGTTCAGATATTTTCATTTATGCATAATTTTTAAAAAAAGACACATAATCTTCTTATTTTGGAGCTTATTCATCCTAATATTGATGTCATATTATGTAGATAGCAAATTTCCCCATTTTATCAGTGTATGTTTATTCATATTATTCTTTCTACTTGATGATTATCCATCCAAGTCTGCTTCCGGTTTGACCTCTTTTGCAATACAGTTCGGATATTGTAATAAGGTAACGTGATTGTTATTATCGAAAAGCCTTTTCAAATTATCGTGCATGATGATGGCTTCGCACTTTTTCCGGTTACATTGGTCTTGATCGTATAAAACGCTGCTATTGGGGAAAAATGTACTCTATTTCAATTCTAACTCTTTATATTTGCATCTATGTTTCTAAGTACTTAATGCCATTCTTCACCTTAAATAAAAAATTACGGCAAAAAGGGATTGCTTGAAAACGCCATTTTTAAAAATAGCATCCAAGCACTCCCTACTTATTTCAACTTATATCTACCTTATATAAACATCTGTTCCAACTGGAATGTGTTCATTTATCCATTTGGCATCGGGGATCGTCAGTCGAAAACAGCCGTGCGAGGCTTCTTTTCCTAATTTCATGGCTTCCTTTACTTTCACGTTTCCGCTAGCATCCATGGGAACGCTGTGGAACAGGAACTCGCCATGATTTTTCCAGGATGTCCAATATTTGGCGCCTTCTTGATATTTGGGGGAATAGAACCATTTACCGCGCTCATTCTCGATTTTATAATGGCCTCTTGGAGTGCTTGTCGCCTTTGAACCGTCTACACCGGAAGAAGTCACCATCGTATAGATCACTTTATCATCCTGCATGATCTTCACTCGCTGAGCTGCCATTGAAACATAGATCGCGACTTTATCATTGGCTTTCAAATCAGGATACGCTCCGCCAGAAGGCTTCGTCCAATCGAAAGCGATATCTTTTATTATGACAGCACTGAGTTTCTTAGACAATAATTGTCCTTCTTTTTGGAAGCCAATGGATGCTGCTGTACTTTGGATTGGATACAGGCCACTGACCAATAATACGAAGGAAAAAGCGAACAGCCAAATTTTTTTATACAAGAAACGTCACCTTATTTCACTAAATTCTTTTTAAAACGCTATGATTCTAGTATACGCTTCCGGTATGAGGATAACAACTAAGCTTTTTTAGATAGATAAATAGATCGCGATCTCACCATTTGCTTCATATTTTTCAAAATCTGCTTGATGTGTCCGTGCCAGCGTATCGTCTTGCGCCCAGATTTCCTGCCAAGTTTTAACGACGCCTTCCACGTTGTTGGGAACGACAGGTATCTTTAAATAATTGCCGGCCGGGATCGTGAAATTCGCTTTTTCTAGTGTATCTGCTTTAACTGCTAGATAATAGTCATATTTCCCGGTGTGATCGCTCTCGTAATTTGTATAAATCGAATAATATGGCAAAGGCTGATTTTCTTTTAAGAATGCCTCCCACATCTCACCGATCGCTTCACCTGCCTCTTGGTTGTCCATTCGTTTTTTGCTACCGAGGACCATTTGACCTTCTAAAATTACTGGTTTACTGTTCATTTCTCCGCCTCCTTGAAAACAGTGTAGCAGATTAACTCTGACAACTGGGTGTCAGCTTTTCCCTAAAAAAACAGAGCCATTTTTTTGGCTCTGTTGATGTCTATTTATTACCAACCTCGTTCATATTGCTTAGGCGGTGTGATCTCTTCGCCTAATTCAAGTGCTGCTGTGCGGGCAAAGTATGGATCGCGTAATAATTCGCGGCCAATGACGATCAAATCGGCGCGTTCATTACCGAGAATCTCTTCTGCTTGCGCACCAGTCGTGATCATTCCAAGCGCACCGGTCGCGATGCCTGCTTTTTGACGCAGATCATCCGCATACCGGGTTTGATATCCTGGATAAACATTTGGACGGACAGGAACGTTTCCGCCTGTACTTACGTCGATCAATTGCACGCCATCTGCTTTCATCCATTTCGCGAAAGGAACATGATCTTCTAATGTCAAACCTCCATGAACATAATCCGTAGCGGAAATGCGGACAAGCAGTGGTCCATCCCAAACTTCGCGAATCGCACGAATGATCTCGCCGAGGATGCGATAGCGATTGCCTGCCGGACCGCCGTAAGTATCTTCGCGCCGGTTAAAAAGCGGGGATAAGAATTGATGCACTAAGTAACCATGTGCTGCATGCAGTTCGATCACATCAAAGCCTGCTTCTTTTGCACGGAAAGCTGCGCGTTTGAAGTCCGATACGATCTCTGCGATCTCATCTTTCGTCAATTCTTTTGGCTTTTTGTAGTCATCACTGAAAGCAATCGCAGAAGGCGCAACGATCTCTTCATCTAATTCTGCTTTTCGGCCGGCATGTGCTAATTGGATACCGACTTTCGCGTCATAGCTGTGAACACTGTCTACGATGCGTTTCAATGCCGGAATCTGTTCATCATTCCAAATCCCTAGATCTTGGTACGAGATTCTGCCGACTGCTTGGACAGCTGTTGCTTCAAGTAAGATCAAGCCAGTGCCGCCAGCTGCTCTGGAAGCATAATGCGCTAAATGGAAATCTGTCGCGATTCCATCTTTCTTCTCCACCGAATACATGCACATTGGTGACATCACCAATCTATTTTTCAAAGTAACGTCTTTCATCTTATATTCTGAAAACAATTTTGACACGTTTACCGCTTCCTTTACATTTATAATTGTTTGACTTTGAGTCCCAGTCCTGAAGGTGATTCTCCATTTCTAAGCCGTTCTGCGATGGTATCCAGTTTCCGCAGCCGGTGATTGACCCCCGATTTACTTACTTGTCCGGAAGTCATCATCTCGCCCAGTTCTTTGAGTGAAACATCTTCGTGGGCGATCCTGAGTTCTGCGATTTCTTTCAATTTATCCGGCAAAGCTTCCAAGCCTACTTCTTGCTGGATGAATTTAATATTGTCGATCTGTCTTACCGCCGCATTGATCGTTTTATTCAAATTGGCTGTTTCACAGTTTACCAGACGATTGACGGAATTACGCATGTCACGCATGATCCTGACATCTTCAAAATGAAGCAGCGCCGTTGTAGCTCCGATCACGCTTAGAAACTCCGTGATTTTTTCGGCTTCTTTCAAATACGTGATAAAACCGTTTTTCCGTTCAAGTGTCCGGGCATGGAGCTCGAAACTATTCATCAGCTTGCAGATCGCTTCATTGTGTTCTTCATATACAGAGAAAATCTCTAAATGATACGAAGAAGTATCCGGGTTATTGATCGAACCGCTTGCTAGGAAAGCACCGCGTAAGTATGCTCGTTTGTCGCCCCGTTTTTTAACGAAATCAGCATCGATCGATTTCGTAACAGAAAAATCATCCTGTAAAATGTGGAGATCTTCCAAGATGGCACGAGTGCGGGTCTTAAATCGAACAATGTAAACATTATTTTTCTTTAACTTCATTTTTTTACGAACTAATAATTCAATTGGGATTTCATAGAGGTCTTTTAAAAGCCGGTACATCCTTCTAGCAATCGCAGCATTCTCTGTTTGGATGTCCAAAACAAATGTCTGATTGGAAAAGGATAAGGCGCCATTCATCCGAATAAACGCGGCCAGCTCTAATTTTGCATCATGGTTATTGATTTCCAATTGTGTCAATTCTTTTTTAGTTTCTGATGCAAACGACACGCCTCTCACTCCTTTAATTATTATTTTGCGCCAATAACTTCATTAATACCGCAGCTACCTTCTTAGCATCGTGGCGTACTAACCCTTCTTCTGTAGAAAGAAAATCATCCGTCAGTGCATGGATGCCTAGCTTACCGATCTGCTCTGTATCATGCGCGACTTGCCGGACATCTTCCGGAAACATTAATTCGCGTGGTACTTCTGCTGTATTGATGAGCGTATGGTTGATGATCGGTTCTCCAACGTGATCATGGATAACGCGAATATGATCCAGATCGCTGAAATTATCTGTTTCACCGATCTGCGTAAGAATATTTGAAATATAAACTACGGGAGCTTCTGTTCGGATCAGTTCCGCAGCAATATCTTTTACCAATAAATTGGGGAGGATACTAGTATACAAGCTACCAGGCCCAATTACAATCAAATCAGCTTCGGCAATTGCTTGCACTGCTGTATCCAGTGGCTTTACATCAATAGGATCAATGAATACTCGCTTGATCGGCTGACCTTGCAGCGGGATCAATGACTCGCCGTTGATAAAACTGCCGTCTTGCATCTCGGCATGTAGCACAAGTGGTTCATCTGTTGCCGGAATCACCTGACCGCGAATCTTCAACACTTTTGAAAGTACTTGGATCGCATCGACGTAACTATCATTCAGCTGCGACAAAGCTGTTAAGATCAAATTTCCGATAACATGTCCGGACAACTCTCCTTCGACTTCAAACCGATATTGAAAAAGATCGACGACACGCTGATCCACGTTGGAGAGCGCAAGCATTACATTACGGATATCGCCCGGTGGCAATACATCCATCTGTTTGCGGATCATGCCAGAACTTCCGCCATCATCTGCAACGGTTACGATCGCAGTGATGTTTACCTTTTCTTTTTTCAAACCTTTAAGTATGACCGGAAGCCCTGTTCCGCCTCCGATAACGACCACTTTCGGTAGCGTTTCTCTATCCATCTTAATTTCCCTTTCTCCGCTTCATATCTCTATGCGAAATAGTAACATCATATTTTTGACCGATCGCTTTTCCTACAAACGCCGACAAGGCAACTGAACGATGCTGACCGCCAGTACAACCGATCGCAATGCTGAGCTGCGTCTTGCCCTCACGTTTGTAATAAGGAAGTGAAAACCAGAGCATATCGAGCAGTTTATCCAAATACGTCTGCGTTTCCGGCCATTTCATTACATAATCATTGACCTCTTCATCCAGCCCTGTTAGCGGCCGTAGGTTATCGACCCAATGCGGATTCGGTAAAAAACGAACATCAAACACCAGATCGGCATCGATCGGCAAACCATATTTAAAGCCGAATGAAGTCACTTGAACATTAAAAATATCTTTGCTTTCCGCCTTGAATTCTTGGTTGATCCGCTCACGCAGTTCACGCGGCGTCATATTCGATGTGTTGATAAGGAGTTGCGCGCGCCCCTTGAGATCTTGTAGCAACGCTCGTTCCGCTTGGATCCCTTCTAAAATCGAACCGTTTGGCTCCAGCGGATGATGCCTTCTTGTTTCTTTATAACGGGACACCAGTACTTGGTCATCCGCCTCCAAGAAAAGCACTTTCGTCGTAATAAAGCTCGTATTATCTAAATCATCTAGCGCCTTTTCAATCGAATCGAAGAACTCCCGTCCACGTAGATCCATTACAATCGCGATTTTATCCGTCTTACCGGATTCTTTCATCAGCTCCCAAAAGGTAGGCAGTAACGTTGGCGGCAAGTTATCTACACAAAAAAACCCTACATCCTCTAGTGACTGCATCGCTACTGTTTTACCAGCTCCAGACATCCCTGTAATAATCACCAATTGAAGTTGGTTAGTGGACATTATTCCTCATCCTTCCCTATATATAAAACCATGTATTTTCTTCTATTCTACCATATTTTCAGTAAGAAAGAATCGGAATACGACCTAACCTCATTAGAAAAAAATGATTTCTCTCTATTTACTCGCTTGTAATGATTCCTCCTATGACTTATAATGATTGGTTAGTCTACTTTTTTCATAAAGGAGAATGTGTATGAGCGATAAAGAAACCGAAAAAGAGGTGCGTTATCTCCAAGAAGTCTACGCAAAGTTGCTACACCAAGAGGAGGAATTAACTGCACTACTCAAAACAGCAAAAGAGGAAGGCATCTCATCAATAAAATCGATGGCAGAAGATACCAGTATGAATTTCGATAATATGTTCGATACAATGGAATCACTGGCGGCGATCGAATCCAAGAATAAAGAAATCGATCAGCTGAATATTAAAGTCAAAACTGCCGATACCCTTCTTCAAAAGATCAAACGTCTATTACAATCACCTTATTTCGGTAAAATCAATGTTGACTTTTTAGATGCGGAAGCGCCGGAAGACTTCTACATCGGTATCCATAATTTTGCGAATGATGCCGGCGATAACTTGATTTACGATTGGCGCTCCCCGATCGCGGAATTATTTTATAATAACGCTCTTGGAAATTCCTATTACAGCGTCCAGCAGCGAAAGATCCAAGTTGCCATCAACAATAGAAGACAGTTTATCATTGCAAAAGACAAGTTGCTCAAATTTTTTGATACCTCGATCGCGATCCAAGACGATGTATTGCTGGAAGCGCTCGAACATAACGCCACTACTCAAATGAAAGACATTACTTCTACCATCCAGCAAGAACAGAATCGTATTATCCGCGACCAGAAAAATCATATCATTTTGGTAAATGGTGTCGCGGGAAGTGGGAAAACATCGACGATTATGCAGCGCATCGCCTATCTGCTTTATTCATTGCGACAAGAAATCACTGTAGACAATATGTTGATTTTATCGCCCAATACTAACTTTGTTACTTATATTTCCAATGTTTTACCTGCTCTAGGTGAAAAGAATCCTACTAACCTTACATTCCGGGAGCTTATTCAGCGTCAGCTAGCTGACCCACTCGAAACAGAACCACAGTATTTCGCCAGGATCAGCAAAGAAACCGTTGATGCACAAGCAGTAGTCCTACGCAGCAAAGCTTTTATCGATCACATCAAACAAGTTGACGAGCTGCCGCTGAACGATTCCTTTATTCGTAGCATCACTCAAAATGGTAAGGTCATTATTTCTAAAGAGAGAATAGCCGCAATCTATGCAAACGCCCCAGCAGCACCGCTGAAAAAAGTACAAGCCGTCAAAGAAGCACTACTAGATCATTGGAAAAAGCGCCTTCGCACCGAAGCAAAAAGCGCTGCCGCTCAAGATTTATTCTTATCCTTAACAGAAGATCAACAGCAGAAATACTTTGGGAAATTGATCACCGCAGACGATGAAAAAAGTGTTTTAAATTATACGCAACTCTTATTGGCAAGGCGCTATCGTAAAGTGACCAAAGCCATTCAGGAAAATAAATGGCTCAACAGCGCAAAAATATTGGAACATCTATATTCCACCTATCAAAAGCAGCCCTATCAATGGCAGGATCCTGCCACTTTCACAGTGGATGAAGCGACCGCTTTGCTTGCTATCCGTCATTTTCTTATCGAAAAAAGCCATACACCCGCGATTCGCTTTCTATTGATCGATGAGGTTCAAGATTACACGCCAGCGCAGATCTGCTTACTAGCTGAACTATTTCCCAACAGCGATTTTACCATGGTCGGCGATGAAAATCAGGCGATCTTCAACACAGCGATCTCGTTTGCTGAGATCACCAGCTGTTTTTCTACTCGAAATACACCCATCGCGCGATACGATCTGTTAAACAGCTACCGTTCCAGCGGCGTCATCACTGAACTCTTCGGTCAGTTAGCTGCCTCCACTAAAAGGCTGACCATTGTTCCCGTCCGCCCAGCAGGACACCCGCCGCAAGTTTTTAAAATCGAAGACCCGCAAGACCTGATTCCATTGGTAGGCAAGCTGCTGGAAGAACTACAACACGAACCGCTAACGATCATTACAAAGACAAGCGCAGAAGCGGACAAAATCGCTGCCGTATTTGCCAGTGATGCACAGGTCAGCGTTTTGCCGATCAGTGTCTCGAAAGGGCTGGAGTTTTCCAATGTGCTTGTGTACGATATTTCTGCAGATAACTATAATACCGCTAGAGATAACCGCATCCTCTATACGGCGATCTCGCGGGGAATGCAGCGACTGTTTTTGACGTACGCCGGAGAAATGACAAAAAGCCTTCATATTGAATAAAAAACGAGACGGGAACAATCCCGTCTCGTTTTGCTTTGTTTCAGTGCGACCCATGAATCGCTGCAAATTCTGACTTTAATAAAGCATAGGTGTTAAAATCTCGAAATTCTCCCCTGATCAATTTACTTTGTTTCAGTGTGCCTTCTAGCATAAATCCGCATTTTTCCGCAACTCGATTACTTCCTTTGTTTTCTGTGTCGGCAACCAACGTGATTCGGTTCAATGCCAGCGTTTCAAACCCGATCTGACAAAGTTTTTGTACACATTTAGGGGTAATACCTTTTCCAATGTAAGCAGAATTGATCCAATATCCGATTTCTGCAGAATGATTTGCCGCATCAATAAAATGCAAGTCGATTGCTCCGACAATCTTGCTTTCATAGGCAATCAGATACAGTCTATCTGTCCCCTTCGCATAACCCGCCAGCTTGATCCTGAAATAATTTTCTTCATCTGCAAGTTCGTTCGTATCATCCACATAGTTTAAAAACTTCCGCAGATGTTCACGATCGTTATCCAACACAGCATAAAGATCCTTGGCATTTTCAAGTGATGGCTGAACTAAATCAATTTTTTCGTCGACAGATAATATGAAATTATAATCCATTTTCCCTCTCTCCCGCCATTCTTATTTTCCTAATAATAGCATACCAGCAGGTGTTTTAGAAATTCTCCACTTCCACATTGACGATTTCCGCTATTAATTATACGATAGAAAGAGAATGAATCTGAATCTAGTAAAGAAAAGGGAAGAATATGGAAAAAAAACAGGCAGTTCAACTTATAAATGTATCCAAAAAATATAATTTATTAAAAAGCCGCAACGATAAACTTAAAAATATGTTTTTCAATAAACAAACAGATACTTTCTGGGCATTGCGCAATGTTAATTTGACGATTTATCAAGGCGAGACAATTGGATTAGTCGGGATCAATGGCGCTGGGAAATCCACGCTTTCCAATGTGATCTCCGAATCGATCATCCCCACGCACGGTGAAGTGCTTATCAACGGCGAAGTTTCTTTGCTTGCGATCAAAGTTGGTCTGAAAAATGCCTTATCTGGTGTAGAAAATATTAAATTAAAACTATTGATGCATGGATTGAACCCCAAACAGATCCAAGAACTGTTGCCTTCTATCATTGAATTTGCCGATATTGGTACCTTCATTGACCAGCCAATCAAGAATTACTCTAGCGGAATGCGGTCACGGTTGGGATTTGCAATTTGTGTGCATTTAGATCCAGACATCCTCATCATTGATGAAGCACTCTCTGTCGGCGACCAAACTTTCTACCAAAAATGTGTAGACCGAATCGATGAATTAAAAAATTCCGGGAAAACCATTATCTTCGTCAGTCATTCTTTAGCGCAAGTCAAGAAACTTTGCGACCGGATCGTCTGGATGCATTACGGCGAAGTCCGCGCATTCGGCGAAGCAAAGCAGATCGCAAAGGATTATGACGCCTTTATCAAAGAATATAAGGCGATGCCAAAAAAAGAGCGCAAAGCCTACATTGCCGCCTATCGGGAAGAACAAATGCAGGACACACATATTCTTGTTGATGAAAAAGAGACCGAAAAAAAACACAAGCCGATCACGAATATTCTGCTAGGGATACTATTAGTGGAGTACCTGCTCTTCTTCGGTGCTTTAGTTGTGACAGATACATCGCTGTCCGGTCTGATCAAAAGTTGGGGGAAACACGCCCCGGCAATTAGCCAACAGAGTCCGAAAACGATCGATCAGGCGGATAAAAAATAAAAAAAGGACGAGCTATTTGTGAAAAAGCTCGTCCTTTTTTTATACATTAACGATTGCAGGCTTCACGATTTTGCGCTCGCGAATAGCTAAGAATACACTTATGAAAATAAAATCGACTATTGCTAAAGCAAGTACGATCTGCCAAAGCAACACATGCTGCTCCGCCATTATCATTTCACCCATATAAACTAAACTCCAAAAAGCAAATAAAGTTAAATAAACAAGTCCATGTTTTTCGATGAAATGATAGCCAAATAATTTTTGTACCGCCAAAACTTGTTTATTTGCTTCGATATAAAAGATAATCGAGAATATCGCAAGGTTCATGAGTAAAACCGTCGATAAAAGAATATAGCTTATGCCTATTTCCAAGCTTTCCTTATTGTTTTTACTATCCGTTTCCACCCAGAAATAGGCAGAACCAGAAGGGGTCCAATAATTATCAAATCCATATTTTTTTAGCAGCTGTTTTGTTTGCGCGAACGGTTTTTCATTGGTGTGATTTTTAGGAAAATACCCTCGCCCCATCGCGAGTTTATTTGATAAATATTGTGAATTCGCATACGGTGTGATAATAACCGCAATTGGATCAATGAGTTGATAGGTGTTGTCTTTGGCAAAATCCGTCGAATAGGAAAAATAAGATTGTCCATCTTTCACATAAATAAGCTTGATATTCGGTGCTTTGTTCGTTTTATTACTATAAATATCTTCATAATCCACTTTTAGTGTCTTTTTGATTCTGGTTTGATATTTTTTATATTTGAGCGGCACTAAAGCCGTCAACGTATTGGCAAACTTCTTGGAGGAAATATTTATTTTTTTATTTTCTGCATCTATGATCGGATTTATCGCTAAATAATTGTTATTTAGTTCTACCCGCCTTCCTTCTGCTCCAAAAAAATCTGTTGAATAGGTTTCTTCCTGATCCTCCTCATAATAATTGGAAGGCATGATATAAAGTGCACCTTTTTCCTCTAGTTCTCTGTATAGTTGAGTAAAAGATTTATTTTCAGCTGCCATCAACCCACCGTCTAAGCTTGTAGACGAGGCAGAAATCGTCAAATAATGATAATGCTTCAACAAAGACCATTTTTTATCCGTCGTCATTATCTTTTTCATAGCTATGGTTTCTTTAAGCCCTTGCTGTAGCGCTAGTACGAGTAAAAGCGACAATCCGAATTTTGCCAAAATAGTGACCAGTAAAAGTATCTTCACAGGTTTTTTATTTTTAATCATTTGAGTGATCTTGATTCGACTTGCAAGTACCCAGACGAGCAGAAAAACAATTCCTAAAACAAGCAGAATCGGAGTAATTACTTTCAGCCAAAAAACCATAAAGGCACCAAATTGCTGAAATTGGTTCACCAATCCTAAATAAAGGAGCAAGCCGGAAATACCTATTCCAATCCCCAGAAACAAACTATTTCGGTAGCGATTCCACAGATATATACCAATATCTCCGAAATTCCCGCCAAACAAATAACGGATCGCTATTTCTTTATAATTGCTGACTGTGTCATAAAGCATCGCTAAACCAAACATGACGCATAAAACCAGAGAGGATTGAAAAATCAGCTTTTCATATGGATATGGCGTCTCCATTCCCGAGGCAGAAGAATTTTTTGAGATTGTTAGCATAAACTTGTTTTTTTCGGCAAGCTTTTTAAAAGCCGCTAGATTTTGATCCCCGCCGACTTCATACTCTCCACGAATATCAGCTTGATCAGCCGCTGCACTTAGCGGACGGAATTCGATTGGATCAAAGCTATGAAAAAGTTCTACCTGCCCGATCTGTTTGGAGTCGCCTGTTGCGATAGTTGAAAGAAACACTGACTTCGGGCTTTTCTCTGTTAGATAATTTCCAGATTTCAGCTCTAATTGTTCAAAGTACTTCTCTTTATCTCCTAAAGCTACATAATAGACAAGCGTATTGCCACTCGCCCCATCTAATATTTCTCCCGTTCTTTGTAAATTTATTTTTGTTTCAATCGCTATTTTTTGAAGTAATTTATAATTAGCATCTACGGTTTTATCGTTATCAACAGCTTCAATGATAACTCGCTGCGTATTCTCTATATTTTGTCGATTAAAATTTTGAAATTGATGAAATCCAAATTGTTTGATTGCTAAATAACTGGTTAATGTAAAGGTAAGCAACATTAAAATGAATAATACTTTTTTCATTATTGCTCCATCCTTCCAAGATCAACTATCCTTGAAAAAATAGTGCGTAGTTCCTTATCATGTGTGACCATCACAATCGTTTTCCCAGTACGGTGTAGCTCTTGAAATAAGGCAATGATGTGATCTCGGTTTACAGGGTCAAGCGATCCAGTCGGTTCATCAGCAAGAATGATCGGCGGATCTTTGAGCAGCAGCCGTGCGATAGAAATACGCTGCTGCTCACCACCACTTAATGTGCAGATTTTTTTCGCTTCATATCCTGTCAACCCAACTTTTTGAAGTGCCTTCGCTAACAAATCCGCCTTCTTTTTCTTAGCCCCTTTTTTATATGTCAAAGCGATTTCCAAGTTTTCTTTGACTGTTGCATTGTCGATCAAAGCGTAATTTTGAAAAATAAATCCTAGATTTTCCCGCAATAGCAACCGCTTTGCATGACTTCCTTTCGCTTGCCGTCCATTGATCTTAACAATTCCCGCATCCGCGGATTCCAATGTGCCGATCATATTTAAGAGTGTCGTTTTTCCTTGTCCGCTTTTACCCATAATGCCTACAAATTCTCCTGGCTTGATGTGTAAGCTAAAATCTCGAAACAGCTGCTTATTTCCGAAATTTTTTTGAATGTTTTGGAGTATGATCATCAGAAAGTCCTCTCTTCTCTTATTTTAGGTGACTGATTGTTGGCTTGTGTTTCTTTTAGCAAAAATAAGAAGCATCGTTCCCGGTAAACAACTGAAAATGAGTTCTTTTTGTTCAACATACACTTTTTCCGTTTATTTTTCTATAAGTGGAACACCATTGACAGTGCCATATTCTTCCGTTTCCTTAATTTCTTGTACCCCTTTTTCAATTTCTTCCAATGCTGCTTTATACTTTTTGGAGCCGGCGATTTTTTTGATTTGATCCTTCACTTCTTTTGTAATACGGTAATTGTCGATATAGATAAACATTTCATCCTTTCTTACTTCCTCGTCGCCATAGGTCGAACTATTATAACCATCATAGGGATTAAAATCGGGGTTTATTATTTCAGGAATAAATTCAGTTGCACTACCACCTTCTTTTGAATGGGCTACTACATACACCGAATAAAATTTATTCTTTTTCCTAGGCTCTTTGCGAATCTGTTCTTCTATCGCTTTACTATCCATTGAGTTATTTATTTCATTATTCTCATTTGAAAGAGAAGCTTTTTTTGCCTGTTTCTGTTTACTGACTTGTTTAGTATTATCTACTTTCATAACTTTATAATAAGTATAGAATCCGCCAGCTAGGAGTAACGCTATTAATAAAAAGTTGAAAATCAATTTCTTCTTGAACAATAATATCCCCACCTTATTATCTAGTTTCACCTAATAATCAATATTCATATAACTACATTCTAAATTAGAGTCAAGTTAAAAACAGGCTCTTAAAAAATATTAGGAACAAACATATCAACGCTGTGATTACATTGGAGGGGTAGTTCCATGTTTGTATGCATAAGGTCCATAATACTTAATATTCAACTTCGACCACTGCCCTTTTTTCACAACAGGTCCGTTAAATCTAGTTTTCCCTCCAATGATCGTATAAGTTGAGTGTCCAACATCACTGCGATAATAATGGTTATACCACTTCATACTCGATTGGTTATATCCTTTATTCCATTTCTTCACCAACGCTGCTTGACTTGTCATCGGTATACATAAGCTTAGTGCGATTACACCAATCATCATAATAGCAAATACTTGTCGTTTCATTTTCTGTACCTCCTAGATGTTATTTTATTACGCTCACAACGTAACATATGCTCCTATAATTGTCAAACTAGTACGAAAGTACAAAACATTACAATAATACGATTTTTTTTAAACAAAATAAACAGGCTCCCCTCCCGGAAAGCCCGTTCCTTTTATTCTACTTTTGCCAGCAACCCTGCTTTGACTGCTTCTAATTTTCGTTCACTTGCCTCGGCACTTTCGCCTTTCACGCTAAAATAAAATTTGATTTTTGGCTCTGTTCCAGAAGGACGCAGTGCGAACCAGGAACCATCTTCAAGAAAACATTTCAATACATCTGCTTTTGGAAGCTCGATTGCTGTTTCTTCACCGGTTTCTAAATTCGTTTCTATTTGTGTTAAATAGTCTTCAATTCGAGCGATTGGTTCGTCCCCGATTTTTTTCGGGAGTTCTGCACGGAAATCATGCATGATTGCTTTGATTTTCTCTGAGCCATCTTTTCCGGACATCGTTTTGGAAATAAGGGCCTCTTTGTAGTAGCCAAATTGCTCAAACAAGGCTTCCAGTTCTTCAAAGAGTGTCCGATTTTGCTGTTTGCTGGACAGGGCTACTTCGCAGATCGACAGCACTGCTTGGATCGCATCTTTGTCGCGTGTGAAGGATTTGACCATATACCCGTTGCTTTCTTCATAACCGAATTCAAAAGTATGGGAGCCGCTTGCTTCAAATTCTTTGATTTTTTCTGCAATAAATTTGAAACCAGTCAAAACTTCGATCATTTTAGCGCCATAGAAGGAAGCGATGTCTTTACCAATGTCGCTTGTCACGATTGATTTTAAGACTGCTGCGTTTGCCGGAAGCTGGCCGAGTGCTTTCATTTGTTTCAGGCGATAGTTTAAGATCAGCGCACCGATCTGATTTCCAGACAACACTTCAAAACTACCAGAACTATCGCGAACAGCAACGCCTAAGCGGTCTGCATCCGGGTCGGTCCCCACTAAGATATCAGCATCGTATTTTTCCCCATATTCAATTGCTTTTAGGAATGCTTCCTTATTTTCTGGATTTGGCGATTTGACGGTTTTAAAGTCAGGATCATTGATGAATTGTTCCTCGACTTTGATGATATTTGTAAAACCAACACTTTCCAGAGCTGGTACGCCTAAGATTCCGCCAGTTCCGTGCAATGGCGTAAAGACGATTTTCAGATCTTTTCCTTTTGTATTTACTAGATCCTTATCCACGATCACCTCTTTAACACGGTTTAGATAAGGTTCATCAACTTTGCTGCTGATGACTTCTAACAGCCCTTTTTCTTTTAATTCGTGGATAGGAGCTGCTTTGATTGCAAAAATATCCTCGATCGCTTCGATATGATTCGTCACGATGTCAGCAGATTCTGGCGGCATTTGCCCGCCATCCTCGCCGTAAATTTTATAGCCATTATATTCCGGCGGATTGTGGCTCGCCGTAACAACGATCCCGCTGAAGCAATTTAAGTAGCGTACTGCGAAAGAAAGTTCGGGAGTAGGACGTAATGATTCGAATACATACGATTGAATCCCGCGTTCGCCTAAAACAGCAGCAGATTCATACGCAAATTCTTGCGACATATGTCTTGGATCATAAGCGATCGCTACTCCGCGTGCTTTTGCCGCGTCTCCATTGCTTTCAATAAACGCAGCCAGACCACTGGTTGCTTTGCGGATCGTATAGATATTCATTCGATTCGATCCGGGACCGATGATACCGCGCATGCCGGCAGTTCCGAACTCCATGTCGCGATAAAAACTGTCCTCCAACTGTTTATCATCTTCTTTGATTGTTTCTAATTGTTTTTTTAAAGCTGGATCCAGTTCTTTATTTGCGACCCATTTTTGATAATTTTCTTGCCAACTCATTATATGTATCCCCTCTCCTTTATTTTACCTCACTACTTTCGCGGATAATCAAATCGGTTGCGATCATTACTTTTTTGGCAACTTCTCTTTCCCCAGTCAATCGCTCATGTAAGAGCTTCATCGCTGTTTCGCCCATCAGTTCCGTGTAGACCCGCACCGTGCTAAGTGGTGGATAGACGTACTTTGCAACACTGGTATCATTCAATCCAATCACTGCCACTTGCTCTGGCACCTTGATTTTCGCATGTTGAAGTGCACGCAATGCACCGATCGCAATAGAATCATTTGCAGCAAAAAAGGCGGACGGCAGCTGCGTTCCTAACGTTTGGATCGCTTCCGTCATTAACTGATAACCCGATTCAACGTTGAATGCCCCTGTAAATACCATCTGTTCATCATAGCGGTCCTTCTTTTCCAAATATGCCTGAAAACTACTGGCTCTGGTGTCTGCAATGATCGAGGAATGGTCAGTGAAAAACTCTTCTCCGCCTAAAAAGCCGATCTTCGAATGACCTTGATCAATAAAATAATCAATCACGCTAATAACACCCTGATCCAAGTCGGCGACGACCGAATCCAATCGACGAACAGACATATCTTGATCTGTAAAGCAAATCGGTACTCGATATGTCTCCAGCTTTTCAATTTGCTTGTCGCTGAATTTACCAATGGCAATGATTCCTTCTGCGCCCTTGAGCATCGTTTCTGCGTCTTGTGTAACAGAAACAAACTGGTAGCCAAGCTCTGCGGCTTTTGCTTCGACGCCCATGCGGATCGCCAAATAGTAAATGTCCATCAGCTCTTCTTGTTCGGTATACCATTTGACAAGTGCGATCTTGGCATGCTTTTTTTGTTTTTTCTGTTTATGTTTCGTATAATGCAGAGACTCCGCGACTTCAAAAATTCGTTTTTTTGTTTCATCGCTGGTCGATAATGTATTGTCAAAATTCAAGACTCGTGAAACCGTTGCTGCGGAAACACCCGCTTTTTCAGCAATATCTTTGATTGTTGCCACGCTGCCACCTCCACATGTTTCCCCTTTATTCTACCAAGTTATCTGCCATTCGTCTATTTCAAAATCAGAAGCACCTGAAACCGCTTCGATTCCAGAGTGCTCCGTTTTTTATAATGTAGTTGTAAATCGCTGGAAGGCGACTTTTCCTGCCGTTGTCTGCTTGAACACACCGGCATCGGTCAATACCTCCAAGAACCGTTCCGCTACTGCTTGTTTGAGTACGTCTTGGCTATTGGCTTCTGTAATTGTTTGCTTGGCTTTCACAGTATCTGCCCATTCGAGATGGATCGCTTTGATATTCGATGGTTTGTTCAGCCAGTAAGCTCTCACTTCTTCCAGTTCTTCTTTCAGCCTCGCTGGTAAAATTGCCAATCCCATTACTTCGATCAAGCCGATATTTTCTTTTTTGATATGTTGTACGTTGGGATGTGGGTGAAAGATACCATCTGGAAACTCGGCGGATGTCCGATTATTGCGCAACACGATATCCAGTTCGTAATCATCCACTTTTTGCCGTGCGATCGGTGTGACTGTATTATGCGGCTGATCCGTTTCCGCAATGATAGAAGCGCTTTCATCATTATAACTTTTCCACGTGTTAAATACGTGTACAGCTGCATCTATTAATATGTCTTTCTTTTTATGACGCAACCTAATAACAGAAAGCGGCCAATGTAAGACTTCTGCTTCTATTTCTGGAAAATCAGTCATTACAAACGAATACCAGACTTCTGCCTGTTCCATTGGGAAATTATGCGCCCCGCCTTGATAGTGATCATGCGTCAAAATCGAACCGCCCACGATTGGTAGATCGGCATTTGAACCAACAAAGTAGTGTGGGAACTGCTCTACGATCCCTAACAAATTAGTAAACGTCTGCCGATTAATTTGCATAGGTCGGTGCTCTTTTGCTAAAAAGATCGAATGCTCCTCATAATACGCATAGGGCGAAAATTGAAAGCACCATGGCTCCCCAGCCAATTCCAGTTGAATAATACGATGATTTGTTCTCGCAGGGTGCTTGCTATTGCCCAAGTAGCCTTCATTTTCCATACATAACAAGCAAGTAGGATAATTCCCAGTCGGCGTGTTTTTTTCAAGTGCGATCTGTTTGGGATCTTTCTCTGGCTTCGCAAGATTGATCGTGATCTCTAAATCGCCATAGTTAGTTGCTGTCTGATAACGAATATTTCTCGCTAGTTCGCGCGTTTTTATGTAATTACTGGCCTTGCTCCATTCGTGAAAATAATCGGTCGCTTGCTGTGGAGATTGTGCGTAACGTCGCTGAAATTCTTGATTCAATTCGGATGGAAGTGGTACAAATAGATCCATGATGGCACTTTCAAGTTGTTCTTTTTCAGAATCGATTGCTGAAATAATACCGCTTTGGACAGCAAATTCGATCAATTTATCTAATAATTGGAGGAGCGGTCCAGGCTCCTCCGCAGGTATGCAGTTTTCATAATCGGATAACGCCAATAATGCCAGTAGCCGGTTTCGGATATAGATCTCATCGGCTTCGGTCAGATTTCCAGCTTGCTTGTTTGCTGCTAGGAAATCTGTTATTACTTGGGAAATATCCATGTAGATTCACTCCATTTTACTTGTCCTCAAAACCGTGTGGATGCGATTGATGCCAATTCCATGCAGAAGCAATGATTTCGGACACGTTTGTATTTTTTGGTTCCCAACCTAATATTTTTCTAGCTTTGTCACTAGAAGCAATCAGTGTACTTGGATCTCCTTTTCGTCTCGGAACTACTTTTGCCGGGATCTCTTTTCCGGTAACTTCTCTTGCTGCTTCCAGCATTTGTTGCACAGAGAAGCCGCTGCTGCTGCCTAAGTTGAAAATATTGCTTTCCCCGCCTTTTTTCAAATACTCCAAAGCTAAAATGTGTGCGTCGATCAAATCAACGACATGAACATAATCACGGATACATGTGCCGTCTTCGGTCGGATAGTCATCACCAAAGATCGATAGCTCTTCCCGTTGCCCTAAAGCAACTTGTAGAATGATCGGCACTAAGTGTGATTCCGGGTCATGATCTTCTCCGATGCTCCCATCTGCCTTTGCACCGGCAACATTAAAGTAGCGTAACGCGACAAATTTTATCCCGTAAGCAATATCACACCATTTCATCATTTTTTCCATGATCAATTTCGTATCACCGTAAGTGCTTTCCGGATTTGTCCGCATGTCTTCCGTGATCGGAATCTGTTCTGGTTCGCCATAAGTCGCTGCGGAAGAAGAAAATACGATGGCTTTCACACCAAATTTCTCCATTACTTCCAAGACGATCTGTGTACCATACACATTGTTATTTAAATAAGTCAGCGGGATCTCCATGGATTCGCCAACTAGTGAGTTAGCGGCAAAATGGACGACGCCTTCTACATTTTCTTTTTCAAAAACACTTTCTAAAAAGGCCTTATCCCGAATATCTCCTTGATAGAATGTTGCCTTTTCATGGACGGCTTTTTCATGACCAGTCTGCAAATTATCTACCACAGCCACTGCGTAGCCTTTCTCAACCAATTGATCCACTGCATGCGAGCCAATGTAACCAGCTCCTCCAAGTACTAAAATACTCATGTTTCATCCTCCTCCAAAATCGTTGCCCCGTCACTAATATCTGCTATATAAAAATCAGCTGCATAACCTATTTTTTCTTGGTAACGTTGGCCTACTTGCTGGATAAACGTGTCAATATGAGCATCTTCTACAATCGCGATCGCGCAGCCGCCAAATCCTGCTCCCGTCATTCTCGCCCCGACGACGCCCGGCAACTGCCACGCTGTCTCCACCAGTATATCTAATTCTACACCAGTTACCTCGTAATCGTCACGCAAAGATTCATGTGATTCATTCATTAGTTTGCCGAAAGCCGCTAATTTCCCCTGTTTCAGTGCCGCCGCAGCTTCTAATGTCCGAATATTTTCGCTAACAGCATGTTTGGCCCGTTTTCGCATGAGTGGCGGTAGCTGTTCTGCCTGGGAGGTAAATTCCTCATTTGTCAATTCACCCAGCGCTTGGATCGAGAGTGCTTGATTGAGTATTTTCACGGCTTCCTCACATTCTTGGCGGCGCTCATTATACTTCGAATCGGCTAATTCCCTGCGCTTGTTCGTGTTCATAATAACGATCTTGTGCGCCTGCAGTTCTAGGGGCACTAACTCATAGTCCAATGTCTGACAATCAAGCAGAATCGCATGATCCTTTTTCCCCATTCCCACGGCAAATTGATCCATGATCCCGGAGTTGACACCAATAAAAGCATTTTCGACTTTTTGTCCTAGTTTTATCAGTTCAAGCCTCGACACCTCTAATTGGAACAGGTCTTTGACAATGACCCCGGTCAACATTTCAATCGAAGCAGAGGAACTCAGCCCAGCGCCATTAGGCAGATTTCCATAAAACAGAAAGTCCATTCCTTGATTGATCGCATACCCACTATCTTTCAAGTAGCGAATGACACCTTTTGGATAATTTGCCCAATCATCTTTCTTGCGATAATCCAATTCGTTGACGGTACACGAGATAATTCCTTTATCCGGAAAATTTTCCGAATAGAACCGAATCTGATCGTCTTCCCGCAAGCTAGCTACTCCATAAGTTCCGAGCGAGATCGCACAGGGGAAAACATGTCCTCCGTTATAATCGGTATGTTCCCCGATCAAATTGATTCTTCCCGGAGCAAAAAATAGTATTCCTTCTTTTTTGAATACGCTTTCAAAAAGAGATTTCACCTTTTGTTTTTCCATGACTTACCTCCTAGCTTTGATAAATCCACTATATAATTTTTACTAAATTTTATCAACCTTTTTACTAAAAAAACATCTTTCTAATTATAGAAAGATGTCGTTTACTTATAGATCCGCTGCCGCTTCTTGATCAAGAATAACGGTGAGGTTCGGATGTAATTGCAAGATCGAGGCTGGGATATCCCTATCGATCGGACCACTTAGCGCCCGTTTGATAATACCTGCCTTATGTGAGCCATTCGCTATCAGTATTAGCTGTTTTACTTTCATAATGGAAGCCGCCCCCATCGTAACGAATGATGCGGGAAGCTTTTCACCGGAATCGGCCTTTGCCCATTCATACCACGAATACTCTGGCTTTATCAGGACTTCATGTGTATGACGATTGAATTCAGTGGACTGCGGCATATTCGCACAAAAATGTCCATCCTCTCCAATGCCGATCAGCATCGCATCCAGTCCACCTGCGTTTGCGATTCTTTGATCCTGTTCTTGATAATTACTTAAATTCAATAGGTGGATCTGTTCGGACGAAATATTAGCCGGCTGGAAAAACAACTTTTGCAACGCTGCTTCCGTCATTCCTTTTTCTTCTCCTACTTCGACGATCTCATCAAAATTATAATAATGCACATTTTGATAAGCTGCATTGTTTTTTACTCGCGGAATCAGCGCCGCATATGTGCTTTGCGGCGTATTTCCGGCAGTAATGGAAATATTTACCCGCTTATCTTCCGTCATTTTCCCTAAAAGGATACTTGCTGCTAGATTTCCTAATGCTTCATAACTTTCTGTGATGATTATTTTCATGTCTTCGGCTCCTTTGTTTTAAAATGGATTACTTTTTTACTATACGTCATGTAATGCATTACATGGCAAGTCATAAAATAAAAAAAGGAAGTATCTCCATGGAGATACTTCCTTTTTTACAATTTCTCTATTCTGAAACCGTCTCTGTGAGCGATTCCTTCAACTCTTCTACATATTTTTGCGCATTTTGTCCAGCTAGACCGCCGTCGCCTGCTGCGGTAACGATCTGACGTAGACTTTTCGCTCTAACATCGCCTGCTGCAAAGATTCCGGGAATCTCTGTACGCAATTCTTCATCTGTTATGATGTAGCCTTCTCCGTCTGTGATCCCCAAATCTTGGAATGGTTTGGTAAGCGGAACTAAGCCAACGTAGATAAACACGCCGTCAGCAGAAACCGTTTTTTCCGAACCGTCTTCTGTCGAAATAATTTTCACACCAGTTACTTTTGAGCCGTCGCCAACGATTTCTTCTGCTGTATGGTTCCAAATGAAATCTACTTTATCATTTTTAAAAGCACGGTCTTGTAAGATTTGTTGCGCACGCAATTTATCGCGGCGATGAATGATCGTCACTTTGCTTGCATATCTTGTTAAATAGGTTCCTTCTTCTACCGCGGAATCGCCACCACCGACTACCACCAATTCACGGTTTTTGAAAAATGCTCCGTCACAGACTGCGCAGTAAGAAACGCCACGTCCGCTAAGTTCATCTTCGCCTGGAACACCTAATTTGCGATGTTCTGCTCCTGTTGCGATGATGATTGCTCGACCTTTATATGCCTTTGATCCTGCATATACTGTTTTGTATGCTAACTCATTATCGATTCCTTTAATATCACCATATGCATATTCAGCACCGAATTGTTTTGCACCGCTGAACATTTTGTCTGAAAGATCCGGTCCTAAAATAGAATCAAATCCTGGATAGTTTTCAACTTCTGCCGTATTCACCATTTGTCCACCAGGAACACCGCGTTCGATCATCAACGTATCAAGATCTGCGCGTGAAGTATATAAAGCTGCTGTCATCCCAGCTGGTCCTGCTCCAATAATAATCACATCATAAATTTTGTCTTCGCTTGCCATGCTGATACCTCCTTGTCCGTCTAACTACTCTAATCCTAATACGATAGACGTATTAAGTCTATTTTTCTGCTCATTTTGAGGATTTTAGCCCCTCTAACCCAGGCAAACTGAGTTCCTCTTCCTTTGCATTTGCAGAAAGCAGTTCCGCAAAAACATCCTTGTAAAAGCCACTATCCGCTGAAGTCAGCTGGTCTGTTTTACGTTCCAACAAACGGCAAAGATAGTAGGTATTTTTTTCTTCTATGGAATCGCCCATTGTTTTAAAATCTGTCAATATCAAATATGCGTCATAATCCCAACTGCTTTGATCGAACAGTGGGTCAAATAAAAGCAGCTCCGCCCGATTAGCAGAATGTGCCAACTGATACGCCCCATAAAGTTTTTCAGCAGGTTGCGTTGACCGAAGCAGCGCAATAATTTCCAGTACATCGTTTTGGCGATTATTCTTCCATGGAAAATTCATTGGTTCATAGCCGCTGATAATTGTGAAAAGCTGCCATAGATCTTCGGCCGACTCCATTTCACCGCTGAATGCTTCTACTTTCGCAAAATAGTAATAGTAAGCTGTTTTATCTACGACTTCCGTCTCTGCCAACTGAACAAACAACGCCCGTGCTTTCTCAATGTTGCCCAGCATCGTGTGGACGATCGCTAGTTTTTCTTTGTGATGCACTAGTGTTGGTGCAACATGATCCAAGCGGCCGTAAATTTCCCGGCAACTTTCCATATCTGCTTTATAAAAATAATACATACACAGATCCGCAAGTCCCATCAAGTTTCCTGGATCACGATCGATCAGTTCCAGCAATACTTTCAATCCTTCCGCTTCTTTCAATTGACGAAAATCCAGCAATGCCAGTTGATTGTATGCTGGCCAAAAATTCGGCTCCCGGAGCAGGACGCCTTCTAAGAACTGAGCAGCTGCTTCCATGTTTTCGCTAGCTTCATAGCGCCGCCACTCTTTGATATAATCCTGAAATTGTTGTTCGATATTCGCAAACTGGTTTTCCCGTAAATGACGGATAGGATTTTCTTCCGCCAGCACTTCCAACAGATCCTCGACTTCTTCTGCATATTCACCATCCGGATCAAGCTCCAAATAGCGTTTTGCATATTGGATCGCATGACTGATATCGTTCAAATACGCAAAGTTATTGGCAATAAAATAATAACAATAGTGCAAGGAAGTATCGAGGGTATCGATCACTTGCAGCAGCAAACGGTTCGATTTCAAAAATTGTCCTAATTCTGTATAACAAATTGCCAATTGGCATAAAATAATCGGATCATTCGGAGATAAGTCGTTCGCACGCAGAAGATAGCGGACTGCTTCTTTCATTTCTCCTTCTCGAAAAGCATGAATACCGCGTTCAAAATAATAATGACCACTGGGAAGAAAACGAATAATATTTTGTTTGGACTCTTGTTTCATAGTTCTCTCCACCTCTTTCGTCTATGTTTAAGAGTATAACATAGACCTGTTTATGCGAATAGAGCGCCTTGTTATTTATCCGAATTTTCCCCGCAAAAAAAGAGTTCCGTTTTCCCAGAACTCTTTTTTAGTCTCGGATCTGCAGTGGGTTCCCATAAGCAAAACTGCCAGACGGAACATCTTTCGATACCACTGCTCCGGCTGCTATCGTTGCATTGTCGCCGATCCTAACGCCCGGCAATACCGTTACATTCGCGCCGATCATTACGTTATCGCCGATCGTCACATTTCCGACACGGTATTCTTTGATCAAATATTCATGTGTCAAGATCGTGCTATGAAAACCAATGATCGTATTTTGTCCGATCGTGATTTTTTCCGGGAAAAACAAATCCATCGTGACTTTAAAAGCTACGGCAGAATGTGTTCCGATCTTCATCCGCATTCCGCGCCGATAAAGATTGCGTTTCCCCGTCATAAATGGATAATAGCGGGCGATCTCATTGATGAGCGTATTCTTGAAGACTTTCCAAAACGATACGGTGCGGTAAACTTGAAACAGCGTATTCACTTCTGGATCAGGGGCTTGGAATCGCTCGAGCTTTCTCATTATTCATCCTCATCTGCCATGATCGGCAAGATATCGCTCATCTTTTCCAGCAGAAAATCTGGTTCTAGCTGCTGCATGAAGGCTTCTCCCTTCAATGACCAAGCTACACCAGCCGTTTTCGTTCCCGCATTTTTCCCCGCTAGGATATCATGCGAATTATCGCCGATCATAATAGCTTCTTCTTTCGTTGAATTAAGTAGGCTAAGCGCCATGTTGATGCCTTCCGGGTCTGGTTTTGGCTGGCTTACTTGATCTAAACCGATCACTACTTGGAAAAATTTGTCCAAACCAGTCAACCGTAAACCACGCATGACTGTCTCGTACATTTTGGTCGATACGATCGCTAATTTATAGTCAGATTCATATAAAGAACGGATCGTTTCATAAACACCGTCAAATTCCACAACCATTTCATCATGATTCTCTAAATTGAATACCCGATAGAATTCCACCATTTCTTCCGCCCGATCCGGATCGATTTTTGAAAAAGTATCGATCAATGATGGTCCCATAAATGGCAGGATATCTTCCTGAGTATATTCCTTTTCAGGTGTAAAATGTTTAAAAGTCTCTTGAAAAGAACGAATGATCAAGTGATTCGTATTGATCAACGTGCCATCTAAATCAAACAATAATGTTGTAAGTGCTTTTGTCATTTTCATTTCCTCTCTTTTCGGTAAAGACATGTCCCGTGCACTAGTTATTTTTTCGTATCCAGATAATAAGGTGGATTGCTTCTCACACGGCGATATACGATGATCGCGATTGCTACGACAACTAATATCACTGCCAACACTTGGGAAACTCTAAACGCCCCCCACATCAAGCTGTCTGTACGCATTCCTTCGATAAAGAAACGACCGACGGAGTACCAGATCACATAGGATAAAAAGACCTCTCCACGACGTACTTTTGTCCGTCTAATGATAAGCAGAATGATAAAGCCGATGACGTTCCATAAACTTTCATACAGAAAAGTCGGCTGATAATAGACACCGCTGATATACATTTGATCGATAATAAATTTCGGCAAGTGCAGATTTTCCAAGAAACCTCTTGTAACGGCTGCACCATGCGCCTCTTGATTCATGAAGTTGCCCCATCTGCCGATAGCTTGAGCAATGATCAGGCTCGGTGCTGCGATGTCTGCAAGCTGCCAGAAAGAGATCTTCTTCACTCTGGTAAAAATGATAGCCGTTATTACTGCTCCGATCAAAGCGCCATAGATCGCGATGCCGCCGTGCCAGATCTTAATGATCTCACCAGGATTTTCCTTGTAGAAATCCCATTCAAATGCGACATAATAGATTCTCGCTGAGATGACAGAGATCGGAATTGCCCAGATCAACAGATCAACAAAAATCTCTTTATCAAATTTCCGCTTGGAAGATTCGTACAAAGCTAGCAGTAATGCAATGACAACACCACAGGCAATGATCACCCCATACCATTTGATCGATATTTCTCCGATTTGCAGTGCCACCGGGTCCAGCGGCTTGATTCCATTTTCCATTTAAATCCTACTTTCTTTCATCAATCGCTGATACTGCGATTGTGATCAATATATTTGCTTAAATCACTTGTGAATTTTTCTGCGGCGTCGTATCCCATGTTTTTCAACCTGAAATTCATTGCCGCTACTTCGATAATGATAGCTAAGTTTCGTCCGGGACGAACTGGGATCGTTATTTTCGGGATTTCCAAATCGAATATTTTCGTTGTTTCGGTAGTTAGCCCCACGCGGTCATATTGTTTATTTGGATCCCAGTTTTCCAAATCGACCACCAAAGTGATCTTTTTGCTGGAACGCACTGCGCCGGCACCAAATAATGTCATGACATCAATGATACCAAGGCCGCGTATTTCAAGCAAGTGTTCGATGATCGCCGGTGAGGAGCCGATCAATGATATCTCGTCTTCTTGACGGATCTCGACATTATCGTCCGCTACTAAGCGATGACCGCGCTTGATAAGTTCTAGCGCCGTTTCGCTTTTGCCTACTCCGCTGTTCCCAGTGATCAGTACGCCTAAACCGTAGATATCGACCAAGACGCCATGCTTGGAGATCACGGGAGCAAGTTTGCTCTCTAAAAAGTTCGTGATATATACCGAGAGCCGCGTCGTCTTAAGACGTGAGCGTAGTACTGGGATACCTGCCTTATCCGCTGCTTCAACCAACTCTTTCGGAACTTCTAAACTACGGGCAATAATAAACGCCGGTGTGCGGCTAGTACACATTTGCGTATAACGTTTCAAGCGTTCTTCGGCGGACATTCCTTCTGAAAAGGAAATTTCCGTCATTCCAAATAATTGTACACGGTCTTCTGGGTAATAAGAAAAGAAACCTGTCAACTCTAAACCGGGACGCGACAGATCACTTGTCATGATCGTCCGGTCGAGTCCTTTATCTGAGCCAATCAATTCTAGTTTCAAACGTTTTTTCAATTCATTTACGGTAACGGTTTTCGTCATCCAAATACCTCCGTTGTTCTCTTTTTAGCAGTTCCCCTTCATTTTACCACTTTCGCGGCATGTGTAACAGTGATTTATTTGAAGTGAAATTCCTGACGCATGAGTGAAGGCTCTTGGACCGACACTTGTTTCCGATATACTTTTGGTGAAAGTCCCATATATTTCTTAAACAAACGTGAAAAATAGTATGGATCTTCGTAGCCGACTTTCTTGGCGATCTCATAGATCTTCATATCGGTCAATTTCATAAATTTACAGGCTTGGTCGATCTTCAATTGAATGAAATACTCGATCGGCGAAGTTTGTGTGTACTTTTTAAAAATACTGCTTAAATAACTTTGCGATATATTAAGCTGATAAGTCAGCTCTTTCAGCGTTAAAATAGATCAACCATAAAAATAGCCTCTAAACCTTAAAAAAGGTTTAGAGGTTTTTTAATGAGCTTTGCGTTCGCCGATAACCGAATTGATGACCATATTGGCAAATGCCATCAAAGCCGCGATCAGCAAGGCCACTCCAAAACTAGCAATTTCAAATCGAGCACCGACAAAGTAAGATGTCAGTTCCAACATCACAGCGTTCACTACAAAAGTAAATAAACCCAATGTGAAAAAGTTGATCGGCAATGTCAGTAATAATAAAACCGGTCGAACGAGCAGATTCAAAATAGCCCATACAACACTCGCGATCAACGCAGTCATAAAACCATCCACATAGAAGCTAGAGAAGAAGCCGGATAATGCCATGAACAACAAAGCATTAATAACGATTCCGCTTAAAAAACGCATAATGATCTATCCCCTCCACTCCGAGTCAGGATCTGACGGAATAATGATTGCCGCCAAGATATAGAGCAGAATGCCGCTACCAAAGATCAAGCTCGCCACGATCCATAGTAATCGCACTAATGTTGCGTCAATACCAAAGTAGTCGGCAAGTCCACCACATACACCTGCTAATTTTTTATCATAAGTAGATCGATATAGTTTACGCATTCTTAAACACTCCTCTCTTTTGTTTCACTGAGTTTAATAATTCCTTTGCCGACTTTCGCTTCTAATGTCGACGTACTTATTTCTTCTGCATTTTGTGTGAATACAACTGTATCCTCGCTATTATCCCAGATTTTAGCATTTTTTAAGTCGAAGTAGATTTTTTCTTTTTTCGTGTGCAGTGAACCATCAACATTCCAGCTATCAGGTACTTGGATACGAATATCGCCGTTCGGTGCCTTTAAATCGACACTGCTTGCTAAATCGTTCTCCAATATAAAGTCGATATCGCCTTGTTCAGTTCGCGCAGCAGTAGTTAGTGCATTTCCTTGGATAGTGATGTCGCCTTTTCGTGTGCTAATGTCGACATTTTCCACCCGGCAGTTTTGAACATAAACTTCGCCTTCTGTCAATTCAGCATTCAGAAATTTCCCGCTGACACCTCGTGAGCGTAATTCGCCATTGCGCAGTTTTAAAATAATGTCATCTGTTTCAACATCGTCAAATCTTAATTTCCCATTTAAAATCTGGATCTTGATTTGTTCATACAATCTTTTCGGGATCGTAAGCACCATATCTGTTTTTAAAATATCTTTTTTAGATTCAAATAATAATGTATCCGGAGAAATATCCAACATAGTGTTGCTGAAAAAGTAATCCCACATTTTTTCTTCACTTAGATGTCTTACGGGACCGCCGTTGTCTTGAGTACTCAATAATACACGCAGCTTGGCTTCTTCTTTTTCCCATGTACGAACAACTACATCACCATGAGACACCCGCAAAATCAAATTAGTGAATGTTGCTTCTGGGAAAGGAAATTCTTTACTGAAATGCGGTCTTGAAGGCGCAGTTCTTTTTTGTGCATGATGATTTCCCTGTGCTGTAGAATGTCTTGGGTGACGGTGGTGTGAATAACCACTTCTTTTACGATCGATGCGGCGATTGATGCGGTCGTAGCGATCAGCGATTTTCTGTGCTTGCCGCTCCCGCACATCTTCCATTGTGACTTTTTCAGAAGGAATGATAAACAGCGCAATAATATAGACCAAGATTGGCAAACCTGATTTCATTGTAAAAATAGTGATAGCAACATATATGATGCGGAGGATGGTAGAATCTATACCGATGTATTCCCCTAACCCTCCTAAAACACCGCCGATTTTCCTATCTACTCGTGATCTTTGTAATTTTTTTTCCATATCAGTGCGCGTCCTTTCTTTTGATTATGTAACGCCCAGAAGCAGCAAATGCTGCCTCTAGAACAAAGCGGTTATTTTGCTTCTTTGATCTTCACACTTCCAGCAGTTGTTTCTGCGCGGATCGCGATGTTTGCTTCACCGTTCGGGATTTTTGTGAAAGTCATTTTTTTGTGGACCGTTTCTGATTTTGAATCCAGCACTTCCACGTCTTTGAAATCAACACGTAGTTTTCCGAAATTGGTATGGATCTCGCCATCGATCCCGATTTCTTTCGGTAGACTGATCTCCACGTCGCCGGTACCTGTTTTAGCTTCAATCGAAGTCGCAGTGGGTTCTGTTAAGTAATATTGGATATTGCCGTTTTTCGTTTTCAAAACGCCTGCGTAAAATTCTCCTTTTGCTGCTACACCACCGTTGAATGTCTTCAATGAAATGTCGCGCACTTCCCCATTTTGGATGCGGACATTGCCATTCACTGTTTCAAGTTCTACTAGTGTTGCCGAGATCGTTCCAATACTTACATTACCATTGGTAGTCTTGACGAAGAGATCTCTTCCTTGTAATTCATCCATATGGACATTGCCGTTGAGTAATTTGATCGATGCATAATCATATAAACGTTTTGGCAGATAAACTGTCAGGTTCGTCACGATCTGCTTCGATTTAGATTCAAAACGCAGTGTTTCTTCATCGACACGTAATGTTGTTTTATCAAAGAAGATTTGCAATGCTTCGTCTTCTGGATATTCCTTGAACAACTTGATCGTCGCTTGGATGCGAACATCTTCATTGTCGGAAGGCTTGAATTCTACATTCCCATTCGCGATATCGAATTCTAAGATGGAAAGTGTCGTATCGTGATAAACGAATTCTCTTTCCAATTTGGTAGATGTTAAGAATGGGAAAGGCATATCCTTAACTTGTTTAAATGCAGAGTTTAGGAAAGAGCCTAGTTTCTCGCCTGCTTGGGAAAGATCGCCTATCACACTTTGGAAACGATCGTTTTCTTCTGCGGTCTCTTTCGCATTTTTTGCGTCATCTGCTTTCGTTTCTTTTTTACGTTCATGAGATCTGCGGTTGTTGCGCGGGCTATGAGGATTGCGTCCGTTATTCCACCCTTGCGAGAAGTCGTAGGATTCTTCTTCAGCGGTTTCCTCTTCTAATTCTGGTTCTTGCTCTGTTTCTCTGATCTTCTCCGTTGCAACGGTTTTTCCTTCTTTTTTCGAAATATTTTCAAGCAATGTTAATGCTTCATCTGTTGAAAGGATACCTTGTTTTACGAGTTCAATAATGCGTTCACGTTCGTTTTCCACTGCTAATCTCCTCCTTTTATACTTAAAGACCTTGGATCGTTCATTAGCTTATAGTCCTATTATGAAGGATTTCTTGGATTCTGTCATACAACTAGAGAATGATTATTTATATAGACTTTTGATGTGTTCGTATCAAAAAACGTATCGAGGGTTATCTCGATACGTTTCGGCATTATTTTTCTGCTGCTTTGATTTTATCTTTTGTGCGTTTGGTATCTCTCTCAAGTACTGGTTTCAAGTATTTTCCTGTATAGGATTTCTTGGAGCGGGCTACTTTTTCAGGTGTCCCTGTGGCAACGATCTCACCACCGCCATCGCCGCCTTCTGGTCCAAGATCGATAAGATGATCCGCTTGTTTGATGACATCTAAATTATGTTCGATGACCAATACGGTATCGCCATTATCGACTAATCGCTGTAAGACTTTCAGCAAACGGCTGATATCATCGGCATGAAGGCCCGTCGTTGGTTCGTCTAAGATATAGAAAGATTTCCCTGTACTGCGTTTATGCAGCTCGGAAGCCAGCTTGACCCGTTGTGCTTCCCCACCGGAAAGCGTGGTAGCTGGTTGGCCAAGCCGGATATAGCCTAACCCTACATCCACGATCGTTTGCAGTTTGCGTGCGATTTTCGGTTGATTTTTGAAAAACTCCAGACCTTCTTCAACGGTCATTTCCAATACTTCGGCAATGTTTTTACCTTTATAATGGATGTCCAGTGTTTCGCTATTGTAACGTTTGCCATGGCAAACTTCACATGGCACATAAACGTCTGGCAAAAAGTGCATCTCGATCTTGATGATTCCGTCTCCACGACAAGCCTCACAGCGACCGCCTTTTACGTTGAAACTGAATCTACCTTTTTTATAACCGCGCATTTTCGCTTCATTCGTGCTGGCAAACAAATCACGGATATCATCAAAAGCACCTGTATAAGTAGCAGGGTTAGAACGTGGCGTTCTACCGATCGGTGATTGATCGATATCGATGATTTTTTCTAAGTTGTCGATCCCTTTGATTTCTTTGTGCTCACCTGGCTTAGCAGTCGCCCGGTTGAGTTTGCGTGACAGGGCTTTACGCAACACTTCATTGACTAGTGAACTTTTTCCTGATCCAGATACGCCGGTCACGGCGGTGAACGTTCCAAGCGGGATCTCTGTGCTTACATTTTTCAGGTTATTGGCTTTGGCACCAATGATCTCCAGCTTTTTGCCATTGCCCTTTCTACGTTCGGTAGGAATGGCAATGAATTTTTTACCGGATAAATAGTCGCCTGTGATGGAATTTTTATTGGCTTTTACTTCTTCTGGCGTTCCTTCTGCAACGATCTGACCGCCATGTTCTCCTGCTCCGGGTCCGATATCGATCAGATAGTCAGCCGCCATCATCGTGTCTTCGTCATGTTCTACAACGATCAGTGTATTGCCGATGTCACGCATATTTTTCAGCGTATGGATCAGCCGATCATTATCGCGCTGATGCAAGCCGATCGATGGCTCATCAAGGATATATAAGACTCCTGTCAGCCTAGAACCGATCTGTGTTGCCAAGCGGATCCGCTGGGCTTCCCCACCGGATAATGTTCCAGCTGAACGACTCATGGTCAAGTATTCTAACCCAACATTTTCTAAAAAGCCAAGTCTTGAATGAACTTCTTTCAAAATAGGTGCTGCGATCTGCGAATCTTTTTCAGATAAAGTCAGGCTATCGAAAAAGGCCAATCCTTCTACAATCGAAAAATTGCTTACTTCGCCAAGATGCTTATCTGCGATCTTAACAGAGAGTGCTTCTTCTTTTAGACGATAGCCATGGCAGGTCGGACATGGCAGGTATGTCATGTACTGCGACATTTGTTCTCTGGTAAAATCAGAATTTGTTTCCCGGTAGCGTCTTTCGATATTCGGTAGGACGCCTTCAAAAGGCATCCATGTTTCCCGCGTCATACCGAAGTCATTTTTATATTTGAAGAAAAATTCTTCGGTCCCAGAACCATGCAGAATGATATCTTGTTTGACTTTCGGGAGTTTCTCAAAGGGCACATCCATGTCGATATCAAATTCTTCACAGGCAGATGCCAACATTTGTGGATAATATTGTGAACTGATCGGTTTCCATGGAACGATGGCACCAGCACTAAGTGATAGCGACCGATCCGGGATCACTGTATCTACGTCTACCTCTAGTTTTGTTCCCAAGCCATCACAAGTCGGGCAAGCACCAAATGGACTGTTGAAAGAAAACATCCGCGGTTCTAATTCGCCGACAGTGAAGCCACAATATGGGCAGGCATAATGCTCGCTGAACAAAAGTTCTTTCTCGTCGATAATGTCTACGATCGCATAGCCGTCTGCTAAACGAAGCGCAGATTCCAGCGAGTCGTATAGCCGGGAATGAACCCCTTCTTTTAATACGATCCGATCGATGATGATCTCGATCGAGTGTTTTTTATTTTTCTCAAGTTCGATCTCATCGTTGATATCAAGAATCTCACCATCTACTCGTACACGAACGAAACCTTGTTTTTTGATTTCTTCTAACGATTTTTTATGGGAACCTTTTTTACCGGAAATAATCGGTGCCATTACTTGCAGTCTTGTCTTTTCCGGATATTCCAACACGCGTTCCACCATTTGTTCAATGGTCTGTGAAGTGATCTCGATACCATGATTGGGACAAATTGGATGTCCAACACGTGCATAAAGCAACCGTAAATAATCATGAACTTCTGTCACGGTACCAACTGTGGATCGTGGATTGCGGCTAGTTGTCTTTTGGTCGATCGAGATCGCCGGGCTTAGTCCTTCGATCGTATCAACATCAGGTTTATCCATTTGTCCTAAAAATTGACGGGCATAGGCGGATAATGATTCTACATAGCGTCGTTGCCCTTCGGCGTAAATCGTGTCGAAGGCTAATGATGATTTCCCTGAACCGGATAAACCAGTCATAACGACTAATTTATCGCGAGGTATAACAACATCAATATTTTTTAGATTATGTGCGCGTGCACCTTTGATGACAATTTTATCTTTTTCCAAATTCGTCTCATCCTTCCGCCTTTATTTCTAATAAAGCATCCCGCAGTTCCGCTGCTCGTTCAAAGTCAAGCGCTTTGGCAGCCTGCTTCATTTCTCGTTCCATTTCTTCGATAAAAGCGGCTCTTTCTTCTTTCGTCATTTTGCTGATGTCTGTCAGTTCTGCTTCTTCCTCTTCAGCGGCGACGGTGGCTGTGATTGCTCCGCGGATATCTTTCTTGATCGTTTGTGGTGTGATACCGTGTTCTTCATTGTAGGCGATTTGGATCTCACGGCGACGTTGCGTTTCATTGATCGCATTCGTCATGGAATCCGTATAACGGTCAGCATACATGATGACTTTTCCGTTTTCATTACGAGCTGCCCGGCCGATCGTTTGGATCAGCGAACGCTCGGAGCGCAGGAATCCTTCTTTATCGGCGTCTAAAATCGCAACGAGCGATACTTCCGGAAGATCGATCCCTTCACGAAGCAAGTTGATCCCGACAAGCACATCATATACGCCTAAACGCAGATCGCGAATGATCTCGATTCGTTCAAGTGTTTTGACTTCCGAATGTAGATATTGGACTTTTACGCCTGCTTCTTTTAAATAATCGGTAAGGTCTTCGGACATTTTTTTCGTCAATGTCGTAATTAGGACGCGTTCATTTTTGGTAACGCGTTCCGCGATCTCATCCATTAAATCATCGATCTGTCCTGGGATCGGTCTTACTTCAATGACCGGATCAAGCAGACCAGTCGGCCGAATGATCTGTTCGATGACATCTGGGTTTTTTTCCAATTCATATGGTCCCGGTGTTGCGGATACATACATGATCTGGTTGACATGCTTCTCGAATTCTTCAAATTTAAGTGGACGGTTATCCAGCGCAGAAGGTAAGCGGAAGCCATGATCGATCAAGACTTGTTTACGAGCTTGGTCTCCGTTATACATGGCACGGATCTGCGGCATCGTAACATGCGATTCGTCAATGACCATCTGAAAATCATCTGGGAAATAATCTAGCAATGTATATGGCGTTGACCCTGGCGCACGAAGCGCTAAGTGTCTAGAATAGTTTTCGATCCCCGAACAATAGCCCATTTCTTCCATCATTTCCAAGTCATAATTCGTCCGTTGTTCTAACCGTTGCGCTTCTAGTAATTTATCATTATCACGCAATTCTTTTAAACGGTCTTTTAATTCGGTCTTTATGTTGACCATAGCTTTTTCTAAAATATCACGACGGGTCACAAAGTGAGACGCCGGAAAGATCGATACGTGTTCCCGATCACCGATGATCTCACCAGTCAAGGCGTCCACTTCACGAATCCGTTCAATCTCATCTCCAAAAAATTCAACGCGGATACAGTGTTCATCACGAGAAGCTGGGAAGATCTCGACAACATCTCCACGTACTCGAAAACGGCCACGCTGAAAATCGATATCGTTACGGTCATACTGGATATCGACTAATTTACGAAGCAACTGGTCGCGCCCGATCTCCATTCCAGTTCGCAATGAAACAAGCATCGCCCCATATTCCTCTGGCGAACCTAAGCCATAAATACACGATACACTTGCGATGATGATAACATCTCGTCTCTCAAATAAAGAAGCTGTCGCAGAATGTCGCAGCTTATCGATCTCATCATTGATGCTGGCATCTTTTTCGATATAGGTATCGCTTTGCGGCACGTACGCTTCCGGCTGATAATAATCATAATAGCTGACGAAATATTCGACTGCATTATTTGGGAAGAATTCCTTGAATTCACTATACAATTGTCCGGCTAGTGTTTTATTATGCGCCATTACTAGCGTTGGTTTATTGACTTCTTGAATAACATTGGACACAGTAAATGTTTTCCCTGTTCCTGTCGCTCCAAGTAATGTTTGATGTTTGATCCCTTTATTTAACCCCGCCACCAACTTTTCAATCGCCTTTGGCTGGTCTCCTTGCGGTGAATACTTAGAGACTAATTCAAATTGATCTTTCAATTCGGAATCCCCCGTTCTTTTCTGTTTATTCCCTGTTACCCGTTTTTTAAGAATAAAAAGCCTTTTCGCACGGAATAGTTACCTTTATTTTATCATAAAAACATCCATTCTCCTAACAAAAAGCGAAAATACGTTCGTCTTTTTGACTATTACATGAAAAAAAAGCTTACCGCAGTAAGCTTTTAATTTTGAGTTGTGATCTTTTCCGAAAAAGATGATTTTTTCTGCAGACTTACATAATCTAGCACGATAGGCGATTGTTTCAACAATAGCTGTTCTTCCCGCCATTTTTTGAAAACGATGGTTATTTCTGATTTATCTAGCTGTAAAAGCTTGGCTAAATAGGATTCATTGACATAATCTGGAAATACCAACATTCTATTTACCTTTTCTGGACTAAGTCCTAAATTCATCCAAGTAAGTTCCACCAGTTCATTAGCAATCTTTTTTTCTATTGTTGATTTTGAGTAATAATGTTGATGCGTCATGTACACTAAAAAAGAACTTACTTGCTGCAACATCAGCTGCATGTACTGTGGATTGGCAAACATGTGGTCTAGGAAATAATTCTTTTGCACCCGGAATACTTTTACATCCGTAAGCGCCATGACCCGATATTCAAAAAATGGGCTGCGTAATTGTTCATTGACGAAATGTTCGATCCCACAAAAACTCTCTGCTCCTAATAGATGGATCGGAACCCATTCTCCTTCTTGAAAAATCTCCATTCTGGCAGCGCCTTGTTCAATAAAACTAAAGTAATCCGGCGATAATGGTGCTTTATACTGATAGATGACCTCTTCTGCTCGCCAAAATTCCTTTTTCGTATATTCATTCGCCAACATTACGTTTGTAGTTAAAAATGTAATCAATTCATTTAACATGTGATTCCTCACTCCAATAATCTTTCTAAAACTATGTTCCCAACTATTTAAATTGCGTTCTATCTTTTAACTAGATAATCTCTTCCTGTTTTATCTATATTTTCATCATAAAGAAATTCGCTTCAAAAAACAGTTCTTATTTTTAAAGTAAATTTTTAAAAATGCAAAGTACCGCTTTTCGACTATGGTTGTAATCCATCACTTTCTTCGCCTATTATAAAGATAGTTTTTATTGCCTTTAGGAAAAATGTCAAATATGAAAGTTATCTTTAAAATTAAATCTACTAAAAGTAAGCTATGCTATACTTAGTAAATATTAAATTTAAATGGAGATGGTCCCAATCGAAATTTACACACATCCTGATAAAAGAAGCGTAATCGATTCTGCATTATCTATAATTATTGCAGAAAATGAATTACAGCTTAATATACTGCACCTTAATGAGTCAGAAACCGTTCATCTTGACGTCTTGAATGACCGCTTGCCGGAACGGATGAAAGTATCCGAACTGATTGTGTTCTGGTTAAAATGGTACGACCTGCGTCAAGATGTAGCACTTATATTGGAAAAATACCATTTGACTCCTTATGCAGCAATCTATTATAAAGATCTACAGCCTCCACAGCGACGTCTGCTGCAGATCGCCAAGCTGGCTATCAAGCCTTATACCAAAATCATCCTCAAAGAGCCGTTGCAAAACATTGATATTGAAACGAAGGACCGCGTGATCGCATTATTAAAAGAAATCAGTGCTTCTAAACAGATTATTTGTTTGACTAACAATACCGAAGAAGCCATGCTACTGTCCAATAATTGTTACCGTTTAACGCCGCATGACTTTAAACCGATCCAGATACAAGAAAACAATAACGAAACTCAATTAGAAGAAGCTGTCCCGCGAACGCTCCAAGTAAGACGGATCGCAGTGAAAGTAAATGACAAGACAATGCTGCTTGATCCAATCGATATCGACTATGTCGAAAGCCAAGACGGGAAAGTACTGCTTCATGTCGATGATGAGGTCTATTCACAAGAATCTACGCTTCAAAAAGTAGAGGATATAATCCGAAATTATGGCTTTTACCGCTGTCATCGTTCTTATATCGTCAATCTGCAAAAAATAAGCGAGATTGTTTCCTGGTCAAAAAATACGTACTCCCTTCGCTTGAATAATTCCAAAAGTACGTTGATCCCTCTTTCTAGACAAAAAATAAAAGAAATTGAACAACATTTCGATCTATCCTTGTAACTTTTCATCCGCTAAGAGGTACATCTCATCTCCATTTAGCTGCAACAGATCAGCCAGTATATTACACTGTTGTTGAATCTAAAGGAGGTTTAAGAATTGGAAAATATTATTAAAGTAAATCAGTTGACCAAACATCTTTCCGGCACCAGAATCATCGATGCGATGACATTTCAAGTGAAAAAAGGAGAGATTTTCGGTTTTTTGGGCCCTAGCGGTTCTGGAAAAACGACCACCATCAAAATGCTCACAGGGAAGTACTATCCATCCGGGGGCGAAATAGAGGTACTCGGTTTTCCACAATCAAAGATCGGTAGTTCTGCTTTCGCCAATAAAGTCGGCATACTATCGGATCATAGCGCCTTATATGAACGTCTGACCGTCCAAGATAATTTGATGCTTTTTGCGAAACTATACGATATGCCTCAAACAAAAATCGAAGAAGCCTTAGCATTTGTCGATTTAGCAGACAGCAAAAAGAAAGTGATCAAAACCTTATCTGCTGGAATGAAGCAACGTGTCTTATTAGCCAAAACGATCATGCATGAACCTGAACTGCTTTTCTTAGATGAGCCGACTTCCTCTCTTGATCCGATGACAATGGCTCATATCCACAACGGGTTGAAAGCACTCAACGAAAAGGGAACTACTATCTTTCTGACCACTCACAATATGGAAGAAGCAAATCATTTATGCCATCGTGTTGCATTCATTGAATCAGGAATGTTAAAAGTCATTGGTACACCAGAGGAATTACGATTTAGGCATTCTAATCAAACAATCAAAGTAATCCATAAAAACGGAAATGTTAAAAGACTAGATATGAACATGGATGCCGCTCGTTATATTTCCGATATGATCGAAGTGGACGACCTCAAGTTTATTTCCTCCGATCTACCGAGCTTAGGCGATGTTTTTCTGAAAGTTACTGGAAAGGAGCTGCTGTAAGATGCATATGAATCGGATCCATGCAATGATAGAAAAAGATCTTAAGGAATTTTTGCGAAATCCTGCATTATTCTTTATGCCGTTAGTCGTTTTTCTATTCAGTTATATTTATCGAATGGTCTCGCAATCAACTCCGAATGGACCGCATAGCACCTTAATATATTCAGTCATTTCTATGGCTTTTATTGCAGCAAGTGCGGCTGTCATTTTAGCATTGATGACTGAAGAACAAGAAAAAGGTACATTAGAGGGGCTCACCGAATCACCGGCGACTTCGATTGAGATCCTGAGTTCCAAAGCGGTCATTGGTATTATTATCTCGATAATCACTACCATTATCAGTCTGTTTATTTTAAATTTGCCCGTTCATTTACAACCAATCGAATATGCAGCATTAGTCATTCTGTTGCTGCTTTTCACGATGTTTGGTCTGATTGCAGGCTTGCTGGCGAAAAGCGCAGGGAGCTCAACGTTTTATAACATGCTTTTGTTTTTCATTTTTGGGATGAGTATTATGTATGAGTTGTTTTTCCCGGCGATCGGCAGCCCATTGTTCGAGAAAATCATTTTGTTTCTCCCTTCTAACTTAGCTTATCATCTACATGCAGATAATAAGCCTATCAATTTTGTATACCTATCGATTTGGCTGATAGCAGCAATCATTGTGTTGACGGCCGTGTTTAAGTCTAATACCAAGAAGCGCTAAATAAAAAGAAGAGGCTGCCCTCTTCTTTTTTTATTTCCCGGGTAATTATCTTTCATCCAATTGCTTCTTCACTTCGGCGATTTCTTGATTGATCTGCTGGATCTTTTCAATCGGTATCTCCATGTCTGCGATCCATTCATTTTTTCTCATCGTCAGTAGCTGTAATTTCGACTCCAACTCCGCTGTTTCTGCTGAGGAATGGTTGAGTTTCGTTGTGTCAAGCAGTTCCTTGGATTGGATAACTAATTCCCTCATCGCTACTTGGTCGATAAATGCCTTATCATGTGAAACGATCAGAACACCGCCTTGATATACATTTAAGAATCTTTCCAACGCTTCTAAGGCTTGAATATCCAAATAATTCGTTGGCTCGTCCAAGATCAAGACATTACTGTCGCTCACCAATATCTGGACAAGCCCCAGTCTGACCCGTTCGCCGCCACTTAAGCTGTCCGCGAGCTGCAAGACTTTTTCCTGACGAAAACCCATTGCTCCAAGAATATCAAAAATGACTTGATCCGGCTGGGTGGAAAATTGCTTGGCATTATCGAAAATCGTTTTTTGCATCTCGATCGTTTGGAAGTCTTGCGAGAAATAACCGATTTTGGCTTTCTCGGAAACATAAATCTCCGGACTATCATTTGCCAACAATTTTTTGATCAATGTGGTCTTACCGCTTCGATTCGGACCAATTAGTGCCAGCCGTTCCCCATCTGACCAATGGAAAGTTGCGTTCTTCAGTAATAAACGGTCAGCTACCTTTAGATCTAACGCTGTTATCCGCATGATCGTTTTACCATTGAACTGTGGCAGTCCTTGATCAACTAATTGAATCGTTTTTGCTTTTTTTACTTTTTCTACTTCGCTTAAACTTTCTTTGCGGTGTTCCAAACTTTTCGCTGTTGCCGCCATTTTCCGCTGTTTACCGTCGAAATTACCGACTAACGACATTGCTCGCGCTTCCGAGGAGCTCATGCCTTTTGGCGGTTTACGCATACGATCCGCTTTTATTTTTCGTTTTTGGATCTCTGCTTCGAGTTTTTTCTTCTCTTGCGTATACTGCACAAAAGCTTGTTCTTTTTTCTCGATATATTTTTCTTTTTGCTCTAAATAAGTTTGATAGTTCACTGGATACTCGGTATAAACCTGATTCTCGATTTCCCAGATCGAAGTTGCTAATTCTGTCAGCAAGTGGCGGTCATGTGTTACGAAAACAATGATCCCCGGATAGCGTTTCAGTTTATTGATCAGCCATTCTTGGTTAGCGCGGTCTAGGTTAGCGCTCGGCTCATCCAGCAATAAAATCTCTGGTCGTGCCTTCAACGCTTGATTTAAGTAGGCGCGAACTTGTTCTCCGCCGCTTTGTGTCGTATTTTCCTTTAATTGTGGTACTAGATAGCAACTTCCTGTCAAATCGATTTCGCCGTCATAGTCCGTATCTTTTCCTGTTAGCATTCGCAGTAAGGTCGTCTTCCCTCCACCGTTTTTGCCGACTATCCCTATTCTCGCGGCTTGCCTTGCTTGCAGATGTTTGATTGTAAACAATTTTTGTCCAGAAATTTCTTTTTGGATATTTGTTAGTATGATTTGTGCCATTACGCATCGTCTCCTTTTCTAGCTAATTTAAAAAGTGGAAACAAAAAAACCTCCAATCTTTACCAGAATTGGAAGTTGCAGATAATGGCGCAAAAAAAACACTAATAAGCCGTATACGTAGGCTAAAAAGGAATATTTACTGCGTCATTATTTGCTTTAACACCGATTCTGGTCATAGTTATCCTAATAAAAAGTCGTTTTATTAAAATAGCAGCAGATTTCGGGTTAAAATTTCATAATGACACATACCTCTTACTTTCCTAGATTTTGTTTATAGTCTATCACAATTAATCATTTTTCACAAATTGTCTCTTTCTTTTAGTTTACGCAGCATCACGGTTGCCAAGTAAAAGCCGACTGTCATTGAAAAGGCATCGATCACAATAAGCCACCATGTGTCTGTGTATCCCAATTTGGAAGATGCAGCTATCAGTCCTACCATCAGTATCAGACCGACGTATCTGCTGTAAGTTATCCGCGCAAAGACAACAACTAATAAACAGGGCAGGATAAAAGCCGAGATAAGCTGGTCGATCATGCGCGAGACCTCCTTTATTCTTCTTCTTTTAAGACATTTGACATAACGGTATTCGTAAGTTGCGGTAGTTCTGTTTTTTCGATCCCTTTTTCGGCAAGCATATCTGGAAGGATCTCATCAAGAAAATACTGCGCACTTGCCATTTCCCGGAACTGATAAATCGTCGCTAAGGCTTCCGTATAGATCTCGATGAAGACATTTTCTGGATTACCTTTTTGAATCTCACCAAAGGATTCATATAGCAAGTCGACTTTATCTGCTACGGCTAAGATCTTGCCTTCAATCGTCTGATCCTTACCTTCTTTTAGGAAATAGCGGTAGGCTTTTTGGAAACGTTCCGGTATTTCCCGCTCAATAAAGTTATGTGTCATACTTTCTTCTACTTCCGAGAGCATTTCCCGTAGTTCCGGAGTGGCGTATTTTACCGGCGTTTTGATGTCGCCGATGAATAATTCGGAGTAATCATGGTTCAATGCTTTTTCATAAAGAGAACGCCAATCGATCTCATTCCCTGCTTGTTCCTCCACTAATCCTAAGAATTGGGCAATGCTGGTTACTTTATAAGAATGTTCAGCCACAGAATGTTCTTGGTATTTGAACTTTCCGGGGCAGCGATAAATATTTTCTAAATCCGATAAACTTTGGAAGTATTGATGAATCCCCATCGAATCAATCCTTTCCTTTTTTATTGGTAGGGCTCGTTTTTTCTACCTCTCGCATAATAAGCGCAGCGATATAACCGAGAATCATGATAAGTGCTGAGGAGAAATTGCGGAAATTGTCGCTGGCAAAAATAAGGATGATAGCGGCAAGCATAAGTGTGAGAATATTTCCCCACAAGAATAATTTCTGACGCCGGGCAGTGTTTACCTCAAGCGAGCGATAGATCGTCTGGTAGCACAGGTACTGTACGAGGACGTACTCGATGATCGACAGCACGATAACGAGTGTCAACTGTTCTTTCCAGATGATCGCTGCTACTGCGATCGCAAGTAGCACGATAAAGCAAGTGACGGCACTGATCTTTTCTAAAGTAGTCCTTTTTTTCAAATTTTTTCCTCCAGCACGATAGTTTGTTTTCATTTTACTACACATTGCAGGTTTTAGCAGTAAAAAAAGTTCCCTCTATAAGCAAGAGAGAACTTTTAATGATGTTCTACATGTCGGATCGTTTGTTTCAATAGTTCTAAAACGTGCTTGTCATCTTGTGTATAATAAATAGAAGTTCCCTCTCGTCTTGATTTTACTAGACGAAGGTTTTTAAGAAAACGTAGCTGATGGGATACAGTCGTTTGGTTAAAGCCAAGGCTTCTTGCGATCTCGCCGACTGAGTATTCTTTATCACTGAGCAGATATAATATTTGTACGCGTGTTGGATCGGCCATCGCTTTAAATATTTGCGTGATGGAGAATAAAGTCTCTTCATCTAGTTTTGTTTCTAATTCTTCCATCTTCATTCCTCCGTTCTACTGACGATACTTATACATATCATAGCTAAATAGGAATGATTCCGCAAGTTATAGAGCTTTTTCTAACGATTCAAATCTTCAATTTGACCGCTTTTCAGATAAACGACCCATTCGCAGACGTTGGTCACGTAGTCGCCGATTCGTTCTAAGTATTGAGCGACAAACAGCAGGCGAGATGCTTCTTCCAGATCATCGGGGTGCGCCTGCATAAAGGCGATACATTTTTCATATACGACTTTGTGTAGCGCATCGACTTTGTTATCCCGCTCTGCCACGCTTCGAGCAGATTCATCGTCTTCTGCCAAGTATGCATTTAGGGCGTCATGCAGCATGTCTTTTACGATCGCGCCCATCTCACTGATTTCCGGTATCGGCTGAACGACTTTACTGTCACCGATTTTCCGTGTCATTCGAGCAATGCTGACGGCATGGTCACCGATCCGTTCCAAATCAGAGGTCGTTTTTAAGACGGTTACGATCTTACGCAGATCTCCGCCGACCGGCTGCTGTAAGGCGATCAATTCAAAGGAAGTATGTTCTAATTCAAGCTCCATATGATTGATCGCTTTGTCTTCTGCGATCACTTGATCGGCCATGGCGGTATCGCGTTCTACTAATGCTTTTACTGCTTTGATAACCGCCTCATTTGCCAACATTCCCATTTCTAATAAATGCTGATGCAAGTCATTAAGCTGTTCTGTGAAATTTCTCCGAACTGTCATGGTTTGTCCTCCTTATCCAAATCTTCCTGAGATATAGTCTTCTGTTTCCTTTGCATGCGGGTTGGTAAAAATCGTCGTCGTATCTGCAAACTCTACGATTCTTCCGTTTAAGAAGAACGCGGTTTCGTCTGATACTCGAGAAGCTTGCTGCATATTATGCGTTACAATAATAATCGTATAATCTTTCTTTAATTCCAAGATCAATTCTTCTATTTTTGCTGTTGAAATCGGGTCTAGTGCAGAAGTCGGTTCGTCCATCAAGATAATATCCGGCTTCACAGCAAGCACGCGGGCAATACACAAACGTTGTTGCTGTCCGCCTGACATCCCTAAAGCACTTTCATTCAAACGATCTTTTACTTCGTCCCAAAGCACTGCTTTACGCAGGCTTTCTTCCACGATCGCATCTAATTCTTTCTTGTTTTTAACGCCGTGCATACGTGGGCCGTAAGCGACATTGTCATAGATCGAAAAGGGAAACGGATTCCCCTGTTGGAATACCATCCCGACTTTCTTACGCAGATCGACGAAGTCCACTTTAGGCTGCTGGATATTATGATCTCCTAATTCGATTTTCCCAGTCGTTTTCACAGATGGAATCAAATCGTTCATCCGGTTAAGTGTCCGCAGAAAGGTCGACTTTCCACAACCTGAAGGTCCAATCAAGGCAGTGACTTTGTTTTGCTTGATGGCAAGATTCACATTAAAAAGTGCTTGCTTCTCACCGTAAAACAAATTTAGATCGGTTACATCTACTGCTGTTTCGGTATTATTTAATGTCGTTGTCATGGTTTCCCCTCCTTAACCGAAATTCCCGGAAATATAGGCTTCCGTTCTTTTCTCTTGTGGATTTGTAAAAATTTGTACAGTATCTGCAAACTCCACGACTTCTCCTAAATAGAAGAAGGCAGTGTAATCAGAGATACGACCGGCTTGTTGCATATTGTGTGTCACGATCGCGATCGTATATTTTTTCTTCAACTCTGCTATCAGATCTTCAATCTTGCTTGTTGAGATTGGATCAAGCGCTGACGCCGGTTCATCGAGAAGTAAGATTTGTGGTTCCATTGCGATTGCTCTGGCAATACAAAGCCGCTGCTGTTGTCCACCTGATAATGTCAAGGCACTTTTATTCAGTTCATCTTTTACTTCATCCCAAAGCGCTGCATCGCGAAGACTTTTTTCGACGCGTTCGTTCAATTCTTTTTTATTTTTGATACCATGCCGTTTCAATGCAAAAGCAATATTTTCATAAATCGATTTACTGAACGGATTCGGTTTTTGGAAAACCATCCCGATTTCTTTTCTTACTTGATAAAGGTCGACTTCTGGTCGATTGATATCTGTGTCACCATACCAGATATGTCCTTCCATCCTACAACCGTCGATTTCATTGTTCATTCGATTGAGGGCGCGTAAATATGTGGACTTACCACAGCCGGAAGGTCCAATCAGTGCGGTGACTTTATTTTTTTCAAATGGCAGGCTGACTCCTTTGATGGCATGATTATCGCCATAATATACATGCAAGTCTTCCGTTGCCATAGCATGATGGTTTTTTGCTGTTATCATTTCGTTTCACTCCTTCTCGTCATCAGGCTGATGTCATCCGTTTATACAGGATGCGACCAACTATTCTTGCTAGGATGTTAAAGATCAAGACAGATAAGATCAAGACTGCTGAAGCACCGTCAGATACAGCGGCTGCGTCAGGCATGACCCCTTCCCCGTTGATTTTCCAGATGTGGACTGCAAGTGTTTCTGCTGGGCGGAAAATATTGAGCGGTGAAGTTGCACTGAATGGATTCCAATTTGCAAAATCAAGAATAGGCGTACTTTGCCCTGCGGTGAAAATCAGTGCTGCAGCTTCTCCGAATACTCTTCCGGCACCAAGAATAACGCCTGTGATAATTGCCGGCAGAGCAGCTGGAACTAATACGCGTGTGATCGTTTCCCAGCGTGAAAGTCCTAATGCCAATCCTGCTTCCCGCTGTGCATCCGGGATCGAGCGCAGTGCATCTTCAACAACGCGTATCAAGAGCGGTAAGTTAAAGATCGTCAACGTCAGAGCTCCGGAAAGGACGGAGAAGCTCCAGCCCATTTGAATAACGAATACTAAAAAGCCAAATAGGCCGACGACAATGGATGGTAAGGAGGATAAAACTTCGATCATCGTTCTTACAAAATCAGTGATCCAGTTTTGTTTAGCATATTCAGACATATAGATTCCTGCACCGATCGCGATTGGTACAGAGATGATCATTGTGATGACTAGCATATAAAAGGAATTCCAGATCTCAGGTGCGATCCCGCCGCCTGCTTGGAATGATTGTGGTGGTGTCGAAAGAAATTTCCAGCTGATCTCCGGTAGTCCTTTTACAAGGATATAGCCGAGTAAACCTGCTAGCACACAGACGATAAGGAAAGCGATCAAATAAAATATCACGGTAGCGATCTTGTCTTTTGTTTTAACATTCATTTCACTTTCCTCCTACGTCCGATAAACCGAATAATCAAGATAAACACTAATGACATTGCTAAAAGTACCATTGCAAGCGACCATAGTACGTTATTATCGAGGGTTCCCATGACCGTGTTGCCCATTCCCATTGTGAGGATACTGGTCAGCGTGGAAGCCGGTTCAAATAGAGAAGTCGGGATGACTGCTGAATTCCCGATGACCATTTGGACGGCAAGTGCTTCACCGAATGCACGAGCCATACCGAACACAACGGCGGTAAGCAGTCCGGAACGAGCACTTCGTAAAATAACTCTCCAGATCGTTTGCCATCTCGTTGCACCTAGAGCAAGAGAAGCTTGGCGATAAGAAGTCGGAACAGCTTTGATCGCATCGACACTAAGCGAGGTGACGGTTGGCAAGATCATAACTGTTAGAACGACTGTTGCTGCTGCGATACCAAAACCGCTGCCAGCGATGTGTTCCCGAATAAATGGCACGACAACGCTTAGTCCGATAAACCCGTAAACAACGGAAGGGATACCAACTAATAATTCCATTACCGGCTGCAAGATCCTTTTTCCAAAGCGAGGTGAGATCTCGACCATGAATACGGCTGCTCCGATCGCAAGTGGTGCCGCGATCACGGCTGCAAAGAGAGTTACCCCAAATGAACCGATGATCATCGGAAGTGCGCCGACTAATGCGTTTCCTGCGCTGTCTAATTTTGTTGGGTTCCAGTTTTTGCCACTAATAAAATCAATGAACGAGACTTTATTAGTGAAAAAAGTTGCCAGCCCCTTCGAGATGACAAAGTATAATATTGAAATAGCTGCGATCACCATAATGGCGATGCAGATAAATGTAATGACTTTACCTGTTGTTTCTAAGCGTGCTTTTTTGGAAGTGTGTTTTCGTTTACTTGTCTTAGATATTGCTTCCAATTGCGTAAGCTCCTTTCTTGCTCCCCTGTTTCTAAATAAATGAAGCGTCTATCCCTCCTATCGCTGGAAGGATAGACGTTCAGTTGGAATTTTTATTTTACGTCTGTTACTTTGCCGTCTGCTGTTCTTTCTACTTTCATGGACTTGATGGATTGGTAACCTAATTTGCCTACTAGCGAATCTTGAACATCACCGGAAAGCATGTAGTCGATGAATGTTTTAGTTAAGCCTTTTGCTTCACCATTCGTGTACATGTGTTCATATCCCCAAACTTTCCAATCGTTCGTTGCTACGTTGTCTTCTGTTGGTTTCACGTTGTCGATCGATACGCCAACTACGGAATCATCAATGTAAGAGAATGCTAGGTAGCTGATAGAACCTTTTGTTTCAGTAACGATTTTACGAACAGTTCCTGAAGAATCTTGTTCTTGTGCTTTGACTGGAGTTGCACCTTTTAATGCCCATTTTTCGAAAACAGCACGAGTACCGCTTCCTTCAGCACGGTTGATGATCGTGATTTTTTCATCTTTCCCGCCAACTTCTTTCCAGTTTTTCACTTTACCAGTGAAAACATCGATCAATTGTTTTTGAGATAAGTTTGTGATGCCTGTGTCTTTGTTTACTACAGGAGCCATACCAACAACTGCAACTTTGTGATCTACGATTTTAGAAGCGTCTACGCCATCTTTTTCTTCTGCGAATACATCTGAGTTACCGATATCGACTGCGCCTTGTTGTACTTGTGTAAGTCCAGTACCAGAACCGCCACCTTGTACGTTAACTTGTGCTTTCGGGTTTTTGCTAGTGAAATCTTTGGATGCTGCTTCTACTAATGGTTGTAATGCTGTAGAGCCGACTGCTGTGATCGTTCCGGATGTATCTGATTTCTTGCTATCTGCTTTTGAAGAATTTGAACCACTATTTCCACATGCACTGAAAATAAGTAGTACTGCTCCCAATAATGCCACTATCCCAAATAAACGTTTTCTCATTTTTTATTTCCCACCTTAATTAGTTTTAGTAGTTAGTTCTTACAGTCTTTACTATAAAGTAGCAGCATTAAGGCATTATGTAGCAAATGTTAAGATAATGTAAATGTTAAAATTTATATCGATATTCTGTAAATTTCGTTACAGAAACTATTCAAAACATTGCGTTTGAAATTAAAAAAGGACACCGGCGCTGTGCCCATGTCCTGCTTGGTCATTATTTCTTTACGATTCCCTTCGTTATATAAAGAATCGTGTTTTCTACTTCAACTTCATCTTCCCAAGAAATATTTGGAGCGAGGAAGAAACGAGTGAGCAGAAAACCGATCACATTAGTTAATATCGCCCGCAGAATCGTATCATCTGGCAAATCGACCAACTCTCCTTGCGCCTTGTAATGCTGGATGATTTTCACTAAAGTCGGTTTGACTCTGGTGGAAAAAATACCGATGAACCGCTCGCGCAGATCCTCTTGATAAAAAAGCTCCATGGCGAATATTTTAATGATCTGGCTGTTTTCATCTACAAAAGCAAAACGATTTTTGATAATTTCCCTCAAAAATGAAGCAAAGCTTGGATACGCCTGGATCAATACTTCGCTTTTAAACTCTTCGGCAACTGGCGGCACGATCTTTCCAAGAATAGCAGGTGTGGTAATTGCCTGCAAGAGTTCTTTTTTAGTTTTATAATGGCGAAATACCGTCCCTTCTGCTACATCTGCCAGCTTGGCGATCTCACTTGTACTTGTTGCCGCATAACCTTTTTCTGCAAAAAGAGCAATTGCAGCTATAAGAATATTTTTTTGTTTTGGGCTTAACTGTTTTTCTTCTTCTGCTGCCTCTAACACCAACTGCAGTAAATTTATTTTTTCCGCCACATTGATCCCTCTTTCTACATTTTTCGATATTTTTTAAGTGCAAACATATTTAAAATCAAAAAACCAATCGCAAAAAGTAATAATATGCCTATATCATATTGAATCGCTGAGAACCCTTGTCCTTTTATCATAACAGCCTGCAAAGCATCTGCACCATAATAAAATGGCATGATATGAGCGATCCACTGAAGCCAGTTTGCCATTCCTTCGATCGAAAAGATGCCACAAAACAATACTTGCGGTACGATCACGATCGGAATAAATTGAATGATTTGGAATTCGCTGCTGGCAAAGGTCGAAAGCAACATCCCCAGCGCCATGGATACAAATGCCAATAATAGTGTGATCAGCAGGACGTACCAGATCGAACCATTTGCGATCATCCCCAATACGTTGACGGCATAAAAAACCACCAGCACCGATTGGATAACGGCAAAGATGCCAAAGCCAATCAGATATCCGAGTTCCAATTCGAACCGCTTGATCGGAGTCACCATCAATCTCTCCAATGTTCCAGTGGTTCGCTCCCTCAAGAATGAGATTCCTGCGATCAGAAAGACGAAGAAGAAAACAAAGAAGCCGATGAAGATTGGCGCGATCGTGTCGAAATAGCTAGTATCTTTATCTCCATATACATAGTTAGTATGGACCTTGAGATGTTGCGGTTTGCTGATTTTCGGCTGTTTGAGCTGTGGCCCTTGTGGAAGTTGTTTGACAACTTGTTGCAATTCCTTAATTGTTTGTGTCATTTCTTTCGTTGTCGCAGTAAATTGCTTTTGTTCGCTCTTTTTCAATGCTTGCTGAAATTTCTGCGCGATTTCTTTGGTTTTATTCGGGTCGTCGTTTTGAAAAGTAAGCGTGAGCGTCTTCCCTTTTTTGATGATCACGGCATCATAGTCATTTTCTTTGATGAGCTTGTCCGCGGAAACATCGGAAGAAATCGTTTTTAGCGTCATATCTGTATCCCGCAGTGTTTTTGTAAAAGTGGCGGATAATCCTTGAATCCCGACATTCGGTGTAATGCTGTCACTTTGAAATAAAAAGTGAAGTAGTGTAAGTAAGAGTAATGGTGCTAAAAACAGAAGCGCCAATGTGCGCTTGTCGCGGCGAAATTGATTCATGATCCGTTTTACAATGGCTGCGATCCGCATCATTCATCCCTCCCAAATCTCAAAAATGCTTCTTCCAATTCAGCGCTATGCGTCTGCTCTTTCAGCGCTTGCGGCGAGCCAGTCGCGATAACGCGGCCTTCTCGGATCATTGTCAACCGGTCGCATTTTTCCGCTTCATCCATGACATGCGTCGTTACCAAGATCCCTTTGCCACTCTCTTTCAACTTTCGTAATTCTTCCCAGATCGACTTGCGGAGTTCGGGATCGATTCCAACTGTCGGCTCATCTAATATCAAAACGGCTGGGTCAACGAGTAGAACAATCGCCAATGACAGACGTCTTTTCATACCACCGGAAAAATCTGCCACTTTTTTCTTCATTTCTGCGGTCAATCCAACTATTTCCGCAGCATAGGCGATTCTCTCTTTTTTATATGTTTTTTTCAAGCCATAAAGCGACGCGAAGAAATCCAAATTTTCATACGCAGTCAATTCGGTGTATAAGGCATCCGATTGTGCCATATACCCGATCTTCTTCATTACTGTTAAGGTCGGCATCTTGGCATCCAGCACTATCACTTCTCCACTGCTCGCCTTTTCCATCCCGATGATCGCTTTCACCAGTGTTGTTTTCCCGGCACCGGAAGGCCCAATCAGCCCGTAGATTTCACCTTGCTTTACTTGAATCGCAACATCCTTTAAGATTTGTTTCTTTTGCAATTTAATATTGAGGTTGTTTGTTTCGATCAATATGCTCACCTTTCATCCCTCCATCTACTAAAATGAGTGATTACTCACTTACATTCTAAAAGATATAGAGATGAATGTAAAGCGTTATTATTTTTAGGTATCAAAAAAGACGCGAGATGTATTATATCTCACGCCTTTCTATTATTTTGTTTTTGGCAAGTGGATAGAAAAAGTCGTTCCCTCTCCTTCAACACTTGCTACTTCGATTCTTCCGCCCAGCTGTTCCGTCAAATGTTTCACGATCGAAAGTCCCAGTCCTGTTCCCCCGGAGTGCCGGCTGCGCGCTTTATCCACACGATAAAAGCGTTCAAATACTCGCTCGATCTCTTTAGCTGGTATTCCAATTCCATTATCTGCTACCGTAAACAGGACTTCATGCGTGCTTTCTTCCACATCAACTTTCACTGTTCCATTTTCCGGCGTATACGCCACCGCATTGGAAACCAGATTGATGATGATTTGTTTCAATTTGTCATTATCCGTTTCGATTGGCAGTGGTTTAGCTGCATGCGGTAAGACTAAATCAATGTTTTTTTGCTTGGCTGATTCGGTCACTGTCTGTGCTGCTTCTGTGATGGTCTGGTAAATATCGACCACTTCTTGATTGATAGGCAAGGCATGCTGCTCGATCCTCGATAACGCTAAAATGTCTAAAATCAGTCGATGGAGCCTGTCGCTCTCATCTTTCATGATGCCTAGGAATTTTTTCAAGAGTGCTTCATCATACATCGCGCCATCCAAGAGCGTTTCCGCAAAACCTTTGAGCGCAGTAACGGGTGTTTTGAGTTCGTGCGAAACATTCGTGACAAATTCTGTCCGAACATTTTCCAAATGCTTGATTTGGGTGATATCATGTAGCAGCAGGATCAATCCGGTTATCTCCCCTTGATCAGTCAGAATCGGCGATACGTTGGCGTCTAATGTCATCTCTTTCGGGAAATATAGCGTGATCTCTTCGCGTTGTAATGATTTCGTCTGAATGGCTGCTTCTACTAATTGGGTAAGTGCAAAGCTTTTGATGACCTCGTAGTAATATTTACCAGCGATAGAAGGTGTATCAAGCAACTCGTACATCATTTTATTTGTCATGATGACCATCTTGTCATTATTTATCAGCATAACACCGCTGACAAGATTTTGGAGAACCGCAGTCAAACGTTGTTCATTTTGCTTGATTGCCTGCATTTGTGATTCCAAGCTTTCTGCTAAAGCATTGACACTTATAGCCAAGTCTTGGAGTTCCCCACTCGCACGGCCTCGGATACGGCTGTTATAACGATGTTGCGCCAGGTTTTCAGATACTTCGATGATCTCTTGGACCGGTTTAGTTACTCGTCTTGCAATCCACAAGCTAATTAATGCAATAATGATGATCGCTACTCCAAAGACGATCGCTAAGTTTTCCCATAATTGAAAAACAGCTTTTTCGACCGAATCCAGCGATACCGATACTCGAACCACACCGGTGATCTGGTCATTATGCAGGATCGGAACAGCTACATACAACATCCCATAGCCCAATGTATGACTGCGATGTGTTGCTACGCCTAGATCTTCGCCACTTTTTAAAATCGCTCGAACTTCCGGCCGATTAGCATGATTTTCCAGTTTAGCAGGATCTTTTTTCGTATCCGCCAGCACTTTCCCATTTTTATTGATAACAGTGATACGAGCATCGACTTTTTTGTTAAAAGGCATGAGTTGCTTCTGCAATGCTGCTCCATCACCTTGCAGATCTGTACTATCTTCAAGACGACTTGACTCGATCAAGATACGTGCATCATCCTGCAGCTCTTTTTCCTTATTTTCAATATATGTAGTCCGAATAAATTCACCGGAAACAAATCCGATGCAGACAATAACGATAAAGAACAGACTGATAAAACTGACCCCTATCTTCATCCATAACTTTTTCATTATTTCATATTCTCCATTTTATAGCCGAAGCCGCGGATCGTTTTGATGTAAAGCGGACGTTTCGTATCCGGTTCCACTTTTTCCCGCAAATGGCTGACATGAACATCAACGATCCGTGTTTCCCCAATGTAATCATAGTTCCAAACCGCATCAAGAAGCTGATCACGAGAAAATACCTTACCTTTGTTGGTGGCTAGGAAAAGCAGCAGTTCGAATTCTTTCGGAGTAAGTTCTAAGAGTTGATCTCCGCGGTAAGCTTCATAACTCTCGGGGAAAATGTGTAAGTCTCCAATCGTTAATTCCGCCGCCGGGCTTTCGGTTTCCTCCGCAGCTTCCTTTCGGCTTTCCGTTCTGCGCATGATCGCTTTGATTCGAGCTACTACTTCACGCGGGCTGAATGGTTTTGTCAAATAGTCATCGGCCCCAAGCTCTAGTCCGATGATTTTATCCAGTTCTTCATCCTTCGCCGTTAGCATCAATATCGGTACATCGATTTTTTCCGAGCGTAATTTTTTAGTTACTTCGATTCCGTCCATTCCTGGCAGCATCAAATCAAGTACGATCAAATCAGGCTTTTCAGCAATGGCTAATTCGTATCCTTCTTGCCCGTCAGAAGCTGTAATAACCTCGAAACCTGCTTTTTCAATATTAAATTGTAATAATGTTACAATCGAAAGTTCATCATCTACTACAAGGATCTTCGTCATATCGGTTCTCCTTTATTCGTTCTTTTACTAAAATATAGCATGAATTTACAAATATGGTACCGAAAACACTTATTCTTTACACAAACTTAAAAAAAGTCGGTACTTATCATTTCCCCAGATAAGCACCGGCTTTCTATTTCGGTTCCACTAATAAAACGCCTAATTCATAAGACTCATTTTCATAAAGCGCCGTTTGCTCGATCCGCGGCTCTTGCTTCGTATCCAGTACTTTAAGCTTGCAGAAAGCGCGGTTGAGATTAAGTGCGGCGTAAAATTGTTCCCTATTCGCCACTTTTTTGCCATTCACTTCGACGATTTTATCGCCTGCTATCAAATTCATTCTTTCCGCTGGTGATCCTGCTTTTGCGCCTAAGAGCATAAGACCATCTGCTTGTGGAGCGTAGCGTTTTGGTAAATGTCGATCACGTCTGGTCTGCATGATTGAGATTACGATCCTACCGATGATCGCAACAAGCGCTGCAGCCAATGTAAGGATCGGCCAAACAAAGCTCAACCCGGCCAATATTGCTACCACGATCGCCAGTAACAAGACACGTTTCGCTAATCTTCTCACAGCTTGAACAGGCTCTTCCCCTTGCACCTCCATTTGATACCCGAAAGCAAAAGGAACGATCACTAATGCGAAGGTATGTGACCCGATCGATAAGACCGGCCACCAGTCAAACAGGCCTACAATGACACTTCCGGGGATGAATAAAACGACCGGAATAAACCACAATTTTTTCAATTGGAAAGCACCTATTAATTTGCCACGCCGGCTTTTGCGTAATGTCGGCATGTTTCCTTTGCGCTTCGTCACAAAAATCAGCAATGCTTCCGCGAAGAGAAATACACTCAGCAGCACAGTCAACGAGAGCATCAACGGATCCTCCAAAACTGCCCCTTTTTTACTAGGGAATCCTATCAATGCCGGAATCTCCCATTTATTGAACAGTAAAATGTAAAAAAGCAAATTCGTTACACCAAGTAAGATCGCCGCTGAATGCAATCGGAAAGCAAATATCAGCAAACTGATGACACTTACGCAGTTGAACAGCACGAGCCATTCATATGTAACGGTTCCTCCAACCACGATACTGATAATGGAAATCATCAGTCCAACTAATAGTCCGTAGCCAAATAATCGTTTCAGTTCTTGCCCCGCAGGAGCGATCCCCACGTGGAAATATCTTCGTTCTTGTCTTACGCGTCTATAGCCTACTAGCAGCGTAGCCAACACAGTAATATAGAGTACTGGCTGCATAAACAATCTGCCGATCATTGCGAGAATTTCTATCCATAAGTTCATGCGGATTCCAGCCTTTCTTTTTTATAGTATAGGAGATAATAACCGACTTACCGCTTCTTTGAATTTGATCCAAAGCGAACGGCTGACATAAAGTTCCTTTGTCAGTTGATAAGACTTCAAGATATCTTCCAAATAAATATCCTCTAATTGCTGTACCAGTTTTTTATCATAAATAAAAGCATTGACTTCAAAATTCAACCGGAAACTTCTAAAATCCATATTGGCAGTACCGACAGAAGCGATCTCGCCGTCGACTACCATTGTTTTAGCATGGATGAAGCCATTATCATAAATAAAGATCTTCGCACCAGTTTCAATAAGTTCACCGACATAACTCGTCGTTGCCCGATATACGAAGGCATGATCCGGCTTATTAGGGATCATGATGCGTACATCTACGCCAGATAAAGAAGCAATTTTCAGCGCTTCCAACAAACTCGCATCCGGAATAAAGTAAGGCGTTTGCAGATAAATATATTTTTTCGCCGAATTGATCATTTTGATATAACCGTTCTTGATCTGCTGCCAATCGGAATCTGGTCCGCTTGAAACGATCTGCATGCTAGACTGCCCTTCTCCGTAGAATGCTGGGAAATAACGGGATTTATAATCTAGTTTCTGCAGCGGCTTCGCTGAATTCCAATCCATGATGAACCGCGTTTGCATCGCATAGACCGCTTTTCCACTCACACGCAAATGTGTATCGCGCCAATAGCCGAATTTCTTCGCTAGTCCGAGGTACTCGTCCCCAATATTGAACCCACCAATATAACCAGTCTTTCCATCGATGATCGCCAGCTTACGGTGATTGCGATAGTTCAGTCGGAAATTGATAAGCGGAAATTTAGAGGGGAAAAACGGATGCACTTCTCCGCCATTTTTCACTAATTGTTTAAAAAAAGATTTCTTTGTTGTTCTGGAACCCATTGCATCATAAACGACCTTCACGTTTAAGCCTTGAGCTGCCTTACGCTCCAGTACTTCCAAAATACGTTTCCCTAAATTATCCGAGCGGAACGTATAATATAGCAAATGGATATGATCGGTGGCATTTTCCATATCGCGCACCAATGCATCAAATTTTTCGTGTCCGTCGACAAAAATATCGACATCATTATCTTGCGTTAAAATTGCCCCATCATTGACAAGCAGTAAATAAATCAAATCACGATGTTTCTTAACATTGTCATCGCTGAATGGAAATTCTTTCTGGCGGATCAAATCGATTTGATTCGCGGTCGACTCTTTCAAGCCGATTTTTTCCTGACCTTTCCAATCAAATATTTTTTTCCTTGATAACTTTCTGCCGAATATCAAATAGATGAGAAACCCCAATATTGGAATAAAAGTCAATACTAGAAGCCATGCCCATGTCGCAGATGTATCACGTCTTTCCAAAAAGACAGTAACGGCTGCAAAGAACACGTTCAGCACTAATAAAACCACTAAAAACAAAGCTACTATCCCCATTGTGTTCCCCTTTCCCTAATTATAACTGTTCCTTTTATAATAGCATAAAATAATATCATTATGTTAAAACTTTCAGAAAAACAGTTTCGTGTTTATGCAAAAAAATGGCCCTTTGGATCAAATAACATCCAAAAAGCCATTTTCCCGATTTTTTATAGATACGGTGCAGGATTGACCGGTACACCATTTTTATGGATCTCAAAATGCAGATGCTGACCAGTCGCTTGACCAGTCGCTCCCATGATCCCGATTTCTTGGCCTTGGCTCACGTGCTGCCCTGCTGTCACCTTTAGGCTTCCAGCTTTCATGTGTCCGTAAAGCGTTTGATAGCCATTGCCATGATTGATTTCTACGACATAACCATAACCGCCATAACCACTTCCGGAAACTCCAAATCCAGCAAAAACCACTGTTCCAGAAGCTGCTGCATGGATAGGAACCGTTCCGCCTGTGGCGATATCCTGTCCTTTATGCGATTCATGCTGACCAGTTACTGGATTAGTCCGATCGCTGAATGGCGATGTCAGCATACCAGCAGCTGGCTTAATAAACATACCATTACCACTGTTATCCGCTGTTTTTTCCGTGCTGCTGGAAGATGAGCCTGCACTACGCGCAACCGTGTCATGCTGTTGGACAGTCTGCTGTTTAGATTCATCAGCTGCTTTTGCCGCTTTCTTCTCTGCTTCTGCTTGTCGTTTTGCTTCAGCGATTCGAGATTTTTCTGAAGTAAGTGCTGAAGCCACTTGCGATTCTGCTTCATTTAAAGAACCTTTTTGACTTTCTAAAGTAGCTTTTTCACTTTGTGATAAATGTTTTTTCTTCGCCAGGTTTAGGATCAAATCGTTTTTTTCTAATTTTTGACTTTCCATGTTATTTCGAGCGATCTTGACCTCTTCTGCCAGCTGTTTCACTTTTGCAAGTTGTTTCTTTTCTTTTTCTTGCGTATCTTTCAAATCATTCTTATCTCGATTTTGCTCATCCATGATCGTTTTATCAGCTTTCACGATTGTTGTTACGATTCCAACGCGGTCGATCAGATCACTAAAATCATCCGAATCCATCAAGAGGGATAAGTAATTATCTGCTGTTCCGTTTTTTTGCAACGTCCGAGCGCGCTCATTGAGTACTTCTTGACGTGCTTTGATTTCTTTTTTCAAAGCTTGGATCTTATCCGCGATTCGTTTGATCTCTTGTTTTTCTTTTGTAACCGCTTCTTGCTGTTTCTTTAATTTTAAATTCGTTTTTTCGATATTCTCAAGTAATTCATTCAAATCCTTGGAAGCATCTTTCTTTTGTTCTTCTAATTTGTCGATTTCCGATTGTTTTTCTTGCGTTTCTTTATCTAAATTCGATTTTTTGTCTTTAATAGACTCCTGCTTTTGCTCCAAATCACCTATACTGGCAGCTTGTGCGTTAAAAGGCTGAAACATAAGTCCAACACTCAAAAAAGCAAGCAATCCAATATGTAAAATCAATTTTTTCATAACACGTTCCTTTCTATTTTGCCGAAAAATAAAAAGTACCCCTGAAAATTCGCAAAGGTACTTTTCTATTTTTAAAATTCACATTAATTGGTCTTACTTATTAGAAATTTGCTACGCGACCGTAACCAACTAAATATTTAGCCCAATATCCGCTTGTGATGTTATCGTATTTTACGCCATCATTTTGCGCATTGATCATTGTTCCACCGCCAACGTAGATCCCAACGTGAGCGATTCCTCCACCGTAGCTGAAGAATACTAAGTCACCTGGTTTGGCTTGGCTTGCACTGATTTTTGTTGCTGCGCCATATTGTGCACCAGAAGTTCTTGGAAGAGAAATTCCAGCGGCACGGAAAGCATGTTGTGTGAATCCAGAACAGTCAAATGCGTCTGGTCCAGTTGCTCCTAAACGGTAGCTCTTTCCTAGTTGTGCTTTTGCATCTGCGATCATTGCTCCGTAACCTTTTCCTGCTGGAGCGCTCGAATTGTCGCCGCCTGAGTTAGATGAAGAGCTTGTATTGCTAGTGCTTTTTGAATTGTGTGAAGCGCTTGAGTTAGAAGAGCTGTTATCGTTGTTAGAAGTATGTGTGACAGCAGGTGTATTATCGGAATCATTTTCTTGTGTTGTTGCTACTGCTTTGGTTGCTTCTTCTAATGCTTTTGCTTTTTCTTCTGCTGCTTTTGCTTGCTTGTTACGTTCGCTTACAAGACCAGCTTTTTCGTTTTCAGCTTTTGCTTGTTCAGCAGCAATGCTAGCTACTAAAGCTTCTTTTTTCGCTTTTTGGCTTTCAATGCTGTTTTGTTCTTCTTCGTATTTTTGAATAGCAGTTTGTTGTTCCGCTTGTTTTTCTTTTACGGAATCTTGTTTCGCTTTAAGTTCGTTCACATCTTTTTGTTGTTCTTCTAATATTGATTTGTCAGAGGAAACTAATTGATTTACAGCAGATACACGGTTGATCAAATCAGATAAGTTTTCGGAATTGATAATGATGTCCACATACGTATTTGAGTTAGAAGTTTTTTGCATCGCACGTGCGCGTTCTTTTAAAACTTCTTGGCGTTGTTGGATACGTTCATTGATAACTTTAATTTGTTGGTTCAATTCTTTTAATTCTTTACTTGTTTGATCGAATTTCACTTGTAAAGATTTTGCATTTTCTTTAGTTTTTTCGATTTTAGTAATCAGATCAGATAATGTACTTTGTAAATCATCCTTTTTAGATTTCAAACTATCGATTTTGCTGTCTTTTGCTTGGATATCCTTGTTGATGTCCGCAAAAGCGTTTGTTGTGAACGCTGGTGTTAAACTAATGACTGCTGCAAGTGAAAGTGCTACAAATGCATTTTTTTTCAATTAATTTACCTCCTAAAGCTCCCTAGCCTTATTGTTTTATTTTCGTTTACACGGGTATATACCTACTATTAAAATTAAACTTTCAAGAATCTGCGAATGGAAATCGCGCTGCCCCAAATACCGATAACAACTCCGATAGCGATTACTAGACCGCTGATCTCATACGCGAATGGCGTCGGTGGTAATAGTGAAAGTGAACTGCTGGCTAATTTTGGATTTACGATACGATACGTATTGATATATCCAATGAATGTTAGGATAACCGGAATAATTGCTCCGATGAAACCTAGCCAAGCACCTTCCAAAATGAACGGCCACCTAATGAACCAGTTTGTTGCGCCAACTAATTTCATAATCTCGATTTCTCTTCTTCTAGAGAAGATAGCGATCTTGATCGTATTCGAGATCAGGAACATGGCTGTTAGTACCAAGCCGATACTTAAAACGATTCCACCATATCTTGCCCATTTAAGTGTGTTAAATAATTTATCAACTGTTTTCTTACCATAATCGACATTGTCGACATTTTTCAGTTGGTGGATCTCTTCGGCCACCATTTTCGTTTGTTCTGGTTTTTCAGCTTGAACCACAAAAACATCATAAAGCGGATTGTTTTGTTTGAAGAGGTTGAAGTTTTTGCCATAGAAGCCAACTAATTTTTTAAGTTGTTCTTCCTTCGAAGAAAAAGTGACTTTTTCAACTCCATTAAGCTGCTCGATTTGATTTTTCAATGTATCTTGTTCTGCTTGTTTCGCGCCGAGACTGATATGTACATTGATTTGTACGTTGTTCTCCACATCGGATGCAAGTTTATTGACGTTGAGCAAAATCGCGAAAAACACACTCACTAAGATCAACGTAACAGTTACTGCACTGGCTGCCGCAAATGTCATCCAGCCATTCCGATAGATACTCTTGAAACTTTCTTTGACGTGTCGCCCAAATGTTCTAAATTTCATAGCCATATTCTCCTTGCTCTTCATCCCGTACGATTCGTCCATTTTCGATGGCGATAACACGATGTTTCAATGTGTTCACAATTTCTTTATTGTGCGTTGCCATTACGATGGTCGTTCCGCGATTGCTGATTTCTTCCAAGATATTCATGATCTCCCACGAAGTATCCGGATCCAAGTTTCCTGTAGGTTCGTCAGCTATCAAGACTTTGGGCATGTTGGCTATTGAACGGGCGATAGAGATACGCTGTTGTTCTCCACCTGACAGTTCATCCGGCAACATCCGAACTTTATGTTTCAAGTTTACTAAGTCCAGCACTTCCATGACACGTTCCTTGATAACGGCTGGCTCAGCTTCTACTACCTCCATTGCGTAGGCAATGTTTTCGTAGACGGTTTTGCTTTGGAGTAATTTGTAATCTTGAAAGACAACTCCAACGTGTCTACGAAGATATGGCACTTCCCGATTTTTCATATTGATCAGGTCAAAAGAATCTACTCTGATATTACCTTTCGTTGCACGTTCTTCACGATAGATCATCTTGATAAAAGTAGATTTCCCAGCTCCACTTGGTCCAACAACATAAACAAATTCACCTTGTTTTATATGTACATTGAGTCCGTTCGCAGCTGTAATGCCGTTTGGATATTTTTTATATACATCTTCCATGAGTATCATGTTATCACCTTGCTATGCCTTTCCTTTTTAGATTACTTAGCAATGCAAACCTGAGTTCTAGAAAGATATATATGTCTGCAGGGCATATCCCTGCATCACATGCTCCATTATACCATTCTAGTTTTTCATCTATAGGTTATTTACATTACAGTTATATGTCGTGCTTTACATTGACTGATTGATTTGTAACAAGTAATTTTTCATACTTTCAGAGCGGAACTTGGAAATTTCCACTGGTACCAATTGTACATGTTTTTACTAAGAATTAACATTACAACCACATTAAAAATGATTACAGTTGCTTCTCCCTTTTTTCGGGTAGTTATCGCGACTATAAAAAAAGCTTGAGACCATTGCGGTATCAAGCTTTTTCATTATAATGTAAATCCTTCTCCTAATACTTCGCTGGCGCTCATGACCACGACAAAGGCATTCGGATCGATTTCTTTGATCACTTCTTTTAAACGGGTAAATTCTCGTTGCTCGATCACGCAAAGCAGGATCTGCTTTTCATCATCTGTATAACCACCTTGCGCAGATAATCGGGTGATTCCGCGGTCGATTTTATAAAGCACTGCTTCCCGGATCGCATCTTGATTTTCTGAGATGATCAGGACAGATTTCGACTGATTGAGACCTACTTGCACCAAATCGATGGTTTTACTAGTTGCGTATAGCGCAACTAACGCATAAAGTCCAGATTCCACGTCAAAAACAGCCATAGCCGTAACCACCACGAAGCCATCGATGAGCGCGACACATATACCTAAGGATAGATGCGTGTACTTATGCAATATTTGTGCGACAACATCTGTTCCGCCTGTCGAAGCTTTGCCACGGAAAACGATTCCCAATCCTGCTCCGACCAGCACGCCACCAAACAGAGCAGCAACGAGTGGCTGATGTGTCCACGTATCGAAATGCTGCGTCAGATAAACGAATAGTGGCAGTAGCATCGTTCCCACAAATGTCTTGATCCCAAACTGATAGCCCAAAAACAATACGCCTGCGATAAAGAGAGGGATATTAAACGCCCATTGAATAAATGCTGGTGTCCAGCCCGTAAGCGAGTTGAGAATCGTGCTTATCCCGCTTACACCGCCCGAAGCCACGTGGTTCGGTAGTAATAGCGTATTAAAAGCAATCGCAATTATAGCTGCTCCTATGATTACATATATATATTCCATCCATTTGGATACTATCCTTGCAGAGGACTTTTTACGACGTTTTTTATTCATTACTTACTCCTTAATTTATCTTTGAACGCAAGTAGGCGTTGATAAAGTCATCGATTTCCCCGTCCATGACAGCTTGTGTATTTCCGGTCTCGACTTCCGTGCGGTGATCTTTGACCATCGAATAAGGATGGAAAACGTATGAACGAATTTGACTACCCCATCCGATTTCTTTTTGTTCACCACGAATCGCTGCAAGTTCTTGTTCTTTTTCTTCTTGTTCTTTTTGGTATAGCTTCGTTTTTAGCATTTTCATTGCTTGTTCTCGGTTTTTCAACTGTGAACGCTCTGATTGACAAGTAACCACAATCCCCGTCGGCAAGTGAGTCATCCGAACAGCTGAATCGGTCGTATTGATATGCTGTCCACCTGCACCAGTAGCACGGTAAGTATCGATTTTCAAATCTTCAGGGCGCACTTCGATCTCGATATCATCATTCAATTCCGGCATCACATCTACCGAAACAAACGATGTATGACGACGGCCTGAAGAATCAAACGGCGAGATCCGTACTAAACGATGAACGCCTTTTTCTGCTTTTAAATAACCGTAAGCATTCAATCCTTTGATCAGCAGAGTGACACTTTTGATCCCAGCTTCATCGCCAGCTTGATAATCCAACATTTCAACCTTGAACCCTTTTTTATCGGCAAAGCGCTGATACATACGCAGCAACATCGATCCCCAATCTTGTGATTCTGTGCCGCCCGCGCCTGGATGAATTTCTAAGATCGCATTGTTTTTGTCATATGGCTCGCTTAAAATCATTTTCAATTCAAAATCTTTCAGTTCGCGGACAAACGTCTGCAACTCTTCTTCCACTTGCTCTTTCAGATCGGCATCTAGCTCTTCCCGTAAAAGCTCTAAGCTGACTTCCAGATTTTCCTGTTGTTCTTCTAATTGATGAAACGCTTGATACGTGTCTTTTAATCCATTAGCTTCATTGATGACCGTTTGAGCTCCTTGTTGATCATTCCAAAAACTCGGATCCAGCATTTGATCTTCTAACTCGGCAATACGGGCTTCCATGCTTTCTAAGTCAAAGAGACCCCCTAAAGTCTTTGATTTGTACCGCCGTTTGTTCTAATTCATTACGAATATCCGCTAATTCCATTTCTATTTTCCACCTTTTGATTGTTATTTTAGGTTGCATACAGAAAGCGCCTTTTCTAAGGCGCTTTTCTATGTCGGCTAGTCTAGCTTACCATGACAGTTTTTGTACTTCTTGCCGCTGCCGCATGGGCAAGGGTCGTTGCGTCCGATGTGTTTGTCTTTTCTGATCGGTTGACGTTTTGCTTTTGGTTTTCCTTCTGACGGGTCGACTGCATCGCCTTTTGCCACTTGCTCCCGCTCAAGGTTTTGTTGGATCTCTGCTTTCATAATGTAGCGTGCCACATCTTCATCGATAGAATCGATCATTGTATCAAACATCGCAAATCCTTCAGATTGATATTCACGAAGCGGATCGATTTGACCGTAGGCACGTAAATGAATGCCTTCTCGCAAGTGATCCATCGCATCAATATGATCTACCCATTTCGTATCGACTACACGAAGCAAGACTACTTTTTCAAATTCGTTAAACTCTTCTCGTGAAAGAAGTGTTTCTTTTTCATTATAGGCTTCTTTGATTTTTTCAAAGATAAAGTTTTGGATCTCTTCGCTATCTTTTTGTTTTAAATTATCCGTAGTGACAACGCCTTCTGGCAGCAGATTGGCATCTACATAATCAACGATCGCTTGTAGATTCCATTCCTCTTCTGGTTCATGGCTGGAAGCATGAGCAGATACAATGCGGTTGATCGTCCGCTCGATCATCTGCTCAATGATCTCACGCAATCCATTGTCTGCATTGATAACTTCATAACGCTGTTTATAAATAACTTCACGTTGCTGACGCAAAACATCATCATATTGCAAGACTTGTTTACGGGAATCGAAGTTGTTTCCTTCTACACGTCTTTGCGCTGATTCTACAGCACGGCTAACCATTTTACTTTGGATCGCTTCATCACTCATGCCAAAACGCTCCATCATGCTCTTCATGTTGTCCGACCCGAAACGACGCATCAATTCATCTTCCATAGAAAGATAGAATTGCGTTACACCTGGATCTCCTTGACGACCTGAACGACCACGCAACTGATTATCGATCCGGCGTGATTCATGACGTTCCGTACCGATAACCGCTAAACCGCCAGCTTCTACAGTACCTTCGCCAAGTTTAATATCCGTACCACGACCGGCCATATTGGTTGCGATCGTAACTGCACCTTTTTCACCCGCTTTGGCAATGATATCGGCTTCACGTTCATGCTGCTTTGCATTTAACACATCATGTTTTACGCCTTTGCGTTTTAGTTTTTGCGAAATCAATTCAGATGTTTCGATCGCTACCGTACCAACAAGAACTGGTTGACCATTGGCATGGCGTTCTGCAATGTCATCCACGACCGCACTGAATTTCGCATCCATAGTTGTATAGATCAAATCCGGTTTATCATCACGAATAATATCTTTATTCGTTGGGATCTCAATAACTCGCATGTTGTAGATATCGCGGAATTCTTCTTCTTCTGTTTTCGCTGTACCTGTCATCCCAGCTAATTTCTTATACATTCGGAAGTAGTTTTGGAAAGTGATCGTAGCCATCGTTTTCGATTCATTTTGAATCGTTACGCCTTCTTTAGCTTCTAAAGCTTGGTGTAATCCTTCGCTGAAGCGACGGCCTTTCATGATACGACCTGTAAATTGGTCCACGATCAGCACTTCGTCTTCTTGAACCACATAATCGACATCTAAGTCCATCGTGTAATTTGCTTTGAGTGCTTGCGCGATATGATGAAGAATCACCGTATTATCTAAATCAAAGAGGTTATCTACACCAAAATATTTTTCCCCTTTGGTCATCCCTTCTTCTGTTAATTGTACCGTTTTCGTCTTGATATCGACCGTAAAGTCAGTTTCTGCTGTTAAAGTTGTAACAAACGAATTTGCCCGTACATAAAGCAGCGTAGATTTTTCTGCTTCTCCAGAAATAATCAGCGGTGTTCTCGCTTCATCGATAAGAATAGAATCGACTTCATCGATGATGGCAAAAGATAATGGCCGCTGAACCATTTCTTCTTTATAAACAACCATGTTATCACGCAGGTAATCGAATCCTAATTCGTTATTGGTATTATAAGTGATGTCAGCTAGATAAGCTTCTCGTTTTTCTTCACTGGACATAGAATTCAAGTTGAGTCCTACTCGCAAACCTAAGAAGTCGTAAAGCACACCCATTTCTTCTGCATCCCGGTGAGCCAAGTATTCATTGACCGTAACCACATGGACTCCTTCGCCAGAAAGCGCGTTTAAATAAACCGGCAATGTAGCTGTCAACGTTTTACCTTCACCAGTTTTCATTTCTGCAATATTACCCTCATGCAGCACGATACCACCCATGAGCTGAACACGGAACGGATACAAGCCGAGTGCTCGTTTTGCGCCTTCGCGAGCAACCGCGAACGCCTCTACTAATAAATCATCTAAGGTCTCTCCATTTGCAAAACGCGCTTTGAATTCATCTGTTTTTCCGCGTAGTTGTTCATCAGATAGGCTTGCTGTTTCATCTGCTAATGCTTCTATTTGATCTGCCTTTTTCTCCAAATATTTTAAATCCTTTTTCCCAGATTCAAAAATTCGTTTTAATAAACCTGCCATTTTGATTCTCCTCTTCTGTTTCAACTTTATCCTGTCTTATATAAATTCTCGTTCATTTTTTCGATATGCTCCTTAATTTTATCACTAAACACGCAGAAAAGACAACATAATGATTAATTCTCTTACTAGAAAAACGCCTTACCAATCAATCAGGTAAGGCGTCGCATTATTTTTAAAAATCACTCAGTCTGCTTCTGTTTCGATCAGACCATACTTCCCGTCTTTGCGTTTATATACAATGTTGGTTCCATTTGTCTCTGCATCGTTGAATACAAAGAAATTATGCCCCAACAAATTCATTTGCAAAACTGCTTCTTCGCTATCCATTGGTTTTAGAGAAAAACTCTTTGTTCTCACGATCTCAATATCATAATCGCTGTCCGTTTCTTCAGACGGCGTGCTATCATTGATCTCCGAAAATGCAAAGTAGTCTTTTTCACTGCCTTTATCTCGGAATTTTCGGTTAACTTTCGTTTTATGCTTCCGGATTTGCCGTTCTAATTTATCTGCGATCAAGTCAACGCTTGCATACAAGTCGCCATTTGTTTCTTCCGCACGTAATACTAGATTGGGAAGCGGGATTGTCACTTCGACCTTTGCACTCTTATCGGAATAAACTTTCAAATTGACGTGTACGTTTGCGTCTGGTGTTTCATTGAAGTATCTTTCTAATTTATCGATTTTCTTTTCCACATAATCTCGGATCGGTTCTGTAACTTCAATATTCTCACCACGAATGTTGTACTTAAGCATAGCAATTCCTCCTTTGAGATAAAACAAAAATCACAACCAAGAAGCGTTAACTTCTTACCTTTAGTCTACGGTATATACACTGTTTTTGCAAATATTTATACCATATTTTTGTAAAGGTTTTCTTTATTTTTATCCCATTATGATTTTATACTTTAGTTTCCACATTCGACCCGACCGCAAACCTTTTTTAACGAAAAATCGTAATTGCTTCAATTTGCTTTGCACCATGTTCATGCAAAAGTTCTGCTGCACAATGAAGTGTAGCGCCTGTCGTGTATACATCATCCACCAATAAAATCGTTTTGCCGTTTATAGTTGCATCCGCAGTCAAAGAGAAGATTTGTTTCATACGAAGTCGTTCTTTGCGGCTTTTTTTCGACTGTTTACCTTGCTCTTTTCGTTGCAGCCAGTTTTGGTACGGTTGGGCGATGACTTGCAAAAGCGCTTCTGTTTGATTAAAGCCCCGCTCTTGCAGACGGTCTTCATGCAGTGGAATAACAATGATCTCTTCTACCGAAAGCTGTTCCAATTGCTTTTGGAGCGGTCTGCTAAAAACACGTGCGATCTCATAGTCTCCTCGGAATTTAAATTGAGTTGTAACTTCCTTTGCAAATTCATTGTAGTGATATAGCGAATAGTTTTTTTGTAGATATGCACGGCCGCTAGTTCTCCAGCTTTCACAATCTCTACAGACTCCACTGACAGCAGGTTTACTGCACCGCTCGCAACAAGGGGACTCTATAGGTTCAAAGGCATTCCTGCAGGTTTGGCAGCAGCGGTTTACATTGACCTCCCAAAAAGTCCAGCCGATTTTTTCCAGAATAACTGCTCCGCAAATAGGACACCTACGCTTCATCGCAGTAGTCCCGCTTCCCTAGCTAATCGGTTCATTTCATTGATTTGGCTGATCGCTCGGCAAATAGCAAGGGATTTTCCATAATGGAAAAAGCGGATCTCGCCTTGCGGGTATTCGGTTTTTCTTCCCACCCGTCCCGCGATCTGCACAAGTGCCGACTCGCTAAAAACTGCTTCTTCTGCACCGATAACACCGACTTGGACATTTGGAAAAGTAACTCCCCTTTCCAGAATCGTAGTGGTGAGCAACAATTGTATTTTCCCTTGACGCAGTTTCTCTACTTTGCTCTTACGCTCCGGATCTTCTGCATAGACAGATTCCACATCTTTGTATGCCGCTTGAAAAAGCGGATAGCTTTTCTTCATCAGAGTAATGCTAGGAAAGAAGAGCAATACCGGTTTGTTTTTCGAGAGAATCATATCCAGCCATGTTTCGATCTGAAATGGCAGTTTGCCTTTTTTTAATCTCCTTTGCCAATTGCCTATCCAAACCGCGATCGGGACAGGAAGTGGATAGCCATGATATCGTGCCGGGATTTTGACATGATCGCGCAGCCCAGTCGCACATTCTTGTTGCCAAGTACGCGTTGGTGTAGCAGTAATATAAATTTGCGTACACTTTTCTTTCGCAGCTTTATCAACAGCATAAGCTAGAAGAGGATCTTGACTATATGGAAAAGCATCGACCTCATCTATAAAAACCGTATCAAAAGCTCGATAGTATCGGACTAGCTGATGGGTCGTCGCAATGACAAAGCGTTCTCCCAAGTACTTTTCTTCAGATCCGCCATATAAACAGCATTTCGGGACATGCGGAAATGCTGCTTCTAATCGCGGTTGTAATTCTAAGCATACATCTACCCGTGGTGTCGCCAGCGCCACGCGTTCGCCATTCTGCAAAGCCCGATCGATTCCGGCAAAAAGCATTTCTGTTTTGCCTGATCCTGCCACCGCCCATAGTAAGAGTGGCTTCTTCTCTACTACTGCTTGTACGATACGCTCACTTGCTTGCTGTTGCGCCTCCGACAAGTCTCCTTGCCATTCCAAAAATGTTCTCCTTGATGGTGCTTCTTCTTCGCTTTTTCTATAAAATAAAGTCGTGCAGGCATTGACGCGACCCATCTGAATACAGCGACGGCAATACAAACAATCCTTCTTCCCACATAAACAAGGCATCTTCCCAAAATCGTCCCGATTTCCGCAGCGAAAACAGCGAGGAGGGTTTCCATTGATCCCTGCAATTGTTTGTAAGCCATCCGTTGCTTCTAATTCCGCCTTCGTATATAACTTCCCAGGAAAAACAGCCATTCTGCTACCTCCTTTGAAATAGTTATACACGATTTCTCCATTCTTTGCAGAAGCTACTTTGCTATTTTTAGCTAGGCTTCATTTCAAAAATAATATATTCTTCTATAAAAAAATAGTTTTTTGCACAGTGTTAGCTGCACAAAAAACTATTTTTACCTTTATTTGCTCGCCCAAGTCAATCCCAAAGCCCCTTCGCCTAAATGCGTTCCTATGACTGGACCGAAGTAAGACAAATGAAATTCAACCGTAGGGTAGTTTGTTTGTAAGACCTCTAGCCACTTTTGTCCACTCTCTGGATCATTGCCATGAATGACATAAGCTTGCTTTGCTTCTCCTCTTTTGACTGCTTGACCGAGTAATTCCTCAATTCGCTTCAATGCTTTTTTCTTAGTTCGTACTTTTTCAAAAAGTGTAATGACCTTATCTTCAAAATAAAGAATCGGTTTGATCTGTAATAAGCTTCCTATCAAGGCTTGCGCACCTGAAAGGCGGCCACCGCGTTGTAAGTTATTTAAATCATCCACAAGGAAATAAGCATCCATCGTTGTCAGCTTTTTTTCCAACGCTTCGAGGATCTCCTGCGAATCACTGCCTTGCGCAATTAGTTCACTTGCTTTAACAGCTAGAGAACCTTGCGCCATGCATGAAAGTCCAGAATCGATGCCGATCACTTCGATGCCTTCTACCATTTGACCAGACGACAGCGCATTTTGATAGGTTCCACTGATACCACTGGAAAGGTGGATGCTGAAGACATGGGTATACCCTTGTTCTTTCATTTCTTCAAATAACTGGACAAATTCCCCTGGTGAAGGTTGCGAAGAAGTTGGGAACTGGTCTGCCGCTTTTGCTTTTTCGTAAAATTCGGCTGTTGTAATATCAATTCCCTCTTTATAAACCTCACCGTCAATAATAACAGACAACGGGATGACGTGGATGTTATACTTTTCTACCGTTTCTGCCGGCAAATAAGCAGTGCTGTCCGTTACAACCGCAATCTTTTCTTTCATAATATCCCCCTTTAACGAATATAAACCCAACCATGCTTAATAGCAGTCACAACTGCTTGCGTACGATCATTTACTTTCATTTTCTGCAAAATACTACTCACATGATTTTTAACTGTTTTTTCACTGATAAAAAGTGCTTCCCCGATACTGCGGTTACTTTTCCCATCCGTCAACAATTGCAGTACCTCACATTCTCGATGGGTCAGCAAGTGCAATGGCATTTTCACTTCCGGCTGTCTGTAGCCATAATTACCCTGCGCAGAGCTGGAACTGGCTAAATTTCGATATTCCCGAATCAATTTGATAGCGGCTTTTGGATGGATATAAGCACCACCTTTATAAACTACTTTGATTGCTTCGATCAGTTCGTTCGCGTCCATTTCTTTTAATAGATAGCCGACTGCGCCAGTTTTCAAAGCAGATGAAACAAATTCATCAGAATCATGTATCGATAACATAATAATTTTTGCGCTTGGAAATTGCCTGATCAGCATCTCCGTAGCGTCTAAACCATTTACAGAGGGCATGTTGATATCCATCAAAATAACATCCGGACTCGCCTCTCTTACTTTTGACACAATATTTTTGCCATCTTCTGCTTCCAAGACCACTTCAAAAGAATCTTCCGTTTCAAGAATGTGTTTTAGTCCCTCGCGAAAGAGTTGGTGATCATCTACAATCATGATTTTGAGTGTCATTATGACTACCCCTCTCTTCATAAAAGTTATTTTGACCATGCAAAATAATCTTGTTGGTCAATTTATAGTGTTATTCATGATTTTCACCCTTTTTTAAGTAGTACTGGTTATTTATCATAACATACGCCAGAAATGGCCTGATGCCTTAGCTAATAACTTTCTATGCCATACAAAAATGTCTTAATACCTATTTACCCTTTTTCGACACCTGTCAAAAGTAATAGCAGAAATATTATAACATGGATTTGTTCCTACATCATCTCGAATAGCCCTTTTGTGCAGAAACAACTGTACAAGCGTTCTACTATCCGCTAAAATAAAATCAGATTCGCTAGACTAAGTACAGCTTGCGGAAAAGGATTAGCTTTTAAGCAAGCGGCTTATATTGGAGGCATTTTATGCTGGAACAGTACCTTACCATCAAACAAACCGGTGAACATGAGATCGTGATCGATAAATCTCGCTTTATCTGTTCCGTTTCACGTGCAGAAACTGAGGAAGAAGCGCAATCATTTATCGCACAGATCAAAAAAAAGCATAATCAAGCCACGCACAATTGTTCTGCCTATTTGATCGGAGAAAGAGATCAACATCAAAAAGCCAACGATGATGGCGAACCAAGTGGAACTGCCGGCGTGCCAATGCTGGAGGTTTTAAAAAAACGCCGCTTAAAAAACACGGTGGTGGTCGTTACTCGCTATTTCGGCGGGATCAAATTGGGAGCCGGTGGTCTTGTTAGAGCTTATGGGAATTCTGTGAGCGAAGCACTCCAAGCGATCGGCGTCGTCGAACGGACACTAGCTACCTTAGTAGATTGTACGATTTCATATCCCCAACTTGGGAAAGTTGAAAATCTGCTTACGCAAGAAAATTATCAGATTTATGAAAAGAATTTCACCGAAAATGTTGTCTTGACCATTTTTGTCGATCAAAATGATCTAGATACATTTGAAGCTTGGCTGATTGAAATGACGAATGGTCAAGTAGTATTAAAAAGGGGACAACAAAAATATCGCGAAAAGAGTGTTTAGTAAATGACAGACACTGAATTTTTAACGACTCTCCCAGAGGAGATCATCTCCAAGCGAGTCACCTTTAAGAAAACAAAAAGCGCTCATGCGGCGGCGCTTTTTTCCATTTGGTCGGATGAAGCTGTAGCAAGATACATGAATATCGAAAAATTCGCTACCGTTTCGCAAGCTCAAGAAATGATTCGATTGATCGAAGAAGAGCCTGCAGCCTGCCGTTATACATTATTCATTGAAGATCAGATCATAGGTTCGCTCGGTATCAATGATATCCTGTCTGCTGATAAAACAGCAGAGATCGGATACGAACTTGCCCAGCAATTTTGGCGCAGAGGAATCATGACTGAAGCGCTCACTACTTTTATCGAATTACTTGAAAAACAGACATATCTTCGCGGAGTCACAGCCAAGGTACTGCCCGATAATACCGCTTCGATCCGCTTACTAGAAAATCTGCACTTCGATTATCAATCCACTACGAAGGAATTCGAGCTATATACACAAGACGTTTGTACGGTTCTGAATTTTTTTCGCCAGTTTCAGTCTCTAAAAGATACTTAAGAAATATTTAAATTTTCTTCTTTGTATATATATTTCGCATTTCATTAGGTATAATAAAGCGAGTACACACAAAATCGCTTTAATCTTTTTAAGAATTCTTTAGTTTTGTGTAATCTTCTTGTAGGAAACGCATGATAAAATGTTATCAGTGCGCAAAGCATTACAAACCAACTTGTTGTTGCTAAACCGAAATTTAAGGAGAATTGATATATGACTAAACAACCGAAAGATCGCTCTGCCCTGCGAAAATACAAAAAACGCAGAAGAGTTCTGTATTGGGTCTTGATTCCACTCATGGTGATTGTTCTATCTGGAGTCGGCTATGGTACTTACTTATTTGCAAAAACGAAACTAGCTGCTGATAATGCCTTTGAAGATGTACGAGACGGCAAAATGTCCGATCTGCGTACTTCCGAAGTGGAGCCTATCAAAGACAGTTTTTCTATTCTATTGATTGGTGTCGATACTGGTAAAAAACGAGCGTCTGACGGCCCAGCCCGAAGCGACTCGCTGATCTTAGCGACATTCAATGTGAAAGAAAACCGTGTAAAAATGACGAGTATCCCTCGTGACTCTTATGTACACATCAGCTACCCTAAGAAAGATATTGATACGTATACGAAAATAAATGCTGCTCATGCATATGGCGGTCCAGCATTGACGATGCAGACGGTGCAGGAACAATTCAAAGTGCCGATCGATTATTATGTCCGATTCAATTTCGATTCATTCTTATCTATTGTTGATGCCCTCGGCGGTATCGATATGGATGTTCCAGTTACTTTCACCGAACAAAATTCAGACGATAAAGCAGGAGCGATCACACTTCACAAAGGAAGACAGCATTTAAACAGTGAACAAGCTCTAGCACTTGCTAGAACTCGTCACATCGATAACGACATCGAGCGCGGCAAGCGTCAGCAAATGATCATCAAAGCAATCGTGAAGAAAGCTTCTTCTATTAGCTCAATCAGTAAATATTCCAGCATTATCGACACCGTTGGAAAGAGCATGAAAACAAACTTGAAGTTTGATCAGATGCTTTCGATCGCTAAATACGGGATGACACACGATATCAAAATTGATTCTTTAGATCTTAAAGGCGGAGACGACCCGACAGATACGGTTTATTATTACAAATTAGATGAAAATTCTGTTCAGCAGATCGGTAATGAGTTTGCTAACGAATTAGACATCAACAAACCATTCTCAGGAGTACAGACTTATTCCGAAGCAATGAAGCAGGAAAATGAAGATTCTTCCTCAACGTCAACATCCGGAACAAGTTCTCCATGATCACTAAAAAGGCTTCCTTCAATAATCGAAGGAAGCCTTTTTTATCTTCGTTTACGATGGATCTTCTGCAACAACTGCAGTATCGGCCGATAATTTTCCCCAACCAAACCAATAAATTCCACGATCACCTCTACACTTATAAGCAATAAGATCAACAAAATAGCCGCGCCCCAAGTAGTCGAAAACGAGAATACGAAGCCAGTCATTGAAAACAGCAATGCCATCGCATAGATCAGCAGCACCGTTTGACGCGGTGTAAAGCCTAACGCCATCAGTCGATGATGCAGATGCGATCTGTCTGCCATGGAAATCGGAACTTTTGCTTTCCATCTTCGGATAATCGCAAAAAACGTATCGGAAAGTGGCACACCCAAAATAATGATCGGTACTAATAATGAGATAAAGGTAACGTTTTTGAATCCCATCAACGACAAAACAGCAATCATGTAGCCGAGAAATTGCGCTCCTGTATCTCCCATAAAAATGCTTGCCGGTGGAAAGTTAAAAATCAAGAATCCTAATACTGCAGCCGCTAGCACAAATGCGATCGGCGCAACAAAGGTATCCTTCAGCAAGATCGCCATGCCCGCAATCGTCATCAACGCAATAAAGGAAACTCCTCCTGCCAAGCCATCTAAACCATCGATCAAGTTGAGCGCATTAATGATTGCCACAATCCACAAAATAGAGATCGGGATCCCAAACACACCGAATTCCAGCTGTCCATAAAAAGGGATATTAATAAAGCCAATCGAAATATGCCCCCAAACCGTGACACATAATGCAGCAGCAATCTGGCCAAGCAATTTATAACGCGGCGCGAGTTCAATAATATCATCTATAATTCCTAAAATTACAATAATCAAGCCACCGACATAGACCGGCAAAAATTCCATCCAATCAATCGGCAAGAAAATGACGCCAGCTGTAAAGCCAAGAAAAAAAGCCACGCCGCCTAATGTAGCGGTGGTTTTCTTGTGCATATGCCTTTGTCTTGGCACATCTACCGCGCCAATCATAAAAGCGAATTTCCTGACGACAGGCACTAAGATAAGCGCCACCAAAAAGCCAACTAAAATACTCCACCAAATCACCTATCACTCACCTTCTTTCTTATCGAAATAATATGTACCTTCACTTTTTGTAAACGTGCTCAGATCTTCTCGCAGTTCAACACCGATCCCAATACCAGAAGGAATACGTAGCGAGCCGTTTTCCAACACAAAATCTTCTGTCAAAATATCTTTTTCGAAATAACGGTCTGTCGCTGAGATATCCCCAGGGAACGTAAATGCTTCATTCCCAGCCAAAGCCAAATTAAAAGCTCTCCCAATCCCCGCTTCATACATACCACCACACCAAACGAGCAGTTTGTTTTCCACACAAAATGAAATAATATCTAACGCTTCTGCGATCCCGCCAACTCTAGCGATTTTCAAATTAACTGCCTGACAGCTTCCCAAACGATAAGCTTGCTCCAAATCAGCAAGCGAACGGATATTTTCATCTAAACAGATTTTTGTCTGCAACTGTTTTTGGAGTTCTGCATGATAAAACAGATCGTTTACACCAAAAGGCTGTTCGATCATTTCCAAGTCAAGTGTGTCTATTTTTTTCAAGAGTTCTATATCCTGCCATTCGTAGGCGGAATTTGCATCTGCCATCATCGAAATAGACGGATATGCTTCGCGAACTGCTTTTAGATGTTCATAGTCTGAGCCTGGTTTGATTTTGATCTTGATACGCTGATAGCCTTCTTTCAAGTATGCTCCAACTGTTTTCACCAATGCTTCCGGCGTCGGTTGGATCCCAATGCTCACACCTACAGGAACAGTGCTTCTTTGCGTTCCCAGCAATTCGGCCAAGGAAATTCCTTTTCGTTTCGCATGTAAGTCCCACACCGCCGTTTCGACAGCAGCTTTGGCCATTTCATTCCCTCTGATCCAGCCAAACAGCGCTCTTACCTCTCGCGGATGACTGATCTCATGCTCCATTAAAAGTGGCAGCAACAGCCCTCTAATAAGCCCAAATGCACCTTCTAAGGTTTCTTCGGTATAATCAGGCAACTCAAAAGCTTCTAATTCTCCATAACCAGTAAAGCCCTGCTCGTCTTCTAAAGCCAGTAAAAAGAAGTGCTTGGCAGTCTGGACACCATAGCTAGTCTGGATATTTGCACGAAATGACAAGGACAATTCTTTCCATTCTACTTTTCGGATCTGCATGTTCCTCACCTGTTTCTTCTTTTTTTCTCACGTCTGACCGCCATCATAAACTGCGGAATCGCAAAGTAGCGACGCCATCTGGAAGGATTCGTCATCAAGCGATAAAACCATTCCAACCGCAAGACGATCCAAAGCTTCGGCGCACGTTTGACGCTTCCAGAAAGCACGTCAAAGCTACCACCGACTCCCATGAAGATCCCTTTATCAAATGTAGGCAACTGCGATAAGATCCACTTTTCCTGCGCCGGAGCTCCTAAAGCCACAAAGACAAAGTCTGCTCCGCTAGCACGTATCTCTTCCGCAATCGCCATGCTCTCATTCACATCAAAGTAGCCATGCCTGATCCCCACGATTTCTAACGCAGGATAAGCATCGGCTAATGTATTTTTCATTAATTCGCTTATTTCCGGCTTTGCGCCTAAAAAATAGACCCGTAATCTTTGCGCGCTTGCCGCCTCTAATACGCCCGTCAATGTATCAAATCCAGTTACACGTTCGGGAAGCGGATCACCGAATTGTTCAGCCGCCATTAAAATCCCGACGCCATCTGCGACGATATAGTCAGCTTGCAAAACAACTTGTTTAAAGGTGTTGTCTTGCCTAGTCTGCATGACGATCTCTGGATTCGCGGTCACAACAAACCGTTTTTTCCCTTCCAGTGCGTCTTGGATAAGCAGCTGCACAAATTCCGATTGCGTGACAGCCAAAAAAGGGATTCCTAATATATCTACTTGTTTTCGTTCCATATAATCAATTACTCCTCGTATAGACGATGATATCTTTTAGTTTATCATAAATCAATACGAGTTCCTAACCCTATCCGCGGCTTTCCACAAAAAAATAGGAAGCCTTAGCCGGCTTCCTATTTGATCATTTCATTTAATTCTTAGTACCAACCTTTAGATTCCCAGTGTGCTTTTGCATTGTCCCAAGAACCGTATCTTTCAGAAACATATTTGTCTGCTACACGTTCTTGGTTAGCAGCAGAATGATCCCCATTAAGATAAGAAGCGTCTAATTGATACTTCCCAACATAACGACCATTTCTAGCTGAGTAAGAACCGCCGGATTCGCGTTGTGCGATCCATGCTTTTGCAGAAGAGTTATTGCTTGAAGCAGCTGGTTTAGCTTCAGATGCAGTGCTTGCTTGTTGTTTGTTTTCAGCTGGTTGCGCTTGTTTTGGCGCTGGTTGTGCAGGTGCTTGTTGTTTTGGTGCTGGAGCTGGTGTTGCCGCTACAGTTGGAGCATCATTATTAGTGCCACCAATAGTTAATACTTGTCCTGTTACGATCAAATCGGAAGAAAGTTTATTCCAAGATTTCAAGTTAGCAACAGAAACGTTCTTCTTCTTAGCAATGTGACTAAGTGTATCTCCTTGTACTACTTTATATTTGGATACGTTAGAAGATCCTTCGTTAATTTTAAGAACTTGTCCAGGGAAAACGATGTTGGATTTTAGATTGTTTTCCTTCTTCAAGTCATTTATAGACACATTGTGAGTTTTCGATACTTTCCATAATGAATCCCCTTTTTGTACTTTAACCTCTGCGGCAAAAGTTGGGGTGGAGCTTGCTCCTGCGATAATCAATCCTGCAACTACCGCTACGAATGCTTTTTTCATGTAATAAAAACCTCCTTGTTAATTACGAGACTTATCGTACCACATGAAAAAACAGACTTGGTTACCAGAAAGTTAAACCTGTTTGACAGACGAGCCATATTTTGCGCTTTCATTGAAATATTTGTAAAAAAGCACGATTGCGGAATTTTTCAGACAACTTTAGTTTTTAGTGATTTCTGTCTTAAAAACCGACAAATCCTTTGTGCTGCAAGCAAATAACGATTTATCGTCAAAAAAAGGTCTTAGTTCATTAAATGAACTATTGATAGTAAAACAGACAATAATTGGAAAAATTTTCCATTACAATATTGAACTGTTTTTAGTGATTTTGTGGCTTGTTTTGTTGTTTTCTAGTTCTTTTTCGGGAAATTGAAGGAGTTTTATAACAAAATGTTACGAAAAAAGGCGAATTTGTGCGCTTTACTAATCAAAAATCTATTTTTGAGGGAGCTTTTTCTTTTCAAAATCGACATTTATTCTAAAGAGAAAATATCGTTTTAACCCGATAATAGCGCTACATAATCACTTTTTAACAGGTTGCCGAAAGCCAAATATTCCTGCATAATACTAAAAAAAGAACCTACTCATTTTCACAAGCAAGCTCTTTTTTCCTCATTTATTCAGGTACATCCGATAAAGCAAACATAATTTCTGCTTCACAGACGATCTCATCTTCCACCGTTGCTTTCACTTTTGCTTTTGCAATAGCACCACGCATTCTAGTGATTTCTGATTCTAAAACCAGCTGATCTCCTGGAATAACTTGGCGTTTAAAACGGCAACCATCAATGCCGGCAAATAAACCGATTTTATTTTCATTGCCATCAGCTCCTAGCATCGCGATCCCACTAGCTTGTGCTAATGCTTCTACGATCAAAACACCAGGCATAACCGGATAATCCGGGAAATGTCCATTGAAGAACTCTTCGTTCGCGGTGACATTTTTGATTGCTTTGACTTTTTTACCAGCCTCTACTTCAATTACTCTATCGATCAATAAAAAAGGATAGCGGTGAGGCAATATTTTTTTGATTTCTTTAATATCAAGCATGAACGATTTCCTCCTAATTACTTAGAATTTACTTGTCCCTTTCTTTTTAGAAAGAGCATCTAGTAAAATACCTGTTCCAAGCGCCACAACATCTAAAGGACTTTCTGTTACTAAAACAGGAACCTTCAATTGTTCTGCCAGCAATAAGTCTAAACCGTCCAGCAATGAGCCTCCACCTGTCATGATGATACCGCGGTCAATAATATCCGCAGATAATTCTGGTGGTGTTTGTTCGAGCACTTGTTTCGCCGCTTGAACAATGATCTGTAAGGAATCATGGATCGCTTCTTCCACTTCTTCACTTTGAATAGTGATCGTTTTTGGCAAACCGCTTAATAGATCTCTACCGCGAATCTCTAATTGTTCCTGCTTGTTCCCTTTAAAAGCTGTCCCAATTTGAATTTTAATGTTTTCAGAAGTTCTTTCACCAATCAATAAATTGTATTTACGCTTCACGTACTGAAGAATATCGTTGTCCCATACGTTACCGGCTACTTTTACGGATTGACTTGTTACGATGTCTCCCATAGAAAGGACCGCAATATCCGCCGTCCCACCGCCAATATCGATGACCATGTTGCCGCTTGGTTCATAAATATCCATGCCTGCACCGATCGCTGCGACTTTTGGTTCTTCTTCAAGGAAAATTTGCTTCCCACCGCTTTTCATTGCTACTTCTCTAATCGCATTTTGCTCTACCGTCGTGATATTCGTAGGGCAGCAGATCAAAATTCTCGGTTTTGAAAAAAAGGTACGCAAGTTAAGCTTTGTAATGAAGAAACGCAGCATCTCTTGTACAATATCGAAATCTGCGATCACACCGTCTTTCATTGGTCGAATCGCAGTAATATCTCCAGGTGTTCTCCCTACCATATTTCTTGCTTCAGTACCAACGGCTAAAACTGCACCCGTTTTATTGTTTACTGCTACTACAGATGGTTCATTAATCACAATACCTTTTCCCTTAACATGGATCAATACGTTTGCTGTTCCTAAATCTATGCCGACATCTTTTGCCATCTATCCATTAACTCCTCTCTTAATATGTATTTATCTTTTTATTTACACGCTTCTTTTGAATTATAGCACAAATCAAACAACGTTAGGAAAGCTTTTTCATAAAAAAACACCCCGTCAAAATTATTTGACGAGGTGTCGGATATTAATTATTCAAATAGAGAGGCAATTGGTTGAGTTTTTAAAACTTCATCATCTACACGTTCGATGTCAGCACCAAGCGCTTGAAGTTTTTTGTGGAAATTGAAGTAACCACGATCTAAGTATTTCAATTCTGTCACTTGTGTATATCCTTCAGCTACAAGTCCTGCAAGGATAAGTGCAGCCGCTGCACGTAAATCTGTCGCAGCAACTTCAGCTCCTTGAAGTTTTGCAGGTCCAGAAATAATAACCGAATGACCTTCGATTTTCATGTCAGCATTCATGCGGCGCATTTCTTCCACATGCATAAAGCGATTTTCAAAAACCGTTTCTGTCATTAGGCTTGTACCTTCACTGAGCATTTGGATAATTGTCATTTGTGCTTGCATATCAGTAGGGAAACCTGGGTGAGGCATTGTTTTCACGTCAACAGCTTTTAGTTTTTCTGGAGCTATAACACGGATCCCTTTATCTTCCTCAATGATTTGAACGCCCATTTCTTCAAGCTTTGCAATAACGGAACTAATATGTTCTGGCACTGCATCTTCAATCAGAACATTACCGCCAGCGATTGCAGCAGCGATCATGAATGTTCCTACTTCAATACGGTCAGGAATAATATTATGTTCAGTTGCTACTAGTTCTTTCACGCCCTCAATACGGATAACTTCCGTACCAGCACCAATAACGCGTGCACCCATTTGATTCAAGAAGTTAGCCAAGTCAACAATCTCTGGTTCACGTGCTACGTTTTCGATAACAGTTGTACCTTCTGCAAGTGTCGCTGCCATCATGATATTTTGAGTTGCTCCTACACTAGGAAAATCTAAGTAAATTTTTGCACCTGTCAATTTTTCAGCAGTTGCTTCAATATAGCCATTTTCAATGTTCACGACAGCTCCCATTGCTTCAAAGCCCTTCAAATGAAGATCTACCGGGCGCGAACCAATCGCACATCCGCCTGGCAATGCCACTTTAGCAGAACCAGTTCGAGCCAACAAAGGCCCCATTACAACAACAGACGCCCGCATTTTACGCACATACTCAAACGGTGCATCAGAAGTGATCGCCCCGCTTGCATCTACAGTAACTTGTCCATCTTCAAATTGCACATCTGCGTTTAAATACTTCAATACTTCATTAATCGTATAGACATCTGATAAACTAGGTACATTATCTAATTTGCTTTTGCCTTTGCTCGCCAGTAAAGTTGCAGCAATAATTGGAAGAACAGCATTTTTTGCACCTTCGACCTTAACGGTACCGTTTAATTGTTTTCCTCCGCGAACAATAATTTTTTCCAAAACTAACCCCTCCGTGTTACTGATAACATCAATCAATTATTATTTATTCTCATTTATTTTATTTAGTTCATATAATTAATAATATCCAAATCATTCTACCATTTTTTACTATAACATTTCAACCGAAAAAAGACTACTAGAATTACTTCTATAAGTATACACGGAATGTAAGAAATTAAACTGTTTTCCATGAAAATCATGCTAAATTACCTAGGAAAAAGTTAATTACCTTGAAGATTTTAGCAAATATTATTGGCCACAGTAGAAAATTAGGCCTTTAGTAACAATTGTAACATTTAACATCTTTTCGACATATTTTGTTAGGAAAATAAATTCACGAGCTGTTTCGAAGCGGCAAGATATTCGAGAAAAAACTTGCTGACTGTATAGCCGATCGCGACAGAAAGCATGACGAAAAGCAATCTTGCTTGCATGACATGATTTTTTTTCAGCCATTTTTCGTATTGGATCGCTTGTAATGCCCAAAAAGCAATCACGGTAAAAAGTAGATGCGAGATGATGATCGTGATGGGTTGCTCCATAATAATATTATACATTTTAGTCTCCTTCCTTTTAATGAAGAAAAAACTCTCCATCTTTACGACAGAGAGTTTGGTTTTTAACGATGATTTTTTGCTTGAATGCGGTTTATTGCTCGTCGAAGCGCCAATTCAGCCATCAACTCGTCTACTTTTTGATCTTTTGCGAGTTGAAGTTCTTGTTCAGCACGTTCTTTTGCCTTCTCAGCGCGGTTGATATCAATATCTTGTTCACGTTCTGCCGTATCTGCTAGGATATTAACTTCTTCCCCATTAACTTCCATAAAGCCGCCGTTAACAGCCACCCATTCTTCTGAATCCTCCAACTTTATGCGGACGATATCAATGTTGAGTGGTGCGACAAGCGGGACATGTCCGTGCAAAATACCAAGTTCACCGGCTTTTGTCCGAGCAATCACCATATTAGCGTTACCTTCGTAGACAGGACCATCGGGAGTAACAATACTTACGTTCAATGAGCTCATTTTGTATCCCCTCCTGGATTATCAGACTTCAACGCCCATGTCTTTCGCTTTTTCCAGCACTTCTTCAATGCGTCCAACTAAACGGAAAGCATCTTCAGGAATGTGGTCATATTTACCAGCTAGAATATCTTTAAATCCTTTAACAGTTTCTTTTACTGGTACATACGAACCTGCTTGACCAGTAAATTGTTCTGCTACGTGGAAGTTTTGAGATAGGAAGAACTGCACGCGACGTGCACGTGAAACAGCTAGCTTATCTTCATCAGATAATTCATCCATACCTAGAATAGCAATGATATCTTGCAGTTCACGATAACGTTGCAATAAACGTTGTACGCCAGTTGCGATATTGTAATGTTCTTCTCCTACGATTTCTGGAGAAAGCGCACGGGAAGTAGAAGCAAGTGGGTCAACAGCTGGGTAAATACCTTGTTCTGTTAATTTACGTTCCAAGTTTGTTGTTGCATCTAAGTGAGCGAATGTTGTTGCTGGCGCTGGGTCAGTATAGTCATCGGCTGGTACATAGATCGCTTGGATAGAAGTTACAGAACCTACATTTGTAGAAGTGATCCGTTCTTGTAATTGCCCCATTTCCGTTGCAAGTGTTGGTTGGTAACCAACGGCTGATGGCATACGGCCTAATAGCGCTGATACTTCTGATCCGGCTTGAGTAAAGCGGAAGATGTTATCAATAAACAGCAATACATCTTGGTGTTCTACATCACGGAAGTATTCCGCAATTGTAAGACCAGTTAGGGCAACACGCATACGAGCACCTGGTGGCTCGTTCATTTGTCCAAATACCATGGCTGTTTTTTCAATAACGCCAGAATCTTTCATTTCAAAGTAAAGGTCGTTCCCTTCACGAGTACGTTCTCCAACGCCGGCGAATACGGAAATACCACCGTGTTCTTGAGCGATGTTATTGATCAATTCTTGGATAAGTACCGTTTTACCTACACCGGCACCACCGAAAAGTCCGATTTTACCACCTTTAACATATGGCGCTAGCAAGTCTACTACTTTGATACCTGTTTCCAGGATCTCCGTTTTCGTTGCTAGTTCATCAAAAGTTGGTGCCGGACGGTGAATTTTATTACGCTGTATATCCGCTGCAATTGGTTCGTCTAAGTCGATAGTTTCTCCTAATACGTTGAATACACGTCCTAGAGTAATATTTCCTACTGGAACAGTGATTGGACTTTCTGTATCACGTACAGCCATTCCTCTTTGAATACCATCTGTAGATTCCATTGCAATTGTACGAACCACGTCATCACCAAGTTGGATCGCAACTTCGAGTGTTAGACTGATGTCTTTTTCATTTTCGGACTTCGCTGAACCTTCCACAATTAGGGCATTATAGATTTCAGGCAGATTTCCGCCTTCAAATTTAACGTCTACAACTGGGCCCATAACTTGGATTACTTGTCCTTTTGCCATGCCGTTTTTCCTCCTCACTTACTTAACCGAAAATCGCTGGAACAGGCTACTCGAGTGCAGCTGCTCCTCCGACGATCTCAGTGATTTCTTGTGTAATCGCAGCTTGACGTGCGCGATTATATTGTAATGATAAATCATCGATAACATCCGATGCATTATCAGTTGCGCTCTTCATAGCTGTCATACGAGCAGCATGTTCCGCCGCTTTGGCATCAAGTAGGGAGCCAAAAATCAAACTCTCTACATATTGTGGTAACAAGACTTCTAGGATTTCTTCCTCAGAAGGCTCAAATTCATATGTGGTAAGATCTACTTCTTCTTCCCCCGCCTCGTGGAACTCTGTAAGTGGTAAAAGTTTTTCCTTACGAAGTTCGTTTGAAATGGAGTTAATGTGATGGATGTAATGGATATACACTTCATCAAATAGACCGTCTTCAAACATTTGAACCGTGTTTTTCGCGATTTCTTTGATTTCGGCAAAGCCTGGATGATCGGATATCCCTTGTACTTCAAGGACGATATTCATTCCTCTCGCTTTGAAAAAGTCACGGGCATTTCTACCAATCGCGATAATACCATATTCATCATCTGAATGATGATTGCTGTCGATTTCTTGGAATACGGATTTGATTACATTACTATTATACGAACCTGCTAGTCCCGTATCCGAAGTGATGACGATATGACCGATCCGTTTTACCGGACGTTTTACCATCATCGGATGGTCATTGCCATTTCCCGTAGCTGCTACGTGGGTCACTACTTCTTTGATTTTAGACACATAAGGCTGATAGGCGCGAGCATTCGCTTCCGCACGGCCTAGTTTAGAAGCAGAGACCATCTGCATAGCTTTTGTGATTTGGCTGGTTTTTTTCGTGGAACTGATTCGTTGTTTGATATCGATTAAAGATGCCAAAGATTTTCACCACCTTTGATTGGTTTGAAATTATTTATTCTTCTTCAGAAGCAACGAAAGTCTTTTTGAATTCGCTGATCGCATTGTTTACTGCGTCTGCTTCTGGAAGAGCTTTCGTTGTACGGATCGTTTCAAAAATTTCTGGGTGATTATGATCTACCCATGCGTAAAGTTCAGATTCAAATCTGCCTACATCGTTTACAGGGACATCATCCAAGAATTTATTAGTCAATGCGTACAAGATAAGCACTTGTTTTTCAACCTTTAGCGGTTTGTGTAAATCTTGTTTCAATACTTCGATCGTGCGTTTACCACGTTCCAGTCTTGAGCGGGTTGCTGCATCTAAGTCGGAACCGAATTGAGAGAATGACTCCAATTCACGGTAAGCTGCTAAGTCCAAACGAAGTGTACCGGCAACTTTTTTCATTGCTTTGATTTGAGCAGAACCACCAACACGAGATACGGAAAGTCCAGGGTTGATCGCTGGGCGCACACCAGAGAAGAACAAATCGGATTGTAAGAAGATTTGCCCGTCGGTAATCGAAATAACGTTCGTTGGGATATAAGCGGAGATATCTCCGGCTTGTGTTTCAACAAATGGAAGTGCAGTAATCGATCCTCCACCTAGTGCCTCACTTAGTTTAGCGGCACGTTCAAGTAAGCGGGAGTGCAAGTAGAATACATCCCCTGGATAAGCTTCACGACCTGGAGGACGACGAAGTAATAGGGATAATTCACGGTAAGCTGCTGCTTGTTTGGATAAATCATCGTAAACGATCAAAACGTGTTTGCCGTTATACATGAATTCTTCACCCATTGCTACCCCAGCATATGGTGCTAGGTAAAGTAGTGGTGCTGGTTGAGATGCGGATGCAGATACAACGATCGTATAATCTAATGCACCGTGGCTACGTAAAGTTTCCACAGCGTTACGTACTGTAGATTCTTTTTGGCCGATCGCTACATAAATACAGATCATATCTTGGTCCGCTTGGTTTAAGATCGTATCGATCGCAACAGAAGTTTTACCTGTTTGACGGTCACCGATGATCAATTCACGTTGACCACGGCCGATCGGAACCAAGGCGTCAATCGCTTTGATACCAGTTTGTAGTGGTTCATCAACGGATTGACGTTGCATAACGCCAGGAGCAATTGCTTCTACCGGACGAGTTGCGCTTGTTTCAATTGGGCCTAGGCCATCAATCGGTAAACCTAATGAGTTGACGACACGTCCAATTAAAGCCTCCCCAACGGGAACTTCCATGATTTTACCAGTACGGCGCACTTCATCGCCTTCGCGAATCTCAGTATAAGGTCCAAGAATAATAATACCAACATCATTCGTTTCTAAATTCTGAGCCATACCCATAACACCATTGGAGAATTCTAATAGTTCTCCTGCCATTGCATTATCAAGTCCATGAGCTCTTGCAATACCATCACCAATATACGTAACAGTACCGACATCACTCACTTTTAATTCAGATTGATAATTTTCAATCTGTTGTTTGATAATCGAGCTGATTTCTTCAGCCTTGATGCTCATTAAATTCACCCCTCGTTAAACGGGAACTAAGCCTTAATTTGCCGTTCCATGTCTTTTAATTTCGTTTTGATCGTATCGTCATAGATACGGTTGCCGATAACCACTTTCACGCCGCCTAATAAGGAAGGATCAATATGATTATGGATATTCAATTTATTCTTATTCATTTTTTTCGCAAACGCGTTCGATAAAGTTTCCTGTTCTTTTTCCGACAATGGAATAACAGAATATACTTCTGCATCAGCAACACCGTGGATATCATTGACATACTGTTGATAGACGTCGATGATTGCTAATAAGTAATCTTCCCGTGCGCGATCGATCAACAAAGAAATAAAGTTTTTAAGCTTTTCATCTAATCCGGCAATTACACTATCTACTAATGATTTCTTTTGCTCGATCGTGAAGGTTGGGTTATCTAGTAACTTAATGAAATCGGGTTGTGCGGTGAATGCTTTTTTTATTTCTGTTAATTGAGCGGCATAGGTATCTAGCGCATCGTTTTCTTTTGCGACGCTTAAAAGCGCATTGGCATAGCGGCTAGCTACTTCGATATCTTTACTCATTTATCATCAAGCCTTTCGATGTACTCTTCGATTAGGCTGGACTGAGCTTCTTCATCAAGATTTTTCTCAATAACTTTCGATGCGATAAGGACAGATAAAGAACCAACTTGATCGCGAAGAGCTGCGATCGCATCTTCTTTTTCGCGTGCGATGTCGCTTTTTGCTTCTTCTTTCAAACGCTCAGATTCGCTGCGCGCTGTTTGAATGATAGATTCACGCTCTTTTTCGCCAAGCTGTTTCGCATTTTCAATCATATTTTGAGCTTCTACTCTAGCTTCTTTAAGAACTTGTTTTTGTTCTTCTAACAGACCTTCAGCTTGTGCTCGGCTTTCTTCAGCCGCATCAATTTCAGAAGCAATGTGTTCTTCACGTTCTTTCATGATACCCATTAACGGTTTCCACGCAAAAATGCGGATCAGCGCTAATAGAATAATGAAAGCAACCAACGTAAACAGTACATCTCCCGCTGCAAATTCAGCACCTATTACAAATTGTGGATGTAACACGCCACGTTCACTCCTTTCCAAACATTCGCTTTAAACTACTCAGACAATGATTCTATGATTATTTATTAAGAACCATGAACGCAATAACAACAGCGATGATCGGAAGGGCTTCAACTAGCGCGATACCGATGAACATGATCGTTTGTAGCATAGAACGAGCTTCTGGTTGACGTGCAACACCTTCAACAGTTTTTGAAACAATAAGACCATTACCAATACCGGCACCTAACGCACCTAAACCTACTGCGATAGCAGCTGCAATAACACCTAAAGACATAATAAAAATCCTCCTTGATTTCTTTGAAATTTTTTATTTTAAGAATGACTGGTTCAATAAGTTTTTAATTAATGTTCGTCGCTAACTTTGTGAGCCATATAAACCATGGTTAGCATTGTAAAAATGTATGCTTGGATCGCTCCGATAAAGACGGAGAATGCTTGCCAAGCAATAGCAGGGATAATAGAGAAAATACCTACGAATATATTGACATGCGCAAGTTGTGTCGCAATCAAGGATAACAGTACTTCGCCGGCAAAGATATTACCGTAAAGCCGTAGTCCTAACGTCAATGTATTTGCAAATTCTTCTATTATTTTTAATGGGAATAAGAATTTCATTGGACTTAGATAAGTACCTGAGAAATAATTCTTAAATCCGCGCATCTTCACACCATAATAATGTGTCAGCGAGACGATCATGATCGCGAGTGTCAGCGTTACGATCGGATCTGCGGTTGGCGAGCGCCACCATACATTTCCGTGAACGGCGATTTGCATTGGCAAGCCAAGCATATTTGCTACAAATACAAACAACAATATCGTAATACCTAAAACGTGAAAGCGTCCACCCGTTTTCCAGTCCATATTACTGTTAATAATATTTCTAACAAAATCCATTACCCACTCAATAAAGTTTTGTTTCCCTGTTGGGCGCCGTTTTAAGTTTCTCGTACAAAAAATCGCAATAAACAGCACGATCACACAAGTAACAGTAATCATCAGTACATTGGATAGATTAAACGAGATCGGACCCAACTTTAATATTGGAAAATGTTCATCCAACTTGGTTCACCCCTCTCTTTTTGCAAACTTTTTTCTACGGTATAAGGAATAAACAATAAAATCTAGAAATGTAATCACATACACTAACCCTACGCCAAGCAGCGTACTATATATATGAAAATACTCAGGAAGTTTTGTCGCAATTATAGTTGCAAGGATAACACTACCTATTCTAGCAATCGTTCCCATTCCATAGAACGGCTTGTTCTCTGCAAGCGCCTTTGTCATTGCATGAGTTCTTCTCATAAGCAGCCAGTAATTAAACCAACCTACGATCAGCCCCAATTTAAGTCCTAGAAATATGTGCACATAGGGAGTGAAGAACCAGCCTAATAGACAGGCACCAATGAAAGCAGCAAGATATTTTTCGTGTCGTTGATACATGCCGATCAGTGACTCTAACATGTTGGATGCAATCCTTTCTGCCTTAAAATAGCACTCTGTCTATAAGAAACAGAGACTAGAGGGCAACATTGTGAAAACAAATACATTCCTTCCCCTTAACCCTTTTTCCGCCACGTCTGAAAGCCTTATCAGCGTGTCATTTTTAAGCATACACAGGGCTAGAAGAAAAGTCAATACGCTTTCACAAATTACTCAACCTCATGTTAATAGTAACATAATTAAGACCTTCTACAAAACAATTGTTAGAAAAATCGCTAATATTTAACAATTTTAAAACGACGTTCCAAATACCTTAATGAAAAACCTACAACACCTCCAAATGATCATGAAATCACGTTTGATTTCTCACAAAACAAAATAAAAAAAGTCCTTCACCAGATTGGTAAAAGACTTGTATTTGTTTTCCAAGCAATCAAGTTCTTTTCCAATGCAAAAGAACGGAAAAAATGCTTATGCAAGAAGCACTTTTTGGGCTCTGCTATCAATAACATTGTAAATCTTATCACATGTTACGGAAAAGCTCTAGTGAAATCGTGTCTTGTAACGAATATGTAATATTTATCCGCTTACATTGATAAATAAAGAAAAAGAGCCGATTTTTCTAGCTCTTTTTCCTCTATTTATACAGTAAAATCTGTCGGTTTTTCCGTGTTTTCAAAATAACTACGGATCGCTGCCAAGATTCTTTTCGCTGCTTCGCCATCACCATACGGATTGCTGGCTTTTGCCATCGCCTCGTAAGCTGCTGGATCATCCAATAATTCCAAGGCTTCCTTATATAACGATTCTTTTGCCGTACCGATCAATTTCAAAGTTCCAGCCTCAACGCCTTCTGGCCGTTCGGTCGTATCGCGAAGAACCAGTACCGGAGTTCCCATTCCTGGCGCTTCTTCTTGTACGCCGCCGGAATCGGTAAAGACTAAATAAGCGCGTTTTAAGAAATTGTGGAAATCGATCGCATCCAATGGTTCGATCAGATGGATACGGGGATGGTCGCCGAGTACCTTCAACGCCTTTTCACGTACAGCCGGATTCAAGTGCATTGGATAGACTAATTCCACGTCAGGACGATCTTCCACGATTTGCCGAACCGCTTCAAACATTCCTTGCATCGGAGCGCCAAGATTTTCTCGACGATGTGCTGTCATTAGGATCAAACGATTATCGCCAAGGTTGTTTAAGATCGGATGGTGATAATCTTCTTTGACCGTTGTCTTCAAAGCATCGATCGCAGTATTGCCCGTGATATAGATGCTTTCGTTATTTTTTCCTTCTGCAAGCAAGTTGTTTTTAGCTTGTAGCGTTGGTGCAAAATGCAAGTCCGCTATCACACCTGTCAATTGACGATTCATTTCTTCTGGGAAAGGAGAATATTTATTCCACGTGCGCAGTCCTGCTTCTACGTGCCCAACACTTTTTTGCTCGTAAAATGCTGCTAGTCCAGCTGCAAAACTAGTGGTGGTATCCCCATGGACCAGGATAATATCTGGTTGATATTCCCGAATCGCTTCTGTTAAACCGTTTAAAACGCGTGACGTAATATCTGCTAATGTTTGACCAGCTTTCATGATATTCAGATCCACATCTGGGACCACACTAAAAATATCCAAAACTTGGTCTAGCATTTCACGATGCTGTGCAGTAATGACAACTTTTGAATCAAAGACATCGGATTGTTTTTGTAGTTCAATGGCTAACGGCGCCATTTTGATAGCTTCTGGTCTTGTACCAAACACACTCATTACCTTTATTTTCGTCATTAAAAGCTCCCTCTTTTTTCCCTCTTATTTTGTGCCGAATAAACGGTCGCCTGCATCTCCCAAGCCGGGTACGATGTAGCCTTCTTCGTTCAATTTTTCATCTAATCCTGCAATGTAGATGTCTACATCCGGATGTGCTTTTTCTAAAGCCGCTACGCCTTCTGGAGCTGCTACTAAACACATGAATTTGATATTTTTAGCACCGCGTTTTTTCAGACAGTCGATCGCCATGATTGCGGAACCGCCTGTTGCAAGCATTGGATCTACAACAATGAATAAGCGTTCTTCTACATCGGAAGGAAGTTTCACGAAATATTCTACTGGTTCTAATGAGTCGTGATCGCGGTATAAACCTACGTGGCCTACTTTAGCAGCTGGGATCAATTTTAAGATACCGTCCTGCATACCTAGACCTGCGCGTAAGATCGGAACAACGCCTAATTTTTTACCGGTCAATGTTTTGGCTGTCATTTTTTGGATCGGTGTTTCTACTTCAAAATCTTCTAATTCCATATCGCGAGTTATCTCGTAAGCCATCAGCGTTGCAATTTCGTCAACTAATTCTCGGAAAGCTTTTGTTCCTGTATTTTTATCTCGAACGATGGTTAATTTGTGTTGAACTAACGGGTGATTGATAATGTGTACATTTGACATTTTCCGCTCTCTCCTTCTTCTACTAAAAATTTCCTTCTCTTATTGTATCAGAAGATAACACATCTGCAAGTTTTTCTTGGAATTAATTCTTTTCTAGACAAAGACCTGCTTTCAATTAAAAAGCAGGTCTTTGTTTCTTTTGATTTATAAACTTGGATACAACGGGAAGGATGCTGTCAAATCGGATACTGCCGATTTCACTTTGGCAAGTACTTCTTCATCTTCGGAATCATGTAACACTTCTGCGATCAATTCTCCGACCTTAGCTGTTGCCGCTTCATCAAAGCCGCGGGTAGTGATTGCAGCTACGCCGATTCGGATTCCACTTGTCACAAATGGGCTCTCTGTTTCAAACGGGATCGTATTTTTATTGACCGTGATGCCAACTTCGTCTAATCGTTTTTCAGCTACTTTGCCGGTTAGGCCGAGCGGTTTTAGATCGATCAGCAGCAAATGATTGTCGGAACCGCCTGTTAAGACGCTAATGCCTTGTTCTGTCAATGTCTTCGCTAACGCTTGGGAATTCTTGATGATTTGTTCTGCATACGTTTTAAATTCAGGTTGGAGAGCTTCCCCGAAGGCCACTGCCTTAGCAGCGATTACGTGCATAAGCGGTCCGCCTTGTACGCCTGGGAAAATGGCTTTATTTAGTTTCGCTTCCCACTCTGCTTTGGCAAGGATCAAGCCGCCGCGGGGACCACGAAGTGTTTTATGTGTAGTAGAAGTAACGAAATCTGCATATAGGACAGGATTTTGATGGAGTCCAGCTGCCACTAGACCTGCGATGTGTGCCATATCGACCATGAGATAAGCCCCGACTTCATCAGCGATCTCGCGGAATTTGGCAAAATCGATTGCACGTGGATAGGCACTCGCACCTGCAACGATCATTTTTGGTTTATGTTCTAATGCTAATTCACGCACTTTCTCATAATCCAACAATTTTGTTTCAGGATCAACACCATATTCGATAAATTTATATAATAGCCCGCTGAAATTAACAGGACTTCCGTGCGTCAAATGACCACCATGAGAAAGGTTCATCCCCAAGACAACATCACCCGGTTTGATTGAAGCCTGATAAACAGCCATGTTTGCTTGAGCACCGGAGTGCGGCTGAACATTTGCGTATTCTGCACCGAACAATTTTTTGACACGATCGATCGCCAGATTTTCTACGATATCGACGTATTCACAACCGCCATAATATCGTTTTCCCGGATAACCTTCTGCATACTTGTTCGTAAGCACTGATCCCATCGCTTCAATCACTTGTTCACTGACAAAATTTTCAGAAGCGATCAACTCAATATTATTACGCTGTCTGCCAAGTTCTAATTTTATTGCATCAAATACTTCTTTATCCTGTTTTTGCAAATAAACCATTCCTCTGCCCCCATCCATTTTTTAAATTGAAAGAAAATTCCGTAATACCCTTATAATCCCTTATCTCATTAATAAATGCAAGTGTTTTTTATGAAAATACGATGATTTTTATTCTTTTTCAACAAAACGTTCGGATATAGCTTCTTGAAGTTCAGCAAAGCATGCTCGATAAGCCTCCATGGACTGGCCGTATGGATCAGCAATAGCTTTAGATGGGCGCAGGCTTTGGATGTTCTTTTTTACAAGTGGATAGCGATAACGTAATTCTTCTGCTTGTTGAGCTGTCATTGTATACACCTCATCTGCCCAATCCAGCAGTTCTTCGGAAACAAGCTGGGCATAATGTGTTTCATTCAAGCCATGCTCTCGCAGCAACTGTTTCGCAGACATCGCCAGCGGTTGACCTTGCAAGGCATGTGTTCCGGCTGACTGAACGTTCAGTTCCGGTCGCTTTTTCGCCAGTATCTTCTCTGCCATCGGACTGCGGCAGGTGTTCCCTGTACAAACAAATAAAACATTCACGGCACTCTCTCCTTTAGCTATTCTGTTAAATATTTTCCACCTGCTGCTTTTTCCAATCGGTTCATAAGTGCGACACCGATGCCAGCTTGTGGATATGTTTCTGCGAAAATGCACGTGACGTCTAAATGATCAAAGCTTCTTAAACCATCATATAAATGAGTAGCTGCTTCTGCTAATGAATTACCGGTACTGTAAACAGGAATGTCTTGTTGCAATACTGCTTTCTGTTTTTCCGAAATCAACAGTCCCGGTTTTTCGCCTCGTGCTTTTGCCGCTTCGATCTGCTTGATCCAATATGCACTGCTTCCTTCTATTAAATAAACTGGGGCTTGCGGAGCGTAATGTGTGTATTTCATTCCCGGCGCTTTGGGAGCTTCTGCTGCCTTGCTGGTTACAGCAGTGTATGCCAGTTGACCAATAACGGCTTCGATCTCTTCTTGGGTTACGCCGCCTGGTCTTAGAATCGCTGGAATAGGTACAGTACAGTCGATCACGGTTGACTCCAATCCGACACCAGTATCCCCGCCATCAATAATCCCAGCGATTTTGCCAGTCAGATCTTCTTGCACGTGCTGTGCGGTAGTAGGGCTTGGCCTGCCAGAACTGTTTGCACTTGGAGCTGCTAAGGGCAGACCGGAATAAGCTAAAAAGTCATGAGCTACCTCATTTTCAGGCATGCGGATCCCGACACTCTGCAATCCAGCTGTTACATTTTTTGCTAGGCTACCTGCTTTTAAAGGCAAAATAATCGTCAAAGGACCTGGCCAAAAGTGCTTGATCAGTTCTTTAGCCTTATCGGGCACATCTGTTACAAGGCTTTCCAGTTGTTCAAGGTGTGCAATGTGGACAATTAGTGGATTATCAGAGGGTCTCCCTTTTGCGGTATATATTTTATCCACAGCTGCTTCATTCGTGGCATCTGCTCCTAATCCGTAGACTGTTTCTGTCGGAAAAGCGATACACTCGCCTGCTTTTAATAAGTCAGTGGCTGCTTGATAGATTTCCTCATTAGATGAGGTATCTGTAAGCTTCCAATAGTTCGTTTCCATATTTAGGAGACTCCTTTATTTTGTAATATCTCTATTTTAACGTCTTTTTTCCTTTTTTCACAGCCTTTTTCATATAAAGTTATCCACTTTCTGTGGATAATAACTTTGTCAATGTGGATAACTTCTTGTGAATTGTGGAAAAATCGTAAATATCTTTATTTAATCGTATTTTTAACATTAAGATATGATTAAAAAAATTTTTTTGCACAAAATTTTATCCACAGTTTTGTGGATAAAATAAATTATAAAAAAAGCGTCCTCACAAGAGAAACGCTCTATACCAACGTATTTGAACAAATAACCATTCGATCCTTCCCGTTGATATCTTTGTGGATAACTACAGGAACTTGTGGAAAACTTTTTTGAAATAGCGCTCTGACTGATTCACCTTGTTGATAACCGATTTCCACACCGATCCAAAAATCAGCTTCTACGATCGCTGGAAGTTGCTTCACAAGCTTCTCATAAATTGCTAACCCATTATTTTCAGCAAACAAAGCCAGTTCCGGTTCGTTTTTCAACACTAGATCCGACATGCCCAGCCGTTCGTGCTCGGCAATATATGGGGGATTAGCTATGATCAGCTGATATTTCTCACAGTTATCCACAAAATAATCCGCAACATCTGTTTCGATGCATCGCACTTCTGCACCGAGCTGCTGCGCATTTTTTTTACTAACTTGCAGTGCTTCGGGGGAAATATCCGATAATGTAACCGTAAGCTCCGGCAGCTCTTTTTTCATCGTGATCCCAATAACACCACTACCCGTACAAATATCCAGTACTTTTCGAAAGCCTGTTTTCTTTGCCGTTTCCAGTGCCTTATAAACCAATTCTTCTGTTTCTGGTCTTGGGATCAGTACGTGGTTATCCACATAAAAATCGTAGCCGAAAAAAGGAGCGGTCTTTAGGATATACTGGATCGGTTCGCCAGCTAGATAACGATCCAAATCTTGCAGACATTGCTGGTACATTTCTTGTTCCAGCGGCATTCCATGTGATTGCCACAGTTCTGAGCGAGTCAGCTGAAGCCTTGTTTCTACAATGATCTCACCGATATTGCTGTCTAAATTTCCGGCAGCAAGTTTTTCACGGCATAGTTGTAGAAAGTCACCGATTCGCTTATTCTGCATCGTTTAAATGCTCCAACTTGCTTGTTTGATCTTCTACGATCAGTGCGTCGATGATTTCGTCGATCTTACCTTCCATCACTTGATCCAGTTTTTGGATCGTAAGGCCAATGCGATGATCGGTTACACGGTTTTGCGGAAAGTTATACGTCCGGATACGCTCTGAACGGTCGCCTGTTCCGACTGCAGATTTTCGATTTGCATCGTATTCTTCACGTGCTTCGCGTTCAAATTTATCATAGATCCGTGCACGTAAAACTTTCATTGCTTTTTCTTTATTTTTGATTTGAGAACGTTCGTCCTGCATCGATACAACGATTCCAGTCGGGATATGAGTAAGACGAACTGCGGACATGGTTGTATTGACGCTTTGTCCACCTGCACCGGTGGAAGCAAATGTATCTGTCCGAATATCTTTATCTTGGATATCGATCTCCACGTCTTCTGCTTCTGGTAAAATCGCGACCGTTGCAGTAGAGGTATGAATACGACCGCCTGATTCTGTTTCTGGCACACGCTGTACACGGTGCGCCCCGTTTTCATATTTTAACCGGGAAAAAGCACCATCGCCATTGATCATCACAATGACTTCTTTATAACCGCCGATCCCAGTTGGATTGGCATCCATGATCTCCGCTTTCCAGCCTCGACTTTCTGCATAGCGGCTATACATTCGGAACAGATCGCCGGCAAATAATGCCGCTTCATCACCACCTGCAGCTCCGCGGATCTCCATAATAACGTTTTTATCATCGTTCGGATCTTTAGGAACTAATAGTAATTTAAGTTTTTCTTCTAAATGGGTTTTGTTTTCTTGCAGTTCATTCAATTCTTCTTTTGCCATTTCACGCATGTCATCATCTAATTTTTCATTCAGCAGTTCTTTCGTTTCTGCAATTTGATCCGTCACTTCTTTATAATCGCGGTAAGTTTCCACAGTTTGACTGATAGAAGATTGTTCTTTTGAAAGATCACGCAGGCGCTTCGGATCAGAAACCACATCCGGATCGCTCAGCAATTCGTTTAATTCTTCATATCGATTTTCTACTGATTGTAATCGATCATACATTATCCTTCACCTCGTTCATTAGTTGATCGGCGGATGCGAATGACATTTTCGGCATACTGGATAGTATCGGTCATTTCCACCAATCATGATTTGTTCTCCGGTGTAAACCGGCTTTCCTTTATCGTCCACGCGTAGGACCATCGTGGCTTTTTTCGCACAAAACCAACAAATCGTTTTCATTTCTTCGATCTTATCTGCATAAAGCAATAAATATTTAGAGCCTTCAAACAACTCATTGCGGAAATCATTTTTCAATCCGTAAGCAATAACTGGAATATTCAGTTCATCGACGATCTTTGCTAACTGAAAAACATGTTCTTTCTCTAAAAACTGTGATTCATCTAATAATACACAATAGGGTCTTGCTTCCATGCCAGCTACGATCTCAAAAATATCGGTATCATGGAATACGGGAGTAGCATCTCTTTTTAAGCCGATTCGGCTAGAGATCGTCCCAACTTTATCTCGATCGTCAATGCCAGATGTGAAAATGACGACTGGCTTATTTTGCTCTTCATAATTATGGGCAACTTTTAAAATCTCGATTGTTTTCCCACTGTTCATCGCGCCGTAGCGAAAAAATAACTGTGCCATTTGAAAACGCTCCTTACCTTTTAAACTCTTTTCCTATTTTATCATATCGGTTGCGTGCGTGGGGATAGTTTTTCCTTTTCTTAGCAACAAAAATAGACACCCGCTTGGTGTCTATTGGAATGGCAGTTACTTTTCTGCCGCTTTTTTATTGGTGAGAAAGAAGCTCGGAATGAAAATCAAGGCAAGCACAATAGCTGAAACCAAAAATCCTGCTTGGTAGCCTCTCAAGCCATTTTCAATCGTTGGTTGCAAGCCCTGAATGAACGTTGCGACTGTAGTTGCGATGACAGCAGAGCCAAAACTCGAGCCAAGATTCTCAATAATGTTGACGCCAACGCCCGCTTCCGGAAGTTGTTTGTTGTCTAGTCCGGTATAAGCATCGCTCATTAGCGGCAGATTGATACCGCCGATACTAGTTCCGCGGACAAATAATACGATCGCTATCCAGATCATACTAGTTTGATCTGTAATGAATACGAGCGGGATCGAGCCGATCAGCGAGAGGACAATGCTGACCATGACCACATATTTCGCGCCGAAACGGTCAATCATTTTTCCGATTATCGGACGCGTCACTAGCATGCCCAGACCTTGCGGAATAAGTGCGATCGCTGCTTCCATCGCTGTAAAGTGGCGGAAATTTTGGAAAAACAACGGAAGGATCAGCATTGGTCCCATGATGGCAATATTGGCTAGGAAGAGACCGACGCTTGAAGCGAGAAAACGCTTATGTGTAAATAGATTCATCGGCAACACCGTCTGATTCTTTTTGATTCGGTCATAAATAAAGTAAATAACTGCTAGGCCAAGTCCGATCCCGCCCCAGAGAATCGTTTCGCTATTTTGGAATGATGCGTGATCAGCAGCTTTGGTGATCCCAAAAATCAAAGCAGCACTCATCAAAGATAAGTCAATGATACCAAAAACATCGAGCCTGCTCGCTTTATTGAAAGGTTCAAAGTCAGGGATCGTTTTCATCATCAAAGGTACGGCGATCAATACAACGAACACATTGATGAAGAAAATCCATTGCCATGATGCAGCCTGTATGATAAAGCCACCGATGACAGGTCCTAATATCGGGCCAAAGATCATTGGCGTCGTTACAATTGAGATGACTTTCCCTAAGTTTTCCGGTCCGGCTGTTTTTACGAGCAACGTGGACATCAGCGGAGTAATGATCCCGGCGCTAAAACCTTGTAATAAGCGGAATACAATGAAGCTGGACACATTCCAGCTGATTCCTGCAAGTACAGAAGTGATTCCGAAGACGATTACCGCTCCGATAAAGATTTTTTTACCGTTAAATTTATTCATCAGCCAGCCTGCAATTGGAACAGCGATCGCTAGCGCGAGTACATAGCCAGTTATTGCCCATTGAATGATATCGAGCGTGGTGCCAAAATCTTTTGTAAGTTTATCGACGGCGATATTTACCATCGTAGAATCTAGCATTGGGGCAATTGCTCCGAGCGCGATCGCCCAAGCAGCTGCCAGCACGTCTTTCGGTATTCCTGATTGTTTGGATTGATTTGTTGACATATTATTCTCCTTTCAGGAGTTGGTTTTTATTTCCTTGGAAACAAAATAATATTATCACCTTTTTGTTTCCTTGTCAACAAAATAAAAGCAACCCATCTTTGCAGATCAGGTTGCTTGCAATTTAATTATTCCGGCTTGTTATCCAGCTTCTTTATTTCTTCATCCAAATGCTGACTGTAACGATCAATGATCAGCAACATATTCTCCCATTGCTCCTCGGTCACTTGTTCAAACACAGCTTTGTCCCGCTCTTGAAATTCTTGATGCAGCGCTTCATGGATATTGAATACGGCTTTTCCTTGCGTTGTAAGTTTATAGTAGATTTCTTTTTTATTCTCAGGATTCTGATACGTTTCGATAAGTCCTTTTTGAATGAGTTTTTTCGTCAGCTTGCTCATGGCGCCTCTCGTCATATAAAAAGCCTCCGCAAGTTTTGTCACATTGGGATCGGTACTTTTACCGATAAATTCAATGCAATGCACTTCGGAAGAGGTATAGTCCTTTAAACTGGCTTCCATTTTGATTTTGTTGAGCCAAACCATTTTATTAAACACATTTCTTATATTACGCATCACTTCTTCTTGTTTACTCATGCGCTACCCTCCTGCTTACTGCTTTTAGTATAGCGAATTATTGTTTCCGGCGCAACAATAAATTACTTTTTGAAATAAAAAAGGCACCCATGGGCACCTTTTATTTTATTCAATCAAAAATTTCCGATCCGCTTCCTTCTACTTCCAATTCCAAAATCGCAGCATCGGGATCGATCGTTTGCAACCGTTCTTTCAGCTTGTTGGTTTTATCGCTTGGAGCAAAAACGAGGACGGTCGGGCCAGCTCCGCTTAAACAAGTAGCATAAGCGCCGTTTTCTCGAGCTATTTTTCTTATTTCCAACAAATGTGGTACAAGTCGGGCGCGGTATTTCTCATGCCAGCGATCTTTTTCAATCATTTTCCCTGCTAGTACCATGTTATTTTGTAACAATGCACCGATCATAACATTTGCGATACTGCTTGCTCGAACCGCTTCTTTGAACGGGATCTCTTGCGGCAAAACTGCTCGGCTTTCCGATGTCAGAAGTTCCGTTTTCGGAATAAATACTAAAATACTGCAATTTGGGAAAAGATGTCGAACGTAGAAATCTTCCCCTTCTAATTTAGCTCCAATAGCGAGATTTCCGAGTATTGCCGGTGCAACATTATCTGGATGGCCTTCGATTTCTGCGGCGATCTCCACTTTTTCTTCTTTTGTCAGCGAGAGTCCTCCCAGCGCAACTGCCAATTCGATGCCAGCTACGACTGCTGCCGAGCTACTTCCCAGACCTCTTGCCGGAGGGATCGCTGATTCCATCACTAGCCGACGAGGTTTTATATCCGGGGCTAGCTGGAGAGCGGTTTGAATGATGATGTTGGTCGCATCGGCAGGGATTTCCGCTCCTAGCCCATGCTCGATATGCCATTCTGCTTGTTCTTCCATAACATCAAGCGTTAAATATAATGTCAGCGCCAAACCACAGGAGTCAAAACCAGGACCAAGATTCGCCGTAGTTGCCGGGACACGAATCCGCATCACGCTTTTACTCCGGCACGTAAATGGGCACGCATTGCTTCGATCCCTTCCACGTGTGAAATCGGGATCTCATGGACAGACATGGCTGTGTCAGGATCCTTCAAGCCATTACCAGTAAATACAGCAACAACTTTTTCGCCTGGCTGGATCTCACCGCTCTTCACGTGCTGGATGATCCCTGCAAGAGAAGCCGCGGATCCAGGTTCGATAAAGATACCATCTTGGGCAGCGACTTTCTTATAGGCATTAATGATCTCGTCATCTGTTACAGAATGGATAAAGCCATGCGACTCATCACGCGCCGCTTCTGCCAATGACCAGCTTGCAGGATTACCGATCCGGATCGCTGTCGCAATCGTTTCTGGGTTATCGATTGGAGCACCTTGCACGATCGCTGCCGCGCCTTCTGCTTCAAAGCCGTGCATGCGTGGTAGTTTTGTATCATGCTTTTCATGCCATTCTTTGAAGCCCTTCCAGTAAGCCGAAATATTACCAGCATTTCCAACTGGGATCGCGAGTACATCTGGTGCATCGCCTAACTGCTCACAAATTTCAAAAGCAGCTGTTTTTTGACCTTCCAAACGATATGGATTTACTGAATTCACGAGCGTTACTGCTTCGGTTTCAGCCAATTCTCGTACCGCTTGCAGCGCTTCATCGAAATTACCTTCGATCGCGATAATATCAGCACCATACATAACTGCCTGCGCTAATTTCCCAAGCGCGACTTTCCCATCTGGAATAACGATGTAAGCTTTCAAGCCCGCACGTGTTGCATAGGCGGCCGCAGCTGCGGAAGTATTTCCAGTAGAGGCACAGATGACTGCTTCGGCACCTTCTTCCTTCGCTTTCGCAACTGCCATGACCATTCCGCGGTCTTTGAAAGAACCGGTTGGATTTAGTCCTTCGTATTTACCGTAAAGTTCAATGCCTAATTCTTTTGACAAACTCGGAAGCGGGATCAGCGGCGTGTTTCCCTCAGCTAATGATATGAAAGGTGTTTTCTCCGTTACGGGCAAATACGCTTGATATTTTTCTAACAATCCTTTATACATCTTTTATCCCTCCACTACTAAATAATTGGTGAAAATCTGCATTTCCGGTTCCTCTTCCACCCGTTTGGTTGCTTGTTCCAACTGCGCTTTACTCGTCGCATGTGTAACAATTACAACACTTGCTGTGAAATCATCGACAGGCTCTTGAAGGATTTTGTCAAAACCAACACCTGCTTCAGCAAAAATTTGCGTCAATTTTAAGAATGTTCCTGTTTTATCCACCATAGTTAGTCGCAGATAGTGCTTGGAAAAGATTTGTTCTTTGCTTGTATGTTTCGTTTCATGACGGTAGCTGTTAAAAGCATTCCCATTCGTTCCGAGTTTTGAGTTTTTTGCTACAGTGATCAAATCGCTGACAACACTCGTCGCTGTTGGCAGCTCCCCGGCTCCCGGTCCGTAAAACATCGTTTCACCGACAGCAGCTCCGGTTACGAATACAGCATTATTTTCGTAGTTTACTCCTGAAAGCGGATGCGAACGTGGCAATAGTACCGGCCCGACGTTCACATTAACAGAGCCATTTGTTTCTTCTGCCGTTCCGACTAATTTGATTTTATATCCTAATTGATAAGCGACTTCGATATCTTCTTTATTGATCGTTCTGATCCCATTCGTTTCCACGTCGTCAAGTTGGACGTTCATGCCAAACGCAAGTCTCGTCATAATAACCATTTTGCGGGCGGCATCGATTCCGTCTACATCACTCGTCGGATCTGCTTCTGCAAATCCAAGTGCCTGTGCTTCCTCAAGCGCTTCCTCATAGGTTTTCTTTTCTTCTGTCATTTTCGTCAGCATAAAGTTTGTCGTCCCATTGACGATACCCATTACTTTCTGGATCTTGTCAGCAGCTAGACTATTGACGATCGTTCGTAAAATCGGGATCCCTCCCGCAACGCTCGCTTCATAAAACAAATCACATTTATTTTCCTGCGCGACTGCTACTAATTCATCGCCATGCAGCGCGATCAGATCTTTGTTGGCAGTTACCACATGTTTGCCGGCTCTTAGTGCTTGCAAAATATACTCGCGTGCGGTGGTAATGCTTCCCATCACCTCAACAATGACCGCTATTTCCGGATCTTCTAGTACGTCTTGCGGCTCAGTAGTCAAGGTAAAACCATTGGTCTCATAACGTCTTGCTTTTTCCACATCTCTGACAAGTACTTTTTTCACTGCAATGTCATAGCCTGTTACTTGACTTATTTTCTCTTGATGCTCTTCCAGGATATGGATGACGCCACTTCCGACAGTCCCAAAGCCTAGCACCCCTACTTGTAATTTTGCTCCCACACGAAAACCTCCTTATCGTTTCTAATAAACTGAAAATTTGTTAAAATAAAAAAATGTATTAGTCCTATTATAAGCAATCTATCTCTTCTAGTAAACCCTTGTTCGCGAATTAGCAGAAAAAACCACCTTTCCTTCATATGAATGCCTGGAAAGGTGGCGCTACTCTATACATTGTCTTGTTTAATGGAATTAACTGTACAAATTGCTTTTATGGACCGTTTGCAATAGCTCCAATTTATGAGCTACGACTTTTTGCACAGCTTCCATACAGACGGGATTAATCTGATTCGGTTCATAGCTGGAATTTTCTGCCAAGACCTCTTTCATTTTATTGAAAAAGGCGCTTTTGATATCACTCGAAATATTTACTTTAGCAATACCCAGCCCAACCGATGCCGCCACTTCTTTGTCCGAATTACCACTTCCGCCGTGTAATACTAGCGGTTTATTTATTACCTGCTGTATTTGTGCTAATAATTCTAAATTAAGCTCCGGCGTCCGATCTTTCGGATATAATCCATGCGCCGTTCCAATAGCAACTGCAAGGGTATCGATCTTTGTTTTTTCGACAAAGTCAATTGCTTGATCGATGTCTGTGTAAATAATATCAGCGCCTGCCGTTTCAGAAGACGTACCTGTGTTGCCGATGGTTCCTAACTCTGCCTCTACTGAAATCCCTAGTGGCCTTGCCAATTTGACCGTCTCTTGGGTAAGCCTTACGTTTTCCTCATAGGATAATCTTGACCCATCAAACATGACAGAAGTAAACCCATTTCGGACCGCTCGCATAATATCGTTGATCGAACCACCATGATCAAGATGCAAAACAACTGGTATTTTTGCCAAGACAGCTGCTGTCCGCACCGCCTGAACCAAATTATCGCCCAAGTAGGACAGCTCGTCTGGGTGTATTTCCAAAATAACAGGAGCCTGTAATTCTTCTGCTTTTTCGATAACTGCCTTCATCATTTCCAAACTACTGATATTAAAGGCTGGTACTGCAAATCGATTTTTTTTCGCGACTTTCAACAATGTTTCCATATTCGTTAACATAATGTTTCTCCTTCTTTAAACTGTTTGCACAGCGGTTTTTTTGACAAATCCTAGCAAAACAGCACCAACGACTGTCCCGCATAGTATTCCTAGTATCCAGAAAAGCGGATGTTCAAATGTATTCGGGATCAATGTTGCCCACAATCCACCATGCGGTACTCTGCACGCTACGTTAAAGATCAAGGAAAGCGTGGAGGACACGGAACTTGCTACCATAATACAGGGGATGACCCGGAATGGATCGGCTACAGCGAACGGTATTGCCCCTTCTGTAATATTAGAAGCTCCTAATATCCACGCCGATTTCCCTAGTTCGCGTTCTTCACGCGTATACTTATTTTTAAAGAGAACCGTCGATAGTGCTAATGCTAAAGGCGGGGTAACGCCTCCAGCCATAACGGCTGCAAATGGTACATAATTACCGCTAGCAAAGGCGATCATACTGAAAGCAAAAATCGATTTATTTAACGGTCCTCCCATATCAAACGCCATCATGGAACCAGTGATGACCCCAAGTAAGATTTTATTACTTGTTCCTAAACTGTTTAACCAATCTGCTAAAATATTCATTAATCCCGCAATCGGAGTACCGATTACAAATGTCATGATCAATCCTGAAATACCCACGGATAAGACAGGAATGATAAGAACTGCCCCTATAGATTCAATGCTTTTAGGAAGTTTGATCCATTTGATCAACAATAATGTAAGATAACCTGCTACAAAACCACCGATCATTCCGCCTAAAAACCCTGCTCCTATGCCCTTTGCGATCCAGCCACTCATCAATCCTGCCGTTATCCCTATTCTTCCTGAAATCGAGAACGAGATGCCTGCCGCTAAGACTGGAACCATCAATCCCAGTGCGCCGTCGCCTCCACCAATGCTATTCAATGCAGCGGCGATCGGGTTATATGCAGAACTGTGTGTATCTGCTGAGTTAAGCCCCCAGATAAAACTGATTGCTAATAAGATCCCCCCAGCAACTACAACTGGAATCATAAAACTAACACCTGTCATTAAATGCTTGTAAATTTCGGAGGCGTAATTCTTATTTCCTTTTTTGCCGTCAGAAGCTTCCGCGGAAGGTTGTACTACCTTGGAGTCTTCATAAACTTTTGCATCTTTTAATGCGCTTTCGATGACACTGTCTGCATCTTTTAAAGCTTTAGAGACATCCACTTCATACAATCGTTTTCCCACAAAACGATCTTTATTGACTGCTTTTCCTGCGGCGATAATAACTACATCTGCATTTAAAACATCTTCGGCCGTTAAGACATTTTCCGGTTCAATTGCTCCCTGTGTTTCAACCTTCACTTCAAACGACCGCTTCTCAGCAGCTATTTTGATTGCTTCCGCCGCCATATACGTATGCGCAATACCAGTTGGACAAGTCGTCACAGCAACTATTCTCATCATTTCCCCCTCTTTCTTAATTGGCTATTTTTTATCCCTCACTTTTCCAACATGCCACTTAAAACGTTATATATGTCTGCAACCGTATCTGCTTCTAACAACTTAATTCGGTTTTCCTCGTGCATCAAATTGGCAGAGATTGTGCTTAACATTTTCAGATGCGTTTGTGATTTTTCTGGAGCTGCCAACATAAAAATCAAATGCGCCTTTCCCCCCCCTTCATAATTGACCCCTTCCGCAACTTTCATAAAACAAACACCTGCACTCTGGACTGTATTTGAAAGTGCATGCGGAATTGCGATGCCATGGCCGACATAAGTCGGATATTCTTTTTCCCGTAAATAGATCTCTTTTTTAAATATCTCTCTATCTGTAATCAACTGATCTTCATAAAGTTTTTGACACATGATGTCGATCATTTCATCTTTTTCAATGGTATTTGTTAACAAAATTCTATTTTTAGAAAACACAGTGTTTTTATCCATTATTCAGCTCTCCATTAAAAATATATTTTTTTATTTTTTCCAAAGATTCTTCTCCGGTAGCATTTCTGATCAAGTCCGTTTTTTCCATACAGTTATAGAGCCGACCAAGAAATTCACCATCTTTCTTTCCTTCGCTAAAATGAATAACCAGCAAAATAACGGTGTCGACTTCATCAACCCCCCACGAAACTTTCCTCTTATTTTTAATGATAAACACCGCATTTTCCCTAACAGACAGACTGTTTCCATGCGGTATGGCCATCCCTCTTCCAATGGAAGTAGACGCCCTATATTCCCGTTTTAAAACACTTGCTGAAAAGTCGTCATCACATAGACCTAAGGCAGCTGCTTTATTAGAAAATTCATTTAGAATCGCCTCTCTAGTTGATAAATCGCTATGAAAAATCTCAAATTGCACATCATAATCTTTCATCGTCTGCTCGGCGTATACTTGGCTATTGGTGATGTTAAATAAATAGTCGGAAATATTTCGAATATCCTTTTCGTTGATGAAGTTAGAGATCCGAATGAATTTTTTCCGATGCTCTGGATGAAGCAATAAAGGTGTGGTGCTTAGGATCAGATCGCATTCTTCCAGTTCTCTGGTCGATAAGGATAAGCTATTCGTATTGTTTTGAATGAGCAAATTAGGTATATCTTTCACTAACTGCATGGAAATCAGCTGTGTTTGGCCAATGTCTTCATTGCTTACTAAAAGAACTTTGTAATATTTATCTTTCATTTGTTTTTCATACAGTGCACATATATATAATGTAATGAATCCTATCTCATCTTCATTTAAAGTGACATTGTATGCCTTTTCAATATTGCTTACTTTGACTAGCATCAAAGAGTAAAATTTCCCATACTGCTCTTTAATATGTGCCAAGACCGGATTATTGATTCGAATTCCCATTGAGCTTCTTTCAATCGCTCTGATAAGGTGAAAAGCCAGATTTTCAATTAAAAACTCGCTATTTTTATCAGTATCAATTACGCCATCTAGAAGCGAGACTGATAGTTGCATGATTTTTTCGTTGACGACTTGTTCACTCGTTACGGCACTAAAGCGATTATTTACACATCGGCGCCAAATATAGAGGTAATCATTTTCATTTAGATCCAAATAGTTTCGATTGAAAATTTCTTTAAACTCTTTATAGTGATGATCCATGGAATATAGATCATCACCTATTTCCGCGATGATATGGTGATTGCTGCTACTAAAACGACTGACCAAAATTTGAATAATAATCTCTTTTTTGCTTTCATCAGCGAAAAATCCTAAGATTTCCTTTTGAATTTCATCCACGATCTTAATAACTTGAGTCAGTTTTTCAGTTAAATGGAATTTCTCTAAAACCAATTTGATTCCTTCATCAAAAACAGCATCTTTTCTTAATCCTTGTTTGAAGTGAAAACTCATTTGCAAAATCGTCTTTTCTAATAGCTGCCGAATCAAGAGCTCATCGCCCACAACCTTTAATCCTTGATTTTGAACCTTTTGGATCGTCACTTCAAAATTGCCGATATAGTGATTGATCGCCTCGAGATCTTTGCTAATTATTTTTCTAGAAACAAAGTATTTATCCGCAAAATCTTTGATCGTGTAATTTACATTTCTTAGCAGCAATTCAATTAAGATCGAGTTATGTCTGATTTCCGTTGTAAAATCTTTTTCTCCAAATGAACGTATAATTTTCGTCTTTAGCCTTTCCAGATCGGCTTCAGTACCTACTAAATAAACCCCCACATTTCGTTCTTTTACCAACTGGATTTCCCCTTCAAGTAATTGTTCTACCTCAAAACTCCGTAAGCGGTTCCAAATGGTTTTTTCAGAAACTGAAAATACTTGAGCCAGCTCTTTCATAGTCGCTGGCTTTTGTAAATTTAATAAATAATAAATTATATTTTCAATTGAATCTTTCATCTCGATCACTCCATCATTTTAAATCTTCTTTAGTCAGAAGATCATCCATAATTCTCACGACATCTAGCGTTTCTTTGATGTAGGTGCGATCATTACTTCTGTCTCGAATGCTCTGTTCCATATCTAAGATCTCATATTTTAACGCATCTTTCGTCTTGCCGCCTTCAATTTCTTCCGTGGTTCCGTCAGGATAAACAATCGTCGCTTTGTCGGCACGAACATAATTATTAATGGTTACATAGGCTTTTTCTCCAGCAATAATAGCAATTTTAGGAAGCTTGGCCCGGAATGTTATATTCGCATTTCCTAATACTTGCTGCTTTGTCTTCGTTGCAATACTCCACATCTCATCGACACCTGTTTGATATTTTCCAACCACGTATTTGACTTCTGACAGTTCTCCTTCTAAAAAGAATCTTAAAAAGGAAAGCACGTACGTACCAATATCTAACATTGCTCCTCCGCCCAATTCTTTGTTAAAGAAGCGGTTGTTTGGATCATCTTCTTTCAAACTGCCTAAGTTAGCGTTTACATATTTGAGTTTTCCAAATTTCCCTTCATTTATCAATGCTTTGATTTTATGAAACAGCGGCATATGGTAGATCGTCATGGCTTCCGCTAAAACTAAATTATGTTGCTGTGCATATTCGTAAGCGTCCACTAACTCCCTATGATCTCCCCAAATAGCTTTTTCGCATAATACATGTTTGCCTTTCTTTAAACAACTCATAATATTTTCATAATGCACAGAATTCACAGTCGCAATATATACTACTTCGATTTCCGGATCCTCTATCATTTCTTCAAAATCTTTAAAGACTTTCGATACGCCATACTTTTCTTGAAACGCCAACCCTTTTTCATAGTCACGAGAACTCACTCCGTAGATAGTATCTACATCCTTCATGCCTTCAGCAAATTCGTTAGCGATATGCCCTAAACCGTTGATTCCCCACTTCATATCTATTCCTCCAGTTCATTTTTTGTTTCTAACATCATTATAGCAACTTTTAATTCTTATAAAGCAATCAATAAATTCTTTTTTTACGGCTATTCCAGAAAGATGGTCGATTTCGGCGTTTTCCTAAGATTGCCCTCCCTAAATAGATGGTTTTTAATACTTAGAGACAATCTATCTCTTCTAATAATCCCTTATTCATAAAATTGGGTAAAAAAAAGCCTTTGCAAAGAGCAATGGCTGCGAAACACGTGAATTAAAAAGCAAATTTAATTGTCCTCTGCTACTTACTCCTTTTTTCGTTTTCTTGTAAATCCATAAACAGCAAAACTAATGATATACACGGCAAGTAGGATAGCCACAATAATATATTCCATACGTTCCGAAATAATATTTGTTCCTTGCAGCGCAATAACCACGATTAAGCACGCCATAAATAATAATTGCACGTAATGTGTTTTCTTCATTTCAACACTCCTCGGCTAAATTCATCCACATCATTATAACATGTTTATTCTCTATTGAGGCAAGTAGTCCACCTAAAAATAAAACCGCGCAGCATTGTTGGATGCTTGCGCGGTCTACCTATTCAAATCGATTTAAATTGCTCCCGTCATCCATAATCCGATCTGTGAAACAACTGCACAACCTAAGTAAATACCAATGAAAACAAAGATCGCGACAATCGCAACGCGCCAAGAAGTCTTAGATAGGTCGACTAAGTGATCAGCGACAGAGATCCCTGCAAAGGCCAAGACTGGCGTAGTGATCGATAAAAAATCAACTGCTCCGATCACTTGAACAAAGAAATTGGAGATCAAGCAGAATATCAATGATACTAGTGATACCCAGCCTAAAACCGGGAAATTCCGGATGAAGCTGACAGGGATTTTTTTCGTCAGATCAGAAATCAATATCCCCAAAAAAGCGAATGCCCACAATACTAGCAGCCCTACAAAAGTCTGCCATTCGATTGGTGTCGATTCCGGATTTTTCCATAGTTTGATTTGCTGCGTGAATAAAATCAGCGTAATGCTGAGCAACAAGATCAATCCTGTTTTGACATATTTACGTGTGATCGTTTCGTTAGGCATGTTTTCTTCCTCCCTTTGTTAGCACGCGGTACATAAAGCGTTGCAATGGAACCGCTAAGAACACCATGATATAAGTTCCTAAGAAGCTAGTTAACAGCTGGCTAGCAGCAGCATAAGAAGTAATCGTTCCTGCCATTTCTTTAGGCGACTGCGCTACCAACGAGGAAGAAGCTGCCGTCATCATACTTGCCGAGCCAATGCCTGAGCTCATCGCCAACGCTTTGATATCGAATCCGATATATAGAAGCAATGGCGCAAAAATACTGAAGAAAATCGCACCGAACAATGTCCCGATCAAGTAGATCGACAAGACGCCACGGCCTTCCGGAGAATTCAGTGTATATTTTTCCGAAATGTATGCCAGCTCGCCTTCACGTCCTAATCCCAAAGTTGCTCCAATCGCTTCGCGGCGCAACCCCAATGCAATGGCAATCGGCAGCCCAAGCAGAACTGTTCCGAGATTACCAAGTTCATGAATTACAAATACCCAACCAATGCTTAAAATATCTTTAATATGCGGCGCCACATCTGCTCCATACCGTGCCATTAGTGGCAGCATGATAAAAATCAGATTTCCTCCAGCAAATTTCACATTATGTTCACTGTATATTTTCTTAAAAATCCCCTTACGAAAATATGGGATCCCAAAGATCATCCCGATCGCCACCGCGAAAACGAGCGGCAAGATCGTAATATCTACTTTCCCAATCTCGATCGTCTTGATGCCGATCAGTTCAGATACAGTGATGACCAGCAGTACAAAGGCGATAAAATACCCAAAATAATTTTTCATCCAATAAGCCCCTTTTTAATTAGTGATCGAATGCAGTAACTCTTCATACGCCGCAAAAGAACGCTTGTATAATTTGTCTCTGTCCACATCGTTTAATTTGACCAATACTTCGCTTAAAAACTCGGGAAATGTCGTTAATACAAATTCCTCATCCGTCATTCTAAAATCATCGCCATGGATCGTTCCGGCAAAACCGCCATAACTAATTTGGATACAAGGAAACATAAATGCGAGATCGCCGATATCCCCTGCTGCTGCGATGCCTCCCCGATCATCAATAAGTGCGGTGATTTTTTTATTTTCCTCAAATGCTGTTTTGACAAAGGTATTCAAGTAGCGATCCTGAACAAATGGGAGATAACCCATTTGCGTCTCGATCTCTACTTTCCCGCCTAATGCTTGGGCGCTCCCTAAAGCCACATCATCCAAGCGCTTCGCCACCGTTTTCATATAATCCGTCGATTTTGTCCGTAGATCCGTTCCGATCGTTACATGATTGGGAATGACATTCGTACTCATATCACTTGCCATCACGATCGGATTGAATCTTACAAGCTGATCATCACGGACTTGCTGACGCATTAGCCCCAGCCCAACATTGAAAAGCGTGGACATGCTGTAGGCATTGACACCGGAGAATGGATCAAAGCCAGCATGTGCCGCTTTTCCTTCAAAACGGTAATGCTTATATAAAAATCCGGCGAGATCACAATCGATCTCGATCGTTGGTTCGGAAAATTCCTCTCCGATACTATGTACGCAAACCCCAAAATCAATATCATCGAAAACTCCTAAACGCATCGCTTCCGGCTTTCCGCCAAAATAAACGATCTCGCCCTGTGCTTTCAATTTTTCACGGTATTCCAGATCCAAGTACTCTTCCGCGGGAACAAACACAAAGCAGACATTATAGTTCCAGTTTTCATAAATTTTCGTTTCAGCTAAATACGCATAGAGCGAAAGCGCCGAAGTGATCTGTGTGAAGTGACCGCAATTATGTGCAGCTCCTGTTTCTTTGTCACTGTTGAAGTGACTAGGTGCATAGACCGCATCCAATTCGGCAATGAATGCCATCGTTACCGGTTTATCCTTGCTAAGATAAGTTTTTATTCCGGTCGTGCTGAAATACGTCAACTCCGCATCTGCATTTTCTTTTTTCAAAAAAGTTTCCACGAGTTCTTTCGTTTTCCATTCTTTGTATCCTAATTCCGGATTATCAAAAATATGCGCGGCAATGGTCTTCATTTCTTCAAAGCGTTCTTCAAAAAACATATTATTCGCCTCCAGCCACTATACTATGAGAAAAAAACGATATTGTCAAGAGCGTTTCACCAATAACACGAATATTAACTAATATAAATGTGATTATTGTATGTTATTTAACACCACAAAAAAATGCACCTGTTAAAAACAGGTGCATTCCAATTATTTTTCAGTTCAGGCAGCTTATTTGATGCCGTATTTTTTGTTGAAGCGGTCAACACGTCCATCAGCGGCAGCATGTTTTTGTTTACCAGTGTAGAATGGATGAGAGTCAGAAGAAATTTCCACACGAAGAAGTGGATATTCGTTTCCGTCTTCCCATGTAATTGTTTCACTGGAGTTTTTTGTAGAACCAGACAAGAATTTAAAATCTGTAGTAGTATCTACAAATACAACTGGTCGATAATTCGGATGAATTTCTTTTTTCATTATTTTCAACTCCTTCGCCCTGAATCATCTGAAACAGAGTTATTAACTGCATTACTTGCACAGTATCTTCATTATAACAAGCGTAAAGCAAACAAGCAAGGTTATTTTTTAAACATTTCCTGCTGCAGAAGCTCGTAAAAATCTGTGTTTGTTTCCGTTTTTTTCATATAGCGGATAAAACGTTCCGAGATATCAAGCCCGTCTCCTTGCAGCGGCAGGACTTTTCGTATTTTCCACAATTGTTCTAAATTGTCTTGAGATAATAGCAATTCTTCTTTTCTTGTTCCGGATCTGCGCATATCGATCGCCGGGAAAATCCTTCGTTCGGCAAGGGCACGGTCGAGATGCAGTTCCATGTTGCCGGTTCCTTTAAATTCTTCATAGATGACATCGTCCATTCGCGAGCCGGTATCGATCAGAGCAGTAGCTAAAATCGTCAAACTACCACCTTCTTCGATATTTCGGGCTGCTCCGAAAAAGCGTTTCGGACGGTGAAATGCCGCCGGATCGATCCCGCCTGACAACGTTCTACCGCTAGGCGGAATAACTAAGTTGTAGGCACGGGCAAGGCGCGTGATACTGTCCATCAGAATAATGACATCGCGTTTCTGCTCCACAAGGCGCATCGCTCTCTCAAGAACGAGCTCCGCCACTTTGATATGATTTTCAGGTAGCTCGTCAAATGTAGAGCTGGCGACATCCGCTTCTACAGAACGCTCGATATCCGTTACTTCCTCTGGCCGCTCGTCGATCAATAGCATGATCAGTTCGGCCTCAGGATGATTTTTTGTGATACTATTGGCGATTTCCTTGAGCAAGATCGTCTTACCCGCTTTAGGTGGTGCAACGATCAAACCTCGCTGACCAAAGCCGATTGGCGCGATCATATCGATCGTCCTCGTTGAAAGCGGAAATTTCCCGGTTTCCAATTTTATTTGCCGATCTGGATAAAGAGGTGTCAATCCAGGGAAATGGACACGCTCTTTCGCTACTTCCGGATCTTCTCCATTTACTGCTTCTACTTGCAGCAAACCAAAATAACGTTCATTTTCTTTCGGCGGTCTAGCCTTTCCGGAAACTTTGTCCCCTGTCCGCAAATCAAACCGGCGAATCTGGGAAGCAGATATGTATATATCTTCACTGCTGGAAGAATAATTGATTGGTCTTAAAAAGCCAAACCCCTCGGAAGGAATAATATCAAGTACGCCTTCCATAAAAAAGAAGCCTTCTTTTTCCGCATTTGATTTTAGAATCGCAAAAATAAGTTCTTTTTTCGATAGTTTGCTATAGTAGCTGATTTTATGTTCTTTCGCCAAGGCATAAATTTCTTTGATCGTTAAGTCCTCTAAATAAGAGATCGTCATTTTCGCCATCTGTTTACCACCTTTGTCTTTCATTTTTGATATTTCATAAGGAAGGGGAATGATGATAAATGAAGTAATCCCGTTAATTTGGGATTACCTCATTTCCATTTATTGAGCCGCGACATCAGCGGTTGTTACTTTTTCGATGTCTGCTCCGATATTGGAAAGTTTTTCGATAATGTTGGTATAGCCACGTTCGATGTGCTCGATACCGGTGATTTCTGTTTCACCTTCTGCTGTCAGAGCGGCAATGACCAGCGCTGCTCCAGCTCGTAGATCAGAAGCCTTTACGCTGGCTCCTTTTAACGAAACAGGTCCCGTGATAACAGCTGAACGGCCATCGAGTTTAAACCGTCCACCCATTCTTTCCAGCTCGGCAATATGTTTAAAGCGGTCTGGATAGATCGTATCAGTGATAACACTGCTTCCCTCCGCATGCATCATCAATGCCGTAAGTGGCTGTTGAAGATCTGTCGGGAAGCCTGGATAAGAGTATGTCTTGATGTCCACTTTTTTCAGATTCTTTGCTTGTCCGACATACACGCTATCTTCACCAAATTCGATCGGAACACCCATTTCATGTAATTTAGCAGTGATTCCTTCTAAATGTTCCGGAATGATATTTTGGATCGTAACGCCATCCCCACAAGCAGCAGCAAGTGTCATAAACGTGCCCGCTTCAATCCGGTCAGGGATAATGGTATGCTTGCATCCGTGCAACTTCTCCACGCCATTGATGCGGATCGTATCTGTTCCGGCACCTTTGATATTTGCTCCCATATTGTTTAGTAATGTAGCAACATCAATGATTTCCGGCTCTTTGGCAGCATTTTCGATAACTGTTTTGCCCTCTGCCTTTACAGCAGCAAGCATAATGTTGATCGTAGCCCCGACGCTGACCACATCCAAGTAGATTCTCGCACCGGTCAACTTCTCAGCGCGTAAATAAATCGCACCTTGTTCATTCGTCACTTCTGCACCCAAAGCCACAAAGCCTTTAATATGCTGATCGATCGGACGCGGACCTAAATAGCAGCCGCCCGGAAGACCGATCACCGCTTTTTTGAAACGACCTAGCATCGCCCCCATTAAGTAATAAGAGGCTCTCAGCTTTTTGACATTGCCATTTGGAAGCGGCATCGCCACTAAATGGCTTGGGTCGATCACTGCTGTATGTTTATCTTCCTGAACGGTACCGCCCAGTTCTTCTATGATTCGGTATAATGTATGGACATCGGATATATCGGGAAGGCCGTCGATCGACACTTGCGATTCTGCTAATATCGCAGCTGGTATAAGTGCCACCGCGCTATTTTTCGCACCATCGATCTGTACAGTTCCTTTTAATTTCTTCCCACCATGAACAATGAAACTATTTGTCATTTGGCCTTTACCTTCTTTCTCTTGCATTAGCAACTTTCCCCTATTATCGCTAAAACAGTTTGGTTTTGCAATGTTTTTGCCATGCTGTTTTTAAAGATCATCCTTGATATCATTAAAATTCGAACGGAGTTGTTTCGACGTTTCGTCACTGATAAGCAGCGCTGCCCCGCCGAAGATAATACAGCTGTAATAAGTCACGATCCGCCATAAGATCATCGCCGCAAGCGCCTCGGCCGGAACCAGTAAAGCACCGAAAAGCAGCATAAATGTATATTCCGCCCCGCCTGCTCCTCCTGGCGTCGGCATTACGGTAGCAAACATGATGATAAAAGCATGGTACGTCATGGCAACAAAAAAGCCGATCGTACCCACATGCAGGCTCAACAATACAAAATATGGTATTGCGAAAAACACCCATAGTTGCAAAGAAGTCATCACGCAAGCCTTTACTAGGAGCCATTTATCCGCCCCGATCCGGTTAGTTTCTTGATGAAAACTCGTGATTCTTTCATCCAAAGCAAAACGCAGTTGCTCGTGCCGTTCTTTTTTTATAAAAAGTCGTGCCGGTATCAGTAATAGATGTACGATCCGCTTTGTCAAAAATGTGCTTTTCGCAATCAGCAGCAAGGCGGTAATAACAGCTAAATGAACCAAAAAGCCGATAAACACCAGATATTTGAGCTGCGGGACACCGTTTAATAAGTAATGCAGACCAAAAATCAAGACGATCAGAAAATTAAATACGATCATGGCTTGATAGATGATGAATTTTATCAACAGAACCGAACTTGCTTTCCCTGCATCCATTCCCTGCTTCATCAGCATTACTAATTGAGCTGGCTGCCCTCCTGTAGACATCGGCGTGATCGTGTTGAAAAATTGACCGATCATAGTGATGCGGAACGACGAACGAAAATGTTGTTTCTGATTGGCCGGCTTAGCAGCCATGTGTAAAACAATCGCTTCAAAAAGCCAATAGAGGAACATCAAGATAAAAGCAATGAGAAGCCACCAATAGTTGATATTCCGCAACGATTTTACAAAAGCCGAAAAATCCACTTTGCGAAACTGCCAAGCAACGAAGCCAAAACTGATGACTAAAACAATAAGAATATTTAACACATTTTTTGTTCTGGCGTTCACCACATTCACTCCTTATTCAGCAAACTGTGGTAAAATTCATCCCAACATGCCGCTAATCGATCTTCTGAATAATAAGCCGCTCCTTCAAGCGCCATCGCTTTCATATGTTCATAATAAGTTTCATCTTCGCGGAATCGTTCGATCGCTTCTTTAAAACCTTGGTTATCTTGGGCTTCCGCATAATAGCCTGTAAGAATTTCTTCATATAAATCTAGATCACGTAATAATACGGGTACAGCGCAGCTCATCGCTTCTAAGATCGCCATCGGGAATAGTTCATTATAGGAAGGCATGAAAAAGAGATCCGCAGCATTGATACATTCATTCATCAGTGCTCGATCAATGATACCCAGAAACTTTACATTTGCAGGAGGGTTTTCATACACTTTTTTTAATTCTTCATATCCTGAAGTGATCATTCCAAACGAGAAACCACCCGCCCAAATAAATTGAACATCGGGAAGTTGCTTCGCCGTTTCGATAAAATCCATTACTCCTTTGCGATGCTGTACTTGACCACTTCCAAGTACCACAAATCGATCCGGGGCAATGCCCAACCTTTTTCTAGCTGTTTCTTTTTCTTCTGCGGTATACGGAAAAAATGATTTTTTGGAAACAAAATTGGGAATGTATTGGATTTTTTCTTTTGGGATGTCATAGGCTTCAAGCTTGGGGATAAAGGAAGGGTTGACCACGACGATGTGATCCATTCTTTTGTAAAAGGCAATCAGATACTTGTAAAAAACTACCTTTGCTATCCACGGTAATTTCAAACTACCTTCCATTGTTTCCGGGATAAAATGCACATAGCCCAGATTAACGCCTCGTTTGCGTTTATTGAATGTAGAGAGAAAGAAAGGGAAGTCAACGGTATGATAATGTGTGATATCAGATCGACGTCGCTCATTCAACTTCATATCGATCTTATCCGGAAGCCTTTCTGCCAATAAATTGACTAGCTCCCGGTAAGCAGAAGCAACACCTTGTCCTTTTACTTTCTCCGCTGACGATAGCATTGTCAGTTTAATCACGACTCCTTGACCTCTCTTTCTGTTTTACACTGGTAGATGATGATAATGAAAAAACACGTGAAGCTAATTTGCTTTTCAAGATCGTAGAACGCTCACGAATAGCGGAAATCTTATTTTTAGCAACATGCAGTTTGGCAGTTTCAATATACGCACTTTCGATATTCGTTCCAAATTTATCTGCAGATAATTCTTGTACTTTATTTAAACCAGATCCAGCAATGTGTTCTTTGAATGTGGCATCTTGCAAGACATGCTTGATGACTGCTGCGATCTCATTATCTTCTTTGAATAATGCGGCAGTTTCTCCATCGGTCAAAAAGCCTTCGATACTTTCATCCCGTTTGGCGACAACTGGTAGGCGCGAAGCCATTGCTTCCGCATATGTCAATCCTTGTGTTTCGGTAGTAGAGGCACTGACAAATACATCCGCCAGCTGGTAATAGCTACTTATTTTTTCCCATTCTACTGCACCAGTGAACAGGATGTTTTCTCCCATACCTAGTTTTTCTGTTAGTTCTTGCAAGTCGCGCCGAACAGGCCCGTCACCGACGATCACTAACTTCGCGTTGGGGATATCGGCCAGAACATCCGGAAATGCTTTGATGACCGCATCGATATTTTTTTCTTGCGCAACTCTTCCTAGAGAAAGCACTACCGGAGCATCGACATCTAAACCGATCTCTTCTTTTAGTGCACGGATATCGTCATAGTTGTCACCGTGTAAAAAGGAGCTTAAATCTGTCCCAGTGGGAATCGTATACATCCATTTATGCACGCGACAATCTTCTAAATGATGCTTCACTTTTAAAGTGGGGGTGATCACCGCATCATAGCTTTCACAAAATGATTTTGTCATGCGCTTGACCATTGCAGGAGTTAGGATCTTCCCTTTCGCAATATAATGCAGGTAATTGATATACATCGTATGATACGTATGAACAGAAGGGATATCATATTTCTTCGCGATTTTTTTACCCAATAGCCCTAATGAAAATTCTGTATGTGTATGAATAATATCTAAATCTAATTGACCGACTAATTTAATAAATTTGTTGACCCCTGCTACTGCGATACGGCGTTCCGGGAAAAACAAAAACGGAATACTCGGCATACGGAATACCCGGCCTTTTTCACTTTCACGATCGGCATTAGGATCTGTAGTCGTAAAAATATACACATTATGGCCTCTTTTACGTAGCTCTTTTTCCATTATTTTAATAGATGTTGCTACTCCGCTGATTTGCGGGCTATAGGTATCTGTAAAAATTCCTATATTCATCGTTAACGCCTACTCTCTTCCTAGTAATTCAGCAATTGCACTCTTATTATAGCACATCTACAGAATCTGTCTTATTCTCTCATTATGACGGATTTATATTTATTATGCATGCGTCCATAGCATGATTTTAGTCTATTATATACTCTTACGCTAGCTTTTACTATCATAACATATCACTTGTGCAACAAGATATTTTTTCAAAAAAAAGACCAAAACATCCATCATTACTGACTTTTGTCTTGATCTTTTTTATTATATTAGTGAAATCAGCTCTTTACGCTTTTCCGTTAGAACCGAATTCTTGAATTTTTTCAGTAACTGTTTTGATGATCGCATCTACACCAGGTCCGATAACTTTACGAGGATCGTAAACTTTATCGTCAGTAGCTAATTTTTCGCGAACAGCAGCTGTCCAAACGATTTGGCATTCTGTGTTAACGTTGATTTTGCTGTGACCAAGTTCGATTGCTTTTTTGATTTGGTGTTCAGGAATACCAGAACCACCGTGAAGTACAAGTGGAGCACCAGTTAATTCGGAGATCTCTTTCATTTCGTCGAAGCCAAGTTTTGGTTCGCCGCTATAAGGACCGTGTACAGAACCAAGAGCAGCAGCTAATGCGTCTACTTCTGCTTCTTTAACAACGCGTAAACATTCATTTGGATCAGCATAGTTGATTCCGCCTGTTACGCCGTCTTCAGTACCACCAACAGTTCCAACTTCTGCTTCTACAGAAACACCTTTTGCGTGTGCATAGTCAACAACTTTTTTAGTCATTGCTACGTTTTCGTCGATTGGGTGATGAGAACCATCGATCATTACAGAAGAAAATCCTGCATCAATAGCAGCTTTACATGAATCAAAGCTAGAACCATGGTCTAAGTGGATTGCAACTGGTACAGTGATTTTCAAGTCTTCTACAAGGCCTTCTGTCATTTTAACAACAGTTGTGAATCCTCCCATGTATTTAGCAGCACCTTCAGATACTCCCAAAATCACTGGAGATTTTTCTGCTTCTGCCGCTTTCAAAATAGCTTGTGTCCATTCAAGGTTATTGATGTTGAATTGACCTACAGCATATTTGCCTGCTAAAGCTTTTTTTAACATTTCTGTCATGCTAACGATTGGCATAATACTTGTTCCTCCTCAGGAATATAGAAAAGCTTTCACTTTCCTACTGTGATTTAATTTTCACTTCAGGAAAACTCTGACATTTTCCTTAACATCATTATGATAACAGATTTGTGATGACTTTACCATAACCACGAGGAAAAAAATTGCTATGAAATCGCTTTAAAACCAGATTTATTTTACTTCTTGCGATTCCCGATTTTTCTTTTCTATAGATAAGCCCCCTTCTTGTTTTCCTATTATTCATGAAACATACATCATCGCTTATAAGAATATGACGTTTTTGTGACAATTTCTTCCCCTTAGTCCTAAGGTTGTCGAGCCGTATTCACAAGGCTTTCCTCCCGTATTGTGAAAAAAGCCTTCCCCTGATATTACTCACTATCCAAAAAATATAAATAAAATGTAACTATCTATCCATTGACGGGGTGCTGAGCTCTTGTCATAATGTAAATTGGACGCTAGTCTGATTTGCTGGCCCAATAAAAAAAGGAGGAGCTTTCTATTGAAAAAAGCCTTAAAACCCATTGTTTCTTTGAGCCTTGCCTCTGTCTTATTAATTCCTACTATTTCTGCAGAACCATTCGCAAAAGAAACAGCAAAAACGGAACAATCTACTAAAGATGATTCCATTTATATACCTAAAAATATCCGTGAGGGTAAAACAACGGAAGAAAATGACGGATTCGAAGATTATAAAGCTGATACAAATGCTATTTTTAGTGCTTATGCAGCAAAAGCATCTTATGAAAATGTCAATAATTACATTAAAAAGAAAAAGTTTTCGACAGCAAAGATCGAACAACAGCTGAAATCACAATTTCCTAAATTCGGCTACCGCAACGGGACTGATAAACCTGAAGGAATCGTTTTACACGAAACTGCCAACCCGACCTCTACCATCCAAGGTGAGATCAACTATATGTCTAACAATTACAACAATGCTTTCGTACATGCCTTTGTAGACAAATCGCATATCATCCAGATCCATCCAACAAAATATGCCGTTTGGGGAGCCGGTAAGTATGCCAACCAGCGCTTCATCCAATTTGAACTTGTACGTCACAAAACATTCGATGAATTTGCCCGTTCTATCAATAACTATGCCTATTATGCTGCTTATTTACTAAGACAATACAATATGCCGTTCGACAGCGCAGAATCCGATGGTAAAGGAACCGTGTGGACACATAACGCTGTTACAAAATATCTAGGCGGTACGAACCATACCGATCCTGTCGGCTATTTCTCGCAATGGGGATACAGCGTTAGTCAATTGAATACATTGATCAAAGAAAAATACGATGCCATGAAGGTTTATGAAAAAATCAAATCTGATATCGTATATACAGCCTATGCAAATGTAAAAGACGCAAAGACTTATAACATCTACAGCAAACCTTACAATACTTCGGGCGCAAAAAAAGTCGGCACATTAGCTAATTATAAATCCAAACAGATCCGTATCCTGCGCAAAGCAAAAACAAGCAGAAATTGGTATCAAATCAGCGTGGACGGTAAAACGATCGGCTGGGTAGATACACGAGCTTTCTCGATCTACTACAAAAAAGGATCCAGCGATAAAGCAGTCAATCTGACACGCTACTTGAAAAAAGGACAAAGTGGCGCTTATTACTATCAATTACCGGTAGCTGATCCGCCTATCCGAACAGCAACTTTAAAAGCTCTTACTTCTAAAAAAATCACCGTTTATCAACAAGCAACAGTGAAAAACGTTTTATGGTATCACATCAAAGATGGCAGCAAAGTTCTTGGGTGGACACAGGCATCTAACCTGACCGCCAATGCCAATACGGCTGAAAAATACGATACGATCTACTCCGACATCACGTATACGGCCTACGCTACCGTAAAAAACGCAACGACCTACAATATTTATAGTCGTCCATTTAACACTTCCGGTGCAAAAAAAGTCAGTTCACTAGCAAGTTACAAGAGCAAAAAGATCCGCATCCACAGAAAAATCGTGACGGATCGATCTACTTGGTATCAAATCAGTGTAGATGGCAAAACGCTTGGCTGGACAGATAGCCGCGCTTTCTCGATCTTCTATAAAAAAGCAGTAACGGATAAGGCCGCTTCGCTAACGAAAAAAGTAGCGAAGAAAACAGACAGCTATTACTTACTTCCTGTCGACGACAATTCGATCAAAAAAGGAACTCTTTCCAGCTATGCAAGCAAGACACTAAAAATCGACCGCACCGCTACCGTTCAAAAAGTTGTGTGGTATCACATTTTAGATGGTTCTAAAGCAATTGGCTGGGTAAAAGCCAGTTCGTTGAAATAAGTATATAAGAAAGGCTTGAAAATCAATTCAAGCCTTTTTTAATTTTCTATTGCAAAGTACATGGAGGTAAAAATAAATGCACGGTATCATTAACTACGAAAGTTTTCTTATTACAGGAATTTTAATCAATCTTATCCCCGGCGTTGATACCATGTACATTATCAGTCGAAGCGTTTCTCAAGGAAAAGCAGCTGGTATTTACTCCGTCATGGGAATCATGACTGGATCACTAACGCATACCGTCCTAGTATCCTTAGGACTTTCGATCATTCTTACAAAATCACTTCTCCTCTTCAACATCATTAAGCTAATCGGTGTCAGCTACCTCATTTACTTAGGTATTACCATGTTGTTGAATAAAAAAGGGGATAAACTAGAAGTGGTCGCTACAAAAGTGATCTCCATAAGAAAGATATACTTACAAGGTCTGCTGACCAGCTTGACCAACCCCAAAGTTGCGCTGTTCTTTGTTGCTTTCCTTCCTCAATTTGTGGATAAAAATGCAGCTTCTCCACTTTCTTTTCTATTGTTAGGTGGTACTTTCACACTTACCGGATTGATATGGTGTCTCTTTATTGCCAATTTCGCTGCTTATGTAACAAAGAAATTAAGGAACAGCCCAAAAATAAAAACATCCTTAGACAAGCTGACCGGAGCCATCCTTATCGCAATGGGAATAAAGTTGTTTTTGACCAAAGCTCCTAAATAAAAAAAGCAGCGTGAGAGGATTATACCTTCACGCTGCTTTTTATTTTATTTTGCTAAAGTTGCTCCAATAAATGCGTTGAACAAACTTTGTGGTCTATTTGGACGCGAGATCAATTCAGGGTGATATTGACAAGCAACAAACCATGGATGATCTTGTAATTCCACTACCTCTACCAAACGTCCATCTGGGCTAGTCGCGGAAACGACCATTCCAGCCTCTTCCATTCTTTCCCGATATTCATTGTTAAATTCATAACGGTGACGATGACGTTCTTCAACTAAAGACTTACCATACGCCTCAGAAGTTTTTGTTCCCTCTTTGATACGGGCAGGATATAAACCTAAACGAAGTGTTCCGCCTAGATCCTCGATATGCTTCTGTTCAGGAAGTAAGTCGATGATGTTGTAAGGTGTTTTCGGATCGATCTCTGCCGAATGCGCTCCTTCCAAGCCAAGCACATTACGGGCAAATTCAACTGTTGCCAGCTGCATTCCCAAGCAGATTCCGAAGAACGGCACTTTATTTTCACGTGCATATTGGATCGTCGCGATCTTCCCTTCAATCGCTCGGTCGCCAAAGCCGCCGGGTACCAAAATCCCATCTGCATCTTTCAAACGTTCTTTCACGTTTTCTGCTGTGATCAATTCGGAGTCTACCCAGTCGATATCGATGTCGACATTATGGTTGAATCCAGCATGACGCAATGCTTCTGCCACGGATAAGTAAGCATCTTGCAAGGAAACATATTTCCCAACTAATGCAATCTTCACTTTCGTCGATAAGTGCATGACTTTATCCACAAGTGCTTTCCACTCTGTCATATCCGCTTCCGGAGCTTCTAATTCTAAATGACGCAATACGATATCGTCCATTTTTTGTTTTTGAAGGGAAAGCGGCACATTGTAAAGCGTGTCTTCATCGCGGGATTCAATAACTTCCGAAGCCTTGATATCACAAAACAGCGCAATCTTTTCTTTCATTTCTTGAGAAACCGGTTGTTCCGTTCTAACAACAATAATGTTCGGCTGGATCCCCAAGCTACGCAATTCTTTTACACTATGCTGGGTTGGTTTTGTTTTCATTTCACCCGCTGCCTTGATGTATGGGATCAGCGTTGTATGGATATAAAGTACGTTTTCCGCACCAACATCCCCTTTGATCTGGCGAATTGCTTCTAAAAACGGTAATGATTCGATATCTCCAACCGTACCGCCGATCTCCGTAATGATGATATCTGAATCCGTCATCCGAGCTGCACGGAAAACCCGATCTTTCAACTCGTTTGTGATATGCGGAATGACTTGAACCGTTCCACCAAGATAATCTCCACGACGTTCTTTTTTGATTACTTCCGAATATACCTTACCAGTAGTCACATTGCTGTACTTGTTCAAATTGATATCAATAAAACGTTCATAATGCCCCAAGTCCAAGTCGGTTTCGGCACCATCGTCCGTTACAAAAACCTCACCATGTTGGTAAGGACTCATTGTCCCTGGGTCCACATTGATATATGGATCAAATTTTTGAATAGTTACACTTAGCCCGCGATTTTTGAGTAAACGCCCTAATGAAGCAGCGGTGATCCCCTTTCCTATCGAGGAAACTACTCCACCTGTAACGAAAATATACTTTGTCATTTAAAAATCTTCTCCTTCCTGTTAATGAATGTAAGAATGCTTACTCTTACTGGGGAAGAACTGCCTTCGATAACAATCCTAATACATTTATTGATACAATAACAAAAAAACTCCGCTTACTTTTAAACAAGTAAGGGAGCAATGATTTAACCGTATACGTTGTCCCTATAAAAGGGAGCCCAAATAAAATACTACCCATTATGCTAAGAGAAGTCAAGCCTTTCTTGAAACATAAATAAAAAAGCCCTCTCCAACCGCGGAGAGGGAACACTTATTTGTCTTCTGGATCTTCTGTATAATCGCCATCCGAGTAATCATCTTCGACTGTTGCCAGATCGCCTTCGATTCCATCTGGTAATTGATCCGTATCATCATCGTCGTCATCCGTAAGCGCTTCGCTTAGAGAGATCGATTCTTCGCCTAATTCGCCAACTACATCTTCTTCGACAAATTCTTCATCGTCTAATAGATCGTCTTCTGCTACAGGAGAAGTTTGTGTTTGTACTTCCTCATCGATCGCATCGATCGGGTACCAAGAACGTAGTCCCCACATGTTATTTCCTAGAGAAATAAAATTACCGTTGATATTGATATCTGTATAAAACTGTACTAAACGATCTTTGATTTCATCATCATTAAGTCCTACAAAGTCTTGAACTTCTTTCGCTAATTCCGGGAAAGAAATGACTTCTTTACGTTCTTCTAAAAGATGGTGTGCAATTTCAATCAACGACAATTCACTGCGTTGTTCATCTGATAAATTAGTGTAATCCAAAATTGGCACGTCCTTTCTATATGCTCTATCTATAAAATTATTCATTTATCCTATAAATTATCTAACTTCCCTATTTTACATGGAAACCGCACGGAATACAACTACATATTTCATTCTCACCGCGACTTTAAAATTTGATACGCAACATAAAAAACTAAAATCGCAATCAAAAGTATTGGTATAGAGCCAAGTTGGTAGTTATACAGTATGTAGACTGCCACACATAAAAATAGAAACAGCACTGTTAAGATTATGATTCGCTTCATTTTTTTAAATCTCTCCGTTTGAAATCCATCTTTTGTAACTAACTTTAGTATCTTTCAGGCACAGTGTCAAACACTAACCATTTCGGAAATTGTTTGACACTGCATTTTTGTTATTTACATTTTTTCTGGAGCAGATACTCCTAAGAGTTTCAAACCATTGCGTAGTGTGACTTGCGCAGCTTTGATAAGCGCTAACCTTGCTTTTGAAATATCCGCTTCATCCGGATTCAATACTTTATTTGTATTGTAAAAGCGATGGAACGCTGATGCTAGATCATTTAGATACCTTACGATCCGATGCGGCGCACGTTTAGCAGCTGCTTCAGCAACTACATCGCTGAACTCGCCCAGCACTTTCAGCAAATCGATCTCTGTCTCTGTTTGCAGCAAGCTTACATCCAGACCATCACTGACAGCAATCCCCTGTTCCTCTCCGGAACGCAAGATGCTGGAGATCCGAGCGTGTGCGTATTGCACGTAATAAACCGGATTTTCATTGGAAGTTGCTTTCGCCAAGCCCAAATCGAAGTTCATATGGGTATCTGAGCTACGCATCGCAAAGAAATAACGGACTGCATCCAGCCCCACTTCTTCCACTAAGTCTCGCATGGTAACAGATTTACCAGTTCGTTTGCTCATTTTGACTTGTTCGCCATTTTCATAAAGATGTACTAATTGAATGATTTCTACTTCCAATTGTGTCGGCGCATAACCAAGCGCTTCGATCGCGCCGCGCATTCTCGGAATGTAACCATGGTGATCGGCTCCCCAAATATCGATCAAGATATCGAAGCCGCGCTCCAATTTGTTTAAATGATAGGCAATGTCCGGCAAGAAATAGGTATACGAACCGTCTGTTTTGATTAAAACACGGTCTTTATCATCGCCAAAGTCCGTCGTACGCAGCCATGTTGCACCATCTTGTTCATAAACGTAGCCATTTTTGCGAAGTACTTCCAGCGTTGGCAAAATTTTATTTTCTGCGTATAGTGATGATTCCGAGAACCAATTATCAAATCCTACGCGGAATGCTTCAAGGTCTGTTCGCAGCTTAGCCGTCTCAAAAGCTAGTGCTTCGGTACGGAAAACATCGCGGCGTTCTTGCTCCTCCGCTTCGATATATTTGTCGCCGTATTTTTCAAAAAGCTTATTCCCCAATTCTTTGATATCAACACCATGATACCCGTCTTCTGGAAATGGCTTATCGATACCGCACGCTTCAAAATAGCGAGCTTCTGCAGATAGAACTAAGTTATTGATCTGATTTCCGGCATCATTGATATAGTACTCTCTGGAAACATCAAAACCCGCTGTAGAAAGAATGTTGGCTAGAGAGTCTCCGATCGCTGCACCGCGGGCATGTCCCAGATGCAAGTCTCCTGTAGGATTAGCCGATACAAATTCAAGCTGGATCTTTTGACCTTTACCAAAATCAGACTCGCCGTAGCTGTCGCCTGCTTCCAAAATAACAGGTACCAATTCAGTAAGATACGCATTGTCAACAAAAAAGTTGATAAAACCTGGACCAGCCACATCGATCTTACGAATCAAGCTATCTTCAGTATCGATTTCTTTGATGATCGCCTCTGCGATCTGTTTGGGTGCCTTTTTCGCTACTCGAGCCAGCTGCATTGCGATATTAGTAGAATAATCACCATGCTGCTTCTCCTTTGGCACCTCTAATAAAATATCAGGAATCTCGCTTTCTGATAGTCCTAACGCTGCCACCGTTGCAGCCTTGATCTGCTCGATCAGCTGTTTTTGACTTTTTTGAATGACATTCATGCTTTATCCTCCTCCATTTTCAATGTAACCGTATAGGAACCGATCGGCTCCGCTTGACTTAATAAATCATATTGAAAACTCATGTTTCCTAAAAATAGCGCTTCTCCTGTTTGGTAATCCTCTTGAAAAGAAAGCAATTCCGTTTCAAAAGCGATTTTTCCCGCACCAGTATTCACATGAGCATTGCTTTTATTTTTATTTTTCAAAAAATGCATTCGCATAGAAACGGCGCCGTTCCGCAGCAACAAAAGTTCTCGTGCCGAGCTTTTCCAGACAGTCCGAATACTTCCCGCTTCTTGCTTCTCTTCATATTGAAGGTAATAGGCATTGTTTTCCTTGTAAAAAACGCCTGAAACCGACATTTCCGTTTGCTCTTCCGCATCCATTTGTCTGATGACCGTCAAGACTTGGATCTTAACCGGAATACGTTCCATTTGTTCATTTGCCATGCCATTCAAACCCCTTTCTGACAGAAGAATAGACGAGTTCCATTATAGTGAAATTTTCGTTAAAAAGCAACCTGTCAGCCGAGGAGCGTCAAGAAGAAATGCATCATTCCTTCAAAAATCCCCGGAATGAGATAACTAAAGATTGGTGTGATCGTAAAATTGGCAATCGGCGTAAGTGCGATCACGAGTAAAATCAAGATCGAATACTGTTCCACTGGCTGTAGTTTTTCCCGAGCAGACAATGGCAGGAATTCTATCAAGATCTGATAACCGTCCAGCGGAGGAAGAGGAATCAAGTTAAAAACGAATAATACGATATTCAACTGGATAAAGATATTCAAAAAATCTGTGAATATATTGTTATAGAGCATGCCGCCATTGCTGACGATCAGCACATAAATGATTACTCCGATAGCTGCCAGCAAGAAGTTGCTGAGTGGACCGGCAAGCGAAACAAGAATGCTGCCCCACTTACGGTTCCGTAATTTAAAGCGATTGACCGGTGTGGGTTTTGCCCAGCCGAAGCCGACGATGATGATCATCAGCAAACCGAAGATATCTACATGCTCCACAGGGTTGATCGATAACCGACCTTCTCGCTTTGCCGTATCGTCACCGAACCACAATGCGACCGCAGCATGCGACCATTCGTGGACGGTAAAGGCGATTAAGATCGTGATGATGACATAAGGTATTGTCTCTAATGGGTAGGCTAAAAAATGCAATTGAATTGCTCCTTTGCGATGATTTTATGATATAATAATTGCTAAAATGAGGTGATTAAGATGCCATTTGTTACGATCAAATTTTTAGAAGGCCGCGATGATAGTCAAAAGAAAGCTCTCGTCGAAGAAGTGACCGAAGTTGTTTCTAAAAACCTAAAAGCTCCAAAAGAAAACATTCATGTATTTTTAGAAGAAATGAGCCCTACTGATTACGGAGTGGGCGGCGTTCGCAAGTCTGACAATTAAAAAACAAGCTAAGCTGCGGGATTCTCGCAGCTTATTTTTGTTCATGCGCATGTAGCAACGCAATGATCGCTTCGGCAACTTCTGTTTCAATATTGCCGCTTTCGATCAGGTCTTTCGGATAATATAGTTTAATATCTGTCTTGCGCTTTTCTCCCAAGACCTCAACAATCGGTGATTCCGTGGAAAGCTCATGCAGATCGCCATTCGCCATCAGCAATTGGATCGGCGCCTTCATTTCTTCATCATCCGGTAGATAGTTGTCGTAGGGAAGATCACTTGAAAAATCGATGACTAAATAATAATTTGGATCGATATCCGCTTTTTCCAGCAGACCTTTTAAGCGGACGTACAAGTCAGCATCTTCTGTTTGATTATAATCAATGTAGCTGAGCAGTCTTCGATTCAAGAAGCGCTGACATAGATCACTTAAAATGGCATCCTTCTCCTGTTGCCATTTCGCAAAGTAATACATCAACACGACATCGTCCAGCTCCACATACGTTTTCAGTGGCACTTCCTCATCGCTGAAAAATGGCAAGATCTCCCGCGGCTCCATTTGAAATTCAAACCCACCCTCATAAAGGGCCTTCACTCGTTCTAAGATTTTCCAAAGCAGCACTTCCGCACTCCGACTGACCGGGTGGAAATAAACTTGCTGATACATTTGATAGCGGCTGAAAATATAATCTTCTACTGCATGCATGCCTGAATATTTGATAATGATCCCATTTCCATCTGGACTAGGCCGCATAACACGCAAGATCCGCTCCATGTCAAATTGACCGTAGCTTACACCGGTATAATAGGCATCTCGCAGTAAATAATCCATTCGATCCGCATCGATCTGACTCGAAATAAGCCGGACCATCGTTTGGTTAGGATGCGTTTTGGCAATGACAGAGGCAACTTCGTACGGAAATTCAGAGCTTACTCGCCTTAATACCGCACCCACTTCCGTTTCACCAGTAATGATCGCGCGGGTAAAAGCTTCATGATCGGTCGCAAAGACTTTTTCAAAAGCATGGGAAAAAGGGCCATGTCCGAGGTCATGCAACAAGGACGCACAGAGCGCCACTATCCTGTCTGTTTTGCTAACTGGGTAGTCAGTAGCAAAAGTAACGTCGATCACCCTTCTGACGATCTCATACACGCCTAGAGAATGATTGAACCGACTATGCTCGGCTCCATGAAAAGTCAAAGAAGTGGTTCCTAATTGATGTATTCGACGCAAACGCTGAAATTCCTTTGTTGCGATCAGATCCCAGATGATTTGATCATACACATGTACGTAGCCGTGGACCGGATCTTTAAATACTTTTTCTTTTTTTAATTTTTCTCCAAGATAATCCAATTAGCGCCACTCCCTCCTATAAATTTTCCAATACTTTTTCATTTCTTTTGATCAATCGTTCGTAATAAGCAGGAAATCGATCTAATTCCGCTGCATTCAGTGGACTCGACGTCAATTTACCCGCGTAAGTATGTATCGTTTGCAACACTTTGATCAACACCGCGTTGATGTCGAGCGGCTCGCCAAGTAGCTCCGACAATGTCCCCATCACGTTTGGATCGACTTCCGGATATTCATATTTTGTTTGTTCCTTGCTACCACTGATTTGGTAAAATGTCCGGATCAATTCAGAGCGAGCCTGCTGATTTCCTGCTACGCCTAAATAGATTTGCACGGCTACCCCTTTAGCCATTCTACGCTGGGATATCCCGGCAAATTTCTTATCATCGATGCTTAGGTCAAAACTGCCTGGGCAATAAGAATGCTTGATCTCTTTTGCTTCGATCCTGTCAGTCTCTGCTGCGAACATTTCCTTCACGAGCGCAAACATCGCTTCATAACCTCGTTCGATCGCGATCCCGCGTTCGACATCCGGCAAGATCATCGAGAGGTTAAGGACATCTTTATCTAACACGACTGCCAACCCTCCGGAATTACGGACAACGACACGATATCCTTCTTTTTGTAAATAAGCGATACCTTCTGCTATATGCGGTAGCTTGGAATCCTGGATCCCTAGCGAGATCGTTTTTTCATGCACCCAAGCTCTTAACGTTGGAGGCGCCAAATGAGAACCTACTGAATAGCAGAGCGTATCATCGGTAGCAAAGGACTGGATGGCATCGAAAGCTAGCTGAACAGTGCTGTGATCCACAAAGCGCCACTCGGACTGACTCAGAAGTTCGTGATTTTCTTTCTCCATGATTTCTTTCCTCTCTTTTGCATTTTCTTTTTGTCATTATAGCATAGAGTTATAGACAAAACCCCCATTTGACACCATTCTAAAATTATTCTTCATAAAATATTATCATTTCTCTTTATTGTAATGTATACTCCTAATTAGACATTTCACAAATTACACTATTTGAAATAGTAAAACTTTTCAAATAGCATTACTCCAAAGCAAAGGTTTTGATATTATGATCAGCAACAAGAGGTTTACCATTGGCATTGCCGCATACAATGCAGAAGCTTTTATTAGTGAAGGGTTGGAATCCATCGCTAATCAGCAATTTGATTTATCAAAGGTAGAGGTTCTCATCGTTGACGATTGCTCAACGGATAAGACAATAGAGATAATCGAACCCTACCAACGAACACTTGATCTTCGCTTGATAAAATTACCGGAGAATTCCGGAGGACCAGGCAAGCCTCGTAATACCGTGATCAAAGAGGCGCAAGGAGAATTCATTCTCTTTTTAGATGCTGATGACTACCTTCATCCAGATCTGCTTCGGGATGCAGAAACGATGATCGAAAATCACCAGTCAGAGGTTCTTTTATTCAAAATGAAAGGCGTAAATGGTCGGGGCGTCCCAAAATCGATGTTCCAAGAAACTGCTCCAGCGGTGGACTTGGTAGCATCCAAGATCATTTACACATTAAGTCCGACAAAAATGTTTCAAACCAAGCTACTTCGCGAGCACAATATCTACTTCCCTGTCGATCTTAAAAGTGCCGAAGATCAGTTATTTACGATGCAGGCTTACTTACAAGCCAAAACGATCTCTGTATTGACTGAGAAAGATTATTACTACTTAGTAACGCGGGAAGGCGACCATATGAGCGCTGCATATGTTGCTCCCGACAAGTTCTATCTAGTCATGAAAAAGATCATGCAAGCGATTTATGAAAGCGACCGTGAAAATAAAGATAGCATTGCCGCCGTATTTGTTAAACGTCATTTTATGCATTCTCGAACTACAAATTTCACACAAAAAATCGCCGATCCCCAAGAAAAAACAGAATGGTTCGCCCAATTAAATGATTTTGCTTTACAGATTCCCACTACTGTCGATGAGCACCTACCCGCCAATCTGCAAATATTGTTATCCGCAGGACGCGCCTTGGATCTCGCTGCCTATGAAGACTTCGAATATCGAATCACCAATCAGTTATTTGATGCTTTCACTGTGAAAGGTACGCAGATCTTTGGCCAGATACAAACTGCTCATGGATTGGGAGAACAGAATCTCAACGCTTATATCAAACCAGTCATTTCCATTACAAAGTTCGATTTAGATGCAGAACGGCTTCAATTGGAGATCGAGCTGGGGGATATGATCAAGGGACTTCATTTCCAACCAGAAATCTTACTCTATGACCGTAACAAAACAGAGCAGATCACGATCCCGCTACAAAAGCAGCACGGCAATCGTACATTTATCTTTGATATTACATTTGCCGAGCATGCGCAGTTACTCGTCCAGAAAAAAATTTGGGATTTCTTTTTAACACTTCATTTCCAGCGTTTCAAGCTCACCAGACGAATTGGAAAAGTGCGAGAACCTTATCCCTATTCCCAAAAAACCAGTATCCTGACTGCCCATGCAGCTGTTCAGAAAACGATTCGTCCCTATTTTACGGAAAATGATTTCCTATCGTTGCAGGTCGCTGACGCAAAACATATCAGCGCCACTTGCCAAGAATGGAGACCGTTTAAAAAACAATGTACACTTCAACTAAACGGCGCACCGTATAAATTGAACGCTGCTGTTACACTGCAATTGCAAGACAAGAAATTTCCGGCAGTAATCATCCAAGCAGAAGAATCTGCAGATGCTACTGTCATCCAACTACAGCTCAACAAACGTTGCTGGCAAAAAGCGCATCCCACACACATCGAACTCTCGCCATTATTGCGCTTACCTATTCAATGAAAAAACAGCAGCCTCCTGTATACTCAGGAGGCTGCTGTTACTCGTTCAATCAAAAAATTGATCCGAATGTCTGCGGTTGTTCTGGTGATACCAGATCCGGTAAAGTCCGAAACAGATCGCTGCCAAAATGACTATCGGGATAATAACTGAGAACAGCTTTCCGATCAAATGCAGCGCGATGTTAAATCCGATCAATACCAGAATAATAGTGACAATGATTTTTAAAATATGACGCATAGCGTTTCCTCCGTTTCTATTTTTCATCTAAATATTGAACTGCGCTGCCACCTTTATCACTCATCGGCGTCGCATTTACTAATAAATTATTTGCTCGGATAATCACCTTGTAGCGTTTATGCCGCTCTAAACTCTTACTACTCAAAAATTCAATTGTTTTTCTTTCTCCATTGCGATTCATACATCTTTCTTTAAATAAGTATCCATGGAAATTATTGCGGTGAATGGGTTTCCCTGCTTTTTCAACCGCTATGTAATAAGTATCTGCGGAAGCAGCAGGTGTTTGAAATTCTACAATAAAAACCGTGATGATAAGTAGCGCTGTCAAAAGACCAAGTATCCCTTTCTTCAATTTCCTCACACCCTTTTTGTTGTTATCCTTATTATAGCTAATAAAGAAAACAAGCAGCGAACGGCTTCCGACTGAAAAATAATACTCCTTGAGGCTGATTTCTAAAAATTGCTTTTCACGAAAAAAGCGAAAGAAAACCTTTTTCAGATTTTCTTTCGCTCATTTTTATTTTTTCACGATCCATTTGTAATTTTCAGCACCGATCGGATAAGTCACATAATCCTGCAAGTTATCTTTTTGCAAGTATGCCCGGCCACCTTGATAAAGCGGGATCAAAACTGCATTATCTTTTATTAGGATCCGCTCAGCCTGCAGTAAAGCGGTCCAGCGTTTTTCAACATCATTAGACAGCTTACCTTTCGCGCCTAGCACCAGCTTGTCGTATTTCTCGTTCTCGAAGCCAGTATGGTTACCTGGGCTATTGGTAATGAACAAGTTCAGATAGGTCAGCGGATCTTGATAGTCGCCGCCCCAACCGCCAAGTAGAAGTTCAAAGTCTTGAGTAACATCTGCTTTGAAACTTGCTTGGGTCGGAAGATTACGAATCTTGATCTTCAAGCCTGGTAAATTATTTTCCAACTGTGATTGGATATACTCGGATTGTTTCTTATCAAGCGACGTATCGCCAGTCGTTAGCGCTAAGGTCAGCTCTTTTTTGCCGAGCTCTTTCAATCCTTTTTGCCAATGCTTTTTAGCACTGTCTACTTGATAACCAAGTAGGTTGCCGTTCTCTTTGCGGAAATCTTCTTTTGTTTTCGGATCAAACATGATTCCTGCTGGCACATTGCCGTCTAAAGGCTTAGAACCATCTGCCAAAAGCTTGTCGACCATTGTTTCTTTGTCGATAGCCGTTGCCAGCGCGATTCGGATATCTTTATTGGCAAGCACTGTTTTCTTGCCGTCTTTCCCTTGGTTCATTTTCATGTAGATCGAACGCCCTGTAGCAATGCGATGGAAAGCTTTATTTTTTTCATATTGCTTTACAAAATCACCGTCCAGCGTCACACGATCTAATTTCCCAGTCGTATATAAATTTAAAGCGGCATTTGTATCTTTTACAACAGTTACGTGGATTTTCTTAGTTTTTACATTCTTCGCATCCCAATACGTATCGTTTTTCACATAATCCCAAGTAAGATTGGTTCCATTCCAATTATCTAATTTGTACGGACCGTTGGAGATCAAATAACGACTCGCTGTTGCATAACGATCGCCTTGCTTTTTGACATAGGCTTTGTTTTGCGGAAAAAACGTACCTGTCGTAAGCAATTCTTTGAAAATCGGCACCGGATTTTCCAGATCGACACGCAGTGTTTTTTCATCCAATGCTTTTACGCCTAATGTATCAGGATCTTTTTTACCCGCTAATATTGGAGTAGCATTTTTAACGATTTCTTCCATTTGCGGGCCATATGCCGCAGCGGTCTTCGGATCAACTACTGTTTTCCAAGCATATTCAAAATCCGCGGCAGTTACCGGATCGCCGTTCGACCAGTTTGCATCTTTTCTTATTTTAAAAATGTATGTTTTACCATTGTTTTCGATTTTCGGTTCTGCTGCTGCGAGCGCTAGCTGTGGTTTTCCTTTTTTATCTAAGCGATACAGACCTTCAAAGATTTGATTGATCACTCGGAAGCTCACACTGTTATCTGCAAGTGTGGGACTAGCACTAGGTAAGGCACTTGTTTCCATAATGTTGACAACTTGAGCTGGTTTATTCGCTTTGTTACTTTGTGTTGTATTTTTACTTTGACATGCAGTAAGTACAACTAACATCATTATCGCTAGGATACTGATGTAAAACCCCTTACGTTTAAACAAATTGAATTCCTCCCTTATTTGATTGCGCAGTATATAAAAAGAAAATGACGAACGCTTCCATAAAAGCAAATGTCCGTCATAATTATAAACAAAACTGTACCAGTTGTAAACAAAAACTGTATTATTGTTTTTTATTTAAATAAACACCTGAACCAAAAACTACTAAACTGATAATCAAAAAGAGCACAATGAAAAACAAACTCGGGTCGGTCGGGCTCAAAAATACCCGCAAGAAACAAATCACACCTGCCACGGTGAGCGTACTGACCGTAATGTCTTTCAGGCGATTTCGCGCCCAGGCATCTACTTTTTTAAAGCCAATCAGCGTTAAGAATTTAAAAAAATTTTTTGAATGCAACAGATAATGCGCGATCAGCCACATAATAAGTCCAGCGATCGCCAAACTCATTTTCGCCGTCGTCAGATCATAGCCTAAGCTATACAAGATCACACTGCCCTGCATCACCGCCAAGAATACCAGCACCAAATAAAAACAATATTTGAATTCCAGCAAAATATCGCTTTTCACTTTCTCAATGCCGTAATACTCGGTCACTAAGAAAGCAAGCATCAAGATTGGAATGATAAGCAAGCCAAGCCATTTTTGAGCGAATGTATCCGGTGAGAAATCACTACCGAAATGGATAGCTATTTCTGCCGGCAACATCGGGTATGCGATCAATGTCATTACAATCACGATTATGAGTACGCCAGTTGGGAAATAACCGATCCGTTTCATTACTCTCACCTTCCTACTCTATTTAGCAAAATAAGCAGCAAGTTCCTCTCGGTTGTCGATCATTTGAATATTCTTTGTATGTAAAAAAGTTTCTTTTGTTTTCCCCGTTCCTTCTTCTGTCAAACCTCGCGTGGCCGGAAGATAAACAAGGACTTTAAATCCCGCCCGCTGCAACTGCCATACGGTCGTTTGCACACAATAATCAAATGCCAATCCACCCACAATGACACAGCCTACTTCGCGTTCCCGAAGAAATTCAATTACTCCTGTGCTTAGGTTTTCATGGATATCATGGTAACAAGCCCCATAAGGATGCAAGTCCGGCTCCATTCCCTTCCAGATATAATAGTCATATTCCGTAGGTCTTGGCAGGCCTTCTAAAGACTCGAACCCTTTTGTTCCTGGCACACAATGTTTTACCCAAGTCAGATCGGCTTCCGGATAATCCAACGGCTGCAACATTTCTTCCGGCGTTGCTACCGTCCATACCGCTTGATCGGGATGCGCATCTTTACTGCCGATCCGATAATCGGCAAAGCCAGCCATATACTCGAGTTCCGGTACAATGGTGTCGCCGCCAGGAACAGGCAGCTCTTCCGGGCATAGTGGCGTGAATCCTTTTTGAACATCGACATCAAAAGCGGCTATTTTCATTTTGCTTCCTCCTGATTGTGATAGGTCAGCTGGGCAAATTGTCCAAACTGACTTACTGCTTTCAATGTCAATCCGATACTGCTAGCGACATCGAACAGCGGGATCCCCTTCCCAAGCAAGATCGGCGCTACAGTAATGACATATTCATCAATCACTTTTTCTTTTAAAAATTGTTTGATCAAATCCGCTCCGCCGACCAGCCAGATTTTTTCACCTTCGATCGAATCCAGCCAATCTTCTGAGCTTCCTTTTACAAATTTAGCATGTTCATCTTCCGTATTTGCTTGCTTACTAGAAAAGACATATACGGCCTTGTCAGCATAAGGGAAAGCATCTGTTAAGGAAAATATCTGCTGATAGGTTTTCTTCCCCATGACGACTGTATCGATATTTTCAAAAAAAGCGGCATAGCCCATATCGCCATCTTGATCGACCTGGTCGAGCCAAGCTACACTGCCACTTTCATTTGCAATATAGCCATCTAAACTCATCGCGATATAAAGTGATACGTGCTTTCCCTCCATAGCTTAGTCAAATCCTTTCACTACTAATTTCCCAACCATTTTGCCTCGCTCGACCTCTTGATGTGCCTCTCTCATGGTGGCAGCATTAATTGGATGAAGTACTTTTTTCACCGTTGATTTTAGTTTTCCCATATCAAAAAGTGCCCCCGCCGCTTGTAATATTTCATGTTGTCTAATTAGGTCTGGTGTTTGATATTTTGATCTGGTGAACATAGATTCATATACAAATGTCGCACTTTTATCTTTCAAAAGATTCATTTTCACTGGGTCACTCAATTCGACAATGCTACAGATTTTGCCTTGGGGACGAATCAGTTTCTGCATCGTATCCCAATATTGATATGTGTCATGCAAGCAAAGTATATAATCTACACCATTAGCAAAACCTAAATCTTGGAGTTGCTTCTCTAAGTCTTCACGATGATTGACGACATGCTTTGCGCCCATCTCTTTGATCCACGCTGCTGTTTCTTCTCGGGAAGCCGTACTGATGACTTCAAGACCTGCATAAGTCGCGAGCTGGATCGCCACCGATCCTACTCCACCAGCACCGTTGATGATAAGAATCGATTTCCCCTCATCTTTATCTTCCTCGATCCCCAAACGTTCAAATAACGCTTCCCATGCGGTGATCGTCGTCAGCGGCATTCCAGCAGCCTCTTCGATAGTCAGCGATTTTGGTTTATTCCCTACGATTCTCTCATCGATCAGTATATACTCCGCATTCGATCCTTGCCTTGTCACATCACCGGCAAAATAAACTTCATCTCCTGGTTTGAACAATCCAGCTTTTTCTCCGGTTTCTCGAACGACCCCGACGGCATCATAGCCAAGAATCCGTGGATTTGTTTCACGCGGAACCTCTGCCTTTCGCTGTTTCGTATCGACCGGATTAACTGACACAGCCAAAATTTCTACTAATAGATCATGTCCTTTAGGAGTTTCCGGTTTATCCACTTCTAGATCAAGCAGACTTTTCTCTGCTTCGATCGGTAAATGTTCATATAGTCCTACTGCTTTCATCACACAACACCTCTAATTTCTATTTTTCCCGCTTTTCTTGATTTGAAGCATTCATTTTTGAAAATATATTGAAAACCACTACTTATTTATGAGCTAAATAAGCAGCGGTCCCCCTTACCATTTGTACTTATGGGAACCTTCTTCATCTTCCCACTTTATTTTCCCGGACTCATTGCCGCTCTGATGGAGCAGCAGCGCACGAGCACCTTTCTTAAATAATGGAATAGCAATCACAACGCCCACTAGCGTCAATGCCGCAATCAGGCCGAGCCCGATCAATCCTATACCCAGCGCTACAATAAAAGCTTTCTTTAGAAATCTTCCTAGATCAAATTCCTCAGACATGTGGCTCACTCCTTCCTTTATTGGTTACATAGTAACATGAAGAAATTGGTTCTACCAATAAAACTATTTTTTCATTAGATTGATTAATCCATTTAGTTCTATTACACTTAAAATGAACTAGTTCTAAAAATCAAAAAACCGGGGTATATAGGATGAATAAAATATTGATTGTAGAAGATGATATTTATATAAATAAAATGTTACTAGAAACGTTTACTTCTATTGATTATGTATGTACCCAAGCATTCTCTGGAACAGAAGCATTATTATGTATTGACCAACAAGAATATAATGTTATCATTCTGGATTTGATGCTGCCAGGTATGAGTGGTGAAGTATTATTACCTAAATTAAAAGAAAAAAGTAATGCCTCTATTATTGTGGTTTCCTCCAAAGACTCGCTAAACAGCAAAGTAGAATTACTCTCATTAGGCGCAGATGATTATATCACCAAACCATTCGAAATCGAAGAATTAACGGCGCGCGTAGGTGTCCAATTTCGAAAAGCAAATCAACAGCCGCCTGCTAAAACAGTTGCATTTAAAAATATGTTGCTTGATAAAGATAAAAAAACACTCTCTGTTTCTAATATGCCGATACCATTGACACGCCAAGAACTGAAAATCATCGAATTACTGCTTTCCTATCCAAATAAAATATTTAGCAAACAAGAAATCTATGAATATGCATGGGATGATTTTTATGTTGGCGAAGATAAAACTGTCAATGTCCACATCTCTAATATACGTCAAAAAATCAAAACTCTTACGCGAGAAGATTGGATAAAGACAGTGTGGGGAATCGGTTTTACATTACAAAAATAAAACTTTAACATTCCTTTAACAACTATTAGCGATTGTTTTAACCTCCAAAGATACACTTAAATTACGAAATAAAGGAGGTAAACATTTATGGTTGAAAATTTATTAACAACAAATCACTTATCAAAGAAATATAATAGTCATTTCGTAGTAGACAACGTGAATATTCATGTGAAAAAAGGATCAATATATGGATTGGTTGGTCGAAATGGCGCTGGAAAGACGACATGTATGCGCATGCTGAGCGGACTCGCTTCTCCTAGCAGTGGATCTATTACATTTTTCGGCAAAACCAGTCCCAACATCCAAAAATATTTTTCCCGAATAGGTGTACTCATCGAATCCCCTGGTTTGTATGGGGAAATGAGCGCTTTTGATAATATGCGTTTAAAACAAATCGCTGTGGGACTCAAAGGAAAAAACCATATCCCCGCTATCTTAGAATTAGTAGGATTAGAACACACTAAAAATAAGAAAACCAAAAACTTCTCATTAGGAATGAAACAAAGGCTAGGCATAGCCATTGCACTTATCGGCGAGCCCGACTTATTGATTCTTGACGAACCCATAAACGGACTAGATCCTCAAGGTATAGCTGAGCTTCGCGAAACGCTCGTAAAACTTACTGAGAAAAAAAACATTACCATTATTATTTCAAGTCATATCTTAGAGGAATTAGCGAAAATGGCAACGACGTATGGCTTTATTGATAAAGGAAAATTGATTCAAGAGATTTCTCACGATGAGTTGATGGAGAAAACAAAAGAGTATACTCAGCTTCAATTGGAGGATACTAGCGCTGCCGCAGTTGTTATCGAAGAAATGGGGATCACCGATTACATCGTAAAAGACGCCACGACGATTCAAATCTACGAAAAACAGATAAGCAGTAAAAAAATAGCAGCACAGCTTGCCCAAGCTAATGTTCTAGTCGATTCTATCTCTATATCGCACCAATCTTTGGAAAATTATTTTTTAAATCTGACAGGAGGAATTACACATGCTTAATATCATCAAAATGGATCTTTACAGAATGCTTAAAGCCAAAAGCACCTATATCATTATATTAGGCATATGTTTAGTTTCCCTTATGCTCCTCTATCAATCACATGAAGCTTTAATTGATTTGAAGAAAGGCATCCCCGTTCCTGAGCTTTCAGTAGGAATCGGAAATGATGTTTCAGCATTAGCTAAAAACCCTTCTATATTAGCATTGTTCTATTCTATCTTTGGTAGTTTTACTATCGCCTTAGGACTTTCCGTTTTTAGCATTCTGTTTATCACTCGCGAAGAATCAACTGGTTTTATTAAAAATATTGCTGGGCAAGTTAGCAGTCGAAGTCACTTAGTTATTTCAAAATTAGTTTGCCAGAGCGCGTTTATACTTTTATCTTTTTTAACAAGTATGCTTACAGCTTTCTTTGCTGGGAAAATATTTTTTGATTCATTGGAATTTGGTTCCCCCTCTATTTTTTGGAAACCGATTTGCTTGCAATTCCTACTGCACATCGCTTTTGCAACAATCTTATTAATGCTAGTATTCCTGATCAAGCAGTTAATCATTTCTTTATTGATCAGCATAACCCTTTGTTTTGGTGTATTCAGCTACCTTTACGCACTTATCAGCAAGGGAATCAATCACCTTTTTAAAATTAACGGTTTTGACATCAGTAACTATACAATCACTGGAAACATCGGCGGAGCTGCTAGTAATATGGATTATATGCGTATCATCTCCGTATCGATCGTATATATCATCATTATGTTGTTAGTTAGTATTCTTATTCGCCAAAAACAAGATATCAAATAATAATTGAAAGCGGGTATTTAAGTGATATGAATTGGCTTGTTATTATTCTTAGTCTGATTGCATTTTCAAGTCTTCTTCGCTTATGGATGTATAAATTACACCTTCGCGATCTCAACAAACAGTTACGCTTCATGACAGAATATGAAACAAATATGCTCTTAACCAGCCAAATAAACAGTAAAAATTGGAATAACATGCATGTGCTGATTAACACACTTATTACCGAGCAACACTCTATAAAGCAGCTTTATCAACATAACGAACAAACTTTCAGAAACACACTTACCGATCTTTCCCATGATATCCGAACACCATTGACCTCTTTAGATGGCTACTTTCAAATTCTTGTTAAAGAAAAAGATCCAGCAAAACGACGTTATTATGAAAATATTATCCAAGGCCGTATTTATGTATTAAAAGAAATGTTGGAAGCGATTTTCATGTATACAAAATTGCAAAATGAAACCTATGAATTAAATATAGAAAAAGTACAGTTGAATTCTATTTTAATTGACACGATTTTCTCCTTTTACCAAGAAATGGAAGAACAGCACCTTAAACCTCGGATTACTATCACCGAAACCCCAATTTTTATAGAAGGAAATAAAGAGGCTTTGCACCGCATTTTTTCTAACCTGATCAATAATGCCTTGATTCATGGTAAGGACAGTTTAGAAATTACACTATCACAAAAAAACGAAACTATTCAGTTGGTATTCGCAAATAATATCCCTTCTAAATATAAAGTTGATATCAATAAAGTCTTTGACCGCTTTTACATGTCTGATAGTTCCCGCAATAACAATTCAACTGGCCTAGGTCTATTTATCACTAAAGAACTGACAACCAAAATGCAAGGTGATGTATCTGCTGAGTTGGAAGATGGGGTATTTCGCATGAATTTAACATTTACTGCTTCACAAATGGAAAAGAGTTAGCCCTAGGGCTAACTCTTTTCTAATTACAATGGTGACACTGCTTCGAATGACTTTCCAATTGGATCGTGCTGTGTTCTAAGTGATAGTTGCTTTGTAGGTATTTCTCAATCTGCGTCAAAATCGATTCACGGTCAGCATCATCTGTAACTTTCACATGTGCCGTAAGCGCTGTGAAATCTGAAGTGATCGCCCATATATGGAGATCATGCACTTCCTTTACACCATTTATCGCAAGCATATCTGTCGTGATCTTATCCATGTCGATGCTAGTCGGTTTCCCTTCCATCAAAATATGGATAGAATCTTTCAAAATTCGGAAGCCGCTCACTAGTACAAGAAAGGAAACGATAACGCTGGCAATCGGATCGGCTAGATTCCAGCCGAAGAAAATGATGAGCAAAGCTGCAATAATAGCACCAACGGAACCAAGCAGATCGCCAAAGACATGAAGTAAAGCACTCCGCATATTCAGATTTTCATGACTTTCCCCGCGCATCAAAATAACAGCTACTAAAATATTGATTAGCAGACCGAGCACGGAAATAATCATCATTCCAGGCCCAATAACATCAGGTGGCGCAAAAAAACGGTGATAGGCCTCATAAAAAATAAATAATGCGATAATAATAAGTGCTAACCCATTTAAAAATGCTGCTAAGATCTCAAATCGTTTATAACCATATGTTTTCGATTGATCTGCCGCCTTTTCTCCAAATTTAAATGCTGCCAAACTCAATCCTAAGGCAACCGCGTCACTGAACATATGTCCCGCATCCGAGAGCAACGCCAGACTGTTGGTCAGCAAACCGCCAACTATTTCTGCAACCATAAAAACGGCAATCAATATAAAACTAAGGAAGAGCGATTTTTTATTCGCATTATGTGCATGATTATGGCTGTGATGTTCGTGTGCCATCCCACTTCATTCCTTTCTATTTTTATTATATGTATATATTAGCATATAAGCATTAATAGTGCAAAAAAATTGCTAGGAAATTATTTATTCCCTAGCAATTTTTCTTGGATATACACACCGACGCCGCCACTTTCATTGTCCAATGTTACTTCGTCAGCTCGTTCTAATGTAGTCGGGATCGCATTGGCAACTGCAACACCGATTTGAGAAGCTTCTAGCATCCCAGCGTCATTTTCATTATCGCCAAAGGCTGCAGTAGTAGTCAAATCGATATACCCTTGCGTGGCTAAATAACGCAGCCCATTTTCTTTGTCGATACCTTTATTCATAATGTCCACTAAGTTGGAAGCTGAAGAAAGAACTGATAACGGTAATCCGCTCAACGCTTGTTTTATCGCTGCTTGTTTCTCTTTACTTTCCTCGATCACAAGGATCTTCAAAGGAAATTCGCCTTCTTTCAATTCAGCCAGTGGATCTGCGGAGATTGTAAGTGGAACTTGTTCATTTTCCGGCAATGTCTCATTCAGCTTGTCAAAAAAGGCAATCTTTCCTGATTTTGATGGCCCTAAAATCCGTTCTGTCGTATAAATGTGGAAGTCCAAGCCTTGCGCGTGGATCGTAGCCAACACTTCTTTCACTAGATCCAAGGAAATATCACTTTTATAAAGGATCTCATTTTTTGTAAAATCACGAATCAAACCACCATTACAAGAAATTACTGGTGTCGTGATATTCAATTCATGGATAAATTTTAAAATTGCTAGGTCAAGACGTCCGGTAGCAAGGAATAATTGGTTTCCTTCTGCCTGCCATTCTCCTAAAACTTCCTTATTCAACGGATGGATCGCATCCCCCGCCTTTAATAATAACGTACCGTCCATATCTGTGACAATCGTGTTTATGTTTGTCAAACTGGTTCCCCTCTTTCCCTATTATTGAGCTTGTTCCATTTCTTTATCACGCTTGATCGTTGCCGCTACACTTTTCATTACTGTAGGGACAAAACTATTGTCCAGCAACGCATCTACGCCTGCAATCGTTGTTCCGCCCGGCGAACAAACTTTATCAATCAGCGGCCAAGGTTCTTCCTCTGATTCTAAGATCATTTTGGCACTTCCCAAAACGGTTTGAGCAGCGATCCGCAATGCTTTTTGTTTATTCATCCCAGCTTTTACAGCACCTCTCGCGATCGAATCCATATATAAGAACGCGAACGCAGGTGCACTTCCAGCAATAGCAGTAAAGATACTGAATTCTTCTTCTGACACACGTTCTACGGCTCCCACCGTTTGAAAAATCGCTTCCGCCTGCTGCAGCTGTGCTTCCGAAGTCGCATCATTTGCTGCGATACCGGACATTGATTCGCCGATGACAGCATTCATATTCGGCATGACCCGAATCGCAGGGACCTCTGCGCCAAATTGTTCAGACAACCATGCAGTGGTGATTCCAGCAGCAATCGAGATCACTGGTATTTTTTTCGCTTGAACAGCCTTGCAAATCTCAGCGACCACATTCGGAAATCCAACTGGCTTGACCGCAAGTACAACAATATCGCTTTCTTCAACCAGCGCTTGGCTCGACGCAACTCCTGTTACATCCATTTTTGCAGCATAAGCTTCTGTTTTTTCAGAATGATGGTTGTAAACGAATATGGACTTTTCTATTTCAGTATCTTTTTTCAACCCGGAAATGATTCCTGTCGCCATATTTCCTGTACCAATGAATCCTATCTTCATCCTTTAACATCCTTTCGCAAAAAGTTCTTCTTCTAATATAGCACAAAAAAAGAGCCAGAGCGGCTCTTTTGTTTGCTGATAACTATTTTTTGATGATTGCTTCTTTTTTACGGTCTTGGATAAAGAAGCTCAATATCAGACCCAGTACAGAGAAGATGACCGCAACCATAAAGGCTGCTTCCATCCCGCCTAAATTGGCATCAAGTGCTTTTTGAGCAGCTTGAGTCGGATGACCAGCCATCCACATCTTACTTGGCATATTGTTTTTCGTGACATTCGTTAATACAGTGATCAATATCGCCGTTCCGATCGAACCGGCAATTTGACGAATCGTATTATTCACGGCTGTACCATGATTGATCAGTTTTTCCGGCAAAGCATTCATCCCAGCTGTACTTACCGGCATCATAACCATTGCGATCCCTAGGAAACGAACTGCATAGAAAATCACGACGTACCAGATAGATGTATCTGCTTTTAAGAAAATAAATGGTATCGTTCCGCCTGTTAGAATGATCAGGCCGATAATCGTCAGCCAACGCGCCCCGATCTTATCAAAGATGATCCCAGTCACAGGGCTCATGATCCCCATTACAAGTGCACCTGGAAGAAGTAATAATCCCGAATGGAATGCAGACTCACCAAGAATGTTTTGGGTGTAAAGCGGTAAGACGATCTCTGCTCCGATCATTGCCATCATGACGATCGAACCTAAGATGACGGACAACGTGAAAATCGGATAGCGGAAAACACGCATTTCCAAGATCGGATTGTCGATCCGCAACTGGCGCCATACGAATAGGAATGTAAATACAGCTCCCAATATCAGCATCGTTACCACAACTGGATCAGACCAGCCATCGTTTCCAGCTGCACTAAATCCGTAGAGCAACGAACCGAATCCTAATGTAGACAAAACAATCGAGAAATAATCGATTTTTGTATTTTTAAGAATGACTACTTTTTTCATTCCGAAAATAGCCAAAATAATATCAATAACAGCAATCGGTATCAAGATGATAAAGAGGACATGCCAGTCATATGAATCAACGACCCAACCAGACAACGTAGGACCGATTGCCGGAGCAAAGGCAATAACCAGCCCCATCAGCCCCATTATGGCTCCTCGTCGTTCCCTCGGGAAGATCAGTAAGAAAATCGTTTGCAAGAGCGGCATCATAATACCTGCTCCAGCTGCTTGAATGATCCGACCAATCAATAAAGTAGAAAACGAACCCGAAATGGCCGCAATCACCGTTCCGATAGTAAATACTATCATTGCTGTAAGAAACAAGACTTTTGAACTTATCTTTTCAATCAATAAGGCAGTGATCGGTATCATAATACCGTTCGTCAATAAAAATGCAGTTGTAAGCCACTGACCAGTCGCCGCAGTTATATCCAGATCCTTCATGATTTTCGGCAATGCAGTAGCAAGTATAGTCTGATTCAATACGGCCACAAATGCACCGACGATCATCGTAACTACTAAGAAGGCACGGCTATAATTTTTACCGTTCACATCGACTGCTTGCTCTGTAGGTGTAGTAGTTGTCACAATTATTCCCCTTCCTTCTCGCAAAATAGCGAATAATTGTAGTATAAATAAAAAGAACTGCTAAGTCAATAAAAATATACTCATAGTATAAATTTTATAATAAGCGATTGATATTACCCTCTAACTCCACGATTTCACTTTGGATCTCCGGCAATGCATTTTGCTTCAAATAAAGTAGCGTTCCTTGCACAATAAAGTGCCGCGGCGTTTCCTGAGTATTGACCTCGATCAGCAATGCCTTGAGCGACTCTTTATACTGCCACTTATCTTGATCCAAAATATCAAGCTCATCGATTTTATCAGCCAACGCTTCTACAGCTTCTCTTACCAAAGCTAGCCGTTTGTTCCGAACAAGATTGCTGTCCGATATAATTGCTTCAATATCCTCTTTCGTCATCATCAGGTCTTCTGTTTGGACAATATCTTCCACCAAAACATCCATTCGGCGCATGATATATAAAAGAATCCGATCAATAAAACTTTCATCCATATTTTTATGAGCCATTGTAAGCACTGCAATAATAAGCATCCCACACAGCATCCACGTAATATCAGCCTCGTACTTTTTAACACGCTTACCATAGACATCTACTAACATCTGCTTCAGAAACTCAATCCCTTTATAACGAATACCACGAAGATATTCATTAAATTCTTTATCGCCGACACCATTAGAAATTGTGACATCCAACACTTCGCCGTTATTTTTATTAAAATAGATCATCATTTTTAAAACATCGATAAAGTTATCTTTCTTACTTTGAGACTGATTTGACATGATCTGCTCTAAACGCTGGAATAAAATGGCGTGTTCTTGCTTAAAAATAGCAATTGCCAACTCTTCTTTAGAAGTAAAATAATTATAAAATGTTCCCTTTGAAACGCTGCTTTTATCTATTATATCTTGAACAGAAACTTGAAAATACCCCTTCGTCTGGAATAATTCTTTTGCTGCGAGTACGATTTGCGATTTCTTGGTCTTCATTTACTCCCCTCCATTATACCTATAGTATAAAATAAACTAGACGTTTATTCAAGTATAGGGCCAGATGCCTTATTTCATTTTGAGATATATTTAGTAATAAAAAAGATAGTCAGCATTGGAAGCTGACTATCTTTTTTATTAAGCCACTTGTCGGACTTGAACCGACGACCCCTTCCTTACCATGGAAGTGCTCTACCAGCTGAGCTAAAGCGGCAATTATATTTTTATACACAAAAAATGGCTCCACAGGTAGGACTCGAACCTACGACCGATCGGTTAACAGCCGATTGCTCTACCAACTGAGCTACTGTGGAACAATAAAAAAATTGCCCGGCAGCGACCTACTCTCACAGGGGGAAACCCCCTACTACCATTGGCGCAGAGAAGCTTAACTACCGTGTTCGGGATGGGAACGGGTGTGACCTTCTCGCCATAACTACCAGACAATATAAGAGAAAAACATTCTCTCAAAACTAGAGAAGAAAGGTTGTAAAGTTTTCACCGATAATCATTTTTATTGGTTAAGTCCTCGATCGATTAGTATTTGTCCGCTCCATATGTTGCCATACTTCCACTCCAAACCTATCTACCTGATCATCTTTCAGGGATCTTACTTTCCGAAGAAATGGGAAATCTCATCTTGAGGGGGGCTTCACGCTTAGATGCTTTCAGCGTTTATCCCTGCCGCACATAGCTACCCAGCGATGCTCCTGGCGGAACAACTGGTACACCAGCGGTGCGTCCATCCCGGTCCTCTCGTACTAAGGACAGCTCCTCTCAAATTTCCTGCGCCCGCGACGGATAGGGACCGAACTGTCTCACGACGTTCTGAACCCAGCTCGCGTGCCGCTTTAATGGGCGAACAGCCCAACCCTTGGGACCGACTACAGCCCCAGGATGCGACGAGCCGACATCGAGGTGCCAAACCTCCCCGTCGATGTGGACTCTTGGGGGAGATAAGCCTGTTATCCCCGGGGTAGCTTTTATCCGTTGAGCGATGGCCCTTCCATGCGGAACCACCGGATCACTAAGCCCGACTTTCGTCCCTGCTCGACTTGTCAGTCTCGCAGTCAAGCTCCCTTGTGCCTTTACACTCTGCGAATGATTTCCATCCATTCTGAGGGAACCTTTGGGCGCCTCCGTTACTCTTTAGGAGGCGACCGCCCCAGTCAAACTGCCCACCTGACACTGTCTCCCCACGCGCTAAGCGTGGCGGGTTAGAATGGTCATACAGCCAGGGTAGTATCCCACCATTGCCTCCTTGCACGCTGGCGCGCGCAGCTCTTAGGCTCCTACCTATCCTGTACAAGCGGTACAAACATTCCATATCAGGTTGCAGTAAAGCTCCACGGGGTCTTTCCGTCCTGTCGCGGGTAACCTGCATCTTCACAGGTACTATAATTTCACCGAGTCTCTCGTTGAGACAGTGCCCAGATCGTTGCGCCTTTCGTGCGGGTCGGAACTTACCCGACAAGGAATTTCGCTACCTTAGGACCGTTATAGTTACGGCCGCCGTTTACTGGGGCTTCAATTCGCACCTTCGCTTGCGCTAAGCGCTCCTCTTAACCTTCCAGCACCGGGCAGGCGTCAGCCCCTATACGTCACCTTACGGTTTTGCAGAGACCTGTGTTTTTGCTAAACAGTCGCCTGGGCCTATTCACTGCGGCTCTCTCGGGCTTTCACCCTAATAGAGCACCCCTTCTCCCGAAGTTACGGGGTCATTTTGCCGAGTTCCTTAACGAGAGTTCTCTCGCTCACCTTAGGATTCTCTCCTCATCTACCTGTGTCGGTTTGCGGTACGGGCAGTACAGTTCTAACTAGAGGCTTTTCTTGACAGCGTGAAATCAGGAACTTCCGTACTTAATTTCCTTCCCCATCACAGCTCATGCTTCGCGAGAAGCGGATTTGCCTACTTCTCACACTCACTGCTTGGACGCACCTTTCCATTCGTGCGATTCCTTATCCTTCTGTGTCACCCCATTGCTCAAACAAACGGCACTGGTACAGGAATATCAACCTGTTGTCCATCGCCTACGCCTATCGGCCTCGGCTTAGGTCCCGACTAACCCTGAGCGGACGAGCCTTCCTCAGGAAACCTTAGATATTCGGTGGAAGGGATTCTCACCCTTCTTTCGCTACTCATACCGGCATTCTCACTTCTAAGCGCTCCACCAGTCCTTCCGGTCTGACTTCAACGCCCTTAGAACGCTCTCCTACCACGAACATCCGAAGATGTTCATCCACAGTTTCGGTAATACGTTTAGCCCCGGTACATTTTCGGCGCGGGGTCACTCGACCAGTGAGCTATTACGCACTCTTTCAATGGTGGCTGCTTCTAAGCCAACATCCTGGTTGTCTAAGCAACCCCACATCCTTTTCCACTTAACGTATATTTTGGGACCTTAACTGGTGGTCTGGGCTGTTTCCCTTTCGACTACGGATCTTATCACTCGCAGTCTGACTCCCGAGTATAAGTACATGGCATTCGGAGTTTATCTGAATTCGGTAACCCGAGAAGGGCCCCTAGTCCAAACAGTGCTCTACCTCCACGACTCTTTACCTCGAGGCTAGCCCTAAAGCTATTTCGGAGAGAACCAGCTATCTCCAAGTTCGATTGGAATTTCTCCGCTACCCACACCTCATCCCCGCACTTTTCAACGTGCGTGGGTTCGGGCCTCCAGTAAGTATTACCTTACCTTCACCCTGGACATGGGTAGATCACCTGGTTTCGGGTCTACGACCTGTTACTTCATACGCCCTATTCAGACTCGCTTTCGCTACGGCTCCGCTTTTTCCGCTTAACCTTGCAACAAATCGTAACTCGCCGGTTCATTCTACAAAAGGCACGCTATCACCCATTAACGGGCTCTAACTACTTGTAGGCACACGGTTTCAGGTACTATTTCACTCCCCTTCCGGGGTGCTTTTCACCTTTCCCTCACGGTACTGGTTCACTATCGGTCACTAGGGAGTATTTAGCCTTGGGAGATGGTCCTCCCGGATTCCGACGGAATTTCACGTGTTCCGCCGTACTCAGGATCCACTCTGGAGGGAAAGACGTTTCGACTACCGGGCTTTTACCGTCTCTGGCGGGCCTTTCCAGACCGCTTCATCTACATCCTTCTTTTGTAACTCCGTATAGAGTGTCCTACAACCCCAAGAAGCAAGCTTCTTGGTTTGGGCTCTTTCCGTTTCGCTCGCCGCTACTCAGGAAATCGATTTTTCTTTCTCTTCCTCCAGGTACTTAGATGTTTCAGTTCCCTGGGTCTGCCTTCCTAACGCTATGTATTCACGTCAGGATACTATCCGACTAAAGATAGTGGGTTCCCCCATTCGGAAATCTCTGGATCAACGCTTACGTACAGCTCCCCAAAGCATATCGGTGTTAGTCCCGTCCTTCTTCGGCTCCTAGTGCCAAGGCATCCACCGTGCGCCCTTC
>NZ_LR134483.1:2565000-2751104 GCF_900638015.1 Listeria grayi
AAAGGCGTTTGTTAATCTTTGACGGATATTCGTTTGTTTTTCGACGTTGTTTTCGAGTGCATCGTGGTGTTCTGATAAGATGAATCCTTGATACTTTAGCATACCTCGATCTTGATATTCCATAGCACTACTTCCTCTCTGAAATCATTATAACGAACAAACGTTCCCTTTTCAAGTTAAAAAAAGATGGCATCTTCATGTAGATGCCACCTTTCTTCTATCTTCATTTCCGTGGTATACTATTTTTGCAGGGCGATACTATTTGCCTTGCGTGAGAGGATAATGTTTGCAAATACGCGGCCTGCCAACTTCGTTTTGCTTGCATTGTCCTTTTTTAAATGAATAAACATCTTGTTATCATCCTCTCACTAAGATTGAACTAGCACCTTGATATCATTTCCTGCCATTACTGTTTCGAACGCATCTCGCCAATCCTCTAACGGGTAGATCTTTGTGATCATCTTATCCGCATCGATAGCTCCTTGTGCCAATAGGTCCAGGGCTTTTTCCCATGAGCTTGGTTTTTGTGATCTGCTGCCGATGTATTCGATTTCGCGCTGGATGATAGCTTCTTCATCGATCTTGTTTTTTTGTTCGGCAAAAAGTCCGACTTGGACGAAGGTGCCTTTTTTCTTCGTAAGTGCCAGTCCTTCATTAACCGCAGGAACAGCTCCAGAGCAATCAAATACTTTATCAGCACCATAACCGTTCGTCACCTTCATAATGACCGCTGAGAGGTCCTCTGCTTGTGTATCAACGATATAATCCATGCCTAACTCTTTTCCTAATGTTAATCTAGGTTTATCTTTCGTGATTCCCGCTAAGATGACGGTGGCTCCTTGTGCTTTCACAACTTGCGCCAACAATAGACCAATTGGTCCTGGGCCGAAAATAAGTACCGTGTCTTCACTGGTGACCGTTGTTTTTTCCAAAGCAGCATGGACACAACATGCTAGTGGTTCTGTTAAAGCGGCCGCTTGGAAAGTGACGTTTTCTGGTAAGTGGTGACAGCTTTCTTCTCTGGAAACGACATAAGGGGCAAAGCTACCATTTACTTGTGTGCCGATGCCTTTCCGGTGGGCGCAGAGGTTATAGTCTTTTTCCTGACAATAGATACATTCACCACATGTTTCAAAAGTTGTTTCGCTGGTAACGCGATCGCCGACTAAGAATTTCGTTACTTCTGGGCCAACTTCGATCACCTCTCCTGAAAACTCGTGACCAAGGGTTACCGGGGTTTTCGGATTCTTATACTCGCCTTTGAATGTATGGATATCCGATCCGCAAATCCCTGTAAAAGCTACTTTTATTTTCACTAAGTCCCCCGATACTTCCGGTTCTTCCACATCGAGTAGATCCATTTTATCGTAGCCTGGTTCTTGCTTTACTACTGCTTTCAATCTAATGAACTCCCTTCTCTGGTAAAATCATTACCTTATTGTAGTTTTCCGTACGGGACAGTACCATATCAAACGCTTCTTTCGTTTCTTCAATGGCGTAACGATGGGAAATAAGCGGTTTGAGTTTGATTTGGCCTTGTTCTACGAATTCGATCGCCTTTTGCCATGCTTCACCGGGAAAAGGTGCAGAATACGAATTCCAAAAGCCTTTCAAGGTGATTTCACGTCGGAAAATATTCTCAATAGCTTGTTCATGTAAAAGCAAATCACGATAGGCTATTCCTAAGAAGCCGATTTTGCCTTTTTTCTTTGTGACGAGCAGACATTGTTCTTGCGTAATCGGGGAACCTGCGCACTCCATCGCAATGTCGACACCTGCTCCGTCTGTGATTTCCATCAATCTGGCATAAACGTCTTCTTCTGCGCCATTTATTGTATGGCTGCAGCCAAAATCTGCTGCTTCTTGGAGTTTTTCAGGTTTGATGTCGATTGCCACGATTTCTTTGACGCCTGCAAGTTTCAAGCATTCAATCACTAAGATGCCGATCGTTCCGACGCCGAACACCGCCACACGGTCACCGATACGTGGTTCGATGCCAAGGACACCGTGCATAGAAACGGCCAATGGTTCGATCATTGCGCCTTCTTCGTAATCCAGATCACGAATCGGAATCACGTTCGCTTCTTTTAAAACGACATTTTCTGCAAAAGCGCCGTGGAAATGCGAGCCGATCATTTTGTAATTATCACAGAGCGAATATTCGCCAGACTTGCAATACGTGCACTCGCCACAAGGTTCAAAAGGAATCCCAGCAACACGATCGCCTACTTTCACACTTTTCACATTGCTTCCGGTTTCGGTTATTTCACCAGCAAACTCATGTCCCATCACAGCAGGGAGTGGATATTTCCACCTAGTCTGCATTTTATGGATATCAGAACCACATATTCCCGCGGCTTTTACTTCTACTCGTACTTCATCAGCCCCACAAGGCGTTTCAGCTATGTCTTCTGCTTTTATCTGATTATTTTCGTAAAGTACAGCTGCTCGCAAAGTTCTTCATCTCCTCTATTTATTAAAAGATCGCTGCCCAAAGTTGGGAGAATTTCAAGATGACCCAGTTGAAGAAGTTACCACCCATATCGAGCGTACTTACTTCTGTAGCACCTTTTGGAAGTTTATAGATGCCTTCCATCATTTGTGTATGAACAGGACCATAATCGGTTGCCATCAACAGTGCTAATGCGATAACTACTGTACCAGCAAGAACCGAATGCAGGATGTTACCTTTTCGATTCGCAACTACGAAGGAAACATAGAATGGAATCGTTGCCAAGTCACCGAACGGCAAAACTTTATTTCCTGGGATAATGATTGCTAGGAACAAAGTGATCGGTACTAATAAAAGACCTGTAGAAATGTTGGCAGGATGTCCGATAGAAAGTGCTGCATCTAGTCCAATGTACAACTCCCGGTTTTTGAAGCGTGATTTCATGAAATCACGAGCAGATTCGGAAATCGGGATCAAGCCTTCCATCAAGATTTTTACCATCCGCGGCATCAAGAACATTACGGAGGCCATCGAAATACCTAATTTGAAAATTTCGCCTGGATCATATCCAGCTAGGATACCGATGATAATACCGAGGATAAGCCCCATCATCATTGGCTCCCCGAAAATACCAAAGCGTTTTTGGATCGTTTCTGGATCGACGTGGATGTTACGAATACCAGGGATCCTTGCAATCAACCAGCCGATCGGGATACCAATAAACCCGAATGCTGCTGTGGAACCGGTTGGTAAGGAAATACCTTTCAAGCCATAGAAATTTTCTACCATGCCTTGCGTTCTGTCCGCCATCAAAAGCACGAATACTTCATAGATGATCGCACAAAGGATCGCGAACCACCAGTTGCCGCCAGTTACGATATAACCAGTTGCTCCGGCTGCAATAAAGTGCCAGTAATTCCAAATATCGATATCGAGTGTTTTCGTTACTTTGAAGAAAATCAAAATCAAGTTGACCACTAAACAGACAGGAATCAAGATCGCTGCTACCGGTGATGCAAATGATGCTGCAGCTGCAGCTGGCCAACCTGCATCGATGATTGTCAAATGCAGACCGAAATTTTTAACCATTTGTTGTGCGGCTGGACCTAAGTTGTCAGAAAGTACACTGATGACAAGGTTGATACCTACAAAGCCGATCCCGATCGTAATCGCGGAACGTACCGCTTTCTTAACTTGCACTCTGAATATCAGTGCGATGATAAAGATCGCGATCGGTAAAATAACTGTCGGACCTAAATTGAGGACATACTGTACTCCATCGTATAATTTACTCACTTCCACTTCCCCCACTTCTCTTATTTATATTTATCTATTAGTTATTGTAAATGCGATAAGATTTCTTCATCTAATTCTTCCATGCCCATACCCGTGATATAACTTGTCGCGATAATTGCCGGAATTTTATAGGTTGTCGGCAAAATCGTCGTGGAAACGATCAAATCCGCCCCTTCTTGCAATGAACTTGCTTCGGCGATCTTGATTTGTTGAACCTCCGCATCGATATTATGCTCTTTCACTAATCGTTCTACTTTATCTGTTACCACCGTAGAAGTTGCAATACCTGCGCCACACGCTACCAAAATTTTATATTTACTCATTTGAAATTCCTCCTTATTTTTGGGCCAATACTTTTAATAATCCTAGTACTTCTTCTTTCGTTTCTGCCTCGACGATCCGTTTCATATTCGCTTTGTCTTGGATGATCGCCATCAATGTCTGCAATGCTTCCAGCTGACTGTGCGGCTCGTTAAGCCCTAGAACGAAGATGACATTTACGCCTACTTCTTTTTCTTTGCTTTCCATCGACTGAAACGGAATAGCGGAATCTGTTGTTAATACCGCAATAAATTGTTCGATCACACAATCCGGATCTGTATGCGGGATCGCTACACCATAGCCATCCAACTGAAGCCCTGTCGGAAATTCTTCTTCTCTTCCCTTCAGTTTTGTCAAAAAGTGATCGTGTACAAACCCTAGCCTTTCCCCTTCTCCCGCCACTAAGCGGAAAATAGCATCTCGGTCGTTTTCTTCTACTTTTAACCACATCATCTCTGGTTTAATAAATGTTGTTAATTCCATTCATGATACCTCCTGCAGTCATCATTCTTTTTTCTTCACTAGCCCTTGATCAGATTGAAGATCGTCTCTTTATCAATTGCTTCTTTGATAACATTCATCTTTTCTTCGTTTCCAGCTAGTTCCATTAATTCGAGTAGCCCTGTGAAATGGGCATTTTTGTCGATTGCAGCAATCACAACCATGCAATGAAGTTCGCTCCCGTCTTCAAGAGGTAGTCCTTCTCGTAAACACAACATACTCATTCCCAGTTTCCTTGCGCCCTTGTCGATCTCGGCGTGCGGAATCGCGATTTTCTTTCGCAAAATGATGTTCCAATTGGGGTTCGGGTACTGCCTGTGCATTTCCTCTACATAACTCTCCGTAATCGAGCCATCTGCTAAAAGCGGAGCAGCAGCTATGGTGATCGCCTCGCACCAGCTCGCCACCTTATCCATTAAAATGATCCTATCTTGTGGCAGCAGCTTCGCCAGCGGCAATTTCTCATCTGCTGAAAAAGCAGGCTCTTCTTTATGCGGAAACAAAAATTCCTGTACCGCACGCTCTAACTTCTCAGCATTTTTGATATCGGCATATTTGCCGATCGTCTTCATCAGCGCCTCTGCACTGAAACTCTGTTCATTGATCATATAAACAGCCCGCAGCACGCGCCTTCTTAATTCCATTTTTTCCGCCTCGTCCATCATCGCATTGACAAGAAACAGCTTTTTGTCCGTAGCAAGTGGCGTTGCCGTGAAAACAATGTCATAAGCAACTTCTGTCTGTTCAAATTCCCGGATCGACATCGCCGGATAGAAATAAATTTCAGGAAACAAGCCCCGCATATTCTTTTCCATCAGCTTAGAGATCGAAAGACCGTTTGGACAAACAACCACCGCCCGCAATTTCTTGGTGATATTACTGGCAGAATCGATGAGGTGCCCTCCGATAAAGAGCGTGATAAAAACCGCTTCGTTCTCCGGTACTTTTGCCCCAATAAAGGCCTCTAAAGGAGTTAAAGATTGTTTGACGATATAGTGGATCGTCTGATATTCCTGATCGATCTTGTCTAAAAATCGGTAATCCGTGGTGAGCGCATATTTGATGCGGTAATAAGCCGGTTTGATGTGAGCAAATAACCGCTCGATCAGCGATTCTTTATTGATCAATTGAACAACCGCTTTTTTCTCGAAGTTACTGATGACCTGCTCGATCGCCTGCTTCAACTGCGGCATCTCTTCCATTTTTAAATGTTGCTTCGGAAGGATATTCGTCGTTAGGAGCTGCAAAGCGATATAGATACGTTCTTCCTTTGAAATCGCCGGTCTGTCTTCGATCAAGATCTCGACCGCTTCATATTCCTTCGTATCCGATAGTTCATCATAATCGATCATAAAAGGCGTCACGATCGTTTGCTTCTGCTCGATTCTCCGGAAGATCGCTTGTAGGATATAAGGAAGAATCTTCATTTTGCTGTCGATAAAGTGCAGATTCAAATGCTTCTCTACCTCTTCCAACTGTCCCCGAAGCTTCTGGATCTCCGCGAGTTCTACATGCATCAACCGTTTCAAGTAAGTTTCCCCACCATAGCTTTCCATGATCCGCTCCGCCGCCGTTATCATTGCTGAGCGCTTATTCCATTCATCTCCCTCAATCAGATAACCATGTAGTCGCGTATATCTGATTTGCAAATTATCCCCGTCAATAATTGATTGTGCCAGTTTCAAATCACTGAGCACCGTATTCTTGCTCACCTCCAATTCTGAAATAAAATGATTCAGTGAAAGCTCTTCAGTCATCGTCATCAGCATCAAAATAATCATGCTCGCACGCTCATTTTCAGAAGGAATATAAAAATCGGCCTGCTGATATTCTTTATCAGAAATCAACTGAAACAATTCAGGGGAAATACTAAAAAGACCACTTGCAGATCTGCCAATCGTCGGATACGTTTGCTCCTCCAACCAATTATTGATTTTTTGGATACTGTATTCCACCTGTCTTCTCGTAAGACCAAATTTTTCCTGTAGTTTCGCATTTGTGATATTTGGCGAACGAAGAAGCTCTTGTAAAAGCCGGTCGCTTCTTTCATCCAAATACATATTATCCCTCCTGTTGGTTTTATTATACAAGGTATTTTTACAGAAATGTATACGCTTTCATCACAATATGTGGGGTGGGGGGTGTACAATGTTGGGATTTAGTTGTGAAGATGTGAACAATAATAGTATGTCCACCTTTTTAAGAAGAGCGGTTCTATAGGGTAGATTTTTATTGTATAGAATTCTATTTTTATATACAATTTAAGTAGATAAATTTAATTATATCGCAATATGTTGTTATATACTTTAAAGTACTGTAATTTGAGAAAGGTTTATTAAAAACATTATATAAGGCGGGAAAATAATGAATTATTTTGTAGAATTGACAAATCCTATTCACGGTGGAGAAGGATGGGAATTGGGTGAAGTATTATGGAGCCCCAAAGAAAATAGTTGGAAAATAATGAACACCCCCAAACCCGGGGATATTATTATCCATTCAGTAAAGGAAAAAGAGAATATAAATCATAAATTTTGGGGGTTCTCTCTCGTAGGAGAAACTGTAAGGGTAGTAGATATTGAACCTACTATCCCTGGGAAATGGGCGGATCATGATTTTTACTATCGAATAACGCTTACTCATTATCAAGAATTACATACCAAGCCATTTGTCCAAGAATTCTTGGATAGTTATGAGCAACAAATAAAAGATAACGGACCTTGGCATTCTTTCTTCAACGAAAAAGGAGTTTTGAAACCTGCACAAAAATATTTGGCTGCCTTACCAGAGAAACTTTTCAATTGGATTGAGCAATTTTTAGACCTTTCAATTGCAACCGCATTTGCCGAATACGATAATGACGGAATAACTACTTCACGCCCTGGAGATACAGAAATGGTAGTATCTTCATTTGAAGAAGAAACCACTAGAGTAACGACAACGATAGAACGAATTATTAGGAATACACGTATAATTAGAACTCTTAAAATTCAATATGATAATAAGTGCCAGATATGTGGTCATAAAATAACCCTTCCGCGAGGAGCAACTTATTCAGAAGGTCATCATTTAAGAAAGCTTGGAGGCGCTCATCAGGGGCCTGATGTTAAAGAAAACATTATTTTGGTTTGTCCTAATCATCACGTTGAGTTTGACTTTGGCGCGATAAGCATTGATCCGAAGACAAAGTTGATTAAGCATATTGACGAGGAAAACTTCTTTCATAATAAAAAATTGGCTTATGATAGAGAGGATTTAGAAGAAGAATTCCTTTCTTATCATCATCGGTATTTGTTTGCTAAATAAGAATGCTTCAATAAAACCCGTCCTTCTTAAAAAAGGCGGGTTTTATTTTATTGATCTCCGAAAGGAACTAATACTATCTTTTTAATCAGAACTCCCTCTCTATAAAGTAATCAAATTTAAAACTTCGTATTTTCCATTAAGCTTTGCGTCCATGTCATCTTGAATAGCTGCAAATTCTTTTAGAAAATGGCGCTTATCCCTTTCACGTTTAAAACCTTTGTACTTAAATTCCGTAAGTAATTCTTCTAAATTCATAGTATCGCTTCACTTCTTTCTTGGATATACATTCCCCTCTGGAACATGATTCATCCCTGCTGGAACATTCGGAATTATTGTCTGAGCGCTTCTTTCGCTATACGCTTCTCCTGTGCTTTCTCAATAAATAGCCGTTCACGCTTAAAATTATAACTATAAAAAAAGCTTGAATTCTTCCGGTATGTGTACATCTTCAGAAAAAAGGTACGGAATATATTTTTCTTCGTTTTTCATTATAATTTCTTGATACGAATTATCTTTTTCCCAGTTTACTTCTTTATAAGTTTGTTTAGGATTCGCTACATTAGATATGATAAAATAATTGTTATTTACACCATAGGTTATTAAATCGTTTAACTCCTCTATTGGATAATTATAATCTAAATGAAATAACATATATATTCTCGAAACAATTGCATCTTCTTCTATGGCTGACTGTAGGAACTCTATCAAATCCTTCTTTTTCACCTTATCTCTACTCCTTTATATTTGTCATTTTTAATGACACCCGTATTATTTTTCCGTTAATTGTGGTTTTCAAGTATGCCCCACTATGAATAGTATCTGTGGCATTTTTATAGCCATAATTTAATTGCCAAGAATTTCCTTTTCCATCAAAATATCTTACCCCACTTCCCTTTTTCAAGGGCGCTTTTGTATACTCCTTCAAGTTCTTATCAAGATAATTTTCAACTGTTTTGAGCTCTACATTTTTGAAAGTATCTATATCCTTGATGTCAAAACTAAATTTACTAGCTGTCTTCCCAAACTTCCCTAACCTCTCAACATCCTCCACCCCACGAAACGCAAACTTAAATGTCTTCCCCGCCTTCGTAAACGGAAACAGAAACAACAACGCCATCCCACGCTCCGTCTTAGAAAGCTTGACATCCGTAAGCGGATCTCTCCCCGTGAAAAACCGCAAAACATCCTGCGTCGGATCAACCAAATCAACAATATCTCCTGTATTCCCTTCCATCACAAGTTGCCTGTTCGCTTCTGCTAGGTCTAATGTCCCCTGAATATCGAGCGTCCCATCCGGATTTGTTTCAAATCCGCGATTCATCCCCGCTGGAACATTTGGGACTGACATTGTTTCATATTGTTTCAAAGCTTCTTTTTCTAACCGCTTATCCTTGGCCTTCTGCGCCTTCTCGATCGGTGCTGCCCAGCCCATTTTCATCCCCATTGTACTGAAAGACTTGGTGGAAGCGTGAAATCCTTTTCCACCAGAAACTTCTCTCAATCCTGCTTCTACGGAGGTAAAGAGTTGTTCCGCTTCAATAAAAATCAATAAGCACGTACCGTTAAAGACCATCAACTTTTCTAACTTCTCATGGATTTTCTGTTTTTGTTGCCGATAAGAGTCGGCTAGCTTCTCAAAAAGCGGACTAAGTGGTGTGCTTTTTGCCATATCATCCATGTCTTCCGCAAAACGCGCTAGCTGTTCCAGTCGCTGTATTTGCATGCGAAGTTTTGCTTCTTGCAGGCTATTGCTGTCGACTTCCGATATGTATTTTTGTGGAAATTGCTTAGCGGCACGCTGCAGGGCTTCTGCCGCAAGGATTATGCCGTTTGCGAGTGGCAGATACGTTTCGCTGAAATATTTTTTCGCCGAATCATAGGTTACGCCTTTTAATTCCGGTGTCGCGATAAATTGCACGATCGCTCGTTTGACCGCTTCAAAGCCTTCGATATGGGTCTGACACAACTCTTGAATGGCTTCTGCTTGTGATTTAGCGTCTGGGAGAAACATATTAATGCTCATTTTGTTTCCTCCGCTGCTTTGCGACGGCGATCATACAGTTCTGTTTCTCGCGCTTCTAGCGTGCATTTTTCTCTTTTCAGCTGGTGTTCGCTTTCTAATAGTTCATCTTGTAGTTGTTGCTGATAACGGCGAGTCTCATGATTGATTTCGCCCACAACTATTCGCATTTCCCCTTGCGGAAATGTTTCGCTTAGTTCCTTAAAAAGCCGATTTCGCTGAACGAGATGCTCGTCCAATGCTGCGCGTGCGTTTGTATTACGACGATATTCGGTCGCTATTGAATCTTGTTCCTCCGCAAGATTCAGCAGCTGCATGTTGATTAGCTCTAGTTCTTCCATGATGTAACCTCCTAGCTTTTCTTGTTGTATAATTTCCCAAGTCCTAAATCCATTGCTTCAAACTCATTCGCGACGTGACGGATATTGGCTATATCTGCTTCCATTGCTCGCTGAAAATTGGTGACGAAATGCGTCTCTTTTTTCGCTAGCAGTTGACTGATTTTATTTCCTTTCACAGTTGTTTTTGTATCTGCCGCTGGATTTCGAGTCATCTCCAGCTTCTGTAGTGCTTGTTTCATTCCCGTTGCTACCGCATGTGCGGCTTGTTTGTTGCTTAAAAACATGGTGTCATCTCCTTTATTTATATATGAATAGTATAGCAAATCTTGCAAGAGGAAAGCGAGGATTTTTAGACTATGATTAGCATCGGTAAAGCGGATGTAAAAAGCAGACGTTAATAACGTACAAAGCGCCTTTTATATTAAAAACAAAAACACCCTCTCAAACGAGAAGGTGTTTAGCAATATTTCAACTATAATCGAATGATTAACGTTTTGAAATTCCCTACTCCGCAACAAAGAATACTCAACACCTATTAATCCTTTTATATCAATGCTTACGAAATTTAAAAATACTTATTCGATGATAAAAATTCATTAGTTTGGATAATATTAACACCTATTAACACCATAAAATAGACTAGTCAAATTTCAAAATTAAACAATCGCCGCTATATTTTTAAAAATTTCTATCGCACTAAGCCATGTTGATAGGTGCTTAGAAGATGATTTCAGTCGATTAGCAGCAACCGTATTTTCTTCTTCATCTAAAAAATCAATAGCACTCCGATACAAAGCACTAGCATGTTTAATTTTATTTATCATCAATTCTATTCTGCTTGATATATCGCCTATATTTGAAAATTCATCAAATAAAATAGTTAAACTTTCCCAATACTGATGTTCTAAGTCCACAAAGGATACTGACTCTTGGTCTTCATTAGCAATATACTCATCAACTTCTGTGTGACTCAAAAGTTCATCAATATCTAGATGTTCATATTCTAACATTCGATACATATCATCTAACATAATATTACTTAACAATGGGATACTGGTATATCTTTTTTTTCTTCTTCCAAAAGAAGAAGTTAAATCAAACCTACTCTTTTGAAATTTTCTCAAGGTATTGAACCAACCCGATGCAACATACTCACAATTCAACATAGAAAATAGAATTGAATTCATAAAGCTATAACCAACAATCATTTTAAAACCCAAATTTTGTAATTGATATACAGCATTCAAAATATTTGCTAACCAATTAGCATCAATTTCTTCATAGTTACTATCACTATTAGTCTCATGACATAGCGTTAAGTAAATATAATCTTTAACCTCGCATTGATCATTTACTTCATCAATTAATTCCTTAACATTTTCTTTACTTGCAAAAAAAGAAGTTTGTAATAGTAATGATAATGCGTAACTATTAGACTCAAAATTTTCAACACAATAGTTATATATATCTATGGAATAATCAAACCGCCAGTCTATTGCTTCTATATGAAATCCTGGAGCTATCAACATATTAGAAATTCTGTTGCTACTTTCAGCATGAAAATCTAAAAAGCTTAAAATATTTTCATTTTTTCTACGCCAATCACGTCTTGCCACATTAGATGGAAATACAGGAATATCTTCTAATTTTTTTAAAATTGTAGAATCATAAGTAGAATAATAAAATTGCGGGTCTAAAAAAGAATTATCTCTACTAACAACCGAACTTCTATTCACATATTCTTCCACTGAATCTAGAGATTCATCATTCAAAGAAAAAACAACCCCATTCAGATTACTGTTTGTTATGCCGTCATCTATCTTTCTACCTTTAGCAGGACCATGTTGAGCAATTAGCTTTGTCATTTATTTTACAAACCTCCTTCAATACTTTTCATTGAATCTATGAACGCATCTACAGATTCAAATCTATTTCTATCTTCAATTTGAATTAACTTATATATAATTCGCCAAATTTGTTCGTTTGAATCAGTTTCTTCCACAATTCTGTAGTAATCATCTTCATATTCTCTACTATATTTTTTTAATACTTCTTCATGAGGCGCTGTTCGATTATTGCACGTAATCATTATAGTCTCTAGTGGGTTAAAGCCTAATATTATTTCTAACGCTATTATTCCCACAGCATATAAGTCACTTTTAAAAGTCGCATTCTTAGAATTTCCAAAATATTGTTCTGGAGACATATAAAGCAACTTACCCATTCTCATCATTGATTGGGTAGCTTGGTTCTCATCATCCATTTTTATTATGCCTGGATCTATTACAATGTACTTTCCATTCATACACATTATATTATCTGGAGATATATCTCTATGTACAATTCCATGTGTCTTCAATTTACTAATAATTTCTGCTAGCTGAAAAATAAAATCTACTGTATATTTAAGTCTGCTTTCCACATCTATCTTCTCTATTACTTTTTCTAAAGTTTCACCATCAACAAAATCTTCAATTAAAAATCCAAAGAAAGATTCCTCCATATAAATCTCTTTTTCATGATAGTATAAACTAGGAAAACAATCTAAAGATTCTATTGCACATGCATTAACATACCTATTAAAACATTTTCTATGAAATAAGATTCGTTCAACAATTGTCTCACTTTGATACTGGATTGATTCAATTTCATCAAGGTTATCTATTAATTCATCAAGAGTTTTATATTTTTTTATATTTACTAAACCAATATCTTCCATCAATTTATCCAAATAATTAAAAAATTTTATTATATAGATTGGCTTTTCTTCAGAATTTAGTATAGTAAAAGTTCGTGATTGGCCTCTCCTTGGGTTGCTTTTTATCTGATAATTTTCGTCCAATCCAATTTCATCCATAGCGTTCTTTATTACATCAGCAAAATTCATATGAACTATCTTCTCCTTTTAAAAACTTATCAGTTCCTAGAACGGATGCTTTCGTTAAATTTAACAAGCGAATGTGATTTTTTATTTTATTTAATTTCAGTGGTTTTACTAATTGAACTGATTTATTTTTTTCCACACCTATTAACCCAATACCATTTTTTTCTATTAAATTAATTTTATTTTTTTGGATACTCTGTGCCCTTTTCATTGGAAATACTAAATAACTATAATCAACGTAGCTCTTATTACCTTTAGCTTGATAAAAAGCTTTATTAAAGTCTGTTAGCTTAGCTTCATACCCATAAATTATAGTTTTTGGAAAAACAAACTCTACTGCTCTTGTGTATTGGTTATTAATATTTTTTTTAATTAAATCACCTGCTAGTAGTTCATGCAAAGCATTCTCTAATGTAGATTCACTTAGTCCGAGCGTCATATATAAAGTTTTTTTCTCAATCGGTCTATTATTTTTTATCTTTGTAAAGACTAGTGAATTTGAAGGTTTCGATAAAATTATAGTTTGTTTATCAGAAAACGGTAAATAAATATTTTTTATGCTAACGACATCTATGTTTCCAAACCTAATTGGCATCTCTTTAACGATAACTTTTCCGTCAAAAGAACTATAATTATCTACAAAAGAGTTTACAAGCTCCATTTCTGAATCAAACATATTTTTCACCTTCCTTTTTTGCTATATTCTTCATCATTATAACATAAAAATACCACTTTCTTTCGTTGTTGTCGGGAAAAGAACTGTTAGTTTACCAGTTCTTAATTATACTCAATATAGTAATGATCTATCAACTCACCATTACCATTCTTAATATAATCTTTTCCGATTTCTTCATAATCAATATAATTTGCAAATTTCAAGTAGAACTTAGCCACTTATTGAAATTCACTAGTTATTCTATTCTAAGCACTATCTAGCATGTGCTTGATAATGAGCTGGGGCATGGTACTGCGCATAGCAGATTGGGCAGAAGTTCTGGAATTAGCGCCAAAGAACTGCCCCAAGACCACCATGCCTAAGGAGGCTCGTTGTCAAGCTCATGCGGCAGTCAGTGCAAGTTTCGACATTTCTTCAAGTAAGCACTCACGAGGAGTGGCGTACCCTAAAATTTTTCTTGGCAAAGTATTCATCCAGTCCTGAACACGCCGTACAGTCGCTAGAGACACATTTTCCATCCGTGTTCGTTTTGGAATGAATCGACGAATCATACCGTTATGATTTTCATTGGTTCCACGTTCCCAAGAGGAGTATGGGTGAGTGAAGTACACTGAGGTCATGACGCCCTCCAAGAGATTAGTGATGCCGGAAAACTCGGTGCCGTTATCCGAAGTAATCGTCTTAAAGAGAAGTTCAAAATTAGTTCCAGCGGCTTCTCGTGGAGCTGACAAGGCTTAATTTACTGGGTTTGATGCTTTGCCATCAATTTTAATGACGACTTCGTATCTTGTCTTGCGTTCAGTCAAAGTCAATAGTGCGTGGTCCTTATCCGACCTCAAGCCAGCTACAGTGTCGATTTCCCAGTGGCCAAATTCTTCTCGACTGTCTACTACATCGGGTCGTTTTTCAATCAGTTCACCAAGTAGAGCCTTATTCTTGCAGCTTCTTGGCGTACTGGTTTTCCGTCGCACTTTTAGATGTAGGTCAATGTTTTTGGTTTCCATGAACCCTTGTTCAATATAGTTGTACAACATTGTTGTACCAGGAATGCCCTCATCTGGAAAAAGTTCCATCTTCTTGGCGCGACCTACCACCACATCAGGGGAATGTTTCTCCTGTTTCATCTGGTGGTCAGCATAAGCCATGAACTTTGGGGCACAGATCCATTTAGGTTGCTTAATGGAGTTTAAGCGAGCCTTGTCATACGCACCTTGTCCAGCATCAGCGGAGTAGACATAGTATTCATACTCATAGACTTTGTCATTTTACTTTTGTTTACGAATCTGGCGAATGGTGCCATCCTTAATTTCTGTGTGAATGGTTTGGCGGGCACGACCAAGTTTCTCAGCAATTTTGTTGCCGGACATTGGCTTGTCCAACGAACGAAGTATTTCAATTTGTACACGTTCCTTATAAGTAAGGTGTTTTCCTTTGAGTGATTCTGTGGTATTCTCAATTTGCGTCATCGTGATTTCATCCTTATTGATAGTGTTGGAACTTCAATAATACATGAAATTTTGCGATGCGTTTTTTTATTTTAGCAACTGGCTAAGTTCATTATAAAATCCGCCAATTAATATAATTAATCAGATTATCAGGTATTTCAAAATACCCCATATCAACTAATGCATAACCTAATTTTTCTTCATCACTTCCTGAAACATCACTGTCTAATTCAATAATATTAATTTCAGAATCTAGATTTTCAGCGATCACTTTTATAATTTCTCTTGGATATTCAAAGTATTCACTTAATTCACTATATTTTTCAGTTATTGCTTTGGGAAACTCATACTCACCAACATCAAACGGTAAATCATAATTGATTATATCTCTAGAAGGCTTGGGCATAATTCAATTTTAACTACTCAAAATTATTACCTTGAATTAATGCCAGAAAAAAACACCAGCAAGATGCTGATGCTTTAAATCTATTAAATGATTTATCATACTAATTAACACCAAACAACACCAAAAAATTGGTTGAATCGTTGATATAACAATATTTTGATTAACGTTTCGAGAACTGAGGTGCGCGACGAGCCGCTTTAAGACCGTATTTTTTACGTTCTTTCATACGAGGGTCACGAGTTAGCAAGCCAGCAGATTTAAGTGCTGGGCGGTACTCAGGTGATACAAGTAATAGTGCACGTGCCACGCCGTGACGGATAGCACCGGCTTGACCAGTGTAGCCTCCACCATGAACGTTTACTAATACGTCATATTTTCCTAAAGCATCTGTTGCTACTAAAGGTTGTTTGATTACTTCGCGTAGTGCTGCGAATGGGATGTAATCTTCCCAGTCTCTATTATTGATAACAACTTTGCCGTCGCCTGGTACTAGACGTACACGAGCTACTGAGCTTTTACGACGACCTGTTCCGTAATATTGTACTTGAGCCACTTAGAATTCCTCCTTATTTAAATGAATTAACCGCGTAATTGATATACTTCTGGTTGTTGAGCTGCATGTTCGTGCTCGGAACCGCCGTATACGTGTAATTTTTTGAATTGTGCGCGTCCTAGTGAGTTTTTTGGAAGCATACCTTTTACAGATAGCTCGATCAATTTTTCTGGGTTGTTTGTACGCATTTCGCCTGCTGTACGGGATTTCAGACCGCCTGGATATTGAGAGTGACGGTAATAGATTTTATCTGTCGCTTTTTTACCAGTAAGACCTACCTTACCAGCATTGATTACAATTACAAAGTCTCCAGTGTCAACATTTGGAGTAAATTGTGGTTTGATTTTGCCACGAAGAATTGAAGCTACTTCGCTGGACAAACGTCCTAAAGAAACACCTTCAGCGTCGATCACGTACCATTTACGTTCTACTTCGCCGGGTTTCGCCATATAAGTTGTACGCATGAGTTACCCTCCTAATATTTTTACAAAATTAGCTCCCGGAAATGTTCCGATTCCCGAAAAAACTATTTATTTTCATTTTTATTGTTTAACACAACAACCTTCCGGGGCTTATTGTGGGGCAAACAATACCATAGTCCATAATACAATTTACAGCGTGAAAAGTCAATATCAATCCGAAAATTTATTTTCTAAATTGATCCGCGATCCGAAGCGCAAGTTTGACGGAGCGCCGGTTCAATGTCACTCGTTGGTTGCGGATTTTTTTATTTTTGGCAGTCAATTTTGCTTTCAGTCGTTGATTTACTTGTTTAGCGCGTAGCAGTTTCGCTTCTAGCTCTACTTTTTCGGATTCCCATTCTGTCTTTTGCGTCTGCAGCTCGTTCTTTGCCTTGCGAAGCTGTTTCGTTGTTTTGGCACTACGATCCTGGATCGTTTTATTTCGAGCCTTCAAAGCTGGATAATTGGCTTCCAGGCGCTGTAAGATCTCTTGTTTCTCGCAATTCACTAGCGGTTCTACTGGCGGTAAAAGCTGAACGCTTTCCAGCTTTTTGTCTAGTGGTGCTGGTTCTGTGGAATCAAAGTCGATATGTGAAAGTTGATTTTTATCCAGAAAGGCCTCGAAGTTCGCAAAATTCGCTGCTTGTTTGCGTTCCGGGCTATGTATGTCTACTTGTTCCAAGATATCGCTCAGTGTGGTGTTTTCATCGATCGCATCGGCTTGATAAGTCGTTAGACCATGAAATTCCGAAAGTTCGCGCATTCTGGCATCAGCTGGAAAAATGATACCCGGTGTTCCGGCGATTGCTGCGGCCACATTGCCATGCAGTCTTGTTCCGATGCTGAGATCTGCCATTTTCATTGCCTTTATCCAACTCGGCGCGCTCAAAAAGAACCGAACTTTCCCTGATCTGTATTCTGGGCTTTCCAAATTGTTTGGATAATTTCGCAGTTCTTTGCCTAATGAAGGACCGTTTAAATAGGTACCTCCGCTGTATGTGAGCGTCAATTCGTCAATATCTTGTGGGATAAAAGTGACATCAGAATAATTCTGCAGACCATGTCGCATGAAATCGACGACTAGCTGCGGAGCAATCGGGGCAAGGTTGGTAAAGATCTTCGTGTGCTCGTTCAGCGTAATGTCTTTGATCGTCAGGTTTTTCCCAAAGGTATACATGGATGGGCAGCCAATGACTTGATGGTCGACTCCCGCTTGGAAACCTAATTGTGTCAAGTACGCAGAAGTGATCTCGCCGCGTAGACCGATTTGACCAGTTTTTTCTAAAACTGCTTTAACGAAGTTCTTTACGTCTGTATCGAAAGGGAATCCCGCTTTGAGGTCAGGTTCATAGGGTGCACGCAGACCCACACCGATGATGTAAACGGGGATTTTCAGCCGTTTGATCAGTTTAGTATACTGTTTCAGCTGACGGCGGAAGGTTTCCCGAAAGGCATCTGCCAACGGAATAAGATAACCGTCGTAGGTTTCATTGATGTGGTCGGCGTCATCTGGATCGATCCGATAATAATCTGGAATGATCTCCGTGTCTTCCGTCCATAAATTACGGTAAATGCTGTAGGCATAAAGTAAGTTCCCTACATTGCTACCGATCGCATCTCTAGCGATGATCGTCGGTGCATCGAATAAGTCTAATGGTGATATTCCTGATCGGATCAAAAATCGTTTCATGTTAATACCCACCTTTTTTATTTATAAGCCACTTCCCATAAATACAATCCCTGTGCTGGTGCGGTCACGCTTGGTAGTTTGGTTCTGTCTTTTGCCTGCAGTGCTTTTTCAAGCGTCTCAGCCGTCATGCGCCCTTGTCCGATATCCAATAGTGCGCCTGTCAAGATCCTCACCATGTTATATAAAAAGCCGTCGCCACGATAGCAGATCGTGATCGTTTCTTTTTCCTTGCGAAACTCGATCGAATAGATGGTTCGCACCTTCGAGTCTTGCTCGGTGCGGGCGGAGCAGAAACTGGTGAAATCATGCTCGCCGATAAGGGTCTGGCTTGCTTCCTGCATTTTCTCTATCGATAGCGGATAGGGATAATGTAGGGCAAAATTGCGTGAAAACGGGTCGTAATCGGTGCTGTTTTTAATAACATAACGGTATTCTTTCCCCACTGTGCCGTATCTGGCATGAAAGTCATCCGGCACTTGCTCGACAGAATGGATGCCGATATCAAATGGCGTCATCCGCTGTAAGGCCCGCTGGAATTTTTCATTAGGTATCTGGAGCGGCGAATCGAAGTGAATGACTTGGCCTGCTGCATGAACGCCCGTATCCGTCCTTCCTGAGGCCGTCACACGCACAAATTCCCCTTTATGCATCTTGAGCAGCGCTTCTTCTAATTCGCTTTGTACGGTGCGCTTGTGCGGTTGTACTTGATAGCCGGAAAAACCGCTACCATCATAAGCTAAAATCACTTTATATCTTGGCATTTCCTGCAAACTCTCCTAACTTCTAAAAACTAACAACAGGGCTAGCAATACTCCTAGCGAGATCATCAGCCAAGTATCTCCCCATTGCCAGCGCAACTGCCGATACCTGGTTCTCCCGTGACCACCATGATAACCGCGCGCTTCCATTGCGATGGCCAGGTCTTCCGCCCGTTTAAAAGCACTGATGAACAGGGGAACTAATAACGGGATGATCGCTTTGATGCGTTCTTTGATACTCCCGGAAGTAAAATCGACACCTCTTGCTTTTTGCGCTTTGCTTATTTTTTCTGTTTCATCCATCAATGTCGGAATGAATCGTAGCGAGATACTAAGCATCAATGCCAGTTCATGGACAGGCAGACGTACGACGCGGAAAGGCGCCAATATTTTTTCCAGTCCGTCAGTAAGCTGGATCGGGTTGGTCGTAAGTGTCAAGATCGTGGTCATGAGTACGATCAAAACAAAGCGACAGAAAATCATGATCCCATTTTTAAGCCCTAATGTCGTGATATGAATAAATCCAAAGGAAACGAGCGTGTGCCCGCCTTGCGTAAAAAATAATTGCAGTAATAAGGTCAGGGTGATCAGAAAGAAAATCGGCTGAAGCCCTTTTAAAAAGAAAATAACTGGTACTTTGGAAAGCACAACTAAGCTTAGTACGAAAAGAAAAAGAAAACCATATGTCAGCCAGTTGTTGGCAAAGAAGACGATAATAATAAACGCCATTACAGATGTTAATTTGGCTCTTGGATCAGCTAAGTGGAGCCAAGAATTACTCGGGATATATCTACCGAGTATCATTTTATCCATCATGTTTCATACCGCCTTCCAGCTGATGCTGGATCGCTGCTGCTAATTCATCGATCGTTAGACAGGTTTTTTCCAGCCGGCATTTGAATTTTCTTTCAAAGTTCACTTGGAATTTGACTACGTCGGGAAGTGGAAGCGCTAATTCAGGATTCTGCATCGCTTCCGTAAACAATTCTCTGGCTGAACCAATTCTTTCTACGGTGCCGTTTTTCATCAAAACCAGGGTTTCCGCATAACGCGCTGCATCTTCCATGCTGTGGGTCACTAGGATCGTGGTCAGCCCTTTTTCTTGGTGTAGCCGATAGAACATGTTCATGATCTCTTCGCGTCCCTGGGGATCAAGCCCCGCTGTCGGTTCATCTAAAACGAGCACTTCCGGTTCCATCGCAAGGACCCCGGCAATCGCCACGCGGCGCATTTGCCCGCCTGAGAGTTCAAACGGAGAGCGTTCCAAGATCGATTCTGATAATCCTACTTCTTTGATCGCCGTGCGAGCACGGACCTTTGCTTCTTCTATCGGCACACCAAAATTGACCGGGCCGAAGCAGATATCTTTCTCTACTGTTTCTTCAAAGAGCTGTGCTTCCGGAAATTGGAAAACGATCCCGACTTTTTTCCTGAGATCACGAAGCTTTTTATACTTCCCGCCGGCTTCAATAACTTGTTCTCCGATCGTGATCCGCCCTTCTGTTGGCATCAATAGCGCATTCAGATGTTGTAGCAATGTAGATTTCCCAGATCCGGTATGGCCGACTACTGCCACATAGCTGCCGGATGGAAATGTAACGTTGACGTCTTGAAGCGCTCTTGTTTCAAAAGGGCTGTTTTTTTGGTAGCAATACCCTAATTCTTCTAGTTTTATTTCCATAACTGCTCCATCAACTCTCCCTCTGACAATACGACTTCTTCTTTTTCTACTCCCAATGCCGCTAATTTTTCCTGCAGCTGGATAATAAATGGCACACCAAGCCCGATTTTTTTCATTTCCGCTGTGTCTTGGAAAACTTCTTTTGGCGTCCCGGTTTGATGAATATGTCCATCGTTCATCACGATCACTCGATCCGCAAACAAGACCTCATCCAGATCGTGTGTAATCGAAATAACGGTGATCTGATTGCGTTCTCGTAGCAGTCGGATCGTTTCCATGACTTCTTCTCGCCCTTGCGGATCTAACATCGAAGTTGCTTCATCTAAGATAATAACTGCGGGGCTAAGTGCGATCACACCTGCAATTGCGACACGCTGCTTTTGCCCGCCAGACAGACGCGCCGGTTCATGCGTTGCATACATCTGCATGCCGACTTCGTTCAAGGCACTGTTCACCCGTTCCACCATTTCATCATGAGGTACAGCCTGGTTTTCAAGCCCAAAAGCGACATCATCTTGCACCGTAGCCCCGACAAATTGGTTATCGGGATTTTGGAATACCATACCGATCAGTTTACGGATGCTCCAGATGTTATTTTCGGACAAAACGAAATTCCCGACTTTGATCAGTCCTTTTTCAGGAAAGAGCAGTCCGTTAAGTAGCTTAGCGATACTGGATTTCCCTGAACCATTATGTCCGACTAGCGCCAGCCATTCTCCTTTTTCCACAGAAAAAGAAACATCTTCTACCGCGTAGGCTTCTTCTTCATCATATTTATAATAAACGTTCTCTAAACGCAAAAATTCTTCTGACACGGAGGCGCACCTCTTTCTTTCCATACTTTCTTACATAATGCTTATTATAGTATAAAGCGCAGATTCTAGCAAAAGCTTATTATCAAAGAGCTGTTTAAGAGCAGTGGCTTGAGGGAAAAAGACAAGGATAAGAAATTGAAAGGGAGCGAAGATGATGTGGCTTGATTTTTTACTTAGAATCACTGTTGCAGGAGTACTCGGAGCTGTTATCGGACTTGATCGGGAAATTCGAGCAAAGGAAGCTGGGTTTCGGACGCATTTCCTTGTTTCGCTCGGAAGCGCCCTGATCATGATCGTTTCCCAATATGGATTCCAACAGATCATGTCCATGGAAAAAGTGGCATTTGATCCTAGCCGGGTAGCCGCGCAAGTCGTAAGCGGAATTGGATTTATCGGCGCCGGTACGATCATTATCCAAAAGCAATTTGTTCGTGGTTTGACAACCGCGGCTGGGTTATGGGCTGCTGCAGGAATCGGACTGGCCGTTGGTTCGGGTATGTATATTTTAGGGATCGGCGCAACTGTTTTGACACTTATTGGGTTGGAAGGATTGGGATATTTATTTAAATCAATTGGTTTTCGGTCCATGCGGTTAGTTTATACGACGACGAAAAAAGATAAACTGACGGATATTATGGAGTATATTCATTTGAGCGGTTATCATTTGGGATCTTATGAGGTGACGCAGGAGAACTTCGAGAATACGGGGTTTTATCGAGCTTCAGTGACACTCAAGGCGAAGATGAATATGGATGAGCATCAATTGATCCATTATATTCAAAATGTACAGGATGTTGTGTTGGAAAAAATCGAGTGAGAACGCGCTTGCGGGGCAGGCGTGTTTTTTTGTGGATATATGTTGGGGAGTGGTTGGGTAGATTTGTTTTGTGGTTATTTCGGAGAGGGATTATATACTCATTTTGCTTTTTTGTGTCCAATTTATGATTTTTTCACGCTACATTAAAAAGTTTCTTCAGTTTTTCTTGTGGTGGATCCGAAGAGCCTTTTGGGGATTATATACTCACTTTGTTCGTATATATATTTGGGCTCTAACTCGCTTTGCTTTTTGTGTTCATTTATGATTTTTTCACGCTACACTAAAAAGCTTCTTCAGCTTTTCTTGTGGGGGATCCGAAGAGCCTTTTAGGGATTATATACTCACTTTGCTTTTTGTGTCCATTTATGATTTTTTTCACGCTACATTAAAAAGTTTCTTCAGCTTTTCTTGCGGGGGATCCGAAGAGCCTTTTAGGGATTATATACTCACTTTGTTCGTATATATATTTGGGCTCTAACTTGCTTTGCTTTTTGTGTCCATTTATGATTTTTTCACGCTACACTAAAAAAAGCCTCTTCAGCTTTTCTTGTGGGGGATCCGAAGAGCCTTTTGGGGATTATATACTCACTTTGTTCGTATATATATTTGGGCTCTAACTTGCTTTGCTTTTTGTGTCCATTTATGATTTTTTCACGCTACACTAAAAAAGCCTCTTCAGCTTTTCTTGTGGGGGATCCGAAGAGCCTTTTGGGGATTATATACTCACTTTGTTCGTATATATATTTGGGCTCTAACTTGCTTTGCTTCGAAGAGCCCAAACAAAAAAGCCTGCGCCCCTCACCCTCTGGAAGAGAGGGAGAGACGCACAGAGCTAGACAGTGCGTTTCGGTTGAAACACATATCATGACACTCCACTTGCTTTAACATGGTATTGCTTATTTAACTAATTCGATGATTACTACAGGTGCACCGTCGCCGCGACGAGGTCCTTTTTTCAAGATACGAGTATATCCGCCTTGACGTTCTGCATAGCGAGGAGCTACGTCATCAAATAATTTTTGTAGTGCGTAAACTGGACGGTTTTTCTTCACAGTAGAACCATCTTTACCTTTCACGTCTACTTGAACAACATCAACTACTTCGTGACGGATAAAAGCTTCAACTTGACGACGAGAATGCAAGTCACCTTTTTTACCAGAAGTAATCATTTTTTCAACAACTTTACGTACTTCTTTCGCACGAGCTTCAGTTGTTTCGATGCGTTCGTGTACGATTAAATCCGTTGCAAGATCACGTAGCAATGCTTTACGTTGTGAGCTAGTACGGCCTAATTTTCTGTAACCCATTGTCTATTTCCCTCCTTCAGTTAGTTTTCGTTTCTAAGAGATAAGCCTAAATCAGCAAGTTTCACTTTTACTTCTTCCAATGATTTACGTCCTAAGTTACGAACTTTCATCATATCATCTTCGGATTTGTCAGCTAGTTCTTGAACTGTATTGATTCCAGCACGTTTCAAGCAATTGTAAGAACGAACAGAAAGATCTAATTCTTCAATTGTCATTTCCAGTACTTTTTCTTTATGGCTTTCTTCTTTTTCAATCATGATTTCTGCTTTTTGGGCTTCATCTGTTAAGTTGACGAAGATACTCAAATGCTCAGAAAGAATTTTTGCTCCTAGAGAAACAGCTTCTTCTGGGCTGATACTTCCATCAGTCAAAACATCAAAGCTTAATTTATCATAATTTGTTGATTGTCCAACACGAGTATTTTCAACTTGATAATTCACGCGAATTACTGGGGAGAAAATGGAGTCAACTGGTAATACACCGATTGGCATGTTTTCGTGTTTATTTAAATCAGCTGGGGTATATCCACGACCACGAGTTGCATTAAGACGAACATGGAATTTTGCATTGTCGCTTAATGTTGCAATGTGTAAGTCTGGATTTAAAATTTCAACATCACTGTCGTAATTAATATCACCAGCAGTTACAACGCCAGGGCCTTGAACATCGATTTCCAATGTTTTTTCATCATCAGAATAGATTTTAAGTGCCAATTTCTTGATATTTAAAATCATCGTTGTTACATCTTCCACTACACCATCAATAACGGAGAATTCATGAAGAGCTCCATCGATTTGTATAGAGGTAACTGCAGCTCCGGGAAGTGAAGATAATAGAATACGACGTAAGGAGTTACCCAAAGTTGTACCATATCCACGCTCAAGTGGTTCTACAACAAATTTTCCGTACTTGGCATCATCGCTGATCTCAATCGTTTCAATTTTTGGTTTTTCAATTTCGATCATTCAAATTAACCTCCTTCAAAACGTCTTTTTCTTGATTCTTTTTACGAACCTTGTATAACTTTTGCAATCCAATACGACTTTGGTTTTTATACACGACGACGTTTTGGAGGGCGACAACCATTGTGAGGAACAGGAGTTACATCTTTAATAGCAGTAACTTCGATACCTGCAGCTTGAAGCGCACGGATAGCAGCCTCGCGACCTGCACCAGGACCTTTTACTGTTACTTCAAGAGTTTTAATGCCATGTTCTTGAGCTGATTTAGCTGCACTTTCAGCTGCCATTTGAGCTGCGAAAGGAGTAGATTTTTTAGAACCTTTAAATCCTAAAGCACCTGCACTAGACCATGCCAAAGCATTACCATGTACATCAGTGATCATTACGATCGTATTGTTAAATGTAGAACGGATGTGAGCAATACCTGCTTCGATATTCTTTTTCACACGACGTTTACGAGTATTCGTTTTACGAGCCATTCTTACTACCTCCTTTACTTAATTATTTCTTCTTGCCTGCAACCGTTTTGGAAGGACCTTTACGAGTACGAGCATTGTTTTTTGTATTTTGTCCACGAACGGGAAGTCCGCGACGGTGACGAATTCCGCGGTAAGAACCGATTTCCATTAGACGTTTGATGTTTAGGTTTACTTCACGACGAAGGTCACCTTCTACTTTGATAGTGTCTAAGATTTCACGAATTTTACCTAATTCCTCTTCAGTTAGATCACGAGTACGAGTTTCTGGGGAAACGCCTGCTTCTGCAAGAACTTTTTCCGCAGTAGTTTTACCGATACCGTAGATGTAAGTCAAAGAGATAACGATACGTTTTTCACGTGGAACGTCCACACCTGCAATACGTGCCATTGGTTAGAGCACCTCCTTCTTATTATCCTTGTTTTTGTTTGTGTTTAGGGTTTTCACAAATTACCATAACTTTACCTTTACGGCGAATAACTTTACATTTTTCGCAGATCGGTTTTACTGATGGTCTTACTTTCATAAAAATATACCTCCTTGTTTAGTAGAGAAAGTGTCTCTATAAACCGATAAATCAAGCTGGCGAACCAGACCGGTATATAAATTCAATTTCGGAGTGCAAATTATTTAAAACGATAGGTAATTCTTCCGCGCGTCAAATCGTATGGAGAAAGCTCGACTGTCACTTTATCCCCGGGCAAGATACGAATGTAATGCATTCTGATTTTACCAGAGACTGTAGCTAGTACTTTGTGACCATTTTCGAGTTCCACTTGAAACATCGCGTTAGGCAGAGTTTCTTGAACAACACCTTCGACTTCAATAACATCCTCTTTAGCCATATGTTTGTTACCTCCTTCGTAAGTTTACTTGGACTCGTTTCTTCAGGCCTTATTAATTCAGTGTAATAATACTCTTACATGAAAAAACGTAAAACACACCAAAAGACATACTCCTAGCGAGTATTTAATTTCGGTTTTTTATAGACAACCTGTGAAGTGAAATCCGTAAATTCGAAAACCTGCTCCTAAAAGCAGTTTAAGGTAATTACCATAGTCATTCGGATGATCATCAAATGGTTCTCTCGTTCATCATGATTTGCTTAGATGCCTTTATTCCACTGCCAATTATCCATTATACTACAAAGTTTTGAAATTTGCACGTACGGAATTTGGTAGTTTCTAACAACACCGCTTCTCCTTAGAAAGAAGTAAGAATCTTATCTACGTCTTGGAAAACAGATTGGATCTCTTGTTCCCCATTTACGCTTGCGAGTTTACCTTTTTCTGTGTAAAAATCAAGCAGCGGTTGTGTTTGTTTTAAATTAACATTCAAGCGATTTTCAACTGTTTCTTTCTTATCATCTTCACGTTGATACAACTTACTGCCGTCATCATCACAAACTCCAGCCGTTTTTGGCGGATTATAAAGTTCGTGGTATGTTCTGCCACAAGTCGGGCAGATCCAGCGGCCGGTAAGCCGTTTGATCAAAACGTCTTTTTCGACTTCAATGTTGATTACCGCATCTAATTCAGTACCTAATTCGCTTAAGATCGCTTCAAGTTCTTCAGCTTGCTCCACTGTGCGCGGAAAGCCGTCAAGCAAGAAACCATCTTTTGCGTCTGGTTCAGCTAGACGTTCACGAACGATACCATTTGTGACTTCATCAGGAACTAAATTACCTTCATCCATAAAAGATTTCGCTTTAAGTCCTAATGCTGTACCATTTTTTATTGCTGCACGGAACATATCTCCTGTAGAAATATGCGGGATATTGTATTTGCTTACGATCTGTTCCGCTTGTGTACCCTTACCTGCTCCGGGCAATCCCATCAATACTAGCTTCAACTGACTCGCCCCTTATTTACGCGCGATACTTGCTAGCAAAGACTAACAAGTATGCGAGTTATTTGATGAATCCTCGATAATTCCGTTTAACTAATTGTCCTTCTAATTGTTTCGTTGTATCTAGTGCTACACCGATAACGATCAGAAGACTTGTACCACCGATGGCAAGTGCTTGTGGAAGACCAAAAGCGACCGAACCGATCGTAGGAAGTACAGCAACAACTGCTAAGAAAATAGCTCCAATAAATGTCAATCTGTAAAGAACAGAAGTCAAGTAGGCTTGTGTTTCTCTGCCAGGACGTTTACTTGGAATGTAACCACCTTGTTTTTTAAGGTTATCTGCTACTTTTTCCGGATTTACTTGAATAAATGCATAGAAATAAGTGAATGCCACAATAAGGACCACATAAAGAATCATACCGATTGGTTTTGTATAATCAAAAACATCTTTCAATATCTTGATCGTATTGCTTGTATTATTAGCAGCAAAGAATGAGATGATCGTTTGCGGCGTAATAATAAAGGCACTTGCAAAGATAACTGGAATAACACCAGCAGAGTTCAACTTGAGTGGTAAGTGAGTTGCTTGTGCTCCTCCTTGTTTCGCGCCAGCTACACGTTTAGAATATTGAATCGGGATCTTACGGTTAGCTTGTTGGAAGTAGATTACGACTACAACAATCGCAATGATTGCGACCGCAATACCTGCCAATTCTAAAAGACGTAAGAATAGTTGATCATTTGCTCCTTCGATGCGTTGAACGAACAATTGACGAGCTCCGTCAGGGATACGAGAAACGATACCAGCGAAGATGATAATGGAAACCCCATTACCGATACCTTTTACTGTGATCTGTTCCCCTAACCACATTAGGAACATGGTGCCCGCAGTAAGCACTACCGCGATAACAAGATAAGTAGCAAAAGTCGGATTTTCGATCAGACCTGCTCCTGTAAATTGGTTAAAGCCGAATGCCATACCGAATGCTTCAACTAGTCCTAAAATGATCGTTAGATAGCGAGTAAGCTGATTGAGTTTTTTACGACCCATTTCACCTTGCTTCGCCCATTCTGCAAGTTTTGGAACAACATCCATCTGCAAAAGTTGCACGATGATGGATGAGGTAATGTAGGGCATTACACCCATGGCAAGCACAGAAAAGTTTTTCAGTGCCCCGCCATTAAAGGTATTTAGGAAACCTAGGATGCCGCCTTGCATTTGTTGTTGCAGTGCCGAAGCATTGATCCCAGGAACTGGGATGAATGTTCCGATTCTAAAAATCAATAGCATTGCTAAAGTGAAGAAGATTTTTTTTCTGATGTCTGCTACTCTGAAGAAATTCACTAACGTTTGAAACATTAGATCACCTCAGTTTGTCCACCAGCAGCTTCGATTGCTTCTTTAGCCGCTGCTGAGAATTTGTTAGCCTTAACAGTTAATTTCTTCTCAATTTTTCCTTCTGATAATACTTTGATACCAGATTTTGCATTGCTGATCACACCAGTTTCAATTAACAATTCTGGTGTTACTTCTGTACCATCTTCAAAACGGTTTAAAGTCCCAACATTAACAACTGCATATTCTTTGCGGTTGATATTTGTGAATCCACGTTTTGGAAGACGACGGAAAAGTGGAAGTTGTCCACCTTCAAAGCCTAAACGTACACCACCGCCGGAACGAGCTTTTTGCCCTTTATGTCCGCGACCGGAAGTTTTACCGTTACCAGAGCCTGTACCACGACCAACACGATTGCGTTCCTTGCGAGATCCCTCAGAAGGTTTAAGTTCGTGTAGTTTCATGTCAAGCACCTCCTCCTATTACAAAATGAATTACCTGTTTTATCTTTATTCGATAGCTTAAACTTCTTTGACGTCCACTAAGTGACTGACTTTTGTGATCATACCGCGAATTGCAGCATTATCTTCCTTCACTACTACGGAATTAGTTTTGCCAAGACCTAGGGCCTGAACAGTTTTCCGTTGGGATTCGGGGCGTCCAATTAAGCTACGTTTTAGAGTGATTTCTAATTTCGCCATTAATATTGCCTCCTTATCCTAACAATTCTTCAACTGTTTTACCGCGAAGTTTTGCAACGTCAGCAGCATTTTTAAGTTGTTTGATTCCATCGATTGTAGCACGTACCATGTTGATTGGTGTATTAGATCCAAGCGATTTGGAAGATACATCAGCAACACCAGCAAGTTCTAGGACCGCACGTACTGGACCACCAGCAGTTACTCCAGAACCGGCGCTTGCAGGTTTAAGAAGAATTTCTCCGCCACCAAAATTGCCGACTACAGTATGAGGAATAGTAGTGTTTACAGTAGGAACGAAAATCATGTTTTTCTTAGCATCATCAACTGCTTTACGAATAGCATCTGGAACTTCTTGTGCTTTACCAGTACCAAATCCTACATGACCGTTTTTATCGCCAACAACAACTAGTGCTGTAAAACGGAAACGACGTCCACCTTTTACTACTTTAGCAACACGATTGATTGTTACTACGCGTTCTTCTAAATCTAATTTGTTACCATCAATTTGCTCAGGCATGTAAAATGTCCCTCCTTCTTATTAAAATTCTAAACCATTTTCACGAGCAGCTTCAGCCAAAGCTTTCACTCGGCCATGATATAAATAGCCTCCACGGTCAAAAGTAACAGAAGTAATGCCTTTATCAGCAGCACGTTTCGCAACTAATGCGCCAACTTTGCTAGCTGCGTCAACTTTCGATTCGCTAGAGCCAAATTCTTTATCTAGATTAGATGCACTTGCAAGTGTCACGCCATTTACGTCGTCGATAACTTGCGCGTAAATGTTTTTGTTAGAACGGAATACGTTCAAGCGTGGACGAGATTCTGTTCCAGTAATCTTAGAACGGACACGTGCATGTCTTCTTTTACGGACTTTATTTTTGTCGATTTTGGTAATCACTTAACTCACCTCTTCTCAAGATTGCCTACGCGGCATTATTTACCAGTTTTACCTTCTTTGCGGCGTACATATTCGCCTTCGTAACGGATCCCTTTACCTTTATAAGGTTCAGGAGGACGAGTAGCACGAATATTAGCAGCTAGTTCTCCAACGTGTTCTTTGTTGTATCCTTTAACAATTACTTTCGTATTTGCAGGAACATCAATTTCAACGCCTTCTGGAGCTTCAAATTCTACTGGATGAGAGTAACCTACGTTAAGAACAAGTTTGTTTCCTTGTTTTTGAGCACGGTAACCAACACCGATCAATTCTAATGTTTTTTCGTAACCTTCGGAAACACCTACGACCATGTTATTTAAGATCGCACGAGTCGTTCCGTGAAGAGAACGATGTGTTTTATGATCACTTGGGCGAGAAACGTTGATTTCATTGCCTTCGATATCAATTTTAATGTCAGGGTTAAATTCTTTTACAAGTTGACCTTTAGGGCCTTTTACTGTAGCAGTTGAACCATCAAGTGTAACTGTTACACCTTCAGGAATGACAATTGTCTTTTTACCAATACGGGACATGTCTGCACCTCCTTATGATTTAATTCTTCTTACCAAACGTATGCTAGTACTTCGCCACCGACTTGTTTAGCGCGGGCTTCTTTGTCAGTTAAAACACCTTGGGAAGTAGATACGATCGCAATACCTAAGCCGTTAAGTACTTTAGGAATCTCGCTTGATTTAGCGTATACACGTAGTCCTGGTTTGCTGATTCTCTTTAAACCAGTGATTACACGTTCGCCAGAAGCTCCATATTTCAAGAAAACACGGATAACTCCTTGCTTGTCATCTTCTACATATTCAACATCGCGTACGAAACCTTCACGTTTCAAGATTTCTGCGATTTCTTTTTTGATTTTGGATGCAGGAAGTTCTAATCTATCATGTTTAACCATGTTCGCATTACGAATGCGAGTTAGAAAATCTGCAACTGGATCTGTCATCACCATGTATAATATCCTCCTTCCTTACTCTTATTGTTTACCAGCTTGCTTTTTTCACGCCGGGAATTTGTCCTTTATAGGCAAGTTCACGGAAACAAATACGGCATAATTTAAATTTGCGAATAACGGAATGTGGACGACCACAGCGTTCACAACGAGTGTATGCTTGAACTGCATGCTTCGGTGTGCGTTTTTGTTTCGCAACCATTGATTTTTTAGCCACGTTTTCGCCTCCCTAATTCATTATTAGATTACTTTTGAAATGGTATCCCGATATGAGTCAATAACTCACGAGATTCTTCATCACTGTTGGCAGTTGTAACGATTACTACGTCCATGCCGCGTACTTTAGATACTTGATCGTAATCAATTTCAGGGAAAATTAGTTGTTCTCTAACACCTAGAGTGTAGTTACCGCGACCGTCAAATGCTTTTTTAGAAACACCACGGAAGTCACGTACACGTGGAAGTGATACAGAAATTAATTTATCTAAGAAATCATACATACGTTCACCACGAAGAGTTACTTTCGCGCCGATAGGCATTCCCTCACGTAGACGGAATCCTGCGATGGATTTCTTTGCTTTCGTTACGACTGGTTTTTGACCAGTAATAAGAGCTAATTCTTCAACTGCGCTATCAAGCACTTTCGCGTTTGCAGTTGCGTCACCAACACCAGTGTTGATCACGATTTTTTCGATTTTTGGAACCTCCATTACGGAGTTGTAGTTAAATTTGTTCATTAATTCAGGAACAATTTCCTTAAGATATTTATCTTTAAGGCGATTCATGTGATATTCCCTCCTTCCGCTAGACTATTTTATTTATCTAAAACTTCACCGGATTTTTTAGCAACTCGCACTTTCTTGTCATCCTTCACTTGGTAACTCACGCGTGTGGGTTCTCCAGATTTAGGATCGATAAGCATTACGTTAGAAACGTGAATTGGTGCTTCAACGTTTAAGATTCCACCTTGTGGATTCACGTTGGAAGGTTTCGCATGTTTTTTGATCATGTTGATTCCTTCAACAATTACACGGTCTTTCTTTGGAAATGCAGCGAGTACTGCACCGGATTTGCCTTTATCTTTACCAGTAATAACTTGAACTTTATCACCTTTTTTAATATGCATCGGTATTGGCACCTCCTTAGTTTTGGAACTTGATATTAAAGAACTTCTGGAGCTAAAGAAACAATTTTCATAAAGTTGTTTTCACGAAGCTCACGAGCAACAGGTCCAAAAATACGTGTTCCACGAGGACTTTTATCATCACGGATAATGACACAAGCATTTTCATCAAACTTGATGTAAGAACCATCTGTGCGACGCGCTCCACTTTTAGTACGAACGATAACCGCTTTTACAACATCGCCTTTTTTGACAACGCCACCTGGTGTTGCTTGTTTAACAGTACATACAACAACATCACCAATGTTAGCTGTTTTACGACCTGAACCGCCTAGTACTTTAATAGTTAGTACCTCACGCGCGCCAGAGTTGTCAGCGACTTTCATACGAGTTTCTTGTTGGATCATTAGGAATACCCTCCTTCCAGAATAACAGGTAGAAAATCTCTATATGATTTTCAATTTTTTATTTCAACTTAGATAACTACTGCTTCTTCTACTACTTCCAATAGACGGAAATGTTTTGTTGCAGATAACGGACGAGTTTCAGAAATACGAACGATATCGCCGATTTTAGCAGTGTTGTTCTCATCATGTGCTTTGAATTTTTTAGAATATTTCACACGTTTACCGTACAAACCATGCTTTTTGTATGTTTCAACGACAACAGTGATAGTTTTATCCATCTTGTCAGAAACAACACGACCTGTATACACTTTACGTTGGTTACGTTCAGCCATGTATTAAACCTCCTTACGATTTTCTATTTAAGCAAGTTCTCTTTCTCTTACAATAGTCTTCATACGGGCAATTGCTTTTCTCACTTCACGAATCCTCGCAGTGTTCTCTAATTGTCCTGTAGCCAATTGAAAGCGCAAGTTAAAAAGCTCTTCTTTCAAAGCTCTTTCTTGGTCTTGGATTTCGGTAGTGGATAATTCACGAATATCAGTTGCTTTCATTTGCTTCACCACCAATTTCTTCACGTTTAACGATCTTAGTTTTGACCGGCAGTTTATGTGCTGCTAAACGAAGTGCCTCGCGGGCTACATCTTCAGGAACACCTGCAATTTCAAACATAATCTTGCCACGTTTTACTGGGCTTACCCATCCTTCTGGGGCACCTTTACCTTTACCCATCCGAACACCAATTGGTTTAGATGTGTAAGATTTATGAGGGAAAATTTTAATCCAAACTTTACCGCCACGTTTCATGTAACGAGTCATTGCGATACGAGCAGCTTCGATTTGACGGTTAGTGATCCAAGAAGCATCTACTGCTTGAAGACCATATTCACCAAATGCTACTTCAGTACCACCTTTAGCACGTCCACGCATGTTTCCACGGAACTCACGACGGTATTTTACACGTTTAGGAACTAACATTATTATTTTCCTCCTTCCACATTATTTTTCTTCGTAGGAAGGACTTCACCACGGTAGATCCAGACTTTAACACCTAGTTTACCATAAGTTGTGTCAGCTTCTTCCCATGCGTAATCGATGTCGGCACGCAATGTATGAAGAGGAACTGTTCCTTCGCTATAATGTTCAGCACGAGCAATATCAGCTCCGCCAAGACGACCAGATACTTGCGTTTTGATACCTTTAGCACCAGCGCGCATTGTACGTTGAATAGCTTGTTTTTGTGCACGACGGAAAGATACACGACCTTCCAATTGTCTTGCAATGTTTTCTGCTACTAATTTCGCATCAAGATCAGCACGTTTGATTTCAACGATGTTGATGTGGACGCGTTTGCCAGTTAAGTCGTTAAGGTTTTTACGAAGTGCTTCGACTTCAGATCCACCTTTACCAATAACCATTCCTGGTTTAGCAGTATGAATTGTAATATTTACACGGTTAGCAGCACGTTCGATTTCAACACGAGAAACAGAAGCATCAGCTAAGCGTTTAGTAATATGATCACGAATACGTAGATCTTCATGCAGGAAATCTGCATAATCTTTTTCAGCGTACCATTTGGAATCCCAATCGCGGATAATACCAATACGCATACCTATTGGATGTACTTTTTGACCCAACGTTACCCCTCCTTCACTTCTGATACCACAACTGTGATGTGGCTCGTACGTTTGTTAATTGGACTAGCGCTACCTTTAGCACGTGGGCGGAAGCGTTTAAGTGTAGGACCTTCGTCTACAAATGCTTCGGACACGACTAAGCTGTTAACGTCTAAATCATAATTATGCTCTGCGTTAGCAATAGCGGATTTTAAAACTTTTTCAATGATTGGAGAAGCTGCTCTTGGTGTATATTTCAAGATAGCAATTGCTTCGCCGATTTGCTTGCCTCGGATCAAATCGATAACGATTCTAGCTTTACGAGGAGCAATACGTACCGTTTTTGCAACGGATTTTGCGCTTGTAACTTCACTTGCCATTAAAGATATCCTCCTCTCAAATTAGCGTCTTGTTTTCTTATCGTCACCTGCGTGACCGCGATAAGTACGAGTTGGCGCAAATTCACCTAATTTATGTCCTACCATGTCTTCTTGTACATAAACTGGTACATGCTTACGACCATCATATACAGCAATTGTTTGACCAACAAATACTGGGAAAATTGTGGAACGACGAGACCATGTTTTAATTACTTGTTTTTTATCACTTTCATTAGCTGCTTCCACTTTTTTCATCAAGTGGTCATCGACAAATGGTCCTTTTTTCAAGCTACGACCCATGAGAGAGCCTCCCTTCGCATAGTCAGGAAGACAGGAACGAATCGTTCCCACTTTCCTGCTAACATTGTTATTACTTCCAAAAACTGATTATTTATTCTTACGACGACGTACGATAAATTTGTCAGTGTTGTTGTTTTTCTTACGAGTTTTGTAACCAAGAGTTGGTTTGCCCCATGGTGACATTGGAGATTTACGTCCGATAGGAGCTTTACCTTCACCACCACCGTGTGGGTGATCGTTAGGGTTCATAACAGAACCACGTACAGTTGGGCGTTTGCCTAACCAACGGGAACGTCCAGCTTTACCAACGTTGATCAGTTCGTGTTGTTCGTTACCAACTTGACCGATTGTTGCGCGGCAAGTAGCAAGGATCATGCGAACTTCGCCAGAGTTCAAACGGATTAATACATATTTGCCTTCTTTACCAAGTACTTGAGCACTTGTTCCAGCAGAACGTACTAGTTGTCCGCCTTTACCAGGTTTTAATTCGATATTGTGGATAACAGTACCCACTGGAATATCTTTCAATTCTAAAGCATTACCAACTTTAATGTCAGCTTCAGCTCCTGAATAGATTGTTTGGCCAACTTGCAAACCTTTTGCTGCAATGATGTAGCGTTTTTCTCCATCTGCATAGTTGATCAAAGCGATATTAGCAGAACGGTTTGGATCATATTCGATCGTAGCAACGCGTCCTGGAACACCATCTTTATTACGTTTAAAATCAATCACGCGGTATTGGCGTTTATGGCCACCGCCGTGATGACGAACAGTTAACTTACCTTGGTTATTACGTCCAGCTTTCTTTGGCAGGGGACGAAGTAATGATTTTTCTGGAGTACTTGTAGTAATCTCAGCGAAATCAGAACTTGTCATGTGCCGACGTCCGTTGGAGGTAGGTTTATATTTTTTGATCGCCATTGTTTTCCCTCCTCTTTAGATTTTATTTAAGGTATTAAACTTCAAAAAATTGGATTTCTTTGCTGTCAGCTGTAACAGAAACAATTGCTTTACGGCGTTTGTTTGTGTAGCCGGCATGACGACCCATACGTTTGAATTTACCTTTATAGTTCATAATGTTTACTTTAGAAACTTTAACGTCGAAGATTTCTTCAACGGCATATTTGACTTGAGTTTTTGTTGCGCGAGTATCTACTTCAAATGTGTATTTCTTGTCATCAAGAATACTTGTAGATTCCTCAGTAACAACTGGGCGCTTAATGATGTCGCGTGCATCCATTATGCAAGCACCTCCTCTACTTTTTCGACAGCTGCTTTAGTAATGATCAATTTGTCATGACTAGCAACTTCTAGTACCGAGATACTTTCAGCCGGAATAACTGTAATGCCTTGTAAGTTACGTGCGGATAATTCAACATTATCACTTTCGCCAGCAACTACAACAAGTGCTTTTGTATCTACAGAAATGTTTTTAAGAAAAGCTGCAAAATCTTTTGTTTTTGGTGCATCGAAAGCTAAGTTTTCAAGTACCAATAGGTTTTCTTCTTTTACTTTAGAAGAAAGCGCAGATTTGATCGCTAAACGACGAACTTTTCTAGGCAATTTGTAAGCATAGCTACGTGGAGTCGGTCCGAAGACAACACCACCGCCACGCCATTGCGGGGAGCGGATAGACCCTTGACGAGCACGTCCAGTACCTTTTTGACGCCATGGTTTACGTCCACCACCGCGTACTTCTGAACGATTTTTTACTTTATGCGTCCCTTGACGAAGAGAAGCACGTTGGCTCAAAATCACATCAACAACCACTTTTTCATTTGGTTCGATACCAAATACTGCGTCATTTAATGTAATTTCGCCAGCACTTGTTCCATCTTGTTTAAGTAAACTTAATTTTGGCATTCGTTAGTCCTCCTTTCTTATAAATTATTTTGCTTTTACAGCAGTTTTAATTTGAACTAATGATTTTTTCGCACCAGGAACGTTTCCTTTTACTAAAAGGATGTTCTTGTCTACGTCTACTTTTACGATTTCAAGGTTTTGGATAGTAACTTGTTCTCCACCCATACGACCTGGAAGAAGTTTATTTTTGAAAACACGGTTAGGTGCTACAGGACCCATTGAACCAGGACGACGATGGTAACGAGAACCGTGAGCCATAGGCCCGCGGGATTGTCCGTGGCGTTTAATAACACCTTGGAAACCTTTACCTTTCGAAATTCCTGTCGCGTCAACGATGTCTCCTTCAGCGAATACATCTACTTTTACTTCTGCACCAATCTCATACTCGTCTAAGTTAACATCGCGAATTTCGCGAATGAAGCGCTTAGGAGTAGTATTGGCTTTTACTACATGACCTTTTTCGGGTTTGTTAGACAATTTTTCGCGTTTATTCTCAAAACCGATTTGAACAGCTTCATAGCCGTCTGTATCGACAGTTTTCTTTTGAAGTACTACGTTTTCCGCAGCTTCGATCACTGTTACTGGAATAAGTTCGCCGTTTTCTGTGAAAACTTGTGTCATCCCTACTTTTCTACCTAAGATTCCTTTGGTCATGTTGACACCTCCTATTAATTGAATTTTTTAAGATTATAATTTGATTTCGATATCTACACCGCTTGGTAAGTCTAAGCGCATTAGGCTATCAACTGTTTGTGGTGTTGGGTTAACAATATCGATTAAACGTTTGTGAGTACGCATTTCAAACTGCTCACGCGAATCTTTATATTTGTGGACCGCACGTAAGATCGTATAAACAGATTTCTCTGTTGGAAGCGGGATCGGACCAGATACAGAAGCACCAGAACGTTTCGCAGTTTCTACGATTTTCTCAGCAGATTGATCCAAGATACGGTGATCATATGCTTTTAAACGAATACGAATTTTTTGTTTTGCCATTATTTTCCCTCCTTTTCGCCTACTTTTAAAATAGACATTCTCCATGGAAATTACCTGAGTGCCCTTGCCATGGCAAAGCGGCCGGGCGTGTCAGCAACCTTCCACTTCATCACATCCCGTTTCCACATGATAGGGGAACGGGTTTGGCAAAATGGGCAGACTAAACCTGTCCATTTGCACTTTATCTATTATACACGCTTCCCCCTTCGATGACAACCAATTTTTTGAAATTTATTTATCACTGCCCAAATTGTTTTATATATATAGAAGAAACTGGAAATAGGTCTTTAGGATAATTTTTTAATTAAATATATTATTTTTTTAAAAAATATGGTAAAGTAATATTCGGACACCTGATGATGACAGGTTTATATTTTTTATTTTTCTAAAAAACAGGAGGCATTTTTAATGAAAAAACGGAGAAAATCGATATTACAGATCTTATTACCCTCTTTTATTATCGTTTTAGCGATAGCACTTGCTGTTGTAGGAGTAATCAACTTCCTAAGCGCCAAGCGAGACCTGGTAAATAACGTAAGCAATAGTGCAACATCTAATGTAAATAGTTTATCTAGTCTAATAGATGAGAGTATTAGCCAAAAAATCGATGTAGTACATTATCTAGCAAACCAAACCAGCGTTTCGGCAAATGCAAAGAAAAGCGAAACAGATGCGGTATTGAGCAATTATACATTGACTATTCCTGATATCCAAAATATCTATTATGGAAAAGAGAACGGTAAATTCATCCAACAACCGGAAACAAAGATGCCAGACGGATATGATCCAACAACCAGAGATTGGTATAAAGAAGCTATTGCAGATAACGGCGACAAACCTATTTTAACTGCGCCTTACATTTCTGCTTCTACAACCGAAATGACTCTTACGATCGCACAAAAAGCCAGCGATGAATCAGGTGTCGTAGGATTAGACATCAACTTATCCCGCCTGATCGATACTGTTAAAGAAGTTAAAATCGGCCAACATGGTTCTGCTGTTGCACTAGCAAAAGACGGCAGTGTGATTGCCAGCAAAAATTGGAAGTCCGGTTCCAAAAACAAGATCACCAAAGCGATCATGGATCAAAAAGAAGCAAATGGTGAATTCACTGTCGGGAACGGTTCGGATAAACAACGCGTCTTCTACCAAACAGACCCAGTAACTGGTTGGAAGATCGCCGGTACATTCAGCGAAAAAGAGATCCTCGATCAAACTTTACCTATTATATGGCGCACATTACTTGTTGCCGTAGTTTCTCTTATTATCGGTAGCGTGATCATCTGGTTCATTACTCGAATGATCATCCGCCGTTTAAAAACGATTGTTGATGCTGCTGAAAAGATCAGCGAAGGAGATTTGACAGAACAAGTAACCGTTCGTCGTAACGATGAGATCGGCGCTCTCGGTCAAGCTTTCAATACGATGACATCTTCCTTGAAAACACTGATCCACTCAATCAATACATCGACTCAAGCCATTTCCACATCATCTGAGGAATTAACGGCCAGCGCGGAAGAAACAAGCAATGCCACAACAGAGATCACTCAGTCATTAGAAGGATTATCTTCCCAATCCAACTCCGCCGTTGTATCCATCAAGGAAAACGCCGATCGTCTAGCCGAAGTCAGCAGCTGGCTGAAAATGGCTTCTGACAGTTCTACGATGCTCCTAGCCACTTCACAGACATCTAATGAGAAAGCACGTGAAGGAAATGTATTAGTAGAACGTACTGTTTCGCAAATGAATAATATCGATGTTTCCGTAAAAGAAGCAGATGCCGTCGTTCACGGGCTGGCTACGAAATCCGAAGAGATCCAAACCATCTTACAGACAATCAACCAAATTTCCGATCAAACGAATTTACTTGCTTTAAACGCAGCGATCGAAGCTGCTAGAGCTGGCGAATCTGGTAAAGGATTCAGTGTTGTTGCTGAAGAAGTACGTAAATTAGCAGAACAATCAAGTGCCTCTTCTAAAAATATCGAAGTGCTGATCAAAGAAATCGTAAAAGAGATCGAGCAATCACTGAAAACTTTCCAAAATATCCAAGTTTCCGTATCTGACGGTTACAGTGCTGTAAATAAAACAGCCGAAAACTTCAAAGAATTGCAGCAGTCCTCTGATTTGATCGCTACTGACCTTACCGGTATGAACAACTTGATCACAGAAGTAAGCGATAATGCTTCTGATGTATCCAGCATTATGCAGCAAATAACAGCTGCAGCTGAAGAATCACAAAAACATAATAAGCAGATCGCTGAATCTGCTGAAGAGCAAGTCGCTTCCACAGAAGAAGTTGCACAAGCGGCTGAAAGCCTTTCTGCCTTAGCAGAAAATCTGCTACAAGAAATCGAACATTTCAAGACAACTAGCACAGAAGAAGAGCCAACCTTAATAGAAGAAAGTGATAAAAATCTGCACGTATCTTTAGAACATTAAAAAATGAAAACCCCTATCTTGTCTCGACAGATAGGGGTTTTTTTCGCGTTTGGATCACTCTTGTTTTCGCTTCATACATGTATCCTTTTCCCTAAGAAACAAAATTTTTAAATGTTACCGTTTACATTTTTGAATATGTCCGTTATAATGAACTCATCAAGACGTTATGACGTCTTGATGTCATACCCAATTAAGAAAGGAGAATGTTAGATGCCTTCATTAGAAAATCTATCTCGACAATTACTCGTTTTGATGGGAGGACCCGATAATATTATCTCTGTTACCCATTGCGCTACCAGATTGCGACCGGTTTTAAAAGACCGAGCGTTAGTCAAGACAGCTGAAATCGATGCTTTAGATGGCGTTACAGGTGTCGTGAATAAAGAAGCAGGTCTGCAAATCATTATTGGTACTAATGTGGGAGAAGTGTATGATGCTTTTATGAAAGTGTGGCAAGCAGATGATGCTACTTCTCAAAAAGCAGAAACAGAAACATCGGAAGTTCCAAGTGAAAAGCGCAGCTGGTTTAACGGTTTTGTCGCATTAGTAGTAAGTATATTTTCACCTTTACTCCCTTTACTTGCTGGAGCCGGTCTACTACGAGGTTTTACAATTTTAGCCAATGAGATCGGATGGCTACCTACTGAAAGCTCAACAAATGTGCTATTGACGCTAGCCGCAACATCGGTCTTTTATTTCTTGCCTTTATTGATCGCAGTTACTTCTGCTAAGCGCTTTGCAACCAGTCCTTATATTGCAATGGCCATAATGGGGGCTTTGATCATGCCTGATTTTATTGGATTAGTAAAAGGCGACGGCGGCAATACCATTACGTTTTTAGGTATCGCGATCCCAGTTTTTAATTATACAAGTCAAATAATCCCTGCGATTCTAACTACATGGCTACAGTCTAAAATGGAATTATTTATGAAGAAAAAAATACCAAACAGCTTGCATATGATCGTCATTCCAACCGTCCTGCTCTTTGTCCTTGTACCAGTCGCAGCCGGCATTTTCGGACCATTAGGCAACTATCTAAGCATCGGTATCGCGAATGGCGTGGGCTGGCTTTCCAATATCAATCAAGTTATCACAGGAGCAGTAGTTGGCGGGATCTGGAATATCCTGATTCTATTCGGCGTCCATTGGGCACCAAATACCATGGTCGTTATTCCCGAAGTTGCTAAAACCGGACACTCTGCCTTCATCGCGTATGCAGCTAATGCTAACTTTGGCATGGCCGGCGCCGCATTTGCGATTTTCCTTAAATCACGTAATCGGAAATTGAAAAACTTTTCCCTAACAGCCATCACATCCGTGTTTCTTTCGGGAATCGTGGAGCCAGCCATTTATGGTTTAGGCGTTAAATTTAAAAGCCCGCTTGTGGCGGGATGTTTAGGTGCAGCTATCGGTGGAGCATTTATGGGTATTTTCCACGTCATTGGAAACGCTTTCGTATTTGGCGGACTTACCACCATCCCTGCTTTTGCCGGTCCGACTCTTTGGGCATATATCGTCGGCCTCGTTATCTCGTTTGTCGGCGGGCTAGCTTTCACTCTCCTTTTCGGAGTCAAAGATCCAGAAGCAGAAATGAATCAATAAATGAATTACGAAAGGATGAAGAAAATGAATTTAGAGACAAAAATAAAAGGAACACTAGGACTAGCTGCCATTGGGGATGCAATGGGAGCCGCCACGGAGAACTTATCTTTCGACCAGATCCGCACACATTTTGGAGGACCCTTGACAGATTTAAAAAAACCAGGGAAAACAGCTTTTGCTTTAGGCAACGATGCCGGACAAGTGACTGATGATTTTTCTCAAATCTATTTCCTTTCGCACGCGATTTTGAAAAATGATGGGAAGATCGATACAGAGACAGTAATCCAAGCGATTTTGGATTGGTCAAATGTTTCTTGGTATTTTGATCGGTTTGCCGGTCCAACCACGAGAAGTGCTGTGGCGATGTATAAAGATCCAGAATCCAAAATGAAGCCGCTACCTGGAGCTGTGACCGTTGATTATGCTTCCAAAGCTACGAATGGCGCCGCGATGAAAATTGCTCCCGCCGGAATTTTGCATCCAAACGATATAGAAGCTGCCATCAACGATGCTATTCTCATCACACAAGTCACCCATGATAACTCACTCGCTATTTCAGGAGCATGTGCAGTTGCAGCAGCTACAAGCGCTTCACTAGCAGAAAATTCTACAGTCGATCAGGCGCTGAGTGCTGGACTTTATGGCGCGATCCGCGGTGAGGAAAAAGCGAAAAAGCTCTCTCGAGAAGTTGCCGGTCCCAGTGTTGTGAAACGCATACAATTAGCGTATACTATCATTACAGGTGTTGGCACAAAAGAAGAAAAGCTGAAAAACTTAGCCGAGATCGTCGGTAGCGGTCTGCATATTTCTGAAGCCGTTCCGTGCGCCTTCGGTATTATCGCACTCAATAAAGAAAACCCACTCCAAGCCGTTATCGATGCTGTAAACATCGGGTATGACACAGATACTATCGCAACGATCGTGGGCTCGATGGTTGGCGCATTTACAAATGTAAACGATTCAGCGTTTATTGCTTTATTTGATACGATTCAGCATGCCAACGATTTTCAAATAGAAAAATTAGCAAATTCATTAGCAAATGTGGTGAAAAAACATGAAGGGCAACAACATTAAATACGTAACTGTTTATAATCATCTCAAGCAAGATATCATTTCCGGCAAATATCCCGTCGGATCGTTATTTCCTGCTGAACCTGATCTGCAAAAGCACTACAACGTCAGTCGGATCACGATCCGCCATTCTCTCCAGCTATTAGTCGATGAAGGCTATATCAAGCGTATCCATGGGGTTGGAACCATTGTGCTTAGCCAAAAAGAATCTCTGCAACTGCAGACGCTGCTTAGTTTTTCCGAAGAGAACAACAACCGCTCGCTCCATTCTGCACTGCTCTCCTTCGACAACGATCTGCCTGCAGACACAATGGTTTGTTCAAAGCTCGACCTGCCGAAAGGTGCATTAGTAAGCCGCCATGAGCGTCTGCGGTGGATCGATGATGTTCCCATCAGCTTCCAGCGTGTCTACTGTCCTTCTTTTCTGCCTTTAGCGGCAGAAGAGTTAGCTGCTCCAGATGCTTCTTTGTATAAACTTTTTCAAGAAAAAGGCTACATCGTAACAAAAGCACAAGAAACGATCGAATCAATGGTCGCTGACAAAACACTGGCAGCCCATCTGCATGTAGATGAGAACAGCCCCTTGTTGCATGTACAGCGTGTTACACGAGATCAAGAAGACCGCCTTATAGAATATACCGAATTTTTCTATCCTGGCAATCGCTACCAGTATAACATCCAACTGCAAGTCCCTTAATAGTCAAAAAAACAGCTGTCCTCCATAAAGGATCAGCTGTTTTTTGATTGTCACAATAGCCATAAAAATACGGTGACCGCAATAAATACCAAGAATGCGATCGCATCAATGCCATGCCAATGGAGCAATCTAAACCGCGTCCGCTTGGCATCGCCCTCATAACCTCTTACTTCCATAGCATTGGCAAGATCCTCGGCTCGGTTGAATGAACTAACGAATAGCGGGATAAACACCGGCACGATCTTTTTCATCTGCTCGAAGATGTTTCCTTCCCCGAAATCCACCCCACGGGCACGCTGAGCTTTCATGATCTTATCTGTTTCCTCCATCAATGTCGGGATAAAACGCATCGAAACCGTAAGCATAAGCGCAATATCCTGCACCGGCATACGCAAATAGGAGAATGGTTTCAACAAGTAAGAGATCGCATCCGCTAAGTCCATCGGTTTCGTTGTCAGCGTCACTACCGTCGACATGACGATCAGCAGTGTGAAACGCAGAAACACTAGCGCTCCGTTAGCGATCCCGAACGAGGAGATCGTAATGGCTCCCCATTGGAAATAGACTTCACCGCCACCGGTAAACAGTAGCTGCATCACAACCGTGAAGAGGATCAGCCAAATCAGCGGACGTATCCCTTTAATAAACACGTTGACTTTTATTCGTGTCAACACAACTACCAAGAAAGTGAAAAAGATAATCAAAAAAGTCGTGATCCAATTATCTACCAAAAACAAGATCCCAATATAAAGCAGTCCCATTACCAGCTTGGCACGCGGGTCGAGTCGATGAAGAAACGAATCCCCCGGTACATATCTTCCTAAAATCAGCTTATCGATCATGAGACCACTTCCTTTCCATCAATTAAAACTTTGAATAATGACACTCGCAAGCATCAGCACTGTAATCGTTATGTTGACCACCAAAAAATTCTTGATACAAATGGCAAATGTTTTTGCTTTCACTTGCTCCTTATTAAACAATTTTAAGTTTCGATACACAGGATACGCCGCTAATATGCTTAGCAACATGATTGGGTGTAAATAGTTTAACAATACTCCTACTATAATAGCAGCAAATGAAGCATAATATAACGTATTAAATAAAATCACGCCTGCTTTTCTTCCTATATAATACGGCAGTGTAAAGCGATTGTTGCGGATATCTTCTTCTAAATCACATAGATTATTCGCCAACATGATATTTGCGATCGTAAATATCAACGGCAACGATACAACGCCGATCCGGATGATTTCCAGCAGATTGACCTCCAGCGTCACCCAAGCACCTTGCCACACTAAACTTGCGATTCCAGCATCGCTCGCATTGACATAAATCGCTAAGAAAAAGATACCGAACCCCATCGTTACTCCGGAGAAAATTTCCCCAAGCGGCATTCTGGAAAGCGGTACAGGACCAGATGTGTATAAGATCCCGATACAAAAACAAATAAAACCAATCAGTAATACCAGTAGATCTGTTTGAAATACAAGCCAAACTCCCAACAAAGTTGCAGTTAGAAACAGGCCAAAAATGGTAATAATAACCGTTTTTTCCGGAATTTCCCTTTGACCGATCACATTTTTCGACTTCCGATAGTCAAACTCATGCTTGTCGGTAGCCTTTCGATAGTCCATATAATTATTGATCGCGGTCGTTGTTAAATCAAAAATGAACATCGACGCAAAAAAAGTGATCGTTTGCAGCGGCTCAAAGACGTGATAATGAAAGACAACATACAATATCCCAATCATAAAAGGAAACACACTGGCAATTTTAGTTCTGATCTCAACTAGATCAAGGAACGTTAATAACGACATACGCCCTTTCCTCCCCTACATTCTTAATTTCCCATTTTAAAATCGTCTGTATTGACCAATTCAAACTTACCTTTCAATCCTGGAGTGATGTATACCTTCTTGTCGCGGCTGACAAAGACTGCTTCCACTCCTTTGAATTGTTTCAAATATTCTAATCCGCCTTGGATCCCTTTAGAAAAAGTCGCGGTGGACAAGCCGTCTCCATCGATCGATTTTTTCGAAATGATCGAAACACCGGCGATATTGTTATCAAACGGATAGCCCGTTTTCGGATCTAACAAATGATGGTAGTCTTTTCCATCCACTTCTAAATGACGTTCATAGATACCAGAAGTAACGATCGACATTTCTTCCGTCTCCAGCTTGCCGATAATACTTCCACGCGGCGAAAATGGATCTTGGATACCGACGTTCCATTTTTTTCCGTCAGGATTGTGACCGATAACGAAAATATTACCACCGAGGTCTACGATCGCTGAATTGACGCCGTGAGCTTTCATCACTTTCGCTACTTCATCCGCGATATACCCCTTAGCGATGGCTCCCAGATCAAGCGCCATACCTTTTCGCTTCAAATAAACGGTTTGGTTCGCTTCATTCAGCTGCACATCTTTATAATTTACCAATGGCAAACGATTATCGATCTCTGCTTGGCTTGGTTTGCGTGCATCTGGAAAGCCGATCCGCCACAAATTAGTAAGTGGTCCGATCGCCAAATCAAAGCCGCCATCAGAATTCTTGCTGTAGAAAATAGCTCTTTCAATCAAGAAGAACATATTTTTTGTTACTTTGACAGGTTTTTTCCCGGAATTAGCATTGATTTTATCGATCTCAGAATTTTTACCGTCATCATTTGTAGTGATCTCCGCCGCTAATTCTCGAATTTTCTTGTAAGACGCATCCATCGCATCTTGTTTTCCAGCATTATAGATCTTCAGAGAAACTACTGTGCCCATAAGAAAATCTTTTTTGCTAAGCGGCAACGTTTCCTTTTGATCCTGTTTTTTAGAAACTTCTTTTTTTGGTCCGCCGCATGCAGCTAAACTGCCGATCAGCAGAATAAAAACAAGCAGCCATGTCCATTTTTTCATTATCATTGCACCTTTCAATATGACCTCACTAGAAATACTATACCATATAACCCTATAATTGCTCATAAAAATAGCGACTAATCTTGCAATGCAGGATTAGTCGCTTACTTGCTAATAATGGTAATTCTTATTCTGCTTCTACGAAATTATAAACTTCGATTTTCTTTGTGTCGCCTTTTTGAGCTGCATTGATCAATTGATCTGCATATAATTGGAAAGCTTTAGAAGATTCTGTTGCACCAGATACAGTATCTACGTCAGCAGATTGTTTCTTTTCAAGTTCTTTGTTTAAAGTAGGGATGTATTCTTTCGGACCCACACCTGTTTTAGATTTCATTGCTTTTTCATAGTCAGCATCTTCGGATTTTTTCTTGCCGTCTTTTGTTACATAGTTATAATCAGAAGTTGCGATTTTGCCATCTTTTACTTCGATGTTGAAGACTACGCGATAGTTATGTGCGTAATTTTTTTCTTCCAAGCTGTATTTACCGTCTTTCAATTTAGCACCATTGTCGATTTCGATTGTTGAAGTATCGCCGCGTTGTGCTGCTTGGATCAATTGGTTTGCATAATTAGCGAAAGCGTCAGAAGAATGAGTTGCTCCACTTACTGCTTCTACTTTGCTTGCTGCTTGTTCTTTTACTAAAGAGTCATTTAATTGTTTGATATATTCTTTTGGACCAACACCGGATTTAGCTTTCATTGCTTTTTCATAACCAGCATCTTCGGATTTTTTCTTGCCATCTTTATTTAAGTAATCGTAGTTGGATTCTGTGATCTTACCGTCTTTTACTTTAATATCGAAGGAAACACGATAATCATGATCATAATTTTTTTCTTCTAATTTATAAGTGCCGTCTGTAAGTGTACCGTCTTTCTTAGCATCTTTGCTAACTGTTGCAGTTTGTTTTGAATCTGACTTGCTTTTATCTTTGCTACCGCTATCATTGTTTCCACAAGCTACTAATAACATACTGGAAGCTAACACAGCAGTTACACCCATTGCAATTTTTTTCACTTTCATAAAAGTTCCCACCTTTAATTTTTTATTATGTGACGTTATGCACATTAATTTTTAGAACCCAACACTCTTTCACAACCAAATAATAGCACCCTTTAGGCGGTTTGTCTATACTAAATCAAAAAACGGAATTGAATAAATTTTCTAAAAAATGAATAGTATTTCGGGAAATATGTAGTTAAATGTTAAAAATGATACAAAAACAGCTTTATAACTTAGTAAAAACTGATACTTTTGGTCTATGAATTTTGCCACTTTTCATACAAAGAACTATTTTTTTATAAAATGCACTATTTGCCCTCAAATTGACTAGACATAAGCGCTCTCAATCTGTTACACTATGGTAGATTAATAGTCTTATTTATATTTTTCATAATAGCTTTTGTGAAAAAAAATACAAGGAGTTGAGAGAGCATATGCCTGAAAAGAATATCGTTTTAATAGGGGCGGGATATGCAGGTGTTCATGCAGCTAAGAAATTAGCAAAGAAATACAAAAAAGATAAAGATGTAACGATCACATTGATCGATAGACATTCTTATCACACCATGATGACCGAATTACATGAAGTAGCGGCTGCACGGGTGGAACCAACTGCAGTTCAATACGACCTGCGCCGATTATTCAATCGTACAAAAGTAAATTTAGTTACTGATAATGTAACTAATGTCGATCACGACAAAAAAATCGTCACTACCGAACACGGCACTTATCCATTTGATTATCTTATTTTAGGTATGGGTGGCGAGCCAAATGACTTTGGTACTCCCGGCGTTGCAGAACACGGCTTTACATTATGGTCTTGGGAAGACGCTGTTAAACTACGCAAACATATAGAAGATACTGTTACTGCAGCTTCTCGCATCCAAGATGTTGCTAAGCGAAAAGCAATGCTTAGCTTTGTAGTCTGTGGTTCCGGCTTTACTGGAATCGAAATGGTCGGCGAATTGCTGGAATGGAAAACTCGTTTAGCAAAAGATAACAAGATCGATCCAAACGAAATCGAATTGTCTGTTGTCGAAGCTGTACCAACGATCCTAAACATGCTAGACCGTCGTGATGCTGATAAAGCAGAACGCTACATGGTCAAAAAAGGAATCAAAATTCTTAAAAGCGCTCCGATCGTTGAAGTTAAATCGGACCGCATCATCTTGAAATCCGGACAAGAGCTTCCAACTCATACATTGATTTGGACTGCCGGCGTAAAAGCTAACTCCGATACAGAAGAATACGGCATGGAATCTGCTCGTGCTGGTCGTTTGAAAGTAAACGAATTTATGGAAGCAGATGGTTTGAAAGACGTTTATGTAGTTGGTGACTTAGCTTACTTTGAAGAAAATGAAGGCAAACCAACTCCACAAATCGTTGAAGCTGCTGAACAAACTGGGATGACTGCTGCGAAAAGCATCATTTCCGAAATCAGCGGAACAGAAAAAGAACCTTACAATGGTAAATATCATGGTGTTATGGTCTCGATCGGTGCTAAATATGGTGTTGCTCACTTAGGCAGCATGCATTTATCTGGCTGGTTCGCGATTTTCATGAAACACATGGTCAATCTATATTACTTCTTTGGCATTCGCAGCGGCTACTACATGTGGCAATACATCATGCACGAATTCTTCCACATCAAAGATGGCCGCAATATTTTCCGCGGTTGGACTTCTCGCTATGGAAACGTTATCTGGGTATTACCACTACGTGTTTACCTTGGCTGGTTCTGGATCGATGAAGCATTGTCGAAAATTTATGGTGAAAGTACTTGGGATAAAGTCAACTTCTCTCACTTAGGACGTCTTTTCAACGGTATTGGTAAGGATTCTTGGCTGACAGCAACAACTTCTAAGATGCCATTTGACTGGTTGCAAACTGCAGCTACTTCTGGTGCAAGTCAAGCAGCCGGTGATAAAGCCGGAGAAGCTGCTCAAAATGTTACTGTTCCGATCTTACAACATATGCCTGGCTGGTTTAAATGGATCATGCAATTATTGATGCCAAACCTTGACGTTGCATTGTTCATGCAAAAAGTAGTTCCATTCATCGAACTTGCGATCGGTCTTGCGATCTTAGCTGGCCTGTTCACATGGTTAGCAAGTATCGGAAGTGCTGGCTTCCTAGTAATGTTTACTTTCAGCGCAATGCTTGGCTGGGATAAATTCTGGGCATTACCTGCTTCCATCGCAATGTTGAACGGTGCCGGACGTACATTCGGCTTTGACTTCTGGGTTGTTCCTTGGATCCAAAAAGGTCTCGGCAAATGGTGGTACGGTAAACCTAAATCGATTTATCGAGATAAATAACCTATCAAATAAAGCTGGAGCAGTCCATTTGTCTATTCATAAACGAATGGGACTGCTCCCTTTTTTTACTTAAATACTGTCTATTTAGCGAAATATCATTTACAATAAAGGAAATGAACGAATAAGATGGGTTGGATCACAGATGACGAAGAATAAACGACTCGTTTACATTGCCTTGCTAGCTGCTCAAGCGGTGGTTATCGGCCTCTTAGAACGAGCAATTCCTTTCCCCTTTGCCTTTGCTCCTGGAGCGAAGTTGGGGTTATCGAATATTATCACCTGCATTTCTTTATACACATTATCCTTCAAAGATACATTTATCATAGTGGCGATCCGATTAGTACTGGCAACCTTGCTTGGCGGCACGATCTCCACATTCTTATACAGTGCCAGTGGAGCAATCATCAGTCTGCTCGGAATGTTTCTCGTGAAACAATTGGGGCCAAAACGCATCAGTATTATTGGTGTCAGCACAACCGGGGGCATACTTCATAACGTCGGGCAGCTTTTAGTAGCCAGCTTTTTAGCCAAATCTTGGAATGTGATGCTTTATTTACCAGTTTTGTCTTTCATCGGCATTCTTTCTGGGATCGCTGTTGGGATCGCTGCTAATTATTTATTAAAAAACGTAAAAACATTGCAAGTTTTTTTCCTTGCGAAAGAAAATAGAGAACACTAATCAAAGGAGTTTCGCTATGCAAATCAATGCCATGTGGAATAACTATCCTGAACTTCAGAAAGATTTAAAAGAAGTTTTAGTTACGATCGAAAAAAATATCAAGATCCGCGATAAAAATGTCGCTGAAAATATCAATGCTATGATCCACTCCGGCGGAAAACTTTTACGCCCTGCCTTTGTATTGCTGACTGCTCAAGCCGGGCCAGAATATAATGCGGATCGATCGATTGCCGTTGCAAGCGCCCTCGAGGTCCTGCACATGGCGACGCTTATCCACGATGATGTGATCGATGATGCAGACATGCGCCGCGGTGTGCCGACGATCCATTCCAAATTCGGACGGAAATACGCTGTTTATACCGGCGACTATCTATTCTGCGTCTGTTTCAAGATTCTCTCCGCACATGCCGATTCTGTTGAAAATATTGATTTTAACAGCAAGAATATCGAAAAAATATTAATGGGCGAACTGAATCAGATGAAAGATCTTTATCATACTAACGTCACCCTAAAGGACTACTTGAAAAGGATTTCCGGTAAAACGGCACAATTATTTGCATTGAGTTGTTACTCTGGCGCCGCTGCTAGCAAGGCTTCACGAAAACTACTTTACCATGCGAAAAATGCCGGTCATTTTATTGGAATGGCCTTTCAAATCATTGATGACATTTTGGATTATACGAGCACGAATGACGGATTGGGAAAGCCAGTATTAAGCGATGTGAAGCAAGGAAACTACTCGTTGCCTTTAATTTATGCTTTGCAGCAACACCGCGATGTATTTTTACCTCTCTTAATCAAAAAAGAGGCAATGACGGAAGCTGATTTAGAACAACTAGCAACGCTAATCCGTCAATATAACGGGATTGAACAAGCGTTTGAACTAGCCGATAAGTACACAAAAAAAGCTATCAACGAAATCAACAAATTACCGCCTGGCACTTATCGCAAACAAATGCTTACGATTACAACAAACGTTTTGAAGCGGGACAAATGAATAAAAATCAGCTTCTGCGAAAAATCTCGATTCTTTATTATCAGCTATGTTCATTTAGGCTATATCTTTTTCATAATTAAAAAGCATCCTTTGTCGCATTCAAATGAATTTGAAAGTGACAAAGGATACTGCTTTTTTAAAACCGATTGTTGTTTTACTTTTTGCTTCAGCATCACGATCTTAGTTATTTTTTTTAGTCTTGGCGGATCCGCTTGATATGTTGATTTGATTTTTGGCTCAACAGGTTGCAACGGCAAGACATACTCCTAAAATAGAAATCCTTAACTATCGATTACATAACTATTTTTTCATAATAAGCCCTTTTTGTCTGATTCTCATATACGTAAAAGAATCACCTCTTAAATGATAAAAGCACACTAAATTCATTTATTTTTCACCCCTAAAAGAAAAGTTCGAAAAATCACCATATTTCTATGTTGTATTTAAAATAAACTTGCTTTTTGGTGTTACTTAAAGATACGCTAGGTCCTTTTTCTCGGGATCAAAAAATGCACTACACATATTCCACTAATTTTTTCCAATCCCTAGTATTCTAACTTTTAGGTTTTTGGGCTGCTTTTTTAAGCATATATGCTCCTAGAGTTACTAAACAAATACCACTTATTAACAACACATAGATACAATGAGAACCATCTCCAGTATTAGGTAATTTAATTATATTAAGCGCTCGCGACTTCTTATTTTCCGACTTTTCTGTTTTTGTCTGTTTAAGTTTCTTAGGCGGGACATGATTGTTTTTGGGTAATAGTATATCTGGCTTCGCTTTATCAACCTTTTTTTTAATTTTCTTATTTAGTGCTATCAGTTTTATAGTTTTTGTTTGATTGCTTTCGATTGTAAAGGCAAGAGGCACTTTTGATAATAAATAACCCTTCGGCGCTTTGGTTTCTTTAAAGATATACTCACCCGGTAATAGATCTCGCACGATTATTTTACCTTCTTTATCGGTAAGCAGCTGAGGTTTTAACGTCTTTCCATCTTTAGAAAGGAGCTTGAATTCAGCTCCTTTCAATTTTTTTGAAGCGGCAGCGGCATCTTTTTTTATAAGTTCAACGGAACCAAGAATTGGTTTATTTATCATTACTATTTCCAATGGCTTTAAGCTGTTTTCAGTGATGATAATGTTTTGCGCAGTTGTATTTCGTAGATATCCTGGTGGTGCTTTGGTTTCAATGATTGTATACTTTCCAGGAAGTAAGCCTTTCGTCAAACCAACACCTTTTTTGTTGGTTTTAATCGATGCAACAACTTCTCCAAAATCATTTTTAATCTCAAAACTTGCATTTGCAAGTACTTTCCCCTCAGGATCAACTTTTTTTATACGTATTCTTCCGTCTATTTTTTTAGTCGTTACTTTATTGGTTGTATAAAAATTCCCGAGTATTTCCAGCAATCCAATATTGTTCACCGTATCGCCAATTGCTAATCCTTTGGGAGATACGGTGAAAGTGAGGTCTTGGGAATCGCCCTTTTGAAAATCCTTTGTCAAAGTAATTGTAAGCTTACCGTTATTATTTTTGACTTTAAAGAGACCATCTGCATCAGCTTGTACCGCTAAAAATCTGAGTCGGCTATCCAATGTATCTTTGAAAATTGTTCCTTTTTTCAACACCACTTTTGGTGAAGTCAGATGAAAGGTATACGTTAGTTTTTTTTCGTCAGCTGCTATAATTGTTTTGTCAACCTCTTTAGTCAAATATTCATTCGAACCAATACCTTCTTTTAACTTGGCAGTATTCTGAGAAGTTCTATTTACTTCATCTGAAACTAAATGAGAAACATTGACATAAATAGGGAGCTCCTCCGTAACTACTACACTATATTCAACGAGAAATTGATCGGATGGATTAACCGTTCCTAAGGAGACATTGAACGACTTCAAATCTGAACTAACATCAATGTTATTTTTATACTGTCCCGTAACGTATTTTCGCGTACCATCTTCGTATAATTTTATGATTCTTACCCCGCCTATGCTTGCCGTATCGGTGCCGCTTATCCCACCTGTAGGAGAGGAGCTATCGTTTATTTCCAATCCCTGTGGCAGTTCATCGCTTACCACTACATGATGAAGGAGCGCATTCTTGTTTATGTTAACTGCCAGATGATAGATATTATAACGAGGGCGTTTACTATCTAATAGATAGAGTCCGTCAGAATTATCAATACTGAACTTCGACCATTTTTCAAATAACACCGATTCTCCAGTTTCAGCAGTTTTTATTGGTAAAATAATACTTTTTTCTTTACCTTGATAAGAAACTCGAAAAGTTTGCTCTGGATTGATATTAGTTGAAGCTTTCATTTTAGGAGCATCAAAGTTTAGATGAAAGCTTCCTCCCCATGCAGCTCCATTGTTAACAGAAGTATCCACCTTAATATTTAATATGTACGACGATCCATCTAGTGAAATACTATAAGCTGGATTAGCAAATGTAAAAATCTGACTACCGTCATCGATTAGGTGTTGTATCTGTCCCACATTTGCAACGATTTCTTTTGGAATAGAAATCTGAAGCATGGAATCGGTTAATACATTGGAGTCTGCAGCCAAACTAATTGTTAAGTCAATATTCCCACTTGAAATAATTTGGTTGTATTTTGATGAAAAAGCTAGATCAAAACTATTGCTTTTTAAAGTTTTATTTTTTAACCCGTTAGCCTTCTGAAATAGCACCTCCCTATTTTTGGATACCTTCGTCACAGTATTTTTCGTATCATTTGGAATGGCGGTTGTGACAGTTCCTTTTTCCTGCATAGAAGCTGAGACCAAATTAAGATTTACCACTGTGATAGCAATAAGAATCAAAATACTACTTATTATTTTTTTCATATTTCATACTCCTTTCATTTATCTGACAACTAAACGAGTGATACGTTTTTTAACCTAAAGTACGATAGTCGTCCTCACTTACGTTGCTGATTTATATTGCGGTTCAAAAATAATGGGATCCGTGATACTATATTATATGGATTTACAATCTAGATTATAGAAAGCAGGGGGTTTTTATGAAAAATTTAATACTAATTGCTGACGGTGGACATAGCAAGGTAATTCAAAGTATAGTTAATAACTTTTCTGATTATGTAATTACCGAAATTTGGGATCAGAAATACAAAACCCCTTTTCAAAAAAACAATATTCTTTATAAAAATATTGATAGAAGTAGCTCCCAGCTCACTGATAAAACTACATATTTCTTTATTGCAGTGGGAGATAACCATTTAAGAAAACAAATTGTAGAACAATTAAACTGTGACCCTCACAAATTTGCTACACTTAAACATCCCACTGCTGTAATAGATCCAGGTATACATTTAAGTCCAGGCTGCATCATCATGCCTGGCGCTATCATTCAACATGGGGCTTATATTGGAGCACACACCATTATAAACACCAATGCTGTAATAGAGCATGACTGTGTGATTAATGATTATGTCCATATCGCTCCCAGTTCTACGCTTACTGGAGGATGCAAAGTCGGCTACTCCACTTTAATTGGTGCATCTAGCGTATTAATTCCTCAAATCGTTGTGGGAGATGATGTAGTTGTCGGAGCGGGAAGCGTTGTGACGAAGAACATTGAATCCCACCAGAAAGCTTTTGGAAACCCGGCAAAAGTGGTAAATAACTAACTACTTTCCCCAAATTATTTTGATTCTCCACCTAAGAACTCCGTAGTAGTCGCGTGCCCATATCGAGAAATATCTTTACATAACAATACTTGGAAAATCGTTCTAACCAAAATTTTCATATCTAAATACATCGATCTATTTTTAATATAATAAATATCGAGGGCGAACTTTTCTTCCCATGTAATATTATTTCTACCATTTATTTGAGCCCAACCAGTTAAACCTGGGAGCACATCGTGTCTAATTCTTTGTTCTTCTGTATAACGCAACAAATAACACTCAAGTAACGGTCTTGGACCTATAAAACTCATATCTCCTTTTAAAATATTAATTAGTTGTGGTAATTCATCTAAGCTTAGCTTCCTGATTAATTTGCCAAAACGAGGCATTCGTTTTTCGTCTGGTAGCAATTTCCCATTATAATCCCTTTCATCGCTCATTGTTTTAAATTTATAGATCAAAAATTTCCGTTCATTCTTCCCTACGCGTATTTGTCTAAATAAAATCTGCTTATCTATTTTTCTATAAACCAGTATGCTAATGATAAGCATAGGAATCGACAATATAATCAGAGCCACCAGCGCAAAAAAAATATCAAAAGCCCTTTTTGTGAAATTAAAAAACATGTTACCCTCTCCTTTTTTTATGAATGAAGTTCTCTATAAACGGTTGTATTTTTTTCAATAAACCCCTATTGCCTAAGAAAAGTAAAAGCAAGCCAACTGTATTGATCAGGAAACTATAGGCGCTAAAAAAGGTATTATAAAAAGCTAACGCAAATACGATACTCATCATAATTAGTTGATGTTTCACTTTTAATCCTTCCCAATAACGGTTCGATAATGACGTGCGCATGAGATAGTATGCCAGATAAGAGAGGCCTAACCCCACTGACGCACCTCTTGCTCCCCACTGTGGAATGAGAACGAAAGCTAAAAAGAAATTCACACATAATGCTGCTACTGATACATATATATTTAAACTTGTTTTTCTGCTAAAGACTATTCCCAATGTAGTTGTTTCACTGATTGTATAGAGCATGGGTAGAAAACAAAGAAATGGAAAAATATAGATTATTTCTTGATAGTCGTTTGTAAAAAAAACTCGAAATATATTTTTCATTAATAATAGGATAATAAATAAAAAACAGAACAAAAATGTGATACTATCGCTTACTAATTGGAATTGGCTTATCGATCTATTTTCATTATGCCAACGATATGCTGTCGGTATCCAAAAACTCGTAAAACTAGTCTGAACGATTTTCAGCAAGCTCGCAATTTTCAGAGCCGTCGTATACAACCCGATTTCTTTGTAGTTAGAAAAAACATTCAACATAAATCGATCCGTTATATTAAAAATTGTTTCAATAAAAAAGGCGATAAATATCGGTAATCCAAACGCGCATAATTTTCTGATTAGGTTTATATCTAACCTGAAATTCTTAATACTCAGTAATTGTCTACATGCAATGATAATAAAAAGGTCCGCCAAAATTTGACCAATTAGCGTTCCATTGACAATTACTAAATAGTTCCGAACACCCGCAAGCATGATGACGAGTATCACTATCAAGACAGCTAATCGAATAAAAATCGTATATATCGAATAGCATAGTGCTTTTTCTTCCATGCGTATTGATAATAAGAAAAATCTTTCAAAAATAAGGGAATACGTATTAATACAGAGCAACATAACAGGCAATATTTCGTTTTCGTCATGAAGCAACCATTTCGAGATTTGATGTGCCTCAGTCAGCAAAACTAATGAAGCTATCGTCGCTGACAAAAAAGGCAGAACCATTGCATTTTGTATTAAATTTTTCCTATCCTTTTGTTCATAATATTCACGCGTATATGCTTGATCCAAGCCAAAATATAAAAATGTCGTGATAATAGTTTGAACAAGCAAAAACATGCTAGCTTTTCCGTATTCAGCTGGCGAAATAAAAAAAGTAGTAATTGGAATGGTTATAAAGCTAACGGCGGCACCGACAACGGGACCCAGTGAGAAAAAAATTAGCTTTTTCCCTCTTTTACTTTTCATTAGCACACTCAATTCGCCTGATCAGCTGTTGATTTAGTAGGTCGATATTAAAATCTCTTGCAATCGTCAACCTTGCATTTTTTGAGATTTTTTTCTTCTCCTCCAACGGAAGTGTTATTACTTTGTGAATTATATGCGCAAGTCCTTTTTCATCTCCCTCTTGCACGAGCCAACCATTATAATTATCTTGTATTAATTCCGGTATACCGCTATGCCAAGTGGAAATAACTAATTTCCCACTCGCTAAAGCTTCCATTAATGATACCGGTATACCTTCTTGATCTCCATTAGTTGCTGTTTTACTGGGCTGAATAATAATATCGGCCTCTCTAATAATAACTTGTATATGAGATTGATCTAACCAGCCAGAAAAAAACACGCTCTCTCCCAAACGCAATTCAGAAACTAGTTCCTGCAATTCTCGTTTCAGCTCGCCATCTCCTACAATTGTTAACTTACAATTCAACCCTACTTTCCGTAGTATATATACTGCTTTAATGGCAATATCGATACCTTTTTTTTCAGTTAAACGGCCAATAATCAATAACTCAATGTTATCTTTAGGAGGCTGAACTACAACCCTTAGGAACTTCCGAATATCTACCCCCATGTGATGGACGCTTGTTTTTTCATTGTGGATTTGAAGTTCCTGCAAACGATACTCCCACTGCTTGCTGATGGGCAAGCAGTGGATACTAGAGTCTCTGAGTGGCTTGTATATTCCTACACCAAAACGTTTCACAAAACCAGTCACATCATTTCCGTGAAAAAACGAAAAAATAGGCGTAGATGATTTAATCCATTTTTCTTTCTTTAAAATATCCAGCATCAACCCATTTGAACCATAATGAGAAACAATTCCATCAAAAGAATTCTTATGTTGAAAAAAAGGGGCTAGCAATAAAGGTCTTAAACTCAAAACGAATTTTCCATATTTTTTTGAATTTAATAGATTAATGGTTTGCCTAGGCATCTTCAGGCCTATTTTAAGAAAACTCTGTATGGCTCGTAAACTACGTTTTAGTTTACTTTGCGGAATAGAAATAAATGTAACTTTCTTCATTAATTGATAGTTGGCTACATCCGGGTGCGCTTTAGTTTTCACTTTTTTTAAAGCTAAAATTGATACATCGTGCCCTGCGTCTATGAATCCAGTTATTTGATTTAAAATAAATGTTTCTGATAGTGCCGGAAACGAGGACACTACGAATAAAATTTTCACGTTACTTTTGCACTTCTTTCTGTCGCTTTATAGATGGGAGATTGCTCCTTTAAGTGTCTTTTCTAATTTTTCCGCCAGTTCTCTGCGATCAAATTGTTTTTCTGCTAGTTTTCTTGCATTCTCTCCTAGCTTATTGATTTCCGGTAGATTATTTTTTAATTTTTTTAATAACTCCACCATGCTTTTTGGATCCGTCGGGTCAACGTAAAAACCACATTGTTCTTCTTCAATCAATGTTTTCATCCAACCTTCACAATTAATAATGATGGGTTTCGAAGCTGCTAAAGAATCAAAAAATTTATTAGGAGATGCCATTTCAAGTACCGGATTGTTTTTTACAGAGGTCATAGTAAGGTGCGAGACGGCAAGATAATTAGGCATTTCTTTTCTAGGTATTATCCCTGTAAAATAAATATTTTCTAGTTGGTAGGATTGAGCTTTTGCTTCCAATGCCCCCTTTTTTTGGCCATCCCCCGTAAGTAAAATCGCAACATCATTTATTTCCTGATCTTTTAATTCTTTTGCGACTTCAACTAAGAAATCTAAACCATTGATTACCCCCATTGACCCTCCATGAATGAGGACAAATTTTTCAGCTATATCATATTTCTTACGTATCATTTCTGTCATAGCTACATCTTCTGTAGCAAATAAATCCAGGTCTGAGCTATTGGGTATAATCGTTACTTTACGAGGATCCTTTATGTGTTTTAACACGCCCTCCGCCATGCCTTGCGACAATGCTACTACATGAGCAGATTGCTCATATGTGTATTTTTCTAATTTACGCATAATAAAAAGAACCATTTTACTTTTAATGTATCCTAACTGACAAGGAGCTTCTGGCCATAGATCGCGTACTTCAAAAACAAATGGGATCTTTGCCCGTTTTGATAATATCAACGCTGGGACAGCAATAGTTAAAGGTGTGGAAGTTGCAAAAATAACATCATAATCTTTATTCTTGATCGGAAAAAAACTTGCTTGTATTAAAAAAGAAAGAAAAGAATAAATTCTACGATATCTATGGAACTTATTGTCATAATTATTTTTAATTGCTTTGATTTTCAACCCTTCGTATGTTAACTCCACCAGCCTTTTTTTACTATTTTTTGTCAGCTGTTTAATTTTAGAATCACCAGTCAAAATGGTTATATCATGGCCCTTTTCATGTAATATTTTTGAAAATTCGTATGATCTGGTTCCAGTAGCACTTTCCCGTGTGGCAAAATATTGATGGATGTATAAAATTTTCATTGTTTTCGCACTTCACTTCTATTATTCAGAAATTCATTTACTAATCTAATTACAAATGCTTGCTCTTCTACCGTTAAATTACTTCCAGATGGCAGACAGACCCCTTTGTTAAATAGCTCGTCTGAGATGCTAGCATCTCCTGATTGAACATACTTATGTCCCTGCAAAATTGGTTGTCGATGCATTGGTTTCCACACTCGCCTGCTTTCAACATTATGTTTAGCCAAAAAAGTTACTAAGTCATTGGGATTTTGATGTTTTAGTAAAATAACCGATAGCCAACGATTGGAATTAGTGCCCTTCTCATCCTGAGGCATTAGGATTACTTCCGGATTTTCCGCGAATTCTTCCTGGTATAATTGAAATACTTGTCTCCGTTTTTTTATTTTTTGAGGTAATGTTTTTAATTGGGCTCTCCCTATTCCAGCAAGAATATTACTCATTCGATAGTTATAGCCTACCGCTTCATGATGATAATAATTTTTATTTGCTTTAGCTTGAGTAGAAAGATACTTTATTTGCTCCGCTAACTCTTTATGATTTGTAACGATCATGCCACCGCTTGATGCCGTAATTATTTTATTTCCATTAAATGAATAAACCCCTATTTCTCCTATCGTACCGGTTTCTCTTCCCTGATAAATGGTCCCCAGCGATTCACAAGCATCTTCTATAATAGGCACTTGGTAGCTATCACATATTTTTTTTATTTCTCCTATTTTGGCACTTTGCCCATAAATATGTGTCACTATTACCGCTTTTGGAAGTTTATTTCCTTTATTAGCTTGTTTTAATGCTATCTTTAATGCATTTGGAGACATATTCCATGTTTCATTCTCGGAATCAATTAAAACCGGTATAGCCCGTTGATACAAAATTGGATTGGCAGACGCCACAAATGTAAAACTCGGACAAAACACAATATCTCCAGCTCTTACTCCCAAAGCAAGCAGTGCAAGATGTAACCCAGCCGTTCCAGAAGACACTGCAACAGCGTAACGGGATCCTACATACTTAGTGATTTCCTGTTCAAAATTATCGATATGAAAACCTACAGGTGCAATCCAATTTTTATCAAACGCTTCTTTTATATAAAGTTGTTCTTCTCCCCCCATATCTGGAGGGGATAAGAATATCTTTTTACTCATAGCTTTTCATCACCTCTGACTTCCCCGCCGATTGTAAAGATTTTTTCTGAAAACTTATTTTTCCAAACATAGCGCATATCTACTATTAATTCGCTATCCTTTAAAACTAAGTCGTAGTCAATGTTATTATGTTTTGTTAAAATTACTACACAATCATATACACTATAATCAATTTCAACCGCTTGAATGACGGAAACGCTTTGGTTATAGCTATCTACAAAAGAAGGCACAAATGGATCTTGGACACTGACAATTGCGTCTTTTTCTTGCAATATCCGATAAACTTCCAATGTAGGTGATTCCCTAACATCGTTGATGTTAGCCTTATAAGAGGCTCCGACTAAAAGAACTTTTGCATTTTTCAAAGATTTGCCAGCATAATTCACCGCTTCTTGTACCTTATCTACGACTTTATAAGGCATATTCATATTAATTTCTTGTGCCATCTCAATAAACCTATTGAAAAATTTATTTTGTTTCCCTTTCCAATGTAAATACATAGGATCTAATGGAATACAATGTCCTCCAACTCCTGGGCCTGGGTAAAAAGGCATAAAACCAAAGGGCTTTGTGGCTGCTGCATCAATAGCCTCCCAAATGTTTAAACCCATCCGTTCACACATAAGCGCCATCTCATTCATAAACGCAATATTGATGCTTCTGAAAGTATTCTCAATTAGTTTACTCATTTCCGCTGTTTCCGGAGAGCTGACTACAACAACTTTATCCAAAATAGTACTGTAGAGTTTTTTTGCTATAGCCGATGACGCTGTAGTTATTCCGCCCACTACTTTTGGGATTTGTTTGGTTTGATAGACAAGATTACCTGGGTCTACACGTTCAGGTGAGAAACACAAAAAATAGTCCTTATCTAATTGCTTCCCAGCTGCCTGAAACCTTTTTGCGAACAGTTCTCTTGTTGTTCCAGGGTAAGTGGTGCTTTCTAAGACAATCAGAATTGGTTTATTTATATATTTTAAAAGTTCACTAACCGCATATTCCATATAACTAGTATCCGGCTCTTGATTTTTGTTTAACGGAGTAGGCACGCAAATACTGATAGCATCTAATTCTGAAATAAGTGAAAAATCTGTAGTCGCTTTAAAAGTACCAGTATTAATTGCTTTTGAAACTGTTTCCAAAGAGACATCTATAATGTGCGATTTCCCCTCATTCAAATCATCTACTTTTGCGGCATCTATATCTATACCGATAACTGAATAATCTTTCTCTGCGAACTCCATGGCTAGTGGAAGACCCACATAGCCGAGCCCCATTATGCCTATCTTCATTTCTTTCGTTGTTATTTTTTCGAATAATTCTTTTGTTATTTCTGTATTAGGAATTTTTAACATTCTATATATACTCCTTTGGACGCATCAAATTATTTTTAGTTAATTTTAGAAGTTCTATTTTTGCTCTCTCGTCAGGTAGTTCAAGTAGCTGCTCTAGCCATTCCTCTAAATATTCTATATTCTTCGGAACCTGTGCAACACCACAATAAAACTTAGGATGAATATCATGAATCATCATTTTTTCTTTATTTTCAAATAAATCCTCGCTAATCTTCTCTCCACTTCGTAATCCCGTAAATTTAATAGGAATATCTTCTGCTTTTTTTCCTGCTAAGATAATCAATTTATTGACGATATCAATAATTTTTTGGGGCGTTCCCATTTTTAAAATAAATATTTCTTTACCCTTTGCAAGAAATCCTGCTTCAATGACAAGTTGACTAGCCTCTGGTATGGTCATGAAATATCGCTCCATATCTGGATGGGTTATCGTGACTTCTTTTCCGGCCTTGATTTGCTTCCAGAATAATGGAATAGCACTACCTCTACTCCCCAGTACGTTTCCAAACCGAACTACTGTATATATTGTCCGGATAGCTTCTCTGTTTTTACTTTGAACAATCCACTCTGCAACTTTTTTCGTTGCTCCCATTACTGAGGTTGGCGCCACCGTTTTATCTGTAGAAATCATGATAAATCTTTCAACGTTAGCTTCTGCCGATATGTTTACCATATTTTTTGTACCTATTATATTATTTTTGATTGCTTCTTTTACATTTCCTTCCATTAGCGGAACATGCTTATGCGCTGCGGCATGATATACAATCTCCGGCTTAAATTTTAGGAATACTTCTTGCATTCGCTTTTCATCTTGAATATCTGCAATAACAGGAATTGTGTTAAGAAAATGCATTTCATTCAAGCATTGCTGAATTTCATAAATGCTGTTTTCCCCATGTCCCAGCAAGATAATCTCTTTCGGCTCACACTTGACTAATTGTCGAGCAATTTCCGAACCAATTGATCCACCAGCGCCACTGATTAATATCCGTTTTTCATAAAAAAGTGGTTTTATTTTTTTGTAGTTGATTTTATTTTCTCCTCTATCTAATAAATCAGCATAATCAATTGTTTTAAGTGCAACGGGTTCTTCCTTTCCCCGTATAACCGCATCAATATCTGGAAGAATCTCTGTTTGTATTTTTAGTTTTGCACATCTATTTAAAAGTCTGATTCGTTTTTTTGCATCTAAAGAAGGAATTGCTAAAATAATATGTTCAATATGCTCTCTTTCCACAACTTCTTCTAATGATTCCAGCTTAGAAATAATCGGGCTACCAAAAATATTCGTTTTCTGCTTATGTTTGTCATCATCAAGAATTCCTATTACATCAAAATCAGTATTTTTTTGCCTTTTTAAGTGATAAATTAAAAGGCTTCCCGCTTCGCCGCCACCTATTATCAATGTACGTTTTGGCTTACTAACTTTATCTACGTCTTGCAATATTCTTTTCCTCCTTTGAAAATACATCCATCTGAATCATGGTGATGCTTACTGCTAAAACAAACCACAAAAATCTTTTTTCTAATATTGTACTAAGAGCAATGGTAGACCCAACGAAAGAAAGCCAGATTAATAAAGCAACGATTCCATATATGGGAGGATTAGTACTTATCCTTTTAATAATTTGATATAAAAGCAATGCTAGGATACCGATAAAAAAAACAAATCCTACAATGCCGATATTTGCTAATGTCTCCAACCAAAAGTTATGCCCTGTTGTATAGGCATCACTATCACTTGTATAACCTAGGATTAAAGCGTTCAGTTTTGGAGGAACGTTCCCTGCTCCAACGCCTAGAAAGTGACTATCTTTACATATTTTCCATAATAATTTGTATAAATTTTCTCTCGCAGATGTTGAAGTATCTTTATCCGTAAACGAGGAGTAAACAATATCTGTTAAGTGTTTCCCCAAGGGCGAGTACATAGCACTAAACAAGCAGATCGGAAATAGTGTAACTGAGAAGTAGATCAATTTTTCCCGAAAAATATAACTACTAGTCACTAAAACGCTTATGGCAAAGCACAACATTCCAATTCTAGAATAAGTGGATATTATTACATATGCTGTCGCACTCGTGAGAACTAAATAACTGATTACAAACCATCTTTTTTTTAATTTATATAGATTTAAGATCACTATAGGATACAGAATATTCAAAAAAAGGGCGAAATCATTCGGATTATATAAGAACCCTGTAGGCTGATTTGCAATCGTAGTCGTCACGTAAACTTTTGCTGCCGATAATTTCATATGCATTCCTGTTTTAACTTCTATCAAGCCGATCACTATATTCAAAACAAAAATATAGGTGGCGAGTCTGGCAAATTGATAAATGGTTTTTTTTGACTTTAAATTATAGAAGCAAATGAAAAACATGCATACAATCTCAAAGATAAAGTAACAATATCGGACTCCCAATACTTTCGAATCTGCTAGAAAAACCGAACAAATACTGGCGAGTAAATATCCACTAAGTAAAAACAAATAATAACTATATGTCCAAAAGCGTTTTATATCTGTTTTGTTATTCATAAAAAATATAACCAAATAAACCGGCAAAACGAAACGGAACAGATAAAAACTTTCATGACCAGGAATCGAAAGATAAGCGCCAAAAAAAATGGAAATAACGATAATCCACCAAAGGTAGTTTTGTAATTCGGAAAGTTTAAGTTGGAATACTATCAGCAATACGAACCAAATTGGAACGAGGGCATAGAAAAACATATTAACCGTACCCAAAAGTCCGATGGTTATTACAACTAAGTAATACAGCCATTTCTTGTATAATATACTTCTAGTTGTATTCATATTTGATACGATCTTTATGCGAAATTCTTTTCATATTCAATACCGTTCCAAGTATCGTAGGGTTGATAAGTTTTAATTTAGCAAATGCTTCGTCGATTTCTTTATCTCTTGTTTTGTTTGCGCGAACAACAAATAAAACGTTTTTAAATTCGGAAATAATTAATTTAGTATCTGGTGATAAACGTGCCGGCGGACTATCAATTATAATGATGTCAAAGCGCTTAGCTGCTTCATAAATAGCTTTCCGTACTGCATCCGATGTGAGAATTTCGGCAGAATTTAATGGAATATTACCGCTTCCCAAAAAAGAAACCCGTTCTGCCACAGAGATAAGACAATCTTGATAGTTAAGATCGTCTTCATAAATAGTTGTTACTCCCTTATTTATAAAGCCTAACTGTTTCGATAAACGCGGACGATGCAAATCCATATCCACTAGTAAGACTGTTTTCTTAGCTTCTGCAAAAGCAAGTGCTGTATTTAAGGCGCAATAACTTTTCCCTTCTCCTTGATTAGAAGAAGTAATGACAAAGATTTTTTCTTTTTTATGTTGCAACTTATATTCAATATTGGTTCGTAAATCTCTAAAATTATTGGCATTTAAATAATCAATTTGATTTAAGGATTTTCTCTTATTTGTCCACGGAGTTATTTCAGTCATTTTCTTCACCTTTCATACAGGCAATTGTACCTAGAGTCGGAAAGCCTAATCGAGCAAGATCACTTTCGTCTTTTACTACTCGCTGAGCCAACAATTCAATAAATATCATAAGGAGCCCCGCCCATAAACCCACAATTCCTGCAACCACATATGCTATTTTAGAGATCATTTCTTCTCCATCAGTCGCTTTGTTTAAAATGATGAGTTGGTTATCTGGAAACAATGATTTTATTTCATGCTTAGTTATTTCAGAAATTTTATTTGCTACAATTTTCGAGTTCCCGGGAGATGTCCCGTAATACGTCAGCCTTATAGAAAGCGAATTTTCATCCGTAGCTAACTTTAATTTATTATTAATTTCGTTAGTTGATTCTTTTAATTTCAGCTCTTTTATTACTTTATTTAACACTGTATTGCTTTTCATTACATTCATATACGTATTCATTAGTTGGATATTTAAACGTATAGTGGCATCCGTAGCCTCATTTCCCTTCTGCTTCTTCGGTAACATAAGCATTTCTACGCTAGATTTATATTCTTTTGGTTGAAAAAATGTTTTACTAATAAACACAACGGACATGAATAGAACAGCAAATAGGATTAACACATACCAACGTTTGCTTATTTTTTTAAAAATACTTTTCATATTTAAATCAGTGTTCATTCTTTACCTCTCATTTAACCTTCTAAATTTTTATAGAACTTCAGTAATTTACGTTCTTCTACATCCCAGTTATATTTTTCTTCAAAACTTTTTCTACCGTTTTTGCCAAAGAATTCTCGCTTATTTTTATTTTCAATCAAATCCGCTGCTCGTTTTTGTAATTCTTCCATATTAGATGGGTTTACTGCATATCCACATTTGTTTTTCTCCATAAGGTGTTTCCAGCTTGGAAAATCAGAGACAATCATCGGTAAAGAAGCAGCCATATATTCAAAATTTTTTGTTGCCATAGAGTTCAAATAATTAGGAACCGGCTCTAACAAACATAGACCGATTTGGGCCTCTTTGTAGAATTTCCATACCTCGTCATGTTTGACATAAGGAATATATGTGATATATTCTCCTAAAATTTTTTCCTCCAAATACTTTTGAATTCGTTTTAACAGCATTTCTTCGCACGGACCTATCAACTGCAACGATACTTTTTTCCCTTTCGCTAGTAGTAGTTGGATTAGATTGATCATAGTCCATACTCCACGTATTTCAGCGATTCTCCCAATATAAATAAATTTGACATCTTCGGTATTTTTTATTATTGGATTGGTTTTCGCTACATGAAGTGGATAATTATATATATCTGCCTGCTTAATGTGGGGAGGAATAGTTGAATAACTTGTTTTATAGGAACTTTCTGCAAATATAATTCCGTCTAAGTGGCGGAAACAGTATAATTCTATCCTTGTTACGAGTTGGGCTATTGTTTTGCGGAACAACTTAGGTATCCATGTTTTTGATAGGATTGCCGCCGGGAAATTTTCATGCATGTCATAAATAAAAATTCCATTTTTCTTTGTGTGTTTCAAAAAAGGCAATAATAGTAATAGCTCTGGATCATGGAAATGGTAATATTGCGCATCGCTGTTTCTTATTTCTCGAAAAAGTAATTTCCATAAAAGAGGTCTGCATATCCTTTTTCGCGCAGACAAAAGTTTGATTTTTAAATTTCTTGATTCATGCTCCGTTGCTTCTTTCTCATCTCCAACCGCGTAAAAATCGACTTCATAGCGCTTTGCTAAAGACTTTGCTTCTTTGAAAAAAATTCGGGCGTCTTTCCAAGAGTGTACAGAACTATACATCATGATCTTATTAGGCTTTAATTTATTCATTAGATTTTAATGGCGTGACTTTGATATTCCATTTCTGTTGTTCCGTTGACTGAAATGGTTTATATATGACTACGGCTTCTCTCATATTGATGGGGACCGAATAATAACCTTTGCCTTTTATCGTTTTAGCAGGTTTTACTTCCCCGCCAAAATTATTCTCGCTTCCCGTAAATGTATATTTTTTACCTTTTTTATCATAAATTTGAAAATCACCTGTACCGATGTTTTGTTTGCTTTTACTTTTATTTTTGGCGTAAACACCAAGTTCTAATGTCATCCGCCCATTATCCGGATTCCATGGATTTTCGACGAGCTTAGCAGACGTCAGTTTTATTTTGAATTTATCTGTTTTTTTCTCTTGATTTAATTCATTGTTTATCGTGATTTTTTTTCTTTTTGTAGCTTTATTAGTCTTTTCAGCTGCATGTTGATGACACGCAGTTAAAATAAGGAATAGAAAAATACAAATAAAAGCTAAAAGTCCTTTTTTCATCAACAGTTTTCCTTTCTTTAAAAAATGGTAGAGCGTTGCCTCGTGACAGGCTCTACCATTTCATCATCATTCCAAGATGTCTACCGCTATTCGTTTTAAAATGGTTGTTCCTTGTGACTCAACAACCTCTACTTTTTGGTTACTATCTTTAATAAAGTTTTTTGCTGCAATTGTGTATGTTAACCCTTCCGAATCAATCGCACCATTTTTAACAGCTTCCCCATTCACATACAGAACGACTTTTGTTGCTTCTGCATCATATGTGCCCGTTAGATAAGTATCCCCGACTTTATATGGATTTGCTGATAGCGTATATTGCTTACTCACTTTAACGGTGACGCGTTTTAGTTCGGTGGTGCCTTTGGACATTACCATTTCTACTTTTTGATTCGCACTTGTGACGAAACCTTTGGCTTGAAGTCGGTATGTCATCGTTGCTGGGTCAAGCGTACTGTTCTTCACCGCTTTTCCATCTACATATAGCACGACTTTTGTTGCTTCTGCATCATACGTTCCGCTGATATAGGTATCCCCTATTTGGTAATCATCTGCGGTCAGCGTATAGTTTGTTGGATCTGCTTCTGTTACTTTAACTGTGATGCGTTTTAGTTCGGTGCTTCCTTTGGACATTACCATTTCTACTTTTTGATTCGCACTTGTGACGAAGCCTTTGGCTTGAAGTCGGTATGTCATCGTTGCTGGGTCAAGCGTACTGTTCTTCACCGCTTTTCCATCTACATATAGCACGACTTTTGTTGCTGCTTTATCATACGTTCCGCTGATATAGGTATCCCCTATTTGGTAATCATCTGCGGTCAACGTATAGCTTGTTGGATTTTCTTCTGTTACTTTAACTGTGATGCGTTTTAGTTCGGTGCTTCCTTTGGACATTACCATTTCTACTTTTTGATTCGCACTTGTGACGAAGCCTTTGGCTTGAAGTCGGTATGTCATCGTTGCTGGGTCAAGCGTACTGTTCTTCACCGCTTTTCCATCTACATATAGCACGACTTTTGTTGCTGCTTTATCATACGTTCCGCTGATATAGGTATCCCCTATTTGGTAATCATCTGCGGTCAACGTATAGCTTGTTGGATTTTCTTCTGTTACTTTAACTGTGATGCGTTTTAGTTCGGTGCTTCCTTTGGACATTACCATTTCTACTTTTTGGGTCGCGCTTGTAACGAAGCCTTTGGCTTGAAGCCGGTATGTCATCGTTGCTGGGTCAAGCGTACTGTTCTTCACCGCTTTTCCATCTACATATAGCACGACTTTTGTTGCTGCTTTATCATACGTTCCGCTGATATAGGTATCCCCTATTTGGTAATCATCTGCGGTCAGCGTATAGTTTGTTGGATCTGCTTCTGTTACTTTAACTGTGATGCGTTTTAGTTCGGTGGTTCCTTTGGACATTACCATTTCTACTTTTTGATTCGCACTTGTGACGAAGCCTTTGGCTTGAAGCCGGTATGTCATCGTTGCTGGGTCAAGCGTACTGTTCTTCACCGCTTTTCCATCTACATATAGCACGACTTTTGTTGCTGCTTTATCATACGTTCCGCTGATATAGGTATCCCCTATTTGGTAATCATCTGCGGTCAACGTATAGCTTGTTGGATTTTCTTCTGTTACTTTAACTGTGATGCGTTTTAGTTCGGTGCTTCCTTTGGACATTACCATTTCTACTTTTTGGGTCGCGCTTGTGACGAAGCCTTTGGCTTGAAGTCGGTATGTCATCGTTGCTGGGTCAAGCGTACTGTTCTTCACCGCTTTTCCATCTACATATAGCACGACTTTTGTTGCTGCTTTATCATACGTTCCGCTGATATAGGTATCCCCTATTTGGTAATCATCTGCGGTCAGCGTATAGTTTGTTGGATCTGCTTCTGTTACTTTAACTGTGACGCGTTTTAGTTCGGTGCTCCCTTTGGACATTACCATTTCTACTTTTTGGGTTGCGCTTGTAACGAAGCCTTTGGCTTGAAGTCGGTATGTCATTGTTGCTGGGTCAAGCGTACTGTTCTTCACCGCTTTTCCATCTACATATAGCACGACTTTTGTTGCTGCTTTATCATACGTTCCGCTGATATAGGTATCCCCTATTTGGTAATCATCTGCGGTCAGCGTATAGTTTGTTGGATCTGCTTCTGTTACTTTAACTGTGATGCGTTTTAGTTCGGTGGTTCCTTCTTTTGCGACCACCACATAATTCTTAGCTGCAGAAGTGATTAAATCTACTGCTGATATTTTATATGTTCCTCCTGAAACGTTTACTTTTCGTAGAGCGGTATTTGTATCTGCATCATATAAAGTCGCAGAAGTAGCTCGACTATCAATAGTTCCAGTTACACTTTCACTTTCACCAATAACATATTCATCAACTGTAAGAAGAATGTCGTTGTATGTTAAAGCTACTAATGCTTCTTCTCTTTCCCCACCTTCTTTATCTAGCGATACCACTTTCACTACATCCGTTACATGAGTTACATAAGAACGAACATACGCTTTAAAAGAGTTGTTAGTTGGTGTGACTATATTGATTAATTTACCATTCACATAAACTCTTATTTTTGCAACACTTTCTCCAACGGTCCCCGTTAGATAGGAAGAGGAGTCTATATTATATTTATTGGCAGAGATAGAATAATCTTCTTTAGCTTCTACGCTTACCGTGATTGTTTTCGTCACCGTATTTCCATCGGAATCGGTCACACTGTACGTTACCGTATATGTTCCTGCTACTGCTGTATTTACTGTGTTTGCAGTTACTTTGACTTTGCTTGTCAAATCTCCGTCTTCTGCATCTGTTGCGGTTACTCCACTGAGTGGATTGAAGGTATCTCCTACTTTGATTGTCTTATCATTTGCATTAATAGTAGGTTGGCTATTATTTTTCACTGTAACGGTGATCGTTTTTGTAGTAGTATTGCCATCGGAATCGGTCACACTGTACGTTACCGTATATGTTCCTGCTACTGCTGTATTTACTGTGTTTGCAGTTACTTTGACTTTGCTTGTCAAATCTCCGTCTTCTGCATCTGTTGCGGTTACTCCACTGAGTGGATTGAAGGTATCTCCTACTTTGATTGTCTTATCATTTGCATTAATAGTAGGTTGGCTATTATTTTTCACTGTAACGGTGATCGTTTTCGTCGCTGTATTGCCATCGGAATCGGTCACACTGTACGTTACCGTATATGTTCCTGCTACTGCTGTATTTACTGTGTTTGCAGTTACTTTGACTTTGCTTGTCAAATCTCCGTCTTCTGCATCTGTTGCGGTTACTCCACTGAGTGGATTGAAGGTATCTCCTACTTTGATTGTCTTATCATTTGCATTAATAGTAGGTTGGCTATTATTCTTCACTGTAACGGTGATCGTTTTTGTAGTAATATTTCCATCAGAATCCATTACTGTATAGGTCACACTATAAGTTCCTTTTTGCATTGTGTTGACTGTATTCGCTGTTACTATAATTTTACTCGTCAAGTCCCCATCTTCTAAATCCATTGCGGTTACTCCGCTAAGTGGATTGAAAGTATCCCCCACTTTAAGCGCTACGTCTTTCGCATTGATTACTGGTTGACTATTTGTTTTTACAGTAACAGTGATCGTTTTCGTCGCTGTATTGCCATCGGAATCGGTCACACTGTACGTTACCGTATATGTTCCTGCTACTGCTGTATTTACTGTGTTTACGATTACTTTGATTTTGCTTGTCAAATCTCCGTCTTCTTCATCTGTTGCGGTTACTCCGCTGAGTGGATTGAAGGTATCTCCTACTTTGATTGTCTTATCATTAGCATTAATAATAGGTTGGCTATTATTCTTCACTGTAACAGTAATTGCTTTTGTAGCAGTATTGCCATCAGAATTCGTAACACTGTAAACGACACTATAGTTTCCTGGTTTTGCTGTATTTACTGTATTTGCAATAACTACTATCTTACTTGTCAAATCACCATCTTCCGCATCCATTGCGGTTACTCCGCTGAGTGGATTGAAACTATCCCCGACTTTTAGAATCACATCATTGGCGTTGATGATCGGCTGACTTTTTGCTTTTACGATGACACTTATTATTTTGGTTGCTGTGTTACCATCAGAATCTGTGACCTCGTAAATAACAGCATAAGTTCCTGCTTTAGCTGTATTTACAGTATTGGCAGTAACTAAAATCTTACTTGTCAAATCACCGTCTTCTTCATCCATTGCGCTAACTCCGCTCAATGGGTCGAAGGTGTCACCTACTTTTAAAACCACGTCATTGGCATAGATTGTGGGTTGACTATTATTTTTCACAACGACAATAATGGATTTAACTGTCCTATTTCCATCAGAGTCGGTGACGCTGTAAGTGACAGCATAGGTGCCTGCTTGTGCTGTGTTTACTGTATTAGCCTCTACCTTTATCTTGCTAGTTAAATCACCGTCTTCTATATCCGTTGCAGTCACTCCACTTAATGGATTGAAGCTATCTCCAACTTTTAACGTCACGTCGTTTGCATTAATCATCGGCTTGTGATTGCTCGGCTTCACGACAATAACACTAATCGTTTTCGTCACCGTGTTTCCATCGGAATCGGTAACACTATAAGTCACGCTATACGTCCCAGCTACTGCTGTATTTACTGTATTCTCCGTTACTTTGATTTTGCTTGTCAAATCACCGTCTTCTGCATCAGTCGCAGTTACTCCGCTTAACGGATTAAATGTATCGCCTACTTGGATTATTCTGTCAGCAGCTGAAATGACTGGCTTTTCATTAGCTTTTTTTTCTACTATTACGTAGGCTGGATCACTTTCCGCTTTATCTTTTTGTTTACTTGTAACAGCAACTTTCGTCCCAACTGCTTGGGTAGAAATCGAGATTTTGAAGGTGTTAGTAGCGTATACCGTTCCTGTGCCAATCACTTGTCCATTTACTTTGACAGTGATAGTACTATCACGTGTTGCTATTCCCATCAAAAATGTATCTGTATCATACAATTTATCTACGATAGGTTTTGGGGTCTTACTTTCCTCTCCTATTACTGTTTTTGAACTCGTACCGCTTTTCGTGTCTCCGATGTTAGCTTGAGAAGTTACAACTGTTCCGGCCTTTTGAACAGGAATGGTGATGCTAAAAGAGCCGTTTCCATCTACTACGCCCTTTCCTATTTGACCAGCAGAACTTGTCGTCAACACTACAGTAGAATATGGCGTACCAGTACCTGTTACCACTGTATCTGTATTTGATATATCTTTCATCACAGGTGTATTAACTTCTAATGGTATATTTCCTCCTGGAGAACATGTTGAATTACTTAGATCACTATTTATAGCTTCTGAATTAGAAATACAAATATTCCTAGTATCTTTGTATTCATAAGCCTCCCCGGAAAAATATCCATTCTCGTCGGACGTTGCAAACTCAGTCCCCTGAGTCCAATACATCACATATACTGCAAAATACACTTTGGTATTGGGTGTCGTATATCCAGTTACTTTATAATACTTGTCCTTAGTTGACGGAGTAATGGATAGTATTACTGGTTTGGACATTGATGCTTTACTCTCTTTTAATTTAGTGTCTGCTTGCACCAAATTAGGTGCAAGTACTGAGAATAGTAAAGAAAACACAAGTGAAACAATGATTTTTCTCATTTTACTTCTCCTTTGATTATCGTAATAGTCTTCAATGCTTTATTTCCTTAATGCTTCAATTTAGACCCCTCCTTTAAGTAATTCAATTATTGAAGCACCGATTTTATTTGGGCATTTTTACTGAATAGTAGCGTTGAATTAGTGGGTTTCCCATTAACTACTTTCACAAGATATGGGACGTTTGTAACGTTTAATTTAGCTAGAACATCGCTAAACCCCGCTTTGTTCCGAAAAAAATCAGTATTGTAGTAGTAAACTTCTTTTCTCTCATCTGCAACTATTCGTTGCAATTTAGGAAGAGCCTTTTGACAAGACTTACAAGATGGCCTTCCAAAGTAAATAAAATAAGGTTTATTATCTTGCTTTTCCATTAAAGAAATAATTGTATCTGACTCCTTCACTTGAATGACCTTCCCATTTGCTTCTTTAGTTTCCTTAGCACACCCTTGTAATGCTGCGCCTACTAAGATAAGTACTATTAAAAAATAAATTTTTTTCATTTACTTTTTCTCCTTAGCTATCAAGTCTTACTATCTATTAACTACTATGTCTTTTACTCGAATATTTCAAAGCGCTGTTATAAGAGCAATTACACATTTTAGATACTAACTCCACGCTGAACCATTCAGGTATTTTATTCCCATCGCTGAATTCTTGGATAACCCTCTCCACTCTCTCTTTAACTTTGAGACCCGATAACTCATTAAAAAAACATTTCCGTTGTTCTTCCATGTATATATGAGAGTAAAGATAATGCGATAATAGATTTCTATTCTCCAAAAAATCGTATAATTCATCAGATTCATATACTGCTACCTCTACTTTTGTCAACGCTCGTATTTCGTAACAACATCCTTCTCTAGGTATTCCTTGGATAATTTGATTGGCTTGGACGATAGAAGATGATTTTTTACTATGTCTCAGCATTAGTTCCAAAACCCCTTTTGTACAAAAATAAATTTTATTCTGATCTAAAATTAATTTTTGCTTTCTCTCCAACTTTATTCTTTTTGATTTGCAAAAATCCATTATATATTTATAAATAAAGTTATCTTTCTGCATATGTTGTTGAAATTCTGAGTATCTCATGATTTAGTGCCCCCTTGAAATAATGATAGCTTAAAAATTTATAAGAAAAAAGATTGTAATTTTCACAAAATGAAAAAAAACAAACACATAATACATATTTTTGTAACAATTATTTCTTGTTATAGTTTATTGAATTTTAAAAAAATTGTCTTTTTTTTAGGTAGATGTTAGGATGGTTTATGGACATAATTGTAAAAAATTTAACTACAGATAAAAGAAAGAGGAATTACCCCCATTAGTTAGCAAAAACTCGTTTATAAGGACACACGGAAAGGAGCGAAACAGCTATGCTTTCCAAGAAAAAGAAGCACATCATAAAAAGCAAACCATTCGGTCCGCTTCCATATACTTAAAATTCATGAAACTTATTATGTCATTGACTTTCCGCGTCAAAAAGAGAAGGTAAGCGTCAATAGAATAAGAACTTCTTATTTCATTTTCCATTTCATGAATAACACATTTCCTCTTTTTACTTGTCCTTTTCTATTCCGTTTCAAAATTTTATAAATTATGTCCGAAGTCGTCATCCAACTTTATTTCTACATGCTCCCACAGCAAAAAATAGATTATATATTTATAACTATCTTATTAAAGGGTGGATATATAATGAAAAAAAGTATGATAGAAACAACTATTTTTATTCTAGAAGACTCTATTTCTTATCAAAAGAAGATTTACAATACGATAAAAACATTTCAAGAAAATTACCATCTTATTTTTGATATTGAACAGGTAGAAAATCCAGTAAACTTTTCTCAAAAAATGGAGAACTTTAGCTTTTCGAAAACATATATATTTTTCCTAGATATAGATCTAAAGCAGTATTTAACAGGGATTGATATTGCCAAATTGCTGCGATCAAAATTTAAAAATTGCTATATTGTTTTCATCACAAGTTTTACAGATAAAATGTTAGATATTATAAATGATCAAATATTGCCTTATGGGTATATTATTAAAAATGAAGAAGATTTTGATTCTTTGGAGGACCAGATATTAAATACGATAAAAGCTATCTTCCAAGAAATTTCTAATCAAAATCACTTTGAGAAAATAATCCAAGTCTCTACGAAGTCTCAAGAATTCATTATTCAAATAGAGGACATCCTTTATATAGAATCCGTACCGAATAACAGAAATTCCGTACAAATCGTTAAAGAAGGAAGCGTCCTTATAATTAACAAAAAGTTAACGCATTTCAAAACGTTACTTCAAGAATACGATAATTTTTTAACTAATCTGAAATCCTATATAATTAACTTAAGTAAAATTACTGAAGTAGTTCGAAAAGACGGTAGTGTCAAATTTATCAATAGTGATATATTATATTTCAATCCTAAAACTATTGACAAAATTAAAATAAATATAAGTCAGATGCCAATAAAGTAAGCAAAAAATGGTTTCTATGAACAGCTTATCGAAAGGCGGTTCTTTAAGTTATGAGATAAAATGAGATGTAGAATAGGAATGGAGCAAACTTTTTGTAATATTATTAATGTGTCCAACCTTTCTACAGAAGTATTTTTTCCAAATTCTAATTAAAAGCACCGCTATTTTTCTCTCTTTTATAGCATCCTCAAATTAACCTTACCTAACTTAATTATATCTAAACAACATATGGCCCAAAAAATCTATTACTTTACATTTAGAACTATTTAATGGGAATTGTTCCAATTATAGGCATTGATCTAAATTATTATTATTTTGGAGGAAAGTATTTCATGTATATTGGTTCATTCACTTTCATGTATATAATTTATTTTTTTTGTATGCTACTTTTTTTAAAAGAAATAAATATGTTCAGCAAGAGAGAATATATTATTCTCAATCTCATTGCTATTTCTTATTTCTCCTACATTATTATTCTTTTAGCACTCAATAAAAGCTGGGGATGGGGAAGTACTATACTTCTCATGTTTATTTATCTTTATGTAGCTATAATAGGATATCATCGCGTAGGAAACTTTTTTACTACTAGTATAATTGCTGTCTTAGCTCATTATCTCCCTTTAACTTTATGGACAATATCTACTGTTACAACATTTCTCATTAGCCAAGTCAATTACGCATTATTTCTAATCACTTTGAATGTTGTTAACGGCATTTTGATTTATCTCGTGTTTCGACTTATTATCAAAATTGAAAAAAAATACAACTTTTTTCAATTGCTTTTCTCAACGCAAAAGAAAAATATAAAATCTGGTGTTTTTTATTTTATATTTTTTGAACTGGTCGAGATTTTAAGTTTAAACCTCTTTCCGGTATTTTCAGGAAAATTTCAGATTGTTTTATTCTTAACACTTCTTTGTATCTCTTTTTCTTTGTTTAGCGTCTATATGATGTATAAAATTCAAATTCAAAACCAGCAACTGCTGAACCATGAAATGAATTTTTCTAAAATCGAGAAAGGCGTGGAGGACTCTCTGGGATTCAAACATGATTTAAATAATATTATCGCCTCTATCAGATATTTAATAAAGAATAATAAAATAGAGGAGGCTATTCTACTTATCGATGAGGTTGAGGCTTTTGAAAAGACTCTCTCCTTCCAATCCTATAAAAATATTGAAAAAATTTATTCCACTCCTCTTAAAGGACTATTTGTTTCTGAAATAGAAAAGATGGAAAAGCTGGGTATTGAATTTAACATAGTTATTGATAAACCCGTTTCAAATATCGGCATTAATATCATTGATGCTATTCGAATACTGAGTATCCTGATAGATAATGCAATTGAAGCTGCTTCCCTGTCTTACATTCCTAAAATCAGTATAAAAATAACAACTAGATCCGACTCCAATTTGGAAATAATCATACAAAATACGTTGGCTGAAAGTCAAAACAATATTGATCTAAAAGCAATAATGTTGCCTAATAAAAGTTCAAAAGGTCCCGGACGAGGTTTAGGATTATCTAACCTGAAAAAAATTTGTAATCGTTATAATAATATTAATTATAGTTTTTCCATCATTAATGACAATTTCCGTGCTACGCTCTATATATCTTTATCATAAGAAACCGAATATAAAAACAGACTCATTCCCATTCGCAATGAGTCTGTTTTTATTGGTTTTTCTAGGTTAGTCCGGAGTATCTGTTAAAATCCAAGTTAAATTAGTTGTATACGTCGATTCTTTTTCTTTTGCTGATACCCCAGGTACTTTTAGCGCAATGCTTTTATCTGCGTTACTTTCTGTACCAAAAGAGTTGATCCAAGTGGACATCCCTTCATCTTGTTTCGCAACTACAACATCTTGCGAAGGTCCTGTTCCTCCGTTCTCCCCAGGAACCAAATTAATTTCTTGACTAACTTGAGAAGGTGCTTTTGCTTTGTTGGAGGCTGCTGTTTTAACGACCCCATTTTTAATGCTGATGCTCGCGCCTTTTAGCTCTTTATTATTTGTATTGGTCAATTGCTGTTCTTGTCGCACTTGTACTTTCCAACCAGCATTTGTCCCCCTCTTATCTGTAACTTGTATAAAATTGGGAACTTCGATAGAATTTCCGTTGCTATCTTTTAATACATCCAATTTAGCATAATATGTTTTATCTTCCGATGAGATTTTTTGTTTACCGAAGTGGAAATTAGATACATAATCAATACTTAGTGGACCTTCTGTACCACTAGGAGCATCTGGATCTACCGGCTTGACTGGATTATTTGGATCCGGTTTAATCGGATTTAGGGGATCTACCGGGCTAGTATCTTGTTCAAAAGTAATATCTCCTTTCGTTTGTACTTGTCCTCCATCTGCTGCAAAAACTGCCTGTCCTGTGCTTGCCACTAATAGGGATGACAAAGCACATAATGCCATTAATTTCTTTTTCATAATATCTTCTCCTTTATGTTTGTTTGAATTTAAAATAGGGTGAAATTTCCTTATTTTTACCATTTCAATTATAAAAGTTAGATTTTTTACAGTCGGGATATATCTATAAACCCACGTAACGAACTTATTCATTTTGATTTACTTGATCCTCTTCCTTCTTCCGTCTGATAAGAAGAAAAATAAGGAATAAGATTATCAATAGACATACGATGATTACTACCCATAACCAATTGAAAGTAGAATCTTTTACTTGATCGACAGATGACTTATTAAGTTTTTCAACACCCCCTTTAATTTTGAATTCTTTATTGAAATACCATGTCCCTAATTCATTTGTTGCTTTTCCTTTAAAAACATAGGTGCCTTTTTTAAAATTTCGATCATTTAAAGGAATAGCGAAATCAAAATTTGAGTTAGGTGCCATTCGTAGGTTTTCAGCTTTTCTAGAGTAAAGAGGCTTTTTCAGATTATTAGCGCGATAGACATATCCCTCTATTTTTAAGTGCTTCATAATTTTTGCTTTTGGATTTTGAATATTCGCCAAAAAGGCATTTTTATAATTTACTTGTCCAGCTTTCACAGAAGTTAGTTGTAGTTTAGGTTGAACTCGGTCATTTGTTTCTTTTAAAGATACTCCAACAATGTACGCATAAGAATTGGTAATTTCAACATTTCCGTCATCCTTAGCTGTTTTTTTATTTTGTGCTTCTTGAAAATGAATTCCTCCTAAAATAATACCTTTATACTTTTCTTTAGGCATCTTTAAACTTAATGAGATTGTTTTTGTTTCATGTGCTTTTAATTTAACTTCATGTGGTACATACATTAACTCATTAAACTTATACTTCAATGTGTTATCTGCTTTTCTAGGAGTTACACCATAATCAATAATCCCATTAATATTAGTAGTTGCAGGATTTGTCTTTATTTGTACAGTGATGTCCATAGCTTTGTTATTTCTTAATTTCACTTTTAGATTTTGATTTTGATTTGGCTTCATTTTTAAGTCAAAATACGTTTTTGTCTTATCTATCTGATTTGTCGGCATAATTGTTTCAACCGAAAAGTTCATTGGAGCAGCTTTGGTAGGGTTAGAATGGAGGAAGGCTATGCTGACTAAGGCAACAAACAATGCAAATATTAATTTTTTCAATTTGAGCTTCCTTTCCTTAATAAATTACGGTGCATCAACGAGTGACCATTGTATCTGAGTGTTATAGGTGCCTGGTTCTTTAGGAGATGTGCCTGGAATTTGAAGGGAGATACTTTCTTTAGCTTGTGTCAAGGTGTTTCCGAATCGAAGAGACCAGATTCCTTTCCCTTCGCCTGATTTTGCAACAGCAATTTCAGATGTAATTCCAGGTGTTAATGTTATTTTTTCTATGGTAGAAGGTCTTTTTCCTGTTCCTGATGTATTAAACACAGGGTTTTCCAATGAAATTTCTGTCCCTTCCAGTTTATGACCTGAATTGGTAAAGGGAGAAACTTGCATAGCTTGTAATTTCCAGCCGTTTTGATTCTCCCTTTTATCGACAATTTGCAAAAAACCCGGTGTTTCTATTACTTTTCCAGAACTGTCTTTTAGCTGGTCTAGCGCAGCATTATATATTTTATCTGAAGCAGTAATTTTTTGGGTTCCAAAGTGGAAGTTTGAAATATAAGTAATTCCCAATATATTATCTAAAGAAGAGTTTGAATCCATAGGGGTTAGGGGGCTATTTGGATTAGGAGATAATGGATTTTCAATACCAATCTTTTTAACATTTACAGTTAGTGCAACTTCAAAATTTGCTTCTTTTCCGTTAACTAATGTTTCACTAACCAAAACATTTCCTGTTTTCGTTCCTGCTGTATTAGTACTAGGATAGGTCAGGACTTTTTTCACTTTCACGTTTGAAAGACCCGTATTTATATTTTTTGCCAATTCATTCACTCTAGTTTGGGAGTCATACTGCTCTGCTGTGATGCTTAAGGCTTTTAAATTATTGTATTGTAGATACTCAATTTTATTGTCTACGATTTGATAATAGACTGTCTTTAAATTCAGATTTTGAAAATAACCAAGTTCGGGAGATAATTTAGTTGGATAACCTATCTTTCTGGTATTCCATTTTTTATTTTTCGAACCATTTTCTGCACTCCATACGCTGATTACATCCCCACTCTCCACTTCTAGCTCTCCAGTATTATTTGCAAAACTAGGAACAACTTTTTTTACAAGCTCAGTCCCTTTAAAACTGTACGCGTATTTATTATAAGTGGATAATAATTTATCAGTATTTTCAGTGACCCTATACTGTGTAAACGTCGAATAGGTGCTCGGAAATCTGCTGTGTGCCGCCACATTCTGTGTATTGTGTGTATTTCCATAATTACTGATTAGATACTTTTTGCCATCGTGCTGATTAAGTGTATATGTGATAGCTGTTCGAACGGGGTATTGATCATCACTAGTATCAATTACTTGAATCCCTCCTACAGATATAGCCTCCCCCCACACCACTCGAGTTGGCACATTAACGGTAATCGTCTTCTCGGTAGATAATTGAGTTACTAAAACAGTAGTAACGCCTGTATTTTTAATGTCGTTTAACTCTAGCCTGTTGATGTTAGTTGATTTTACAAATGTAACGGTGTAATCATTGCTGCTGATTTCATTACCAGAGCTATCTTTTACCTCTTTTACGAACGTTTTTAAATTCATATCTTTATAAAGAAACCCTAGCGGCACCAGCTGAGAAACAGCTTTAGCGGTTATTCCTTCATCCGCATCCTCTTTTAGTAAGCTTTTTTTTATATTGGAAGTGGATTCTTTATTTTGATTATTTGATTTATCCTCGTCTGCATCTAGCTGATTTTTTTCTGGCAATTTCTCAGGAAGCTTTTCTTTCGTTACTTCTGAAGTCACGGGCTTAGAATTACCAATTTCTGTATTTGCTGAAGCTTGAATAATTGGCCTATGCATGGATAAAATAATAATAACTATTACAAGTAAACAAAAACATTTGCGCATCTTCTTTCCCCCATCCTTATACAATAAATTTCTCATATCTTTCTTGCATAACTATATTCTCATATCCCATTAAATAAAAAAGGAATTTCAAGCAAGTTACACTCCGTTTAGATCAACAAACAAAAAAATTCAACTTTTTATTAAAATGTTGATGCAAACATGGGCGAAAAAGGAGCAACAATTTATAAGCATTGTTACAAAGGTAAAGTGAATCTATTGTGATAGCGTCCTATGTTTTACTTCCGGAAATAGAATTCGCTATTTTGGTGCACGGCATGTTAAATTTCTTTCTTAGTGATAAGATGACTTAAAGTTAGGTTAGTCAACTTTATGTAGCATTAATAAAAAAGAAAAGGAGGCATAAAATTATCTTCCGCCTAAAATAACAGATAGCAGCCAAAAAAAACGCATGAAATCACCATCTCAAAATGGTTCTCATGCGATTTTCTCATTATTTTTATGGCCCTAGCATCTTTTACTAATCCCCACCACTCGAAGCAGCGGATGAGCTCGCCGCTGCCGCGCTCGCTAAAGCAGCCTGTTCGATCGCGATCAGCAGATTCATATTGACCATTAGTCCCTCGACTTGTTGCTGATCCATATGACCAATCTCATTTTCTATATAAAGGCTAATTGCGATTGCTGTTTGAAACTTTCGATTGAATCTCAGTACAGGCAGTTTCTTTAATGCTTCAATCAATTTGGCAAGAAACTTGCCATCAAGTTTTTGTTCTCCTAATGCAAAAGCCATGATACCAACACCAGAATAATGCAGTTCTGTGATCTTAATACGCTCTTTATCTAATGCTGCCAATACTTTTTTGACTTGTTCGATATATGCTTTTTGCTTCTCGCCATAAAGCAATGTACCCGTCGCCGCCAGAAACTGAAGGCCGTTGCTCTTGCGCAGCTTCAGGTCTGCGAAAGCCTGATAGTAATATTCGGTTACTTCAGCAATTTCCTGAACTGTCATATCGGTATCCAATTGGGCCAGCATGACGCTGGTAGTGATATCTTCAGCACCAGTCAGAAATGGATGATCTGCTTTTAATGCTAGGTATATTTCACGAGCTCTACATATAACAGCTCTGGTTTCTTCCTTGTTTTCCAACAATAAGTACGCCGCAAAATAGGTATATTCTGTGCGTTGAAACTTAGCATCGATGAGCTGTTTGTAAAAGCTTACTAGGCGTTGGGCAGCTATCGGACTTCCTTCTCCACTTGCAACCAACAACCCGGCTAAAGATGCTCGTATATTCGTTGTGAGGGTCGTAAATACACCGGTTTCTTCTTTTAAGTATCGGTTCATCGCCACGAATTTCTCTACATCCAATTCGGCTTCTTCCTTCATAAATAAACGCGCGATCAGATATCTGATACGCTTATCTACAAAAGTTACTTTCGCCTTGTTCAAGGTATCGTAATTATCACGCAATTTTTCTGCGAGCTGCATTTCTTGCGAATTAAAATCTGTCATTCTCACTGCTCCTTTTGCGAATACGTTTTCTCTATTATAAAGGAAATAGATGCCTAAATGCTAATTAAAAAAGACCGATGAGGGAATGCCTCATCGGTCTTTATATTTAAGAGATTATTTATCGATTGTAGTTACAACGCCTGAACCTACAGTACGTCCACCTTCACGGATGGAGAAACGAGTACCGTCTTCGATAGCGATTGGAGCGATCAATTCAACAGCTAATTCAATGTTATCACCAGGCATAACCATTTCAGTACCTTCTGGCAAAGTAACAATACCTGTTACGTCAGTTGTACGGAAATAGAATTGTGGACGATAGTTGTTGAAGAATGGAGTGTGACGTCCACCTTCTTCTTTAGTTAAAACATAAGTTTCAGCTTTGAAAGTAGTGTGTGGAGTGATCGAACCTGGTTTAGCAAGTACTTGTCCACGTTGGATGTCTTCACGTGCAACACCACGTAAAAGTGCACCGATGTTATCGCCTGCTTCAGCATAGTCAAGTAACTTACGGAACATTTCTACTCCAGTTACAACAACTTTTTTGCTTTCTTCAGAGATACCGATAACGTCTACTTCGTCACCAACTTTGATTGTTCCACGTTCAACACGACCAGTTGCAACTGTTCCACGACCAGTGATTGAGAATACATCCTCAACTGGCATCATGAATGGTTTGTCGTGGTCACGTTCTGGAGTTGGGATGTAAGAATCAACAGCGTCCATCAATTCGTTGATTTTTTCTTCCCATTCTGCTTCGCCTTCAAGAGCTTTAAGTGCAGAACCTTTAACTACAGGAATGTCATCACCAGGGAATTCGTATTCAGAAAGTAAGTCACGAACTTCCATTTCAACTAATTCAAGTAATTCTTCGTCATCCACCATGTCGCATTTGTTTAAGAATACAACGATGTATGGAACACCTACGTTACGAGAAAGCAAGATGTGTTCACGAGTTTGTGGCATTGGGCCATCAGCAGCAGATACTACTAAGATAGCTCCGTCCATTTGTGCAGCACCAGTGATCATGTTTTTAACATAGTCAGCGTGTCCTGGGCAGTCTACGTGTGCGTAGTGACGGTTTTCAGTTTCGTACTCAACGTGAGCTGTAGAGATTGTAATACCACGTTCACGTTCTTCTGGAGCACCATCGATTTGGTCATATGCAGAAGCTTCTGCAAAACCTTTCTTAGATAGTACAGTTGTGATTGCAGCTGTTAAAGTAGTTTTACCATGGTCAACGTGTCCGATTGTACCAACGTTAACATGGGGTTTAGAACGGTCATATTTTGCTTTTGCCATTTTAAATGAATCCTCCTTAAGGGTTTATAATTATATTTCAAACAAGTAATCTTGTCCGAAAGACCTTTATATTGTAGTTATACTGCATCTGGGGGAAAAAAGCAATTAATCTTCTTTATTTCCGCCGCCATTTGCTTTGATAATTTCTTCTGAGATAGACTTAGGTGTTTCTTCATAGTGGTCAAATTGCATTGTATAAGTGCCTCGACCTTGTGTAGAAGAACGTAAGTCTGTCGCATAACCGAACATGTTTGCAAGTGGAACAAAAGCGTGAACAACTTGAGCGTTGCCGCGAGCTTCCATACCTTCTACGCGTCCACGACGGCTAGTGATGTTACCCATGATATCTCCTAGATATTCTTCTGGGATAACGACTTCAACAGTCATGATCGGTTCTAATAGAACTGGATCACATTTTTTAGCAGCATTACGTAGTGCCATGCTGGCAGCAACTTTAAATGCCATTTCGTTGGAGTCGACATCATGGTAAGAACCATCATAAAGTTTTGCTTTGATGTCAATAAGTGGGAATCCTGCAAGCACACCGTTATCCAATGCACCTTCAAGGCCCGCTTGAACTGCTGGGATGTATTCACGTGGAACAACACCACCGACAATCGCGTTTTCAAATTCAAAACCTTTACCTTCTTCGTTAGGGCTGAATTCAATCCAAACGTGACCGTATTGACCACGACCACCAGATTGACGAACGAATTTACCTTCAACTTGAGCAGATTTACGGAACGTTTCACGGTAAGAAACTTGTGGGTTACCAACATTAGCTTCTACGCGGAATTCACGTTTCATACGGTCTACCAAGATATCAAGGTGAAGTTCACCCATACCAGAAATGATAGTTTGTCCAGTTTCTGTGTTTGTTTCGGTACGGAACGTTGGATCTTCTTCTGCAAGTTTAGCAAGCGCTTGGCTCATCTTATCTTGGTCAGCTTTAGATTTTGGTTCGATCGCAACAGAGATAACTGGTTCTGGGAATTCCATGGATTCTAAGATGATTTGATCTTTTTCATCACAAAGCGTGTCCCCAGTAGTTGTGTCTTTCAAGCCAACAGCTGCAGCGATATCACCGGAATAAACAATATCGATTTCCTCACGGTGGTTAGCATGCATTTGTAGGATACGTCCGACACGTTCGCGTTTACCTTTTGTAGAGTTTTGTACGTAAGAACCGGAGTTCAAAGTACCGGAATAAACGCGGAAGAAAGTTAGACGGCCAACATAAGGGTCAGTCATAACTTTAAATGCTAACGAAGAGAATGGTTCGCTATCGTCAGCGTGACGTGCTGCTTCTTCACCATCAGGTAAAACACCTTTGATCGAAGGTACGTCAGTTGGTGCTGGAAGGTAATCTAGAACAGCATCAAGCATTGGTTGTACACCTTTGTTTTTGAATGCTGTACCACATACTACTGGATAGAATTCAACTGCAAGTGTTCCTTTACGGATCGCTGCTTTGAGTTCATCTTTCGTAATTTCTTCACCTTCCAGATATTTCATCATTAGTTCTTCATCAAGTTCTGCAACAGCCTCGATTAGTTTACCATGATATTCATCTGCAAGATCTTTAAGATCCTCAGGAATCTCTTTGATATGCGGATCATTACCTAGATCATCTTCATAATATAATGCGTTCATTTCGATTAAGTCGATGATACCTTGAAAATCATCTTCGGCACCGATCGGCAATTGAATTGGATGCGCATTAGCATCAAGACGGTCATGCAATGTTTTAACAGAGTACAAGAAATCTGCACCGATTTTGTCCATTTTGTTGACAAATACTACGCGGGGAACCCCGTAAGTAGTAGCTTGGCGCCAAACTGTTTCTGTTTGTGGTTCCACGCCCGATTGTGCATCAAGTACTGCGACTGCACCATCAAGTACACGAAGGGAACGTTCTACTTCAACTGTGAAGTCTACGTGTCCTGGAGTATCGATGATATTTACGCGGTACCCTTTCCATTGGGCTGTTGTCGCAGCAGAAGTGATTGTGATACCACGTTCTTGCTCTTGCTCCATCCAGTCCATTTGAGAAGCACCTTCATGGGTTTCACCAATTTTGTGAATACGCCCTGTATAGAAAAGGATACGTTCCGTAGTAGTAGTTTTACCCGCATCGATGTGCGCCATAATACCAATATTACGAGTCTTTTCTAAGGAGAACTCTCTAGCCATGTTGTCTTTCTCCTTCCATCAAACTTATTAGGCAACGAATTGCCCTTGTTTACGAATAATCTTACCAGCGGTAGTGAGCGAATGCTTTGTTCGCTTCTGCCATTTTGTGTGTATCTTCGCGTTTCTTCACAGAAGCACCAGTATTGTTAGCTGCATCCATGATCTCACGAGCTAGGCGAAGTTCCATTGTTTTTTCACCACGAAGACGAGAGTAGTTAACTAACCAACGCAATCCAAGTGTAGTACGACGATCCGCACGAACTTCGATCGGAACTTGATAGTTTGCACCACCAACACGACGAGCTTTTACTTCAAGAACTGGCATGATGTTTTTAAGCGCTTGTTCATACACTTCCATTGGATCATTTCCAGTTTCTTCTTTAATGATATCAAACGCAGCATACAAGATAGCTTGTGATTTTCCACGTTTTCCGTCTACCATCATTTTATTGATCAAACGAGTTACCAATTTGGAATTATAAATCGGATCTGGTAACACGTCACGTTTAGCAACAGGACCTTTACGAGGCATTAGATATCCTCCTTTCTTTAATTAGATAATTATTATTTTTTTGGTTTTTTAGTACCGTATTTAGAACGGCCTTGTCCTCTATTTTCAACACCAGCTGTATCAAGAGCACCACGAACGATGTGATAACGTACCCCTGGTAAATCTTTTACACGTCCACCACGAATAAGAACAACACTGTGTTCTTGCAAGTTGTGTCCGATCCCAGGAATGTAAGCTGTTACTTCGATACCATTACTCAAACGAACACGAGCATACTTACGTAATGCGGAGTTCGGTTTTTTAGGAGTCATAGTACCTACACGAGTACATACACCACGTTTTTGTGGAGAATTAACAGTAGTCAATTCTTTTTTGAAGCTGTTAAAGCCTCTGTTCAATGCAGGTGATGTAGATTTTTTTCCTTTAGATTGACGCGGTTTGCGAACTAATTGGTTAATTGTAGGCATTAGTCAGTTTCCTCCTCTCTTCATTTAGTAGTCCCACACATCCAGGTGGTTCATTTTTTAGAAAAAGAAAATTGCTGTAAGAAATAGCGTCCTTACAACATGTTTTGTTTTTCGTCCTCTTTTAGTAGAGGCACCTTGAATATCGTAACACCACTGCATTAAAATGTCAAGGCGCCTTCTGAAATTTTATTGTTTATATGTGCTAGTTACTTTTACATAGTCGATCAGCATTTGTCCTGATTTTTTCGTGGGCAGTTGATCATCGACGTAATCCCCACCGACTGTGAGATTCATGATCACATAGAATTTTTGATCGAATGGTGCCGGTGATGGATATTTTTTGCCATTTGGTTTTGCACTGTACCACTTGGTTTGTGTGTGGTAGACCTTACCATCTACTAACCATTTGATTGCTTTTGGCGACCATTCAACGCTATAAGTGTGCCATTTCCCAAATGTCGTCTTCAATCTTTTGTTAGCCTCTACAAACGTGGAAGCATTCTCGCTCTCCAAATCTGGTTTACCAAAATGCAGCGTGCCTGTGATGAGGTTATTATCTTGCCCTCTTGCTTCCATAATATCTATCTCACCAGATGCTGGCCAAGTGCCGTACGTATCTTTTTTCGGCAACAACCAAAATGCTGGCCAGTAACCTTGTCCTACCGGAAGTTTCATTCTTGCCACGACTCTACCATATCGAAAAGCTTTTTTACTTTGAACAGCGCCACTGATAAATGGTTTTTTATCGGGATTGTTTTTATTTCGTTCTGCTGTAAAAATCAAGTGACCCTCTTTCTCTTTCACATTTTTAGGTGAATAATAAGCTTTTTCATGATTGTAATAGGTCGACTCTAGATAACTCCAATTCTTCTTATCCAATTTCCCGTCATTAAAACGATCTTTGAAAACTACTTTTGGCTGGTTACTTTTGGAATAAACGGCTTCTGTATGAAATGTCATGCTGATTATTACTAAAGAAAGCACGATTATTCCCCACTTACTACTTTTCCCCATTTTTTGCTCCCTCTTTCACTTCTTTTAATCAAGTCCATTAATCGATTGATAGACCGCCTTTGCGTAACTATCGGTCATCCCGCAAATAAAATCGGTCACTAGCAATAAGCGAAGATACAGTTTCATTCTTTCATCTTGCCCTTTCGCGTGTTTTCGATAACAGCCTTTGTAATTATCGGATATCAATGATAATAATCGATTGTTCTTCACCGATTGAAGATGGGCCACAGGACTATCATAATATAAAACAGCAGGAACGAAATTATCTAATAATGACGTAATGATCGCATTTCCAGCTAATTCAGATTCGACCACACCTTGGTCGCGGTAAATATAATTGATCGATAATGCTTGAAGGACCTGCACTAATTGCTGCGCCTCTGAACTGTCGAGCAGTGAATCATTAAAATCGCCAGCCATGATTGCTTTGTAATTTTCATAAAAGACTTCTAATGAGCGATTGATCAACTGGCCACGAACATTAGACGCCAGCCATTGTCCGACGATAAAGCTTTCTTCTTGTCCTTGATAGCGATCATTTTTCTTTTTCAACTCACTGTAGCACGCTGCCGTGACTTTATTATGTTCCGGGAACGCCTCAAACGAGCGCAAGATCTGATTGATCGATACAATCCCTTTTTTGACACCGTCTTCCAGATCTGCATTCAAATAGGCGATATCGTCGGCTACTTCTAATAGGAAAGTAAGCGGATGGCGGTTATCTCCTGCACCAGTCGCCTTAGATACTTCTTGGAAAATATTTTCGTCCGCATAGAAATAACCCAACTTTTTGCTCTTTGTCCGGCGCTTGTCGATATTTAAAGAAGAAACCGGGTATTTGATGATCGCATTTAAAGTTGCATGCGTCAGATTCAAACCATATTCATCAAATAGATAGTGTAGTTTCGAGATCACGCGTAAAACTTGGGCATTCCCTTCGAAATGATAAAAATCCTGTTGCATTTGTTGCGTCAGCATCTCGCTTAGCGGTTTGCCGTTATATTCCAAATTAGCTAGATTGTCTTTAAACCATTCGCGGATACTTTCTTCACCGAAATGACCGAATGGCGGATTCCCCATGTCATGGAGCAAACCGGCACACGCTAATACATCAGCAATTTTTTCCCCTTGTTCTTTCGTGAAATCCGGATCTAGTTCGTCTTCTTTTATTTTATGCGCCACCATGTTCCCCATCGATTTCGCAATTGTCGCCACTTCCATGGAGTGTGTCAGTCTTGTCCGTACGAAATCGCTTTTTTCCAGTGGGAAAATTTGCGCTTTATCTTGTAGCCTCCGAAACGAAGCACTCATTACGATCCTTTGGTAATCATTTTCAAAGGCATTACGGATATCTGTTGTTTTTGAGCGTGTTACGGTAGACTCTCTTCTTCGTTTATCATTCAGTAGTTCTTGCCATTCCATCATGGACACATCCTTTCTCTCTATCTTTGGCGCACTCTCTTTCTATTATACTAGATGCAGCTGGGAATACAAATTTGCCTATATTTTTAACAATTTATAATGTTAAATTGTATACTATTTTATCTTGAAACACCGTTTAAGACAAAAAAACCACCTTTCACGATATTTCTCTTTTTTCCGATTTTTGATATGCTATACTTTTTTCTACAAGATAAAGCTATCATCACTCTACAAAGGGGGAGAACAATGTTATCGAAAAATGAATGGTTCCAGTTATTGATCTGCTTCAATAATGATGACTTGCTTCATATTTCTACTAACGTATCATCTTTAGGTTCCCAACTACACTATCCGGAAGAGATCTTGAACGAAACACTAATATTATTGAAGAAATACGGTTATATCTGGGAAATCTATGAAGAAAACAGCCATTATTATTTACTTACTACTAAAGGGAAGTCTTTGATCTACCGGATAAAAGAAAAATATCATACGCAAATACCATATACTGTCTAAAAAATCGTAACTGCCACTCCTTAATTGGGGTGGCAGTTTTTATTTTATTACACCTGTTCCCCTATCAGTGTAATAAAATACACAGTAAAGGCGCCGATTTGTGTAAATATAAAGCGCTTTAAACAGCCATTTAGAGTTGGCACGGTACTTGCATATATTAATAATGAAAGCGCAATATCGCTTTGATGTTGGGCGATCACCAATCCAGCAGCAGTTGCTGTATAAATAATAACTAGAGGCAAATGAAATCATTTTAAAAAGGGAATGTCGTTCATTTCACCTCTTGGGAAAAAGGAGTTTTATAAATGAATGGTTTTATCGCATTTATGGAAAAATATTTTATTCCGTATGCATCCAAAATCGGTGGTCAACGCCACTTAGTAGCAGTTCGTGATGGTTTCATCGCAACAATGCCGCTAATGATTTTAGGGTCTTTCGCTACACTTATTAATAACCTGCCAATCACTTTCTATCAAAATTTCATGAACAACTTATTTGGGGAAGCGAATTGGAAATCTTTCGGCGGGAATCTTTGGAACGGAACTTTTGCTATCTTAGCATTATTCGTTGCTTTCACAGTAGCGTATAACTTAGCAAAATCGTATGACAAAGATCCATTGTCTGCTGCTGTCGTTTCTGTTTCTTCATTCTTTGCGATCGGTGCTCTTGTGCCAAACAAAGATGGTTTCATGAACTCAGCTGGACTAGGTTCAAGCGGTCTATTCTTAGCACTTATTATCGCTCTTATTTCTACAGAAATCTTTACTCGTTTAAGTGGCAATCCTAAATTGATCATTAAAATGCCTGACGGTGTTCCACCAGCAGTTGCTCGTTCATTCGCAGCATTATTCCCTGCAATGATCACTGTTTCGATTTTCGCATTGATCACAACATTCTTCTTCGCAGCTGGTATTACTGACCTTGTTGGCGAATTCTACAAATTAGTTCAAGAACCATTCATGGGACTTGCAAACACATATCCAGCAGCTTTACTATTAGCATTTATCTCTGCATTCTTATGGTTCTTCGGTCTTCACGGAGCAAACATCATCGATCCATTCATGCAAACGATCAATGCTCCTGCGATCACTGCCAATGCAGCAGCAATCGCAGCTGGTAAAGAAGCACCTTATATCGTAAACAAACCTTTCTTCGATGCTTTCGTAAACATCGGCGGAACTGGGGCTACTCTTGGATTGATCTTAGCTATCTTCATCGTAGCTCGTCGTCACAAAGCTTACCGTACTGTATCCAACTTGAGTGCAGCACCTGGTATTTTCAACATTAACGAACCAATGATGTTCGGTCTGCCGATCGTATTGAACCCGATCATGTTCATTCCTTACATCTTAGCTCCACTTGTGATCGTTTCGATCGCATATGTTGCCACTGCGATCCACTTAGTTCCAGTAGCAACGATCCTTGTTCCATGGACAACTCCGCCAATCATCGGTGGCGTACTTGCTACACAAAGCTGGGCAGGCGGTATCTTAGCTGCAGTCAACCTAGTAGTCGCAACATTGATTTATATTCCATTTGCAAAAGTAGCAGAACTTCAAGAAATTCGTCGCGAAAAAGAAGCTGTTTTAGCAGAAGCACAAGCGGAAACTGTGGAATAAATTTGATTTAACTTTGTAAGGAAGTGTCTGGAATGAATACAGAATTAGAACAAACGATCATGAGTCTGATTGTTTTTGGCGGAAATGCAAAAAGCGATGCCATGCTTGCTATCGAAGCAGCTAAAAAAGGCGACTTTGAACAAGCAGATGCAGGAATCGCTCAAGCAGAAGCGTCCTTATTGGAAGCTCATCACTCCCAAACAAAATTGATCCAAGGGGAGGCGCGTGGTGAACGTACAGAAGTATCTTTACTTCTTGTTCACGCGCAAGACCACTTGATGAACGCCATCACGTTCAAAGACTTGGCGAAAGAGATCGTTGACCTTTATCGCAGTAAATAAATATAAAAAGCGTCCTGAGAAGATCAGGGCGCTTTTTATATTTATTTTTTATCCTCCGAAACGAGCCGCCATACTTTTTCAAACAATGCTTCATATTCCTCATTGCTCCATCTATTAGCGAAATAGGGATTATGAAAATAAATAAATGCGGTAATGATCGCTTGCCCTTCTCCCTTCCATCCACTCACTTCCTCTGCCTTTTCAGCAAGGTGCTGCAAGTGATCTTCCACTAATTCGCCATTTTTTTCTATATAATCTGTATACAAAAAGAACATCCGTTTATCTGTGTGATAAAGTTTCTTTTTCGTATTTGCTAATATCCAAAGCCAGTCATGGAGCGCTTGCTTCCCCGTACTCGTAACGGGGCTTATCCACTCAAATAGTTCTCTAGACGTTTCTTCTAGCCAATGTAGAGCCAATTTCTGAAACAGGTCTTCTTTATTACGATAATGCTTATAAAGCGCGGCATGCGTTACGCCCAAGTTTCTCGCAACATCATAAAGCGTTGTTTTCTCCATACCTTTTTCATACACGATTTTTTCCGTCATCGAAAAAATTTTTTCTTCTGTTAATTTTGCCATTATCTTTTACCTCTCATCTTATTAATACATCTATTCTACCATACTTTTTAAGAAAAAAGTTACAAAACGTTGACAAAGTAACTTAATGGTGTATAATACTATTAAAAGTTACTAATTTAATAAATTGTAACTAAATTTGAAGGAGTGATCACAAATGGCAAATGTAACGAATAAACGAGTAGCGATTGTAACTGGAGGTTCTGGTGGTATCGGGAAGGCAGTTGCAGAAAAGCTCGCAGCAGAAGATTTTGCAGTTGCGGTACATTATTCTGGTAACAAAGCAAAGGCAGACGATTTAGTGAATACGATCGTTGCAAACGGCGGTGAAGCAATCAGCTTCGGTGGAGATGTCGCAGAAGAAGTAGCAATGACAACATTATTCGACGAAGTGGAACATGCTTTTGGCGGTATTGATGTCGTTATCAACACAGCAGGTATCATGCGTTTAAGTCCTGTCGCAGAATTAGATTGGGATATCTTTGATCAAGTTCACCGTACCAATACACGCGGAGCTTTTGTCATTGCAAAAATCGCCTCAAAACGTGTTCGTGAAGGCGGAGCAGTCATTCATTTCTCTACTTCTGTAACACGTACTAATTTCCCGACTTACGCAGCATATGCAGCAAGTAAAGCAGCTGTAGAAACATTGACGAGAATCTCATCTAAAGAGTTACGCGGCAAGAATATTACTGTTAATGCAGTAGCCCCTGGCCCCACTGCTACACCGTTATTCTTAGATGGCAAAGATGAAGAAACGATCGCTAACATCGCTAATGCCAATCCAATGGCACGATTAGGTACGCCGGAAGACATCGCAGAAGTAACTGCTTTTCTTGCGGGTCCAGGTCGCTGGGTAAATGGTCAAGTTGTTTTCGCAAATGGCGGTATGGCTTAAACACATTATTAGATGAAAGAAGGAAATTCAAATGGAACAAGTAATCGTGATCACAGGGGCATCGAGCGGTTTTGGCGCATTGACTGCTCGCGCTCTGGCAAATGCAGGACATATCGTCTATGCTGGAATGCGGGAGACTACTGGGCGGAATGCGGTCAAAGTAAAAGAACTAGAAGTGTTTGCTGAAACAAGTGGTGTTAAGATATCCGCATTAGAAATGGATGTTCTTTCGCAAACTTCCGTCGATAATGCAATAGCGCAAGTAGAAAAAGAACGAGGCCAGATCGACATTATTATCCACAATGCAGGACATATGGTCTCAGGGGCTGCCGAAGCCTTCACACCTGAACAACTGGCTCAGCTTTATGATGTGAATGTCCTATCGACTCAGCGTGTCAACCGTGCTGCTCTTCCGGGAATGCGTAAGCGCCAAGCTGGGCTCATATTATGGGTATCCAGCTCAAGCGTAAAGGGCGGGACACCACCATTTCTCAGCCCTTACTTTGCTGCTAAAGCAGGCATGGACTCACTGGCTGTATCTTATGCAGGAGAGCTTGCTCAATTTGGCATCGAGACCTCGATCATCGTCCCAGGCGCCTTCACTAAGGGCACCAATCACTTTGCTAATTCCGGTCATCCTGCTGACACAAAGATCCAGGCTGAATACGATGCGAAATATCCAGATTTGATGGAAAACATCGGTAAGAAGCTAGCAGAAATAGAACCCGCTGATGCCGATCCTTCCTCTGTAGCTGCAGAGATCGTTCGCATCATTTCTCTTCCTGCCGGCGAACGCCCTTATCGCGTGCATGTCGACCCCACTGATGACGGCTCGAAAGCAGTGTCTGATATCGCCGACCAAAACAGGATCGACTTTTTAAATCGAATCGGTCTAGCGGATTTTTTAAAGACAATAATTCAAGATAACTGATTGGAGGTTTTTTTCATGGTAAACAACGACTTGCCTATGGCGATCCAGCAGTTTATCGCTACAACGAACGTCGGAGATACGCAAGGCTTCCTTTCCCTATTCACAGCAACTGCGCTGATAGATGATTGGGGCAGAAAATTCCACGGTCCAAGCGGCGCTGCTGATTGGAACCGTACAGATAATATGGGCGTAAACGCACACTTCGATCTGGTGACTTTCGCTAAAGAGAAGCCGGACGAGTGGAAAGTTACGTTAAAAGTATCCGGCGACGGTTACAACGGCACAGGACCATTACTTTTCAAACTGGCAGATGATAAAATCGAACAACTGCTTATTATCCCGAACTAAAAAAGAACCCGCTGCTTTAAGCGGGTTCTTTGCCTTTGCGCTCTTTTTTGTCATAGACCTTGCGTACATCAAAAAAAGGGTCTAACACTTTATTTTTCCCAGCTAAATCTGAAGCCATCCTAATTCCGTCGACATTGATACGCGCATTGCGGTAAAAATCTTTCCCTTTTTGCCCCCAGGAGAAATGGGTAGCATCAACATTGCAGAATATCTGGAAACCTTGTTTTTTCAAATAGTTAAACTTCGGATTTTTCGTCGTATATGGCTGCCAGTCATTGATGTCTGCCCCAAATGGATAGATCAGTACATTTGTTTTTCCGATTATCGGCTTCACTTCCCGCTGCCATCTCTCGTTGTCTTGCTTGATTGCAGCAACAGAAGAAGTTGTCATATTAAGATGGCCCCAACTGTGAGATGCGAATCCCCAGCCTTCACGTTTCAATTCAGCAGCTACTTTTTTTGCTTCATGGATCGCTGTCTTTGTTTTTCGATTGTTCCCATACTCAGAGAGCGAAGTCCGATAGCCGAGAACGCCATTATATCCCGTTAACGCAATCGTTCCTTTTTGACCATGATAGGAAAAATCGGGATGTTTTTTCACAAAAGAATCCACGATCGGTATCAAATCATAATCGCCAATCTTTTTTTTACGATCATCCATATAAACATTCTTGATCTGATGATTTTTGGTGCGGATAAGCCGATCAGCAAAGCCGTCTCCTTTCATATAGGTATAATAACTTACATCATCTTGCGAAAGTATCAACGGTTTTTTCCCCTTTGGCAAACGCACACCTTTAAAATGGAGATTCCCATTTTCGGTTTTTATGATCTCATCTAATCGAACTAAGACATAGCCGCGCTCATATAGCTGTTTCAATGACTTCTCAAATTCCGTTTTTGTGACCATATATTCTTTATAACCCTTGGCCTTCTGTGAATGGAATGCTTTTTGGCTATCTATTATCAAACTGTGGAAAAAGAGATGTGGAAATTGATCTGGCTTCTTCCAATGCACCAGTTTTTCCTTTTCCTTTCCCCATTTATCCGCAAGTACTTTGCCCCGATCTCCTTGCTCTTTAAGAGTAGCAATCGCCCGATCATAATCATATTGAGCAGCAGAAAATTTGGCTGCCGCTATTTTTTTCGCTCTGATTTTTTTGGTTTTATCTATCTCGCTTGATTTAGTATGAGTCGTTTTTCTCGTATTTTTATTATTAGAACTTGTGCAGCCCGACAAAAGCAACGATAGCGAAACAACTGCTACAAAAATGATCCACCTTTGTTTTGAGATTACTTTCAACATATACTAAGCCTCACCCCTTCTATTGAAGGTCCATTTTAACATAAATGTAATATTTTTTAAAAACATAAAAAAACCGGGCTCCTATTCCAAAAATTCGGAGTCCGGTTTTTATTGTTAAATCAATTTAGCATCCCTGAGTATCTCACCAATAAACGTATCCTTGTTTTTCTTAGCCATGCGTTCGATCACTTTTCGTTCAATAAACGGAAGATCCATATCTACCAATTTTTTCTGATCAGATAAGAAATAAGCAGCATTAGTGAGTTTGCGGATATCATAAGAAGAAGCAAATACTTCTGGAACGCCGCGCTCCACGTTTAATAATTGGTAGACGGCTTCCATCGCTGTCCGGACAGAATATTCGGTTGTAAACACCGTATCCCGTTCTGTCTCCGCAAAATTGCCGATAAATGCTAAGTTTTTCGAACCATGCGGCACGACTAATGGTCTGTCGCCTTGTTTGCGTAGCATAAAGTATGAAGTGATAAACGGCATGTAAACTGGAACGACCTTGCAGGAATCTTCGTTCGCCATGTGAGAGATCTCTACTTCTGGAACGCCTAAATGGTATAGAAGCTCTTGGACGATCTCTTCCCCGCTACATGCTTCGATTGGTTTTTTGATATAGTTTCCCGGCGTGTTCGATAACAAACCGTACACCCAAGTGACCGTTTGATTATCCTTTTGTTCCTTAAAGTGAGGTTGTCGATGCGTTGCAAAGCTCATAAGCCAATTAGAATCTTTGATCGTGATGATACCGCCACTGACGATTTTCCCAGTTCGTAGTTTCCGTTGTGTCAAGCGTTCGATGTAAGGTGCGATCGCATCATTTTCCCATGTGATCGTGGCAGACACGAACCAGCTTTCTTCCGGCAAATTTTCGTAAAAAACTTCCGGATGACCAAACTCTGGTGACTGTTTAGCCAGATTTTTCCATAATGTCCAGCTACCACCGAGATCGTGCGAGATAGGCGCCGGCGTATGATGATTTCCTTGAGTAGAACTTTCTGTGATCGAGCCATTGGTCACAAATATCAAGTCCTTTTCAGTCAGCGGGATCTCTTCGCCCTGACCGTTTCTGGTGATCAGCAAACGACGAGCGGTTTTCGATTCTGCGGCAACTTCTACAGTAATATCATTTACTTGGACATCGTACTGGAAGGAGACGCCGTGATTTTTCAAATAAGCCAAAAGCGGTTTTACTAAAGATTCGTATTGGTTATATCGTGTAAACTTCAACGCTGTAAAATCAGGAAGGCCCTCAATGTGGTGGATGAAGCGTAATAAATAGCGGCGCATCTCGATTGCAGAATGCCATTTTTCGAATGCAAACATCGAGCACCAATACAGCCAGAAGTTAGAAGCAAAAAACGCTTCACCGAATACATCTTCAATTCGTTTTCCTTCTAATTTTTCTTCGGTTGCCATAACAAGCGAGATAATCTCCTTTTGGGCATCTTTAGAAAGTGTGAATTTCCCGTCATCAGGTACGCGTTCGCCGCGGTTGTGGATCATCCGGCAATTGGAGGAGTTTGGATCATCTAGGTCGAGCCAGTAAAATTCATCTAATACTGAGGCATCTTCGACTTCAAGCGAAGGAATCGATCGGAACAGATCCCAGAGACATTCAAAATGAGCTTCCATCTCGCGCCCGCCTCGTGTGACCAATCCTTCATGCTCCACTACTTTCCCGTCAAGCGATCCTCCTGCAACAGGAAGTTCCTCTAATATCCGGATCTGGTTTCCCGGCATATGTCCATCACGAATCAAAAATGCTGCGGCTGCTAAGCCTGCCAGTCCACCCCCGACGATATACGCCGATTTCTCTTCCACTCCTGCCGGTTTCCTGCTGCGTGCAAATGCTTCATAGTTCCCATTCGTATAACGCATTTCGCCCCACTTCTTTCTTTGATTAATTTTGTGAAAAAGCTATCAATGTTAATCTCTACCCTTCCACTTATTTTATAAACGAGCCCACACGTCTGCTTTTTATAGTGATAAAATCATGGTATACTTTCAAAGATTCCAACAAAGCGAGGTGCAAGTGATGAAATCCAATCGGTTATTTAAAATGGTCTATCTCTTGATGAGCAATGATAAATTATCTGCGAAAGAGTTGGCGGATAAGCTAGAGGTTTCGGTTCGAAGCGTGTATCGTTATATGGAGAATCTCTCGGAAGCCGGTATCCCGATTTATGCCAGTCAAGGCAGAAACGGCGGGATCTCTTTGCTGCCTCAGTTCCGAATGAATAGTGCTCTGGTCTCGGAAAAAGAACAAAATGATATTCTTGCATCACTGCAAAGTTTTGCCTCGATCGAGCAGAGCGATCAAGATACTTTGGACAAACTATCCGCTGTCTTCCAAAAGAAACCGATCTCTTGGATCGAGATCGATCCTTCCACTTGGAGCAACAGCCGCGAACAAAAATCTACATTGGCAATAATCAAACAAGCGATTTTCCAGTCCCAGATGCTTACTTTTGATTATCTCAATTCTAAGAATGAACAACTTGCCCGGGAAGTATATCCTTATCAAGTTGTTTTTAAAGATCGAGCTTGGTATTTAAAAGGATATTCCATAGAAAGAGAAGATTGGCGTCTGTTCAAGCTGACACGCATGCACAATGTCACAATTGACACTTTCACCTCTCCAAACACTACTTTAGTGCCGAAGCAGCAGCAATTTGAAAGTACGACGAATAAAGTAGATCTGATTTTGAAAGTGGATACGCAGCTAAGTTACCGTATTTTCGAAGAATTTTCTAAAGAAGATATTTATCCCACTGATGACGATCATTATCTTGTCACCTGTTCCATCAGCGACGGCGAATGGCTGGACAGTTATTTACTTTCTTTTGGAGCGCATCTTCAAGTGATCGCTCCGACAGCAGTTCAATTACGGCTGAAACAAAAACTACAAAAAATGCTCGCGAATTATCAAACATGATTTGTTCTACATTAAAAAAGACAGGCTTCGAATTCATCGAAACCTGTCTTTCTCTTGATCAATCTCGTTCTACTTGAATTACTTTCCCATCTGTTCCTTGTACGGTGATCTCATGTTCCTGATTACCGCTTTGAAGATTGATTTTATAGATCGGTTTTCCGTAAGAAGTATCGATCTCATAGCTTGATACGTCACCTTTCTTTTCTTTTACTGCAGCAGCCATAGCTTCTTTTGGTGTAATGATTTTTTCAAAGTCGATAACCTTGCTATAGCGGGAATTGTCATCTTTATCGGCTTTCTCTTGGTTATCTTGGAGAATTTCTTTACTTTTTGCATCGATCTCCATTTCGTATTCCGTTCTAGCTTTTTTACCCTCAATATTATAAATATACCGGCCATCATCATGTTCAAGTTTAAACTGTGTGATCGGTGTATCCGGATGTTTCTTTTGGAATTCTTGTACCGCATCTTTAAAAGAAACTTGCAAATTCTGTTTGCTCAAATCATTCTTACTTTCCATGCGATTGTCCGCTTGTTGCTTATCCCGCGGAGCTTTCGATTCGTTTCCACATGCAGTCAATGCGACCATAAAAACTGCCAGTGCAAAGATGCCCAAATATTTTAAAGTTCGTTTCACCATCGTCTCCTCCTCCATTATTGTTTTTTATGCTTTTTTTACAATCCGGCGCAACACTTCCGTTAACGTTTCCGCGTTGATATCGATCAATGGCGGCCGGTCATGGACGTCACTCTTTACTTTTTCTACCATCACTAATAAAATCACACTGTTCAAAATAAGCGATACTGCTTCGGCATCTTCCTTAGCCGTCTGCACATCTAAAAGCCCTTCAATCTTTTCATCCACCTTTTGGTATAAGTATTCCACTGCTGATGGATCGATAAACGCCATATCCTTACTTCCCATTTCTTTGACCGAAATAATCATAAAATCCCGGTATTGCTGATACAATGTCAAAATATAGCGGCTTGCTTCCTGCAGAAACACGTCATAATTTGCAAAATCTTGCTCAAAAAACGTATCTATTTCTGCTTTCATCGTTTCGATCTGCAATTCCAACGTTTGATGGATCAGATTTTCTTTATTTTTAAATTTCTTAAAGATCGTCGCTTCATTTATATGTGCTGCTTCGGCTAATTGGCGCGTCGTCGCACCTTTTATACCGTGCGTTGCAATCATTTTGAGGGTCGCATCCATAATGCTTTCGTTGGTAATCATTTCTGTTCTCCTTCCTAAAGCAAGTACTTACTTATCCAAGTATATCAAAACCCTTTGTGCAGTTCAAGCAGAGATAAATACGTAAGATTTGTGGATTTTTCACATAAAATGTGTAATAATTAATATTATTAGTAAAGTTTGAGGAGTGATTTTTTGCTTAAACCACGGAAAGTACGGATCGCGGAAAAGTTGTTAGCGGAAAAGGGTTTGAAGAAGAAAAAAATGACAAAGACGAGTATTGCATTAGCAGGAATCTCAGCAGTTGCTGCTTCCATTTCAGCACCTAGTCTTATTGCTTCTACCAATGTAGATGCCGCTGTTACGGATCAGACTATATATAGTTTTATCGATAGCATTGCACCGGCGGCAAAAGACATTGCGGCAAAAAACGATTTGTATGCTTCTGTCATGATCGGTCAAGCGATATTGGAAAGCGGCTACGGAACAAGCACACTGAGCAAAGCCCCCAATTATAATCTATTTGGGATAAAAGGAGCTTATAACGGCCAATCTGTGACTGTCAAAACGCAGGAAGATGATGGTAACGGAAATATGTCTACAATTTCTGCCAATTTCCGTAAATATCCTTCGGTCGCAGCGTCGTTGCAAGATTATGCAAACATCCTGCATAACGGTACGAGCTGGGCCCCACTTTATTATCAAGGTACATGGAAAAGTGTCGCTCCCACATATGCAGATGCTACTGCTGCTCTGACAGGTACTTATGCAACGGATACGAAATACAATATAAAAGTCAACAGTATCATCGAACAATATGGTTTAACTGCTTACGACACAGGCGGCTCACCTTCTAGACCAGCTGATGTCAATAATAATGCGAAAACTTACAAAGTGGTAAGTGGCGATAATTTATCAAAAATCGCAACAAAATATAAAGTGACTGTAGCAAACTTAAAAGCTTGGAATAGTCTGAAATCCGATACTATCTATGTCGGCCAAGTATTAAAAGTTTCTGCAGGCACTGTAACTCCAGCTCCAACACCTACTCCTCCTGCGAATAATACGACGACAACCACTTATACCGTCGTGAGCGGCGATAACTTATCGAAGATCGCAGCGAAATATAAGGTTACTGTGGCCAACTTGAAATCGTGGAACAATCTAAAATCCGACACCATTTATGTCGGGCAAAAATTGAAAGTTTCTAAAGCAACTTCTACTCCGGCTCCAAAACCGTCGGCACCGAAGCCTACTGCTCCTAGCACTTCCACAGCGAAAACGTATACCGTCGTGAGCGGCGATAACTTATCGAAGATCGCGAAAAAATATAAAGTGACCGTGGCCAACTTGAAATCATGGAACAGTCTAAAATCCGATACCATTTATGTCGGGCAAAAATTGAAAGTTTCTAAAGCAGCTTCTGCACCGGCTTCCAAACCAGCAGCATCGAAACCTGCTGCTCCAGCTGCTTCCACAACGAAAACGTATACTGTCGTGAGCGGCGATAACTTATCGAAGATCGCAAAAAAATATAAAGTGACCGTGGCCAACTTGAAATCATGGAACAGTCTAAAATCCGATACCATTTATGTCGGCCAAAAATTGAAAGTTTCTAAAGCGACATCTTCTACTGCAAGTAAAGCAAGCACTGCTTCCAGTAGCAGTTCAAGCAGCGCGAAGACCTATACAGTTAAAAAAGGCGATACTCTGTGGAGTATTGCGCAAAAAAATAAAACGACCGTCGATAAACTATCAAAATTAAATAAACTTCATTCTTCTGCCATTTATATCGGACAGAAATTGAAACTAAAATAAAAGAACGGCAGCCAGCATTTACTGGCTGCCTCTTTTTATCTTTAAAAATCAAAAAAGCGAGCAGGCTACCCTCCTCGCTTTTCCTTTAGACATACTATATGAATCAACTAATCCATTAATTATTAGAAATGGTGGAAACCATCGACTGGCATAACGAAAACTGTCGCCCCGCCTACTTGGACTTCGATCGGGTATGGTACATACGTATCAACGGTAACCCCTAGAGAAGCAGAAGGTGTGGTCATTTGTTCGCGTGATTTACAGTTTTCGCGGATAATATCCAGTGCTGTCTCGACCCGCTCATCTTCTACCCCAATCAGAAAAGTGGTATTTCCTGATCGCAAAAAGCCACCTGTAGTCGCCAGTTTTGTTGCCCCAAAGTTCTCTTTTGTCAGTGCATCAGATAGACGATTACTATCTTGATCTTGGACAATAGCAAAGATTAATTTCATCGTTTTCACGTCCCTTCTTTCGTAAATATTTCCCCAAAAATACAATTTCTAAGCATTTGCCTTATTATACTAAATTTTACGGCAATCGAAAATCATTTTCTTCCAAGGCATGTCAGCAAATCTGCTATGATCGCGTCAGCAATAGCGCCTGGTGACTGCATGGCATCGATTCGTTTAAACCGTTCGGGAAAACGATTCATCACTTCCGCATACGCTCTTCCTACACGTTGGTGGTAAACGATATCTTCCTGATCTAGTCGATTGATCTCCCGGCCTTTATTTGCAGCGATTCGTTCCAGACCTACTTCGGCAGGAACATCTAAGTAATATGTTCTGTCCGGCATGGTGTCCTCCACCGCATAATGATTGATTGCAAGAACCTCATCCATATCTAGGTTGCGTCCTCCTGCTTGATAGGCTAGCGAACTGTCTAAAAAACGATCGCATAAGACTACTAAATTTTCCGCTAGCGCCGGACGGATCGTTTCGACAACATGCTGTCTTCGGGCTGCCGCGATCAGCAATACTTCCGTGCGCGGATCCATCGCCTCATTCCCGATGCCGAGGATCACTTCGCGCAGTTTTTCTGAGATCGGGCTGCCGCCTGGTTCGCGCGTTTTGATATAGGCGATATTCTCCGCAGTCAGTTTTTCTGCTATTTTATTCCCCACAGTTGTTTTGCCAGAGCCATCCGGTCCCTCTAGCGTTATAAAAAATCCACTCATAATCTTTTCCTTTCCACTCATGTCTTTATTCAGATTATAGCACAAATCTATTCGCAAAAAACGCTTATCTTATTGTCAGCAAGTGCCTTTCCACCATGCCGATGAAGTTGCTTGCTCCTCTCTAGCTGGTGAACGATTTCCGAGGTAAGACGTTCCCCTCGCATGACCGCAGGAATACCAGGCGGGTATACAGCGATCGTTTCAGCAGAGATACGGCCGACGCTGTTTTTTAATGCCAGCCATTCTTCCTCTCGGTCTTGCATAGCTGCGTAATCTAACGCAAGCTCCGTTATAGAATTCTCGATGTTGGCTTTTTTTGCGGGTAAATCGGATTCTCGCTCCTCTAGCAGCAGATCTTCCTCGGGTAAAAATCGCATTCCTGTTTTAAGAAGTGGAAGAATCAGTAAAACCTGCTGTTCATCTGCTAATTCCGTGAAGTATCCTTTTTCTTCGAGTGCTTGCTGTAATTCAAAACCGCTATATCCTGTTTTACGGACGACCAGTTTCAGCGGATCATCTGGAAATACACAGGTAACACCTTGTTTCGTCAGCCACTCCACCCAAATCTCTTTCATTTCCATAAAAGCTGCGCTGTCATTCTCATTGTAATTTGCTAAGTAATGCCGTGCTCTATCGAGCGAAGCCATTACCAGATATGATGGACTGCTCGTTTGAAAGAGCTGGAGATAGTATGCGAGCTTGTTTTGGAGCTCAAGGGCATTTGTATGGATATGTAAGAACGCACCCATGGTGAGAGCTGGAAGTGTCTTGTGCGCAGATTGGACAACAACATCAGCGCCCAAGTCCAGTGCGCTTTCTGGAAACAGCGAACTAGCTGCTAAATGCGCGCCATGTGCCTCATCAACGAGTGCAAGCTTGCCATATTTATGGACGAGCCGAATCGCCACGCCAATGTCAAACGTCGTTCCGTAATAGCTCGGATATGTAAATACGCATGCCCGGCAGGATGGATATTTTTTCAAGGCGGTTTCCAACTGCGTCAAATCAACACCACTTGCTACTCCTAGCTTCTCATCGACTTTCGGTGTTAGGAAAATCGGAACCGCTCCTGCCAGCTCGATTCCATGCAAGATGGATTTGTGAGCATCGCGAACCACGATTACTTGATCGCCGCGCTGCAGTGTAGCAGACAGCATAGCTAAGTTACCGCTTGTCGTCCCGCCTACCAGCCAGTAACTCTTCCCGGCATGATAAGCCTCCGCCAGCAGATTCTCTGCCTCTAGGATCGCTCCGCGCGGCTCATGCAGATCATCAAGGCCGCTTATTTCCGTCAAGTCATAGGCAAACAATGAATCTGAGCATTCCGAATACAGCAACCCATTCTTATGTCCTGGTACATGAAAGGATTTTGTCCGCTTGCCGATGTGCCTTTCCAAAAGCTCCATCAACGGAATATTTTTTTGGTTCGCCACTCGTATCACCTCCCTCCTATTGTATCATCTTCCTCCAGCCTAGCACACACAATATCACGTTTTGTTTGTGCTAAACAGGGAAAATATCAAAGGACTAAAAAGGAGGTCGTATTCCATGAAAAAAATCATCAACGGAACAGAGGAAGTCGTAGAACAAATGATTGAAGGTCTCGCAAAATCTCATCCTGATTTGATTCACCGCATAGAAGGAACCCGCGTACTAGCTCGCAACGAAGCTCGTCCCGGTAAAGTCGGACTTGTCAGCGGCGGCGGTTCTGGTCATGAACCCGCCCACGCCGGATATGTCGGTAAAGGAATGCTTTCAGCTGCCGTTTGCGGTGACGTTTTCACTTCCCCCACACCAGACCAAATTTACGAAGCAATCAAAGCCAGTGATCAAGGAAAAGGCGTCTTATTGATCGTAAAAAATTATACAGGCGATGTCATGAATTTCGATATGGCAGCAGATTTAGCAGATGCAGACGATATCAAAGTCGCTCAAGTGATCGTAGACGATGATATCGCTGTAGAAGACAGCACTTTTACAACCGGGCGCCGCGGCGTGGCCGGTACTGTTTTGGTGCATAAAATTTTAGGTGCCGCTGCAGAAGCCGGTGCTGCTTTAGAAGATCTCGAAGCATTAGGTAAAAAACTCGTTTCTGCCATTAAAACACTTGGTGTGGCATTATCCCCTTGTACTGTACCAGAAGTCGGACATCCCGGTTTTGAATTGAAAGACGACGAAATCGAACTCGGAATCGGCATTCACGGCGAACCAGGCTTTAAACGCGAAAAAGTCATGCCATCTAAAGAGCTTGCCAAACAGCTCTACTTCCAATTACAAAAAGAACATCAATTAAAAGCGGACGATAAAGTTGTTGTCCTCGTAAATGGTATGGGCGCTACGCCATTAATGGAGCAATATATCTTTGCAAACGATGTACATGAACTACTTGCAGATGCACATGTCGAAGTTGCCGAGACACTTGTCGGAGACTATATGACTTCACTTGATATGGCTGGTATCTCACTCACGATCTTAAAATTAGAAGACGAAAAATGGTTGGACATGATCCATCTACCTGTTGCAACGATTGCATGGTAATGAAAGGAGGAAGAAAGTATGGCATACGATAAAACATGGGCCATTAATTGGCTCAACCAATTTTGTGACCAGATCAATGAAAACAAACAATTACTAAGTGATCTGGATCAAGCGATCGGAGACGGCGACCATGGCTTCAACATGGCCAGAGGCGCCACAGAATTGAAAAAGGTTTTGGCGGAGAAAGAACCAGACTCGTTAAAAGACGTTTTCAAAACAGCTGGAATGACGCTCGTCAGCAAAGTCGGCGGCGCTGCAGGTCCTTTATACGGTACTGCTTTTCTCAGTATCAGCAAAGCGATCGAAGGCGATACGATCAGTCCGGAAGATTTAGCGAAAGTCATTGAAGCCGGTCAAGAAGGTATCGAGAAACGCGGCAAATCCCACGCTGGTGAAAAAACCATGCTCGATGTTTGGGAACCAGTCGTGAACAGTTTACATCAAGACGAACTAAGCGATGATGTAGTGGAAGCTGCACTGCAAAAGACCAAAGATATAAAAGCGACTAAAGGACGAGCAAGCTACTTAGGAGAGCGTTCGATCGGCCACTTAGACCCCGGCGCTTACTCTTCGGCGCTTCTTTTCCACACAATGTTAGAAACGGAGGTCGATTAGATGACTAAAGCTTATGGCGTTGTTATCATCTCCCACTCTGCCGATGTTGCCAAAGGAATCGCAGAGATATTGGCACAAGTCGCCCAAGATGTACCGATCACCTATTCAGGCGGCACAGACGATGGTGATATCGGCACTAGTTTCGATAAAGTCAATGCGGCTTTTGAACAAAATGCAGCCGATACAGTTTATGCTTTCTATGATCTAGGAAGTGCCAAAATGAATATCGAAACAGTGGAAGAAGTATCTGATAAGAAAATCATTCTTTTCAATGCTCCAATATTAGAAGGAGCTTATGCAACAGCTGTTCAGATCCAAATGGATGAAAAACCAGAGATTATCGAGCAAAATCTAAAAACAATTGAAGTGAAATAATAGCTAGGCTGTTAGTGTAGAAGAATTTATACACTGACAGCTTATTTTCATATAAAAATTGTACCTACGTTGACAATGGGAATCTTTCGATATAAAATGTTAGTGACCACTAACAAGGGAGGAAATATAGTGAAAGACGCTCTCATCTTGTCTATTTTAGAAGCAACAAAAGAATCGATCATCCGCAGAGGCTACACTGCAACGACAACAAAAAGAATCGCCCAAGAGGCGAAAATCAGTGAAATGAGTTTGTTTCGTGCTTTTAAGAAAAAAAAAGACATCGTGCTTTATGCTTTAGAGCATCATCTTTGGTTCCCTGAATTTTCAGCTATTGATACGACGCATACTGCAGAACCACTTGATGTCCAACTAACACGTTTGGCACAATCTTTTTGTGAGTATATCAGCGAAGACTACATCCGGCTTTTGATCGGTTTGCGATCCCCAGATATATTTCCTGAAATCCGGGGAAAACTTACCACAGCACAACCATTTCAGACTAATCTTTCTATTTTTTTTGCTGCCTATAGCGATCAACCAGAAGTCTATGCCGAAATTTTTATGTCCACATTTTTCGGCTGGCTATTCGCACAAATATCGTATGAAGATGACTTTTATCAAAGTTCGTTCTCAACATTCAGCCGGACTGTGATACAACTTCTAGAAACTCAATTGAAACGAACTTAATCTAGCTAAAGAAAGAAGGATTTTATGTCCACTCAATCAGAAAATATTTGGACAGGACGCTTTATCATGTTAGTTCTGTCGAGTTTTACCCTCTTTATGAGTTTTCAAATGTTGCTACCCATTGTACCCAAATATGCCAAAGAAACAGGTGGCGCTGGCATAACTATTGGTCTAGTAGCTGCAGCTGTTAGTTTGAGCGCGATCGTGATGCGCTTTTACTTTTTAAAAAAAATGAACCCGAGAATGCACGCTTGGCTCTATCGCTTAGCTCAGCTTTTACTTATTATCGTCTTTGTCCTCTATTCCCTTGTCCATGATCCACTTAGTTTAATGCTTATACGCTTTTTACATGGGCTGAGTTGGGGTGTCTTGACGACTTTAAATGGCAACTACGTCGGTAAGGCGCTTCCACAACAGAAAAAAGGCGAGGGCTTTGGCTATTTCAACTTTGGAGTAACGCTCGCACTTGCAATCGGTCCATTTCTATCGCTACATTTATCAAGTACATTCAGCTTTCAAACTTTAAGTCAGATAGCTGGAGTTTTTGCCCTTATTTCGATTCTATTAAGCGTATCAGCAACAAAAGAAGTTGCTCCCGATTCGACAGTTTCAGCTTCATCCCAAGTACCACTACTTAATCAAAGACTTTCTTGGAAAAAATTACTCGTTCCCATCATTACCATTTTACTTGTCACGATCCCCTATTCTGGACTGACTGGATTTTTAACTTTATTCCAACAAGCTCGTCACCTAGGAGATCTTAGCTTCTTTTTTGTTATCAATGCCATCTTCGGTTTTGTGGTTCAATTATTCGTTGGACGATTAAGTGATGCCAAGAGTTTGCGATTCGTTTTAATACCCGCTGGCTGCTCGTTATTTTTAGGTCTGCTTCTCGTTCAGCTTACTACAACAGAAACACAGTTCTTCGTTTATGTCGGTGCAGCATTCTTTGGGCTCGGATTTGGTTCTTGCACACCACTTATTCAATCTTGGTTTAATAAACTCTTTCCACACAACATGGCTCATGTCGCTAATTTTGCCTATTATAATTCATTCGACATGGGAATGCTGCTCGGCAGTGTTATATTCGGTGTCCTGCCTGCTTTCAGCGGTTATGGAAATATCTATGGTGTAGCACTACTTTTTATCGCGCTTATGATCCTACTGCTCTTCTTTACCCGATCTAAGAAAAAACATATTGTTAAATCATAAAGTCTGCCAAAAAATAGCTCCGCCTAGCAACAGGCGGGCTATTTTTTTTGCATATATAGAACACAACAAAAAAGCTGTAAAAACCAGCAACAATGCTCTCGTGCTCCATTGGTATATCTCCGACTTTTGCTTTTTAAAAAAGGCATACGACATCGCAGTGAGCGTTACAACGATTCTCTTGAAAGCATCTATTTCATTTCTTCCCCTCTTCCAAATAAAAAATCATTTCGATTGTCTTTTCAAAAAAAGCAGACAGTTTGAATGCTAATTCCAAACTCGGACTGTATTTTTCTTTTTCGATCGCATGGATCGTTTGTCTAGAAACTCCCATTTCTGCCGCTAATTCTACCTGTGACAACTCTTTTTCTTCCCGTAATTTTTTTACATTATTTTTAACTTTCATAAGCCTCTCCTTGTAAAGTTATCTTTACATAAATTTTAATAAAAAATATTTTCTTTGTACAGAATAAAATAAGATTTTAGCAAATATACAGAAAACACTTTATTTTTCTGAAAACTTAGTATAAACTGATAAATAATAAAGAGGGGGAGAATTATGAAAATAAAATTACTATTACCGATCTTGTTGATTATTAGCATTGTTGGCTTAAGTGCTTGTGGGAGCACTAACAAATCCGGCGCAGCTTCCGATGGAAAAAGCAAATCTAAAGTTGTTAACTTAATGGAAAACGCGGAGATTCCTACAATGGACTCCAAAAAAGGGACAGATGGTGTAAGTTTTACAGCACAAAATGAAGTATTTGAAGGTCTTTACTACTTGGACGACAACGATCAACCTAAACCAGGTGTCGCAGCATCCGCTCCGGAAATCAGTAAAGACAAAAAAGTATATACGATCAAACTGCGTGACAACGCTAAATGGTCTGATGGCTCTGCAGTAACAGCAGATGATTTCGTTTATGCATGGCGCAAAGTCGCTGATCCAAAAACAGCTGCAGAATATTCCGTACTGTTCGACGGCATTTTATTAAATGGCACGGATATCATCAACGGCAAAAAGAAACCGGAAGAACTTGGTGTAGAAGCAGTCGACAAAAACACATTAAAAGTAACCCTTGAAAAGCCGACACCATACTTCTATTCCTTGCTGACATTCCCGACATTCTATCCGCAAAAAGAAAAATATGTTGAAAAACAAGGCGAAAAATATGCAACTTCCAGCAAGAACATGCTCTATAACGGACCATTTGTCATGAAAGATTGGACAAATACGAGTAAAAGCTGGTCTTATGAAAAGAATCCGAATTACTGGGATAAAAAGAATATCAAAGTCGATAAAATCAATCTTCAAGTCGTAAAAGAACCAGGTGCTGCCGTTAACTTGTACAACACAGGAAAACTGGATCGCGCTAACCTCTCCGGCGACTATGCGAAACAAAAACATTCCGATAAAGATTACAAAACCGCTTTAGAAGCTTTTGTCTACTATCTGAAATTCAACCAGAAATTAGATGGCAAAAAAACGGATTTCCAAAACGAAAACTTGCGTAAAGCGATCGCCCTTTCCGTCGATAAAAAAGAAATTGTTTCAACCGTATTAGGAAATGGTTCAACACCGATCAACGGATTCGTTCCAGCTAAATTTACCTTCAATCCCAAGACAAAAGAAGACTTCCGCAAAGAAAGCGGCGATCATCTTGTTTACAACAAAAAAGAAGCACAAAGCTATTTTGAAAAAGCGAAAAAAGAGCTTGGTAAGTCTACTTTCCAAATCGAACTTCTAGGCGATGACCAAGAGTTTTCCAAAAAAATGACCGAGTACCTACAAAACCAAATCGAAAGCACATTGAAAGGAATCAAGATCAAAATCAAAATTGTTCCTTATAAATCGAGACTACAACTTGACCAAGATCAAAAATATCAATTAGAACTAACAAGATGGGGACCTGACTATCAAGATCCAATGACCTTCCTAGCTAACCAAATCACAGATAACAACTACAACCGTGCTAGCTACTCCAACAAAGAATACGATAAACTGCTTAAAGAAGCATCGACAACATTGGCAACTAAGCCAGAAGAACGCTGGAATGCAATGTTGAAAGCAGAAAAAGTACTGCTCGACGATGCTGGTATCGCTCCGATTTATCAATCTGGAACGGCTGCGTTGCAAAAACCAACACTGAAAGGATATACCACTCACTTATTCGGACCACCAACAAGTTACCGTTCGATCGAGTGGAGTAAATAAAAGAATCGCATACATGCCACTCTTAAATATGGCATGTATGCGATTCATTTTTGAGTTACAATATGGAATCAAACATCCTCTCTCTTCCACATCCACCAAGATACAACCAAAAAAATACTGGAGAAAGCTACCGTTGTCCAATCTAATCCATGCATTATTCCGACACTCGCATCAATGTATAATTTAAAGAAAATATCTGTGGTATCAATAATAGCATGGAGAAGTACAGGAATCAGTAAATTTTTAGTCTTATAGTAGATAACTGCGAAAAAAATACCCGCAGGAACAGCCGAAATAACTTGATTTATTGTATCCCAATATCCTTGCCAGCCAAAATTCATGAGATGGACTATACCAAAAAGAACACTTGAGACCAAAATAGCTAGTAATGGTCCATTCTTATGTTTGTTGAATAACACTAAAAAGCTATTTAAAAGTCCTCCCCTAAATATAAGTTCTTCAAAAAAACCAATAAATAATGCGCTAACAAAAGCTAGCGTCAAACCTCCTAAACCAGTTCCAATACTATAGTTAAATAACGTGTGGTCACTAATAAAGATAACATTATAGATTGCTATCAATAACGCAGGCCAACCAAAAATTAAAAAATACTTCATTTTTTTCCATGAAAATCCAAAAATGACTTTCAATAGATAACGTGCAATCAAGAAAAATAATAATGCCATAAATCCTTGAAAGACAGCGATAGGAACCGGTAACATTCCCACTTCTTTTCCACCATAAAGCATTACCCCAAAGTTAGGCATGGGAAATAGAGCGAATGTCAGCATAAATATCATTGTGGTTATTAATAAAGCTATATTTTTTTTGCGATTTTCAATTTCATCTATCATTTTTCATGCTCCTCCAAATTCATTTTATTGTTTTTTATAAGAATACATCATATTTACTGTTAAAGTTTAAATAAATGTGCAACGAATTCTTGCTAATAAGTAATTTTATTCATATTTATGCCTTATTTTTATAACTTTACTTTATAAATAAAGAACGAGAAGATCTATTTAATAGGTCTTCTCGTTCTTTATTCTATCTAGGCTGATGGTCATTCTTCACTTTCCGGTGACGCGCTTCTTTAAATAGATATAAATATCTGGCTTCTGCTTTTTTCTCATCATATTCCAGTTCTGGACTATATTCAAAGCTTTTCCGCAGCATTACTTTTCGGCGATGCCAATCTTCTTGCGTCACATTGATCAATTCTAATAAATAGTTATCATAGGCTTTATGAAGTTTTCCGACCTTATGCTTGCGTTTGCTGCTACTATGTTTATATTTTCTTGATTCCATGCCTAGAGCACCTCCATTTATAGTTCGCGTCTTCCTTCCAATGCTTTCGACAGCGTCACTTCATCTGCATATTCCAGATCTCCGCCAACAGGCAGGCCATGGGCGATTCTGGTTACTTTGATACCACTCGGCTTGATAAGTCGCGAAATATACATGGCTGTGGCTTCTCCTTCTACATTTGGATTCGTCGCTAAAATCACTTCTTGGATCGTATCATCTTGGAGACGCTTGATCAAGTCAGGAATATTGATATCTTCCGGTCCGATTCCGTCCATTGGCGAGATCGTGCCGTGAAGGACATGGTAAAGTCCGTGATAGTCACGCATTTTTTCCATCGCGATAACATCTCTTGGTTCTTCTACCACACATACCACATGTTGATCCCTCGTAGTATCTGCACAGATATAACAAGGGTCTTGTTCCGTGATATGACCGCAAACGGAACAAAAGCTTAGGTTTCTCTTTGCATCTACTAATGCTTTTGCAAACCCTAATACGTCATCCTCTTTCATATCTAACACATAAAAAGCTAATCTTGCTGCCGATTTAGGACCAATCCCTGGCAATTTCATAAAACTATCCATTAGTTTTGTTATCGGCTCTGGATAATGCATCTTGTTACTCTCCTTCATTTTCCTCAAATTACTGTTTCACGTGAAACAATAAGGACTCTAAAGACAGATTCCCTAGAGCCCTTTTGAAAATCAAATTTTATTTTGCACTTACATTCCTGGCAAATTCATACCTTGAGTGAAGCGACCCATTGTTTTCGCCGTCATATCTTCTACTTGTTTCAGCGCATCATTTGTAGCAGCTAATACAAGGTCTTGTAACATTTCGATATCTTCCGGATCAACGACTTCTTCTTTGATCGTTACATCTTGGACAACGCGTTTACCAGTTACACGGACAGTCACCATTCCGCCACCAGCAGTACCAGTAAATTCTTGTACCTCTAAATCTGCTTGTGCTTTTGCCATTTCCTTCTGCATTTTTTGCATTTGTTTCATCATACCTTGCATATTTCCCATTCCACGCATTATAAAATCTCCTCTTTCATTTTTTATTCTTTTATTTCGAGTAAATCCTCACCGACTAATTTAGCTGCTTCTTCTAAAAATGGATCTGCTGCTTTTTGTTCTTTCGGTTTTTCAGTCTGCGTTTCTTCTTGTCCGCTTTCTGCTAGATCATGAGTGCTGACATATGATTCTCTTACTTCGATCCATTGATCTTCCGGTATACCGATAAATTGATAGTTTGCTTTGGTTAGTCTAGAGATCCCATTCGTCACATTATCAACGAATGTACTATTTTCCATTGCCATTTGGCAGTGGATCTCGTGCTTAAATTTTAACACAAATGTATCTTCCGATGCAGCTACTGGCTCTGCATCATTTAACAAAGCTGCTTGAGAAGCCATCAGCATGCTTAAAAGTTCTTTCCAGCAGCTGCGGATCAATTGCAGATTGTCTTTTTTGGCCTCATTTAAAACATGATTGATCTTTCCGACCGGCGCTTTGAAAGCTTTCCCATTGTTCATAGCCTGCTTTTTCTTCGTTGCTGACCGAGATTTTTCTTCTTGAGGTGCTGTTTGCACAGTACCATTTGCCAATTGTCGTTTTAGCTGATCTAGTTCTGACTGCATTTTACGCATGCTTGCTTGCAATTCCTGCAATTGCTCATCATCTGCTGCTGGACCTGCAGTCTGTGTTACTTCTGACTGACCAGATTGCGTCATTTGTACCATTGCCACTTCTACGTAAATGCCTGGGTGGTTAGAAAAGCGCATCTGCTGCTGCGTATCGTTTAATACTTTTACGCAATGATAGATGACCGCTGCATCTGCTTTTTTAGCTAATGCTTCAAAGCTATCATCTACTAGTGCACGTTCTAAAGCTTCATCCAAACCAGGAGCCTTTTGATATAGTAAAATATCACGGAAGAACACTAATAAGTCTTCTACCAGACGTACTGGGTCTTTTCCTTCCGCAAGCAAAGAAGACAATGTTGAGATCGCTTGTTTTGGATCTTTATCCATCACAGCTTCCACGAGATCTGTAAGCAAATTCTGCGCGACAGACCCGGTGATCTCGAGCGCATCCTCCACACCAACTGCTTCGGAACCGAAAGAAATAACTTGATCCAGTAGACTTAGCGCATCTCGGAGTCCGCCTTCTGCGGCGCGTCCGATGATCTGCAGTGCCTTGTCTTCATATTGGATCGACTCGCTGTCTAAAATAGATGCCATATGGGCAGTGATGTCTTGGGTGGTAATCCGTTTGAAGTCAAACCGTTGTACACGTGAAATGATCGTTAGCGGCAGTTTGTGTGGCTCGGTAGTGGCTAAGATAAAAATAACATGCTTCGGCGGCTCTTCCAAGGTTTTTAACAGCGCATTGAACGCTCCCGTGGAAAGCATGTGGACTTCATCAATAATGTATACTTTATATTTAGAATTCGTTGGCGCGTATTTTACTTTTTCGCGGATATCCCGAATTTCCTCTACACCGTTATTGCTGGCTGCATCGATCTCTAGAACATCTGGGTTTGATCCATCTGTGATCCCTTTACATGTGTCACATTCGTTGCAAGGTTCTCCATCTGTACTGCGTTCACAATTGATCGCCTTGGCAAAAACTTTCGCAGCACTTGTTTTCCCCGTCCCGCGCGGACCGGAAAACAAATAAGCATGCGAGATCTTATTTTGAACAATGGCGTTCTGAAGCGTTTTCGTGACATGAGATTGACCGACAATGTCCTGAAAGGCTTGCGGGCGAAAAACGCGATACAATGCTTGATATGCCATTTGTCACTCTCCTCATTGTCTTGGTAGTTATATTATAGCTTATCTGAAGTCTTTTGATAAGGAGAAACTGTCAAAACTTAGAAAAGATACAGCCGCTATCCAAGCAATAAACTTGCTGGACCATAGCGGCTGTATCTTTAGGAATTGGCTGCTCCGCCGTTCTTTTTCTTGCTGTCCTCGATAATCGAATACTCGATTGCTTTTAAAAGGTTTTTGACTCTTTTTTTGCGGAAAAAGCCAAGTAATAACCCGACGATCATATTGTTCATCTTGTTCATTGCTTTTTCAGTTTCGATCTTTTCGTCATACGTGACTTCAGAAGTGAACTCGCTGATACTTTTGATCGTATATGTCGTAGTGTGGGTGTTGAGCCGACCCTTTGTTTCAAATTGATAAGTTTCGTTAGGTTTCACTTGAAGAATCGTTGTTTTTGCAAAGCTGCCATTATTCATCGGGCGTGTATAAGAGTAGCCTTCTAATTTGCGGATCGGGATTTTTTTACCGATTTTCTTCTCGATATCATAGGCAGATGATTTTACCAATGTATCAAATACTTCTTTTTGCGATACCATTATTTTTTGCGTTACTTGCATTATTCTCCCCCACTCTTCTTGTTCTTTCTATTTTTCCGGATACTGGACACTAAAAAGATACTGCCAGCGATCACGATGATTAAGCCAATAACAAGCATTGGTCCATTTGCCAGTCCGTTTGAGCCGTAATTAGGGCTAAACATGATGACTAAGAGTCCAATACTGATAAGAAATAGCGCATTTGTAAATTTCATGATCCGACCACACTGACTTGGAAGTATAGAACGGCACCGATTTCTGTTGACTTGATAAGTTCTTTCGCCACTTTTGCTGCTTCTTCGCTTTCCAAATTCGATTCGAACGTCATTTTCATTCCTTGTTCCGCTACTTTTTTAAAAGAAATGCCGTTCTCCTGATAATTTTCTAATAAGTCCGTTATAAAATCACGTTTCATTGCACAATTGATGTTGATCATGAAAACGCCTCCTTATAAATATAGTTTACCTGCATTATGCTTGTGTTGCAATATATTTCGGCGCAGAATCACTCTGCATAATAGAAAACTTATCAGTGCGGCATATCGCTGCACTGATAAGCGAGTCATTAAGCTTTCATTTCTTCTTCTGGCGGTCCTACCCGGTTAGCGGTAAGGACGAACGGTGTCCAGATCACAAAGCCGATCACTAAATTGATCAGTGAGATGACTGGCGCCACCCAATCCCCGCCTGTCGCAATAAAGGAATTGAACAGTGGCGGCATTACCCATGGAACAGCAGCAATAACAGGGCCTACAAGTCCTAATGCCGTTGCAAAATAAGCTACTGTTACCATTACAAGCGGCGCGATAATGAACGGGATCAAATAGATCGTATTCAATACGATCGGCAAACCGAACATGATCGGTTCATTGATATTAAAGATCCCTGGTCCAAGTGATAGTTTGGCGACTGTACGGGCATCAGCGCGTTTGGAAAAGACTAACAGCGCGATGACTAACACCAACGTACCACCTGATCCTCCCATCCAGACATACGCGTCAAAAGATCCCCGGACCCATTGGAATGGCAAGGACGCTCCTTCCTGAGCAGCGGAAATATTCTGTAATTGTGCCGTTCCCCATAGCGATTCAAGGACTGGTGCCAATACATTTGGCCCATGGATCCCAAAGAACCAGAGGACTTGGACCAGCAGTGTCACTAGGAAAACAGCTCCATACCCTTGCGACATCGCCAAAAGTGGTTCTTGGATCGTATTCGAGATCCAAGTGATAACATCCATGCCTGTCAGTTTTGTAAAGCCCCAAACGATGATACCGCAGACATATAATGCTACTAAGGCCGGAATAATCGCAGCGAATGCTTTACTTACTGCTGGCGGAACCGCTTCCGGCATTTTGATCGTGATCTTTGCCTGCATGAGTTTTGCATAAATGATCGTAGCTAAAAATCCGAAAATCATTGCTGTGAAAAGTCCAGTTCCATTAACTTGCGCTAAGCTGAAAAAGCCATAAATACCTGAAAATTCCTTAGGCAATGTGTTGACATCAAACGACGCATTCGCTGCGCCGATCGCACTTTTTACAGTTTCTAGATCGACAGTTACAGCTAAATTCATCATAAAGGCTGCTAATGAGACCAATCCTCCAGCCAAACGATCTACATCGTACGATTTAGAAATATTATATCCTAGTGAAAAAGCGAAAATAATCGAGACGATTGCAAGTGTCCCATTGTAGACATATCCATTAATACCAATCAGTGGATCCATTGCGGCAACAAACCCTGTCCAACCCCATTCTGTTGGAAAATCACGGAAAAAGACATTGAGCAGTACTGCTATGGAACCAGCCATTGTGATCGGCATGGTAGAAATAAAGGCATCGCGGAGTGCAACTAAGTGTTTCTGTGATCCGATTTTTGCTGCTACAGGTACAAAATATTTCTCTAAAAATGCTGTTAAACCATTCATGTTATTTTATATCCTCCCCTATGTCGTTGTATTTCTTCGCCCTTCCTTTTTATGTATTGCCCTTCACTAGGTATTTCTCCAAAAAACGGGCGAATCGCATATCGTCAGGTTTCCCCCTTTCAAAAACGATAGGCTTACTTTTATAAAAGCAAATACCATGCCAAGATTAGAAACAGTGTCAAATCAATATTCACAATACTAAATATGAAGCGCTTACACTGATTGATATAACTGTGTATTTTGTTTGTGTAAAAGTAGTAGTAGGTTTATTCACATCCCTCATGGAAGCTAGTAAGAAAGCAAACAAAAAAACAGTTATCCTTTTGTAAGGACAACTGTTTTCCATATTTTACTTCTCATCACGGATCTTAAACTCGATCATCTTCTTCTCTTTATCCACTGTTACTGTGACTTTTTTATTCAATTTGTCATGGAATAATTTCGTAATATTGATAAAATCATCGTAATTGCCTACTTCAGACTTTTCGTATCCTTGCAGGACGGTTGGTTTGATCCGTTCGATATATTTATCCGTAGATGTTTCCTCAGGATCATAACGATAGATCTCGGTACCTTTTTTATTATGTAACGAGAATACGGCATAAATATCTTTATCCATTTTTTTCAGTGATTCTTGAATCACATAGGCATTATCAGAGACACTAAAATCGACCGTACCATCGTACAGCTTGCTATCTGTACTCTTTTTCACCTCAAATTGACGGTATGCCAAGCGGAAGAGATAATCTAAGTCATAATTACTGTTTATGCGGAAGTAAAGGTCTTTATCCTGCCCTCGCTTATCCACTGCGATATCCGTAATATTTATGGGCGAAATCTCCAGAGACTTCCCATCCTGCATATAAGCAAGCTGGTACTTTTCCAGTACTTCTTGTCTTTGGAAGAAACCAAATACAATGGCGAGTACTGCAATACAGGCGATCGCTACAAGAATAATAATGTAGCTGATGAGCCGTTTTCTGGAAAGTTTTAATTTATCTTGTCGCATCTTTTTCATCCTTCATATTCAAACTATTTTACTCTATTGTATCAGTTTCACAGCAATAATTACATCTATAAGTTTATTAATTCGTAGGAAAGCTTACCATAGAATGCAAAAAGTCCTTCTCTATTTTAGAAGAGAAGGACTTTTCTTTATGATAAAATTTATAGCCGTGCACCTCATATCGACTTACTATCACTCGCGTTACCTTAATAGTTAGCTCGAGCCCGGCAACCTCGCGGCACATGGGAAGCACTGCTTAATGCTGCTTCCTTCCGGACCTGACATGGTTCACAGGTTCCCATTGCGCAAGACCAAGCTGTCAACACCACTTGTTAAGGGCAGGCCAAACAATAGATAAGCCTCAAATGAGGAATTCAATCCCGCTAGAGCGGATTGCGGGTTACAGGGCGCCGCTATCTCCCCATCTAGCACGGCAAATGTGCTACCAATTTTAAGAACTCTGAAAAAGAGCTCAACTATTAGTTTACAAGCTTACCCGTAAAAGTGCAAGTCTGAATACTGACTTTCCTTAAATTTCTTGGTATTTCTCTTTCCAGGCAATAATGTTTTCATATGTCGTCAATAGACGCTGGTTTGCCTCGTTGAACAGATTTCGCAAATCGCGATAGCGGTCTCGGTATTCTGCTCGTGGTGAGAATGTTTGGGCGACCCTTTTTTCGTGACCGATCTCCAAGGTTTCCAGCCAGCCGATCGCCTTCATGCCAACGATCGCTGCGCCAAGACCGGAACCTTCAATTGTTTCTGCGACACGGACTTCGCGTTCTAAAATGTCTGCCAACATTTGACACCAGAGCGGCTCGCTGGCTAATCCACCGGTCACGTAGATAATATCTTCTTTTTCCGCGATCGCTTCATAGACACCTGCCAAGTTCAAAGCAATGCCTTCTAAAATAGCACGAACCATCGTTTTTCTCGTATGATTGATCGTAAGGCCAATAAAATCACCAAACAGATTATTTCTCCAAAGCGGTGCTCTTCCGCCAAGTAAAAATGGCAAGAACATCAAACCATTAGCGCCGGGAGGAACATCATCAGAGAGTTTCAAGAAATCGGAAAAATCCTCTTCTTCTTTTCCAAATTGCTTGAAAGCCCACTCGACGACTTTCCCGCCGTTATTCACTGCACCGCCGATCACATATGGTCCAGCAGCAGCGTAACAGAATGTTCTGCCGGCTTTATCGACTTGAAATTCTGGAACAAGCTTCCGTACTGCACCACTAGTTCCGACTGTGACCGTGACTTCATTTTTCCCCAAAGCTTGGATACCGATATTCGCCAGGGCACCATCGCTTCCACCGATCACAAAGGCTGGATCGCCGGTAAGTCCGAGGTCTCTTGCTGTGCTGTCATTGTGAAAAGCGGTGGTTTCGGACACGACACGTGGCAGTTGGTCCGGCTTCAATCCGATGATATCCATCGCTTCTTTTTCCCAATCATGCTCTTTTGGATTATACATCCCGGTTCCGGAGGCAAGCGACTCATCGATCACCCATTCATGGAACAGTTGATAGAACACATAGGATTTGATATCCGCGAAAATTTTCGTTTTGGCTATCAATTCTGGCTGTTCCTGATTCAGCCAAGAAATTTTTACAAAAGGACTCATTGGATGAATCGGTGTACCTGTTTTTTCATAGATCAGATGACTATCGTAGTTCTTCTTCAAATGCTCTGCAGCTTTCGTACTGCGATGATCCGCCCATGTGATCGCAGGCGTGAGTGGCTGATGAGTTTCATCAACCAAAATCAGACTATGCATCGCTGAACTGAAAGAGACCGCTCGGACGTCCTCACTAGGTATAGCGCTTTCATCAATAACATGGCGAACAGCATTTTTAACAGCGTCCACCATCGTATCTGGGTCTTGGACGGCTCTTCCTGCATCATCTGTGATCAAGTCGTAAGAGATCGCATGGCGGTGGATCAATTTTCCGGTATGGTCAAATAAGACCGCCTTTGTGCTTGAGGTACCAATATCGACACCAATGATATATTTTTCTTCCACTTTTCTCACCTTCAGTCTTTTATTTACACGAGCTTCATCTGTGATTTTAACAATAAAAAACACCAAAGGCAAAACAAGCAGCTTTTGGTTTTTTTTATTTTAAAGTTGTATAAATGGACGATCAAGGCGATATAGATTTTTATAACGTTCAGAGCTCGCTAATAATTCTTCATGCGAACCTGCCATGATGAACTCGCCGTCCTCTAAGAAATAGATTTTATCCATTTTCTCTGTACCGACTAAATGATGGGTGACCCAGATAACAGTCTTGTCAGCCAGTGTTTCAAACATCGTGCGCAACAGTTCTTTTTCTGTGATCGCATCAAGTCCTACCGTCGGCTCGTCTAGAATCACGAGCGGGGTATCTTGCAGAAGGATACGTGCTAACGCGATCCGCTGCCGTTCCCCACCAGAAAACCGGGCACCCATCTCTGTCATGGAGGTGTGGTAGCCTTCTGGCATATTCATGATCATCTCATGCAAGCGGACTTGTTTGGCAACCTCATATACCTCTTCATCCGTTGCGGATTGATTGCCTAGCCGAATATTATTGAGCACCGAGGTATTGAATAAATGCGCTTTTTGATTGAGCATGGAAACAAGCTTAGGAATCTGTGGACGTATCGATGCAACGGATGCTCCGTTCAGCTTTACAGCACCGGTCTGTGGTTCTAACGCACCTTGGATCAGTTTCAGTAACGTTGATTTTCCTGTTCCGCTTTTCCCAATGATAGCGATTTTATCTTGCGGTTTTAAATGCAAATCCATATCTACAATAATCGGTCTGCTAGTTGCTTCATATCGGAAATTCGCATGCTCGATGCTTAGTTCGATGTGATCTTCGGCAACGGTCGTTTCCGCATGTAATTCTTCTTCAAAGCTTGGTAGTGATGTGTCTTCAATTTTATCCAAGCGTTCCAGCGAATCTTGATATAATGTGGAGTCGCTGACGGCGCTGGGAACGGGAATAAATACTTCGGCAAGCGACATGATCGCCAAAACGAATGCCGCGATCATTGTTCCAGAAAAGGCACCGCTCCGGGCTTCGCCTGTGCTCCAATAGACCATGACGATGACCATGATTCCTGCAATCAACTGACTGAAGAAATCGCGCCAGTTCACAAATCTAAATTGTTTGGTCTCGTTTTCCAATAGTCCTTTTTCCGCTTGCTCATACGTTTGGACAAAATTCTTTGTCCGTCCGCTGAACATCCAGTCGCTGATGCCGAAAACGGCATCGGTGAATTGGCGGTAAAGCTGATTGCGTCCTTGCTTTTGATAGGCATTTTTCGCCTTTGTATATGCTAAAGATATCCAAGGGAGGACGAAAATAATGATCCCAATCAATAATAAGAACAGCAATGCGATCGGAAGCGAGAAAACGCCAAGGCCGATGACAATGGTGGCATAGATCGCGATGCTGACTATGGCTGGAAACATCGTAGTCAGATAAAAGTTTTGCAAATGTTCAATGTCATCGGCAAGCAGCCCTAAAATATCCCCCGTCCGATAACGCGATTTAAGCAATAATGCTTGCGGTTCTAAATAACGGTATAGCTGCACACGCATTTTCGCCAACATTTTAAGGACGAGCGAATGGCTGGCAAGCCGCTCTACATAACGGCTGACAGAGCGCATGATCCCAAACGCTCGGACACCTACTGTTGAAACATATACTGCCATGATCGACTCAGGCATTAGGGAAGATTTTGAAATCAAGTGTCCCGATGTGAACATTAAGGCTCCACCCGCAGCAAATGTCAAGATCCCCAAGAAGATAACGAGTGATAGCAGTCCAATATTCGCTTTGATATATGGTAAAATCCAGCGCCTCTTTCTCATTCGATCTCCTCCAGTTCCGCCTGTACCAATCGGTAGTAATAACCGGCTTTTGCTAATAGTTCTTCATGACTCCCGATCTCTACGATCTGGCCATTATCCATCACGATGATCCGGTCCATTTCCATCATCCAATGTAGCCGATGTGTCGCCAAGAAAACAAGGCGATTTTCAAACAATTTTATCATCGGTGTTTTCAATTCATATTCTGTTTCAATATCTAAGTGAGCAGTCGGTTCATCTAGCAAGATGATCGAGCGCCCTGATAAAAAGGCACGCGCCATCGCGATCCGCTGTTCCTGACCACCGCTAAGCATACGGCCTGATTCCCCTACCACCGTTTCATATCGTTCTGGGAGCGACAGGATCAGTTCTTCTAATCCCGCAGCCCGAGCAGCTTCTTTCACTTGTTCATCTGATGCTTCCGGCTGATAAAAGCGGATATTTTCCTTGATGGATAAATGAAATAAATACGGGTGCTGCGGAATATAGGTGACTTGTTTCTGCCAGCCACTGTCGGAAAAAGCAAATGGGGTCTGATTTAAAGCAGTTGTCCCACTAGAGGGATTCAGAAATCCGCTGACAACATCGATAAAGGTAGATTTCCCTGCTCCTGTAGCCCCGATAACGCCGATTTTTTCATATCCTTGTACATCTAAGCTAATATCCTGTAGCGTTGGCTCAGCAGCCTCTTCGTGGATGACTGTCAGTCCATTTAAATTCAATTTCGTATCTTCATTAAAAGCAGGCAATTCCGGCGCCACCGCCTGTGCTTTCGCCTTTTGCGCTTCGCGGATGATTTGCTGGATATTTCGTCCAGCTTCTTGTCCGTCAAGGGTCGCATGATAATCCGAACCCAACTCGCGCACCGGCAGAAAGTATTCCGGCGACAGAATAAGCACGGCAAGCGCTACTACCAGACTCATCGAACCACCAATAAGTCCCAGTCCTAAGAAAAGTGCCACGATCGCGATCGACAACATGGTGAAAAAATCCAGTGCAAAACTTGACATGAAAGCAACGCGCAATGTTTTCATCGTCGCTTTGCGGTACCGCTCACTCACGCCAGCAATACTCTGCTCATGGCTGTGACTGATTCCTAGATATTTCAGTGTTTCCAGACCTTTTAGCGAATCTACAAAGTGGTTGGATAGGATTCGATAGGATTCAAACTGTGAATCTGCTTGTTTTTTCGCTGCCAACCCTAAAATAATCAAAAACAAGATCAAGATTGGAAAAGTAATAAACAAAATCAGCGCTGACGTTCTATCTTCAAATAAAACATAGATCCAGATCATCGCCGGTATGATCGCCATATTGATGAATTTTGGCAGGAACAATTCTAAATAACGTCTAAAATCAGCAACGCCCTCCATCACCATCGTAACGATTTTCCCGGTTCCTTCTTTCCTCGCAAACCGAGGCCCCAATAAAAATAAACTGTCCATAAAGGCTTCCCGCATATCCGTAGCCATCTTAGCAGCATAGCGATAAACAATCTGCTTCTTGATGACGTTCAATAAATGACGCAAGAAATAGGCCCCCGCAAAGAGACCTATTTCTATCATGATGCTTGCAAATGTATGGTTATGAAATAAATCAGTGATAGCACGAGATAAACTCCGTGCCATCACAATGATCATAGCGCCTTGAATGACAGTCAAAACAGCTAATGATGCGAGAATCCATTTTATTCCTGGATATTTGAAAACATCTCTTCCCATTAGTACGTCAATTTCTCCTTATCGGAAACCCGTTTACGGAAAACGTAGTAACTCCAGATTTGATAACCAAGCACGAACGGCAGCAACGTTACTGCAACGATCGTCATTACGCTCAGTGAATAATGTCCCGAAGCAGCGTTATAAATAGTAAGATTATATGCTTCTGTAATTGAACTGATCATCACGCGTGGGAATAAACCAACAAAGATAGCCCCCACTGTGAAAACAATTCCTAACCCACCAAATGTGAATGTCAAGATCTCACGGCCTTTCCATAGGAAAAAGCCAGAAAGCAGATAGAATACGACAACAAGTCCGATCATTAACGGAACTAATACTGGACGAGCCGTAAATAAGTCAGTATACACAAATGCCAATGCCACAAATATCAGTAATGCCACGACAGTTGCGAACCAGACTTTTTTCGCCAATTTCGTTGCTCGTATGCGAAGTTCGCCTTCAACACGTAAAGCAATAAACTGCAAACCATGTAGCAAGCAGATCAAGACGATCGTGATGCCTCCCCACACAGAGAAAATATTGACATAATCCGTAAACCCGCCATGCAAGTTCATTTCTTTATCGATCGGCATTCCTTTTGCCAGTGTGGAAAATAATACGCCCAATAGGAATGGCGGTAATAAACTACCAAAGAAAATGATCCAATCCCATGTTTTGAGCCAAGTTTTTGTATCTTTTTGACCGCGGAATTCAAAGGATACACCCCGTCCGATCAATGCTAGCAGCAAGACGACGAATGGCAGATAATACCCGCTGAACATCGTTGCATACCAATTTGGGAAAGCGGCGAAAATAGCTCCGCCGGCTGTGATCAGCCAAACTTCATTTGCGTCCCAGAATGGACCGATCGTATTGACAAGCATTTTACGTTCGTTACTTGATTTTGCCAGAAAGCGCGTAGCCATTCCGACACCAAAATCGAAGCCTTCTAGGAAGAAAAAGCCGATAAACAAAACGGCAACTAGTAAAAACCACAACTCATTCAGTGACAAGTTTTTCTCCCCCTTTATCGAATGGATCCACAGAGACATTTTCTTCTACTTCTTCATGTCCATCTGGTCCTTTTTTGATTTCTCGAATGAATAAATAAATCAAGACGATTGCTAAGATCGCATAGATCGTGGAGAAAGTAATGATCGAGAATAAAATACTTCCTGCCGATACATTAGGCGATACCGCATCTTTCGTTTGCATATATCCGAATACAACCCATGGCTGACGGCCGATCTCTGTCATGATCCAACCCATCGAGTTTGCTAAGAATGGGAACAAGATCATCGGAACCATCAAACGGAGATACCAAGTTGCGTGCACAAGGCGTTTTCTCCAAGCAAGTACGACTCCGATCATTGCAAAGAGAATCATTAGCATTCCAGCGCCGACCATGATACGGAAACTCCAGAAAGAAGTTTTTACCGGCGGGATATAATTACCTGGCCCATAAACTTTTTCATAATCTTTTTGAAGAGTGTTCATCCCTTCGACACTACCTGAGAATTTAGAATAAGATAAGAAACTTAATGCATATGGGATTTTGATCTCCCAATCATTTTTCTTCTTCTTATCATTGATGCCGCCAATGAAAGTCCAAGCTGCAGGACTTCCGGTATCTTCCCAGACTCCTTCTGTTGCTGCCATTTTCATTGGTTGTGTTTTCACTAGATATTGCGCTTGCGAGTGACCACTGAAGGCAACACCAAAACCGCCGATAACCGCCATGACCATTGCGATCTGGAACGAGCGTTTGAAGAAATTGACATCTTGTTTTTTCATCATTTTGTATGCACTGACACCTGCTACGAAGAACGCACCAGTGGCAAAAGCACCAAAGATAACGTGCGGAAATTCGACTAGCAGCTGACCGTTCGTGATCAATTGCCAGAAATCATTCATTTCGGCGCGGCCATTTTTGAATGCAAAACCGACCGGATGCTGCATGAACGAGTTCGCTGCCAAAATCCAGAAAGCAGAAAGGATCGTTCCGATCGCTACTAACCAGATACAAGCAAGGTGGAGTTTCTTACCTAATCTTTCCCAGCCGAAAATCCATAGACCGATGAATGTCGACTCCATGAAGAAGGCAAGCAATGCTTCGATCGCAAGCGGTGCACCGAAAACGTCACCGACGAAACGGGAATAGTCCGACCAGTTCATTCCGAATTGGAATTCCTGAATGATCCCCGTTACTACCCCAACAGCAAAGTTGATCAAGAATAAGTGTCCCCAGAATTTCGACATTTTTTTGTAAATTTCTTTTTTCTTTACGACGTACAATGTTTCCATAAGCGCAACCATAAATACAAGTCCGATTGAGAGCGGTACGAATAGAAAGTGAAAAATCGTGGTTGATGCAAATTGGAAACGTGCCAAAAATAGTTTATCCACTTTTTGTTGTCCTCCTTTTGTTTACAAATGCGCAATTACACAACAGGTTGTTCTTAAATTCACAAATATGATCATAAACAAACCAAATTATAAGTAATCCCATTTAATAATCATTACTAAGTATATTATTTATTTTAACTTATTTACGCCAGAATGTGTTTAGTTCTTTCGATGTCATTTTATAATACAGGAGTTTGTGAATTATAATTTAATCACAATCCCGCATAACTAGAAGAATGTAACAATGATATCCTTTTCACAAGAATTTAAAAATGGTTCTAATTACCTATAACACAGTACCTCAAAAAGTGCTTTTTTAGGTAAAAATAACCTTATTCTGTTTTAGCTTGTTTAGCCGCTTTTTTCTTCGCACGAAGCGCTCGAAAAAACGAAGTCAGCAATTCTGCACACTCCGTTTGCAGCAAACCTGCTTCCACTTCACAAGTATGATTGAAACGATCATCTTGCAAAAGATTCATCAAAGTCCCCGCCGTTCCCGCTTTTGGGTCCGGAGCCCCATAATATACTTTTTTTAATCGCGAAAGTAAGATCGCGCCGCTGCACATCGGACAAGGCTCCAGCGTCACATAGATTTCCGCTTCGCTAAGCCGCCAACTTTCTCGGTTTTGGCAAGCTGCTTGAATGGCCAATATTTCTGCATGCGTGATCGCGTTTTGGGTCGTTTCCCGCAGATTATGTCCGCGCCCGATTATCTCATTATCCAAAACAACTACTGCACCGATCGGAACTTCGCCCAGCGCTTGCGCTTTCCTTGCTTCTTTTATCGCTTCTTCCATGAAGATCGCCTTTTCCATCGCCAGACCAAACCTCCGCTTTCTTTTTATCCCCTTCATTTTACCACATAAAACTTACAGAGGTAGCTTTTTTGGTTGCATTTTATCGTTCTTTGTAATACCATATATTAGAACCAGGTACTAATATATGAAATAGTTAAAAAATTTATTATCTTTTGTCAATATAAAGGAGGTTCTTTCAATGAACAGTGCGAATTTATTAGCACCAGAAAAATATAATATCACCGATGAGATCGCAAAATTCACTTCCAATAAAACAGCTTTGATCTGGAAAAACGATCAAGATGAAACAAAAAAATGGAGTTATCATCAATTAGTGGTAGAATCCGCTAAATTTGCAAATGTAATCACCAAAGCAGGCATCCAAAAGGGTGACCATGTTATTGTGATGACGCCACGGTTATTGGAAACCTACGCGATCTACATGGGACTTTGGAAAGCCGGTGCGATCGTGATCCCTGCTTCAGAACTATTGAAAGCACACGACTTGGAATACCGCATCCACCATGCAGAAGTAAAAGCAGTTATTACCTATGACGGTCTAACAAGTGAATTTGAGAAAATCGCAGACGATCATTCTGTTCATACTAAAATACTGATCGATGGTCATTTAGAGGGTTGGCAGAATTACGGAGAACTAATGGATCAAGCACCCGAAACTTTTGAAACGGTCGATACGCACCGCGAAGACCCTTGTCTGCTTGCATTTACCAGTGGAACGACCGGGAATCCCAAGGGTGTGGTCCACGCGCATGGTTGGGGTTACGCCCATATTCGTATTGCTGCGGATCACTGGCTTGATATCCATGAAGATGATATCGTTTGGGCAACTGCTGCTCCCGGATGGCAAAAATGGGTGTGGTCACCGTTCTTATCTGTGCTCGGCAAAGGCGCGACTGGTTTCATTTTTAATGGTCGTTTCAGCCCTGAACGCCAACTACGACTATTAGGCGAAGAAAAAATCAACGTGCTTTGCTGTACCCCTACAGAATACCGCTTAATGGCGAAAGTATCTGATCTTGATAGCTATGATCTCGGCAGCATCCGTAGCAGCGTATCCGCCGGCGAACCGCTAAACCGCGAAGTTATCCAAGTATTCCAAGAGCATTTCGGGATAAAAGTCCGTGACGGCTATGGTCAAACGGAAAGTACTCTTTTGATCGGCACACTTGTCGATACCCCGATCCGCCCTGGCTCCATGGGTAAACCGATCATGCCAGAATATATGGCGATCATTGATGAAAACGGACAGCCCGTCGGCGTTGATGAAATCGGTGATATTGCTGTTAAAAAAGATTTTGAAGCATTGTTCCAAACTTATTACAAAGAACCCGAGCGCCTTGAAAAAGCCATTCGCGGTGATTATTTCGTGACAGGTGATAGAGCCGTTCGTGATGCCGACAACTATTATTGGTTCCAAGGCCGAAATGACGATATTATCATCAGCTCCGGCTATACGATCGGACCATTTGAAGTAGAAGATGCCTTGACACATCATCAAGCAGTCAAAGAAGTTGCCGTTGTAGCCAGCCCAGATGAAATCCGTGGAACGGTTGTAAAAGCATTTATCGTTTTAAAAGACGGCTTCACAGCAAGCGACGAATTAGTCCGCGAGCTTCAGACGTTTACGAAAGACCGCACTGCTCCTTATAAATATCCGCGCCGTATCGAGTTCGTCGCAGCATTGCCAAAAACTGATTCCGGTAAGATCCGCCGCGTAGAATTACGAAATCAGGAATTTGAACGCAAAAATAAGTGAATAAAAAAGCCGACGCTTGCAACCTTAAGCGTCGGCTTTTTCTATTTATACTGCTGTCGGATCAATAGAAGCTTCCCATTCTCCAATCAGTTGTTTGATACGTCCTTCGACTAATTTTTTATACCCGATCACTTGATCAGTTTGGACGGCGAGCCCTTCGGAAAAACGGTCTAACCGTGCAGAAGCGACACAGTTTATACAAACTTCATCCAAGTAGATACTAGCAGGAGAAGCACTTTTGCTCGCATTCACTCTACCCACGATATATCCGATCGCAGTGACCAAAATGACAGGATCTTTGTCCTTTAATTCTTCGATTTGTGGTTCCATAGTTCCTTCCTCCTCGTTTCATCTTGTTACTGTTTACCCATTTTTTGTGATTACAATCACTTTAATGATGAAAGTTGACTTCCGAGAAAGCATTTGTCAGAATAGAAGGAGAAAGGAAGCGCTATCTTAATGAATATCAAAAACCTTCAAACCAAATATAAAAATATGAGACTATCCGAAAAGCCCCTGCCCACTGATAACGGGGAGCTTGCCTTATATTCCCATCCCTTTTACATATATATCCCAAAAGCCGCTATTTCAGACGACGAAGCAGTCTTACTAAAGCTGCTTTTCGAGCCTGCGCCCGTAACTTTTTCGGACAAAGCCGCTAACAACTGGTATACACGTTTATTCTCCCCAACCAGACAGCAAAACGACGAGATTCCAAACGGTTCGTATCGCTTCACTCAGATCCAATTGCAAGCTGATACGCTCTCTGCTTCCCTGAAAAAAGAATGGAAAGCAGCCTTATACAGTTTTTTCAGCTCTCATGCTGTTTTTTTACCTATCTCTCCTGATTATCACATCGTTATCGAAAAAATGGAAGACTCCTTGCTTGGCGAAGAAGAACTCGAAGCCGTTGCTTCCACCCTAGAAAATGATTTTTATGCCAAAACATATTTTTTCAGCGGTTTATTTTACCAATCCGGGCCGGAGATCCAACGTTTATTTGCGGAAGAACAAAAACTGTTCTTAGAATATCCATTTACCCATGCCGTACAGACGGTTAGTTCTGCCAGTCTGCGTGTGATCTCGAAAAATTTGGCAGATACAAGTATTTTCCAAGAAATCGCACGATTCTTAAAGAAAGAACCTGATAATATCAAATTGATAGAACGGCTTTTTCATAATCAGGGAAATATCAGCTTGTCCGCGAAGGATTTGTTTCTCCACCGGAATACGATCCAATACCGGATCGATAAATTTTACGAACAAACCAACTTATCACTACGGAAGATGGATGATCTGCTTTTCGTTTACTTATGCTCATTGGATCAAGTGGAGTAGATTTCGCTCTTTTTTGTGTAGCTGCTTATTCGCTCAGAAAAGGAGCTTTACTTTTTCAAGTAAAGCTCCTTTTTAACGATATTCCAGCAAATCAGTCGGTTTTTTCAATATGATCTCTGCTTCTTTAAACGGCGTATGATCTCTGGCCCCCCAAGAAGCCAGCGCGAAATCGGCACCAGCCGCATGGGCACATTGCATATCGTAAATCGAATCACCGATATATACGGCCTCTTCAGGCGACACCTGGAGAAGTTCCATACACTTTAAAAGCGGATCCGGATTTGGCTTATGTAATTCCGTATCGCTTGCACAAACGATTCCATCAAAATATTTCGCAAGTCCAAATGGATAAAAGCCATGCTCCATCTCAAACTGATTTTTAGAACTTACCACGCCACAAAGCGGCAATTCCCGCAATGTTTCCTCGATCATTGGGAAAACCGTGATCTCTTCCATAAAAGCAAGTTCTTTTTCGATCCATTCATCTAAAGCGCGTTCCCGATCTTCAATCGGAAATTTCGCTAAGGCCTTATCCCCTGGGATCCCCAGTGCAAAACGCAAGTCATCCTGTTCCGCTTCAATACCTTTTTCCGCTAACAGTGCTTGTAGTGAGTGCAGGACTGCGCCTTCATTATCTAGCATAGTCCCGTCGATATCAAAAATAAACGCTTTATACATGATGTCGCTCCTTATTCTCTCGATTATAATGCAGACCGCTATTCGCTCGTTTGATACTTGCGAGGCCTGTTTTCAACTCTTCCATAAACTGATTGATCTCTCTATTCGATGATCCATCCAATTCAAATTCCAGATTATCGCAGCTGAAACTTAATAAGTCTCCGCCTTTATTTGTGTGTAGTTCTGCAGCATCCAATATTTTCAACGGGAAAATCTTTCGTTTTTTTCCACCAAAACTATAATTCTGTTCAAATACTAGACACTCTTGATTGATCGAAAATTCGCCAAACTGATACTCTACGCCTAAACTTGAATGTATCTTACAAGTACCTTCCAATCGCATTTTCCCCGCCTCCTTTTGTTTACCTACTCTAGTTATAATTGATGAAACGGGTTTCAGGTCAAGCGTTATTTTGTTGTTTTTCTGATAATTAGCTGATGGCTGATTTTATGTTTCTTCTTGCTTTTGGTATAAAAGAGCTGAAATGCGGTTTCCCCCATTTTCTTCAGATGATGATCTAAGGTTGTGATCTCTAGCACTTTTCCGATCGGTAAATTTTCCTCCCCAAGGATCGCTAAATCACCCGGAATCTGGAAACCGTTATTTTTGGCATAATACATGATTCCCGCCGCAACTTCATCTCCATTAGCAAAGATCGCATCTGGCGTATCCCCTGCTTCCGCAAGAAAATATTCCCCCGCTTTGATTCCGTCTGTAAAATCATAGCTCTCGGATAAAAAACGATGTTCCGGTATTTCCCCAAACACTTCTTGATATGCTTTTCGTTTTTCCTGTGTGCTAGGACTTTTCAACGAATCACGCCCCACTGAAAAAGCGATTTTTTGATAACCTGCCTTTTTCAGAAATTCAAACCCATCCTTATACGCATGAAATCTTTCTATGTATGCACAGGCGATATTCTCATGTTCCGTATATTCACAAGCAATGATTGGACCATAATCCGCAAACGGTTCGATCACATCCCAGTCATTTGCCTTGGATGTAATAATGAGAGCATCTACTTGTTTTGTTTTGAGTTGCATCAAATAACGCAGTTCCGCCTCACTATCATAATTAGTCGGAAAAAGCGTCACCGAATACTTGTGCTTAAAAGCTGCTTCGATAACACCGTTAGCAATTTTATCGAACCATGGATGGTCGTTATACGGTAGTATGATCCCGATCGTATTCGTTTTTCCTTTGGCTAGATTTGTTGCCAAGCGATTAGGGACATAATCCAACTCCTCTATTACCGCTAGTACCTGTTTCCGCTTTTCAGCAGAGACATAGGGATGTTCATTTAAAACTCTAGAAACGGTGGTCACTGACACGCCCGCAATCTTAGCTATTTCGCGAATATTAGTCACTTTTCCCCGTCCTTTCTATCTTACATAAAAAGATGCGGCAGCACCGCATCTTCTTTTTTGTTATCAATATGTTTCACGTGAAACTATTCTATTATTAGTTTAGCATTTTCAGAAAACACAAGCAACTTCATAAGTCTGCAAAAATTTCTGCCGCATCAGCCTGGATCATCTGAAAATCGAATGGTAGTTGCAGATTATCTTTATTTATTGCTACCACTTTTGCTTTCGCATTTCGAAATTCCGTCAAGTTGCAAAAAGGGCTAACTTGAAAAGAGGTACCGACAATCAATATCAGATCCGCAAAATTTATTTTCTGAATCGACGCCCGAATCACACTTTCATCGATCCCTTCCCCATACAAAACAATATTAGGACGTAAAAGCCCACCACAATCTTGGTGGATATAATCTGCTTGATACGTTTCAAAGGGAACATGGAGCTGGCATCTTTCACAATAAACATCTTGCAGATTACCGTGAAAGTGAAGAATCGATTTACTTCCTGCTTGATCATGTAGCCCATCGATATTTTGTGTGATCACCGTCACTTCTTTTTCCTGCTCGAGCGCTGCGATTTTCTGATGAATAATATTCGGAACAGCATCCGGATAATACATTTTACTTATTACAAAATGATGAAGTTTGGCTGGTTCACGTTCTAGGCAATCCCGGCTAAGTAGATACTCCGGACTTGCTTTGTCTGCATACAAGCCGTTTTCCGAGCGGTAGTCCGGTATCCCGGAAGGCACCGATACACCAGCACCTGTTAAAATAACGATGGAGCGGCTCGCAGCGATTCTCGCTTTTAAATCAATCATTTTATTCACCTTCTTTAATTGATAGTCCCATGGATTTTTCGATTAAATCTCAACGTGATCAGAACGTTGATAAGTACAAACACTGCAACCATTAGGAAGACGTGATTGTAGCCAAAATGCGCTGCGACAAAGGAACCGAGCAACGGCCCTACCACATTTCCGATATATTGAAAGGATTGGTTGTAACCGAAAATACGACCGGCTACCTCACGTGGTGTGTTTTTAGTAAGTAGCGACTGCACTGCCGGCAGTAAAGCCCCATCTGTCATACCCAACAAGAACCGCAATACACCCAATTGGAATGGATGCGTCACGAACGCCATTGGGATTTGAAGCAGCATGGAGAATATCAAAGCGCCTAACAGAATACGCTCTGTCCCGATCTTATCGCCCCATTTTCCTAGTCGCGGTGCTGCTATCAATGCAGCAACCCCTGGGACAGAAGCAATCATACCGCTTATAAAAGCAACATTTTGGGTATTTCCTGCTAACTCGCGAACATAAAGCGTTAAAATCGGATTCACTGAGTTAGAAGAAACTTGGATAACCATTGTAGTAATGAATAAACTAATAATCAAGCCAGGATATTTAAGCGTAGCAAATACTTTCTTCCCAGAAAGCATATCCGCTTTTCCCACTGGTGTGAATTTTTCTTGCACGAAAAATACAGTTAAGAAAAATGTCCCTAATAATAGCGTTCCCGTTATAAAGAATACTGGCCGGACGCCGAATAGATCCGCTAAGAATCCACCGATCAGTGGCCCGATCAATACTCCGGAAACTGCTGCGGTCGAAAGTGTCCCGAGTGCCCAACCACTACGGTGACGTGGTACTTGCGTTGCGACTAGCGCATTGGCAGTGGAAATATACCCGGAAAAAATACCCATCAATAGACGTAAAATAACAAATTGATAGACATTTGTCACGAATCCCATGGCAATCATAGCGATCGCCATTCCGAGTGCCGCCCTCAGGAGCATTACTCGTCTTCCTTTTTGATCAGCGAGCCGGCCCCATATCGGAGACATAACAGCAGACACTAAAAAAGTTGAGCTTAGTGCTATCCCAGACCAAATACTTACTGCCTGCTGGTTATGCACACCCAACTGTTCAATGTATAAAGGCAGGAAGGGCATAATCAAGTTAAGACCTGTTCCTGTTAAAAAACAACCTAGCCATACAATAAATAAATTCTTTTTCCAACTTTCCAAATTAATCACCTGTTCTTTTTGATCTTTACCTATTATTTCACAATTTTTCATAGAAATAAACTATTTTTTATAGATAAGCGCTTTCGTGGTTGTTTCGCTCTCCGACCAACCCTCTCAGCCTCTATGTATTAGACAGGTATTAATTTTTTTCGATATTTATAATTTGTTCAGCAATTTTACGCCCTCCCAGCACGACCATTGGTGTCCCACCACCTGGGTGGATCGACCCTCCCACTGCCCACATATTATCTCCTTTCAGCTTCCCATTTGCGCGAAAAAAGCTTTGTTTCATAGAATTAGATGAGGGCCCGTAAATCGATCCTCGATAAGCAAATGTCTGATTTTGCAAATCTAAAGGAGTAACGATCTTTTGATGACGAATATGAGCTTGCAGATCACTCATTCCGTGTGATTCTAGCAAACCAATAATCTTCTGCGCATACGCTGCTTTGATGCCCTCCCAATCGGTTGCTTCCGTGAGAGCTGGAGCATTCACTAATACAAAAAGATTACTCATCCCTGCCGGCGCTAAGTGAGGATCGCTAGTGGAGCTGTTGCAAATATATATTGCAGGCTCGCATACTGGTAAACGCTTTTCGAAAAGCTCTTGAAATTCCCGTTCATAGTTTTGAGGATAAAAAATATTATGATGCTTCAACTGTTCGTATTTTTTGTCTACACTGAGCATCATCTGAAAACCTGACAAAGACGGTTCCACTTTAGGAACTGTCTGTTCTTCAAAACTTAGGATGTCTTGATTGACCACAACGATATCCGCTTCAAAATCTCCTGCTGTAGTTTTTAGAAGTTTTCTCTGCTGCTCCCTGTTCAGCACTTCCTTCACTTCTGTTTGGTAGTGAAAGGTCACATTTCTTTCCGCCAATACTTTTTGGAAGGCCTCTACCAATTTATACGTGCCCCCTTTTATACCGAAAACACCTTTTTGCGTTTCAAGCGCAGCCATTAGATTGAATACTGCAGGAGTTTGTGTCGGCTGGCCACCTACATAGGTTGCATATCTCGAAAATAAAGAAATCGTATTCGGATGATGGAAATAGCGACGAATAACAGCTGCCATTTTATTAAAAGGCTGCACCTTAAAAAAATGATAAATCAGCTTTAAATCAAGCATCTCTTTTTTCGAGGTGAATGTCTTATCAAAAAACGACTGCTCGGAGTATTTTACTAGTGTTTTTATCCTCTCGATAAAAGCTGGATAGTTTTGAGCATCGTGGACGCTATAAGCCGCTATCTGTCGCTGCATCGAATGTATATCAGCAGTCAGATCTAAATTCGTACCATCAGGAAAAAAATGTCGCTGCAGCGGATCGATCTTATAAAAGGTCACGTGATCATGAATATTATTTCCCGCGCAATAAAATGCATCTTCAAAGCTTTCTATGTATGTCAGTGTGCTCGGTCCCGAATCAAAATAGAAGTCTCCCCAACGAAAGGCTTTCAGTTTCCCGCCGAAAATAGGTTCTTTTTCCAAGATAGTGATTTGGTAATTTGGTTCGGCGCTCAACCTAAGTGCCGCGGAAAGTCCTCCTAACCCACCGCCGATAATACATACTTTTTTCATTTATATGACCTACCTTTCCATTTCATTTCAGTTTGAAAAGCGGATTTATATGCTACAAAAAGTGCTAATCCAACACTTAAAGGCAAAGCTAGTCCTTTTTTCACGCTTTTATGTACAAGAATGCCAATTGCCAAGGAAACGATTACGGTACTGAACGGCAATAAAATATCCCCAGAAACCATACCAGCAACCAGCAGTATCCATGGTAGGATATATAACCCCAGATACCAGATCGTCATCGGAACAAGGACTGAGAATCGAAAACCCATTCCGGCAAAAAGGTTTTTTTGAAAACCTGCCATTACTTCGCTTGGGCTATTGTACATTTGACAAGCAGCAAGCGCTTCAATATCCACAAAAGCCACCGGAAAGCCCGCTGTTTTTACTTGTTTGACTAATGCTACATCATCTAGCATGCTACCTTTTATCGCTTCGTGACCGCCCGCTTCCATGTATACCTTTCGCGAGGTAAGAATGAATTGACCACACGCTACCGCAAATAATGGGTTAGCTGATTGGGAGATATATCGTAATGGTAGGTGAGAGAAAATAATGAATTTCATCATAGGAACTAATAGAAAAGAGAGCAGATCCTTTGTTTTTTGTTGAGGAAAGCCTGAAAAAAAGACGAATTTTGTCTTTCTTTGGCCTACAGCAGCTTTGATTTTCCTCAACCCCGCCTCCTTTAAAACTACATCCGCATCCAGAAACAACAGCCACTCATTTTGAGCGGCAGCGGCAAGATTATGGCAGGCAAAGTTTTTACCGGTCCACCCTGTCGGCAACGTCTGCCCATGTAATATCCGGCAAGTATATTTGCTGGCAATTTCAGAAGTAGCATCTGTGGACTGATCATCATAAATCAGCACTTCATCTTGAGGCCCCAGCTGCGTTTCTAACGATTCTAACAGCTTGGAAATATTGCGTGCTTCATTCCTAGCAGGTATCAAAATCGATATCCCTAGCTCTTCAAATGGCTGATTTTCGTAAAAGTCCATGATATTCCGTTTATTCCAGTAGATAAAAGCAAATTGTGCGAGTAGCAAAAAAAGCAATATCCCCATATCTCCACCTCTTTTTATTTCAAAAATGAATCACTAATGCTTTTTGACTCCCTTTTTAAAAGTGTTTCTGCCTTTTCCAATGTATTTTTCTCGTTATAAAGAATATTGTCTCGCAACTCGTCCAATTGTGATTGTAGCCGTTCTTGCAGCATTTTTTCTTTCTCAAGCATTCTACCGTTCACCACAACGGGCGTGCTAAATTCCAAGACCGCATTCAGTTTTTGCTTTTCGCCTAAATAATAGTACATACTCACGAATTTGATTGCCACTTCATCAAACCGCTCCATAATTTTCGCTACGCCACGTTTTACATGCAAAGGCCGACTGTCTTGATGACGAATCTCACCTTGTGGGAATATCCAGACTTTTTGCCCGTTTTTCAGCTTTTCCTCGACATACCGCAAAGTCTCTACTAGTGATTTCGGTTTATCCGGAGCGATGGAGAAAGCTCCCAGTCGCTGGAAGAAGCGTAATTTTTCTAACTGCGCTTCCTCCATCATCATCATATTTTCCAGAGGCACTGCATTGCGCTGATAAGCTTGGAAACATAATAGACCATCCCACCAGGAAGAATGATTCACTAAATACAAAACAGGTAAGCCATCTTCTACTTGCGCTTCGGTGTCTCCTAGTATGTAAATTTGATTAAAATAGCGAGGAAGTAGATATTTGCTTTGGTAAAATCGGAAAATCGCCGTAAAAAAGTTATTGTTTTTTGCTTCGAGCATAATAGAGACTCCCTCCAATTACTAAAATAACTATCCCGATGAGAAAGACCAGAAATTCCCCATGCTTTGCCGCGATACTGCTGAATAAAAGGATCTGCATACCATAAAGGACAAAAATCATGCGTTTGGTCGTTGATTTTGAATGATGTTTGTTGAGTAATAAAGCAAATAAAAAAGCAATGACAAACCAAGATAGAAAATTTTGCAGAGGAATCCCATAATAAAATCCATTGGCGTTCCACTCCCAATATCCTTCAAAAATAGCCACTGGATCTAAGATCAAATCAAACAGCACGATATAACAAGCTGTTTCTAACGCTTGCCAAAACCGACCTGCTGATATTGCTAGCCCCCAACAATTGATAAAAACTGCGATCCATGCAAACACGATCGTGAACGGCACACCGTAAACGGGGCTTCCTAATACGGATGTGTAACCATAAGTACCAAACGGTATCGAAAAATGCACACTTGCCACCTCTAAAACATAGCAAGCGACCCCAAATCCTAAGAAAGAAAATAGCTGTTTCATATTTCTCATTACCCCGCTGATCTCCAACATGCAAAGCGCATAAAGTAGCAGAAAAAAGGGTTTGGAAAATCCTAAACTTTCGGGTACCGTCCAAAAAACCTGTAAAATATAGCCGATCAGCCACCAAATAACAAATAGCCAAGTCAAATAATATCTTTTATGTAAGTCGATCTTTTTTCTCCTCCTTTGGGGGCTTCTAACCTTATGTTCTTCCCTTTTTAGCCATAAATTACGCAGTTTTTCGGTCATTTATATTTTTTTCTATAAAAAAATCTCTAAAAACCAGAAAATATCATCTGGTTTTTAGAGATTACACGTTTACTATTCCAGTTTATCCAAAGGTAACCAGCCAGCAGTTCCCTCTTCTGTGACGCACCATGCCCAGCCGTTAAGCTCTCGATTGCTTTCGACCTTATCGCCGGCCTCCACATTCAGCTCGCGTGCCGAGTAATCGGCATTCACCGTACCCGTGTGACCGTCGCCATCGCGTTCGATCAACTGGTCAGGAACCCATCCTTCTTTATCGCTAGCTTTTACTTTGCAAAAAAACCAGCCCGGATACTCCGAATCTTCTCGCCCTATCCGGATAGCCTCGTTTTTATTCACAAATAAAGGATCTGGGAAATTACTCGTATGTTTCGTTTTTACAGTCCAATATTTATTCATAAATGCCTCCTGCTTTACTTACCTGTTGCAGCATCCCAGTCAGCCAAGAATTTATCGATTCCTGAATCTGTTAGTGGGTGTTTCAGCATTTGTTCAAACACTTTATAAGGAACAGTCGCAATGTCTGCGCCTGCTTTCGCACATTCAATTACATGGATCGGATGACGAACACTTGCAGAGATGATTTCTGTTTTGATATCGTGTACAGCGAAAATTTCTGCGATATCACGAATCAATTCTAGACCATCTTGACCAATGTCATCTAATCTTCCTAAGAAAGGAGAAACATAAGACGCACCAGCACGAGCTGCTAACAACGCTTGCGCAGCAGAGAATACTAGTGTTACGTTTGTTTTGATTCCTTCAGCAGTTAAAATTTTAACAGCTGCCATTCCTTCACCAGTCATTGGAATCTTTACAACGATATTCGGATGGATCTTTGCAATTTCGCGGCCTTCTTCTACCATTTTGTCCGCTTCTAAACTAACAACTTCTCCACTTACAGGACCATCTACGATCGAAGTGATTTCTTGGATTACCTCGTTAAAATCACGACCTTCTTTAGCAACTAAAGACGGATTAGTAGTTACACCCGCGATAAATCCCATTCGATTTGCTTTCTTGATTTCTTCTACATTTGCAGTATCAATAAAAAACTTCATGATATGTCCTCCTTTTGATCTACGCTTTCATTACAGTGCTATTATAACGCAACCCTTGCAAATTAGCATGTCAAACGCTTATGAAATTCCGAACAATCTTTATTTCCCAGGAAATAAAAAAACTCGGCAGGAAATCCCGCCAAGTCCTTATTTTTCTAATGGAGCTTCGATTTTGGTAATACCACCCATATAGCTTTGCAAAGCTGTTGGGATTCTGATCGAACCATCTTCTTCTTGATAATTTTCTAAAATCGCAGCAACGGTTCTTCCAATTGCTAATCCAGAGCCATTCACTGTATGCACATATTCAGGTTTCCCTTTTGCTTCTCTACGGAAGCGAATACCTGCCCGACGTGCTTGAAATGCTTCAAAATTACTGCAAGAAGAGATTTCTCGATAGCTGTCATAACTAGGGATCCAAACTTCAATATCATATTTCTTCGCTGCCGTAAACCCTAAATCAGCTGTACACATGCTAAGTACACGATATGGTAATTCCAAGCGTCTTAACACTTCTTCTGCATTGTCTGTTAATTTTTCTAAGGCCTCATACGAGTCTTCCGGTTTCACAAATTGAACTAATTCTACTTTGTTGAATTGGTGCTGACGAATCAAGCCTCTAGTATCTCTCCCCGCCGAACCTGCTTCCGAGCGGAAACAAGCACTAAATGCCGTATATTTCCTAGGCAAGTCTTTCGCTTGGAAAATTTCATCGCGGTGTAGATTCGTCACCGGAACTTCTGCTGTTGGGATCAAGAAGTAATCTTCTTTTTCCACCAAAAAGGCATCTTCTTCAAACTTCGGTAATTGACCCGTACCTGTCATGCTGACCCGATTTACCATGTAGGGTGGCAAGATTTCATCATAGCCATGCTCGTCCGCATGCAGATCCATCATGAAGTTAAGCAAAGCACGTTCTAACCGAGCACCTAACTTTTTGTAAAAAACAAAACGGCTTCCCGTTACTTTAGCAGCACGTTCGAAATCTAAAATATCTAGATCAGTCCCCAGATCCCAATGTGCTTTTGGCTCAAATGTAAAATCTCTTACTTCTCCCCACTTGCGAATCTCTACATTGTCATCTTCCGTTTCCCCAATCGGTGTCGACTCATGCGGGATATTTGGAATCGACAATAGAATACGTTGCAATTTTTCATCGATGTTTTTCAATTCTAAGTCCAAAGTTTTGATACGATCCCCAACAATACGCATTTCTTCGATTTTGGCATCTGCATCTTGCTTTTCACGTTTTAAAGCTGCAATTTCTTGGGACACTTCATTTCTTTGCCCCTTCAGCGATTCCGTTTCTACTAAGAGTGTCCGGCGACGCTTGTCTAACTCACCAAACTTCTCAAAATCCGCTAGATTTTCTCCACGATGAGCTAGCTTTTCTTTCACTTCGTCAAAATTATTTCGTAATACTTTAATATCTAACATTCAGCTCTCCTCCTCCTCAAAAATAAAAAACTCCCGCACCTTCTCCAAAAATTATAATTGGAGAAGGGACGGAAGTAGACCGCGTTGCCACCCTAATTGAGATGCTTAAAACACATCTCCAGCTTCATTATAAGATTTAACGGACCTCGACCGAACTAGTTTACTGCTAAATTTCGACTAGTTTGCTCCAAGATGGATTCCCTATTATACTAACATCGGTTTTCACCAACCACCGACTCTCTACGGATAGCCATAAAAGGTACTATTTCTTATCTACGCTTTTCGTTATTTTATTACGTTTATTTTATCGTATTTGCTATTGTTTGACAAGTTATTATTGTATAAACGCTCTTAATTTGCTATAAAAGAAGGAAGTATACTTATTAAGGAGGCGGTCCACTTGTTGCTCTTAATCGATCATCATGATTCATTTACTTATAATCTTTATCAATATTTTCTTGAGTTGGATGCGCCTGTGAAAGTCATTCGCGTGGATGAGCTGGCTGGATTGGAAGACACGCCTTCCGCTTTGATACTATCACCAGGACCAGGTCATCCTGCTGAAGCTGAAGCGACATTGAGGCTATTAAAAACCTACCATCAGAAAATACCTATTCTAGGAATCTGTTTAGGTCATCAGATCATAGCGCATTTTTTTGGTGCTACTGTGAAAAAAAGCCCTTATCCTGTTCATGGAAAATCCTATCCTATTACCCACACTGGAGAAAATATATTCCATAAGATTCCTTCCCCTTATACGGTTACCCGCTACCATTCTTTGGCTGTTTCACGTGAAACATTAGGCAGTTCGTTGAAAGTGACAGCTGAAACTGCCGACGGTATCATCATGGGGATCTCGCATAGGGAACTTCCAATCTTTGGCGTCCAATTTCATCCAGAAGCTATTTTGAGTGAATATGGACACGCATTATTGCAAAATTTTTTAACACTTGTAAAGGATGTGCCAAATCGTGAATCGTCTACAATTTGATTTTGAAGATAAGCAGTTGGCTTTTGAGACCCCCTTAACCGTTTACGAAACAAGTGATCTCGAAAAAGTCACTTCTGTCATGCAAGCAGTGGAAGCCAAAATCGCTGCCGGCTACTATGCCGCTGGATTTGTAAGTTATGAAGCTGCACCTGCTTTTGATTCTCATCTTGCGGTTAAAAGCCCTTCCGGCTCACTACCACTTATTTGGTTCGGAATTTATGAAAAACCTATAACACCATCCATGAAGAATAGCAAAACGTCGTCCGATATACCATTTCATTGGCAGAGTGATACGGATCTCACTGCGTATCAAAATGCGTTGCAAAGCATCAAAGAAGAAATCGCACGTGGCAATACCTATCAGACCAATTATACGGTTCGCTTAAATAGCCCCGCAGAAAGCGCTGCTGACTACACTTCGTTTTACGAAAAGCTTTTACAAAATGGGAAGGCAACCTATAGTGCTTCACTTTGCACCGATTCTTTTCAAATTCTTTCTGCTTCTCCAGAATTATTTTTCAAATGGGAAAAGGATCGAATCACTACTCGGCCGATGAAAGGCACGATCCATCGCGGTGCTTCTGCTCAGGAAGATAGAGAACTACGAGATTGGCTGGGAAATGATGCGAAAAATCGGGCGGAGAATACCATGATCGTCGATTTACTGAGAAATGACCTTGGCAAAATCGCTGTGCCCGGAAGCGTCCAAGTGGAAGCTCTATGCCAGCTTGAGCCTTATCCGACCACTTGGCAAATGACTTCTACGATCACAGCACAAACCGCTCCTCAGACATCACTCGTAGACGTTTTTCAAGCACTATTCCCCTGTGGCTCAATTACAGGCGCCCCAAAACAAAGTACGATGTCATTGATTGAACAACTGGAAACTAGCCCCCGCGGCATTTACTGCGGTGCAATCGGTTATGTTACACCCGCTAAACAGGCCGTTTTTAGCGTTCCAATTCGTACAGTTGCTATCCATGATTCCATAGCAAGTTACGGAGTCGGTGGCGGGATTGTTTGGGATTCGGTAATAGAGGAAGAATATGCGGAAATGCAGACGAAGACGAAGGTATTATTAAACAGCAGCCCCTCCTTCCACTTGATTGAAAGTTTGCGTCTTGAAAATGGCGGTCTCTCACGTTTAGAAGCACATTTGGATCGCTTGGAGAATAGTGCTCGGTTCTTTGCTTTTCCATTTGATAGAGCAAAAACCAGCGAACAGTGGCGGTCGGCTAGTCAGCAATATCCACGAGGAACCTTTAAATTCCGAAGCTGTTTATTACCAGATGGCAAGTTGTCCTTAGAGGTCCTTCCGCTTGTTGAATATCAAGAGCCGACCCGCGCCGTTTTAGCTAAAAATCCTATTTCCACTAACTCTATTTGGCTGAAGCATAAAACCTCTCATCGTTCGATATACGAGAAACACCGCCAGGAAAACACGCAAGAAACGATTTTGTTTAATAAAAATGGTCAATTGACCGAGTTTATAACGGGAAATATCGTCTTGCAAATCGATGATCAGCTTTATACTCCTATGCTGGATGCCGGAGTCCTGTCTGGCGTTATGAGGCAGACTTTGCTTACTGAGCGCAAGATCACTGAGCGGACTTTGCTGTTGGAAGATCTTAAAAAAGCGAAAAAAATATGGCTTATCAACAGCGTACGTGGTTGGGTGCCTATCTATTTTCAGCCATAAAAAAGAGGCGTTTGAAAACTTGATTTCAAACGCCTCTTTTCTACTTAATTAAACCAACCTTTTACGCCATCCACAAAATAGCTGCCAAAACCTTTTAACATTAACACAAAGCCGTTAGATTTATCCACAGCATTTGTTGCTACTACTTGGATTTTATTTGTTTTTGAACCATCAATATAGCCTAGTCCATCATCATTTTTCAGTGCGATCTCCATCGTACCGAGTTTTTGCTCTTTTTTCACTGGTGCTGTTATTTCTTTGCTCACTAGTTTTACATTTTCAGAAAGTTTCGGATCAGCTTGGTCCTTAGGAACAACCAGATTCACATTTTTGTTCGTCTCTAATTTCACGCTATCTTCTTTACCGTCTTTCACACTAATGCTAGCTGGTTTTTTGACTGCTTGTCCTGCTTTAGCCACTTGCTTCACTTTGAAATTATCAAATGCGTAATCCAACATCTTGTTTGTTTCCTTAAACCTTGTACCATCATGTTGATCGGAGCTGTTTCCCCCATTCGCATGCAGGATAACTGTGATAACGCGCATGCCATCTTGCTTAGCTGTTGCTGTCAGGCACATCCCGGCGTAATCCGTTGTCCCTGTTTTAAGACCGTCTACACCTTTACGTCCATAAATCAACCCTGGCAGTAGCCAGTTCCAGTTGCTCATATTGATTTGGTCACTTGTTCCTTTTCGGAATGCTAGTTTTGTGGTACTTGCTGTCTTTAAAACATCTGGGTACGTATCGATCAGCGATTTTGCTAACTTTGCCATACCACGTGCGGTCATTTTATTTTCGCTATTTTTACCACCAATTTGTTGTTTCCCTTTTAAATCACTATTGTTCAAACCAGTGACGTTAACGAATTTATGTTTCCCTAATTTTAAGCTGTTCGCTTTTTCGTTCATCAAGCCAACAAATGCTTTTTCAGAGCCGGCGATTTTTTCTGCCAATGCAATTGCTGCCCCATTAGCTGAATAGATTGCCATTGCTTGATATAATTCTTTGACAGTATAGAATTCACCGTTTCGAAGTGGTACGTTGGAAAGTGATGTATCTTGTGAAACTTCATGGGCGTAATCTGAAATTTTTACTTTATCCGTCCATTTCAATTTACCTTGGTCGATTTTTTCTAACAAAATATATTCATCCAGCATTTTTGTCATGGATGCGATTCCTAATAGCTGATCAGGATTCTTTTCATATAAAACTTTACCTGTGCTTTCCTCGATCGTCAATGCTGCTTTCGCATTGACGTTTGGTGTTGTCGCCGCTTGAGCGTCATTAGGCACAAGTGAAAATGTGCTGATAGCCAGCAATGCTGCCATCATAGCAGCGCCTGCTCGTTTCACTAATTTATTCAATGTCATTCTCCTTCGTTAATCAAAATCTCTATATAAATAGTATCTATTCCCCTTGCTAGATAACTCTTTTTTGACAAATACTTTCTTATTTTATCATGGTTTGAAGTTTGCGTACAGATAACTTTTTACTTAATTATCGGTAGCAGAATATGTGAGGGGTGATCCGCATCATGATAAATTTGTTGCTGCGCCGGCACAGATTCTACTGTATCGATGAAAGTTTTTCCTGTGTTCGGGTTAGGATCGAATCTCGGGAAGTTGCTAGATGAGATCTCCACACGAATCTGATGCCCCACCAAGAATTTATTACTCGTCGACCATAAATCAATGGTATAAAGCAATAGCTCTCCTTGGACATTCGTATGTTGTTTGGTAGAACGAATAATTCCGTCTGCAAGGTTATACGCTGTACCGTCGGGCGCTACATCAACCAATTTAGCTGTAAAATCTGTGCTTACTGCATCTGTTTTCGCCCATAACTGAACTTGTACCGGACCTGTGACTTCTAGCGCTTCTTGAAGTGGAGCGGTAGTATAGCAGAGGATATCTTCACGATCTTCTAACACGGACTGATCGTGCGGACCATCGGGCTGTTGTTCTTTATGAAGCGTCCCGCCACCACATGAAGGAACTGGATTTTCGGGATCATATGTATAGCTGTCCGGTACTTCTGCTTTCGGCTTCGCAAAACTTGCTGTCCCATTTCCCGATTTGGAATTTGCTTCCCCTTCGCTATGGAAATATAACGGTGTGAAATGCGTATTTTCCAATGGCCAATTTTTCGCTTCCTTCCACTCATTACTACCCATGACAAAATACTCAATCGGTGCCGCCGCGGTTTTTGGCTCGATACCTTTCAACCAATAATCAAACCACTCCAAATGAAAATCATGTCTACTAGCTTCTCCCCATTTGTTAGCTGCCATTCCAAAATCACGTTGTCCGATCATTTGAACAAAATTCGCATGTGTCCATGGACCAATAATCAAGCGGTCTCCTAAACCTTTACGATGACCATTCTGGAAATTTGCGATCGTTTTATCTAAAAAGCAATCGTACCAACCTGCAACATGCATACCGGGAACCTTTATTTTTTCATAATTTTTCGCCGCGTCGATCGTTTCCCAATGCTTGTGATCACGCTCCAATTGAAGCAGTTCCGTATAATATGGCATTGCATCTGCTTTTTTCATTGGTGGCCAATCCAGATACGGTTTGTAATCATACCATTTCTCGATATTGGAAAGATCCTTGACCAGCTCATTCATTTTATCAGCGTATTCTGGTGTACCTGCATATTTTCGCACCATCATATCTGGTAAAATCGATTCCAGATTCCATGTTTCCCACATTCCTAATTCCAAAGCGCCGTCATGGTCATTAAAAACGTCTGTCATACTGTTTTGCGCCATTATCGGTGCAATCGTTTTTAAGTGAGGAGCACCACTTATTGCTGCTAGAACTTGTGTAAATCCGTAGTAAGATAAACCAAACATTCCTACGTTGCCATTACTGAAATCTTGGACTGCTAGCCATTCGATGGTATCATAGCCATCGTCTACTTCGGCGATGTATGGAACGAATTCCCCCTCTGAACCATATCTTCCTCGAACATCTTGGACAACAACTACATAGCCATTTTCCGCAAAAACTTGTGGCCGTAAAAAGTGCAAACCATATGTTTTGCCATAAGGTAATCGTGTGAGTAGAACTGGATACTTCCCTTCCGCAGCGGGTCTGTATATGTCTGCGGAAAGTTTTACACCGTCTCTCATTTTGATTTTCACATCTGTTTCAATAACGATTTTTTGATGTTTCACGTGAAACACTCCTTTGATTCCATTAGGTTATTTATCTAATTTCAACTTTTTAAGCGCTTCTGCCATTGGGTTATTAGTAAATTCATCATGGTCTTGTTTCTTTAGATAGTTATTGACTTCTTTTTTCGACACATTCTTATTTTTGTCTTTATCTTTGCGTTTCTTGAAGACGGATAGCTTCTCGCGATGTCCACACACACATGTGAAAATTTGATTTTCCCCTTCGCCGCGCAGCTCCATCTTCTTATGGCAATTAGGGCATCTTGCATTAGTAGTCCGAGAAACTGATTCTCTTGTATTACAGTCTCTATCCTGACATACTAGCATCGTCCCTCGTTTACCCTTCACTTTTAACATCAGCTTCCCGCAATTCGGACATTTAGTCGACGTAATATTATCATGTTTAAAATTTTTGTCATTTTGTTTGATTTCCGTCACTGCTTTTTGCGCATATTCTCGCATTTCGCCGACAAAAACACGATAATCCAGGTCACCAGCTGCTATTTTGGATAACTTTTGCTCCCATTTAGCAGTTAAAATCGGCGACTTTAGCTCATTCGGCACTAATTCTAACAATTGTTTGCCCTTAGAAGTAAGAAATATTTCCTTACCTCGTTTTTCAATCAAGAAACTATTGAATAATTTTTCAATGATATCCGCCCTTGTGGCAACTGTTCCCAGTCCTCCGGCGTTATCTAATGTCTTTGCTAATTCTTTATTGGTGCTTTCCATATACTTAGTTGGGTTTTCCATAGCGCTTAACAATGTCGCTTCATTGAAACGAGCTGGCGGCTTCGTTTTACCGGTTTCCAGCTGCAATGATTGTAGCGTGATCGCACTGCCTATTGCTATTTTTTGAGATTCCTGTCTGCGGGAGTCTTCCCCATATACTGCTTTCCAGCCAAGCTGCTTCACACTGATTTCTTTCAGCTGAAAGATTTCCTTGTCGATCTTGGCTTCGATTTTCTGCTCCATATACACATATGGAGCAGAAAGAACCGCTAGGAACCGTCTCACGACCAAATCATATATTTTCTTTTCTCGATCGTTAAACTCACTCCAGTATACGGGTTCTTCAGTCGGGATAATTGCATGGTGATCGCTCACTTTACTATCGTCTACAAATGATTTAGATGCTTTGATCGGCTTGTTGCGGATCGCTTTTGCAAACTTCGCATAGTCACCGTGCTCCACAGCTTCCAATCTTTCTTTTAGCGTAGGTACGATATCCACAGATAAGTAGCGTGAATCGGTTCGCGGATAGGTCAGCACTTTATGTTTTTCATATAATCCCTGCATGATCGTAAGTGTCTCTTTTGCTGAAAAATCAAAGCGCTTATTTGCGTCACGCTGTAATTCTGTTAGATCATAAAGATTTGGCGCGGATTGGCGTTTTTCTTTTTCATTTACAGCAGAAATTTCCATTTTTTTGTTTTTTAGAACAGCAACTAATTTCTCTGCTTTTTCTTTTTCATAAACAGGTCCATTGTTCCACGTGAAACTTCCTAAGTTCGTTTGGGCTTTGATATTATAATAGTCTACTGGCTTGAATGTTTGGATCTCTTTTTCTCGCGTATCAATGATCGCGACAGTTGGTGTTTGAACACGACCACACGATAGTTGGGCGTTATACTTTGTCGTTAGCGCTCTGGTAGCGTTGATTCCGACGACCCAATCGGCCTCAGCTCTGGCAATAGCAGAACGGTATAAAGGAAGGAAGCTGTCGCCGGGCTGCAGACGGGCAAAGCCTTGCTTGATGGCTTTATCTGTAACAGACGAAATCCACAGACGCTTAACAGGCTTCTTTATTTTCGCGTATTCTAAAATCCATCTCGCAACTAATTCTCCTTCTCGTCCGGCATCGGTGGCGATCACGATTTCTGAAATATCATTGCGGTTTGCCAATTTTTTTACTAATTCATATTGTTTACGTGTTTGTTTGATAGGTTCTAATTTCATTCTATCCGGCAAAATCGGGAGATCGTTAAGTTCCCAGTTGCGGTATTTAACATCGTAACGTTCTGGGTCTGCTAATGTTACTAAATGACCGAACGCCCATGTCACGATTTCTTTATTTCCTTCGATATAGCCATTCCGTGATTGGTTTGCACCTAATACTCGAGCAATATCTTTTCCTACCGAAGGCTTTTCTGCTAATATCAATCTCTTGGACATTTATGTCAATCCTCTCTTTTGTCTTCCACATTTTGTAAAACTTCTAAAAAATAAGTGCCGTACTTCTCTAGTTTTGCTTCCCCTACACCTTTTATATCGAGTAGCGCTTCTTCGTCTTTAGGAAGATAGAGGCACATTTCGCGTAAAGTATCATCAGAAAATATAATGTATGGCGGTACTTGAAATTCGGAGGCCAAAGAACGACGGACGGTTCGTAATTCATCAAATAGTTCTTCATCTACATTCATTTTCACTTTTTCTGCACGTCTTGCTTGTTTACGGAGTACAGCGCGTTCGCCGCGAAGCACCTCTACGGCAAGTTCTGAAAGCTGAAGCGCTGGGAATTGTCCATCTGTCGCTAATAGATAGCGTTCTGCTGTTAAATAATCTAAGAGCTGCAGCACTTCGTTTTGAGGCACGCCCTTCATTAAACCATATGTGCTAAGTTCATGGAACCGCCAGCTCTGCACTTTTTTATCCTGAGAACCAGTAAGAACTTTGGCAACCATTGCCTTGCCAAAACGTTCACCCATTCGCTTTACACAGGAAAAAGCCTGCTGCGCTTCGATTGTGATATCTACTCTTTCCCTTGTATCTAAGCAATTGCTACAATGTTTGCACTCCGGCGCTTCATCTCCGAAATACTGGACGATATATTTTTGCAGGCAGATTTCAGTATAGCCGTAGCCTGTCATTTTGCGTAGTTTTAAGTATTCATTTTGTTTGTATTCCTCGCTAAGTTCGGACTGATCGATCAAAAATTGCTGGATATGCGCATCTTGCGGAGCAAAAAGCAAGATACAGTCACTTGGCAGTCCATCTCGTCCGGCGCGCCCCGCCTCTTGGTAATAAGCTTCCATATTGCGCGGTATATTATAATGGATAACAAAGCGTACATTCGATTTGTTGATACCCATTCCAAAGGCGTTTGTTGCAACGATCACGGTAATATCATCATATAGAAATTGTTCTTGGTATTCCGCTCGGGCTTTATCAGACATTCCGCCATGATATTGACCGGCCGCGATGCCGTTTTTGTTTAAAATAGCTGTGAGACGCTCCACCTCTTTTCGAGTGGATGCGTAAATAATACCAGCTTGCTCGTGATTTTTCTTAAGGTAATCTAGCAAATATTTATCTTTATCTTGGCCTTTTACGACTTGAAAAGATAGATTTTCTCGGGAAAATCCTGTTTGTACTCGGTTATTGTAGGTAATACCGAGCTGATCACATATATCGCGGGCCACGTCTTCTGTAGCGGTAGCTGTCAGCGCAATAATCGGCGGTTTTGGCTGAAGTTCCGCTAATACGTTGGAAAGTACGCGGTAACTTGGTCTGAAATCATGTCCCCATTGGGAGATACAGTGCGCTTCATCCACCGCCATCAATGAGATGGAAGTTTGTTCTAATAGGCGTCTGAAACTAGGGGTTTCCATTCGTTCCGGCGCGACATATAGCATGTTTATTTCTCCAGCCGCTGCGGCTTCGAGCCTTGCATCTATTTCTTGGCCGTTTAATGTACTATTAATATAAGTAGCTGCGACACCTTCTGCAAGAAGTGCATCTACTTGATCTTTCATTAATGAGATCAAAGGCGACACAATGATTGTAAGTCCGCCAAAAAGCAAAGCAGGAATTTGGTAACAAAGCGATTTCCCGCCTCCGGTCGGCATGATAGCGAGGACGTCTTGCTTGTCGATGAGTTTCTCAATAACGTCTTGCTGTCCTTCGCGAAAATCTTCATAGCCAAATTGATTTTGTAAAATTTGTTGTGCTTGTTGTATCATGCGAGCTTTTCGCCTCCTCTATCTATTAGTATATCGGTTTTGCACATAGAAATGAACCTTTTAGGCGAAAGAGATTTGTTGGGATATTTTGTTTTTGTAAAGCATTCTCCTCTACTTACCATAAAACAATGAAAAAAACGTGCTTTCTTGAAGGGTTTGACCCGCAAGAAAGCACGTTTTTGATATAGACATTTTTTTATTATGAAATGCTGTAGTTTGGCGCTTCTTTTGTGATTTGGATGTCATGCGGATGGCTTTCGCGTAATCCGGCACCTGTCATTTTCACGAATTGCGCTTCTTCGCGAAGATGTGCCAAATCTTTGGAGCCAGTATAGCCCATACCAGAACGGATCCCACCTACTAATTGGAAGATGATGTCGCTGATCGAACCTTTATAAGGAACGCGACCTTCGATACCTTCTGGAACCAATTTTTTGGCATCTGCTTGGAAATAACGGTCTTTGGAGCCTTTTTCCATTGCAGCCAGGCTTCCCATCCCGCGATACGTTTTAAAACGGCGGCCTTGATAGATCTCTGTTTCGCCAGGGCTTTCATCGGTTCCTGCTAGCATGCTTCCAAGCATTACTGCATGTCCACCAGCAGCCAATGCTTTTACAATATCTCCAGAATATTTGATCCCGCCGTCAGCGATGATCGTTTTACCGAATTCTCTTGCAACTGTCGCACAATCGTAAACCGCTGTGATTTGCGGAACGCCTACACCGGCAACAACACGTGTCGTACAGATCGAGCCAGGGCCGATGCCGACTTTTACAATGTCAACACCAACTTCGAACAATGCTCTAGCGCCCTCTGCTGTCGCCACGTTACCAGCTACGATCGTTACGTCTGCAAAAGCTTGGCGGATTTCCGCCACTTTGCTGATAACGCCTGCTGAGTGTCCGTGTGCTGTATCGATAACGATCGCATCAGCGCCGGCTTCTACTAATTTTTCAGCACGGATAAAGGTATCACCTGTGACGCCGACAGCAGCTGCAGCAAGTAGGCGGCCATGTTTATCTTTAGCAGAATTTGGAAATTCAATTACTTTTTCAATGTCTTTGATCGTGATAAGTCCTTTTAGCGTTCCGTTATCGTCCACTAACGGCAACTTCTCAATGCGATGTTTTTGCAGGATCTTTTCTGCTTGTTTGAGCGTCGTCCCTACAGGCGCAGTGACTAGATTTTCTTTGGTCATAACTTCTTTGATGACCGTCGCATAATCAGAAATAAAGCGCAAATCGCGGTTCGTGAGGATTCCGACTAATTTCTTTTCCTCTTCATTATTAACGATCGGCACACCGGAAATACGGTATTTCCCCATTAGATGTTCTGCATCAAATACTTGGTGGTCTGGTGTCAAATAAAATGGGTCGATGATAACACCGCTTTCGGAGCGTTTTACTTTCTCAATTTCTTCTGCTTGTCTTTCGATGCTCATATTCTTATGGATAACGCCGATTCCGCCTTGTCTAGCAATCGCGATCGCCATTTTTGACTCGGTGATCGTATCCATTCCGGCACTCCAGATCGGAACGTTTAGTTTCACAGCGTGGGTCATCTCTACACTTAGGTCTACATCATTGGGTAAAACTTCTGAGTGAGCTGGAACAAGTAAAACATCATCAAACGTTAATCCTTCTTTTTTAAACTTATTTTCCCACATCGCTAACAAACACTCCTTTTTATTTTTTCCTAAACAAAAAACGCATAACTCTCTTCCTATAAAGAAAAAGGCGGGAAAAAAAGACTCCCACTCTGATGCGATTTGCTATAGGTTAAATGGCTTCGTTTCACTACATGAAACTTGGGTATTGATATGATGTTACAAGAAGGAAGTTATGCTTGTCAAGCACCTCAGAATAGTTATTTTATTCAGAAAAAATTGCGTTTTCTGAATAAAATAAAATCCCTTTAAAGTAAGCGCTACCAATGAATAGCCGGATCAAAACGCTATTTCAGCAGATTCTGATCCGGCTATTCCAATCATTTATTTGTTTCTTTTCGTTTAAAATGTGCATAGGTGTAGTTGCCTTCATAACTGACTACTTGTTGATTCTCCATCCACAGCACACGACTGCATAGTTGATCGACAAAATAACGGTCATGTGAGATTGTGATGATCGTACCCGGGAACTTTTGTAGCGCTTCTTCTAAAACCTCTTTTGAGGCGATATCCAGATGGTTCGTGGGTTCGTCTAAAACCAATGTGTTTACCTCGCGATGGATAAATTGCGCTAGCCGCAACCGCATTTTTTCGCCGCCACTTAATTGACTTACTGGCCTAAAAACAGTTTCGCCATAGAACAAGAAATTAGCCAACAAGTGTCTTGCTTCTCCTTCTGTCACATAAACTTTATCACGGAAAGTCTCTAAAACGGTATTCTCTTCATCCAATTCCTCCATTTGCTGGCTGAGATAGGCTGCTTTGACATTTGTCCCAAGCAAACACTCCCCTTCCGACACTTTTTCCGTGCCAAGCATGATTTTTACTAAGGTCGATTTCCCTGCGCCGTTTCCACCTAAAATAGCTACACGCTCTCCCTGCCTGATCTGCAGATCGACATTCTCCCAGAGCGGTTTGTCGGTAAAAACTTTTGCTGCATTTTTTAATACGATGACTTCTGTCCCACTTCGTTCTGCCTGCTCAAAATGCAATCCCATCTGTTTCTGTTCTAAAATCGGTTTTTTGACGCGCTTCATTCTAGCTAACGCCTTTTCCATGTTTTTTGCCCGGCGAAACAACGAGTCGCTTGGTGGATTTGCTTGCAATGCCCACTCGCGAAGCTGCTTGATCGCTTGTTCCATTTTCTTGATTTTCTTCTGTTGATCTTTATAATTTTGAAATTCCAACAGCAGTCGCTCTTCTCGTTCTTTCAAATATCCACTGTAATCCGTATAGTAAATAAATAACTCCTGATTTTCCAATTCCACGATTTTTTCTGCTACTTCATCTAAAAAGTAACGGTCATGTGAAATCAAAACAATACTGCCGCGATAATTCTTCAGATAAACAGCCAGCCATTCTAAAGCGCCTAGATCCAAGTGATTCGTTGGCTCATCCAGTAATAGCAGATCTTTAGGTTGTACAAGCAAACGCATGAGAGCCGCCTTCGTCTTCTCCCCGCCGCTTAGTGAGTTGAACGGTCTTTCCAATAAATGTGGAATCCCTAAACCTGTTGCAACTTTCTGGATCATACTTTCCATTTCGTAACCGCCGTTATCCGCAAACAACGCTAGTTTTTCCCCATATTGCTGTAATAATTTTTCCGAAAGATCTTCTGCCATCCGTTGCTCCAGCATGCGCAAATCCTGCTCGATCACGTTAAGCCCTTCAAAACCTTTTTTGGCATAGTCGATCACACTTTCATTTTCCTGTGATTGAGGGATCTGCTCCAAAAGTCCGATCACACTGTTCTTTTTCGTGGCTACTGTCCCGCTATCTACTGGCTCAATGCCCGCCAATATCTTGAGCAACGTGCTCTTTCCTTCTCCGTTCCGACCAATAAAGCCTATTTTTTCGCCTTCTTCTATTTGTAGTGAAACGTCTTCCAATATTTTATTTCCTACGAAGCTTTTATTTACATTTTGTAAACTTGCAATTATCATTTTTATTTCCTCCTTGAGAACAAGAAGCAAATCATCTATTGTTTCACGTGAAACAATTAAAAAAGAGCGACAGACAGCATGTCTATCGCTCCAACCTGTATACTTATACCGTTGTGGTAGATTCAATGCTTCTTTTTCGACTATTCGTTTGTTTAAAAAAGGACAGACTGATCCCTTGAACGAAAATAGTGGAAATAATTGCACGAACAAAATATAAGAATGTCATTAAATTAGAACGCGCAATTGTAAAAAGCATTGTTTCTTCACCACCTTTTTGATTTATTACCTATAGAATATAATATCTCAAAAAGCTTGTCAAACTGTATTGAAACAGCACGTTTCAATACTGAAACTTTTACCATTAACCTGAAACAATGACCAAAAACGAGAAAAGTATTTATTTTTCCGCCGAAAACGTTTACATTATAAATGCAATATTCTTTCACTGGAGGTGCTACAATGGAACACAAACGCTTGAAAGGTTTTCCTGAAGATTTTCTCTGGGGCTCCGCATCTGCTGCATACCAAGTGGAGGGTGCTTGGGAAAGCGATGGCAAGGGGCGTTCGGTCTGGGATGAATTTGTTCGTATTCCCGGTAAAACATTTAAAGAAACAACTGGCGATGTAGCTGTCGACCATTATCATCGCTATAAAGAAGATGTTGCTTTAATGGCAGAGCAAGGGCTTAAAGCATATCGCTTTTCTATCGCTTGGAGTCGTGTTATACCACAGGGCAATGGCGAGCCAAATGAAGCTGGCTTACTCTTCTATGATAATCTTATCGACGAATTGATCTCTTATGGGATCGAGCCGATCGTGACACTTTATCACTGGGATCTTCCTCAGAGCCTGCAAGACCAGTATGGTGGATTTGAATCCAGACAGATCGTCAAAGATTTCACGGATTATGCCGAACTTGTCTTTCAGCGCTATGGTGACCGTGTTCGCTATTGGGTAACGCTGAATGAGCAAAATGTCTTTATCTCGCATGGCTATAGCAGAGCTTCTCACCCGCCCGGCGTAACTGACAGTAAACGAATGTTTTTAGCAAATCATCATGCCAACCTTGTAAATGCTTCTGCAATCGCAAAATTCAGAGAGCTCGGTTTAGCAGGAAAGATCGGACCAAGTTTTGCTTACGGTCCGAATTACGCTTTGGATGCTTCTCCTAAAAATGTGCTCGCTGCTGAGAATGCAGAAGAATTCAATGCGCATCTCTGGATGGATGTTTATGCGTGGGGCGAATATCCCCCTATCGTCATGAACTATTTAGAAGCAAATGGGATCGCTCCTGTTGTCACTGCAGAAGACCAAAAGCTTCTAAAAAAAGGAACACCGGATTTCATGGGAGTCAATTATTATCAGACAAACACCAATGCATATAATCCATTAGACGGTGTCAGCGAAGGAAAGATGAATACGACTGGTCAAAAAGGGACGAGCGAAGAATCTGGAATTCCAGGACTTTTCAAAACGGTAACTAATCCACATCTTGAAAAGACCAATTGGGACTGGGAAATTGATCCTACAGGACTTCGGATCGGACTCAGACGAATCGCTAGCCGCTATCATCTGCCGATCCTGATCACGGAAAATGGACTTGGTGAGTATGATAAATTGACAGCAGAGAATGAGATACATGATCAGTATCGAATCGACTATCTACGTGCTCATGCCTTAGCAGTGCAAGAAGCAATCACAGATGGCGTGGAAATGCTTGGCTACTGCACATGGAGTTTTACAGATCTGCTTAGCTGGCTGAACGGTTATCAGAAGCGCTATGGTTTCGTTTATGTAGATCGCGATGAAACGGATGAAAAAGAGTTAGCTCGTTTCAAAAAAGACAGCTTCTATTGGTATAAGGATGTCATCGCTTCTAATGGCGCCAACTTAGAATAAAAAGGGAATCTATCCTCTGATCCACCAAATGTAAGCGCCTGCAAATCATGGCTTTCTTGCTATTGAGTTTCACAATCAAGGTTATACCGCTTAATAAGCGTTAAACAAATATTAAAAATTGGGAGGTTCCAAATATGAGTATCATGTCCAAATTTGAAAGTGGTATGGAACGCGCACTTGTTCCTGTAGCGAACAAGCTTAATTCACAGCGCCATATTGCAGCAATTCGTGACGCATTTATTCTAGTTTTTCCATTAATTATGGCTGGTTCCATTATCACGCTAATCAACTTCGCAGTCCTTTCACCAGACGGATTTATCGCTAAGATCTTATTCTTAGGTAAACTTTTCCCGCACTTAGCTAGTGCACAGGTTGTTTTTGCACCAGTATTGCAGGGTTCCACAAACATAATGGCGATCTTAGTCGTTTACTTAGTAGCCCGTAACTTAGCATTGTTCTTTAAACAAGACGAACTCCTCTGTGGGTTGACCTCGATCGGTGCGTTCTTTATCGTCTATACACCATACCAAATGATCGACAACCAAGCATTCGTCACTACAAAATTCTTGGGAGCTCAAGGGCTTTTCGTAGCAATCATTGTCGGCGTTATCACTGGGGAAGTTTTCTCCCGTCTAGCTCGAAACGAAAGATTGACGATCAGAATGCCGGAACAAGTTCCTCCAGCAGTATCTCGTTCTTTCAAAGTATTGATCCCAGTAGTTATCATCATGGTATTGTTCTCCATCTTGAACTACGTGATCACATTAGTAGCACCTAAAGGTATCAATGACCTTGTTTATACTGTAATCCAATCACCACTTAAAGATATGGGTACAAACATTGTATCTGTTATCATTATCGGACTTGTTTCCAACTTACTATGGGTTCTTGGTATCCACGGACCAAATACAGTTGCAGCTATCCGCGACAGTATTTTCACCGAACCAAACTTAGCTAACCTTTCTTATGTAGCAAAACATGGTTCTGCTTGGGGAGCTCCTTATCCAGCAACATGGGCTGGCCTGAATGACGGATTTGCAAACTACGGTGGATCTGGTATGACACTTGGTCTATTGATCGCGATCTTGATCGCTTCTCGCCGAGCTGAGTATCGTGATATCGCTAAACTATCGATCGCACCAGGGTTATTCAACATCAACGAACCAGTTATTTTCGGTCTTCCGATCGTGTTGAACCCGATCATGTTCATTCCGTTCATCATCACTCCAGCGGTTTGTACATTAGTTGGTTACTTCTTCATCTCACTAAAAATCATTCCACCGGTTGCTTATCAAGTACCTTGGACTACTCCTGGTCCACTGATTCCATTCCTTGGAACTGGCGGTAACTGGCTTGCCCTTCTAGTCGGGTTGCTGTGTGTCGTTATCTCAACGATCATCTACTTACCGTTTGTACTTGTAACAAACAAAGTAGCAACTTCTGACAAAAACATGGATGAAAAAGCAAAAGCTGATGCACAAGAAGCACTTTAAGCAAATTAGGAAGTGAATATAATGACAACAAGTAAAACTCAATTTGCAGCTTTCGATATTGGTGGAACGGCCCTTAAAATGGGGGTCGTTTTGCCAACTGGAGAAATAACTGCCATCGAGTCGAAAAATATAACCGCCTTTAACGGCCAAGAGATCTTAGACGGAATAAAGGGCTGGGTAGCTACTCATCCGGAAGTTACAAGAATCGCGATCAGCGCGCCGGGATATGTGAACCCGGAAACAGGTCTGATCACTATGGGAGGAGCTATTCGTGATTTTGATGATTTCAACATTCTCGAATGGATCGAAAAAGAAATACATTTGCCGGCAAGTATCGAAAATGACGCAAATTGCGCACTGCTTGCTGAAAAATGGTTGGGAGCAGCACAAGAACTAGATGATTTTCTTTGCCTGACGATTGGAACAGGAATCGGCGGCGGCATCTTTTCAAGTGGGAAATTGATCCGTGGGGGGCGTTTCCGCGCTGGGGAGTTCGGCTATATGTTCAGTTCCCGGCCTGGCTCCTTCTCTCCTGGGAGCTATACACTGAATCAAACAGCTACCATGCACATTTTGCGGAAGCAATACGCAGAGCAAACAGGCAAAGCCTATGCAGCTGTAACAGGAGAAGAGATTTTTGCTGGGTATGACAACCATGACCCTGTCTGCATTCGTCTTGTAGAAAATTTCTATAATGATATTTGCGCGGGGTTGTACAACTTGATCTACTTGTTTGATCCGACGCACATTTTTATTGGCGGCGGGATAACAAGCAGACCTACTTTCATGCAAGAACTACAAGAAAAAATGGACTGGTTCGGCCTGCGGGACACGATCCTGCTAAGTGCTACCCATAAAAACCAAGCTGGCTTGCTTGGTGCTGTCTATCACCATTTGAGCAGGCATAAGGAGGTAAATGTATAATGAATGAATTAGAAATGATCATTTTCAACATGATCAGTGAAGTCGGTTCAGCAAGAAGCTCTTACTTAGAGGGGCTCAGAGCGGCTCGTGAAGGTGATTTTGAAGAAGCCGAGGCGAAGCTCAAGGAAGGCAACGAAAACTTGAATAACGGCCACCACGTCCATCACGGACTTATTCAAAAAGAGGCTTCCGGCGAAACGATCGAATTCAAACTGCTACTTATCCACGCAGAAGATCTATTGATCACGACTGAAACACTGAAAGAACTCGTTGCAGAGTTCGTCCATGTTTATCGTAAAATCGAGAAATAAGGCAAAAACAGCTATCTGTAATCAGGTAGCTGTTATTTTTTGTATTAAAAAAGACGACCCTATTAGCGAGCCGTCTTTCAGTTTATTTATTACTATCACGCTGCTGCTTGAGCTCCAAATTATAGTTTTTCTTCGCCATTGCTTCTAATAAGAAAAGCACAGGTAGTTGAGTAGTAACGTTCGTTTTCCCCACCGTCTCTTGCGTTACGAAATAAGGGATATTGATATCGGACAATTTTGAAAGAGTATTGCGGTTATTATTCGTTATACTAATGATCTTGCTGCCATAAAGCTGCATATTTTGCGCCTGTTCGATGACTTGATCGGTCTCGCCAGATTCAGAAAGAATGATCATTACCGCGTTATCAAACTGTTCGCCAGGATTGGGATAAAACGGATCTTTGATATAAAAAGTTCGTTTACGCAAGTTTGAGAAAAAGCGCGAGCCATATTCTGCTAGAATACCGGAAGTCCCGATCCCGAGAAAAACTACCAAGCTGGCAGCATGAATCATGTCGACAGCCTCTTCCAGCTGCTTGTCGTAATCACGGTTCAATGTTCTCTCAAAAAAGGCTTCCAAGACTTCGACCGAATCCAGCGCCTTTTTCTCCCCGATCCGTAGTGCTTCTTGTTTTAACTTCACCTTGAACTCAGAGAAGCCTTCACAGCCCAGTTTACGAGTAAAACGTACAATGGATGCCGGCGACACATGTGTCGCCTCTGAGAGCTCTCTGACGCGCATATACATCACTCTATCTTTATTCTCTACTATATACCGATACAAGTGATGCTCTGTTTCTGTAAATTTGCTGACAGTTTCATATAAAAACATCTCATCCCCACTTTCCTTCTTCCAATCATTTCCTGGGAAATAAGTTTCCATTAGGACCAGTTGTTACTTAAATCGATGGGATATTCTTCTTTTTCTTCACGTAAAAACGTGCTGCGATAGCGATTGCTCCGATAATAACTGCTGCGATCGGATTGACCGGAATATTGATTTGTTTTGGAATAAACGCTTGTACGACCGTCATAATGATCATCCACGCTACTACGATACCCAGCGCAACCAAGATATATCTCGCTGTCCCGCCTTTTGACCCACGCTTCATTTCCTGTGCATATTTACGGAAAATGATCATGGCAAATCCACCAAGTACACCCGTAAGGATAAGAACCAGCAGTCCTAGCTGATCCACATTACCACTATTTTTTTGGAAAAGAGAAGTCAATCCAGTTACAAGCATCATTACTCCGAAAATAAGCAGACCGCCGTCGATACCGATCCACAATCGGCTCGCTTCGCCCTCTTCCTGTCTACTGCCGCCACGTTCTGGTTTAGCGTTCAGCGACCGGACATATTCTGTCGGTGTTGCATTGAATAACTGTCTAGCCGTTATTCCTTGTTTTTGTTTTTCTAAAATTTTAGTGCACATTTCTTCAATTTTAGTTGTCAATTGCGCTTCAGAATAATTCTGCAGCTTTAATTGTTTCTCCACTTCTTGTATATATTGAAGATTGCGCTTCGTTAATTGCGCTTTCATTTGTTCATTATCTGCTTGCGTTTGCTCATTCGTCAAAACTGTATCCTCCCTTTTTAGGTTCTATTACCATTATACCTAATAACTCAGCTCGGGGGAATGATTAATTTAATTCGTTTTCGCCATTTGGAAAAGACCTTTTGCTTTTACCAAAATGAGAATAATGACCGCCATACTAATCGCCATAAATCCAATCATCCAGCCAAGATATATCCATAAATTATTGCCTCCACTCATGTTCGCTACCAAGATGCCGATACTCAACGAAGTCAAAAAGATGAACGGCCATTTTACCCATCTGAAAGCAAACATCTGCCCATTTCGCTCCAACTTTTGAAAGTGGAATAAAAGGACTGCGATCACGATCAGAAAAACAGCAATGCCTGAACTTACCGTCAATAGCAGCCAGCCTGAACTTTCATAGCTAAACGGATTGAACATGCTAAAATAGTCACTCATCTCCACGAATTTTTTCGATGCTGACCCTTCTAAGTTGGGATGAATGATATCATTTATTTTACTTATCCCGCTCATAAAGAGCAGCGGTACCAATTCTGCGCAGGCCGCTACGATAACGCCAGCCGCTGGAGACGCGATCAATAATCCGATGACGATCGCGAGCATAAAAATCAAAATAAAGGAAATCAGCGCCCCACCCATATCGATCAGAAATTTGTGTACGTCCACGTCCAAATATCTATCCGGAATCCTGCTCGTGAAATAAGACCATCCCATAAAGGCACTAAAGATATAACTAAAAATGATCGTCCCAATCCCAAGTATCAGCTTCACCGCCATGATACTGGAACGCTTGTACGGCAACATCGCCGTAAACCGATTTCCTCTCGTATACCTCTCAAACACGACCGCCGTTATTCCCAGAGCAAAAACCGCAACATAAAGAATCGTCATAAATGAGTCCGAAGTAAAAGATAATACATAAGGAATATTGTCCCGATATTTCTGAGGTAGAAAATCATCATATAATGGCATTGTTACATAGACTACGGTCAGATCTGCTTTGATCTCAGCTTCTGTGACCGGCTGATCATCTTCTTTTTGTTGTTTTGCAAACTCCTTCGATGCATAGAAATCCTTCGAGCTTTGCCATTGCTTGGCATCATTGCTAAGTCCCCAGATAAACGCCAAACCAAACAGTACGAATACAACTAGCATCATCCATCTCATATTACGCCATTCCTTGTACCATAAACCCTTTGTGTTCATTTCCGCGCTTCACCCCTTCTTACCAAATTAAGACTAGATCTCGTAATACTCCACTTTTTCATCCGCCAGATATACTCGGAAAATATCCGCGATCTTGATTGGCAATTCCTCATATAAGATCGGCTGTTGCCCTTGGATCTCTTTACAGAACGCTTCGACATTTTCTTCGATCAATAACGTATAGATCCGCCCATTCCGCGCTAAAAGTTTCGCCCCGGATTTAACAAAGGCAGGCACTTTGTTCGTCTTGAACGCAACTTGAATCTTCAAAGCTCGCGTACGGATCTCATCCATATAGTAGTCCAATTCGATATGTGAGCCTTTTAAGATCAAGACCCGATCCGCGATCTCTTCCAATTCGTCTAACCGATGAGAAGCAATCAACACACTCGTTTGCTTAGCAGCCACGGCTTCCGATAAAAATGCCAAGATCTTATCTTTAACAATATAATCTAACCCATCCATTGGCTCATCCAACAAAAGATACCTTACATTTAATGAAAATGCTAAAATAATAAAAAACAGTGCTTTCCGTCCTTTTGAAAAAGACATCAATTTCGCCTTTATCGGCAGATCAAACTTGTTCATCAGCATCAGAAAATACTCGCGGTCAAACGACGAGTAAACAGACTGATAGATCTGCACTACTGCCTTCACACTATATGTATTGAAATAATTCATATTATCTTCCAAGAAGAAAATATGCCGTTTCACCTCTGGCTGTCTGTACACGTTTTTCCCGTCGATCATGACATCCCCTGCATCCGGCGTATAGATTCCCGTCAGCGTCGAAAATAATGTCGTTTTACCAACGCCGTTCCTACCGATCAATGCAGTTATCTCCCCTGGCTTTAAATCAAAGTTAATATCACTTAGTACCGACTTGTTTTCAATCGTTTTGGCAAGCCCATGTACATGCATTATCATCACCTCCCCATTATTATATCGTTTTATCCAAGCATTTGCATTGACAAAATCAATTATTAGGCTATTTGCCTTAATTGTTGTACTATTATTTTAGTAATTATCCGAAGGCAGGAGTGAAAACATGGAACTACTCAATAAACAGTTATTGCATCTTTTAGAAAAGGATGTTGCTCTCTCAAAAGCATTTTTCAAAGGGAACTTTGGTCTGGAAAAAGAAAATTTACGGGTGGATCGGAACGGGCACTTGGCACTTACCCCTCATCCAGCGATATTCGGCCCTAAAGAAGACAATTGCAACATCAAAACCGATTTTTCCGAAAGCCAAGTGGAAATGATCACGCCCGTGTGTGGCTCCGTAAATGAAGTTTACGATGCTTTGCACAACCTTAATAATATCGTGAACAATGAAATCGGCGAGGAATTATTATGGCCATCCAGCAATCCGGCGATTTTGCCGCCAGAAAAAGATATCCCTATTGCCGTCTACAAAACCAAGGATAGCGAACACCGCGTTTACCGCGAACATTTAGCGAAAGAATACGGGAAGAAGATTCAATTATTATCTGGCATCCACTATAACTTCTCTTTTGCTGAAGATTTTCTAAAACAGCTATACGAAAAAAGCGCTCCAGAAGATACGACTTATCACACCTTCAAAAATCAGCTGTACATGCAAGTCGCTAGCTATTTTATGAAGAAACGCTGGCTGCTCGTATATCTGACAGGTGCAAGTCCTGTATTTGAAAACGACTTTACTGCGATCTCAAATGCAAGGCCTTTAAATCAAAACAGCAGCTATCTTCCAACAGGAATGTCGCTCCGAAACAGTGCTCACGGGTATAAAAACAGTGAACCTTTAAATGTTAAATATGATACTTTTGAAAATTATATTCAGTCGATCGCTAACTATATCGAAGCCGGCACTATTGATAGTATGCGAGAATATTACAATCCGATTCGCTTGAAAAATGCTCATACAGATCAGACATTGGAAAGTTTAGCCGAAAAAGGCGTTGAATATCTCGAAATTCGTTCCATTGACCTGAATCCGTTCGAATTAAATGGCATTTCCAAAAAGACGCTGCATCTCATCCATTTGATGTTCCTAACAGCATTGCTTACAAATCAAGATGATATTACATGGGAAACAGCAGCAGCAAGTATCGAAGCCAACGAAGACTTGATTGCCCGAAACGGTTTATCGCAACCAGATTTACAACTCCATCCCGAAGGCAAGATCGCCTTCCAAGAAGCAGCTCAACAGGAATTAGACAAAATGCAACAGATCATTGAAACATTGGCACCCGATCAACAGCACCTGCTGGAAGTTATCAGCGAACATCGCGCCATGGTAGACGATCCTCAGCAGACAATCGCAGCCAAATCGATCTCTGCAGCACAAAAAGACGGCTTTATCGCAAGCAATCTTGCTCTTGCAGCCGACTATCAAGAAAAATCCTATGGTCTTGCGTACCAGCTTAAAGGTGCAGAAAACATGGAGCTATCCACCCAGATCATCTGGAAAGACGCTTTAAAACGCGGTATCAAAACAGAAGTGTTAGATGCTACCGACAATTTCTTGGCATTTTCTGTAGGCGATCATATCGAATACGTGAAACAAGCCAGCAAAACCTCTAAGGACAACTATGTTTCTGTCTTGGTCATGGAAAATAAAGTCGTAACTAAAAAGATCCTTGCCAAACACGGTATGAACGTTCCATTCGGCGAAAATTTCACCGATATCGAAACCGCACAAAGCGCCTATCCCCTTTTCACGGGAAAAGCAATTGTTGTGAAACCAAAATCTACTAACTATGGCTGGGGAATCAGTATCTTTAAAGATGCTTTTACCGAAAAAGACTTTCAAGAAGCATTGAAAATCGCTTTTAGCTACGATGAGGCTGTGATTATCGAGGAATTTATCGAAGGTGATGAATACCGTTTTCTAGTTATTGATGACAAAGTCGAAGCAGTCCTGAAACGAATTCCGGCAAATGTAACTGGCGATGGCAAACATACCGTCCAAGAACTTGTCGATCAAAAAAATGCGGATCCATTACGTGGGACCGATCATTTGAAACCTTTAGAAAAGATCCTTACTGGTCCGGAAGAAACACTCATGCTTTCAATGCAGCAATATAGCTGGGAATCCATTCCCGAAACAGGCAAAACGATCTATCTTCGTGAGAACTCCAATATCAGTACTGGCGGAGACAGCATCGATTTCACCGATCAAATGCCCGATTTTTACAAAGAAATCGCGATCCAATGTACACAGATCGCCGATGCGCATATCTGTGGCGTTGATATCATCATTCCCTCGATCCATGACGAAGCGCATAAACATGGTATTATCGAACTTAATTTCAATCCTGCGATGCATATGCACTGCTTCCCTTATGAAGGAGAACGCAAAAAAATAGGCGACAAAATCTTAGATTATCTTTTCCCAGAAAAACGAGGCTTTTAATTTCTAAAGAAAACCGCTATAATAGTCGATAGTGATAAAATGCGAAAAGGAGATTAAAAAATGGCATTAACTGCTGGTATTGTTGGACTTCCGAACGTCGGGAAATCCACACTTTTCAACGCAATAACAAAGGCTGGTGCAGAAGCAGCGAACTACCCTTTTGCTACCATTGATCCAAACGTCGGTATCGTCGAAGTTCCTGACAGCCGATTAAATAAACTAACAGAACTAGTAAAACCTAAAAAAACCGTTCCAACAACATTTGAGTTTACGGATATCGCTGGAATCGTTAAAGGAGCAAGTAAAGGTGAAGGTCTAGGAAATAAATTTCTTTCTCATATTCGCCAAGTAGACGCTATCTGTCACGTGACTCGCTGTTTTGACGACGAGAATATCACCCACGTTGAAGGTCGGGTCGATCCTATCGACGACATCACGACAATCAACTTGGAATTGATCTTGGCAGACTTAGAAAGCGTTGAAAAACGTTTCAGCCGCGTCGAAAAATTGGCAAAACAAAAAGATAAAGAAGCCGTTATCGAATTTAATGTTCTAACTAAATTAAAAGAAGCTTTTTTGAACGATTTACCTGCCCGTACAGTTGAATTTAACGAGGAAGAAGAGAAAGTGGTACGCAACCTGTTTTTACTTACTAGAAAACCGGTCCTATACGTTGCTAATGTAAGCGAAGAAGAAGTTTCTGATCCAGATAACAATAAATATGTTCAAGCAGTAAGAGAATTTGCTGCCAAAGAAAATTCTGAAGTAATCGTCGTTTGTGCCCGCGCCGAAGAAGAAATCGCGGAGTTGGAAGACGATGATAAAGCTGAATTTTTAGAAGCTCTAGGCATTGAAGAATCCGGACTTGATAAACTTATCCGTTCGGCTTACTCCCTCCTTGGTCTTGCTACCTACTTTACAGCTGGTGTTCAAGAAGTTCGTGCTTGGACCTTTATAAAAGGGATGAAAGCTCCTCAATGTGCTGGAATCATCCACACTGACTTTGAACGAGGCTTTATTCGAGCAGAAGTTGTCGCTTATGACGCTTTAGTAGAATATGGCTCCGAACATGCTGCTAAGGAAGCTGGTAAAGTTCGGTTAGAAGGAAAAGAATACGAAATGAAAGACGGCGATGTTGTCCATTTCCGTTTCAATGTTTAATTGTTTCACGTGAAACAAAAAGAGCGATGGCTAATTAATCAGCCATCGCTCTTTTTATTTTATTTCAAATCCGTAATATGCGCTTTTAAATCAATACCAGTTCCCTCTGCTACACGCTCAGCAAATTCCGACTCGATTTGATAGAAATTCCGTAAATTTCTGATCTTAATATCTTCTCTTACACCTTCCCAATCATCCACAATGTTTTTTACTAATGCTGCTCGTTCTTGATCGGAATAACGTTTCCATACTTCTTTCGCATGCCCAAAGTTATTCGGCTTCTCCGCTGCCAAACGACCAAACAATTCGCCCCGAAGTGCTTGATTCTGCTCTATATATGTCGGATCTTCTTTCGGCTCTGAATCATAACTATTTGGTTCATAATTAATGGAACTCGTTTGCTGTTTGATAGGCATAGCTCCGTCACGCTGGTTATTATGAACCTCCGATTTCGGACTATTAATTGGTAATTGTAGGTAATTAGTTCCTACACGATGTCGTTGTGTATCCGAGTAAGAAAACAAGCGCCCTTGTAACAGACGGTCTTCAGAAGGCAATATACCCGGGACTAAAACGCCTGGATTGAACCCTACTGACTCTGTTTCCGCAAAGACATTTTCAGGATTACGGTTCAATATCATCGTCCCAACAAACTCATAAGGAAAAACATCTTCAAACCAGTCTTTAGTAGCATCAAGCGGATTAAAATCAAATTTATCCAAGTCCGCTGGATCTAAAACTTGCACAAATAGATCCCATTCTGGATACTCTCCTGCTTCAATCGCTTCGTGCAGGTCACGTGTCGCATGGTTAAATTCTTTTGCCTGAATCTGCGAAGCCTGTTCTGTTGATAGATTAACGATTCCAGCTTTTGGAATCCAGCGTAATTTCACGTAAACCGTCTTTCCTTCTTCATTCACCCATTTAAAAGCATGAACGCTCGATCCCCGGATTTCACGGTAAGAAGCCGGTGTCCCTTCATCACTAAAAAGATACATGATCATCGTCGTTGCTTCTGGCGACATACTGAAAAAATCCCAATACCGATTTCCATCTTGGATATTTGTCGTTGGATCTGGTTTCAAGGAATGGATCACATCTGGGAATTTGATGGCATCGCGAATAAAGAATACCGGTAAATTATTTCCCACAAAATCATAATTGCCCTCTTCCGTATAAAACTTGATCGAAAAGCCACGCGGATCTCGTAAAGTTTCCGGCGAGTGCTGTCCATGAATAACCGTCGAAAATCGTGCAAAAACTTCTGTTTCTGTACCTTCTTCTGCAAGGAAAGCCGCCTTCGTATATTTTTTCATGCTTTTTTTAGTTACAAAAACACCGTGTGCTCCTGCACCACGAGCATGAACCACTCGTTCCGGGACCCTTTCTCTATCGAAATGTGCTAATTTTTCAATCAATTGGTAGTCTTCTAATAGCGTTGGTCCTTTGATACCCGCAGTCATCGAATTCTGATTATCCCCGATCGGAACCCCTTGGTTTGTTGTTAATTGTTTCTTTTCTGACATATGTATTCCCCTTCCTTAAAATAGAATTATTATCATCTAATATAAATTATATTTTACGGAGGGTTTTTTTACAAATATTCTGTTTACAAGAAAAGAAGAGCGCTTCTCAGCACTCTTCTGCTTTCACAACTATTCGTTTTATTTTTCGTGCAAACTCTCTTCTTGGAAGCATCACACTATGGCCGCAGCCTTCACATTTTATTCGAATATCCATCCCCATCCGAATGATTTTGAATTTATTCACACCACAAGGATGAGGCTTTTTCATTTCTACTATATCATTCAATCCAAATTCTTCTTTTTCCATAATGGTCAACCTCAATATCTTATTAATTTATTCTTCATCAAATTGAACATCTAAGATTTCAAGAATTCTATCTAAGTCATCATCGGATAAAAATTCAATTTCAATTTTCCCTTTTTTATCTCGACGTTTAATATTGACAGCTGTACCAAATTTATTGCGTAATTGGCTTTCTGTTTCGCGAATGAAAATTGGAACACGAGGCGCTTTCACTGTTTCACGTGAAACATTCTCATTTATATCAGTGACCAGTTTCTCTAATTGACGTACTGTCAGAGCCTCTTTGATCGACTTTTCAGCAAGTGGAACAATATTTTTTTTGGTTTTAAGTCCTAATAAAGCTCTACCATGTCCAGCAGACAAAGATCCGTCACGCAAATAATCTTGTACAACTTCTGGTAAGGTCAATAGACGTACAAAGTTAGCAATATATGGTCTGCTTTTACCAACACGTTCTGCCAATTTACTTTGAGTCAATTCTAAATTACTCATTAAGAACTGATAAGATTCCGCTTCTTCCATGGGAGATAAGTCTTCGCGCTGTAAGTTCTCAATTACGGATAGTTCCATCATTTCTGCATCCGTCATATCGCGTACAACAGCTGGTATCTCTTTTAACCCGGCCTCTTTACTTGCTCGAAATCTTCTCTCTCCAACGACAATTTGGTAACCCTTTTTAGCATTTCTTAAAATGATTGGTTGTAGTACGCCATGAATCTTGATTGAATCACTTAATTCATTGATCGCTGCTTTATCAAAATTTTTACGTGGTTGAAATGGATTGGGTTCAATCAACTTCAATTCGATGTTTTGAACGGATTCTTCTTCTCCCTCAACATTGTTAAAAAGTGCATTGATTCCTTTTCCAAGTCCTTTAGCCATGAGCAATCACTTCCTTTGCTAACTCTAAATATACTTCAGCACCCTTCGATTTGGCATCATATAAAATGATTGGTTTGCCATGACTTGGCGCCTCGCTTAGTCTTACGTTTCTAGGGATGATCGTTTGGAACACTTTGTTTTGGAAGTATTTCTTCACTTCTTCGATAACTTGAATACCCAAGTTTGTGCGTGCATCCAACATCGTCAGCAGTACACCTTCGATTTGAAGGTCCTCATTTAAATGTTTTTGCACGATTCGCACCGTATTCAATAACTGGCTCAATCCTTCAAGTGCATAATATTCACATTGTACAGGAATTAAAACCGAATCTGCTGCTGTCAATGCGTTCAATGTCAAAAGGCCTAAAGATGGCGGACAGTCAATAATAATATAGTCATAGTTGTCTTTCACTGTATTGATTGCTTTTTTAAGACGTATTTCTCTTGAAATGGCAGGAACTAGTTCCACCTCTGCACCAGCAAGCTGGATCGTAGCAGGGATCACATCTAAATTATCAAGTTCTGTATGTAGTAAGACATCTTTTAATTCGACATCATCTACTAAAACATTATAAATGCAATTTTCTACTTCCCCTTTGTTAACACCCACTCCACTTGAGGCGTTTCCTTGTGGATCGATGTCAACTAACAACACTTTTTTACCAAGAAAAGCCAAACTAGAACTTAAATTCACAGAAGATGTAGTCTTTCCCACCCCACCTTTTTGGTTTGCAAGTGCGATAATTTTGCTCAAATTGTTTCACCAACCCTCGATTTTTCCGTAATATACGGTTCTTCTACTATTCTACCAAAAAAATAGTGATTAGTCCTAGTTTTAGCAAAATAATTTTTTTGCGAATGTTTCACGTGAAACATTCATAAAAAAAGCGATTTCCCTAAATAACCGGGAAATCGCTCTTTTTATTTCAAATTTAAACCTGTATCACCTAGCTGTGCCTCAATTTCTAATAATTGCACCGCTTTTTGATACATTCTCATAGAAATATCTGGATCACCAGCTTCTACTCGTTCCACAATACTTGGAGAAAGTCCTGTCTTCAATGATAAATCTAATTGAGACCATTTTTTCTTTATCCGTTTTATAAAAATATATTGACCGAGGGAAGCTGAAAAGCTTTCTAAATAATGCACGATACCATCATTTTGCCATGCCAACTTCTTCAATTCATTGAAATCTGGACTTCTACTAATATCTAAGTTTCCGCTACGAATAAAGATACGCTTGGTTTCTTCACGGTAGGAATCTATTTTATCCATAAATGGATTCTTCTCACGAAATGATCCTTTTACAAAGCAATAATAAGTCTCATCGTCCCATATCGCTACAAAATATGTCAATATACAGCTTTTATCTTTGAATATTACTCTGAGCTCTTGAATCGGTTGATCTACAGAGTTCTCTATCTTTCTTGTTTGAAGCTGGTAAGTATTTCCTTTCCCGATCGCTAAGTGAATATCGGGAGTGATCTGCTTGCCAGTTGTGAGCTTTCTTGTGGGCGCCTCCTCTAGTTGAAGTAATCCTTGGAATAATAACGTTGCCATAAGGGGTTGATTTGTAATTAAGTCTTGAATGAATTGATACGCACTATATGTTTCTTGTTCATCCTGAGCAAATATTATCTTGGCCATTATTTTCGCGGAACACAGATTGTTCCACTTCCCTCCTTTACTTCTTTCCTACTTCCATTGTAAGGGTTTTCTGTCAAAAAAGCACTTAATATATGAAAACTTTTTCAACAAAAAAACTACTCTATATAATATAGAGTAGTCTTCTATTACGCATTTGCCTTTTTATACCAACCATAGATCTTTCGGACCATATAAATCACATATAGAAACGCAATGACGTACATGACATAAGACCTAATACTATGTACAATATCTCCCGTTAATGCTGGAGCGGTGAAAAAATAAAGGAGATATTTCAAATTGAAACCAAGCATGCTTTCTGTCAACATGCTAAAAAAGAATGGGAGCACCAGCAGAGAGCTGATAATTCCAATAATGTGCCAAATATTAGTAACTAATTTAGTCAATAATCCTGCTCCTTACTTTTTTTTAGGAATTTGAATGGTGATCCGATAAAAATCATCGGACTCTTCCTCTTCGACATCTAGTTCCATTCCATTATCTTTGACCATTGTGACTGACTGTTTGATGGTATTTAAAGCAATTCGAATATCCCTACTTATGGATTGGTGCTTAGGTTTAGTTTTTTTCGGCTTGGTTTCTTTTTTAGTGATCAATTCTTGGATACGTGTTTCGGTTTGTTTGACATTCCAATGATTTGCAAGTACTTCTTTTAAAATCTCCAACTGCTGTTCTTCTGTTTCCAATACTAATAGCGAACGTGCATGGCGCTCGGAAATCTGTTTGTCTAATACGGCAGCTTGTATTTCTTCTGGAAGTTTTAGCAAGCGAAGTTTATTTGCAATTGCCGATTGGCTTTTGCCAAGGCGTGTTGCTAATAATTCCTGGGTGACATCTTGGATATCCAATAAATTGCGATAGGCTTTTGCTTCTTCAATTGGCGTCAACTGTTCACGCTGCAGGTTTTCAATAAGTGCGATTGCTGCGACTTCTTCATCATCCATTTCTTGAACGACCGCCGGAATTGTTTCCATTTCCAATGATAGGGCAGCCCGGAAACGGCGTTCTCCAGCGATGATTTCATAATAATCTGGGTCCATTTTCCTAACAACAATTGGCTGGATAATGCCATGTTCTTCGATTGTTTGCGCTAGCTCTGCAATTTTATCTTCATTAAATACTGTCCGTGGCTGGAATTGGTTAGGGAAAATCTTGTCCATCGGTAAATCTTCGACACGCTGAAATGTCTCCAACTGCCCTTGTTCTGATTCTTCATTTGTTTTATCTTTTTTTCCGAATAAACGAAAAGCCATAAGGACCCTTCCTTTCTGAAATTCTTAAGCAGTAATAGCCGTCCTGCTTCTCTTACTATTTTAGCAGAAAAGAGTATGAAAAACATACCCTTCTCTAAATTTCTATTCAATTGGTTGTTTATTAGGCATTCCTGCTTTGCGAGGATACTTATTCGGTGTTTCTTTTGTTTTTAAAATCGTGTAAATGTGGCGTTCACTGTGCTCAACTGGCAATTCAAAAGCAAATTGCTTTTCTAATTTTCCACCCAACACGGTGATTGCTTGATTCCCTTGCTCCATTTCCGCTTCTGCTTGTGCAGCTTTCATCGCGATAAAGTAACCGCCTTTTCGTACTAATGGCAAGCAAAGCTCTGCCAGGACACTCATTCTGGCTACTGCTCTGGCTGTTACATAGTCATAAGATGCGCGAAAATCTTTGTTTTGACCAAAATCTTCTGCTCGGCTATGGAAAAACTGAACATCTGTCAGATCCAATTTTTCCGCCAGTGCATTTAGAAAAGTGATTCTTTTCTGCAGCGAATCTACGATACTGATCTTTAAATGCGGAAAGCATATTTTGATTGGAATACTGGGGAATCCAGCTCCCGCTCCGATATCGCAAAGGGAAGCCTGATCTTCAAAATCTACATAAAAAGCGGCAGAAATCGAGTCATAGAAATGTTTTAAATAAACTTCTTCTTTATTGGTAATAGCTGTCAAATTCATTTTTTCATTCCATTCTACCAACATATGGAAATAATCTTCAAACTGCTGCAGCTGCTTTTCACTTAGTTCAATACCTTTTTCTAGCAATGACTGTTTGAATGTTTCTGGATTCATTCTCTGTCCTCCCCGCCTCTTGCTATGCTTGTGCTACTTTTGCTATCTTCCCTTGTTCGATATACACTAGCAAAATCGAAATATCAGCTGGATTTACACCGCTGATTCGGCTTGCTTGTGCAATAGATAAAGGCTCGATCTTCTTCAATTTTTCCAATGCTTCGGTAGCAAGACCACCAATTGCATCATAATCGATGTTTTCCGGTATTTTTTTATCTTCCATACGCTTCATCTTATCCACTTGAGCGCTAGCTTTTTCAATGTAGCCTTCATATTTGATTTGGATCTCAACTTGTTCTTTGATTTCATCACTTAAAGATGTTTCACGTGGAACAATTTGCTCGATAATCGGATAGGTGATTTCCGGACGTCTTAAAAAGTCAGCTGCTAATACGCCGTCTTTAAGTTCATTGGCACCCATTTCCGTTAATAGTGTTTGTACTTCTTTTGTAGGTTTGATGCGTACCTTTTTCAAGCGAGTGATCTCATCAGCGATAAGCGCTTGTTTTTCTTTAAAAGCAGCATATCTTTCATCGCTGATCAAGCCGATTTCATGACCGATCTCAGTCAATCTTAGATCAGCATTATCATGACGAAGCAATAAGCGGTATTCAGCTCTCGATGTCAACAGACGATAAGGTTCTTCCGTTCCTTTAGTCACGAGATCATCGATCAAAACGCCGATATAGGCTTCATTTCTTCCTAAAATGACCGGTTCTTTATCCATTGCTTTGCGTGCAGCATTGATACCCGCCATTAATCCTTGACCAGCAGCTTCTTCATAGCCACTTGTACCATTTATTTGTCCAGCAGTATAAAGATTCTCTACTTTTTTCGTTTCTAATGTTGGCCATAATTGGTCAGGCATGACTGCATCATATTCAATTGCATAGCCAACACGCATCATTTCAACGTTTTCTAAGCCAGGGATCGTTTGTAGCATTTCGCGCTGAACATCTTCCGGTAAACTTGTTGAAAGACCTTGTACGTATACTTCTTCTGTATTGCGGCCTTCTGGTTCCAAGAAGATTTGATGTCTTGGTTTGTCACTGAAACGTACGATCTTATCCTCGATCGATGGACAGTAGCGTGCGCCTGTTCCTTTTTTCGTTGCGGTAAACATTGGGGAGCGGTGAAGATTGGCGTTAATAATTTCATGTGTTTGCTCATTTGTATACGTCAACCAGCATGGTAATTGATCCACGAGCATATCTACGGTTTCGTAGCTGAACGCTTGCGGCTGCTCATCACCTGGTTGTTCTTCTGTCTTCGTGTAATCGATCGAGCTTGATTTTACGCGCGGCGGTGTTCCCGTTTTAAAACGACGTAGTTCAAAGCCCAGTTCTTCCAGATGTTCAGATAATTTTACAGAGGGTTGTTGATTATTGGGACCGCTTGAATAACGTAGCTCTCCTACAATGATCTCCCCACGAGAAAATGTACCAGTCGTGATCACGACTGTTTTTGCGCGGTATTTTGCTCCGCTGTTTGTGATTACGCCTACGCAGCGGCCATCTTCAATAATAAGTTCTTCTACTAAGCCTTGGCGTAATGTAATGTTTTCTTCTTTCTCGATTGTATGTTTCATTTCATGTTGATAGTCCCATTTGTCTGCTTGTGCTCGAAGTGCCCTTACAGCAGGGCCTTTCCCAGTATTAAGCATCCGCATTTGAATATATGTCTTATCTGTATTACGACCCATTTCACCGCCTAGCGCGTCGATTTCACGAACAACGACTCCTTTGGCCGGGCCGCCGACAGATGGATTACATGGCATAAAAGCGACCATGTCGAGATTTATTGTCAGCATCAACGTTTTAGCGCCCATGCGTCCGCTAGCAAGACCAGCTTCTACGCCTGCATGTCCAGCACCGACAACGATAACGTCATAATTTCCTGCATCATAGGTTTGCATATGATAGCCTCCCACATTTATTTTCCTAAACAAAATTGATTGAATAATTGATCGAGTAATTCATCTTGAACAGAATCTCCGGTTATTTCGCCTAGTAGATCCCAAGCACGAGTCATATCGATTTGGACGATATCGACTGGCATTCCCACAGAAACCCCTTCGACAACGGCATCTAATGCCTCGATGGCTTGATGCAGCAGCGCGATGTGACGGACGTTCGAGATATATGTGGCATCTCCTGCATCGATTTCTCCTTCAAAGAATAAAGAATTGATTGCTTCTTCTAAATCCGTCATTCCTTCATCTTTTAAAAGCGATGTTTCGACGATCGCATTGCCATTTGCCAATTTTTCTAGTTGTTTTCGGTCGATTTTAGATGGCAGGTCTGTTTTATTTAAAACCACGACAAAAGTATGTCCTTTCGCTGCTTCGAAAAGAGCTTCGTCTTCTATCGTCAAGGCTTCGTTTTGATTTAATACAAGCAGAATAAAATCTGCCTCTGCTAGTGCTTTTCGAGAGCGTTCTACACCAATTTTTTCGACGATATCTTCGGTTTCGCGTATTCCAGCGGTATCGATCAGACGAAGTGGTACGCCGCGTACATTCACGTATTCTTCAATGATATCACGAGTTGTACCGGCAATATCGGTAACGATTGCTTTTTCCTCTTGGATAAGCTGATTCAATAAGGAAGATTTTCCAACATTTGGTCGACCGATAATTGCTGTAGCTAATCCTTCACGCAAGATTTTTCCTTGTTTAGCAGTCAAAAGTAGTTGCTCTACGGAATTTTTGACTAATTGCGTTTTTTCTAGTAGCATGCGCTGGGTCATTTCTTCTACATCATCGTATTCCGGATAATCAATATTCACTTCCACTTGAGCAAGTGCATCCAAGATCTCTTGGCGCAGACTACGGATAAGTTTGGAAAGATTCCCATCTAGCTGGCGCAAAGCCACGCCCATTGCGCGGTCGGTCTTTGCTCGGATCAGATCCATCACCGCTTCTGCTTGGGATAGATCGATTCGCCCATTTAAAAAAGCTCTTTTGGTGAATTCACCCGGTTCCGCAAGTCTTGCTCCTTTTTCAAGTAGCAGTTGCAGTACGCGATTAACAGAGACGATCCCACCGTGTGCATTGATCTCTACCACGTCTTCTCTTGTGAAAGTTCGTGGCGCACGCATCACGCTGACCATCACTTCCTCGATCGTTTCTCCATTTTCTTTTATATGACCATAATGAATGGTATGACTGTCTACTTTTTCTAAACGCTTTTTGGCATAAAAAATACGATCCGCTATTTGAATCGCCAAGGGGCCGCTCAATCTAATAATAGCAATGGCTCCTTCTCCCGGCGGCGTTGAAATTGCAGCAATAGTATCAAACTCCATTCTTTACCCACCTTTCTAAGTAAAATATTTTCATTTTACTCCACGAATAAATATTGGCACATGATTTGCCTCAGATATCAACAACTTACGCTCCGCTTTCACCAAAGCAATTAAATTGTCAGCTTTATTTAATTGTCGGGATAAGTTATGCACATATCCACAGTTTTCCAATTATTTCAATAACCTATATTTTAACTTATCCACATGTGAATAACAAGGTTTTATACTTAATTTATTAAAAATTCTCTGCCTGCAGAAAAATACATACCTGCCTTTTTATTATAAAAATGGACAAGTATGTATTTCTAATTATTTACTTTCTAAATCATGCACAAAAAGCCCGCTTAATAATTTAGGCTCAAACCAAGTAGATTTAGGTGGCATGATCTCATTTGCATCAGCAACTTGCAGTAGATCCTCAACCGTGGTGGGATACATTGCAAAAGCAATCGTTTGTTTTCCGCTATCTACTAAGCGCTCCAACTCTTCCAACCCACGGATTCCACCAACAAAATCGATTCGCTCATCTCGTCTGATGTCCGTTATCCCAAATAATGGCGTCAATACTTGTGCTTGTAAGATCGACACATCTAGTTTACCTACAGCATCACTAGGAATATAGGCTGCTTTTACTTTCAGCTCATACCATTTACCAGCTGTATACATGCCCACATGTTTTGGCGATGTTGGTTTATAACGCGCTGGCTGTTCTTTCACTTCAAAAGCCGTTTCCAGCTGCTGACGGAAAGTAGTTTCTAGCGGAATATCGATCACACGATTATAATCCCAGATCGCCAGTTCATTTTCGGGAAATAAAACGGCTAAGAAGGAATTGAATTCTGCAGATTCATTCCGATCCGGATACTGTTCCCTTCGTTTAAGCCCCACTTTGACGGCAGATTCTGTGCGGTGATGACCGTCTGCGATGTAAAGTGCCTCCACTTCTTCAAATGCTTTTGCCAGTCTTTCGATCGTTATATCGTCATCAATCGCCCACACGCGATGCTGAACATCGTGGAAACTTGTAAAATCATAAAGCGGCTCATTGGCAATGCTCCAATTTGCGACTATTTGATCGATCGTTTGCTGATGCCGATAAGTGAGGAAGATCGGGCTTGTATTAGCATCACAAGCATCTACATGGCGAATACGATCCAGCTCTTTTTCTTCACGAGTAAATTCATGCTTTTTGATTTTTTTATTGATATAGTCATCGATGGAGGTACATGCGACGATTCCCGTCTGCTTGCGACCACCCATTATTAATTGGTAAATGTAAAAGAAAGCTTTACTATCTTTTTTTAACCAGCCTTTATCTAAAAAGGTTTGTAAGTTAGTCTGTGCTTGTTCATAAACTCGGTCATCATATGGCGAGATCGTATCTTCCAGATCAATTTCCGCCTTGTCGATATGTAAAAAGGAAAAAGGATTTTCTTTTCCTAATTCCCTTGCTTCCTGCGTGTTTAAAACATCATAAGGAAGTGACGCCAGCTTATCTGCGATGGCTTCTTTTGGTCTGATTGCTTTGAATGGACTTACTTTTACCAATTTATTTCCTCCTTTATTTCCCGGGAAATTATTTATACATACGTTTTGACAGGTTCCAAGATTCGTACTCGTAAAACGCCTTGAATAGCGCTTAGTTCTCGTTTGATATCTCTTAGATCCGCTTTCGTATTCGCTTCATCCAAGTCGATCAACGTATAGGCATAATCGCCTTTACTACTATTCCGCATATCAATGATGTTAAAGGTGTTTTTGGCAAGTTCCGTGGTTATTTGCCCTACCATGTTGGGAATGTTTTTATGACAAATACTGATGCGCGGCAATCCTTTATAAAGCATATCGACATTAGGATAATTGACTGCATTCTGGATGTTTCCTGTTTCCAGATATTGCTTCAATTCTTTGGCTGCCATTTTCGCACAATTGATCTCTGCTTCTTCTGTTGAAGCACCTAAATGCGGAAATACCCGGACATTAGGATGCTTGATCAATTCTGGGGTAGCAAAATCCGTCATATATAGGCGGAAACTTCCTTCATCCAGTAAAGCTTTGACTGCATCTTTATCAACGAGTTCTCCTCTGGAAAAGTTGAGCAGGACTGCATTGCTTTTCAGCAGTTGCAATGTTTCTTCATTGAACATTTCTTTCGTATTTTCCATAAGTGGCACGTGGACGGTGATATAGTCGCATGTGGCGAGCACCTCTTCCAGCGTGATTGCCCGCGTAACTTCTTTGGAGATCCTCCACGCAGTATCGACCGAAACAAATGGATCATAGCCGACGACATCCATTCCTAGATGAAGTGCATCATTAGCTACTAATGCGCCGATCGCGCCTAAACCGATGATTCCTAATTTTTTACCAGCTAATTCTGTTCCGGCAAATGCTTTTTTTCCAGCTTCTACTTTTTTCTCGATATCTTCGCTCTCCAGCTGGTTGATCCACTGATTTCCTTCGATGATCGGACGAGCAGATAAGAATAATCCGGCCAAGACTAATTCTTTTACAGCGTTCGCATTTGCTCCAGGTGTATTAAAAACGACAACTCCCCGCTCCGCACAATCCGTTGTAGGAATATTATTTACACCTGCACCTGCCCGAGCGATGGCTTTGATAGATTCTGGGATCGTGATCTCATGCAGGTTCTGACTTCTGAGCAGATAACCGTCTGGTGGCTGATTACCATCGATCAGATATTTTTCAATGTCAAATACTTGCAAGCCTTCTTTGGCGATATTATTAAATGTTTGAATATTAAACATGGACACGTCCTCCTTTTTGGACCTTAGCAAATTTATCCATAAATGAAATAAGTGCTTCGACGCCTTCTTGCGGAAATGCGTTATATAGACTTGCACGCATTCCCCCAACGGAACGGTGTCCTTTTAAATTAACTAGCCCGTTTGCTTCCGCTTCTTCGATAAAGCGTTTGTCCAGCTCTGGAGAAATGGTTTGAAATGGAATATTTGTCAGGGAGCGGTCTCGCGGCAAAACTGGCGAACGGAAAAAGTCTGATTGATCGATATAATCATATAACAATCCTGCTTTTTTACGATTTTGTGCTTCCATCGCAGAAACGCCACCCAAATCATCCAGCCATTCAAAAACAAGTTTTGCTACATAAATAGCAAATGTCGGCGGTGTATTGTACATCGAACCGTTTTTGATATGCGTTTGATAATCAAGGATTTTCGGTATTCCTTGAACGCGGCCTACTAAATCATCCCGAATAATAACGATCGTCAATCCTGCTGGTCCGATATTTTTTTGTGCCCCTGCGTAGATTAGACCAAACTGATGGATATCATAATCGCTAGAAAGAATATTAGAAGACATGTCTGCCACGATTGGTACCTCGCCGTAATTGGGGATCTCATAGATCGTAGTTCCTTCAATTGTATTATTAGTAGTGAGATGCACATAAGCATAGTCCTCTGACAGCAACGGGAAATCTGGTATATAAGAAAAATTTTTATCTGCCGAGCTGGCTAATTCCTCTACTTCTATAGCTGAAAATTCCTGCGCTGCTTGAATCGCCTTTTCCGACCAAGAACCAGTGTGGATAAAACCGACTCTTTCTCCCTCTCGCACTAAATTACGGGGAATCATATCAAATTGCAGACTTGCCCCGCCTTGTAAAAATAGGACATGATAGTTGGAAGGGATATGCATCAATTTCCTGAGTAGTGCTTCGGCATCTTGAATGATCGCTTCAAATAAGGAGGAACGATGACTCAGCTCCATCACTGACATGCCTGACCCTTGATAAGACAACAATTCTTCTTGTACCTTTTTCAGCACGCTCTCCGGTAAAACGGCTGGTCCTGCTGAAAAGTTATAGACTCGCTTCACTCTCATCTCTCCTTCATAATTAGTAGATAACACATAATATTCCGATTTTTCAAATTTAGGGCTTACTTATTTGTACATTATAGCAGATTCTTTTGCCAATAACAGACTTATTTTTGGCAAATTTCACTAAAAACAGAACTTTATCCGCTTACAAGGAGAATAATTCGTTTTTCAACTTTTTTTCATTTTCCAGATAAAATAACTTGAAAAATAAAAAATAGCTGCTATACTAAAGTAAGTTACTAATAATAAACATATAAAAGGAGTTTTTAAAAAATGGCTAGTACTTTCTTAGAAACAATCAAAAATCGTCGTTCTATCTATGCAATTGACAAAAACGTTACTTTATCTCAAAGCGAGATCGAAGCAACGATCAAAGAAACAGTGAAAAATACACCAAGTGCTTTTAACTCGCAAAGTTCTCGTGTAGTTATCTTATTCGGTGAACACCATGAGAAATTATGGACGATCGTAAAAGATACACTGAAAAACATCGTTCCTGAAGATGCTTTTGAAGCAACAGAACAACGTATCAATTCTTTCCAGGCTGGATTTGGAACAGTATTATTTTTTGAAGATACTGCTGTTGTAAAAGGACTTCAAGAACAATTCGCTGCTTATGCAGAAAACTTCCCGCTTTGGTCGGAACAATCTACTGGTATCACGCAACATGCTGTATGGGTTGCACTTGCTGAAATCGGTTTGGGCGCAAGCTTGCAACATTATAACCCGCTTATCGATGATGCGGTAAAAGCAGAATGGGATATCCCAGCTAGTTGGAACTTACGTGCTCAAATGCCGTTTGGTAACATTGCACAACCTGCTGGTGAAAAAGAATATATCGCTGACGAAGATCGTTTCCGCGTATTCCGTTGATTTTTTAAAAGCAGAGCCTACAAGCTCTGTTTTTTTTTTGAGTAAAATGACTTGCTTCTCTCTAAAGATAGCGCTAAAATTTGTACATCTTTGAAAAAAACTACAATATTTCTAAAGGAGCAGTGAAAAATGAATCCTGTCATTCAACAATTACAAAATCACTATTCCATTCGTGATTTTCAAGAAAAGCCACTTTCCACGGAGCAGATCCAAGAACTTGTCAAAAGTGCCCAAGCTGCTTCTACGTCAAGTTTCATCCAAGCCTACTCGATCATCGGCATCAATGATATCGAAAAACGAAAGAAATTATCCGCAATCGCTGGTAATCAGCCTTATGTGGTAAAAACCGGGCAATTCTTTGTGTTTGTAGCTGACCTTGCTAGACATGAGCGTATTGCGCAAAAACTGGGCAGTTCTTCGGAATCACTATCCAGCACGGAAAAAATGCTTGTCGCTATTGTCGATGCTTCATTAGCCGCTCAAAACATGGCTGTGGCCGCAGAATCAATGGGATTAGGTGTTTGTTTCATTGGTGGTATCAGAAACGCGATTGAGGAAACGGCTGATATTTTGGAACTGCCGCCTTATACGATTCCTTTATTTGGCCTGACAGTAGGCTATCCTGTGCAGTCTTCCAAGCCAAAACCGCGGTTGCCAGAAGCGGCGATTTATCATGAAGACAGCTACCAGTTTAAAGATGACAGCATCGCAGCTTATGATGAGGCCATCCAAGATTATTATCAAAAACGAACCAACGGCGATCGAGTAGAAGCTTGGTCCGAGCAAATATCTCTTTTTTTAGAACGTCCAAGTCGATTGGATCTGAAAAAATTTATTGAAAAGCAGCAATTTATGAAAAAATAAAGCATTGTATACATAAAAACCGCGTGGAAAGGTTCTCTGAGAACAAGTTCCACGCGGTTTTTCAACTACTTTTCAAATATCCTTTTGAAAACAAATAGACTCACTTTTATCCTGATATTTCCCAAAATTTGTTATACGTTGGTAACCGTTCTTTTGATAAAAAGCCACCGCTACCTTGTTCACCTTTCGAGTAGATAAAATAATAGTATGATAGCCCGCATCTCTCGCTTTTTGCTCTAAATATTGTAAAATTTGTTTTCCATAACCTCTTTTTGGGACATGCGAATACATCCGCTTTAATTCAGCTGTCTGCTTTTCATACTGACGAATCGCACCGCAAGCAACCGCCTTTTCACCCTCATAACCAACTACAAAGATAGTTTTTTCGTTTTGGATCTCTGTTGGTCGAAAGGAACTGCTACCACTATCTCCAGTTATTTTGAAAAGCTGTTCTTCTAAAGCTGTCAGCATTGTTTTAATGGTCTCTGTATAAGTTCCGATTTCCTTGATTTTCATCCAATTTCCTCCCTTGAACTATAAACCATTATCTTACTTCTGCTAAAATTGTATCTATTTTCTGCTTTAGGACTTCATAATTGCATTTTCCTTTGATCTCCCCTATTTTTTTCCCGTTTTTTAATATAATAGAATAAGGAAGTCCCTGTACTTCAAATCGCTCCATCAATTCTTCTTCCCGCTGCGTGTTGATTTTCACCACTTGTACCGGCTCATTTTCGTCAAGTGTCACTAACGTTTCGATAAATGCTCGGCACGGTGCGCACCATTCTGCCCAGAAATTCAGCAAAATAAGTGGATGGTTTTCGAGTATCTCTTCAAAATTTTCTTTTTTTGCGTGAAGGATCGCCATTACATTCACCTCACTACTAGCTTAGTATGCTCTGTACGATGAGTCAAGAAAACGGCTTAAATCCAAAAAACTACCTACTCTATATGAGTAAGTAGTCAGCTGCTTTTTAAGTTTCATTTGTCGTTTTTAGACTTCTGCTACAGTTACAGCAGTGACATTATTGTCATAAGCGTAAATCAAAGCATTATTGTCATCTTCAAAAACAAAATGTGTATCATTCTTTTCTAAGACTGCTCGACCAAACGCTTGCCCTTGGTCCGTTGCTTCTACTGTTTTTGAATACTTTTCTCCATCGATTGTCTTTACTGTCACACAGTAAGTACCCATATCCATGAATGTTCCACCTCCGATAATAGGGTCTATCCTAACATAGGAAGTAAGATTATTCCAACGATAACCCTTATAGATGATTGATTTTGCTCACTTTTCCCTAGAAAAAACCTTGCGATCCGCCGAAAAAATCAGCATGTCGCAAGGTTTTTTTTTAATGTTTTCTTACTGGTTTGATAATGATATAGCGATAAGGATCTTTCCCCTCGGAATGTGTTTCCACATCTGTCCGGTCACTCAATATCGCATGGATGATTTTTCTTTCAAAGGAAGGCATTGCTTCTAAATGAACAGCTCGTTTCGTTTTAAGAGCTTTCGTCGCCATCTTGGTTGCCAAATGCGATAACGTTTCGTAGCGGCGTTCCCGATAATCACCTACATTGATCATGATGTTATAAAATTGTTCCGTCGTTCGGTTGACGATCAATTGCGTTAGATATTGTAAGGAGTTAAGTGTTTGACCGTGCTTCCCGATCAGTACACCTAGATCTGCGCCATTGACCTGGAAAGTGACATCTTTTCCGTCTTCTTGTACTTCGATTGAGATATCCGCACCCATTTTTTCAGCAACATCCATTAAATAGTTCTTCGCGGTTTCAATTCCATTTTCTTTTTCCACCACTTTGACCATTGCCAGCCTAGAACCAATTCCAAAAATACCTTTTTTACCTTCATCGATAACTTCGATCTCGACTCTATCGCGAACAGTATCTAAACTTTTTAGTGCATTTTGAATAGCGTCTTCAACGGTTTGTCCTTGAGCAGTTATATCTCTCACTTTCTTTTCTTACCTCCTTTTTTAGAGGCCTTCATGTTCGCTGCTTTCTTCTTCAATCTCTCTTCTTCTGCCGCTGCAGCTGCCAAAGCCTCTTGCTCACGTTTGTTTTTGAAAGGATTGTTTATTAAAAGCGTTTGTAAAAATGTAAAAATATTCCCGATGATCCAATATAGTGCCAGCGCGGACGGTAGTGAAATACCCATTACCAAAATCATGACTGGCATGATGTAAGTAATCATAGCCATGGATTTATTTTGCTGCACTTGTCCCATCATACCGATTTTGGAAGAAAAGAACGTTGTGATCGCTGCTAAGATCGGCAAAATGAAAAACTGATCCGGATGACCGAGTGTCATCCATAAGAATGTATCGCTTTTGATCTCAGCTGTCCGACTGATAGCTTGGTAAAAACCAATCAAGATCGGCATTTGAATCAGTAGCGGTAAACATCCCATCATTGGGTTTACATTGTGTTCTTGATAGAGACGCATTGTTTCTTGTTGCAGTTTTTGTTTCGTTTCGTTGTCTTTAGAAGCATATTTTTGTTGCAATTCTTTCATTTTCGGCTGGATCTTCGTCATTTCTTTTTGACTTTTGATCTGTTTGATCATTAAAGGCATAATGATTAAACGAATAATGATCGTTACAACGATAATACCGATCGCGTAACTGCCGCCTAGATTGTCGGAAAACCATCTGATCAACCATGATAATGGAAAAACGATATAATGGCTCCAAAAACCTGTTGAATCTTTTGTGATCGGGTCCGTGGAATAACCACATCCTGATAGCACCATTGCAAGTCCGATCATGATCCCAACGATCCATAATTTTTTATTCTTCAAAAGCTGTAACCTCCACTTCTTCCGCCTGGATAGAATTCATGTTGTTTCATTACTTGACTGTTTTGCGTAAAACACGCGCTAACTTGAGCACATGCGTCAAGCTCTTTTTAACTTCATGAAAACTCATATTGGCCGCCGGATTTCTGGCGATAATAATATAGTCATGACCGGAAGCTACTTCTCCTTCTAGTTCATGAAAAGATTGTCTGATGTATCGTTTCACACGATTACGGCAGACAGCGTTTCCAATTTTTTTGCTTACAGATAAACCAATGCGAAAATGTGTATCCGCACTTTCCTGTTTTAATAAATAAACAACAAATTGTCTATTCGCTACTGATTTTCCTCGTTTGAAAACTGTTTGAAACTCTTGATTTTTTTTGATTCGATATGCTTTTTTCATTATTTCCCCAACTTTAATGTAGTCATTTTTTCTAAAAAAAAGAACCACTGAGTCGTATTCAGTGGTCTACGCAGATAAAACTTTTCTTCCTTTACGACGACGACTTGCTAAAACTCTGCGTCCGTTTTTAGAACTCATACGTGAGCGGAAACCATGCACTTTTTTTCTCTTACGTTTACTTGGTTGATATGTTCTTTTCATTAATTACACCTCCCATAAAAGGGTCCAATCGATTTAATCTATTAGACAGTCTTGAATATTGTATGGTAATAGTTAGATTTTGTCAATAGACATTTCACTTTCTATCGGCATTCTATTAATAATCATATCATATTCGTGCGGCAAAAAAAATATCTATTTTTCAAAAGTAGAAATTTAGCTGTGGATAAATAGTTCCTTTTTTCAAAAGTTATACACAGGTTGGATAAAACACTTGGATATCTTTGTGGATAATCGAAATTTCAAAAACAAGTTATTTTTTATTTTTCAACAAGTTATACACAAGTTCAGTGCTGTGGACAAGCAGTTTTGCACATCTGGATAAGTTTGTGAGTAACTAAAGGCAAACCTTGCTATCAAAGAACTTTTCTGCTATTATAAACCTTGTCGAAAAATCAAAAATACTGGGGATAATTTTATTTATCCACAATTAAATTTAAACTTGTGGATATTTTTTAAACAGCCTTGGGATAAGGTTATCCACCATTTTTTTATTTTTGTGGATAACT